>NZ_LQIU01000021.1 GCF_001499995.1 Mycobacterium sp. IS-1496
TCTTCGGCCATTTGCAGACAGACCACAACCACCGTCAAAAGCCTTGCCAAATGGCAGCGGCTTGACATAGGAGAGACGTATGGGCACTCTCCGCGTCGGCGTGATCGTCCCGTCCCCGCCGTTCAACGGCATGGACGGTGAAGCCGGCCTCGACATCGACCTCATGACGGCCATCGCCGAGGCGATCGGGGAGACGGCGCAGTTCATCCCCTCCGAGGGCGCGACGGTCTTCGACGCCCTGTCCGCCGGCGACCTCGACTGCATCGCCGGTGTCACCGTGACCGATGAGCGTGAACACCGGGCCGCCTTCGGCCCGCCCTACCTCATCACCGGACAGGCCATCGCCGTCGACACCGCACGGCTGCCCCACGTGCACGCGGCCGAGGACCTGGCCGGCCTGACCATCGCCGTCGAGCGCGACAACCCCAGCCGGCAGGTCGCCGAGAACCTCGTCGAACAGGGCCGCGCCGGACGGACCGAGCCCCACGGCGACCTGGCCACGGCGCTGTCCGATCTGTCCGCCGGCCGGTGTGACGCCGTGATGGCGCTCGGGCCGACGCTGACCGAACTGACCAAGAAGCTCCCGGGCGTCGAGGTCGTCCAGAAGGGGCTCTCCGTCGAGAACATCGCGGTCGCCGTCGCCGGGCACGACCAGCAGTTGCTGAGCCGGATCAGCGTCGCGCAGGCCGAGTTGGAGGACGCGGGCACGCTGCAGCAGATCCGCCGCAAATGGCTGGGCAATCCGTACGCCGACCAGAGCCTGGCCGTGCACTGACCAGCCCGCGCGCTCGAAATCCGGCCCCACTAGGCTGGCGGGCGAGCAATTCACCGCCAGGCAGACAGGGGAGATCCACGTGACCATCCGGGTAGGCGTCAACGGCTTCGGCCGCATCGGCCGCAACTTCTTCCGGGCGTTGGCCGCCCAGAAGCTCGAGGGCAAGAACACCGATGTCGAAATCGTGGCGGTCAACGACCTCACCGACAACGAGACCCTCGCCCACCTGCTGAAGTTCGACTCGATCCTCGGCCGGCTGCCGTTCGACGTCTCCGTGGACGGCGAGACCATCAACGTGGGCGGCGACGCGCTCAAGGGTCTGTCGATCAAGGAGGGCCCGTCGGCGCTGCCCTGGGGTGACCTGGGCGTCGACGTCGTCGTCGAGTCGACCGGCATCTTCACCAAGCGCGACAAGGCCCAGGGCCACCTGGACGCCGGCGCCAAGAAGGTCATCATCTCCGCGCCCGCCAGCGACGAGGACATCACGATCGTGCTGGGCGTCAACGACGACAAGTACGACGGCAGCCAGAACATCATCTCCAACGCGTCGTGCACGACGAACTGCCTCGGTCCGCTGGCCAAGGTCCTCAACGACGAGTTCGGCATCGTCAAGGGACTGATGACGACGATCCACGCCTACACCCAGGACCAGAACCTGCAGGACGGCCCGCACAAGGATCTGCGCCGCGCCCGCGCCGCCGCGATCAACATCGTCCCCACCTCGACCGGCGCCGCCAAGGCCATCGGCCTGGTCCTGCCGGAGCTCAAGGGCAAGCTCGACGGCTACGCGCTGCGGGTGCCGATCCCCACGGGCTCGGTCACCGACCTCACCGCCGAACTGGCCAAGCCGGGAACCGTCGACGACATCAACGCCGCGATGAAGGCCGCCGCCGAGGGTCCGCTCAAGGGCATCCTCAAGTACTACGACGCGCCGATCGTCTCGAGCGACATCGTCACCGACCCGCACAGCTCGCTGTACGACGCCGGCCTGACCAAGGTCATCGACAACCAGGCCAAGGTCGTCTCCTGGTACGACAACGAGTGGGGCTACTCGAACCGCCTCGTGGACCTGGTCGCGCTAGTGGGTAAGTCCCTCTAAATGGCCGTCAAGACGCTCGACGATCTGCTGAACGACGGCGTTGAGGGTCGGGGCGTCTTGGTGCGCTCCGACCTCAACGTCCCTCTGGACGACGACGGCGCCATTTCTGACCCCGGCCGCATCATCGCCTCGGTGCCGACGCTCAAGGCGCTCGCCGAGGCCGGCGCGAAGGTGATCGTGACCGCCCACCTCGGGCGGCCGAAGGGCGGACCGGATCCGAAGTACTCGCTCAAGCCCGTCGCCGCCGCGCTGGGCGAGCAACTCGGGCGGCACGTCCAGCTCGCCGGCGACGTGGTCGGCACCGACGCGCTGGCCCGTGCCGAGGGGCTCACCGACGGTGATGTCCTGCTGCTGGAGAACATCCGATTCGACCCCCGCGAGACCAGCAAGGACGACGACGAGCGCCGGGCGCTGGCCAAGGCCCTGGTCGAACTCGTCGGTGACGACGGCGCGTTCGTCTCCGACGGCTTCGGCGTGGTGCACCGCAAGCAGGCCTCGGTGTACGACATCGCGACGCTGCTTCCGCACTATGCGGGCACGCTGGTGGCCGCCGAGGTCAAGGTGCTCGAACAGCTGACCAGCTCGACCGACCGCCCCTACGCGGTGGTGCTGGGCGGCTCCAAGGTCTCCGACAAGCTGGCGGTGATCGAATCGCTGGCCAAGAAGGCCGACAGCCTCGTGATCGGCGGCGGGATGTGCTTCACCTTCCTTGCCTCGCAAGGGGTTCCGGTGGGGAAGTCACTGGTGCAGCCGGAGATGGTCGACACCTGCCGCGAGCTGCTCGACACCTACGCCGACGTGATCCACCTGCCCGTCGACATCGTCGTGGCACCCGAGTTCTCCGCCGATGCCGAACCGGAAACCGTTGCGGCCGACCGCATCCCGGAGGACAAGATGGGTCTCGACATCGGCCCCGAGTCGGTGAAGCGGTTCGCCAACCTGCTGTCGAACGCCAAGACGGTGTTCTGGAACGGCCCGATGGGCGTGTTCGAGTTCCCGGCGTTCGCGGCGGGCACCAAGGGGGTCGCCGAGGCGATCATCGGTGCGACGGGCAAGGGTGCGTTCAGCGTCGTCGGCGGCGGCGACAGTGCCGCGGCGGTGCGCCAACTCGGCCTGCCCGAGGACGGCTTCTCGCACATCTCCACCGGCGGCGGTGCGTCGCTGGAATACCTCGAGGGCAAGGAACTGCCCGGCATCCACGTACTGGAGTCCTAGACCATGGCCCGTAAGCCGCTGATCGCCGGCAACTGGAAGATGAACCTCAACCACTTCGAGGCCATCGCGCTGGTGCAGAAGGTCGCCTTCTCCCTGCCGGACAAGTACTTCGACAAGGTCGATGTGACGGTCATCCCGCCGTTCACCGACCTGCGCAGCGTGCAGACGCTGGTCGACGGCGACAAACTGCGCCTGACCTACGGCGCACAGGACGTCAGCCAGCACGACTCCGGTGCCTACACCGGCGAGATCAGCGGCGCGTTCCTGGCCAAGCTGGGATGCACGTTCGCCGTCGTCGGGCACTCGGAGCGCCGAACCTACCACCACGAGGACGACGCCCTGGTGGCGGCGAAGGCCGCCGCCGCGTTCCGGCACGGCATCACCCCGATCGTCTGCATCGGTGAGCACCTCGAGGTGCGTGAGGCAGGCAACCACGTCGAGCACAACGTCGAGCAGTTGCGCGGTTCGCTGGCGGGGCTGACCTCCGAGCAGGTCGGTCAGGCCGTCATCGCCTACGAGCCCGTATGGGCGATCGGCACCGGCCGGGTGGCCAGTGCCGCCGACGCGCAAGAGGTGTGCAAGGCGATCCGGGACGAGCTGGGCAAGCTCGCCTCGCCACAGCTGGCCGCCGGGATCCGGGTGCTGTACGGCGGGTCGGTGAACGCGAAGAACGTCGGGGAGATCGTCGCCCAGGAGGATGTGGACGGCGCGCTGGTCGGTGGCGCCTCCCTCGACGGCGAGCAGTTCGCCACCCTGTCGGCGATCGCCGCAGGCGGGCCCCTGCCCTGAGCACGGGCTCGCGGCCTGTAGGCTGTCCGCCATGGTTCTCGCACTGCAGATCACGCTGATCGTCACCAGCTTGCTGGTGGTGCTCCTGGTGCTGCTGCATCGTGCCAAGGGCGGCGGGCTGTCCACGCTGTTCGGTGGCGGCGTCCAGTCGAGCCTCTCGGGCTCCACGGTCGTGGAGAAGAACCTCGACCGGCTGACCCTGTTCGTCGTCGGCATCTGGGTGGTCTCGATCGTCGGCGTGGCCCTGCAGATCAAGTACAGCTGACCCCGTCGCACCCGTCACAGCCCGGTTGCGGCGGGCTCGCGGTGGGTATCGAACTGTCATGGCTCGAGACGACAATCCCGATATCAGCGAAGTGATGGTGCCGACCGAAGAGGTGCACCCCGATCACCGTGAGCACGCGAAGGAACCGCGTCCGGTCGACGACGACGAACTGGCCCGCCGCGCTCAGCACGAGCGGGACATCACCGGCGCGGACAAGCCCGCCGGCTCGATGTAACTCAGACGTCTGACCCGATCCCACGTCCATCGTCCCGTGGACCCGCCCGCCATGCGGCGGGTCCACCGGGCACCGATACTGGAACGCATGGCTGACCTCCCTGACGCGCTCGAACCGATCGGCTCGGTGACCCGGACCGAGGTCGGCCGCGAAGCCAGTGAGCCGATGCGCGAAGACATCCGGCTGCTCGGCGCCATACTCGGGGACACGGTCCGCGAGCAGAACGGCGCGGAGGTGTTCGACCTCGTCGAACGCGCCCGGGTGGAATCCTTCCGGGTCCGCCGCTCCGAGATCGACCGCGCCGACCTGGCCGGGATGTTCGACGGCATCGGCGCCCGCGCCGCGATACCGGTCATCCGGGCCTTCACCCACTTCGCGCTGCTGGCCAACGTGGCCGAAGACATCCACCGGGAGCGCCGCCGGGCCGTGCACGTGGCTGCCGGAGAGCCGCCGCAGGACAGCAGCCTCGCCGCGACGTACGCGAAACTCGACTCCGCTCAACTGGATTCCGGCGAGGTGGCCGCCGCGCTGACCGGGGCGCTGGTCTCGCCGGTGATCACCGCCCACCCCACCGAGACCCGCAGGCGCACGGTCTTCGACACCCAGCACCGCATCACCGACCTCATGCGCCTGCGCTCGCACGGGCACGACACCACCGACGACGGCCGCGATGTCGAACTGGAATTGCGCAGGCACATCCTCACGCTGTGGCAGACCGCGCTGATCAGATTGTCGCGCTTGAAGATCCAGGACGAGATCGAGACCGGGCTGCGTTACTACCAGGCCGCGTTCTTCGACGTGATCCCGCGCGTCAACGCCGAGGTCCGCTCCGCGCTGCAGTCTCGGTGGCCCGACACAGATCTGCTGGCCGAACCGATCCTGCGGCCCGGCTCGTGGATCGGCGGCGACCGCGACGGCAACCCCAACGTCACCGCGGAAGTGGTGCGGCTGGCCACGTCTCGCGCCGCGTACACGGCGTTCGAGCACTACTTCGAGGAGCTGACCGGGCTCGAGCAGGAATTGTCGATGTCGGCGCGGCTGGTGCGCGTGAGCGACGAGCTCACCGCACTCGCCGACGCGTGCCACGAGGCCGCCCGCGCCGACGAACCGTACCGCCGGGCGCTGCGGGTGATCCACGGCAGGCTCACCGCCACCGCCGGCGAGATCCTCGACGTCCAACCCGAACACGAACTCGACCTCGGCCTGGACCGCTACGCCACGCCGGCCGAGTTGCTCGCCGACCTCGACGTCGTCGACACCTCACTGCGGCACAACGGCAGTGCCGTACTCGCCGACGACCGGCTGCTCCGGCTGCGGGAAGCGGTGCGGGTCTTCGGTTTTCACCTGTCCGGCCTCGACATGCGGCAGAACTCGGACGTCCACGAGGAGGTCGTCGCGGAGCTGCTGGCATGGGCCGGTGTGCATGCCGACTACGCGTCGTTGTCCGAGCCGGACCGCATCGACATCCTGGCGGGCGAGCTCGCCACCCGTCGCCCCCTCACCTCCGAGAAAGCCGAACTCTCCGAACTGGCGCGCAAGGAACTCGACATCGTCAAGGCCGGCGCGCGTGCGGTGCGGGTGTTCGGTCCGCAGGCGGTCCCCAACTACATCATCTCGATGTGCGAGTCGGTGTCCGACATGCTCGAGGCCGCCATCCTGCTCAAGGAGGCGGGTCTGCTCGACGTCTCCGGCGACGAACCCTACGCGCCGGTGGGAATCGTGCCGCTGTTCGAGACGATCGACGACCTACAGCGCGGATCGTCGATCCTCGAAGCGGCCCTCGACCTCCCGCTGTACCGCGGCATGGTCGCCGCGCGCGGCGACAGTCAGGAGGTCATGCTCGGCTACTCCGACTCGAACAAGGACGGCGGCTACCTGGCCGCGAACTGGGCGCTCTACCGCGCCGAACTCGACCTCGTCGAGTCGGCCCGCAAGACCGGTATCCGGTTGCGGCTCTTCCACGGTCGCGGCGGCACCGTCGGCCGCGGCGGAGGACCGAGCTACGACGCGATCCTGGCGCAGCCCCCGGGCGCGGTGAACGGTTCGCTGCGCATCACCGAACAGGGTGAGGTGATCGCCGCCAAGTACGCCGAACCGCGTATCGCCCACCGCAACCTCGAGACACTGGTCGCCGCGACACTGGAGTCGACGCTGCTCGACATCGAAGGTCTCGGGGGGCTGGCGAACAGGGCCTACGAGGTGCTCGACGACGTGGCGGCGCGGGCGCAGCGCGCCTACGCCGAACTCGTCCACGAGACACCAGGTTTCGTCGACTACTTCAAGGCCTCGACACCGGTCAGCGAGATCGGCGCCCTCAACATCGGCAGCAGGCCGGCCTCACGAAAGCCGACGACTTCCATCTCCGACCTGCGGGCGATCCCGTGGGTGCTGTCGTGGAGCCAGTCGCGGGTCATGCTGCCCGGCTGGTACGGCACCGGCAGCGCGTTCGAGCAGTACGTCGACGAAGGAGAGGCCGGGGGTGAGGACCGGTTGGCGGTACTGCAGGACCTCTACCGGCGGTGGCCGTTCTTCCGGACGGTGCTGTCGAACATGGCTCAGGTGATGGCCAAGTCGGATCTGGGCCTGGCCGCGCGGTATTCGGAGCTGGTAGAGGACAAGGACCTGCGCCGCCGGGTGTTCGACAAGATCGCCGACGAGCACGCGCGCACCATCCGGATGCACAAGCTGATCACCGGTCAGGAAGACCTGCTGGCCGACAACCCGGCACTGGCGCGGTCGGTGTTCAACCGGTTCCCCTACCTCGAACCGCTCAACCACCTGCAGGTCGAACTGCTCCGCCGGTACCGGTCGGGGGAGGACGACGAGCTGGTGCAGCGCGGCATCCTGCTCACCATGAGCGGGCTGGCGACAGCGCTGCGCAACAGCGGCTGAATCGTTGCTGCCGCAACCGTGGCTGAATCGTTGCTGCCGCAACCGTGGCTGAATCGTTGCTGCCGCAACAGCGGCTGGTCACAAACCGGTGCTGCGACGCACGGCGTTGAGCGCGCCGCGCACCGCGTTCTCCGTCGCGGCCAACGGGCCCAGCACGGCCTCGCCCATGCCGACGAGGCGTTCGACGCGGCCGACGATGCCCTCCATCCGGTCGACCACCGCGGTCAGTCGCGGTGCCAGCGCGTTGATCTGGTTGATGGTCTCGTTGAAGCGCTCCAGTGTGACGTCGAGGTTGGCCGTCGACCTGTTGAGGTCGTCGAGGGTGTCGCTGAGCCCGTCGAGGATGGTGTCGACCTGTTCGACCGTCACGTCGGCGTTGAGCGCCGCCTGCGCGAGTTTCCTGATGCGCTCAGTGCCCGTGCGCGTGGTACCCCGACCGCTTCTGTCAACCATGATCGCCATTATGACGGGTCGGGGAACCGCCGACGCGGTCTCGACGTCTCAATTGCGTGCAGTCCCGCGCATGCGAGAACCCCCGGAGGCCCTCCACGGTCGACACGGCGACCTCGGCCGCCGAGTACGAAGCCGGGCATGCCGATGGCCGCGCCTACCGGGCCCGCGGAACCGGCAACGCCGGGTGCCCCACAGAGGTAAGGTGGCCGCGTTCGTCCGAGGGTAGAGGCCTCATGCCAGTGAAGCGGCCGCAGTCGACAGCAGCCACAACCGAGTCGGCCACGTCGTCCGACGTGGTCACGGAGCCCTCATGTGTCGACGAGGACGAGCCGACCACCCCACCGACCCGCCCGCCGCGCGGCGAACGCGGTTGGAAGAACGTGGGCGTCTGGGTGGTCCTTCCCGTTCTCGCGTTCCTGCTGGCCATCGCCGCCGGTCTGCTGAAATGGCAGTACGCGGGTCTGCACGGCTCGGACGTCGCCGCGGGGCCGGCGCTGCAGGCCGCCAGGGACGGCACCGTGGCGATGCTGACCTATCGACCCGACACGGTCGAGCAGGATCTGACCACCGCACGCGACTTCCTGACCGGTGACTTCCGCGACTCCTACTCCTCGCTCGTCAACGACGTCGTCATCCCCGGCGCCAGAGAACAGCAGGTTTCCGCGGAGGCGAAGGTGGCCGCCGCCGCGACGGTGTCAGCCGGGGTGAACCGTGCGGTGGTGCTCGTCTTCGTCAACCAGACCACCGCCATCGGGAACGGTCCGCCCTCCGACCTGGCCTCCACCGTGCGGGTCACGCTCGACAACGTCGGCGGCCGATGGCTGATCTCCGACTTCACGCCGATCTGAGCAGGGTGATCGGCGATGCGGGCGACGAAAGTCCTCACGATCCCGGCCGTGGCCGTCGTCGGCGCCGCGATCATCGGCACATCCGCCCCGGCACGGGCCGACGAGGTCGCCTACCTGGTCAACGTGACGGTGCGGCCTGGCTACCACTTTCCCAGTGCCGCAGCAGCTCTGGCTTACGGGTACGGCCTGTGCGACAAGGTCTCGCGGGGCCGCAGCTATCCCGATCTGGTCGGCGATGTGATGACCGACTTCGGCACCTCCGACGAGATGCAGGCGTCCTACCTCATCGGGCAGGCCGTCGGGGAACTGTGCCCGGCGCTGATCTGGCAGCTGCGCAACTCCGCAGCCGGGTATCGGTCGGCACCCTGAGAGACAGGGGGAATGGCGTGAAACGGCGCGACTACAGGTACATCGGCTACGCCTGCCTGCTGGTCGGGGTGGCACTGCCCGCGTCGCCGCAGGCGTACGCCGACAACAAGAGGCTCAACGACGCAGTGGTGGCCAACGTCTACACCGTCCAGCGTCAGGCGGGCTGCACGAACACCTTGAGAATCGAACCGCGCCTGCAACTCGCCGCGGAGTGGCATACCAGAGATCTGCTCGTCAACCGTGCCCTGAACGGAGACATCGGATCGAACGGTTCGACACCGGCGGACCGGGCAGCGGCCGCGGGCTTCCGCGGAGAGGTCGCCGAGACGGTCGCGATCAACCCGGCCCTGGCCATCAGCGGGGTGGAACTGATCAACCGGTGGTACCACGACCCCACCTACCTCGCGATCATGCGGGATTGTCGCTACACGGCGATCGGTGTCTGGTCGGAGAACAGCCTGGATCGAACCGTCGTGGTGGCCGTCTACGGATCCGGATGACGAGCAGCGCCGTACCTCAGAGCACAACCGACACCGGGCCCATCGGCGTGCACACCCGCGTCGGAGGATTTCCGAGGAGCGCGCAACCGCGACCGGTCGCGGTGTAGGTGGATCCGGGCCGCCACGGGCGGAACTCCAAACTCGCTGGGAGCCAAGCACCTTTGGTTCGGCACTGGGTGCCCTCGTCGGCTCGGATGCACGCGGTCACCTCGACCGGGAACGCCTCGCCCCGGCACCCGGTCACCGACATCGTGGTGGCCACCACGGCGGTGCCCGACGGTTGATCGATCCGACGCGGCGGGTCGAGCCGGTACGAGCACGCCGCCTGCGCGGGCTGCGCCGGGATGTCCGGCGGCGCCGCCCAACCCGATGCGGCCGGTCCGAATACGCACGCCACCGCCACCAGGAGCGGTACGACCGCACGTGGGTGAGCGCGGGGCACGGCGGGTGTGGACGCTTCGGTCATCACGCGACCTCCTGCACATCCGGGCCGGCGCGCAGGCCGACACTGTAGCGGCATCCGGCGAGATTCGCGGCGATTCCGCGAGGCCCGACCACCCCGCCTCCACATCGTCCTTGAGTTCCGGAAAGCACCGATACGCGCCTATACCAGATGTTAACGTCGTCCGCATTTCGGTAGAAGCCCGTTTCGGAGGGGAAGGTGTTCGCCGGCGGAGACAAGCACCCACAACCACTCACCGGTTCGGCGAGTCGGTCGTGACTGTTCCGGCGGCGGTGGCCAAACCCTTACGGGGGTTCGGGGGCTTCTACTCGATGGTTCTCGACACCTTCGTGCAGATGTTCCGGCCGCCCTTCGCGTGGCGGGAGTACATAGCGCAGTCCTGGTTCGTCGCCCGGGTGTCGCTGCTGCCGACCCTGATGCTGACGATTCCGTACACGGTGCTGCTGACGTTCATCGAGAACATCCTGCTCACCGAGATCGGCGCCTCGGACTTCTCCGGAACCGGAGCGGCGCTGGGCTCGGTCAGGCAGATCGGACCCATCGTGACCGTGCTCGTCGTGGCGGGTGCCGGCGCCACCGCGATGTGCGCCGACCTGGGCGCTCGAACCATCCGTGAGGAGCTCGACGCGCTGCGTGTCATGGGCGTCAATCCCATTCAGGCGCTGGTCGTTCCCCGCGTACTCGCCGCCACCACGGTGTCACTGGCGCTGTCGGCCACGGTCATCCTGGTCGGACTCGCCGGCGCCTACTTCTTCTGCGTCTACATCCAGCATGTGAGCCCGGGCGCGTTCGCCGCGGGTCTGACGCTGATCATCGGCGCGCCCGACGTGGTGATCGCCTTGATCAAGGCCGCCCTGTTCGGTCTGTCGGCCGGTCTGATCGCCTGTTACAAGGGGATTTCCGTCGGCGGTGGGCCCACCGGGGTCGGCAACGCCGTCAACGAGACCGTCGTGTTCACGTTCATGGCGTTGTTCGCGATCAACATCGTCGCAACGGCCGTCGCGATCAAGGTCACGCTGTGACCGCCGTCAGCGCCGCCGCCCGCGGCGGGGTCCAACGCAGGCTCAAAGCCTGGGCGGCAGCGTGGAATCGGGTCGGAAGGCAGGTCAAGTTCTACGGTCGCACGCTGGGGTCCATCCACTACGTGCTGATCCACTACCGCATCGAGCTGATCCGGATCATCGCCCAGATGGGCCTCGGTGCAGGTGCACTCGTGGTGATCGGTGGGACGGTGGCGATCGTCGCCTTCCTCACGGTGACCACCGGGGCCCTGGTCGCCGTGCAGGGCTACAACGATTTCTCCGAGCTCGGCGTCGAGGCCTTCACCGGCTTCGCGTCCGCATTCTTCAACGTGCGACTGATCGCGCCGGCCACCACCGCGATCGCACTGTCGGCCACCATCGGCGCCGGTGCCACCGCGCAGCTCGGGGCGATGCGCATCAACGACGAGATCGACGCGCTGGAGGTGATGTCGATCCGCTCCGTCGCCTTCCTCGCCTCCACGCGGGTGATCGCCGGATTCATCGTGGTGATTCCGCTGTACTGCGTGGGAGTGCTGGCGTCGTTCTGGGCGGCCCGGTTCGGCACGACGGTCCTCTACGGACAGGCGACCGGGGTGTACGACCACTACTTCCGGACATTCCTGAATCCGACCGACCTCATCTGGTCGTTCGTCCAGTGCACCGCGCTGTCGGTGGTGATCATGCTCGTCCACACGTATTACGGCTACCACGCGCGGGGCGGTCCGGCCGGGGTCGGGGAGGCGGTCGGCCGGGCAGTGCGTGCCGCGCTGATCTTCTCGGCGTTCGTGCTGGTGATGCTCTCCCTCGCCGTGTACGGGCAGTCCGGCAACTTCAACCTGGCGGGATAGCGCCATGGATGATCGAGACGGAGGCCTGCACCCGGGGTGGTACACCCTGATCCTGCTGGTGGTCTTCGTCGTATCGGTGACGCTGACGTATGTGCTGTTCACCGGCTCGTTGAGATCCGTTGTCCCGGTTACCGTCACATCCGACCGCTCCGGCCTGGTGATGGAGACCAACGCCCGGGTCAAGATGCGCGGGGTGCAGGTCGGGCGGGTGTCGGGGATCATCGGCGGCCGGCAACCGGTGGCGTTGGAGCTCGAGATCGACTCCGACCAGATCCAGTACATCCCCGCGAACGTGGAAGCGCAGATCCGGGCCACCACGGTATTCGGCGCCAAGTTCGTCGACCTGGTCTACCCCGGCGACCCCAGCCCGCAGCGACTGGCGGCCCACCAGGTGATCGAGTCGCGCAACGTGACCAGCGAGGTCAACACCGTCTTCCAGAACCTGGTCGACGTGCTCGATCAGATCGACCCCGCCAAGCTCAACAGCACGCTGTCCGCGCTGGCCGAGGCGCTCCGCGGCCAAGGGGAACGGATCGGTCGGACGATCACCGACGGCAATGCGGTTCTGCTGGAATTGAATCCGCGCCACGAGACGGTGACCGCGGACCTGCGAGCGGTCAAGCGCTTCAACGACACGTTCAGCGCCGCGGCGCAGGACATCCTGGGCACACTGGACGCACTCAGCACCACGAGTACCACGATCGTCAGCCGGTCGACGCAACTCGACGCCCTGCTGCTGGCCACCATCGGGCTCTCCGATTCCGGGATCCGACTGCTCGCACCGAATCAGGCCAACCTCATCAGGGCCGTCAACGTGCTCGAGCCGACCACCGATCTGCTGTACAAGTACAACCCGGAGTACACGTGCCTGCTGGTCGGCGCGAAAACCCTGCTCGACAAGGGTGGTTACGAAGCATCGGGAGGCGACGGCCGCACCCTGATACTCGACACCGCATTGTCGCTCGGCGACGACCCCTACCGGTATCCGGACCATCTGCCCGTCGTCGGGGCCAAAGGGGGGCCCGGTGGCGAACCGGGTTGTGGCTCATTGCCGTTCGTCGACGACAATTGGCCGGTTCGCAACCTCGTGACGAACACCGGCTTCGGGACCGGACTGGACTGGCGGCCCAACCCCGGCATCGGGTTCCCCGGGTGGGCGAACTACTTCCCGGTCACCCGCGCCGTCCCGGAACCGCCGAGTATCCGAAACCTTTTCGGTGGCCCGGCGATCGGGCCGGTCCCGTATCCCGGTGCCCCGGCGTACGGTGCCGACCTCTACGCGCCGGACGGAACCCCGCTGTGGCCGGGGCTCCCGCCGGCGCCGCCGCCCGGCGCGCCGCGCGAGCCCGGACCCACACCCGGTTCGGAACCGTTCGTGGTCCCGCATCCGGCGCAACTGCAGCCCACCCCGTTGCCGCCCGCTCCGGCACCGCAAGGCCGTCCATGAGCATCGACGAGTGGAGGTGAGAAACCGTGAGAACACGAATCCTTCATGACGCGGTGCGGCTGACGGTGTTCCTGGTCATCTGCACGTTGGGCGTGTTCGGCCTG
The DNA here is from genome assembly GCF_001499995.1 of Mycobacterium sp. IS-1496. Classification (GTDB taxonomy): domain Bacteria; phylum Actinomycetota; class Actinomycetes; order Mycobacteriales; family Mycobacteriaceae; genus Mycobacterium. The sequence goes on from NZ_LQIU01000021.1 coordinate 13,325, forward strand.
TTCGCGGTCTTCGGTCAACTTCGCTTCGGTGAGAAGACCGCCGGCTACCGGGCCGAGTTCACGAACGTGACCGGACTGGAGGGCGGCGACTTCGTGCGCATCGCCGGAGTCGAGGTCGGACAGGTCGAGAAGGTCGAGATCCAGCCCGACACCACCGCGCTGGTCGAGTTCACCGCCGACCGCTCCGTACCGCTGACCGAAGCCAGCCGCGCGGTGATCCGCTACGACGATCTGATCGGCGGGCGCTACCTGGCCCTCGAAGAAGGCGCAGCGGATGCCGCGCGGCTCGCCCCCGGCGGCACGATTCCGGTGGCGCAGACCTCGCCGGCACTCGACCTGGACGCGTTGATCGGCGGCTTCCGCCCGCTGCTGCGGGCGCTGTCGCCGGATCAGGTCAATGCCCTGTCCGGCCAGCTGATCCAGGCGCTCCAGGGGGAGGGCCCGACGATCAACTCATTCCTGGCCCAGACCGCAGCGCTGACCAGCACGCTGGCCGACCGGGACCGGCTGATCGGCGAGGTGATCGTCAACCTCAACGTGGTGCTCGGCTCGCTCGGCGACCAGAGTGACCAGTTCGGCACCGCGGTCGACGCACTCGCCGGACTGATCGAAGGCCTGGAGGCCCGCAAGGAGGACATCACCGACGGTGTCGCCTACACCAACGCAGCCGCCGCCGGCATCGCCGGCCTGCTGAGCGAGGCCCGGCCACCTCTGCAGAAGACCGTCCGGGAGACGGACCGGGCCGCCGGGATCGTGGTCGCCGACCACGAGTACTTCGACAACGTGATCAACACCCTCCCGGATGCGTACCAAGCGCTTGCGCGACAAGGCATCTACGGCGATTTCTTCAGCTTCTACCTGTGTGATGTCGTGCTGAAACTCAACGGCAAGGGCGGCCAGCCCGTGTACGTCAAGGTGGCGGGCCAGTCCACCGGAAGGTGCGCACCGAGATGAAGACCTTCGCCGAGCGCAACCAGATCGTCATCGGCACCGTCGGGCTCGCCGTCACCGCGGGGATCATCGTCGGATCGCTGCAGTACGACAAGCTGCCGATCTTCAAGGCCGGCCATGACTACTCGGCGTACTTCGCCGATGCGGGCGGACTGACCGCCGGCACCATCGTCCAGGTCTCCGGTTTCGCGGTCGGTGAGGTCTCGTCCATCGCACTCGACGGCCCGAAGGTGTTGGTCAACTTCACCGTGGACAAGGACATCCGGCTCGGCGACCGCACCGAGGCGGCGATCAAGACGAGGGGCCTGCTCGGAACCAAGATGCTCGAGGTCACCTCTCGTGGGGACGGTCGGCTGGAGGGCACCATCCCGATGGAGCGCACCCGGTCGCCCTATCAGTTGCCCGACGCGCTGGGCGACCTGGCCACCACGATCAGCGGGCTGAACACCAGCCAGCTGTCCGACTCCCTGAGGGTGCTGGCGGAGACCTTCTCCGACACCCCACCGGAGCTGCGTCTCGCGGTCGAGGGCGTGGCTCGGTTCTCTCGGACACTCAACGAGCGCGACGCCCAACTGCGCGGCCTGCTCGCCAACGCCAACAAGGCCACCACCGTGCTCGCCGAGCGCAGCGACCAGATCGTGAGTCTGGTGGCCGACACGAATTCGCTACTGGCGCGGCTGCGCACACAGAGCGCCGCCATCGACGAGTTGTCCGCCAACATCTCGGCGCTCAGCGTTCAGCTGCGGGGTGTCATCGCCGAGAACCGCGCGACGTTGCGCCCCGCGCTGGACAAGCTCAACGGTGTGCTGACGATTCTCGACAACCGTAAGGAGCGACTGCAGAAGTCGATCAAGCTGCTCGGTGACTACTCGATGTCGCTGGGCGAATCGGTCTCGTCCGGTCCCTTCTTCAAGACCTATGTCGCGAATCTGTTGCCGGGACAGTTCGTCCAACCGGCCATCGATGCGGCGTTCTCGGACCTGGGTCTGGATCCCAGCGTGTTGCTTCCGTCGGAGCGGACCGACCCACCCGTCGGCCAGCCGGGCACGCCGGCGCTGCCGATGCCCTATCCGCGGACCGGTCAAGGCGGCGAACCGCATCTGACACTCCCCGACGCGATCACCGGTAAGCCGGGCGATCCGCGGTATCCCTACCGCGAGCCGTTGCCCGCCCCGCCACCGGGCGGCCCTCCGCCGGGACCCCCTGCCGCGGCGCCGCCCGGGCTGGAGTCGACACCGCAGCCGACGCCGTCACCGGTGTTCGTACCCGCACCGGGTGAGGTGCCGCCGGCCGACGACGGGGGGCGACCGTGACCCGCCGCGCTCGGCCATGGCTGGCCGCTGTCCTGGTGGCGCTGTTGGTCGTCGGCACGGTCGTGGCCCTTCGGACCGCCAATACCGTCGACCGCACCCACGTCGTGGCGTACTTCGAGAACAGCAACGGCGTCTTCGCCGGCGACGACGTCAGCATTCTGGGTGTGCCGGTCGGCAAGATCACCGCGATCGAACCGCAGCCCGAGCGGGTCCGCATCTCGTTCTGGTACGACAGCCGGTATCAGGTACCGGCAGACGTCAAGGCCGCGATCCTGTCGCCGACGGTGGTGACTGCCCGGGCGATACAACTCACCCCCGCCTACACCGGTGGGCCCGTGCTGGCCGACAACGCGGTCATCCCCCGAGAACGCACTGCGGTCCCCGTCGAATGGGACGACGTCCGTGCGCAACTGGCGGAGCTGACCGCACAGTTGCAGCCAACCGAGCCCGGCGGCGTCAGCCCTCTGGGGTCGGCCATCAACACCACCGCCGACAACCTCCGGGGGCAGGGCGCCGACATCCGCGAAACGCTCGTCGAACTGTCCCAGGCGGTGTCGGCTCTCGGGGATCACAGCACCGACATCTTCGCCACGGTCAAGAATCTGGCGATCCTGGTCTCGGCACTGCAGGACAGCACCGACGTGATGCGTCGACTCAACGAGAACCTGGCTGCCGTGACCGGTCTGCTCGCCGATGATCCGGGCGAGGTGGCCAGGGCGGTGGGCGATCTCGGTGGCACCGTGGGTGAGGTCCGGGATTTCGTCGCGGACAACCGTGAAGCGCTCGGCACGACGTCCGACAAGTTGGCGGGTGTGACACAGGCGCTGACCGACAGCCTCGACGACGTTGAGCAGCTGCTGCACGTGGCGCCGACCAGTCTGCAGAACTACGTGAACATCTGGCAGCCCGCACAGGGAGCGGTGAGCGCCGTGCCGATGATCAACAACTTCTCCGACCCGATCTCGTTTCTCTGCGGGGCCGTTCAGGCCGCCTCCCGACTCGGAGCCGAGCAGGCGGCGAAACTGTGTGTGCAGTATCTGGCGCCGATAGTCAAGAACCGCCAGTACAACTTCCCGCCGTTGGGTCAGAACCTCTTCGTCGGCGCGACGACGCGGCCGAACGAACTGACCTACAGCGAGGATTGGCTACGCCCGGACTACATACCGCCGGACGGGCCGGCCCGACAGCCGGCGCCTGCCGAGGTGACCACGCCGAGCCCGGCCGCCGGCCCGCCGCTGGCCGCCGAGGCGACCACGCCGAGCCCGGCCGACGGACTTCACGGCCTCATGGTGCCTCCGGGAGCGGGACCGTGACCGCGTCGGGGTGGGCTCGTCTCGCGGCGGGTGTCGTCGTGGTGCTCAGTGGCGCGCTCACCGGCTGCGCCGACTGGCGCGGGCTCAATTCGCTTCCCCTGCCGGGGGTTCAGGGGGCGGGGCCGGGGGCGTTCACCGTCCGCGCTCAGATGCCGGACGTGGACAACATCGAGCCGAACTCCCGGGTCCGCGTCGGGGATGTCAACGTCGGCACCGTCACCGGGATCGAGCGCGAAGGGTGGCACGCCCTGGTCACCATGGACCTGAACGAGAACGTCGATCTGCCCGCCAACGCCACCGCCCGACTAGGTCAGACCAGCCTGTTGGGATCGCTGCACATCGAACTCGCGCCGCCCACCGATGTGCCACCGCAGGGCCGGCTCCACGACGGATCGTTGATCCCGCTGTCGTCCGCGGGAGCGTTTCCCAGCACCGAGGAGGCGCTCGCGGCGATGGCCATGCTGCTCAACGGCGGCGGGCTCGGCAACGTCTACGACATCACCGACGCGTTGAGCACCGCCTTCGCCGGGCGCGAGAACGATGTGCGCAGCCTGATCGAGCAGATCGACCAGGCCACCGGTCATCTCGACGACCAGAAGAACGACATCATCGCGGCAAGCGAGAGCCTCAACGACCTGGTCGGCCAGTTCGCCGAACAGAAACCCGTGGTGGACAGGGCGTTACAGACCGTTCCGGCGGCGCTGGCCACTCTCAGGGATGAGCGGGAGAAACTCGCCGAGGCGCTCGTGCAGCTGGGCAGGTTCAGCGCACTGGCCGCCGACTCGGTGAACCAGACTCGCGACGCGCTGGTCCAGGAACTGCGCAACCTCGGCCCGGTACTGCAGTCGCTGGCCGACGCCGGCCCGGCGCTGACTCGCGCGTTGAGCTTCCTGCCCACGTTCCCGTTCCCCAAGGAGACGCTCACCAACTGGATGCGGGGCGATTACGCGAACCTGACGCTGATCGTCGACATGACGCTCAGCCGGATCGATTCGGGATTCTTCACCGGTACCCGGTGGGAGGGCGACCTCACCGAGCTGGAACTGCAGTGGGGTCGCACGATCGGGCAGATGCCCAGCCCGTACACCAAGGGCAACCCGTTGATCATCCCCTACCGGTGGGACCAGGAGCGCTGACATGCGACTGACCCGGCGGATCCTGATTCAGATGGCCATCTTCGCCGTCGTGGCGACCAGCGCGCTCGTGATCATGGTCTTCGGGTACATGCGCGTGCCGGCCCTCCTCGGAATCGGTCAGTATGAGGTGACGCTCGAGTTGCCGGAGTCCGGCGGTCTGTACACCCGCGGCAACGTCACCTACCGCGGTGTCGAGGTCGGCACCGTCAAGAGCGTTGCGCTGACCGATTCCGGTGTGGCGGCCGAGCTCTCGCTCGATTCGGATGTCAAGATCCCCGTCGACGTCGACGCCGAAGTGCACAGCGTGTCCTCGGTGGGAGAGCAGTTCGTCCAACTCGTCCCGCGCAGCGGTGCCGGCCCGGCGCTGCGGGACGGCGACGTGATCCCGCGGGACCGGGCCACCGTCCCGACCGACGTCAACACGCTCCTGGACCAGGTGAACCGCGGGCTGGCGGTGATCCCCCGGGACAATCTGAAGACGGTGGTCGACGAGGCGTCCGTTGCGGTCGGCGGACTCGGGCCGGACCTGCGCCGGTTGATCGACGGGACGGCCACGCTGGCGGCGGACGCGCGCACCCACCTCGACCCCCTCACCACGTTGATCGACCGCTCGCAGCCGGTACTGGACTCGCAATCCGATACCGCGTCGTCCATCCGAGCCTGGGCGGCGAACCTGGCCAGTGTCAGCGATCAACTGCGACAGCAAGATTCGGCGTTGGCCGGCATACTCGACGTGGGGCCTGCGGCGGCCGACGAGGTGCGCGCCCTGCTGGATCGACTGCAGCCGACACTTCCGATCCTGTTGGCCAACCTCGTGAGCGTGGGAGAGGTGGCGCTGACCTATCAGCCGAGCCTCGAGCAACTGCTGGTGCTGTTCCCGCAGGGCACCGCGGTCACGCAGGGGGTGGGGGTGGCCCGGCGTAACACCCTCCAGGATTACCGGGGTGACTACCTGGTCTTCAACCTGAACCTCAACCTGCCGCCGTCGTGCACCACCGGCTTCCTGCCCGCTCAGCAACGCCGAGTGGCCACCTTCGAGGACTACCCCGACCGACCGGCGGGGGAGTTGTACTGCCGGGTGCCGCAGGATGCCGCGTTCAACGTGCGCGGCGCACGCAACCTGCCCTGCGTGACGGTGCCCGGTAAACGCGCACCGACCGTGAAGATGTGCGAGAGCGACGAATCCTACGTACCGCTCAACGACGGCTACAACTGGAAGGGCGATCCCAACGCGACGCTGTCGGGGCAACCCGTACCCCAGCCGCCTCCCGGGACGCCACCCGCGGCACCGGCGCCGCCGGTGCCGCCGGTGCCCATCGCCGCTGCCGAATACGACCCGGCGACCGGCACGTACGTCGGGCCCGACGGGCGGGTGTACAACCAAGCCGATCTGGCTCCGAGCGTCCCGGAGGAGAGAACGTGGCAGAACATGCTGCTGCCCCCGACGAAGTAGTCGACACCCCGGCCGAACCCGACGAGGACCCCGACCACGAGCACGGTGACGAGCACGGCGAGGCCGATGAGCCGAGGAAGGTGGCGCCCGCCGCATCCACGGCGGTGTCCCGGCGGTCGGCGGGCATCGTGGGGTTGATGATCGTGGCGGCGCTGGCGGTCTCGGTCGGGTGGCTGGGATACCGCACCTACGAGCTGCATCAGGCGGACCGGCTACACGAACGGTTCGTCGAGGTGGCCCGTCAGGGGGCGCTCAACCTGACCACCATCGACTGGCAGCGGGCCGATGCCGACGTCCAGCGCATCCTCGAGTCGGCGACCGGCGCCTTCCTCGAGGATTTCCAGCGCCGATCCGGGCCGTTTCTCGACGTGGTCCAGCAGGCTCAGTCGACATCGGTGGGGACGGTCACCGAAGCCGCGCTCGAGTCCTCCTCCGGTGACGATGCGAAAGTGCTTGTCGCGGTGAGTGTGAACACGTCGACCGGCGCGGTGCCGGAGCAGTCCCCACGCGCATGGCGGATGCGGATCACCGTGCAGCGACTCGGTGACGAGATCAAGGTGGCCAACGTGGAGTTCGTGCCGTGACCAGTCGTCGCTAGAGCCGGGACGCGGCGTCCTCGTCGAGGAACCACACCGTCGCCTCACGCCCGACAGCTCCGGCCGCCGGCCAGTCATCGGGGTCGGCGCCGCCCGCGGCGGCCGCAACGGCCTCCGCCTTGCCGTCACCCGACACCACCAGCCACACCTCGCGGGAACGCTGAATCGCGGGCAGTGTCAACGTGATCCGCTGCGGGGGCGGTTTGGGGGAGTCCGGCACCCCGACCACCATGCGGGTGGTCTCCCGCACCGCCGGGGTGTGCGGGAACAGCGAGTTGACGTGGCCCTCCGGGCCCATGCCGAGCAGGTGCACGTCGAACACCGGCGTCGGTTCGTCCCCTTCGGCCTGCCCCGCCAGCACCTGCTCGTAGGCCAGTGCGGCGGCGTCGAGGTCGTCGCCGAACTCACCGTCGGCGGCAGGCATCGCGTGCACGTTGGCCGCCGGGATGGCGATGTGGCTGAGCAGGGCTTCGCGGGCCTGCTTGTCGTTGCGCTCGTCGTCGGCCTCGGGCACGTAGCGTTCGTCGCCGAAGAACACGTGCACCTTCGACCAGTCGATGCGGTCGTCGTGGGTGCCGAGGCGCGCCAGCAGCTTGATACCGGTGCCGCCGCCGGTGAGCACGATGTTCGCCCGCCCGCGCTGCTCGACGGCGGAGACGATCTCGTCGGCGAGCCGGTCGCCGACGGCGTCGACCAGCGCATCACCGTCGGGGTACTTGCGTATAGAGGCCGTCATACGTACTCCACCTTCTCGATTCCCTGCAGTGCCTCGAAGTAGATCTCGTCGGCATCGAGGCGCCGCATGTCTTCGGCCAGGCACTCGCGAGTCTCTCTGCGCGCCAACGGAACCAACGCGTCCGGCTTGGCGGTTCGGGTGATCTTCGCGGTGATGCCCTCTTGGGGGCGACTCAACGTGATGGTCTCGCTGTCCCGGACGAGCTCCACCTTGAGTTCGCCCACCGCGCGCTGCACCGGGCCGTCGATCCGGCTGGCCAGCCAGCCCGCCAGCACGTCCAGGGCGGGCTCGGTCTCCAGGCCCGACACCAGCGCCGAGTTGATCTTCTCGTGGGGGGCTTGATCCACCGCCGCGGTCAGCAGCGCACGCCAGTACGTGATCCGGCTCCACGCGAGGTCCGTGTCGCCGGGGGTGTAACCGGAGAGCCGATTCTTGATCGACGACAGCGGATCGATTCCGTTGGTGGCATCGGTGATGCGGCGAAGCGCGAGTTTGCCCAGCGGATCCTGTGCGGGGACATCGGGTGCCACGTCCGGCCACCAGGTGACGACGGGCGTATCGGGCAGCAGGAACGGCATCACCACGCTGCTGGCGTGGTTGGCCAGCGGTCCCGAGAGGCGAAGTACCACCACCTCGTTGGCGCCGGCGTCGCTGCCGACGCGCAACTGGGCGTCCAATTGCGCCTTCTCTGCGCGCCGGTCGCCGGGCGCGACCACGATGACCCGACACGGATGCTCGCGGCTCGCGGCGTTGGCCGCGTCGATCGACTCCTCGAGAATCGCCTCGGTGTCCGGGGCGATGACCAGGGTGAGCACGCGGCCCAACGTGATCGCGCCGCCCTCTTCGCGCAGCGCCTGGATCTTCTTGTTGATGGCACCGGTGTTTGTGTCGGGCAGGTCGATGATCACGGCTCGACTCCTCCTCGCTCCGCTCCTCGCTCGTGCCTCGCTGCGATGCTCACTCGTCGTCGCCTTCGATGATCACGGCCGCCTCCACTCGCGGCCGGTGCGGCGCAGCATCTCGAACGCCGAATCCGGTCCCCAGCCACCGGATTGGTAGGGGTCGGGTTTCCCGTGGGAAGCCCAGAAGTCCAATGCGGGATCGAGGATCTTCCACGCCAGTTCGACTTCCTCGTTGACCGGGAACAGCGACGGCTCGCCCAGCAGGACGTCGAGGATGAGCCGCTCGTATGCCTCGGGCGACTCCTCGGCGAATGCCGATCCGTAGGAGAAGTCCATACTGACGTCGCGCACTTCCATCTGGTTGCCGGGGACCTTGGATCCGAATCGCAGTGTGATGCCCTCGTCGGGTTGGACCCGGATCACCAACGCGTTCTGCCCGAGCTCCTCGGTCATGGTGGCGTCGAACGGGAGATGCGGCGCGCGTTTGAAGATCAGTGCGATCTCGGTGACCCTGCGCCCCAGGCGTTTCCCGGTGCGCAGATAGAACGGGACGCCGGCCCAGCGGCGCGTGTCGACGTCCACGGTGATCGCGGCGAACGTCTCGGTGGTGGAGGTCTGCGAGAAACCCTCCTCTTCCAGCAGGCCGACGACGCGCTCGCCGCCCTGCCACCCCGCCGTGTACTGGCCTCGCGACGTGGTCTGGTCCAGCGGCTCGACGAGCCTGCTGGCCGAGAGCACCTTGATCTTCTCGGCCTGCAGCTCGTCGGGTGAGAAGCTGACCGGCTCCTCCATGGCGGTGAGCGCCAACAGCTGCAACAGGTGGTTCTGGATGACATCGCGTGCGGCGCCGACACCGTCGTAGTAACCGCCCCGCCCGCCGAGCCCGATGTCCTCGGCCATCGTGATCTGCACGCTGTCCACGTAGTGCGAATTCCACACCGGCTCGAAGAGCTCGTTGGCGAACCGCAGCGCGAGGATGTTCTGAACGGTCTCCTTGCCGAGGTAGTGATCGATCCGGAAGACCGACGACTCGGGGAAGACGTTGTTGACGATCGCGTTGAGGTCCTCGGCGCTCTTCAGATCGTGACCGAACGGTTTCTCGATGACGACGCGGCTCCAGTGGCCGTCGGTCTTGGTGGCCAGCCCCGTGCGGGAGAGCTGTTCGAGCACCTGCGGGAACGCCTTCGGCGGGATGGACAGGTAGAACGCGTGGTTGCCGCCGGTGCCGCGCTCGGCATCGAGCTTGGTCAGTGTCTCGGCGAGCTGCTCGAACGCCTTCTCGTCGTCGAAGGTGCCCTGGACGAACCGGATCCCCTCGGCGAGCCGGTCCCAGACCTCCTGGCGGAAGGGCGTGCGGGCGTGCTGCTTGACCGCGTCGTAGACGACCTGGCTGAAGTCCTCGTCGGCCCAATCCCGCCGAGCGAACCCGACCAGCGAGAACGTCGGCGGCAGCAGACCCCGGTTGGCGAGGTCGTAGATGGCCGGCATGAGCTTCTTCCGCGCCAGGTCGCCCGTCACGCCGAAGATCACCACACTGCAGGGACCGGCGATCCTCGGCATCCGCTTGTCGCGCTTGTCCCGAAGCGGATTACGCCACTCGGTGGCGGCAGCGTCGGCGCCCATGCCGGCTCAGGACTTCTTCTCGTCCAGCTGGCCCTGCGTGGCCTCGAGCAATTCCTGCCACGACTTCTCGAACTTCTCGACACCTTCCTGCTCGAGCACGAGGAAGACGTCGCGGACGTCGATGCCGACGGCGTCGAGTTCGTCGAACACCGCCTGCGATTCGGCGGCCCTGCCGGTCACTGTGTCACCGGTGATCACGCCGTGGTCGGCGACGGCCTCGAGCGTCTTCTCCGGCATCGTGTTCACGGTGTTCGGCGCGACGAGTTCGGTCACGTAGAGCGTGTCGGAGTAGTCCGGGTTCTTCACCCCGGTCGACGCCCACAGCGGCCGCTGCACACGGGCGCCCGCGGCCTTGAGCTCCTCGAACCGCGAGCCACCGACGAAGACCTCCTCGTAGGCGGCGTAGGCCAGCCGGGCGTTGGCCACCCCGGCCTGACCACGCAGTGCGAGTGCCTCCTCCGAGCCGATCTTCTCCAGGCGCTTGTCGATCTCGGTGTCGACGCGCGAGACGAAGAACGACGCCACCGAATGGATCGTCGACAGGTCGTGGCCGGCCTCCTTGGCCTTCTCCAGGCCCTCCAGGTAGGCGTCCATCACCGCGCGGTGACGTTCGACGGAGAAGATCAGCGTCACGTTGACCGAGATGCCCTCGGCGATCACCGCGGTGATGGCAGGCAGGCCCGCCTCGGTGGCCGGGATCTTGATCAGCAGGTTCGGCCGGTCGACGATCTTCCACAGCTCGATGGCCTGCAGGATCGTCTTGTCGGAGTCGTGCGCCAGTCGCGGGTCGACCTCGATGGACACCCGGCCGTCGACACCAGCGGACAGCTCGTACTGCTTGGCGAGCACGTCGCACGCGTTGCGCACGTCGTCGGTGGTGACGGTGCGGATGGTGGCGTCGACGTCGGCGCCCCGCTCGGCGAGCTCCTTCACCTGTGCGTCGTAGGCGTCACCGGCCGAGAGCGCGGCCTGGAAGATCGACGGGTTCGTGGTGACCCCCACGACGCCGCGCGTGTCGATGAGCTCCTGCAGGTTCCCGGTCTGCAGCCGTTCCCGGGACAGGTCGTCGAGCCATACGGACACTCCGGCGGCCGACAGAGCGGCGGTGTTGGCGTTCTGGGTCATGGTGTTGCCTTTCAGCAGTGCTGTGGGTCAGTTGGCGATCGATCGCTCCGCGGCGGCGGCCACGGCCTCGGCGGTGAAGCCGAACTCGCGGAACAACGTCTTGTCGTCGGCGGACTCCCCGTAGTGCTCGATGGAGATGATCTCGCCGGTGTCGCCGACGAGCTTGTACCAGCTCTGGGCGACGGCGGCCTCCACGGCGACACGCGCGGAGACGGTGGGCGGCAGCACGCTGTCGCGGTACTCCTTCGGCTGCGACTCGAACCACTCCACACACGGCATGGACACGACCGCCGCGTCGATGTCCTTGTCCGCCAACAGCTTCTTCGCCTCCACCGCGAGCTGCAGTTCCGAGCCGGTCGCGATGATGATCACGTCGGCCCCGGTGGCGTCACCGCCGCCGAGGACGTACCCGCCGCGGGCGACACCGTCGGAGTCGGTGCCCTCCAGGACCGGGATGCCCTGACGGGTCAGGATGAAACCGACCGGGCCGCTGCCGTTTCCGCGGGCGACGATGCTGCGCCAGGCGTAGGCCGTCTCGTTCGGGTCACCGGGCCGGACCACCGACAGGTTCGGGATCGCCCGCAGCGCGGCGAGATGCTCGATCGGCTGGTGCGTCGGCCCGTCTTCGCCGAGACCGATCGAGTCGTGGGTCCAGATGTAGATGGTGTCGATGTCCATCAGCGACGCCAGCCGCACCGACGGCCGCATGTAGTCGGAGAACTGCAGGAACGTCCCGCCGAAGGCGCGGGTCGGGCCGTGCAGCACGATGCCCGACAGGATCGCGCCCATCGCGTGTTCGCGCACACCGAAGTGCAGCACCCGGCCGTACCAGTCGGCGGTGAAGTCGCTGGTCGAGATCGACGGCGGTCCGAACGACCTCACACCCTTGATGGTGGTGTTGTTGCTGCCCGCGAGGTCGGCCGAACCGCCCCACAGCTCCGGCAGCTTCGGGGCGACGTCGTTGAGCACCTGGCCGAACGCGGCACGGGTGGCGACGGCCTTGCTGCCCGGCTCCCAGTGCGTCAGGTCGGCGTCCCAACCCTCGGGCAGCTCCTGGGCCAGCAGCCGGTCGAGCAGCTTCTTGCGCTCGGGTTCGCGTTCGGCCCATGCGTCGAACTCCGGCTGCCACTTCTCGTGGGCCTCGCGGCCCCGCTCGACGAGCTTGCGGGTGTGTTCGATGACCTCGTCGCGCACCTCGAACGTCTTGGCCGGGTCGAAGCCGAGGATCTCCTTGACCGCCGCGACCTCGTCGTCGCCGAGTGCTGAGCCGTGCACGCCGCCGGTGTTCATCTTGTTCGGCGCCGGATAGCCGATGATCGTGCGCAGCGCGATGAACGACGGCTTGTCGGTGACCTTCTTGGCCTCCTCGATGGCGGCCTCTATGCCGACGACGTTCTCCCCGCCCTCGACCTCCTGCACGTGCCAGCCGTAGGCGCGGTAACGGTCGGCGACGTTCTCCGACAGCGCGATGTTCGTGTCGTGCTCGATGGAGATCTGGTTCTGGTCGTAGAAGACGATCAGGTTGCCGAGCTGCTGGGTCCCCGCCAGCGACGAGGCCTCGCTGGTCACGCCCTCCTCGATGTCCCCGTCCGAGGCGACGACGTAGATGAAGTGGTCGAACGGGCTGGTGCCCGGCGCGGCATCCGGGTCTAACAGACCGCGTTCGTAGCGCGCCGCCATCGCCATGCCCACGGCCGAGGCGAGGCCCTGGCCGAGCGGGCCGGTGGTGATCTCGACGCCCTTGGTGTGCCGGAACTCGGGATGGCCCGGCGTCTTCGACTTGAAGGTCCGCAGCGACTCGATGTCGTCGAGTTCGAGGCCGAACCCGCCGAGGTAGAGCTGGATGTAGAGGGTCAGGCTCGAATGGCCGCAGGACAGGATGAACCGGTCCCGGCCCAGCCAGTGCACGTCGCTCGGGTCGTGCCGCATCGTCCGCTGGAACAGCGTGTACGCCAGCGGCGCCAGACTCATCGCGGTGCCGGGGTGGCCGTTGCCGACCTTCTGGACGGCGTCGGCCGCCAGCACCCGGACGGTGTCGACCGCGGCGGAGTCCACCTCGGACCAGTCGTCGGGATGGTGGGCTTCGGTCAGCGTCGCGATCTCGTCGACGGTGGTCACTGGCTCGCTCCTCGGTGGCATGTTGGTTCAGCGGCCGCACACAACCCCCGGACCGCGCCTCCAACCCTAGTGCTCCCGGCCACGACGCCGCATGGTGCATGCGGGGAGATTCGGTGCTCCCGTTACGGTGGTGACGAGGAAACGACCCTGCGGTCATCCGCAGTAACCCCAGCGGTCTACCATCGTCTGTAGTAGATGTTGCGCGGCGGCTGTGACCATCAACAAGCGGAAGACCATCAACATCGGACGAACACCGCCGACAATGAGGAGTTGACTGCGTGAGCATTCGCGAGCGCCACCTCAACCATGGGGCGCCGTCTCGCATCCGCACCACGGTTTTGGCCTACCTGGCGCTGACGAAACCACGCGTGATCGAGTTGCTGCTGGTCACCGCCATCCCGGCGATGCTGCTGGCCGATCGGGGCACGGTCGATCCGCTGCTGATCCTCAACACACTCATCGGCGGGATGCTGGCCGCCGCGGGCGCGAACACGCTCAACTGCGTCGCCGACGCCGACATCGACAAGAAGATGAAGCGGACCGCCCGCCGGCCGCTCGCGCGCGACACCGTCCCCACCCGCAATGCGCTGGTCTTCGGGCTCACGCTGTCGGTCGGCTCGTTCTTCTGGCTCTGGGGCACCAGTAACCTCCTGTCCGGCCTGCTCGCGGTCGCCACCATCGCGTTCTACGTCTTCGTCTACACGCTGCTGCTCAAGCGGCGCACCTCCCAGAACGTGGTCTGGGGCGGGGCCGCCGGTTGCATGCCGGTGATGATCGGCTGGTCGGCGGTCACCGGCACGATCCAATGGCCCGCGCTGGTGATGTTCGCGATCATCTTCTTCTGGACGCCGCCCCACACGTGGGCGCTGGCGATGCGCTACAAGGACGACTACAAGGCGGCCGGGGTGCCGATGCTGCCCGCGGTCGCCACCGAGCGTCAGGTCACCCGCCAGATCCTCATCTACACCTGGCTGACGGTGCTGACCACGCTGGCGCTGGCGCTGGCCACGGGCTGGCTGTACGCCTCGGTGGCGGTGCTCGCGGGCACCTGGTTCCTGGTCATGGCCCACCAGCTCTACAGCGGGGTCAAGCGCGGTGAGCCGGTCAAACCGTTGCGGCTGTTCCTGCAGTCGAACAACTACCTGGCCGTCGTGTTCGCCGCGCTGGCGGTCGACTCGGTGCTGGCGCTGCCGACGCTGTTCGGCTGACCGGTCACTCGACCGGCAGCCGCACGCCCGTCTGCGGATCGAAGCGGTGCACGTCGGCGGGTCGCGCGGACAGCTCGACCGCGGTGCCGGGGGAGACGTCGGCCAACTGCGCTGCGGCCACCACGCTGGTCAGCTGTTCGGCACCGGCCCGCACGGTGACGATCGCGCGCGGACCCAGCAACTCGACCAGTTCCACGGTCGCGGAGCCGTCCCGGGCCGGAGCGAGGATGAGGTCGTCGGGACGCACACCGATCGTCACGGCTGCGGCGTCGGGGCCGCCGACGGTCATCCGCAGCCCGTCACAGCGCAGTTCCCCGGCCGCCACGGCGCCGGTCACGAGGTTCATCTTCGGGCTGCCGACGAACGTCGCCACGAAGGTGTCCGCGGGGCGCTGGTAGACCTCGGCCGGGGGAGCGGCCTGGGCGATCCGGCCGTCGCGCATCACCACGATGCGGTCCGACAGGGTCATCGCCTCCTCCTGGTCGTGGGTGACGTAGAGCGACGTGATCCCGAGCCGGCGCTGCAGGCGCAGCAGCTCGGTGCGGGTCTCCACCCGCAGCTTCGCGTCGAGGTTGCTCAGCGGTTCGTCGAACAGGAACACCGAGGGTTCCCGGATGATCGCGCGGCCGATCGCCACCCGCTGCTGCTGCCCGCCGGACAGATCCTTGGGCTTGCGCGCCGTGAGGTGGCCGAGACCGAGCGACTCGGCGATCTCGTCGGCGCGCTCGAGCGCCTCGGCGCGCGGAATGCGCTTGGCGCGCAACGGGAACGCGATGTTCTCCCGCACCGACAGATGCGGGTAGAGCGCATAGTTCTGGAACACCATGGCGATGTCGCGTTCCTTGGGTTCCAGCGCGGTGACGTCACGGTTGCCGATGTGGATCGATCCGGAGCTGACCTTCTCGAGCCCGGCGAGCATCCGCAGCGACGTGGTCTTACCGCATCCCGACGGACCGACCAGCACGGTCATGCTGCCGTCGGTGAGTTCGAGGTCGAGTTCGGAGACCACGGCGGCGTCGCCGAACGCCTTGGTGACCGCGGAGAAGGTGACCGATGCCATGGGGGAGTTCCTCGCTACTAGTACTTGACCGCGCCGCCGCTGATCCCCTGGACCAGGCGTCGCTGGATGAAGAAGCTGGCGACCACCACCGGCACGATGGCGATCATGATCGCGGCGCTCATCGTCCCGATCTGGACGCCGCGGAAGGTGTTGAAGTTCGAGATCGCCACCGGCAGGATCGCGGCGTTGCCGGGTGCCAGGATCAGCCCGTAGAACATGTCGTTCCACGACAGCGTGAACCCGAAGATCCCCGCCGCGCCGATCCCGGGCAGCACCTGCGGCAGCACCACCAGCCGAAACGCCTGCCAGCGCGTGAAGCCGTCGACGCGGGCCTGCTCCTCCAGCGAGGCGGGAACGGCTTCGAAGAAGCCGATCAGGAACCACGTCACCAGGGGCAGCACGAACGACAGGTGCGCGAAGATCACCGGCGCCAGCGTGTCGGTCAGGCGCAGCGCCTGGGCCATGGTCAGGAACGGGAACACCATCACCGCGGGCGGCACGACCTGCGCGGCGAGCATGCCGAACCGGGTCAGCGACCCGCCGGCGCGGTACTTGGCGATCACATAGGCGCCCATGCTGCCGACCACGAGGCTCACCCCGACGGTGACCACGCCGACCACGACGCTGCGGCCCGCGGCGGCGAAGATGCCCGAGTCCAGCACCGCCCGCCAGTTGTCCAGGGTGGGGCCGAATGCGAACAGGAACGGCTCGGACATCTGCGCCGGGGTCTTGAAGCTCGCCAGCGCCACCCAGGCGATGGGGAACAGCACGAACACCAGCGCCGCGGTCAGCACGGCGATACGCAGGACCTCCAGGGGACGCGGCCGGGTCATCAGGCGGTGGCCCTCTCGCGGCTGCGTTCCATCGCCCGGAAGGCGACGACGATCACGGCGAGCACCAGCACCAGCACGATGAACGCCATCGCGCTGGCCTGCGCGAGCCGGAAGAACTGGATGCCCTCGAGGTACATGAAGTACTGCAGGGTCTGGGTTTCGGTGCCCGGCCCACCGCGGGTGGTGGCGTAGACGTACTCGAACACGCGAAGCGCGTCGAGCCCACGCAGCAGCACCGCCACCGTCAGCACCGGCGCCAGCATCGGGATGAGAACCCGTCGCAGCCGGTAGACGGGCCCGGCGCCGTCGACCCGGGCGGCCTCCATCGGCTGTTTGGGCATCGACTCCAGGCCCGCCAGGATCAGCAGCACCATGAACGGGGTCCACTGCCACACGTCGATGAACGCCAGGGTCAGCAACGCGCGGCCGGAGCCGAAGAAGTCGTAGTCGGCGCCGACGGCGTGCAGCAGCGCCGGGATGGCACCGATCTGGTCGTTGAGCAGGAACCGGAAGATCAGCCCGACGGCGATGGGGGTGATGAACATGGGCGCCAGCACGATCGCGCGGGAAAGGTCTTTGGCCCACTTCTGCTGGTGCAGGGCCAGCGCGAGCGCGAAGCCGATGACCAGTTCCAGCGCCACCGCCACGACGACGTAGATCGCGGTGGTGCCGAACGCCTCCCAGAACGCGGGGTTGGACAGCGCGCTGCCGAAGTTGGAGAGGCCCGCGAACGCCGGTGCCTGCCGGTCGGTCAGCTGGTAGTCGGTGACCGACAGGTAGGCCGCGTAGCAGAGCGGGAATCCGACGGCCACGCCGAACAGAGCGAGCAGCGGCAACAGCATGCCGTACTTGAATGTCATGTGCCCGTTCCTGCGGCCGTCGGATTCCCGTGCGTCACTGCTGGATACGCTCGGCCGCCGCCTGCGCGTCGCGCAGGGCGTCGGCGACGCTCTTGTTACCCGCCGCCGCCTCGTTGAGTTCGGTTCCCACGGCTTGGATCATCTCCTCGCCGCCGCGGCCCTGGGTGAGCGGGGCCGCGTCCTGCAGAATCTCACCGACGACGCGGTAGTACTCCTCGCCGTATCCGTCGGCGAGCACCTTGGGATCGGTCAGCGAGCCCTGGCGGATCACCGCACCACCGGCGGCGACGCGGTCGGCGTCGACGGCGGGTGAGGTGATCCACGAGGCGAAGGCCCACGCCGCGTCGGGCGCCGCGGAGTTCGCCGGGATGGCCCAACTCCACGAGCCGAGAGCGGATTTGCCGCCCGGGATCGGTGCGAGGGCGAACTGGCCGGCCCGTTCCCCGGAGGCGCCCGCCGGGTCGTTGAGCGCGGGCAGGTTCCAGTTGTAGCCGATCATCGAGGCGGCGTTGCCGCCGGAGACCGAGCGGAACGCCTCGTCGAAGCCCCAGGACAGGCTGTTCGCCGGGGCGGCGGTGCGGTAGGTCTCGATGTAGGCGTCCAGGGCGCGGGCGGCCTGCTCGGTGTTCAGCGTGGGCTTGCCGTCCTCGCCGTAGATCGACCCGCCCGCGGCGAAGAGCCAATTCGCCCATTCCTCGAAGATCTTGTACCCACGCTGCGGCTGCATGGCGATGCCTGCGCGGTCGCCGGCCTTGAGCCGCTGCGACGTGGTGACCAGAGCGTCGAGATCGGTGGGCGCCTGCAGGTTCGCCGCCTGGAGGTCGCGGGTGTTGTAGATGTAGCCCAGCGCGTAGTTGTAGAACGGCACCCCGTAGGTCGTGCCGTCCACGTCGGTGATGTCGGTCAGCGACGGGAAGAAGTCGTCGGGCTGGTAGTCGCTGGTGGAGGAGATCCGGTCGTTCAGCGGCTCCAGGAACCCGGCGGCGGCGAAGTCGTCCATCCAGGGGTTGTCGACGACGATCAGATCGTAGGCGGGTTGGGCCGACTGGAACGACGACACCAGGCGGTCGCGCATCTGGTCGAACGTCATGGTCTCGATCTGGACGTCGACGGCGGGGTACTTCTCGTTGAACCTGCCGACCATCCCCTGCACGATGTCGGTGTCGGGCACGTTCTCCATCAGCACGCGCACCGTCGCCTTGGTGTCGGTCGGGACGTCACCCAGCCCCGACGAACTCTGCTCATCGCCGGAGCCGCCGGATCCGGCGCAGCCGGCCAGCACGAGCCCTGCGGTCATGGCCAGAGCCGGCATCCAGCGCGTGGCGTTCCGCCGCGCTGGGCGCCGGCCGAGCATCGGGATCTTCATGGGTACTCACTTCCTCCTGGTTGGGCTGGATCGAGCTTGACCGGGTCGGCGGGGCCCGGCTCAATCCATGTACGCACCGCCGTTGACCGAGAGCGCTTCCCCGGTGATGAAACGGGCGTCTTCGGACACCAGGAACGCCACCGCGCGGGCGACGTCCTCCGGTGTCTGGAGCCGGGCCAAAGGCGTTGCCTCGATCCAGCTTTCGCGTACCGCGTCCGGCGTGGAGCCGGTGAGCCGCGCCTCCCACTCCAGTTCCCGCGACTGCATGGGGGTGGCGACGAAGCCCGGGCACACGCAGTTCACGGTGATCCGGTGCCCGGCCAGCTCGTAGGCCATCGCCTGGGTGAGGCCGAGGACGGCGAACTTCGACGCCACGTAGTCCGAGAGGAACGGCACCCGGCCCTGTTTGGCGGCCATCGACGCGGTGTTGACGATCGTGCCCCGGCGGCCGGTGCGGATCATGGCCCGCGCCGCGGCCTGCCCGCAGAAGAACACCGCCTTGGTGTTGATGTCCAGCGTGCGGTCGTACTGGCCGGCGGTGACGTCGACGAACCGCTCCATCGCCGAGATGCCCGCGTTGTTGATCCACGCGTCGAGGCCGAGTCGGTCGGCGACGTCGTCGGCGAGCCGACCGGCCGCCGCGGCGTCGGTCACGTCCAACGGCAGCGCCTCGTGGCCCCGCTCGGTGGCGCCGTCGAGGGCGGCCACGGTCTCGGCGGCGGTTGCGGTGTCGATGTCGGTGACGATGACCCGCCACCCCCGCGCGGCCAGCGTGGTGGCGATCGCGCGGCCGATCCCTGAGCCGGCGCCGGTGACGACAGCGGTGCGGATCGAAGGTGAAACGTCGGTCATCAATGGGCCTTTCGGGCGAGTTCGTGGGAGACAGGAGTGAGCAGGCCGCCGAGTGTGCGCCACTGGGCGTAGGCCTCGGCGTACCGGTCGACGTGACGCGGGTCGGGTCCGACGGCGTCACCGAGGGTGAGGAAACGCTCGACAGCGGCCCAGTCGTCGAGCGCGCCGATCCCCATGGCGGCGATCACCGCCGCACCGAGGGATGCTCCCGGATGCCCGACGACCGGCCACAGCGGGGTGTCGAGAACGTCGGCGAGGATCTGCTTCCACAGCACCGAACGGCTGCCGCCGTTGGTGACCATCGCGCGCCGCAACGGAACGCCGATCTCGGCGAAGACCTCGGTGTGGTGTCGGAAACCGAAGGCGATCGCCTCGAGTACGGAGCGGTACATGTCCGCACGGGTGTGCGCCAGGTCGAGCCCGACGAAGGCGCCCCGCAGGTCCGGATCGTGGAGCGGGCTCTTCTCGCCGAGAAAGTAGGGCAGGCACAGTATTTCGGCCGCACCCCGGTCGGCGGCCTCGTCGTCGAGCTGCAGCAGGTCCACGCCGCCGGTCAGCGTCTGGAACCACCGGATCAGGCTGCCGCTGGTGGCCATGCACCCGTTGGGCAGCCAGCGGCCGGGAACCGGATGGGCGTCGAGGTAGAGACGGCTGTCGACGACGGGGGTGTCGCTGGCGGCGAGGACGTCGCCGGCGCCACCGAGTTTCACCAGCCAGTCGCCCGCGGCGTTCACTCCCGCCGCGTACGCCGACAGCACGTGGTCGGCCCCGCCGACGATCAGCGGCAGACCCTGCGGCAGTCCGGTGGCCGCGGCGGCCGATGCGCTCAGGGTCCCGGCCTGCCCACCCGGGGTCAGCACGTCCGGCATGACGTCCGGACCGAGGCCGGCAGCGGCGAACATCGGGTCGTAGCGGCGGCCGTCGAGGGCGGCGAGGCCGGACTCGATCGCCCAGTTCAGTTCGACGTGCGGCCCCGCCCCGAGCGCCATGAGCACCCAGTCGTAGGACCCGACCAGGCGCTCGGTCCGCGCCCAGGAGTCCGGATCGTTGTCCCGCAGCCACATCGCGGTCGGCGCCACCGACTGCTGGGTGATCGCCGATCCGGTGGCCGCGAGGACGTCGGCGGGGTCCAGTGCCTCGCTCAACCGGTCGATCTGTGCGGTGGCGCGGGCGTCGTTCTGCAGCAGGGCGCGGCGCACCGGGGCGCCGTGTGCGTCGACGGGTACCACCGCGGGCACCATGCCGGTGGTGGCGAGCGCGCCGATCCGCTCGGCGGCCACCCCGGATTCCTCGAGAACCGCGCGGATTGTGCTGTGCGCGTTGTCGATCCACTGCGCCGGGTCGGCCTCCGCGTGGCCGGGCGCATCGGCGAAGAGCCGGCTCTCGGCGGACGCCTGGGCGACGATCCGCGCCGACGCGACATCGATGAGCACCGTCTTGGTCCCCGTGGTGCCGACGTCGACACCGATCGTGAACTCCGACATGCCGTCCTCTCGTCTCGCTCGGGTGCTGACCGTACCGCGCATCTGTTAGATTCTCACACGTTGTGTGTAACCGTCACGTAAAACGCTGTGCTGCCGCACGTTGACTGTTATTGAATAACATCCAGGATGTCGACGACAACCGTGAGAGGCGTTCCATGACTAACTGGCTCGATGAGGTGTTCGCGGTCGAGAAACCGGTGATCGCGATGCTGCACCTGTCCGCGCTCCCCGGCGATCCCGGATACGACTCCGCGGCCGGGCTGCGCGCGGTCGTGGACCGCGCGAAGGGCGAACTGGCCGCGCTGCGCGAGGGTGGCGTCGACGGCGTGATGATCTCCAACGAGTTCAGCTTGCCGTACCTGACCAAGACCGAACCCATCACCGCCATCACCATGGCACGCATCATCGGGGAGCTGTTGCCCGACCTCACGCTGCCCTACGGCGTCAACGTGCTGTGGGACGGCCGGGCATCGATCGACCTCGCAGTGGCGACCGGCGCACAGTGGGTGCGCGAGATCTTCACCGGCGTGTACGCCAGCGACTTCGGGCTCTGGGACACCAATGTCGGGGCGGTGGCCCGCCACCGGCACCGCATCGGCGGCGCCGGGGTGAAGCTGCTGTTCAACATCGTGCCGGAGTCGGCGGCCTACCTGTCCGACCGCGATCTCGCGTCGATCACCAAGACGACGGTGTTCGCGACCCGGCCGGACGGCATCTGCGTCTCCGGGCTGACCGCAGGCGCGTCCACCGACTCGCAGGCCCTGCAGGTGGTCAAGGACGAGGCGGGCGACGTGCCGGTCTTCGTCAACACCGGTGTGCGCGCCCACAACGCCGCCGAGCAGTTGTCGATCGCCGACGGAGCCATCGTCGGGACCTACTTCAAGGAGGACGGCGTGTTCGAGAATCGCGCGGTGGCGTCCCGGGTCACCGAGCTGATGACCGCCGTGCGGGACTTCCGCGCCACGCTGTGAATGTCCGGGAGATGCCGGCCGCGGCCGTAGAGCTGGAGAAGCTGGCGGTGCTCGCCGCCGAGACGGGGGCGGGGTTGTGCCTGAGCCGGCTCGGTGAGCCGATCGTCGTGAGCACCAAAAGCGCGGCAGGCGATGTCGTCACCACGGTCGACCGGGCGGCGGAGGAAGCCGTGCGGCAGGTTCTGCTCGACGCCCGCCCCGCGGACTCCGTACTCGGGGAGGAACTGCCCGCGCACACCGGGACCAGCGGGCTCGAGTGGGTCGTCGACCCGCTGGACGGCACCACCAACTACACCCGGCTGATCCCGTACTTCGCCACCTCGGTGGCGGTGCGCCGCACCGCCGACGGGGTCTGGCTGGCCGGCGCGGTGAGCGCACCGGCGCTGGGTGCCACCTGGAGCGCGGCCAGAGGCGGGGGAGCGCAGCTCAGGTCGCCGGCGCAGCGGGCGGTGCTGCCGCTGCAGCTGCCCCCGACCTCGGCGCGGCTGATCGGCACCGGCCTGGCCTACGATCCCGGACGGCGGCGGCGTCAGGTCCGGGAACTCGGCGCGCTGCTGGCCGACTACACCGACATGCGCCGCTTCGGCGCCGCGGCCGTCGACCTGTGCCTCGTCGCCCAGGGCAGTCTGCACGCCTTCGTCGAAGACGATCTGGCTGTGCACGACTGGGCGGCCGGCGCTCTCATCGCCGAGGAGGCGGGCGCGACGGTGCACCGGCCCACCCACGGTGACGAGACCGTGGCGGTCCGCTGGGGCTGATCAGGCCGTCGCGGTGGTCTGCGGCCCCGCGGCGTCGACGCACACCACCTGAACGCCCGCGGCGCGCAGACTCTCCACGGTCGGATGGTCACACGGGCCGTCGGTGACCAGGACCGAGATGTCCGACACCGGAGCGACGTTGATCAGCTGCACGCGACCGAGTTTGGCGGCGTCGGCCGCCACGATCACCCGGTCGGCGGACCGCATCGCCGCCTGTTTGACGTTGCCCTCTTCGCGGTGATACTCCGACGCGCCCCGTTTGCCGTCGACGCCGGCGATGCCCATCACGTAGGTGTCGCAGTTGTAGCGCAGATAGAAGTCCTCCGCCTCGGCGCCGATGAGGCTCAGTTCGCCGGGCCGGACCTTGCCGCCGGTGAGCAGGATCGTGGTGTCGGGTTCGTCGGCGAGCTCCACGGCGACCAGGATGCTCGGGGTGATCACGGTGAGGCCCAGGGCGCGTCCCTTGATCGCCCGGGCCACCGCCAGAACGGTACTGCCGCTGTCGAGGATGACCGTCTCCTGCGGGGTGAGCAGATCCGCGACCGCGCTGGCGATGTGGATCTTCTCGTCGGCCGCCTCGGCCGCGCGGGAGGCGAAGGACGGCTCGGTGGACTTACCGCCGAACGCGATCGCGCCGCCGAGCACCCGGCGGGCGATGCCCTGATCCTCCAGCCGCTCGATGTCGCGCCGGATCGTCATCTCCGAGACATCGAATTCCCCTGCGAGCGAAGCGAAGTCGACTTCCCGGTCGGCGTTGATCCTCGCGGCGATCGCCGCCCGCCGGGCATGCGCGTTCAGAGTGGGCACCGCTCCAGCGTAAGCCACTGGTGTGAAATTTTCACACCAGTCACACGATCGTTACGGAATTAGGACCACGGACCCGACGGTCTTGCGCCCCTGCAGATCGCGGTGCGCGCGCTCCGCCTCGCGCAGCGGATACTGCTCGCTGACGGTCACCGTGATCTGCCCCCTGGCGATCGCGTCCAGCACCTCGCCGGCACGCCAGGAGAACTCGTCGGGGGTGCGGGTGTAGTGCACCAGGCTGGGCCGGGTCAGGTACACCGAGCCCGAGGAGTTCAGCCGTTGCGGGTCGACCGGCGGCACCGGGCCGCTCGCGCCACCGAACAGGACGAGGGTGCCCCGTACCGCGAGGCTGGCCAGGCTGGCGTCGAACGTCGCCGCACCCACGCCGTCGTAGACGGCGGCCACACCGTTGCCGCCGGTGAGCTCGCGGACCCGGGCGCCGAACTCCTGCGGATCCTCCGGATAGTCGAGCACCTCGATCGCCCCCGCCTGGCGGGAGAGTTCGGCCTTCTGCGGCGTGGAGACGGTCGTGATGACCTTGGCCGCCAGGCTGGTCGCCCACTGGGTGAGGATCAGCCCGACCCCGCCGGCTCCCGCGTGCACCAGCACCGTGTCGCCCTGCTGGACCGGATAGGTCGACTTGATCAGGTAATGGGCGGTCATCCCCTTCAGCAGCGAGGAGGCGGCGACCGCGGGAGCCACCCCGGCGGGTACGTAAGCCACGAAATCCGCAGGCGCCACGGTGTATTCGGCGTAGGCGCCGAGCGCCTTGTCGGTCACCACCCGGTCGCCCACCTGAAGGGCCGCGACGTCGTCGCCGACGGCCTCGATGGTGCCGCAGACCTCGGTGCCGACGACGAACGGCACCTCTCGCGGATACAGGCCGGACCGGAAGTAGGTGTCGATGAAGTTGACGCCGATCGCCTCGGCCTTGATCAGCACCTGACCCGGGCCGGGCGACGGGGGATCCTTCTCGACGTGGGTGAGGACCTCGGGACCGCCGGTTTCGGAGACTTCGATGGCGTACATGCGAACCATCATCCACGGCTTAGCATGACGCAGGTGAGGCTCGCGCGTCCCGACCTGTTCCACCCGCGGATCGTGTTGGCCGGCTGCCCGGCGCTGCCCGAGGGCGACGGCGACGACGACGGGTTGGTCGAGGCGCTGCGCACACGGGGTCTGCACCCCCGCTGGCTGCCCTGGGACGATCCCGCGGTGCTGGACGCCGACCTGGTGATCCTGCGGGCGACGTGGGACTACATCGAGCGTCTCGACGAGTTCAAGGTGTGGACGCGGCAGGTGCGCAACCTGCTCAACGGCCCCGACGTCGTCGCCTGGAACACCGACAAGCGCTACCTCGCGGACCTGGAGGGGCGGGGGATCCCGACGGTGCCGACCCGTTACTTCGGCGGCGGTGACACCGTCGTCGTCCCCGACGGCGAGGTCGTGGTCAAACCCGCGGTCGGCGGGGGTTCTGCAGGGGCGCAACGCTTCACCGATCCGCTGGCCGCCGCCGCCCACGCGGCGCAGCTGCAGGCGCAGGGCCGCGCGGTCCTCGTGCAGACGTACGACGCGCGGGTGGAGTACGGGGAGACGGCGCTGGTGTTCCTCGGCGGTGAGCAGTCGCATGCGTTCACCAAGGCCGCGATGCTGCCCCCGGAGGGGCCGCCCGTGTTCGACGAATCGGGCACCTACGCGTTGGAGACGCTGGGTCCCGCGGAACCGGATTTCGAGCTGTGGGATCTCGGGCGCGCGGCGCTGAAGGCGGCCGCCGACGCCCTGGGGATGGCAGTGGCCGAGTTCCTCTATGCGCGGGTCGACGTCATCGGGACCGACGCGGACGCGCGCGTACTAGAGGTGGAACTCGTCGAGCCGTCACTGGGTTGGCGGCAACTCGACGCCGCCACGCGCGCGGACCGCCAGCGCGACTTCGCCGTCGCCGTCGAGGTCGCGCTCGAGCGCCTCGGACTCGGTCCGCTGTCGCATCGACGCCCATAGCGCCGCGGTGGCCGCCGTGCAGGCCGCCGCCCCCGCCACGTGCACGGCGACCAGCGCCGCGGGAACCCCGGTGACGAACTGCACGGCGCCGACCGTGCCCTGGGCGACGACGATCGCGGCCAGGACGCCCAGCCGGATCAGCACCGGCCGTTGCGCCCGCACCGCGAGCAGCCCGAAGCCGAGGGCGATCACGAGGGACAAATACGCGACGAGCAGCGACGAGTGCAGGTGCACCAGCGTGGTGATCTCGACCTGCAGGCGGGGGACCGGTTGCTCGATGCTCTTGTCGCCCGCATGTGGCCCGGCCCCGGTCACCAGGGTGCCGGTCACCAGGGTGGCGGCCAGGGTGAGGGCGCTCAGCAGCGTCAACTGGCGCAGGGGTCTGGGAACCGTGCGCACCGGGGCGCCGCCGTCGGGTTCTCCGATCTTGACGAACAGCAGGACCGACAGCCACACCATGGCCATGGAGACGAGCAGGTGGATCGCGACGGTCCACCACAGCAACCCGGTCAGCACGGTGATGCCGCCGATCACCGCCTGCGCCACCGTCGACGCCGGCATCAGCCACGCGTAGACGAGCACTTCGCGGCGGCGCCGGGCGCGGGTGACGGCCAGCACGGCCGCCGCGGCGGTGA
The DNA here is from genome assembly GCF_001499995.1 of Mycobacterium sp. IS-1496. GTDB lineage: Bacteria > Actinomycetota > Actinomycetes > Mycobacteriales > Mycobacteriaceae > Mycobacterium. The sequence goes on from NZ_LQIU01000021.1 coordinate 39,420, forward strand.
GCACGACGAGGAACGTGATGAGGCGGTTGCCGAATTCGACGGCCTGGTGGATACCGGGCACCTCGGCGTGCGGTACCGGCGTGAAGCTGCCGGGGAAGCACTGCGGCCAGGTGGGGCAGCCCAACCCCGACGCGGTGACGCGGACGATCGCGCCGGTGACCGAGATCCCGCCCTGGGTCAGGATGACCGCGACGGCGATCGCGCGTTGGACCCGCAGACTGGGCAGCGGCAGCAGGTCGACCAGCCGCAGGAAGAGTCGTCTGACGGGCACGAATCCGATGGTAGAGCAGCCCTAACTACGGCTCGTAGTAGGCCCGCCCGTCACCGCGGCGCGACGAAGGGGACCAGCACCTGATCGACCAGCGCGACCACCAGGTCGTCGGTGATCGGATCCCCGGTGATCAGCAGCCGGTGCCACAGCACGCTCTGGCCGAGTTCACGGGCGATCTCCACCGGGACGTCGGGGCGCACGTCCCCCCGGTCGACGCCCCGCCGCAGCAGCGCGGCCATCTCCCGTTTGCGCCAGCCGATGACGTCGTCGCGCAGGGCGGCCGCCAGCTCCGCATCGTGGGCGGCTGCGGCGACGGCGGCCTTCATCACCGCGGCGTCGGGTCCGGTGAACAGCGCCGCCCAGCCGCGCAGCACCGCGAGCATGTCGCCACGGAAGCTGCCGGTGTCGTCGTGCGGGATGGCCGTCGTCGCGATCTGCATCAGCGTGTCCCGCAGCAGGCTCGCCCGGTCCGGCCACCGCCGGTACAGAACCGGCTTGCTCGTGCGGGCCGCGGCGGCCACCGACTCCATGGTCACGGCGCCCGGTCCCTGTTCGGCCAGCAGGGTCAGCACGGCGGCCCGGATGGCCGCGTCGAGTTCCGCGCCGTGTCGTCTTCCCATGACCCTCCTCGAAAGAAACGCTTGCGTATCTTATCGCACGGTTCTAGCGTCGGAGATACGAAACCGTTTCTCCCGGAGGTCGCCATGTCCCGCCCTGTGCTCTACCCGCTGCGCTCCGTCGACACCGCCACCGTGCAGCTCATCAACGCACCGCATCACCGCCGCCGGGTGACGATCGACCACCGGCCGCTGGCGGGTGTGACGCCGGCGATGCTGCTCGACTGGTTCACCCATCTCGGCGCGACGATGGTCTACGGCGGCGAGGTGATCGACCGCTATCTGGCGTGGCATCCGATCGACCACATCCGGTGGGAGCTGACCCGTCCCGCCCCCGGCGGCGGGGCGGCCGACGGCGCCCGATTCCGCATGGTGGAGGCGTTCGGCGGGCGTCCCGAGTTCACGATCGACGAGGTGGCGCGTGTCGAGAAGCTGGACGCGACGGGCATCCGCCTGGTCAAGCGGCTCGCGGGCATGGTGTTCTTCCAGCTCGAGCACACCTGGTCGGCCGGGGCGGACGGCGCGCACTACGTCACGGTGATGGACCTGGGCGTCCGGTCCACGCTCTTCGCGCCGGTGAACAGGCTGGTGGCGCGGCACTTCCCCGACGACAAGATGCGCGCCTGGGTGCGGCACAACATCGAGGAGGTCGGCCAGTTGGAGTATCTGCTGCCCGCGCTGGTCTCAGGTGAAGCGGAACCAGCGCAGCGCGCATAGCGCCGCGACGCCGCCCCACGCCGCGAGGACGGCCAGTCCCAACCAGTCGACCGAGAGCGTCATCGCCTGCGTCAGCGCCTCGGTCAGCGCGCCCGACGGCGTGAGCCGGGCGGCCCACGCGAGCGCACCGGGCACCGCCTGACCCTCGAGGGTGAGCGCGCCCAGGCCCGCGAACACGAACCACAGCAGGTTGGCGACCGCCAGCACGATCTCGGCGCGCAGCGTGCCGCCGAGCAGCAGGCCCAGCGCCGCGAACCCCGCGGTGCCCAGCGCGATGATCACCCCGCCGAGCAGCAGTCCGACCACCTCGGGGCGCCATCCCAGCGCAAACCCGATGGCGCCCAACAGGATCGACTGCAGGAATACCACGGTGACCACCGCAAGCGACTTGCCCGCGATGATGCCCCACACCGGGAGTGCCGTCGCACCGAGCCTTTTCAGCGCACCGTAGCGACGGTCGAAGGCCACCGCGATGGCCTGTCCGGTGAACGCTGTCGAGATCACCGCGAGCGCCATGATCGCGGGGACGAACGTGCCCGCGCGGTCGTCGCCGAAGTCGCCGAGCGGCAACACGATCAGCCCGACCAGCAGGGTGATCGGGATGAACATCGTCAGCAGCAGCTGTTCGCCGTTGCGCAGCAGCAACCGCAGCTCCAGGCCGAACTGGGCGGCCAGCATCTTCGGCACGGCCGCGGGCCGCGGATCGGGTGTGAACGTGCCCGGCGCGAACTGGTTGGTCGTCATTTCCGCAACTCCCGGCCGGTCAGGTCCAAGAACACGTCCTCGAGGCTGCGCTGCTCCACGCGCATGTCGGTGGCCAGCACGTTCAGCCGCGCGCACCAGGCCGTCACCGTGGCCAGCACCTGCGGGTCGACGTGCCCCTCGACGAGGTACTCACCCGGCGTGGTCTCGGTGGCCTTGTAGCTCTCCGGCAGCGCGGTCATCAGCAGCGACAGATCCAGCTTGGGCGGCGCGCTGAACCGCAACTGGTTCTCGGCGCCGCTGCGCATCAGCTCCGCCGGCGTCCCGGCGGCCACCGCGACCCCGTGGTCGATGATCACCAGCCGGTCGGCCAGCTCCTCGGCCTCGGTCAGCTGGTGGGTGGTCAACACGACGGTGACGCCGTCGCGGCGCAGCGCGTCGATCAACTCCCACACCACGATGCGGGCGTGGGCGTCCATCCCGGCCGTCGGTTCGTCGAGGAAGACCAGTTCGGGACGGCCGACGACAGCGCAGGCCAGCGCCAGCCGCTGCTGCTGGCCGCCGGACAGCCGACGGTAGGTGGTGCGCGCGACGTCGGTGAGCCCGAGGATGTCGAGCAGCCACCGCGGGTCGAGCGGATCGGCGGCGTAGGCGGCGACGAGGTCGAGCATCTCGCCGGCCCGGGCCGCCGGGTAACCCCCGCCGCCCTGCAGCATCACGCCGATGCGCTCGCGGACTCTGGTGTTGTGCGCGGCGGGGTCCATGCCGAGGATCTCGATGGTCCCCGAATCGGGACGCAGGAACCCTTCGCACATCTCGACCGTCGTCGTCTTCCCCGCGCCGTTGGGCCCGAGCAGCGCCAGTACTTCCGCGCGGTGCACGTCGAGGTCCAGGCCGGCGACCGCCGTCGTCGACCCGTAGCGCTTGCTCACACCACGCATCCGCACGGGCTGTGCGGACGAGCGTTCGCGGGAGGAGCCGACGGCTTCGGATCCGGTGGTCACGGGGAATCAGCGTATGCGCCCGGCGCGGCGGACCGCGGTTGCGGTGGTCGGGGCTCGTTCTGGGCGGGCGCCGGCGACTCGGGCGGCAGCCCCGGCATGGCCGGCGGATCGCCGTCGGGCAACGGCTGCCACGGGAGCCTCCGCCACGTCAGTGCCATCAGCACGGCGACCACGACGGTGCTGGCCAGGGTGGCCATCACGATCTGGAACAGTGCGAACCTGTCGCCGTTGGCGGTCGGCCCGAAGATGCCGACGATCAGCGTGACCGCGATCGTCGACCCGCGGAATCCCGGGCGGGTGGCCCACGTCGCGAGCGGGATGATCGCCCACAGCAGGTACCAGGGCTGCACCACCGGGAAGAGCAGCACCGTCGCCCCCAGCGCCACGCCCAGACCGCCGACCGGATGCAGCCGTCCCCGCAGCACCGCCAGCAGCAGCCCGCTGACCAGGACGGCGATGATGCTCACACCGATGGCGCGGGTGAGCCCCAGGATCGCGGTGGTGTGGTCGCCCAGCCCGAGCAGGATGCCGACCTGACCGGTGCCCAGCGCGATCAGCGTCGGCGGGGACATCCAGCTGCGGACCACATTGGCGGTGCCGAGGGTGAACAACCAGCCGAACCCGAGCCCGCTCGCCCAGCCGATCAGCGCCATGACCGCCACCGCGACCGCGGTCAGCGATCCGCCGGCGATGAAGAACGCCTTGACCGTGCCGCCCCACCGGCACGCCAGCGCCATCGCGACGAACCCGAGCGCAAGCAGCGAGGGCAACTTCACCTGCGACGACATCGCGATCAGCACGGTGCCGGCGAGCAGCATGGCCATGGGATACCACCGCGCCCACTGCGTGGCCCCCGACGGCCAGTGCAACGGTCGCGGGACGAGTGGCCGGGCGGCGTCCACCCCGCGCAGCGCGAACTCGGTGCCCGCCAGCATCAGCCCGAGCATCAGCGCCTCGTTGTGGATGCCCGCGACCAGGTGCATGAACAGCAGGGGATTGCACGGCCCCAGCCACAGCGCGCTGACCTCGGCGACCCCGCAGCGGCGGGCCAGCCGGGGGGTGGCCCACACGATCAGGCCGACGCCGAGCAGCACGACCAGTCGGTGGAACAGCACCGCCCAGACGATGTTCTCGCCGGTGATCGAGGAGATGGTCTGGCCGATCCACAGGAACAGCGGACCGTAGGGCGCAGGCGTCTCGCGCCACAGGCTCGGCACCGACAGCGTGAAGACGTGGTCGAGTCCCAGCCCGGTGGCCGGGCCCACCTCGTACGGGTCGAGTCCCTGCAGGGAGATCTCACTCTGTGCGAGGTAGGAGTAGACGTCCTTGCTGTACATCGGCGGGGCGATGAGCAGCGGGATCGCCCATAGCAGCAGCGTCCGGTCGGTCTGGCTGCGCGACATCCGCCTGCTGCCGAGCGCGAAGCGGCCCAGCATCAGCCAGGCCAGGGCCATCATGACCGCGCCGGTCGTCGTCATGGTCAGCGACACGGTCTGGATGCGTGAAGGCAGGTTGAGCAGCCGGACGCCGAAGGTCGGGTCCTGGATGACAGGGCGGGCGCCGGCACCGAGAGCGCCGATCGCCATCAGCACGGTGCCCGTCGCCCCGAACAACCGCGTCCGGCGCAGCGCGACCAGATCGGCCTCGGTGAGCGGTGAGCCGACCGTGCGCTCGTCGCCGTGCCAGCGGGCGATCGAGGAACTGAAGGACTGCAGCCGCCCGGCCATACGAGCCATTCGAGCAGAGTAGCCGCCGCGCCTATGGCCATTCTCACGCTCCGACTAAGGGTGGCCTTGGTGGAACCACCTGTCGAATTCCGTCACAATGGTGTTGTGAAAATCCCTACCGAGGCTGCCGGCGTGTCCGCTGCGCACGTCTCGGACGGGCATACCCGCAGTGCGATCGTCCAGATGCTGCTGCAGGGGCCGGTCACCGCATCGGCGATCGGCGAGCGGCTCGGCATCTCCGCCGCGGGCGTGCGGCGGCACCTCGACGCGCTGATCGAGGCGGGTGATGCGCAGGCCGCCGCGGCGGCCGCCTGGCAGCACTCCGGCCGGGGCCGCCCGGCCAAGCGCTACCGCCTCACCGCCGCAGGCCGCGCCAAGCTCGGCCACACCTACGACGACCTCGCCGCGGCGGCGATGCGGCAGTTGCGCGAGATCGGCGGCGACGAGGCCGTGCGCACCTTCGCCCGCCGGCGGATCGACACCATCCTCTCGGGAGTAACCGAGGGGGCCGATGGTGTTGAATCAACTGCCGACCGGGTGGCCGATGCGCTCACCGAGGCCGGATACGCGACCACCACCAACCGGGTCAGCGGCCCGATCGACGGTGTGCAGATCTGCCAGCACCACTGCCCGGTCTCGCACGTCGCCGAGGAGTTCCCGGAGCTGTGCGAGGCCGAGCGCGAGGCGTTCGCGGAGATCCTCGGCACCCACGTGCAGCGGCTGGCCACGATCGTCAACGGCGACTGTGCGTGCACCACCCACGTGCCGCTGCAGCCCGACCAGGCACCACCCCTTCGGCGCACAGCCCGCGCCGGATCCGTCCCCACCGACCAAGGAGCGTCGACATGACCGCCACCCCGGACACGACGAGCGTCACGCCCGACCACACGATCGGCGAGCCGCTGTCGCAGGAGGAGGCCATCGCCTCGCTGGGCCGTTACGGCTACGGCTGGGCGGACTCCGACGTCGCGGGCGCCAGCGCCCAGCGCGGGCTCTCCGAAGCCGTCGTGCGCGACATCTCGTCGAAGAAGAGCGAACCCGACTGGATGCTCGACATCCGGCTGCGCGCGCTGCGCACGTTCGACAAGAAGCCGATGCCGAACTGGGGCTCGAACCTCGAGGGCATCGACTTCGACAACATCAAGTACTTCGTGCGGTCCAGCGAGAAGCAGGCCGCGACGTGGGACGACCTGCCCGCTGACATCAAGAACACCTACGACAAGCTCGGCATCCCCGAGGCCGAGAAGCAGCGGCTGGTGTCCGGTGTGGCCGCGCAGTACGAGTCCGAGGTGGTCTACCACTCGATCCGCGAGGACCTCGAGGCCCAGGGCGTGATCTTCCTCGACACCGACTCCGGCCTGCGCGAGCATCCCGAACTGTTCAAGCAGTACTTCGGCACGGTGATCCCGGCCGGTGACAACAAGTTCTCCGCGCTCAACACCGCGGTGTGGTCGGGTGGCTCGTTCATCTACGTGCCGCCGGGCGTGCACGTCGACATCCCGCTGCAGGCCTACTTCCGGATCAACACCGAGAACATGGGCCAGTTCGAGCGGACCCTCATCATCGTCGACGAGGGCGCCTACGTGCACTACGTCGAGGGCTGCACCGCCCCGATCTACAAGAGCGACTCCCTGCACTCCGCGGTCGTCGAGATCATCGTCAAGCCGGGTGGCCGCTGCCGCTACACGACCATCCAGAACTGGTCGAACAACGTCTACAACCTGGTCACCAAGCGGGCCCGGGCCGAGGCGGGCGCCACCATGGAGTGGGTCGACGGCAACATCGGCTCCAAGGTCACGATGAAGTACCCGGCCGTGTGGATGACCGGTGAGCACGCCAAGGGCGAGGTGCTCTCGGTGGCGTTCGCCGGTGAGGGCCAGCACCAGGACACCGGCGCCAAGATGCTGCACCTGGCGCCGCAGACGTCGAGCAACATCGTGTCCAAGTCCGTGGCCCGCGGCGGTGGCCGCGCGTCCTACCGCGGTCTGGTCCAGGTGAACAAGGGTGCGCACGGTTCCCGCTCGAGCGTGAAATGCGATGCGCTGCTTGTCGATACGATCAGCCGCAGCGACACCTACCCGTACGTCGACATCCGCGAGGACGACGTCACCATGGGTCACGAGGCGACCGTGTCGAAGGTCAGCGAGGACCAGCTGTTCTACCTGATGAGCCGCGGCCTCACCGAGGACGAGGCGATGGCGATGGTGGTGCGCGGCTTCGTCGAACCGATCGCCAAGGAACTGCCGATGGAGTACGCGCTGGAGCTCAACCGGCTGATCGAGCTGCAGATGGAAGGGGCCGTGGGTTAAGTGACGTCGTCCAATCTGGCAGCGGCGGCCGAGGGCACTCCCGCGGGTTCCGCGCTGAACAAGGGTGAACTGTTCTCCTCGTTCGACGTCAACGCCTTCGAGGTTCCCGGCGGCCGTGACGAGCTCTGGCGGTTCACCCCGCTCAAGCGGCTGCGCGGCCTGCACGACGGGTCGGCGGCCGCGACGGCGCAGGCCCGCATCCACGTCACCGAACGCCCCGGCGTCACGGTGGAAACGGTGCAGCGCGGTGACGAACGACTCGGCCAGGGCGGTGTGCCCTCGGACCGCGTTGCCGCCCAGGCGTTCTCGTCATTCGACTCGGCAACCGTGGTGACCGTGGCCCGCGACACCGAGGTGGCCGAGCCCATCGAGATCACCGTCGAGGGGCCGGGCGAGGGCCAGGTGGGCTACGGGCATCTGCAGATCCGCGTGGAGGAACTCTCGCGGGCGATCGTCGTGGTCGACCTGCGCGGCAGCGGAACCTACGCCGACAACGTGGAGATCATCGTCGGCGATGCGGCAGGCCTCGGCGTGATCTGGATCGCCGACTGGGCCGACGACGCGGTGCACGTGAGCTCCCATCACGCCCGGCTGGGCAAGGACGCGGTGCTCGGACACGTCAACGTGACGCTGGGTGGCGACGTCGTCCGCACCACCGCGACCGTGCGGTTCACCGCACCCGGCGGTGACGCCAAGATGCTCGGCACCTACTTCGCCGACGACGGCCAGCACTTCGAATCGCGCCTGCTCGTCGACCACGCACAGCCGAACTGCAAGTCCGACGTGCTGTACAAGGGTGCGCTGCAGGGCGATCCGAACTCCAACAAGCCCGACGCCCACACCGTCTGGGTGGGCGACGTGCTGATCCGGGCGGAGGCCACCGGCACCGACACCTTCGAGGTGAACCGCAACCTGGTGCTCACCGACGGCGCCCGCGCCGACTCGGTGCCCAACCTCGAGATCGAGACCGGCGAGATCGTCGGGGCCGGGCACGCCAGTGCCACCGGCAGATTCGACGACGAGCAGATGTTCTACCTGCAGGCGCGGGGCATCCCCGAGGACCAGGCGCGCCGGTTGATCGTGCGCGGTTTCTTCGGCGAGATCATCGGCAAGATCGCCGTGCCCGCCGTGCGGGACCGCCTCACCGCCGCCATCGAACGCGAACTCGAGCTCACTGAAGGAAGCAATTCGTAATGTCCACACTGGAAATCAAAGATCTGCACGTCAGCGTCACCGGCGGTGATGACGCCGAGGCCAAGCCCATCCTCAAGGGTGTGAACCTCACCGTGAACTCGGGGGAGACGCACGCGCTCATGGGGCCCAACGGGTCCGGGAAGTCGACGCTGTCGTACGCGGTGGCGGGTCACCCGAAGTACACGGTGACGTCGGGGTCGATCACGCTCGACGGTCAGAACGTGCTCGAGATGAGCGTCGACGAGCGGGCCCGCGCCGGCTTGTTCCTGGCCATGCAGTATCCGGTCGAGGTGCCCGGGGTGTCGATGTCGAACTTCCTGCGCACCGCCGCCACGGCCGTGCGCGGTGAGGCGCCGAAGCTGCGGCACTGGGTCAAAGAGGTCAAGGGAGCGATGGACGACCTCGAGATCGATCCGGCGTTCTCGGAACGCAGTGTGAACGAAGGGTTCTCGGGCGGCGAGAAGAAGCGTCACGAGATCCTGCAGCTGTCGCTGCTCAAGCCGAAGATCGCCATCCTCGACGAGACCGACTCCGGCCTCGACGTCGATGCGCTGCGGGTGGTCAGCGAAGGCGTGAACCGCTACGCCGCGGAGTCCGACGGCGGCGTGCTGCTGATCACGCACTACACCCGGATCCTGCGCTACATCCAGCCGCAGTTCGTCCACGTGTTCGTCGGCGGGCGCATCGTCGAGTCGGCCGGACCCGAACTCGCCGACGAGCTCGAGGCCAACGGGTACGTGCGGTTCACCCAGCAGGCCGCGGCGGCGGGCGCGTAAGGGGGCCATTGCCATGACGACCGCGGCGAGCCGACTGGACGTGGCCGGGATCCGTGCGGACTTCCCGATCCTGCAGCGGGTGATGCGCGGCGGAAATCAGCTGGCCTACCTGGATTCCGGTGCGACGTCGCAGCGTCCGCTGCAGGTCCTCGATGCTGAACGCGACTTCCTGACCACGTCGTACGGTGCCGTGCACCGCGGCGCCCACCAGTTGATGGAGGAGTCGACCGACGCCTACGAGGCCGGCCGTGCCGACATCGCGGCCTTCGTCGGCGCCGACACCGACGAGTTGGTGTTCACCAAGAACGCGACCGAGGCGCTCAACCTCGTCGCCTACGTGCTGGGTGACGAGCGGTTCGAGGGGCACGCCGTCGGCCCGGGCGACGTCATCGTGACCACCGAACTCGAGCACCACGCCAACCTGATCCCGTGGCAGGAGCTGGCCCGCCGCACCGGTGCGACGCTGCGCTGGTACTCGGTCACCGAGGACGGCCGCATCGACCCGGACTCCCTGGAGCTCGACGAGCGGGTGAAGGTGGTTGCGTTCACGCATCATTCGAACGTCACCGGCGCGGTGGCACCGGTCGCCGAACTGGTGTCGCGGGCGAAGGCGGTCGGGGCGCTCACGGTGCTCGACGCGTGCCAGTCGGTGCCGCACCAGCCGATCGACTTCCACGCTCTCGGCGTCGACTACGCCGCGTTCTCCGGGCACAAGATGCTGGGCCCCAACGGGATCGGCGTGCTCTACGGCAGGCGTGAGCTGCTCGCGACGATGCCGCCGTTCCTGACCGGCGGTTCGATGATCGAGACGGTCACCATGGAGGGCGCCACCTATGCGCCCGCACCGCAGCGCTTCGAGGCGGGCACCCCGATGACCTCACAGGTCGTCGGGCTGGCGGCGGCGGCGCGGTATCTGTCGGCGATCGGCATGGCCGAGGTCGAGGCGCACGAGGCCGAACTGGTCTCCGCCGCGCTGGAGGGACTCTCGGGGATCGGCGGCGTCCGCATCGTCGGGCCGCTGTCGACGGTCGAGCGTGGCTCGCCGGTGTCGTTCGTCGTCGACGGTATCCACGCCCACGACGTCGGCCAGGTTCTCGACGACGACGCCGTGGCCGTGCGCGTCGGCCACCACTGCGCGTGGCCGCTGCACCGCCGGTTCGGCATCACCGCCACCGCCCGGGCGTCGTTCGCGGTCTACAACACCCTCGACGAGGTCGAGCGGTTGGTCGCCGGTGTCCGCCACGCCGTCGAGTTCTTCGGGGACTGACGTGCGCCTCGAGCAGATCTACCAGGAAGTGATCCTCGATCACTACAAACATCCGCACCACCGCGGGCTGCGGGAACCGTTCGGCGCCGAGGTGCACCACGTCAACCCCACCTGCGGCGACGAGGTGACACTGCGCGTGGCGTTGGCCGACGACGGCGAGACCGTGGCGGACGTTTCCTATGACGGACAGGGTTGCTCGATCAGCCAGGCGTCGACGTCGGTGCTCACCGATCAGGTGATCGGGGAGACCGTCGGCGACGCGCTCAAGACCGTCGCCGCGTTCACCGAGATGGTCTCGTCGCGGGGGACCATCGAGGGGGACGAGGATGTGCTCGGTGACGGCATCGCGTTCGCGGGTGTCTCGAAGTACCCGGCACGCGTGAAGTGCGCGCTGCTCGGCTGGATGGCTTTCAAGGACGCCGTGGCCCAGGCGTCCCACGATTCGGAGGAGAAACGATGAGCGAAACGACGGCCGCCAACGATGAACTGCTCGCCGACATCGAGGAGGCGATGCGCGACGTCGTCGACCCCGAACTCGGCATCAACGTCGTCGACCTCGGACTGGTCTACGGGCTGGACGTCGAGAAGGGCGACGCAGGCGACGTGGCGCTGATCGACATGACGCTGACGTCGGCGGCCTGCCCGCTGACCGACGTCATCGAGGACCAGTCGCGCACCGCGCTGGTGGGCGCGGGGCTGGTCAAGGAGATCAAGATCAACTGGGTGTGGAACCCGCCGTGGGGCCCGGACAAGATCACCGAGGACGGCCGCGAACAACTCCGCGCGCTCGGTTTCACCGTCTAGGTCCCTGATGCCGCGCGGCGGGTGACAATCACCGGGTGATGACCGTCCCCGCCACCGGATGGCGCGGCGGCCCCGTCGCGCGCGGTGTGCTGATCGGCGCCACCGCAGGGCTGTTCTTCGGCGCGCTGGCGCTCCTCGACTCCGGGTTTCTCGTCGTCGGTGCCATCGTCACCGTCGCGACCGGCGCGGTCCTCGGCACACTGACTGTTCGCCGGATGAACCGCTACTGGCCCGGCGCCGACGAGCTCAGCCCCGCCGACCGTGTGACGGTGGTGCGGGCCGCGCGTCGCGGCTATCCCGTTCGCGACCGGCGGCTGGCCCGCAGTGTGGTCGACTACGACGCCGGTCTGCGCGCCTCGGCCGAACCGCTGTACCGCTACCGCTGGGTGCTGCCGCTGGTACTGGTCGTGGCGCTCGTGACCGCGGCGGTCGATGCGGTCACCGGATCAGTGCGGGAGACCGTCGCCTCCTGCGTATACCTGGGACTGCTGGCCATCGAACTGACGTGGTGGCCGGCCCGCCGCCGGGAACTGCTGCTGAACTCGGCGCTCGCGACGGCGCTGGCCAAACAGGTGCTGGCGGAGGAGCCGTCGGAGGAAGGGTAGGCCGCGTTCGGCGGCTGCCGATTACCCAGTGCAGCACTGACTTTCAGCGCGAGCTAGTTGGTGGTGGGTGGTGTGGGTTGGTATGGGGTGTACCACCACCAGTCGGCGCGTTCGCCGGATGGTCCGGGGTAGGGCGGCACTGCCGGTGGTGCGGTGGTGGGTGGTCGCGCCGACGATCCCGGTTGCATGGGTTGGCCGCGGCTGTCGGTGATGACGAGTTGGCTTGCGGGGCCGGTGATGGTGATGATCCCGCGGTGGTGGGCCCGGTGATGGTAGGGGCAGACCAGCACGAGGTTGTCGAGTTCGGTGTGGCCGCCGTTCTCCCAGTGCACGATGTGGTGGGCGTGGAGCCCGCGGGTGGCCGCACAGCCGGGCACCACGCAGGTGCGGTCGCGGTGTTCGAGGGCGCGCCGTAGTTGGCGGTTGATCAGCCGGGTGGTGCGTCCGGCGCCGATGACGTGGCCGTCGCGTTGGAACCACACCTCGCAGGTGGCGTCGCAGGTCAGGTATTGCCGGTCGGCGTCGGGCAGCAGTGGGCCGAGGTGGAGGGCGGCGATGCGGTCTTTGACGTCGAGGTGCACGACGACGGTGGTGTGTGCGCTGTGGGGGCGGCGGGCGGCGTCGGTGTCCCAGGCGGTGTCGATGATGTCGAGGAACGCATCCACCGTCGTCGGGGCTGGGGGCCGCTGCCCGGACGGGGTGTCGGCGTGGTCGCGGTCCCACTGGGCGACCATGCCTTCGCGCCGGCACGTCAGGGCGGCGTCGACTTTCGCTGATTCGGCGTGGGGCAGAGTGATGCGCCAGTAGGTGTGCTGCTCATCTGAGGTCGTGGTGATCGACGCCTGCGGCGGCGGCGGAGGGGGCGGCGGCTTGTCTTTGACGTCGGAATCGGGTGCGGGTGCGGGTTCGGGTGTGGGTTCGACTTTGATCGCGGTGCGGAGCTGGTTGACGCTGGCGTGCTGGGCCAACTCGGCGTAGTGCTCGTCGGATCCGGCGCCGGCTTTCTCGGCGATGATTCCGACCTGATCCAGCGACAGCCGTCCCTCACGGAGACCCTGCACACAGCGGGGGAGCTCCTCGATCCGTTCGGCCACCGCGACGATCGATTTCGCATTCGCCGCAGACACGCCGGTTTTCCACGCCATCAGCGAGGCGACTGAACGGGCCCCGGTGGCGCCCCACAACCCGTCGTGCTCGATCTCGGCGGCGATCTCCACGATGCGGCCGTCGATGGCGTTGCGCTGACCGGCCAGCTCGGACAGTTCCTCGAACAACGCCTCCAGCCGCGCAGCGCCAGGCGCGCTCGGCACGAAACACGGTGCGCTCGAGGACATGACCCCATACAAGCAGAGGGGTCCGACATCGATACGCGGATGCGGAGGCCGACGTCAGCCGGCGGCCCACTGCTTGGCTTGCTCGAGGTCGGCGAGCCCGAACAGCTTGATCTCGCCGGGGACCATCCACGCGAACAGGTGCAACGTATGGGTGACCCAGTCCATGTCGGTGACGATGGCGATCCGCTTAAAAGCCGAGTGGTGCTCGAAGAGGACGCCGAGACCCAGCTTCAGGTCCTGCACCAATCCGCCGGGACCGAAGCCCGCGTAGTCCTCGATGACCTCGACGATCCTGATCTCGCCGGATTCGCCGAGTTGCTCCATCGTCGGCCCGATCTCACGCAGTTCATCACCGCCCACCCGCCCCGATACGCGGATGCCGGTGACGCCTTCCGGCATGTCGGACAGCATTTCGATCATGACGGCCCCCGGCAGCAGTGAAGGATCGATCCCGAGATCTGGTCCCAGTGTCGCGAATATGCTCCAGGAATGGACGAGGAACCGCTCGATTGGGCGGGCGTTCTGGACCCGTCGATGCTCTCCGAAGCCGTCGTCGCGGCACGACACCGACTGGCAGACGCGGCCCGGGCTGGTGATTGGAGCGCCGTCCTCCATCTGCTCGACAGCGGCGGCGACCACCTGGGCATCAAGGACATCGAGCTGAATCCGAACCAATGGCGGCCGGGGAGCCCGAAGTGGTTCACGCCCCTGCATCAAGCAGCCTGGCACGGTGCCCCGGTTCCGGTGGTCGCGGCGCTCCTCGAGCGCGGAGCACTCCGATCCTTGATGGACGCGAAGGGGCGGACGGCTCGCGACGTCGCGGTGGAGCGCAGGCATTCGGACGACGTGATCACACTTCTGACCCCGCGTCGATCCCCGTTGGGTGAGCAGCGGGTCGCACTGTTCGACCGGTATCTCGCCGAGGTCATCGACAGACGCATCCGAGAATTCGGGCTCGACCGTGACTACCCCGACCGGGACCCTCGCAAGGCGCTGCGCTACCCGCCCGTCGGCGTGCTTCATGAGGCGCCAGGCCAGTCAGTGTGGTTTCCGATCCCCGGCATGTACGGCGGATTCCACGTCACCCTGCGCCAGGGCTACCTCGAATCACTGAGTTGGTGTCGCGTGGCCGGCGGATCGGCCCAGGCCCACGTCATCACGAGTCAAGGAGCGGTGCTCACCGACGAGGAATTCGATCTGTGAGCGACGTGGCGCGTACGTTGCCGCTCGGCGCTATGGGTGGCGATCTCCGTCGTTGCGGGCCAGCTCGATCTGGTTCTCGATCTCTCGGTACGCGTGTACGCGCGCCATGACCGCGTCCACCGCCGAATCTGCCGGCGTGGTGTCCGGTGTGGCCTCGATGCCGTAGAGCATCGCGCTCAACTTCGCATGGAGCTCGGCGCGCTGTTCGGCGACGTGGGCGTCCTCGCGTTCGGTGCGCAGCGATTTGTCGATGAGTTGCGCTTCCTTGGCACACTTACGGATCAGTTCCACCCGTTCGCGCGCAGCGCCCTCCAATGTCGCGATGGTCGTCCTCGCCTCGGCCAGGATCGTGCGATCGTCGGCGCTGGGCTTGTCGAGGGCCGCCAGCTTGTCGGCAACCCGGCGTAAGGCGAAGGCCTTCTCGAAGCTGGCGGTGACTCCATTGATGTCGGCGGTAAAGTTGACGTCGCCCAACCATCCGGCGTGGGCGGCCTCGGAGGCGGTGATCTGCCTGACCGCGCTCAACGCCGATTCGACAAGCGCGGCGTTGTCCTTGCCAAGGGTGTCGATGCGCAGTTGTCTCTCCTTGCGCAGCCGCTCCTCGCGTTGCCGCTTGGCTGCCGCCGCCTTCTCAGCCCGCCCAACACGCTCCTGCTCTTCTGCAGCCGCGCGGCGCTCCTTCTCCGACGAGACGATCCAAGCGACGAACCAGCCGATGAGCACGACTCCGACGAGCACGCCGAGAAAGATCCACACCGGCTTGGGAATCAGAACGATGAGAAGGATGACGAAGAAGATGAGTCCGCCAACACCGTCGGCTGCATTGGACGACCGCTTGCTCATCTGGTGCAGCCTCCCCATTCCGGCATCTCGCCGGTCAGTATGCGCGCGGGCACCGACACCAACGGGTGTTTTGAGGCTGAGGCCAGCCGCCTCGGGTTTGAGCTGCGGCTATCGGGGAACAGACACCGACGTCACAACGTTAGGACAATCGTGGCTACCCAAGACATCACCGCAGATCAGTTCAACGAGACGATCAACGACAACGAGATCGTGCTCGTCGATTTCTGGGCGTCCTGGTGCGGGCCGTGTCGCGCGTTCGCCCCGACCTTCGCCGCCTCGTCCGAGAAGCACCCGGACGTCGTGCACGCCAAGGTCGACACCGAGGCCGAGCAGCAGCTGGCCGCCGCGGCGGACATCCGCTCGATCCCGACGCTGATGGCGTTCAAGAAGGGCAAGCTGGTGTTCAACCAGGCCGGTGCCCTTCCGCCCGCCGCGCTCGAGGACCTTGTGCAGAAGGTCAAGGAATTCGACATCGACGCCGCGATCGCCGAGCAGGAAAACGCCCAGTCCGAGTGACGGGTTCGACGCCGGGCACGCGCTAGCGTGCTCTGCGTGACCGCACACGACTCGTACGTCCTCGTCGACCGCCCGCGTCCGCAGGTCGCGGTGGTGACGCTCAACCGCCCGGAGCGGATGAACTCCATGGCCTTCGACGTCATGGTGCCGCTATGCGACGTCCTCCACGAGCTGACCTACGACAACTCCGTGCGCGCGGTCGTGCTCACCGGGGCAGGCCGGGGTTTCTCCTCCGGCGCCGACCACAAATCGGCGGGTTCGGTGCCGCACGTCGACGGGCTGACCCGGCCGTCGTACGGATTGCGGTCGATGGAGATCCTCGACGACGTCATCCTCGCGTTGCGCAAGATGCACCAACCGGTGATCGCCGCGGTGAACGGCGCGGCGATCGGCGGCGGGCTCTGCCTCGCGCTGGCCGCGGACATCCGGGTGGCCGCATCCGGCGCTTACTTCCGGGCCGCGGGCATCAACAACGGCCTCACCGCGAGTGAACTCGGCCTGAGCTACCTGCTGCCGCGCGCCATCGGCTCGTCGCGCGCGTTCGAGATCATGCTGACCGGCCGCGACGTCGACGCCGATGAGGCGCAGCGCATCGGGTTGGTGTCGCGCACCGTCCCCGAACAGGATCTGCTCGACGTCTGCTGCGAGATCGCCGAGCGCATCGCGGCGTTCTCCCGCCCCGGTGTGGAGCTGACCAAACGCACCCTGTGGAGCGGTCTGGACGCCGCCAGCCTCGAAGCGCACATGCAGGCCGAAGGTCTCGGCCAGCTCTACGTGCGGCTGCTCACCGCGAACTTCGAGGAAGCGGTCGCGGCGCGCAAGGAGAAGCGCCCCGCGGTCTTCACCGACGACAAAGCGTGAGCGTCGCCACGACCGCCGTAATGAGTTGGCGTGCGGTGCCGACCTGCACGTAACCTCGACGTAGCCATGTCATGGCGGCCGGCTTCGTCGCGCCCGAATTTCGTCACCCACCCCCGTATGGAGGAAACGCGCCCGTGATCACCGCAACGGACCTGGAGGTCCGCGCCGGGGCGCGCACGCTGCTCTACACCGAGGGCACGACGCTGCGCGTGCAGCCCGGCGACCGGATCGGGCTGGTCGGGCGCAACGGCGCGGGCAAGACCACCACCATGCGCATCCTGGCCGGCGAAGGCGAACCCTACGCCGGCACCGTCACCCGCAGCGGTGAGGTGGGCTATCTTCCGCAGGACCCCCGCGAGGGCGACCTCGACGTGCTGGCCAGGGACCGCGTCCTCTCGGCGCGCGGCCTGGACACACTGCTGGCCAACCTCGAGAAGCAGCAGGTGCTGATGGCCGAGGTGGCCGACGACGCGGCCCGCGACAAGGCGGTGCGGCGCTACGGTCAGCTCGAGGAACGCTTCGCCGCACTCGGCGGTTACGCCGCCGAGAGCGAGGCCGGCCGGATCTGCGCGAGCCTCGGACTGCCCGAACGCGTGCTGACCCAGTCGCTGCGCACGCTCTCGGGCGGTCAGCGGCGCCGGGTCGAGCTGGCGCGGATCCTGTTCGCGGCCAGCGACAGCGGTTCGGGTTCGGCCACCACGCTGCTGCTGGACGAACCGACCAACCACCTCGACGCCGACTCCATCACGTGGCTTCGAGATTTCCTGCACAACCACACCGGGGGCCTGGTGGTGATCAGCCACGACGTGGATCTGCTCGCCGCGGTGGTCAACCGCGTGTGGTTCCTCGACGCCGTCCGCGGTGAGGCCGACGTCTACAACATGGGCTGGCAGAAGTATCTCGACGCCCGAGCGACCGACGAGCAACGCAGGCGCCGGGAACGGGCCAATGCCGAGAAGAAGGCTTCTGCGCTGCGCACACAGGCCGCCAAGATGGGCGCGAAGGCGACCAAAGCCGTTGCCGCACAGAACATGTTGCGGCGCGCCGACCGGATGCTGGCGTCTCTGGACGACGAGCGGGTGGCCGACAAGGTGGCTAAGATCAGGTTCCCGACGCCTGCGGTGTGCGGTCGCACGCCGTTGGTGGCCAAGGGTCTCACCAAGACCTACGGCTCGCTCGAGATCTTCACCGGCGTCGACCTGGCGATCGACAAAGGCTCCCGCGTCGTCGTACTCGGACTCAACGGCGCGGGTAAGACCACGCTGCTGCGGATCCTGGCCGGAGTGGAGAAAGCCGATGCCGGTGCCGTCGAACCCGGGCACGGACTGAAGCTGGGATATTTCGCGCAGGAGCACGACACCATCGACGGCAACGCCTCGGTGTGGGAGAACATCCGGCACGCCGCACCCGATACCGGCGAGCAGGATCTGCGCAGCCTCCTCGGGGCGTTCATGTTCAGCGGACCTCAGCTCGACCAGCCGGCGGGCACCCTGTCCGGTGGCGAGAAGACCCGGCTGGCCCTGGCCGGGCTGGTGGCGTCCACCGCCAACGTGCTGCTGCTCGACGAACCCACCAACAACCTCGACCCGGCCTCGCGCGAGCAGGTCCTCGACGCCCTGCGCAGCTACCAGGGGGCCGTCGTGCTCGTCACCCACGATCCCGGCGCCGCCGAGGCGCTGGAACCGCAGCGGGTGGTGCTGCTTCCCGACGGGACCGAGGATTACTGGTCCGAGGAGTACCGGGAGCTCATCGAGCTCGCCTAGTCACACCGGGTGTCGATTGATTGACGACAACTGACGCCACCGCCGATTAGCGGCAGCCCCAGCGGGTAATTCTCAGAAGCAGTCGGGGCATCGCAACAGCGGGGAGATGTCAATGAAGAAGTCTGAAAAGTCCCGGGAAGAACTACTCAACGAGTTGCGGGCCGAGTATGAGGGGGGCGCGAGTATCCGCGCGTTGGTGGCGAAAACCGGACGTTCCTACGGGTCGATCCACAGCATGCTGCGCGAGTCCGGTACGACGATGCGCAGCCGCGGTGGACCCAACCACCGTTCGCGGCGGTCCAGCGTCAGCTGACGCCGGACCCCTGCTGGCGCACCGAGGCCTCGACGAGGTCGAGGACCGCGCCGAGCTTCTTCGGGTCGTCGCCGGAGGCGAGCCGCGCGACGAGCCCGTCGAGCACCAGGTCGAGATAGGTCTGCAGCACCTCGCTGGGGACGTCGTCGCGTAGCCGGCCCGCCTCCTTCTGCCTGTGCAGCCGAGCGGTGGTGGCCGCGGACAGTTCGGCGGAGCGTTCCTCCCAGCCCTGGTGGAACACCGGGTCGTTGCGCAGTTTGCGCGCGATCTCCAACCGGGTGGCCAACCAGTCGAACTGGTCGGGCGCCGCCAGCAGGTCACGCATGACCTGAATCAGACCCTCCCGGGAGGCGACGTCGGCCATCCGCTCGGCATCTTCGCGGGCCAGCTCGAAGAACAGCGTGTCCTTGTCGCGGAAGTGGTGGAAGATGGCGCCGCGCGACAGCCCGATGGTGTCCTCGAGCCGCCGCACGGTCGCCTTGTCGTATCCGTACTGCGCAAAGCAGCGCCGGGCGCCGTCGAGGATCTGACGACGGCGCGCCGCCAGATGGTCGTCGGTGACCCGGGGCATCGTCCAGCTCCGGTTACGTGGACTTCAGCATGTTGCGCAGCACGTACTGCAGGATGCCGCCGTTGCGGTAGTAGTCGGCCTCGCCGGGGGTGTCGATGCGCACCACCGCGTCGAATTCGACCGTCTCGCCGCCCTCTTTGGCCGCCTTGACGTGCACCGTCTTCGGGGTCTTGCCCTCGTTGAGCGCCTCGATCCCGGTGATGTCGAACGTCTCGGTGCCGTCGAGCTTCAGCGACGCCGCGGACTCGCCCTCGGGGAACTGGAGCGGGATGACGCCCATGCCGATGAGGTTCGACCGGTGGATGCGTTCGAACGACTCGGTGATGACCGCGCGCACACCCAGCAGGCTGGTGCCCTTGGCGGCCCAGTCCCGCGACGAACCCGACCCGTACTCCTTACCGCCCAACACCACCAGCGGGATGTCCTGCGCGGCGTAGTTCTGTGCGGCGTCGTAGATGAAGGCCTGCTCGCCGCCGTCGGTGAAGTCCCGCGTGTAGCCACCGGACACGTCGTCGAGCAGCTGGTTCTTGAGCCGGATGTTGGCGAAGGTGCCCCGGATCATCACCTCGTGGTTGCCGCGGCGCGATCCGTAGGAGTTGTAGTCCTTCTTCTCGACGCCGTGTTCCTCGAGGTACTGCGCGGCCGGGGTGCCCGGCTTGATGCTGCCTGCGGGGGAGATGTGGTCGGTGGTGACGGAGTCGCCCAGCAGCGCGAGAACCCGCGCGCCGGTGATGTCGCTGACCGGCTCCGGCTCGGCGGGCATCCCGTCGAAGTACGGGGGCTTGCGCACGTAGGTGGAGTCGTCGGCCCACTCGAAGGTGTCACCGCTCGGGGTGGGCAGGTTGCGCCACCGCTCGTCGCCCTTGAACACGTCGGCGTAGTTCTTCGTGAACATGTCCGTGTTGATCGCGGAGGCGATGGTGTCGTTGATGTCCTGCTGCGACGGCCAGATGTCCTTGAGGAACACCTGGTTGCCGTCCTCGTCGGTGCCCAGGCAGTCGTTCTCGAAGTCGAAGTCCATGCTGCCGGCCAGCGCATAGGCGATCACCAGCGGCGGGGATGCCAGGTAGTTCATCTTCACGTCCGGGTTGATCCGGCCCTCGAAGTTGCGGTTACCCGACAGCACCGCGGTCACCGACAGGTCGTTGTCGTTGATGGCCTTGCTGATCTCCTCGGGCAGCGGACCGCTGTTGCCGATGCAGGTGGTGCAGCCGTAGCCGACCAGGAAGAAGCCCAGCTTCTCCAGGTACGGCCACAGGCCCGCCTTGTCGTAGTAGTCGGTGACGACCTGCGAGCCGGGTGCCATCGTGGTCTTGACCCAGGGCTTGCTGGTCAGGCCCTTCTCGACGGCGTTCTTGGCCAGCAGCGCCGCGCCGAGCATCACCTCGGGGTTGGAGGTGTTGGTGCAGGAGGTGATCGCGGCGATCACGACGGCGCCGTGGTCGATGACGAACTCGCCGCGGTCGTCGGACTTCACGGCGACCGGGTTGCTCGGCCGGCCCTCCGCGCCGTTGGCGGCCGACACCACGTCGACCGAGTCCTCCTCGGCGAACGACAGGGACACCGGATCGCTGCCCGGGAAGGTCTCCTCGACCGCCTCGTCGATGTTGGAGTGCGCGGGGGAGTTGCCGTTCTCGACGTAGTTGTGGATGTCCTTGCGGAACGCCGACTTCGCATCGTCGAGCGCGATCCGGTCCTGCGGGCGCTTCGGTCCGGCGATCGAGGGCACCACGTCGGCGAGGTCGAGCTCGAGGTACTCCGAGAACTTCGGCTCGCGGCTCGGGTCGTGCCACATGCCCTGTTCCTTGGCGTACGCCTCGACCAGCGCCAGTTGCTCGTCGCTGCGGCCGGTCATCCGCAGGTAGTCGATGGTCACGTCGTCGATCGGGAAGATCGCGGCGGTGGAACCGAACTCCGGGCTCATGTTGCCCAGGGTCGCGCGGTTGGCCAGCGGCACCTCGGCGACGCCCTCGCCGTAGAACTCGACGAACTTGCCGACCACGCCGTGCTTGCGCAGCATCTCGGTGACGGTCAGCACCACGTCGGTGGCCGTCACGCCGGCGCGGCGCTCACCGGTGAGCTTGAACCCGACGACGCGGGGGATGAGCATCGAGACCGGCTGGCCCAGCATCGCGGCCTCGGCCTCGATGCCGCCGACGCCCCAGCCGAGCACGCCGAGACCGTTCTCCATCGTGGTGTGGCTGTCGGTTCCCACACAGGTGTCGGGATAGGCCACCCCGTCGCGCTCCATCACGACGCTGGCCAGGTACTCGATGTTGACCTGGTGCACGATGCCGGTGCCGGGCGGTACGACCTTGAAGTCGTCGAAGGCGCCCTGACCCCAGCGCAGGAACTGGTAGCGCTCGCCGTTGCGCTCGTATTCGATCTCCACGTTGCGCTCGAATGCGTTCGCGGTGCCGAACAGATCGGCGATCACCGAGTGGTCGATGACGAGGTCGGCGGGTGCCAGCGGGTTGACCTTCTGCGGGTCGCCGCCGAGTTCGCCGACCGCCTCACGCATGGTCGCGAGGTCGACGATGCACGGCACGCCGGTGAAGTCCTGCATGATCACACGGGCGGGGGTGAACTGGATCTCGATGCTCGGATCGGCCTCGGGATCCCAGTTCGCGATGGCCTCGATGTGGTCATTGGTGATGTTGGAGCCGTCCTCGGTGCGCAGCAGATTCTCCGCGAGCACCTTGAGGCTGTACGGCAGTTTGTCGGTGCCGGGAACGGCGTCGAGGCGGTAGATCTCGTAAGACTTGTCCCCGACCTTCAGGGTGTCACGGGCATCAAACGAGTTTATCGACGAATCCTTGCTGCTCACATCAACTCCCGGTTGTTCTCGCCGCGACGGGCTGTGTCGGCGGCGTTTCCGATTCTAACAGTACGCTTGTCCTGCAAAACACCCTCAGTCGGTGTCGCATCTGCATCACAGTCTGGTCCTCGCGCGCGGGTGCTGCCATCCGGATACCCGCTCGCGCGGTACGGTCTGCCTGTGACTCAGGGTGACCTCATGCCGCATGTCATCCCGTTCCTGCCCGGGTTCATCCCGCCGGACGTCGACATGAACAAAGTGATCGCCGACGTCGGGGACGACGGGGTCAGTGCGCCCGGCGCCGACGTGGCGGGACTGCGCCAGGTGGTCTCCGAGGCGCGCTCGGACGGCATCGATCTCAAGATCGTCGTCATCGACACCAACCCCCACATCGACACTCCGCTGCGGGACATCGCGACCGAGGTCGGTCAGGCGTACCCGGGGTCGACCGTGCTGGCGTTGAGCCCGTCCTACGCCGGGACCTACAGTTCGACCCTCGACCGTGTGACGCTCGAGGCCGGGCAGGACCTCGCCAAGACCGGCGATCCCGTGCAGTCGTCGAAGAATTTCGTCGGACAACTCACCACGCCCGACTTTCCCTGGACCGCATTGACCATTGCGCTGCTTATCGGCGTCGCTGCGGCGACCGCGGCCACCCGGTGGTTACAGGTTCGAGGCAAACGCGCCGCCGCGGCTGAAGCCACTCCCACCGACTCTGACCAGCGCTGACGCCCTTCTTCGTTGCGTCGCGCAATTCCAGAGATCACCATTCGATAACAGTTAATTCAATTACAAACATGTAATTTGTGACTAAAGTTTCTTCAGCGTCGATTGTGACGTACGGTGCATTCGGTACCCAATGTTGTCGCTGTGCCTGATGTGACTTGTGTGCATCGGTGCCCCTCACGAACCTCGCGTTCGCGTCGACCCCTAGGAGACTTGAGTCGAATGAGACGCACCGCTCGCGCCTCCGCTTCCCGGCTTCTCGGCCGGATGTGCGCGCTACCTCTGACCGTCGGAATGCTGATGTCGACGGCGCTGTGGAGCGGGGCTCCCGGGTCGGCGGACACCGACAACGTCGCGAGCCTGGTGGCCGCGGTCGCCAACGCCAACCAGAAGCTGCAGGACCTCGGCGCCGCCGTGCAGAGCACGCAGGAGAGTGTCAACAAGGCGATCCTCGACGTGCAGAACGCCCGCGATGCGGCCGCGACCGCCCAGCGGGAACTCGAGGCCAGCCGACGCGGCATCGAGGACGCCAACATCGCGATCGCCGGCGCGCAGAAGCGGTTCGACACCTTCGCCGCCGCCACCTACGTCAGTGGTCCGTCGTCGTCGTACGTCACCGCCGCGGATCCGGCCGACGTCCTGCACACCGCGTCGACCGCCAAGACCCTGTCGATCAGTTCGGCGCGGGTGATGGAGGGCCTGCAGCGGGCACGGACCGAACAGGTCAACAAGGAGTCCGCGGCGCGACTGGCCAAGCAGAAGGCCGACCAGGCCGCCGCCGACGCCGAGGCCAGCCAGCGCACCGCCGTCGCCGCGCTCACCGAGGCGCAGCAGAACTTCGGGAGCCAGCAAGCCGAACTGAACCGTCTCAGCGCCGAACGCACGGCCGCCCAGGCGCGCCTCGCCGAGGTCCGCAAGGCCTCGGCGCCGGCGCCGGCCGCCCCTGCCGCGCCGTCGGCCGCCCCGCAGGCCGCCGCATCCGGGCCCGCGACGAACTGGGACCGCGCCCCCGGCACGTCGGCACCGTCCGCAGGCAACTGGGACACCGCATGGGATCCCACCCTGCCCGCCATCCCCAGCGCGTTCGTCAGCGGCGACCCGATCGCGATCATCAACGCCGTCCTGGGTATCACGGCCACCTCCGCGCAGGTGACCCAGCAGATGGGGCGTACGTTCCTGCAGAAGATCGGTCTGCTGCCCACCCCCACCGGTTACACCAACGGCGCCATCCCGCGCGTCGCGGGCAAGCAGGCCACGGAGTACGTCATTCGGCGGGCGATGTCGCAGATGGGTGTCCCGTACTCGTGGGGCGGCGGCAACGCGGCCGGCCCGAGTCGCGGAATCGATTCCGGCGCAGGCACCGTCGGCTTCGACTGCTCCGGGCTGATGCTGTACGCGTTCGCCGGTGTCGGCATCAAGCTCGACCACTACTCGGGCTCGCAGTACAACGCGGGCCGCAAGGTGCCCAGCTCGCAGATGCGCCGCGGCGACATGCTGTTCTGGGGTCCCAACGCCAGCCAGCACGTCGCGCTCTACCTCGGCGACGGTCAGATGCTCGAAGCCCCCTACACCGGGTCGGTGGTCAAGATCTCGCCGGTGCGCACCAGCGGCATGACCCCATACGCGACCCGGCTTATCGAATGGTGAGATTGTTGAACTCGTTGCGCCGCACGCTCTTCCACGGCGTCAAGATCTTGCTCGTGGCGGCGGCCGCGGTCGCGCTGCTGGTCGGGGTGACCAGTCCGGCGACGGCGGCGCCCGACGACGGGCAGTGGGACCCCACCCTGCCCAAACTGCTCAGTGCCGGGGCGCCGGGGGATCCGCTGGCCATCGCCAACGCCTCGCTGCAGGCCACCGCGCAGGCCACCCAGGTGACCATGGACCTGGGCCGCAAATTCCTCTCCAGCATCGGTATCGGCGGGTCCTCCGCGCCCGCCGGCGTGGCGCCGGGACGCGTGCGCGGTCCGCAGGCGATCGAATACGTCATCCGGCGGGGCGCCTCGCAGATGGGCACCCCGTACTCCTGGGGCGGCGGCAAGCCGAACGGCCCGAGCCGCGGCGTCGACTCCGGCGCCAACATCGTCGGCTACGACTGCTCGGGCTTCACCCAGTTCTCCTACGCCGGGGTCGGCGTGCTGATCCCCAAGTACTCGGGCGACCAGTACAACACCGGGCGCAAAGTGCCCACGTCGCAGGCGAAACGAGGCGACCTCTTGTTCTGGGGTCCTGGGGGCAGCCAGCACGTGGCCATGTACCTCGGAAACGGGCAGATGCTCGAGTCCTCGGGTAGCGCCGGCAAGGTGACCACCAGCCCCGTGCGCACAGCCGGCCTGCAGCCTTACGTGGCCCGCATCATCGAATCCTGAGCACAGCCTGAGGCGGACCGGGCAACGTCGACGGATTCCGGAGTGCCTGGAATAGTTGACGGCGGGCGCCGGGCGCCCTGGTGCTGACGCGGGACACGCCTGCGGCATGGCCATGAGGAAGCAACAGTGGGAGGAATCTCGATGACGTCACCGAGTGGGCCGCCGCAGGGCGCCGGAGGTTATTCCGGTCCGAACCCCGCGCAGGGATTCCCCTCCGGTTCCCACGCCGCGCCCCAGGGCCCCGCCGGCGCGCAGAACAACGGCGGCCTGCAGTCCGAGGTGCACACACTCGAGCGGGCGATCTTCGAGGTCAAGCGCATCATCGTCGGGCAGGACCGGCTGGTGGAGCGGATGCTCGTCGGACTGCTCGCCAAGGGGCACGTCCTGCTCGAGGGCGTCCCGGGTGTGGCCAAGACGCTGGCGGTCGAGACCTTCGCCAAGGTGGTCGGCGGCACGTTCGCGCGCATCCAGTTCACCCCCGACCTGGTGCCCACCGACATCGTCGGCACCCGCATCTTCCGCCAGGGCAAGGAGGAGTTCGACATCGAACTCGGCCCCGTCGTGGTGAACTTCCTGCTCGCCGACGAGATCAACCGCGCTCCCGCGAAGGTGCAGTCCGCACTGCTCGAGGTGATGGCCGAACGGAAGATCTCCATCGGCGGCAAGACCTTCCCGCTGCCGCAGCCCTTCCTCGTCATGGCGACCCAGAACCCGATCGAGCAGGAGGGCGTGTACGCCCTGCCCGAGGCGCAGCGCGACCGCTTCCTGTTCAAGCTCAACATCGACTACCCGTCGCCCGAGGAAGAGCGCGAGATCATCTACCGGATGGGTGTGAAGCCCCCGGAGCCCAAGCAGATCCTCGCCACCGGTGACCTGCTGCGCCTGCAGGACGTCGCGGCCAACACCTTCGTGCACCACGCGCTGGTCGACTACGTGGTCCGCATCGTCACCGCGACCCGGGAACCGGAGAAGTTCGGCATGCCCGACGCCAAGTCCTGGATCGCCTATGGCGCCTCGCCGCGTGCGTCGCTGGGCATCATCGCCGCATCCCGCGCGCTGGCGCTGATCCGCGGCCGCGACTACGTCATCCCGCAGGACGTCGTCGAGGTGATCCCGGACGTGCTGCGCCACCGCCTCGTGCTCACCTACGACGCGCTGGCCGACGAGGTCTCCTCGGAGACGGTGATCAACCGCATCATGCAGACCGTCGCGCTGCCGCAGGTCAATGCCATTCCGCAACAAGGTCCTTCGGCGCAGCCCGCGGTCCCGGCCGGAGCGGGTGTGGCGGGCGGTCGGTGACCTCCTCCGACGGCCGTTCGGTCGATCTGCCGTCGCTGCAGCGTGGGCAGATCCGCGACCCCGCACTGTCGGCGGCGCTGCGCAAGCTGGAACTCACCGTCCGGCGCAAACTCGACGGCGTCCTGCACGGTGATCACCTCGGCCTGATCCCGGGTCCGGGTTCGGAGCCGGGGGAGTCGCGGATCTACCAGCCCGGCGACGACGTGCGCCGGATGGACTGGTCGGTGACCGCGCGCACCACCGTCCCGCACGTGCGGGAGATGATCGCCGACCGCGAGTTGGAGACGTGGCTGGTGGTCGACATGTCGGCCAGCCTCGACTTCGGCACCGCGGGGTGTGAGAAGCGCGACCTCGCGGTGGCCGCGGCCGCCGCCATCGCATTCCTCAACAGCGGCGGCGGCAACCGGCTCGGTGCGGTGATCTCCAACGGAGAGACCATGCGGCGCGTGCCCGCGCTGTCGGGGCGCATGCACGAGCAGGAGGTGTTGCGGACCATCGCGACCACGCCGAAGGCCCCGCCGGGGGTCCGCGGCAACCTCGCCGAGGCGATCGACGCGTTGCGCCGTCCCGAGCGCAGGCGCGGGATGGCGGTGGTCATCAGCGACTTCCTCGGACCCATCAACTGGATGCGCCCGCTGCGGGCCATCGCCGGTCGCCACGAGGTGCTGGGCATCGAGGTGCTCGATCCGCGCGATGTCGAGCTGCCCGAGGTCGGCGACGTCGTGCTGCAGGACGCCGAGACCGGGGTGACGCGCGAATTCACCATCGACCATCAGTTGCGTGAGGACTTCGAGCGGGCGGCCGCCGAGCACCGGGCCGAAGTGGCCCGCACGCTGCGGCGCTGCGACGCCCCGCTGCTGAGCCTGCGCACCGACCGGGATTGGATCGCCGACGTGGTGAGGTTCGTGGCGAGCCGCCGGCGCGGAGCCATGGCCGGCCGGTAGCGCGATGAGCGCCCGCGTGAGGAGCACATGGCCGCCGATGACCTGTCCACTGTGTCGTGACAACGAAATGACAAGCCGCACATGACTTTACCGCTGCTCGGCCCGATGTCTTTCTCGGGTTTCGAACATCCGTGGTTCTTCCTGTTCCTGATCGTCGTGCTGGGCCTGGCCGGGCTCTACGTCGTCGTCGCGCTGGCCCGGCAGCGCCGGATCCTGCGCTTCGCCAACATGGAGCTGCTCGAAAGCGTCGCGCCGAACCGGCCGAACCGCTGGCGGCACGTGCCGGCGATCCTGCTGGTCGCCTCGCTGGTGCTGCTCACAGTCGCCATGGCGGGGCCGACGCGCGATGTGCGGGTCCCGCGCAACCGCGCCGTGGTGATGCTGGTGATCGACGTGTCGCAGTCGATGCGCGCCACCGACGTGTCACCGAGCCGCCTGGCCGCCGCGCAGGAGGCCTCCAAGCAGTTCGCCGACGAGTTGACACCCGGCATCAACCTGGGCCTGATCGCCTACGCGGGCACGGCCACGGTGCTGGTGTCGCCGACCACCAATCGCGAGGCCACCAAGAACGCGATCGACAAACTGCAGCTGGCCGACCGCACCGCGACCGGTGAGGGCATCTTCACCGCCCTGCAGGCCATCGCCACCGTCGGCGCCGTCATCGGCGGCGGGGACGAGCCGCCGCCGGCGCGCGTCGTGCTGTTCTCCGACGGCAAGGAGACGGTGCCGTCGAATCCGGACAACCCCAAGGGCGCGTTCACCGCGGCGCGGACCGCCAAGGACCAGGGCGTGCCGATCTCGACGATCTCCTTCGGCACGCCGTACGGCTACGTCGAGATCAACGAGCAGCGCCAGCCGGTGCCGGTCGACGACCAGATGCTGAAGAAGATCGCGGACCTATCGGAGGGTGAGGCGTTCACCGCGTCGAGCCTCGAGCAGCTCCGCGAGGTCTACGCCAACCTGCAGCAGCAGATCGGCTACGAGACGATCAAGGGCGACGCCAGCGTCGGCTGGCTGCGCCTGGGCGCGCTCGTGCTGGCGTTGTCGGCGCTCGCCGCGTTGCTGTTCAACCGGCGCCTGCCCGGATGACCCTCCCCGCCCTTGCGCCGAAACGAACAAATGGGCGCGAAAGTGTGAGTAGATCGCGGCGAAACGTCGATCTCGGCGACCCGACGGCCGATTTCGGCGGACGACGGGCCAGACGTTAAGTTGACGGACATGACCGACAGCGCAGTAGCCGACACCGAGAGCCAGGCCGCCGGCGGCCGACCGCCGTTCGTCTCCCGATCTGTACTGGTCACCGGCGGTAACCGCGGCATCGGCCTGGCGATCGCGCAGCGTCTCCTCGCCGACGGCCACAAGGTCGCGGTCACCCACCGCGGCTCCGGCGCCCCCGAAGGGTTGTTCGGCGTCGAGTGTGACGTCACCGACAACGACGCCGTCGACCGCGCCTTCAAAGAGGTCGAGGAACACCAGGGCCCGGTCGAGGTGCTGGTCTCCAACGCGGGCATCTCCAAGGACGCATTCCTGATGCGGATGACCGAGGAGCGGTTCGAGGAGGTCATCAACGCGAACCTCACCGGCGCGTTCCGGGTGGCGCAGCGGGCGTCACGCAGCATGCAGCGCAAGCGGTTCGGCCGGATCATCTTCATCGGTTCGGTGTCCGGCATGTGGGGCATCGGCAACCAGGCCAATTACGCCGCCGCCAAGGCCGGCCTGATCGGCATGGCCCGCTCGATCTCCCGTGAGCTGTCGAAAGCCGGCGTCACCGCCAACGTGGTGGCCCCCGGCTACATCGATACCGAGATGACCCGCTCGTTGGACGAGCGGATCCAGGCGGGGGCACTCGAATTCATCCCGGCCAAACGGGTCGGCACCGCCGAGGAGGTCGCCGGAGCGGTGAGCTTCCTGGCGTCGGAAGACGCCAGTTACATCGCCGGTGCGGTCATCCCGGTCGACGGCGGCATGGGGATGGGCCATTAGGCCCGCGGCAGCACAGCGCCACTAAGAGAGATAAGGACTTCAACGATGGCAGGGTTTCTCGAAGGCAAGCGCATCCTCGTCACGGGGATCATCACCGACTCGTCGATCGCCTTCTACATCGCCAAGGTCGCCCAGGAGGCGGGCGCGGAACTGGTGCTGACCGGCTTCGACCGGATGAAGCTGATCCGGCGGATCTGCGACCGGCTGCCGAATCCGGCGCCGCTGCTGGAACTCGACGTGCAGAACCAGGAGCACCTCGACACGCTGGCCGACCGCGTCACCGCCGAGATCGGCGAGGGCAACAAGCTCGACGGCGTGGTGCACTCCATCGGTTTCATGCCGCAGACCGGGATGGGCGTCAACCCGTTCTTCGACGCGCCGTACGAGGACGTCGCCAAGGGCATCCACATCTCCGCCTACTCGTATGCGTCGCTGGCCAAGGCCACGCTCCCGATCATGAACCGCGGCGGCGGCATCGTCGGCATGGACTTCGACCCCACCCGCGCCATGCCGGCCTACAACTGGATGACGGTGGCCAAGAGCGCGCTGGAGTCGGTCAACCGCTTCGTCGCGCGGGAGGCCGGCCCGTACGGTGTGCGCTCCAATCTCGTTGCGGCGGGACCGATCCGGACGCTGGCCATGAGTGCCATCGTCGGCGGCGCCCTGGGCGCCGAGGCCGGTGAGCAGATGAAACTGCTCGAGGAGGGCTGGGATCAGCGGGCGCCGATCGGCTGGAACATGAAGGACCCGACGCCGGTGGCCAAAACCGTGTGCGCCCTGCTGTCGGACTGGCTGCCGGCCACCACCGGCACCGTCGTGTACGCCGACGGCGGCGCGCACACCCAGTTGCTCTAGCCGCCATGGAGTTCGACGCGCTGCTGGTGCTCTCCTTCGGCGGACCCGAGGGCCCCGATCAGGTGATGCCGTTCCTCGAGAACGTCACCCGGGGCCGCGGGATCCCGCGGGAACGGCTGGCGAGCGTGGCCGAACACTATCTGCACTTCGGGGGCGTCTCACCGATCAACGGCATCAACCGGGCGCTGATCGCCGAGATCGAAGCCGAACTCGACGCCCGCGGTGAGACGTTGCCCGTGTACTTCGGCAACCGCAACTGGGACCCCTACGTCGAGGACGCCGTGACCGCGATGCGCGACGACGGGGTGCGCCGCGCGGCGGTGTTCGCGACCTCGGCGTGGGGCGGGTATTCCAGCTGCACGCAGTACAACGAGGACATCGCGCGGGGCCGTGCAGCCGCAGGCGACGACGCCCCGCACCTGGTCAAGTTGCGGCACTACTTCGACCACCCGCTGCTCGTGGAGATGTTCGCCGAGTCGATTCGCGTTGCCGTACAGTCACTTCCGGCCGAGTTGCGCGACGAGGCCCGGCTGGTGTTCACCGCCCACTCCATCCCGGTCGCCGCAGACGAGCGGCACGGTCCGCACCTCTACAGCCGCCAGGTCGCCTACGCCGCCCGGCTGGTGGCCGCAGCGGCCGGATACGCCGAATTCGACCAGGTGTGGCAGTCGCGGTCGGGTCCGCCGCGCATCCCGTGGCTCGAACCCGACGTCGGCGACCATGTGGCCGCCCTCGCCGAGCGCGGCACCAGGGCGGTCGTCATCTGCCCGATCGGGTTCGTGGCCGATCACATCGAGGTGGTGTGGGACCTCG
Source organism: Mycobacterium sp. IS-1496 (assembly GCF_001499995.1). GTDB lineage: Bacteria > Actinomycetota > Actinomycetes > Mycobacteriales > Mycobacteriaceae > Mycobacterium. The sequence continues at coordinate 70,621 of NZ_LQIU01000021.1, forward strand.
ACAGCGAGGTACGCGAACAGGTGGCCGGTCTCGGCATCGCGATGGCCCGGGCCCGCACGCCCAACGCCGACCGGCGCTACGCCCGGCTCGCCCTGGACCTCGTCGACGAACTGCGTTCGGACCGCTCACCGGAGCGTGTGGTGGGGCCCGACCCCGCCCCCGGCTGCGGGCACAGTGTCGACGGCACCACCTGCGCCGATTCGCCACGCTGCGTCGCCCGCATCACCGGCTGACGTCCGTGAGGGCGCCGACTGTGACGCCACGGCGGTCATTCGGCTGGCGGTTTCAAGCGGTCGATGCAACAGCTGGTGGGTTGGACAGTAGTTGGTTGAGGGCTTCGGCCGGTGTTTTCCAG
>NZ_LQIU01000022.1 GCF_001499995.1 Mycobacterium sp. IS-1496
TGGAAAACACCGGCCGAAGCCCTCAACCAACTACTGTCCAACCCACCAGCTGTTGCATCGACCGCTTGAAACCGCCGCCGATTTCCCGCCCTGAGTACACAGTGGGCGACCCGCTGGCGGGCTACCATCGCTGTCGATGACGTCATCCGTCGATCCGGTCGACCCACCCGTCCCCCTACCCGACATCCCCGGCGGCGACGCCGGCAACCGAGGACTGCCGCGGCGCGCCGACCTCACCTTGGGCCAGCGCCTGATCGTCGACTCGTCGGCTGTCGCGGACATCGCGTTGCGCACCGGTGTCGCCTCGATGGTCGGTGCGGCGATGCTGCCGTCGGTGGTGGCCGCCGCGCTGAGACCGTCGACCGTCCGGGCGGACACCGAACACCTGCGGTTCTACGGTGAACTGGCCGCCGCGCGGGACCCGGAGGCCTCGTTCCCGGCGCCGACCGTGCCGCCGCGCATCTCGTCGCGGCCGGCCAACCCCGTCGCCGAGTGGACCGCGCACGGCCGCGTGCACAACATCCGGTTCCGCAGCAGTTTCGAGGCGGTCAACCCGGCGCTGCGCGACCGCTGTCGCGGATACCAGCGCAACAACGTCGTGCACGCTCAGCACTGGCGCCACGACGACGGGCCACGCCCGACGCTGTGCGTCATCCACGGCTTCATGGGGTCGGCCTACCTGTTCAACGGCCAGTTCCTGTCGCTGCCGTGGTTCTACCGCTCCGGCTACGACGTCCTGCTGTACACGCTGCCGTTCCACGGCCGCCGCGCCGAGAAGTATTCGCCCTACAGCGGATACGGCTACTTCGCCAACGGGTTCGCCGGATTCGCCGAGGCGATGGCCCAGGCCGTCCACGACTTCCGTTCGCTGGTGGACCATCTCGAGTTCACCGGTGTCGACCGGGTCGCGGTCACCGGAATCTCGTTGGGCGGGTTCACCTCGGCGCTGCTGGCCTGCGTGGACGACAGGATCCGGGCCGTCATCCCCAACGTGCCCGTGGTGACGCCCGACCGCACGGTCGACGAATGGTTCCCCGCCAACAAGCTGGTGGCGCTCAACCGCCGGATCGCCGGGCTGGACCCGGAGCTCGAGGCGGCGGCGTCGTGCTACCCGTCCCCGTTGAACTACGCACCGCTGGTGCCACGGGACCGCCGGTTGATCATCACCGGTCTCGGGGACCGGTTGGCGCCGCCGCAGCAGGCGGAGCTGTTGTGGGAGCACTGGGAGCGGTGTGCGTTCCACTGGTTCCCGGGTAACCACCTCTTGCACGTCAGCCAGCCGGACTACCTGCGCCGCATGACGCGATTCCTGCGTGGCTTCATGTTCGACTGACCGTCACCTCCGGTTCCCGACGGCGTCCGGGTCCGCGGGTAGCGTCGCCGACCATGTCCGCGGAGTATCGGCCGGTGTCCATCCTGCCGGAGAGCGAATGTTGGAGCCTGTTGCGGGGCGTGGCCCTGGGACGGTTCGTCACCTGTGCGGACGGTCGACCGGAACTCTTCCCGGTGAACTTCGTCGTCCGGGACCGGACGGTGCTGTTCCGCACGGCCGAGGGCACCAAACTCACGAGCACCGCGATCAGCGACCATGTGCTGTTCGAGGCGGATTCCCACACCGAAGCCGAGGGTTGGAGCGTCGTCGTCAAAGGCACTGCGCGGCCCGTTCAGGACGACGGCCCTATTCTCGAAGCGCTTGAGACAGAGTTGTTTCCGTGGACCGCGACGGCCAAGGAGCACGTCGTACGCATCCGGCCCGAGCGGGTGACCGGACGCCGGTTCGTGTTCGGTCCGGACCTGGGCGTCCAGCCGCCGCCGGCGTAGCGCGACGTCGTCACCCCTCCGTATCCGGGCGCCACGAATGCAATTGCCGCAGCAGGGCATTCTTCTTGTAGTGGTGATCATCCATCCTGCGCAGTATGCCGTCGAGCACGCTGATCGCGTCCCCGATGTGCGGGCCCTTGTTGAGCATGACGCACTCCGCGCGCTCCCCCATCGCCGCATCGCTGATCTCAGCGCGCGACGGCATGCCGCTCTTCGCCAGTTGCTCGAGCACCTGGGTCGCCCAGATCACCGGCAGGTGCGCCGCTTCGCAGAGCCACAGGACCTCTTCCTGAACCTCTGCCAACCGTTCGTAACCGACTTCGACGGCGAGATCACCGCGGGCGATCATGACACCGACGCCGGGCAGGCGCATGGCGGTGAGCGATAGTTGGGGCAGGTTCGCGAACGCCCGCCTGGTCTCGATCTTGAGCACCACCCCCAACCGCTCGCCGCCGAGTCGGCGCAGTTCCTCGTGCAGGCGAGTGATGTCGGATGGCCGCTGCACGAACGACATCTGGACGATGTCGGCGAGCTCGACGACCGTCGCGAGGTCAGCCACGTCCTTGGCGGTCAGGGCCGAAACCGGAAGATGGGTGTCGGGCACGTTGATGCCCTTGGCCTCAGCCAGTTTCGAGCCGCCGAACCCGGTCTGGTCGATGCGGACACGCAGTTCGTCGCGGGCGACCGCGACGATCTCGCCGCCGATCCGGCCGTCGTCGAACCGGATCGCCTGCCCGACACACGCGTTGTCGAACACCTCGGGCAGCGTGCAACCGATCCGCGGAGCACCCCCGTGGTCGGCGGGTACCGGGGAGCAGTCCCTGGTCAACGTCAGCACGTCACCGCGGCTCAGCAGCAGGGTCTGCTCTCGTGCGGGCAGCAGGCCGACCGGGCACGGGTCATGGGCATCCTCAACGTGCAGGAGCGTCCCGCTGGCGAGGTAGGTCGTCTTGACCCCGGTGGCCAGCAGACCGCCCGCGGCGGAATCGCATTCGGTCAACACGAGTGTGCGCTTGGCGCCGCGGGTGTCGCGCACCCTGATCACGTCGCCGTCCTGACGCCGGCTCAGCCAGCCGTCGTCGACCGGCACCGTCACCAGTTCGGGTTCCGGCGCAGGTGAGGGATTCTCGGCGGAGGTGAGCCAGGCGCGCGCCGGTGCCGCGACGCGGCCGAGGGCATCGCGCCCGGGCCTGAGCTTGACCACCCGCGGTCCGGGCTGGATCGGGCCCGTGCGCAGCTTCGGTCCGGCCAGATCCATCGCGATGAGGCAGCCGCGACTGGTCACCGCGCCGGCACGGCGGACATGGTCGGCCATCGCGGACCACGCCGCCGGGCCGTCGTGCGCGCAGTTGATGCGGGCCACGTCCATACCCCGGTCGACGAGTTCGCGAACGAGTTCGAAGTTCGTCGCCGCCTCCGACGGGAGGGTCACCATGATGCGGGTCTCACGATCGGCGGGCGCGGCCCCCAGCAGGTCGGCGGTCCGGCGCCGCAACAACTCCCGTCCCTGCTCGAGGTCGACGCGGACGGCTTCCCGGGGTGTCCACGGACCGCCGTCGATCGCGGCGGCCGCGGCGCGCACGACCCGCAACGCGCCCTCCACATGCGGTTCGCTCCGTCCCAGCGACGACAGGCCGACAGACGCCAGCCGGGTCTGCAGGGGTCGCAGGTCGCGTTGCCGGATGGACCAGTAGTGGACCATGTTCCGTGCGCTGAACCGGTACTCCGGGCACACCTCCTCCAACCGGTCCGACCACGCGCTCTCCGCATGTCCGAGACCCTCGATCAGCTCGTCCAGGTCCTCGAGCAGATCGACGGGGCCGCCGTCGGCAGATGCCCGGGAGTCGATCACTCGGATCGGGGAAGTCGGCACGTGTTCGCGCTCCTGATCGTCGATGGTGGCCCGGCCCCACCACGCTATGGGCCGCCGGTTACCCGGAGATGAACACCGGACGCCGATCACGGCAAGGGGCCATCATGGCTGGCGTGAACTTCTCCCCAGAAACGACGATCCGGCCGGTTCGGGCACGGAAGGTGTCGATCATCGGTGCGGGCAGTGTCGGCACCGCGATCGCCTACGCCTGCCTGATCCGCGGCTCCGCCGGCGCGCTGGCGCTCTACGACACCAACACCGCGAAGGTGAACGCCGAGGTCCTCGACCTGAACCACGGCAGCCAGTTCGTGCCCGAGTGTGCGGTCGACGGATCCGACGACATCGCCGTCACCGCGGGCTCCTCGGTCATCATCGTCACCGCGGGCGCCAAACAGCACCCGGGGCAGAGCCGCCTCGACCTCGCAGCCGCGAATGTGGCCATGGCACAGGAGCTCACGCCGCAGTTGATCGAGCACTCGCCTCATGCAGTGGTCGTGTTCGTGACCAATCCGGTCGACGTCGTGACCTACGCCGCCTCCACGGCAGTCGATTCGCGGACGGGTCAGATCTTCGGTACCGGAACGGTGTTGGACTCCAGCAGGTTCCGCTACCTCGTGGCGAAGCAGGCGGCGATCGCGGTGGGCAACGTGCACGCGCTCGTGATCGGCGAACACGGTGACTCCGAGATCCCGCTGTGGTCAACGCTTTCCATCGGCGGTGTGCGCGCCGACTCGTATCGTGCGGACGGCCGCCCGGTCTTCGACGAACCGACGCGCGCGGACATCGCCGCGGGCGTGGTCAACGCCGCGTACGAGATCATCGCGGGTAAGGGCGCCACGAACCTCGCCATCGGGCTCGCGACCGCACGGATCGTCGAAGCGGTTCTCGGTGATCAGCACCGTGTGCTGCCGGTGTCGACCGTCCAGCGCGGCGCGTACGGGATCACCGGTGTCGCGCTCTCGCTACCCACGGTTGTCGCGGCCGGTGGCGCGGGCCGCGTCCTGGAAGTGGAGCTCTCCCCGGACGAACTGCGGGGACTTCAGACGTCGGCGCAGACGCTGCGCGGCGTCCAGCGGTCACTGGGGATCTGACGACCCGGCCTCGACGAGTTCGGCGGCCGGCCGGCGGTCGACCGGCCAACGCAGCCGGTGCAGGGCATCCTCGGTGACCGGCACGGGTCGGCCTTCGAGCCGCTCGTCGGCCAGCGGGTGCAGCGCGTCGGCAGCGGGGCGGTGCCTGCCACGGTGCGGTGTCAGACCGCCAATGGGCGCCTTGCCCTTCGGCCGGTCCTCGGTGCCTAGCGCGCATCCGACGACGACCTCGGGATTTTGCGGGTCACCCGAGATGTCGACGGCCGTCCACGTCTCGGTCGACGGCAGCGCCGACACCGCGGCGAGGGTGTCGGCCACCCGATCGTCGACCGCCACCCGGTAGGTCGCGACGTGGCCGTCCTCGCCGCGGAGTCCGCGCCATGTCTCGCGCGCCGATCGCGGCACCGGCGAGTCGGTCTCGTCGACGGGGGTCACCGTCCACCCGAGCTCGCGCAGGTGGTCGGTGAGCCTGCGGGCGGCGATCTCTGTGGTCTGCCGCAACGGCAGATCAGCGGAGCGGGCCCTCAGCGCCGCCAGGTTCTCGGCGGCGCCGACGGTCACCGCGATCCACGTCGACCGCTGTCCGGCGACATCCCGGCTGACCACCCGCACCTTGTGCGCGCGCACCCCGTAGCGGTCGACATAGCCGGCCAGCAGCGGCAGCGGCAGGTCACTCGACGGTGCCTCGTCGACGCGCAGCGCCACCGTGGCGAAGTGCGCCGACGGTTCCTGCCTGCGGGTGTGCCCGCCACGCCGGTTGCGCCGCACGATCGCGAAGCGCCGCCGCACCATATCGGTGACGAAAAGTCCCCGCCACCAGGCGAAGAGCACCACCACGACGGCGATCGCCACGCCGAGCAGCCACCGGTCGGTGGTGGATTCCCACGGGTACGCCAGCGCCGCCGGTATGGCGAACAAGAGCGCCAACGTGATCCTGGCCGTCATGAGGCCTCGTCCTTTCGTCGTCGGCTCGCCAGCACGGCGGCGAGCACCGTGAGCGCGAGCGCCGCGGTGCCGATCAGGGCGACCGTTCGGGGTGTGTCGTCGGGGGCGGGTGGAACCAGTGGCGCGACAACCGGTTTCGGTTGCACCGCGTCGGTCGCCTCCTCAGCGGGAAGCTGCCATGTCAGCGCGGCGACCGGGTCGACGCTTCCTGCGCCCACCACGTTCGACGGCGACCGTGGGCCGCCGTGGGCGGTCGCGGTCAGCCGCTGCACCACCTGCTCCGCGGTGAGTGCGGGGAATCTGCTGCGCACCAGCGCCACGACGCCGGACACGTAGGCCGCCGCGTAACTCGTCCCGCTGACCGGGAACAGCTCGTTGCGGTCGTTGGGCAGCCCGTTGGCGAGCCCCCCGCCGGGGCCGTTGCCCACCGAGGTGATCCCCTCGCCCGGCGCGGCGATCCCGACCCACGGACCGGCCATCGTGAACTCGGACGGTTGACCGGTCGCGTTCAGCGACCCGACGGACAGCACGTACGGCTGCCACCATGACGGGATCGACACCGACGTCACCCCGGCCCAGTTGCGCGGGTCGCGCGGGCTGCCTGCGTTGCCGAGCGGGTTGGACTCACAGGCCGATCCGGTGTTCATGCCCGCCCGGCTGTTGCCCGCGGCCGCCACGATCACCGCATCTTTCTCGCGGGCCGCATACCGCAGCGCCGCACCGAGTTCGGTCTGGTCGACGCTGCGGCCGGCGGGCAGGCAGCTGACCACCGAGATGTTGATGACGCGCGCGCCGAGATCGGCGGCCCGCACGACGGCGCGGGCCAGGCTCGCGACGTCGGCCGCGGCCCGCGACACGGCGGGGTCCTCCCCCGGGTCGACCGGCGAGAAGCGCGGCGAGTTCTGCCGGATGGAGACGATGCGGGCACCCGGCGCCACGCCGGAGAAGCCGTCGTCGCCGGGTTGGCCGGCGATCAGGCCGGCGACAAGCGTGCCGTGCCCGTCGCAGTCGGTGAGCCCGTCGGTCGAGGCGAGGTAGTCCCCGCCCGGTTCGACGTTCGGCAGCCGCGGCCCGGGTTTCACGCCGGTGTCGATGACGGCGACCGTCTGGCCGTCGCCGCGGCTGTGCCGCCAGGCATCGGAGAGGTTCAGCGCCAGCTGATTCGGGTTGACCGCGCCGGGATCGCTGCCTGCCAGGACACCACCCACCACACAGTCACCACGCTGCGCCATCGGCTGCACCGGTCCGGCGGCGCCCGACGGCGGCGGTGTCGCGGGGTCCACCTCCGGTGGGCTCACCGCCACCGCGGGCGGCGCGGCGAGCAGCGCGACCGCTCCGGTGACGGCGAGTAGGGCCAGCGGTCGGATCACCTGTTGAGCACCCAACTGAACAGTCCGACGAGATAGGCCATCACGGGGATCAGCGATGCGTCGACACCGGCCGCGGCGAAGCCCACGAGCCTGCGCATGGGCAGCGAGTACGTCTCGGGTGAGGCGATCGACGGGTTGAGCGCCACGACCGCCCACACCACGACGATCGCCGCCGTCGCGGCCAGCGCCCACCAAGCGGCGTCGAACCGGTCGGTGGCGGCGAAGAGCACGAGGAGCGCCACGCTCAGCAGCAGTGGATGTGCGAGCAGCCACGCCTTGCACGGCGCCGAATCCCAGACACGGGCGCGCAACACCGCGCCTGCCGCGGCGGCCACGACGACGTACCACGCCCAGCGGGACACGTCCTGCTGTCCCACCAGCACAAGCGATCCGGTCACGCTGAGCAGCACGCCCGCGGCCAGGAACCCGGTCTGGTGCGACTGGCTCATCCGCACGCGGCGCGGCAGGTCCTCGAGCACGCGCAGCGGCTGCGCCGACGGCGTGGGGTCGCCGGGTGCGGGGATCACCGGCAGCGGGAACCGGGCCCACATCGCAGACAGCTGTGCGGCCTGCACGGTGACCAGTAGGCCGACGAGGATGAGCACACAACCCAGCACCGTGTCCGACAGCGTCCACACCGATGCGGCCGCGGCGGTCAGCAGCACCCCGAAACCCGTTGCGGCGGTGGCGGTGAACAACGCGACCGCACGGTCGCCGGTGGTCAGGCTGATCACCGACCAGGCGGTGACCCCTGCCGCGGCGAGCAGGATCTGCGCAGCGCCGAAGTCGCCGGGCACCGCCAGCGCGAACGCGGCCGCCACGGCGGGCAGCGCGGCCACTGCCAGGGCGCTGGCCAGTGCCGGTGATGCGGCACGGCTGAGCAGCGCGCCGAGCACCGCGGCCACCGCGACGGCGCAGACCACGATCAGTCCGAGCCCGTGCCCGGTGGCCAGGCGGTGCGCCACGCTCAGACCGGTGGCCACCACGATCAGCCCCACCACGGCGGCTGCGGCGGCACGCTTGATGTGCGCGGGCCCCCAACGCTTCTCCTGCGCGGCGGAGAAGATCACCGCCGCGTCCGCGATGTCCTCCACGATGCGCGGGGCGGTCGGGCCCGCGGGCACCGGTTGCAGCGCGAGCAGATCACCGTCGACCACGCCGACGGTGTCCAGCGTCGCGTCCAGGCTGAACGGCGCACCGCCGATGGGGGCGAGGCTCAGCCGCACCGGCTCGGGCGCCGAATCGTCCCGGTCGCCGCCATCGTGCGGGCGTGCCATGCGCTGCACGGCGGGCAGGATCTCACGCAGCGGCAGATCGGCGGGCAGCGCCATCTCGGTGAGCCGGCCGCCGTCGTCGCCACCGGCCAGTACGGCCACCCGCACGATCGGCATCACAGTGTTGTCGGACATTGTCGTGTTCTCGGTTCTCTCGTGTCGTGTTCGTGGGTGTCGAAGTCTCGGGTGAGGTGCAGGTGGGGGAACCAGTTCCCGCCCGGCAGGGATCCGGTCAGCCGTTCGACGGCCGCCGCGATGGCGAACGGGGTGCCCGGCGCGAACGTCGACACCCACTCGCCGTCGAACGCTCTGTCCGGGCTCACCAGGACCCGGCCCTCGGTGGTGTCGACGACGCTCACGCCGACCTGCGTGGTCACCCGGTGACCGTCGCGGTGCTCACCCGCCACGATCTCCACGTAGGTCCTGGAGGCGTCGAACGCCGCCTCGACGATCCGGCGCGCCGACGGCGGGATGCCGAGGAAGTCGAGCACCTCTGCCAACGGTGTGCCCTGCCGGATCTGTTCGTCGGCGCGCGCACCGACGTCGGTCGGCAGCGCGAACTCGGCGAAACGGCCAGGCGTCCGTCCCGACAGGCCCGCGCAGAGCACCGGCACGAGCGCGTGCGGGTGGTCGATGTCCATGCGGGTGAACGTGATCAGCGAGCCGCTGCGCAACGCGACGACCGTCTGTCCCGCACGGCGTGCCACCACACCGCGCAGCAACGCACCCCGGCCGGACACGAACCTGCAGTCCAGCCACTGCTGCGCGCGGCACACCGTCCGGAACCAGTCGGCCACCCCGGCGTCGACGACCCCGTCGCCGGACATCACCCCGAGCGATTCGAGCGCGGCCACCGTCTCGGCGGTGAACGTCGCCCGATCGGCCTCCTGGCTGTACGGCGGCGTGACGGCCAGCACCCAGGGCAGCGATCCCGCGCCGATGGCGTCGGCGACGAACCACGCTTGAGCGGCGGTCAGCTCAACGGCGTTGGGACCCACTGCAACCCGATACCGGCCGAGCTCGTCGGGAAGCGCTCAGCCCCACTTGGCGCCCTCGGCCTGATCGCGGGCGCTCATCGACATGGTGTTCATCTCGTGGGTGCTCGCCATCGCACGGTACGCGCGGACGAGTTCCTCGAGGCTGGCGTTCCACTGGGCCTGCCAGGCCTGGTACGTCATACCGCTGTCACCCTGCCAGGCGCCGGCCAGGGCGGCCTGCTCACTGGCGATGTCGGCGCCGACGGCGTGCATCGCGCCTGCGTAGCTGGACATCTCACCCGCGTGCGCCAGCATCGCCGGGTAGTTGTACATGATCTGCGACATGGGAATCTCCTCGGTCGGGGCGTGCGGTCAGATGGCGGTGTAGGTGCTGGCGGCCGCCGCGTCCTCGGCGACGTAGGTGCCCGCCGCCTCGCCGAGGTTGACCTGGGCGATGTCGAGCAGGGCGTTGATCTTCGCCGAGACCTCGATGAACCGGGCATGGGCGGCCTGGAAGGCGGCCGACGACTCGCCCATGTGGAAGGCCTGTGAGGACTGCGCGGCCTGTTCGGCCTGCGCCATGGTGCTGCGCATCAGCGCGGCCTTGGCGCCGAACGCGGCCTCGGAGGCGACCAGCTGCGGGATGTGGGCGTCGAGCATGCTCATGAATGTTCCTTTCGGAGTGCGGAAAGCTGTTGCGGCACAGATGGTCGGATCAGGTGCGCGGTCCCCCTTCCGGCTCGTCGCCGGTCTGCCCGGCGTCGCCGTCGGGATCCCACGTGCCGGGCAGCATCGGGGTGACCGGCCCGGAACCGAACGCGTCCGGGGACAACGTGGTCAACCCCGTCGCCCGCGCGTCGGCCGCTCCGGGTGCGGTGCCGGTGAAGCCCATCGGGCCCGCACCGCGTGAGGAGGCCGCCACCCGCGGTTCCTCGACCGGCGATTCGTCGGGATCGTCCTCGTAATCCATGTAGGCGTCGGCGTATCCGCGGCCCTTCACCTCGGCGATCTTGCGGCGCCGACGTTTCCGTCGTGCCGCCGCGGCGGCCGCGGCCGATGCGGCTGCCGCCGCGGGGATGTCGCCCGCCGGTGCCTTCGCGCTGGTGGAATCACGCAGGGTCGGGGTGAACCCCTCGCCGGGGTCGCCGCCGCGCACCGCGAACGGCACCAGCGGTGCGGCCGCTGCCGCGGCTGGTGCGGGTGCGGCCGGTGCCGCCGCCGAACCGGCCGCCGGGGCGGTCCCCGGCGTCACCGGGGCGGTCGGCGCGGGGACCCCGGCCACCGGCAGCACCTGCTGATCGGGTCGAGCGGCGGGTGCGGGCGCGGGTTCCACCGCTTCAGCGGGCGGCGGTTGCGTCAGTTCGGGTTTCAGTGCGTCGATGATGAGCACGAGACCGGCGATGCCGAGCGGGATGAGCGCGGCGAGCAGGAACGGCGAGGCGAAGATCATCGCCCAGGTCGGCCACCCGACGAGGTTGGTGAAGACCTGGTACGCGACGGCCGACAGCAGCGGACCCCACGTCACCAGCGCGGCCGAGGGGTTGGTCATGAAATCGTTGATGAGCGTCTGCAGGTTTCCCAGGGGGTCGCGCAGGAAGTCGATGATCTCCTGGCCACCCGGGACGTTCTGCAGATACATCTCGAGCAGCTGGTTGATGCTGTCGGAGATGTTGAGCGCCGAACCGGATTCGGATGCCTGGGCCTGCGCGCCGACCTGCTGCATGGTCGCCATCGCTTCGCCCGCCTCGCCGACACCCGGCGCGAGCAGGAACGGTGCGGGCGTCGTGGTCGGCGCCGCGGCCACCGCGGCGCCCGCGACGGCCTGATAGGTGCTCATGCTCGTCGCGGCCTGGATCCACATCCGCACGTAGTCGGCCTCGTTGACGGCGATGGGAATCGTGTTGATGCCGAGGAAGTTCGTGGCCAGCAGGACCGCGTGGGTGGCGTGGTTGGCGGCGAGTTCACCCAGCGTCGGCATGGTGGCCAGGGCCGTGGTGTACGCGGCGGCCGCCGTCTCGTGCTGCGCGGCGGTCGCGGCGCTGTTCGCACTGGCCTGCGCCAGCCATGCCAGGTAGGGGGTGTGCGCGGCGACATACTGTTCGGCGCTGGGCCCTTCCCATGATCCGGCCTGCACAGAGCTGAGGATGGTGGTCAACTCCGCTGCAGCCGAGGCGTATTCGGCACTGAGCGACTGCCACGCTCCCGCGGCGGCCAGCAGCGACCCGGGGCCGGGGCCGCTGGAGAGCAGCGCCGAGTGCACCTCGGGTGGCAGGGCCATCCAGATGGGGGCGGTCATGACGGGGCGGTCATATCCAGGGCGAGCGCAGTGACGGGGGATCTCATGTCAGCCGCGGGCGATCATGTACGCGGCGGCGTTCATCGCGTCGCCGCTGGCGTAGCTGGCGCCCGACTGGCCGACACCGATGCCGGACCGGCCGAGTTCCTCGACGCCCTGGGCGGCGACCGCCTCGTGACGGCCACCGTTGACGCTCAGCCCCGCGGCGGTCTGCAGCGAGACGGCGTCCGCCGCGGGCGGCAGCACCGTGCCGATCAACGGCGCGGCGGCAGCGTGGGCGGAGGCCAGCCTGGCGGTCAGCGCCTCGACGGCGGCGCTCGCCGCGGTCAGACCTTCTGGAACGACGCGAAGTGTCATCAGCGGTAGTCCTTTCCATTGGTGTGGGACGAGCCGGTGGTGTGAGACGAGCCCGCCGCCGCGGCCACCAGCGGGTTGACGAGCTGGACGAACGTCGGGGTGTCGGTGTCGCCGAGCAGCAGCGCCCGGCCCGCGGGCAACCGGCTGAACCGGTGGCCGCGCAGCTTGCCGCTGTCCTGCGGGTTGCCGGACAGCATCAGCGTGGTCGCCTGCAGGTCGTTGAGCCTGCGCAACAGCGGAGCGGTCATCACCGCGTGCGCCGACCCGGTGGCCCTGGCGGTCACGATCACCCGCAATCCGAGATCGCCGGCCTGGGCGAGCAGTCCGATGAGCGGGGTCCACGGCCGTTGTCCGACGTAGGGCCCGTTGACGGCCGGTCCGTCCGGGATCTGGTCGACGTCGTCGATGATCAGGTAGTGGGTGTGCCCGGCCCCGTTGGCGCGGTAGGACCATCGGCTCAGCTCGGCGGGGGTCAATCCGGCCGGCGGGCGGCGCTTCTCGATCAGCGCGGCGAGTCCGAGCATCGCCGGGGTGATGCGGTCGATGTTCGCGGTGTACTCGTTGTCGGGGAACAGCGGTTCGTCGACGAGTTGCAGACGGCGGTCGATGACGGTGAAGGCGACGTCGCCGGCAGTCGAGTTCTCCCGCACCGTCCGGATGAGGTGGCGTAGCAGCGTCGTCTTGCCGGAGCGGGTGTCGCCGAACACCATCAGCAGCGGGTTGTCCGCGAAGTCGAGCACGACCGGGGCGAGATCCTCCTCGCGCTGCCCGATGACGACCCGTTCGGGGCCCGGGTACAGCGGGCCGATCGCCTCGGGTGCGAGGTTGTGCGGCAGCAACCGCACCGGCGGCGCGGTCTGCTCGGGGAAGCGTGCGTTGATCGCGGGGATGAGCTCGGGCGCCGGGGTGGCGAACAGGAAGTGCTCGGCGGCCATGGTCAGGCCGCGGCCCGGCTGGTCGGCGGGCACGCTGTCGGCCGGGCGGCGCAACCCGCCGACGATCCGTACGTTGCTGTCGTGGCTGTCGTGCAGTTTGAGTTCGAGCCGCAGCCCGAGCCCGTCGCGCATGTTCAGCGGCACCTCCAGCCAGTTGGGCGTGGTGATGACGACGTGGATGCCGTATGCCAGCCCGCTGTTGACCAGCTCGGTCACCTTGCCCAGCAACGGGTTACGCGTGTTGAAGGTGTCGGTGTTGTCGTGGCTGAACGCGTACAGGTTGTCGATGACGAGGAAGACCTCGCCGTAGCCGTCGGGGAATGCGTCGCCGCGGGCGCCGCGTGCCTGCCGGGCCCGCAGCAGCTGCTCGAGCTCACCGAAGGTGCGCCGGATCCGCTCCGGCTCCAGCGGCGTCGCCACGCTGCCGACGTGCGCCAGGTCGGCCATCGGAGCCAGCTTGCCGCCGCCGTAGTCGAGGCAGTAGAACGTGACGTCGCGCGGTGAGTGCAGCGCCGCCGCGGACAGCATGAACGTCTGCAGTGCCGTGGATTTGCCGGACTTCGGCCCGCCGTGGATGACCATGTTGGCCGCCGACGAGGTGGCGTCGAAGACGAGCGGGTCACGGCGCATCTCGAACGGTTTGTCGATCTCGCCGAGCGGCCACCGCCACTGGCGCGCAGGTACGCCCGACCGCTGCAGCACCTCCACCAGCTGGATGGGTTCGTCGAGCGGGGGCAGCCACAGCTGCGGCGCCTTGGGTCCGTACTGCGCCAGTTGCCGTCCGATCGTGGCGATCAGCTTCCGCGGCGGCGCCGACTCGGCCTGGGGGACGGACGACGGGATCACGGTGTCCGGTTCGGGTTCCACGCGCGAGGCGGTGAACAGTTGCGGCTGCGGCAGCGCCCGCACCACGATCGACCTCTCCACCCGCGGCGGTTCGTAGATGCCGTCGACGTAGGTGCTTCGGAACTTGATCGGCACCGCGCCGGGGGCGGGCACCAGGAAGCCCTCGCCTTTGTGCTCCCGCCCGGACTCGATGTGGTACGCGTCCTCCACGCCGATGATCTGGCGAGAGATGCTGGGACTGGCCACCTTCAGACCGATGCGGTAGGAGGTGTTCTTGTCGATGTCCTTGATCTTGCCGATGTCGAGAGTCTGCGAGGCGAACAGGATGTGGATCCGGAACGAGCGGCCCTTGCGGGCGACGTAGTCGAACAGGTCCGCGTACTCGGGGTGGTCGGCGAGCATCAGCGTGAACTCGTCGGCGACCACGAACAGCGTCGGCAGCGGTGGCAGGTCGTGACCCGCCGCGATCGCGTCCTCGTATTCGGTGACGGAGTTGAACGCGCTGCCCTGCACCCGGCGGCCGGTCTCCTTGAGCAGCTGCTCGCGGCGGGCCACCTCACCGCGCAGAGTGTCGGCGAACCGGTCTGCCAGCGACCGCTTCTCGGCCATGTTCGAGATGACCGCCACCACCTGTGGGAAGTCGCGGAAGATGTCCGCACCCGCTTCGCCCTTGAAGTCGGCGTAGATGACGTTCAGCCGTTCGGCGGAGTGGGTCGTCAACAGCGACAACAGGATCGACATCAGGGTCTGGGACTTGCCGGAGCCGGTCATGCCGATCATCAGCCCGTGCGGTCCCATCCCGCCCTCGGCCTCGTCCTTGAGGTCGAAGTACAGCGGCTCGCCGGTGGCGGTGACGCCGATGGGGACGCGCAGTTCCTCCTCGCGCCACCGCGGCGCCCACAGCGCGGCGACGTCGAGCGCCGACGCGTCGGGGATGCCGAGCAGCGTGGTGAATGTCGAGCCGCCCGTGGTGGTGGAGCGGGCCTGGCTGGGGTTGGAGTCCCAGCGCGACAGCCGTCGGGCGAGGTGACGGGCGTCGGCGGCGCCCATGGTGTCCGCGGCGTCGACGTAGGCCTGCCAGCCCCCGGTCTGCCAGCGCTCGATCCGGCCGTCGGCGATCCGCAGGATGGGCCGTTCCGGGTGCGGATACTGCTCGCGGTGCGGCGGGGTGGCGACCCGGTGTACGACGGTCACGCCGGCCAGACCCGGTCTGCGCACCAGGTCCTCGACGTCGGCCTCGGGGTCGTCGACGATCACGAGCAGGTGGCGCAACCCGCGGTCGGACTCACCGGGGAACGCGGGCCGGTCGGCCAGGGCGGGTGTCATCACCGCGCGCAGCGCGTCGAGGTCGGTGGTCAGGTAGCGGGCCGGGCCGACGCCGTCGGCCTCGCCGGGAATGTCGGTGTGGGGCAGCCACTTCAGCCAGGACCAGTCGTCGCCGTCGACGTCGGGGGCGACCAGCGCCACCCCGAGCACACTCGGGTCGTGCCAGGTGACCGCCTGCGCGATCCAGGACCGCAGCGCACCGCGGACCTCATCGGCCTCACCGAACACCGTGATCCGCGAGACTTTGGTGATGTCGATGCCCTTGGGGGCGTCGCGCACGGTGCGCTGCACGTCGAGCAGTCCGCGCAGTGTCGTGTGGGACACCGGTTCGAGGTCGATCTCGTCGGCGGTGTCCTTGACCCGCAGCGTGGTGTCCAGGGGGGCGTCGTGCAGACCCGCCCGCAGGACCAGGAAGTCCGCATCGCGTGGGTCCCGTTCCCACTGCCTGCGGGTGCCGGGGATGGTGGCCAGCACGTCGGGGGCCGGATGCGACCACTCCAGGGCGGCGCGCTGTTCGGCGGCGTGCGCGCGGACGTTGTCGCGCACCACGGACAGGTAGCGCAGGTAGTCGGCCCGTTCGGCGTCGACCTCCTCGGTGCGCATCTTGTTGTCGGTACCGCGGTACATCGCGGTGGCCGCCAACAGCAGCACGAACGGGAAGAACAGCATGGTCGGCGAGATGAGCCGCATCCCCGTCGCGACGAGCGCGACGATCATGCCGACGATCAGCAGCACGATCAGGTAGGGCAGCACCCGGCGCAGCAGCGACGGCGGAACCAGCCGCGGCAGTTCCGGCGGCGGTTCGATGGTGATGGTGCCCTTACGGGTCGCCGGCGGTGGGAGCCGGCGGTGGGCCTCGAAGATCAGCCGGCTCATCGGTTCTCCAGACGCGCGGGATTCGGATCGGGTGCCAGGGTGTCGTGGGCGAGCAGCGCGTCGTCCCGGGACAGTGTCGGGCCTGCGGCGAACTGGGCGAGCACGGACCACGGCACGGGGACGGGTGGAGCGGAAAGACCCAGAGCCGCAACGGTCTGGTCGTTCTGTCCCGGTTCGATGCCGTACCGCACCCCGGTGTCGCTGACCCAGAACAACGATCCGGCGGTCGGCGATCCCGGTTCCTGACCGACCGTCTGGACGAAATAGCCGCTGCCCGGTGCCAGCGCCACCCGGTCCGCGGTCACGCCGTTACCCGCCCCGACGAGGTCGAGGGTGCGCATCCCCTCGGGCATCGGCAGCGCCGCGCCCGAGAGCAGATCGAGTGAACTCTGTTCGGCGTCAGCGGCTTTCGTCCAGCGCGCGCAGGTGACCGGGTCGGCGGCCGGGTCGACGACCGTGAGGGGTGCGGCCGGGTAGGCGTCGGTGTCGAGGAGCTGCGACGCGGGCAGCCGGGACACCTCGTCGGCGCCGAGACGCGGCGGCTGGTTCAGGCCGTAGGAGTTGGTGTTGCGCAGGATCGAGGCGAGCACCTGCGGTATCGGTTGCAGACCGTCGGGCAGCACCGCGTAGTAGCGGATCGTGTTGTCGGCCTCGAAGGCTGCGACCACCGCGCCGACGGGTGCGGCGACCGGCAGCGGGAACCGCGGCGGCGCACCGGCGTCCGGGATCGGCGGGGCGGTCAGCGCGGGCGCTTCGGGGATGGCGTTGAACAGCCCGGCGGCGATGGGCCGCGGAGTGGCCGGCGTGGCGCCGAAGCCGAGCGCGTCGGTGACGGCGCGGTCGGCCAGGTCGACCGGGCTGCGCCTGCCGTCCCACAGCAGCCACGCGCCGGCGTCGTTCGACACCAGCACAGCGTGATCGCCGGTGAGTGGTTCGGCCCGCTCACTGCCGGTGGCCACCGGACCGCCGAGGATGGTCACGCCGGTGTCGGCACCCGAGGAGGCATCGCACACCGTCCACTCCGCGTCCCGGGAGTCGTTCTGCACCATGCGTTCCGGCGCACCGGGGATACCGACCAGGTTGCCGCGCGGGAACTGGTCGATCTCACTGGTCTTGACCGTGGTGGGATTGTCCGCCCGGCCGGCGATCAACCGCGCGGAGGTGAGGTTGAGCACCGGGTGCAGCTGCTCGCCGATGCGCACGTAGAGCGCGGCGGTCGACCGGTCGGCCAGCACCGTGTCGGTCCCCGCCGAACCGGCGGGACGGATCAGGGAGAAGACGAAGCAGCCGGCCAGACCGGTGATGAGGATCAGCGCGCCGGTGAGCACGGCACGCGACTGCGTGCGCAGCGGGTCGACGAGCATCCGGGTGTCGTGCAGTGCCACACCGGAAGCGGTGCGCCGCATGACGAAACGCCAGCCGGACACCTGGTGGCGGGTGACGAAGCCGCGACGGTAGGTGACCCGCTCGGGGTTGTCGTTGGCCGGCGTCCGCGAGGCGAACGACCGGCGGTCGTCGGGCGTGGTCATGCCGACACCGTCAGCCCGAGGCCGCGCAGCAGCGGTTCGGCCGACCTGCGTACGTCGTCGGCGGTGATGGTCATCAGATCCTCGTCGGTGAAGTCGTCGACGTCCGAGTGGTCGAGGCGGTATTCGCGCTCTTCTTCGGACCGCTCGACGAGGTTGCGGACGAACCGGCCGTTACCGGCGATGTCCAGGCTGCGCCGGTCGACGCCGTTGGCGTCCGGGCTCGACGACTCGGCCAGCTGGGCGAACAGTTTCTCCATGTCATCGTGGGCGGCCGTTTCGAAGACGCTGTCGCGCTTCTCGGCCATCCGCACCGCCATCTCGACGAGTTCACCCGGCGAGTACGACGGGAAGTCGATGCTTCGGGTGAAGCGCGACCGCAGACCCTCGTTGGCGTCGAGGAACATGTCGAGGTCCTTGCGGTACCCGGCGATGATGACCACCAGGCGGTCGCGGTCGTTCTCCATCCGCGCCAGCAGCGTGTCGATGGCGACCAGGCCGAAGTCGTTCTTCGCGCCGGTCGACACCAGTGCGTAGGCCTCGTCGAGGAACAGCACGCCGTCCAGCGCGGCGTCGATGATCGCGTTGGTCTTCGCCTCGGTCTCACCGATGTGCTGGCCGATCAGGTCGGCGCGGTGCACCTCGCGCACGGTCTCCTTGCGCAGCAGCCCGAGTCCGCAGTAGATCTTCGCGACGACGCGCGCGATGGTCGTCTTACCGGTGCCGGGCGGACCCGCGAACACCAGGTGGTTGGTGCGCTGGGCGACGGCCAGGCCGCGTTCCTGACGCCGGATCGCCATGGCCACAGAGCTTTTCAGCCGCGCGACCTGATACTTGACCTCGTCGAGCCCGATGAACTCGGCGAGTTCGGCCTCGGCCTCGATGAGCAGGTGCGCCTTGCGGTCCTTGGCGCCGGGGTCGACGAAGTCGGCTTCGCCCGGTTCGGTCTCGGGATCCCAGGGGTTGGCGCGCGCCTCGATCCGGGCCGCGGTGGTGGTCACCAGCCCGTAGGTCGGATCGGTCAGCGCGGCCTCGATCTCGGCGTTCTCGGGGTTGGCCGCGTAGAGCTCCTGGAGCACGTCGGCGGCGTCCTCCTCCTCGCCCTGCGCCCGGAGGGTGAGTCCCTTGGCCAGCCCGCCGTCGACCGCGGCCACCGCGATGGGCCCCGCCGGTTCGGCGAGATAGGACATGGCGGGCGCGAACATGCCGAGGCGGGTGAGCGCGACGCCCAGCGTGACGCGCGCGGCATGGGCGTAGGTCGGGTCGAGCGTCGGGTCGTTGACCACCGGCGTGAGCAGCCGCACGACGTCGGACCAGCGCTGCGTCCGGTGGTGGATCGCCACGCGCAGCCAGCGGGCCTGCAGCCAGCCGGGGCGTCTGGCGAGGAGCTCACCGACCAGCGCGTCGGCATCGGCGTACGCGCCGGCGTCGCACAGCGCCGCGGTGTAGGCCAGGCCGAAGTCGTCGCGGTCGGTGGCGCGGAACTGCAGGTACAGCCCGGTGTCGTAGTGGAAGCCCAGCGCCCCCGGCGCCATCTCGACGTGGCGCTGCAGGGCGCCCGCGCTGTCCCGGGTCGACCAGATCGCCTCGACGACGCGCGCGCTCACATCCCCGGCGGCGGCGAGGCCGGTCCACGTGTCGCACTGTTCGTGCGCGATGTGGGTGAGCGCGGCGAATCCGCTGCGGGCGGCGGAGAGGTCGGCGGGTCGCTGCCGGTCGTTGACCGTCAGGCCCAGCGCACGGCAACAAGTGGCAAACCGGCTGACCACGTCGCGGTCGACCCGGCCAGGCGCGGACCTCGGCGCGGCGAGTGTGTCGGTAGGCGTTTCCATTGGTCGTTACGCGCGGGAACGCTCGGCCCCCGCATTCTCCCCTTAAGTATGGCTAGGCTAACTTTCGGTGAAGTTAGCATTGCACAACCTAAGTGTCGAGACGCACGGCGTCCGCCGGAGAGGTGACCCCGCTCACGTCTTGGTCGCCGTGACCAGTCGGATCGCGCTGATCATCGCGCCGACCTCGGGATCATCGACGGGCGCCGGGCGTCCCAGACGGGGCAGATAGTCGGCGAGCGCGGTCGGTTCGGCGGCCCACCCGCGCCCGCCGAACCACTCTTCGGCGGGGGCGTGCCGCTGGTTGTAGACGAGCGTGAAGAAGGTGCCTTCGTCGCCGGCTGCCCGCTCTTCCTCGCGCTTGTCCGCGAAGACCTCGTCGGGCATCGGAACCGACTCCTCGACGGCGGCCCAGCTACCCGGGGCCGACAACGAGTCGATGCCGGAGAACAGCGCCTCCTGGGCGGTGGCCGGTAGGTACATCAGCAACCCTTCGGCCAGCCAGGCCGACGGCCGGGCCGGGTCGAATCCGGCTGCGGACAGCGCGGTGCCCCAGTCGTCGCGCAGATCGATCGCGACCTCGCGACACTGCGCCGCAGGCTTCTCGTCCCGCCCGGCGAGCACCTCCCGCTTGAACGCCAGCACCTGCGGTTGGTCGAGTTCGTAGACGACGGTTCCGTCGGGCCACGGCAGGCGGTAGGCGCGGGAGTCGAGCCCCGCGGCCAGCAACACGATCTGTCGCACGCCGGCGGCCGACGCGGCCGCGAAATACTCGTCGAAGTACGTGGTGCGCGCACCCTGGAAGTCGACGAAGTGCCTGCCGAAGTCGGAGTGCAGGATGTGCTCGGGCGCCGCGCCGTCGAACAGATCGGCCCAGTCGCCGCCGGCCGCGCGGCAGAACGCCTCCGCATACGGGTCGACCGCGAGCGGGTCGGGCTTACGGGCCTCGAGCGCCCGCGACGCCGCCACGAACAGCGCCGTCGACCCGACGCTGGTGGTGATGTCCCAGGAATCGTTGTCGTGACGCACGATTCGGTTATACGCGTCAGACCAGGGGACGTCCTGTGCGGATGCGACGGTCCAGATCCTTGAGCAGCACGTTGAACGGGAACTGCCGGACGAAGCGCGGCAGCATGTGGTTGACCGTGCGCAGCACCCCGATGAGCCGGTCGAACCGCCGCTGCCGCTCGGCATCCCACGGCAACCGCATCTCGTCACGGAAGCGCTGCGGCAGGAATCCGGTGGTGATCAACAGGGCGAGTTCCTCGTTCTTACGCTGCAGCGGCCTCGGCAGGGTCAGCCCGCGCAGCCGTGAGGCCGCGATCGGATAGAGGTATTCGCGCACGGTGTCGTCGATGTGGACCTTGTCCAGTGACTCCTGCCAGTACTTGTCGAACGCCGCCCGGTCGGCGGGCCACATCTCCGGCGGGACCTGCAGCGTGGTGCCCATCGTCATGCTGTCGCGGTAGTGCTCTTCGGCGGCCTGGTCGTCCATCTCACCGACGAAGAGTCGGTACACGTCGACCGCCCCCTTGTAGAGGCAGGCCGCCACCCACAACTGCAGGTCCTTGTCGAACGCGTGGTAGGACACCGGACTCTCCTCGGTGGAGTACACCTGCGCGTGCGCCTTGTTCACCGCCCGGCGGAAGGCCGCCTTCTGCGCGTCGCTCCCCCGAGTGGCGACGGCCAGATACGTGAACGTGGTGCGGGCGCGCTTGACCGGGTGCAGGTCGACGCGACCGCTCTCCACGCGGCTCTCCAGCACTCCGTACCCGACTCCAGGATGGGCCAACTGCATGATCACGTTGGCCGGGCCGGCCAGCAGCGCCACGCCCATCAGCCCGTCCTCCATGCCGGCGGCGCGGCGGGCCAGCGCGGGGGGCGGCGTCAGCGCGCCGGGATGTGCCGGTGCGCTGACCGGACGCTCGACGTGCGGAATCGGTTCGCTGACCGTCATTGGCCACCCCTAAATGTGAGAACGAATGTTTCCTGATTTTCTCCTGACGCATCGACGGGTGTCAAGATGGGTGCATGGGACAGGTCCGGCCCTATCGCGGCGTCGAGGCGCCCGAACGGCTCGCGCAGCGCAGGCAGCGCTTCCTCGAGGCCGGCCTCGACCTGCTCGGTTCGGCCGAACACGATCTGGCCGAACTCACCGTCCGGGCGATCTGCGGCCGGGCCGGGGTGGCCGTCCGGTACTTCTACGAATGCTTCCCCGACAAGGACGATTTCGTCGCGGCGGTCTTCGACTGGGTGATCACCGGAATCGCGACCACGACACAGGCCGCCGCGGCCGCCGCGCCGCAGCGAGCCCAGAGCCGGGCGGTGATGTCCGACATCGTCCGCACCATCTCGGAGGACCCCCGCATCGGCCGGCTGCTGTTCAGTTCGCAGCTGTCCAACACCGTCGTGGTGCGCAAACGCGCCGAATCCGGCGCCCTGTTCGCGATGCTGTCCGGCAGGCATGCCAGCGCGGCGCTGCGACAGTCCGAGAACGACCGCATCAAGGCGGCCGCGCACTTCGTGGTCGGCGGGGTCGGGCAGACGATCAGCGCCTGGCTGGCCGGCGACGTGGCGCTCGAACCGGACGAGCTCGTCGACCAGCTCACCGTGATGATCGACCAGCTGGCCGATCCGCGGTTGTACTGAGACCTCGAGCTGAACCCGCGAAAGATTGCGCTCACGGTCGTGCGGCAGCGAGAGCGCACAGCCGCCAGTGCAATCTCCGCCAGAGCCAATCCGCGAGGTAACGTAGCTCCCAACCAAGCGGTTAATAGGGAAGGCAACGAAGCTATGCCCATCGCAATCAACGAAGAGCACAACGATCTCGCCGACTCGGTGCGGTCACTGGTGGCGCGCGTCGCGCCGTCTGAGGTGCTCCACGAGGCGCTCGAGAACCCGATCCCCAACCCGCCGCCCTTCTGGAAGGCGGCCGCGGAGCAGGGACTGCAGGGTGTGCACCTGCCGGAATCCGCAGGGGGGCAGGGCTTCGGCATCCTCGAACTCGCCATCGTGCTCGCCGAATTCGGCTACGGCGCCGCGCCCGGGCCGTTCGTGCCGTCGGCCATCGCGAGCGCGCTGATCGCCGCGCATGACCCCGACGCCAAGGTGCTCAGCGGGCTCGCCTCCGGTGACGTCATCGCCGCCTACGCGATCGACTCGGGCCTGACCGCCACCCGGCATGGCGACGGACTGGTCATCCGCGGCGAGGTGCGGGCCGTTCCCGCCGCCGCCCAGGCCTCGGTGCTGGTCCTCCCGGTCGCGATCGACTCGGGTGACGAATGGGTTGTCCTCGACGCCGATCAGCTCGAGATCGAACCGGTGCGAAGTGTCGACCCGCTGCGGCCGGTGGCCCACGTCCGCGCCAACGCCGTCGAGGTCACCGATGACCGCGTGCTGGACAAGCTCAGTCCCGCCATGGCGCGCGCCCTGATCGTCACGCTGCTGTCCGCCGAGGCCATCGGTGTCGCGCGGTGGGCGACCGACACGGCGTCGGCGTACGCGAAGATCCGCGAGCAGTTCGGCAGGCCGATCGGCCAGTTCCAGGCCATCAAGCACAAGTGCGCCGACATGATCGCCCAGACCGAGCGGGCCACCGCCGCGGTGTGGGACGCGGCCCGTGCGCTCGACGACGTTCGCGAAGCCACGTCCGAGGAAACGCATTTCGAGTTCGCCGCGGCCGTCGCCGCCACGCTGGCGCCGACCGCCGCGCAGCACTGCGTCCAGGAGTGCATCCAGGTCCACGGGGGCATCGGCTTCACCTGGGAGCACGACACGAACGTGTACTACCGTCGCGCGCTGGTGCTCGCCGCCGCCTTCGGCCGCCGGGCCGACTACCCGCAGCACGTCGTCGACACCGCGACGGCCACGGGCATGCGGCCGATCAACATCGACCTCGACCCCGACACCGAGAAGCTGCGCGAGGAGATTCGCGCCGAGGTCGCCGCGCTCAAGGCACTGCCGCGCGAGGAGCGCACCGTCGCGATCGCCGAGGGCGGCTGGGTGGTGCCGCATCTGCCGACCCCGTGGGGCCGCGGCGCCGGACCCGTCGAGCAGATCATCATCGCCCAGGAGTTCGCGGCCGGGCGGGTCAAGCGACCGCAGATGGGCATCGCCGCATGGCTGATCCCGTCGATCGTGGCGTTCGGCACCGACGACCAGAAGCAGCGGTTCCTGCCGCCCACGTTCCGCGGCGAGATGATCTGGTGCCAGCTGTTCTCCGAACCGGGCGCAGGATCGGATCTGGCGAGCCTGACCACCAAGGCCACCAAGGTCGACGGTGGCTGGCGCATCACCGGCCAGAAGATCTGGACCACCGGGGCGCAGTACTCGCAGTGGGGTGCGTTGCTCGCGCGCACGGATCCCAGCGCCCCGAAGCACAACGGCATCACGTACTTCCTGCTCGACATGAACAGCGAAGGCGTCGAGGTCAAACCGCTGCGCGAGCTGACCGGCAACGCGATGTTCAACACCGTGTTCATCGACGACGTGTTCGTCCCCGACGAACTGGTCCTCGGTGAGGTCGACCGCGGCTGGGAGGTCAGCCGCAACACCCTGACCAACGAGCGGGTGTCGATCGGCAGCAGCGAACCGCCGTTCCTCGCCACCCTCGACGGTTTCGTCGAGTTCATCCGCGACGGGCACTTCGACCAGATCGGCCAGAACAAGGCCGGCCAGCTGATCGCCGAAGGGCACGCCGCCAAACTGCTGAATCTGCGCTCGACCCTGCTGACGCTGGCCGGCGGCGACGCCATGCCCTCGGCCGCCATCTCCAAACTGCTGTCGATGAAGACCGGTCAGGGATACGCGGAGTTCGCGGTGTCCTCGTTCGGCACCGACGGCGTGATCGCCGAACCGGATTCCCTGGAATTCACGTGGGTGGAGTACCTGCTGGGCAGCCGGGCGACGACGATCTACGGCGGCACCTCGGAGGTGCAGCTCAACATCATCGCCGAACGGCTGCTCGGGCTGCCGCGCGACCCGTAATCCGCTGCGGGGTTTGATCAGTCGACGGGGCGGGAACAAGGGGCGATCAGCGTCCGTTGAGTGCTGTGCAGTTCCCGCCACAACCCAAGAGGCAGCCATCATGACCGTTGACTACGACGCACCTCGCCGTAAGCAAGAAGACCTGGAATCCGACTCGCTCGACGAGCTGCCGGTGGGGCGCGCCGACGCCCGCACGGCGGTTCTCGACCTCGAGGACTCCGACCCGCTGGACCCCGTCGAACTCCCCGGGGCCGACCTGTCCGGCGAGGAGCTCACCGTGCGGGTCATCCCCAAGCAGGCCGACGAATTCACCTGCAGTAGCTGTTTCCTCGTGTTCCACCGCAGCCGGTTGGCGCGCGACACGAACGGAACGATGATCTGCGCCGACTGCGCCTGACGTGATCGGGGCGGCGCAGGCCGCCACGGTCTCGAAGTGATCGAGAAGTGTTGTGATCACGTCGATTTCCCCGGTGCAGCACTGATCCGGTCGAGCCGCCGCGTTTACCTCACCGATCGCCGGGTACGGCGTTGTGCGCATCGGTCCGAACGGCGAAAGGAACGACCATGGCCACCGGAGAGACCGGCTTCGACGATGTGACGTACGACCTGATCTCGGTGCAGTACCACTCACTGAAAGCCGGACACGACTACGGGCAGTACGTGCGGGACGCCCGGAACGCAGGGATGGACGACGTCGCGTCGTTCTTCGAACAGGTGATGTCCGAGGACTCCGCACGGGCACGGCAGTGTCACGAGTTCCTCGGCCGGCTCCAGGGTTCGCAGGCGGCAGGTCCGGCCGCCGGCTGAGTCAACCCGTCGAAGCCCGCAGCTCGGCCAGCGCGGCGCTGAGCCCGTCGAGCGTCGCGCTGTCGGGCAGGTCGACGCGGTCCAGCCACGGGATGTCCGGCGTCTGCGGCGTGCGACCGCCGAGTATCCCGCCCGCGATCGCGGCGGCCGTGTCGGTGTCACCGCCGAGCGACACCGCGTAGCGCAACGCCTCGGCGATCGGCAGCCGTCGCTGAGTGGCGAGCCGGACCACGTCGATGACCGCCGCCACCGCGTCGACGGCGTCCAGCGACACCCCGTCGGGGCCCGGTCGCCACCTGCCCTCGACGGCATGCCGCACCGGTGCGAGGTCGATCTTAAATTCGTTTTCCGCCCAGGCGATCTCAGGCCCCGCCGCGTCGACCGGCGCCACGCCGTCCACAGCCGCCGACGCCATCGCCGCCGCGATACAGGCAGCAGCCACCGCCGGCGCCGCCCCATGCGTGGTCCGCGACAGACCGGTGGTGACGCGGCGGCGCAGATCGTCGTCGGCGATCGCCCATCCGATCGGCAGCGCCCGCATCGCGGCGCCGTTCGTGTCGCCGCCGTCGGCATGCAGTGCCCCGCTGTTGCCGAACCGCTGGACCGCCGCGCGGGTGCTGGGCCCGATCCCGCGGATGTGCGGTGCGGCCGCGGCGAGCCGGGTCAAGAAATCCGCCTCGTCGACCACCGCCCCGCGCTCGCGCAGATAGTCCGCGACCAGCAGGGTCAGCGCCGTGTCGTCGGAGGTGACTCCGGACGGCCAGTCCCCTCGGCTCGGGAGTTCGTCGATTTCCGGACGGGAGACCTCAGCGGCCCGGCAGCCCTCCCAGGGCACGCCCGCCGCATCGCCCGCCGCGTAGGCGAGCAGACCCGCCCGGATGCGGGCGGCTACGTGTGTGATGTCCATACGTCTCGATTGTCCGCGCCGACCGTTTCCCCCGTGGCGTCCCGGGAAACCGGTGCGCATGACCGACGATGTGGAGAAACGCTGGCGTGATCCGCAGACCTTCCGCGCGGCCGTCAAGTACGACATCGCGGTGATCGCGGTCGCGGCGGTGTGCTTCGCGGCCTACGCGATCCCCGGCGACCGGTCGCTCATCGCCGCGGTCCTCGTCCCCGTCGTGCTGTTCGCGGGCGGCGTGGGTGCGTTCATCCAGACGTACCGGGTGTGGAGAGTCCGTGGCACGTGGCCGATCTGGCACGGCGCGGGGTGGTTCCTGTTCATGTTGTTCCTGCTGTGCCTGTCGGTGCCGGGGTCGGCGCTGACCGATTGACGGGCTATTCCGCCTTCTCGCCGTCCCCCTCCGACCCGTCCAGATCGATCTCGCGCAGTTCGCGTTTGAGGATCTTGCCGGTCGGGTTACGCGGCAGTTCGTCGAGGAAGACGACCTCGCGGGGCACCTTGTACCGCGCCAGGTGTTCCTTGACGTAGCGCTTGATGCCCTCCTCGTCGATTGATGCGTTCTCGGCCTTGACGACGAATGCCCGCAGCCGGTGTCCCCACTCCTTGTCCTCGACGCCGAGTGCGGTCGCCTCGACCACCTCCGGATGGCCACTGATGAGATCCTCCACCTCGGCGGGGAAGACGTTCTCACCCCCGGACACGATCATCTCGTCGTCGCGTCCCGACACGTAGAGCAGGCCGTCTTCGTCGAAGTAGCCGACATCACCGGAGGACATCAGCCCGTCGATGATCTGCTTGTGGCCGCCGCCGGTGTACCCCTCGAACGGGAAGGTCGTACCGACGAAGATCCGGCCCACCTCACCGCGCGGAACCTCTTTGCCGTTCTCGTCGAAGAGTTTGACCCGCACCCCCTTGACGACCGGACCGACCGTCGCCGGGTTCTTCTGCAGATCCTCCGGCCGGGCGATGGTCGCGAACGCGATCTCGGTCGAGCCGTACAGGTTGTAGATGACCGGGCCGATGTCCTTCATCGCCCTGGTCGCCGATTCGGAGCCCAACTGCGAACCCGAGACGAACACGATCCGCAGCGAGGACAGGTCGGGTTTGGTGTCCAACGTCTCGATGTGGTCCAGGATCCGGGACAGCATCACCGGCACGACCACCATCGCCGACGCCTTGTGCTTCTCGACGTCGGCGAGCACGGTGGCCGGTTTGAAGCGCCGCCGCAGCACCAGCGTCGACCCCAGCATCATGCCGATCGTGGCGTGCAGATAACCCAGCGCGTGGAACATGGGCGCGGGCAGCAGGGTGACCTCACCGGATTTGAACGGCACGTGCGACAGCACGCCACCGATCGGCGCGAGCGACAGCGGTGGCTTGCGGTTGGCGCCCTTGGGTGTCCCGGTGGTGCCGCTGGTGAGGATGATGACCGACGAATGCTTGGTCACCTTCGGCGCCGGCGTCTTGTCGCCGCTCGCGACGATGTCGGCGAGTGTCTGGGCGTCGCTCTCGGTGGGCTCGTCGTTGTCGGGGTTGGTGGGCAGCGCCCGCAGGAATCCCTTCTCGGGGTTGGCAGCCGACACCGCCTTGGAGTACTCGTCGTCGTGGATGATCAGTTTGGCGCCCTCGCGTTCGGACACCTCCTTGATCTGCGGGCCGGAGAACTCGCTGTTGAGCAGGATGATGCGCGCTCCCGTGCGGGCGGCGCCGTAGACGGCGACCAGGAACCAGCGGTGGTTGCGCGCCAGGATCGCGACGCCGTCGCCACCCTTGATCCCCTTGGCCAGCAGTGCGTGCGCGACGGCGTGGGCGGCCTCGTCGAGTTCGGCGTAGGTCATCTCCCCCTCGTCGTCGATGACCGCGCGACGGTCCGGGGTGCGACGGGCGTTGAGCGCCGGGATCATCCCGAACTCACCCCACCGACGCATGTCGGCGACGAAGGCGGCCATGTTCTGCGGCGGTTCGAGCTGTAAGGCGCCCGCCTCGAACATCTTTCGGGCGTAGTGCAATTCGGCGGCACCGCGGTCGATGTAGAGCTTGGCCTTCTCAGCAACCTGCGACGAGAGTTCAGTGAGCTTCGGCATCTCACCACAATATGTGAGCCATGTCGCAGCCGAGACGGGTATCGACCAGTCCCTACCATGGCTGACATGGCCGGATCCCGGGCGCAGGGCCTGACGCTGGACATCGCCGGTCGCGCGCTGACCGTAACCCACCCCGACAAGGTCGTCTTCGACGCGTACGACGGCAGGCCCCCGGTCACCAAACTCGACCTGATCGAGTACTACCTGGCCGTCGCCGACGGCGCCCTGCGCGGCGTGGCCGACCGGCCGATGATCCTCAAACGGTTCGTCAAGGGCATCACCGAGGAGGCCGTGTTCCAGAAGCGCGCGCCGGCCAAGCGTCCCGACTACGTCGACGTCGCGGAGTTGAAGTACGCGTCGGGCACCTCGGCCGCCGAAGCGGTCATCCACGACGCCGCCGGTCTGGCGTGGGCAGTGAACGTCGGATGCGTCGACCTGAACCCGCACCCGACCCGCTCGGGCGATCTCGCCCATCCCGACGAACTGCGCGTCGACCTCGATCCGATGCCCGGCGTGGAATGGCAGCAGATCGTGGACGTCGCATTGGTCGCGCGCGACGTGCTCGAGGACCACGGGCTCACCGCGTGGCCGAAGACGTCGGGTTCGCGCGGCTTCCACATCTATGCCCGGATCGAACCGCGCTGGCCGTTCAAGTTCGTGCGGCTGGCGGCCCAGACGGTGGCGCGCGAGGTGGAGCGGCGCGCGCCGGACCTCGCGACGAGCCGCTGGTGGAAAGAGGAACGCGAAGGCGTGTTCGTCGACTTCAACCAGAACGCCTTCGACCGCACCGTCGCGTCGGCGTATTCGGTACGTGCCACCCCGGACGCCCGGGTGTCCACCCCGCTGCGCTGGGACGAGGTGCCGGGATGCCGGCCTGAGGCGTTCACCGTCGCGACCGTGCCCGCCCGCTACGCCGACATCGGTGATCCGTGGGAATCGATGGACGACCATCCCGGGCGGTTGGACGCGCTGCTCGACCTCGCCGACCGGCTGGGGCCGGCCGAGAAGGCACCGCGTGGCGCCAAGCGGTCCGGGGGTGGCGGCACCGGCCGGCGCCAGTCGGTGATGCCGCTCATCGAGATCGCCCGCACCAAGACCAAGGACGAGGCACTGGCCGCACTCGACACCTGGCGTCAGCGCCATCCCGCAGCGGCGGACCGGCTCCAGCCACCCGATGTCCTCGTCGACGGGATGCGCGGCCCCAGCTCCATCTGGTACCGGATCCGGATCAACCTCCAGCACGTCCCGGAGGAGCAGCGTCCACCGCAGGAACCCCTGCTGGCGGACTACAGCCCGTGGGCGAACTACACCGGTCCCCAGGCGGGCGCGCAGCCGCGGCACGACACGGATACCGACCGGTAACAATCGCATCACGAGTCCCGCGAATAGCAACTCTTACCAAAGGTTTAGCGGTAGCTCCCAGCGGCCTTAAATTCGCCGCATAACTTTGGGGTCACGTTGAGGTGGCAAAACAACGAAGCCATTCCAGCGAAACGCCGACGGGAGACCGCTCATGACGCTCACGAGCACATCCACTGGTTCACACAGCGCCTTCCACTATGGCAACCCGTCATTCGACTGCGATCGCGTCCGGATGCGGGCCCATTGCCGTCAACTCGCAACGGTCGTCTCGGTCACGGGCGACATCGACGCCGACAACCTGTCGTGCGTCGCGGAGTACGCGAGGCGCTTCGTCCTCGCCGAGAAGCCGTTCATCCTCGATCTCAGTGGTGTGAGTTCCTTTGCCGCAGAAGGGCTCTCACTGTTCTATGAAATCGACGGCCGTTGCGCCGATGCCGACGTCGAATGGTCGGTGATCGGAAGCCAACCCGTTCTGCAGGTGCTGCGCGCCTCCGGCACGCTCGACGACGTTCCGGTGACTGCATCCGTTCCGGAAGCCCTGCATCACTTCAGCGAGGGCATCCTGGCGCGGCGCCGCCTGCTCCCCCTCTTGACCAAGACAGCCTGACACGGAAAGGCAAACACATGCTCATCGACGTTCGTTGGCTGACATTTCTGCTCAAGCGTAGGCACCACGTCCACCAGGTGCACTCCGCCGCCTGAACCGAACCTTTGCCGGCACGCGCCGCCACGGTGATCACCGTGGCGGCGCGTCGGCGTCAGGGGGTCTCTCAGAAAGGGTCAGGACGGCAGCAGACGCTGCACCACACCTCTGGACACTTCCTCGGGCCGGTACTGCTCGGCGGCGTATGCACCGATGGCGGTGAGCGCGCCGGTCAGCGCGGGAACCGCCCACTGCAACATCGTGAGCTGCTTCTGCGCGGAAGCCACCTCAGGCGGAGTCGTGGCAGCCGGCGTGGTGCCGTCGGAGACCGGGACGTCGCGGTGCGCGGAGACCTTCTGGCCGAGCATGCGGCTGTACGCCGTGACGCCGAGCGCGGCGACGGTCAGCACCGTCTTGGTCGCGGCCATGGTGGGCACACCCTGTTGGACGCGCATCCGACCGAGGTCGTGTTTGAGCAGACCGGCGGCGCCGACCAGGTGCACTCCGATCGCGGCGGCGTTCACCGGTGTCCAGCGGTCCCAGCCCTCGTTCGCGACCGCACCGGCTCGCCTGGGGTCACCGCCCGACGCGGCGGCCGGGTTCAGGGCGACGGCGTTGGCCAGGGTCCCGCCGAACCAGGCAGCGAGGCCGAGATCGTGCAGTTGGTGAAAGATGGTGGCGCGGGCCATGAGAACTCCTCGATCAGTTGTCGTTGAGTCCGCGCATACCCTGGGCCGTGGGCGGTAAACGGCCTGCTAGCCGGTGGACTCCGCCGCGACGTCGCCCTTGACCCAGCGCCACTGCCCGGGGGTCCATTCGCCGGCGTCCGGCAGGCTGTCGCTCACCGCGGACACCACCCCCGGCCACCACTCCGGGTGGTAGTCGTCCCCCGACAACCAGCCGCCGGGCCTCACTTTCGGCGCCCACGCCGCGATGTCGGCGCACACGCTCTCGTAGTCGTGCCGGGCGTCGATGTGCACCCACGCCAGCGATTCGTCGTCGAACATCCGTGATGCCGCCACCGAGTCGGTGATCAGCAACGCGACCGAGTCGGCGAACCCGCAGGCGATGACGTTGCGGTGCAGCAGCCCGGCGAACGTGCCCCCGCCGAACTCGACGGCCGGCCCGTGGGCGTTGACCTCGCGGGCACCTTCGGGACCGCTCCCCCGGCACGTGTCCACGCCGAGGATGCCGATCCGCCGGCCCGACCGCTGCACGACCTCGGCCAGAGAGCACAGGCTCCGGCCGAGATAGCTGCCCACCTCGACGAACCGGTCGCCGTCGGTGAAATGCGCGACGGCCTCCTCCTGGGCCTGCCGCCAGCCGAACCAGCCCGGGATGTCCTCCCACCGTCGAACGGGAGCGTCAAAGGAGTGTGGCGACATGATCAGACCGGCCAGACCTCGCGGCGGTGCGCCGCGTCGAAGAACATCCACTCGTACCGCGACGTCGTGACGAAGTGGGCACGCGCCGCCGCTTCCTCCGGGGTCGTCAGCACGGGACCCGTGCGGTCGGTGACGTCGAGGACCTGCGCGACGGTGGCGGCG
This sequence comes from Mycobacterium sp. IS-1496, assembly GCF_001499995.1. GTDB lineage: Bacteria > Actinomycetota > Actinomycetes > Mycobacteriales > Mycobacteriaceae > Mycobacterium. The sequence continues at coordinate 31,676 of NZ_LQIU01000022.1, forward strand.
AACTCCTCACCCCCGTAGCTGTCGATCCACCGTTGGTAGCGGGCGTCGGGCGAGCCCCGCTTGATCAACTCCTCACCCACCCGGGCATAGATCCAGTAGCACGGCAGGACCGCGGCGAGGCCTTCGGCGAAGCTGCCACCGTAGGCCGCGGCGAGCAGGTAGCTGGTGTAGGCGCGGGTGGTCGGCGCCACCGGCACCCGGTCCACGTCGGCGGGGTCCAGCCCGATCTCGGGGAGCAGGGTCCGGTGCAACGACAACTCCACCTCGACGATGTCCGAGGCGTGGCGGGCGAACATCGCGGTGTCCGCCAGGGTCGGGGCCTTCGCGCCGACCACCGCGAGCGCCCGCGCGTAGTCCCGCAGATAGTGCACGTCCTGGGCGACGTAGTGCGCGAAGACCTCCGAGTCCAGGGTGCCGTCGGTGAGCCCCGATATGAACGGGTGGGCCATGATCGCCGAGAAGATCGGCTCGGTCTCGTCCCACAGCCGCAGTGACCAGGTCTTCGTCGATTCATCGGGCGCGTCCATCGCGGTCAACGTATCAGCAGCAGGCGGTGCGGTCGTCGTGCCGGAACCCGTTGCCGCCGGCACGCTTGGCCGCGTACATGGCGTGGTCGGCAGCGCCGATGAGCATGTGGATCACGGCCTGGCCCTCCTCCTCGACCGGCAGGCACACCGCCGCGACACCGACGCTGGCGGTGACCCGGTACGGGACCACTTCCACCGCAGTGCACATGCGCTGGGCCCAGTCGTCGATCTGGCCGGCCTCGAGAAGATCGGCGAGCAGGAACTCCTCACCTCCGAGCCGGCCCACGACCGCGGTCTCACCGGCCCCGGTGCGCAGTGCGCGGGCGACGGCCACGAGCGCCTCGTCACCGACCGCGTGTCCGTGACGGTCGTTGAGTTGTTTGAAGTCGTCGAGGTCGATCACCGCCACTGCGAGATGGACGTGCCGGTCGCGGTGCGCGGTGAGGAGGTGCTCGATCTGCTGGTACACCGCACGGCGGTTGAGCAGACCGGTGAGTGGATCGCGGGCGGCCCGCAGCAGATCCGCGCCGAGCGCGTGCACGACGGCCTGCACGGCGAACGGGACCGCGATGTTGAGCACCAGGACCAGAAGGAGCAGGCCGACGGCCAGTGCCGGGTCGGAGGTCTCGACCGCGAGCCGGGTCGTCTGCAGCACACCGACGTACAGCGCGACGCCGAAGTTGTACACCATGTATCCGGGCGTGTGGAACAGCGCGATGTAGCCGCCGGTGGTGGCGAAGACCGTACAGCCCATCAGCCCGACCATCGGGTCGTCCTGCACGTAGCACGCGAGCGTGATGAACAGGTTCGCCGCCAGGATGTAGGCGATCGATTGACCGCGCGTGGGCCAGCGGAACGCCCAGAGCACCGCGACGATCAGCCCGCCGAGCACTGCGGCCCGGGTCAGCGCCTCGGCGGCGCCACCGTCAGGACCGTGCGAACCCATCGCCAGGATCGCGGGGACGAGCGCCAACGCCGCGGTGCTGAACGCCAGATTCCACCGCGCCACCCCGAGCATTCCCCGCGCCCGCAGATAGCCGGTGATCCAGTCGAAATGGTCCGGCTGCCGCCACCACCGACGAAGCGAGTGCACCAGCGATCCCCCTTCTCGCCACTGGCTCCCGCAAGTTCGCTGGACATCACCGGCGGTGCTCGCCGCAGCCTAGCGCAGAGCATTCGGCCCGACCTCCCGAGCGCGGCATGGTTGGCAAAGCCTCCGCGTGGGTAACGCCTGCGCGTGGACACCACCGCCGGCCCGGTCGATCGTACCTTCGATGTCCTCGTCGTCGGCGGCGGCAATGCCGGGGTGAGCGCGGCCGCGCGCCTGATCCGCAAGGGCATCGCCGACGTCGCGCTGATCGAACCGCAGCGCGTCCACACCTACCGGCCGTTGCTGTCCTACGTCGGCGGCGGGCAGGCGTCGATGCGTGACGCCGAACGGACCCAGCGGTCGGTGACCCCTCGCGGCTGCACCTGGCTGCAGGACTCGGTGGTGATGATCGACGCGTCCGACCGGACGGTGTGGTGCGCGACGGGCCGCCGCTACCGCTATCGCGACCTCATCCTCGGCACGGGCCTGGTGCCCGACACCGGCGCGCTGCCGGGCATCCACACCGCGCTGGACAGCCCGGCGGTCGCCAGCAATTACCTGGACCGCGCGGAGGAGACGTGGCGGCTCGTGCAGGCCATGCCCCGGGGCGGACGTGCGGTGTTCACCGTGCCACGCCCGCCGGTGAGCTGCACCGCGACGACCATCAAACCGCTGTTCCTCGCCGCCGCGCACTGGAAACGCACGGGGCGCCTCCCCGGTGTGGACATCACCCTGGTCGTCGACCGGCCGGAGCTGCTCCCGGCCCCGCGCATCGACGCCCGGTTGCGCGAGCATCTGCGGGCGCTGGATGTGCGCGTCCTGTTCGACACCGCGGTGACCGAGTTGAGCCCCGGCCAGTCCAGCATCACCGTGACCGGCCGCGACGGCGCCGGCGAACGCCTGCGGTACGACATGCTGCATCTCGTGCCGCCGTTCCGCGGAGCCCGGTGGCTGGAGGGTTCGGGACTGACCGATGCGCAACCCCATGGCCTCATCGACATCGATCCGGAGACCTTCCGACACCGCACGTTCCCGGAGGTGTGGGCGGCGGGCGACGCCGCGGCCGTCGAGACGGACCCGTCGGGCGGTGCACTGCGCAGGCAGATCTCGATCCTGGTCGACAACCTGCTCGCCGCCCGCGACGGAGGGCAGCTCCAGCGGTACGACGGGTACACCGTCGCGCCGGTCACCACCGACGCACACCGCTTGATCCCCGGGGAGTACGACCGATCCGGAGCGGTGGCGTCGTCGCTGCCGTCGTTCGTCGACCCGCTCGAATCCCGCCGCACCGCCTGGGCGTTCGACCGGTACGTCCTACCCCGCACCTACTGGAACCTCATCCTCAAGGGGCGCGTCTGAATCCTCAGCGCCGCCGCGTCAGACCGACCGCCGCGGACCGCACCGCCTCGGTGAGCCGGGCCACGAGCGGGCTGTCGAGTTTCCAGCACTGCCAGTACAGCGGGACGTCGAGGTGGACGTCGGCGATGCGGACGAACGAGCCGTCGGCCAGGTCGGGTGCGGCGAGTTGTTCCGGGTACGCCCCCCAGCCCAGCCCGGCGCGCACCGCCGCGCCGAACCCCTCTGCGGTGGGCACGTAGTGCACCGGACGGGTGATCGCACGGCGGAAGGCTCTGCGGATCACCATGTCCTGCAACGCATCGTCGCGGTTCCACGCCAACGACGGCGCGTACGCCACGGTGGCCGCGGTGAACCCGTCTCGCAGGTGCCGCTCGACGTACGCCGGGCTCGCGACGGGCAGGTACCGCATCACCCCGAGTGGCTGCACCCGGCAGCCGGGCACCGGGCTGCGCTCGGTGGTGACCGCCCCCATCACCACCCCTTCGCGCAACAACCGCGCCGAGTGGTCCTGATCCTCGATCCGCAGGTCGAACAGCACGTCGCCGACGTCGCCGAGCACGGTGGTGAACCACGTCGCCATGGAGTCGGCGTTGACGGCGAGTGCCACCCGTGGCGTCCGAGTGTCGCCCGGACCGCCGAGCTCGCCGAGCGCCTCGGCCTCCAGGAGTGCCGTCTGCGCGGCGAGCCGGAGCAGCGGTACACCGGACGCCGTTGCCCGGCACGGTTTCTCGCGCACCACAAGCACCTGACCGACCCGCTGTTCGAGCGCTTTGATGCGCTGACTCACCGCGGACGGCGTGACATGCAGATGCGCGGCGGCCGCGTCGAAACTGCCGAACTCGACCACCGCGGCGAGCGCGGCGAGCTGGTCGGCGCCGAGGCGGGTCTCGTCGCGCGGTCGGGGAGCAGATGTGATCACCGCCCCAATCTAGAAACCTCCGGCGCCGGCCGTGGTGACTCGCCGTCCGCGGCGGTGCACCTTAGGGTCGTCCCATGAATCGCCTCGATCGCTTCTTCGAGATCTCGGCACGCGGCTCCACGCTCGGCGCCGAGGTCCGTGGTGGCCTCGTCACGTTCATCGCGATGGCGTACATCATCGTGCTGAACCCGATCATCCTGTCGAGTTCCGACGACGTCGAGGGCAACTCGCTGCAGTTCGCCCAGGTCTCGGCGACCACGGCGCTCGCCGCGGGCGTGATGACGATCCTCTTCGGGCTGATCGCGCGGTTGCCGTTCGCGTTCGCCGCCGGGCTCGGGATCAACTCGTTCCTGGCGACGACGGTGGTCGGCGAGGTCACCTGGCCCGAGGCGATGGGCCTGGTCGTCATCAACGGCCTGATCATCGTGCTGCTGGCGGTCACCGGGCTGCGCCGCTTGGTGTTCGACGCGGTGCCGATGCAGCTGAAACTGGCGATCACCGCGGGCATCGGGTTGTTCATCCTGTTCATCGGCCTCGTCGACGCCGGTTTCGTCAGTTCGACCGGATCGGCCTCGCCCCCGGTCGGCCTCGGGGCAGGCGGGCTGGGCTCGATCAGCACGGTGCCGACCGTGATCTTCGTGGTCACACTGCTGGTCACCGGTGTGCTGGTCGCGCGGCGGGTGCGCGGCGGCATCCTGATCGGGCTGGTGGCGGGCACCGTCATCGCCGTCGTCGTCGAGGCGATCTGGGATCTGGGTTCGGCGCAGGACAAGGCCGGCGGCTGGAGCCTGTCGGTGCCGCAGCTGTCCGGTTCGCCGTTCGCGGTGCCGGACCTCTCGCTGGTCGGCGAGTTCAGCATGACCGGCAGTTTCGAGCGCATCGGCATCCTCGCGGCGGTGATGCTCGTCTTCACCCTGGTGTTCGCGAACTTCTTCGACGCGATGGGCACGTTCACCGGGCTGTCGCGGGAGGCGGGGCTCTCCGACGATCGGGGCACCTTCCCGCGACTGCGCTCCGCGCTGATCGTCGAGGGGGCGGGCGCAGCAGTCGGCGGTGCGTCGTCGGCGTCGTCCAACACGGTGTTCATCGAATCCGGCGCCGGCATCGAAGAGGGCGCGCGCACCGGTCTGGCGAACCTCGTCACCGGCGCCCTGTTCCTCGCCGCGATGTTCGTCTCCCCGTTGGCGTCGATCGTGCCGACGGAAGTGGCGGCGGCGGCCCTGGTGATCGTGGGCGCGATGATGGTGTCGCAACTGCGGCACATCGAGTTGTCGGAGTTCTCGGTGGTGTTACCGGTGGTCCTCACCGTCGCCGCCATGCCGTTCACGTACTCCATCGCCAACGGCATCGGCGTCGGGTTCATCTCGTGGGTGGTCGTTCGCTCCGGCGCCGGCAAGGCCCGCGAGATCAGCCCGCTGCTCTGGGTGGTGGCCGCCGGCTTCCTCGTGTACTTCGCCCGCAGCTGGATCGAGAACCTCATGGGTGTCTGAGCGGTTGGCCTCGAACGTCACCGCCACATGCTGGAAACCCTTGACCCGCTCCGCTTTTGCCTTACGGGTGTAGGTGCGGCGATCGGCTGAGGTCAGCGTCACCGAATCGGTGAACGGGGTGAGCAGAGCACGCGGATAGAGCCGGTCGACGCGCACCACGTTGAGCTCCGCGCACAGCACCAGGCTGACCGAGATGAGGTAGAGGAACGCCAGGAGTCCGAGGACGAGGGCGAACACGGTGTTGGTGGCGCTGGCCGAACTGACCGTCCGCGCGACGTAGCCGGCGCCGAACCACTGCAGGAACTGCCAGACCACCGCCCCGGCCAGCGCGCCGGGCAGCACCTGACGGTAGGTGAGCTCGCGGCTCGTCGTCGTCCGGAACGCGACCAGCAGGATCCCGGTGTTGATCGCGATGGTGCTCACCAGGACGCCGGCCGTGCCGAACAGGCCGAGATCGTCGACGGCCCGGCCGACGGCGGACAGCACCGTCGCCGCGATCGCCGCCGACCCCAGCACCAGCAGGAGCAGCAGGCTGCGGATGCGTGACCGGATCGGATCCGGGCGCACATTGCGGGGCACCGCCCACACCGTGTTCATCGCGTTCTGCACCGCCTGTCCGACGCCGGATCCGCCGTAGAGGGCACCGAGGATGCCGACCACCACGGCGACCGCGCCACCGCTGAGCTGTTCGGGTTGTGCCAACTGCTCACCGATCAGCGGGAACTGGCTGACGGTCGACTCCACGATCTGCTGCTGCAGATCCGGGCGGCCGACGAGCACCACACCCAGCACGGTGGTGAGCAGGAGCAGCAGCGGGAACAGCGAGACGAACGCGTAGTAGGTGATCAGCGCCGCGAGGTAACCGCCCTGGTCGTCGACGTACTTGTAGATCACCGCGAGGACGTAGCCGATGACTCGGCTGCGCTGTTGCAGCCTGTCGAGCCAACCGATCACCGCAGCCACCTTTCGGACAGTGCGCCCGGCATACCCCCTGCGACCGGTGAAAACACCCGAGGCGGCGTAACCGCCTATCCGTCGGTCGGCTCCGCCGGTTCCACCGTGGCCAGTTGGTCGATGCCACTGATCCGCAGCACCGGCATCAGATACGGGTTGGCGACCAGGCGCATCTTCGGCACCTGGTCGGCGTGTACGGACAACGCGCCGATCGCGGCGCTGTCCAGGTACTCGACGGCGCTGAGGTCGACCGTCACCGTCCCGGCGCCGTCCGCCGCCGCGATCACCGTGACCAGTGCCCGGGTGAAGGTGTCGACGTTGCTCAAGTCGATCTCGCCCTCGGCGACCAGCAGCGGGCTGCCGTCGGTGTGCCGGTCGGCGTTGACGGTGAGCGGTGTGACCATCAGACGATCCTCGCGTCGAGGTGGACCGCGGTGCCGTCGTCTCCTGGCCTGATCCTCACATCGTCCATCAGACCCTCCATCAGCGCGACACCGCGGCCCCGCCGGGTGTCGACCTCCGTCCGCGGTGTCTTCCACGAGCCGGTGTCGAGTACCGACACCTGAAGCCGGTCCACCAGTGCGGTCGCCCGCAGGGTGACGTGACCGTCGGGCCGGTCACGGTGCCCGTGCTCGATCGCGTTCGCGACCGCCTCACCGGCCGCGATGAGTACGTTCATCGCCTGATCCGGTCCCACGCCGGCCTGCGTCAGCCAATCCCGAAGGGCCGTACGGGAACTCGCGAGGTATTCGTTGCGCGCCGGGAACACCATGTCGAGCGGGGCGGGTTGGCGGTAGAGGAGCAGCGCGACGTCGTCCTGATAACCATCGTCGGGCGAGAGGCGGGACATCAGCTGGTCGGCGACCGCGTCGAGGCCATCGGACCGGCCCTCGGCGACCAGGCCGGCGGCTCGGCCGATACCCGTCTCCAACGAGGCGCGGCGACGTTCCACGAGCCCGTCGGTGTAGAGGAGCAGCGTGGCCCGCGCGGACAGCGTCACCCGGGCCTCCGGCCGCTCCTGGTCGGGCCGCAGCGCCAGCGCGAAACCGCGGGCATCGTCGAGCACTCGGGTCGCGCCGTCCGAGTCGACGAGTATGGGCGGCGGGTGACCGGCGCTGGAGTACACCAGTTCACCGCTGTGCGGTGACAGCACCGCACACCACACAGTCGTGCAGCGCGCTCCCGGCAGCCGTGCCGCGAACCGGTCGAGACCCGCCAGCGCCGCTCCCGGGCTGGGCTGGTCGAGCAGCAGCGCGCGGCACGCACTGCGCAGCTGGCCCATGACGGTGGCCGCCTCGAGATCGTGTCCGACGCAGTCGCCGACGACCAGACCGATGCATCCGCCGTCCAGATCCACGACGTCGTACCAGTCGCCGCCGACCTGCAGGGGCCGGGTCGCCGGGTGGTAGCGGACCGCGAACCCGCCCGGCAGCCGGGCCGGGCCGAGGATCGCGTGCTGCAGCGTCAGCGCGGTCTCCCGCTGCTGGTCGAGCCGGTGCACCCGCTGCAGCCCCTGACCGAGGCGGCCGGCCAGAACGGTCAACAGCGTGTGGTCCTCCGGGGTGAACGGGCGTTGTTCGAGCAGTTCGATCCACAGGACGAGCACGCCGCGGGGATGTTGCAGCGTGATGCCCGCCGTGCCGTACTCCCCCGTGTCGGCGGTCAGCACGTCGGCGTCGCGCAGCGTGGAGATCGTATGTCGTTGTCCGACAGTGAGATCCGACCACTGCACGGGCTCGCCGGCGCAGATGATGTCCGGGGTGACGTCGCCGTCCACGTGGGGGAAGGTCACGGCCAGCACACGTCGCGCCTGCCACAGCCGGTGCAGTTCCCCCACGGCCGCGCGCAGCGCCCCGTCGAGTGTGTCGGCCTCTGCCAGTTGCTCGTTGAGCGCGGCCAGCGCGGTCTCCCGCTGGACGGTGTAGTGCTCGGCGGTGACGTCGCGGAACGTGCCGACGGCGACGCGCCGGCCCGTGTCGGGGTCGCGCGCGGGGTTGAAACTCGCGTTGACCCAGATCCGGTGGCCGTCGCGGTGCACGACCGGGAAGGTGAAGTCCCCGCGGGCCTGCTCCATCACCCCGCCGAACGCCTGACTGGTCTCCCGGTAGCCGTCGGGGTCGGTGTCCGGGTCGGGCCACCACGGCTGTTCGGGTTCGTACGGCAGCCCTTCGGGACCGTAGCCGAGGATGTCGGTGAAGGCGGTGTTGATCTCGATGATCGCGCCCCGTTCGTCGCAGACGAAGAACGCCTCCTGCAACGAGTCGATCAGTGCGGTGCGCCAGCGGCTGTGGTGGTTGCGCAACCGCGCCAGCGCCACATTGGCACGCACCCGGGCCAGGAGTTCCGCTGCCGCAAAGGGTTTGACAAGGTAGTCGTCGGCGCCGGCATGCAGACCCTCGATGGACGATTCCTGCCCCGCCCGGGCCGACAACAGCAGCACCGGCAGCGCGGCGGTGCGGGAGTCGGTGCGCAGCGCGGCGACGAGCTCCAGGCCGTCGAGGCGGGGCATCATGACGTCGCTGACGACGAGATCGGGCAGGTCCGCCCGGATGGAATCCAGCGCCTGCCTGCCGTCGGACACCGCGGTGACCTCGTAACCGGCGCCGCGCAGCAGACCGGTGAGGTACGCGCGCATGTCGGCGTTGTCGTCGGCGATCAGCACCCGGGCGGGCACGACGGCACCGCCGTCCGCGGGCACCGTCGCAGTGATCCCCTGCGCCTCTTCGGGTTCGGGGTCCGACGCGGGCAGCCAGCGCAGCGCCTCCTGCAGAAAGGGGTCGGCGATGGTGGAGACGCCGGACGCCCGTCCCGCAGGCACGACGTCGTCCGGCGGCAGATGGGCCGCCCCGAACGGCACCCGGATGGTGAAGGTGGTGCCGCGTCCCTCCTCGCTGTGCGCGCCGATGGCGCCACCGTGAAGGCCGATCAGCTCCTTGACGAGAGCCAGGCCGATCCCACTGCCCTCCGTCGACCGGGACTCGGTGGTCTGGACCCGGTGGAACCGTTCGAACAGCCGGGGCATCTCGGCGTCGGGAATCCCGACCCCGGTGTCGGACACCGTGACCACCGCGGCGCCGTCGTCGTGGGTGACCTGGACCGTGACGGCGCCTTCGAGGGTGAACTTCAGCGCGTTGGACAGAAGGTTGAGGACGACCTTCTCCCACATGTCGCGGTCGACGTAGACCGGTTCGGCCAGCGGCGGACAGTCGACGGCGAACTGGAGCCCCGCCCGTTCGATCGCCGACCGGAACACGCTCGCCAGCTCCGCGGTGACGGCGGCCAGGTCGACGGGTTCGAACCGGGCCTGCATGCGGCCGGCCTGGATGCGGGAGAAGTCGAGCAACGTGTTGACCAACTTGGCGAGCCGTAACCCGTTGCGGTGCACCAGCTCCAGTTCTTCGCGCACCCCCGTCTCGAGGCCGGCGCCACGGCGCAACTCGGCCAACGGGCCGAGGATCAGCGTGAGCGGGGTCCGGAACTCATGGCTGATGTTGGAGAAGAACGCGGTCTTGGCCGCGTCCAGCTCGGCGAGTTCCTCGGCCCGCCGCTGCTGGGCCCGGTAGCTGCGGGCGCTGCCGATCCCGGCGGCGATGTGCCCGGCGACCAGTTCGATGAACCCGCGGTAGGGCGCGTCCAGCCTGCGGTGTGAGTTCAACGCCGCCACCAGGAATCCGACCGGGTCGGCGCCCTGCTGCAGCAACGGGACCACCAGTGCCTGCGCGGGCGGGTCGGGCCAGACCCCGCGGGGCAGGCCCAGCGATTCGTCGTCGAGGTCGAGCAGCACGGTCTCCCCCTCGGCGGGCAGCCGGACCGGCCACACCGACATCCCGTCGGCCGACATCGTCTCCGGTGCCGCCGCGTGTCCCGGCGCGATTCCGCTGCTCGCGGCGAGCCGCGCGTCGCCGTCCTCGCCGAACAGATAGGTCAGCGTGAACGGCAGGTCGTAGAGATTGCGGTTGAGCTGTTCGGCGGCGAAGTCGAGCATCTGCCGCTCGGTGCGGACCACGCTCGGATCCGATCCGAGGTCCCGCAGGGTCGTCATCCGGCGCTCGGCGATCACCCGCTCGGTGTCCTCGCTCACCACGCACAGCATGCCGACGACGTGACCGCCGTCGTCGCGCAGCGGGCTGTAGGAGAAGGTGTGGTAGGTCTCCTCGGAGTAGCCGGATCGTTCGAGGAACAGCAGCAGCGCCGAATCCCAGGTGGCCTGCCCGGTCGACAGGACCGACTCGATCCGCGGACCGATGTCGGGCCAGATCTCGGCCCACACCTCGCTGGCCGGCCGGCCCAACGCCCACGGGTACTTACGGCCCAAGGTGTCCCGCCGGTACGCGGCGTTGCAGAAGAAGGTCAGCTCCGGGCCCCATGCCATCCACATCGGGAACCGCGACGACAGCAGGATGCTGACGGCGGTGCGCAGACTCTGCGGCCAGGTCGCGGGCGACCCGAGTGCGGTGGCCTCCCAGTCGACCACGGCGAGGTGGCGGCCCACGTCCGGGTCCGCACCGAAAAGTGCGTTCGCAGAGGAGGTCAACGAAGCCGCCCCAGCTTCCTCAACGCCCAACCGACATCCCTCTCAGCGCCGCGGATCGACGCACGAAGGCGGCGCCCCGCCAGGAGGCGCGTTCGCGCCCAGCGTGATCGTCACCTCATGGCCGAGCGCCGCGGTCGCGGCGCCGTTCGTCCCCGGAGTCATCCGTGAGTGCAGGCTGCCCAAAGCGGATGAAAGTGAAACTTGATTGCCCCGTCCCCGACTACCGGTCCCGGGTGAGGGCGGCGGGGGCGGCACGCCGTCGCGCGTCGAGGATCAAAACGGCCACGTGCAGCGAGGTCATCGACTCCGCGTCGTCGAGGTCGACGCCGAGGGTCCGGGCGATCCCGGCCAATCGCTTGTAGAGCGCGGGACGGCTCATGTGCAGCCGGTGCGCCAGCGCCGCCTTGTTGCCCGCCACCTGCAGATAGTGGCGGAGCACCTCCAGATTGGACGGCACGCGCCCGTCGTCGTCGAGCAGTAGCGCCCGCAGTTCTGTCTCGGCGAACTGCTGCACCCGCGGGTCGTCGCGCAACAGCGCGATCAGACCCCGCAGACGCACGTCGGAAGCACGGTAGACCGCCTGGGTGTGGCCGTGCATCGCGATGGCGACCTCACCGACGTGGGCGGCCTGCCCCAGGCCGTGGATCGCTTCGACGATCTCGCCTGCGGGGTCGCCGACCGCGCACACCGACCGGGCCTCGGAACGGGCGCCGCCGTCCAGGCGCCGCAGTTCGGCGTGCATGCGTTCGCCGAGCCCGGTCAGCGCCCGGTCCCAGCCGCCCCGGGCAGTATCGAGCGCCAGCAGGGCGCCGATCTCCCCGTCGCGGCGGATCGAGCACAGCGCGGTGTGGCCGGCGGCGTTCACCGTGTGCGCGACGGCGTCCAGCAGTGCGACATTACGTTGTTGTGCGACAACGGGATCCGCTGTGGCGGCACTGCGGTCGACCCGCACGACGACCGGCAGGTAGCGGGTGGACCTGCGCAGTCCGAGGGCGTGCGCCCGCGCGGCGGCCTCGCGTTCGTCGGTGATGCGGCCCGCGATCACATCGTCGATCAGCCCGCTCTGGGCCTGCTGATGCAGCCCGCTGCGGTTGCGCTCGATCATCCGGTGCAGCGCCAGCGCCGCCGCGGCGCGTTCGAGGACCATCGTGGCGCGGGCCCGGTCGGCGGGCGGCACCGGGACGATGAGGCGCCCCCACTCCTCGCCGCGCGGCCCGACGGAGGTGACCGCCCAGTCCCCGCCTGCGCTCATCCGGGACCGCCGCTCCCAGTTCTGCAGCAGCGTCGCGGCGGCGTCCCCGCCCGGCGCGACGGCCAGCGCCTGATGAGCCAGGTCCTCGAGGACGACGGGTTCGTCGAGGATCCGCGCCGCGGCGTCGACGATCCCGGCCGCGGACGCGCGTTTCATGCTCAACTCGGTGAAGGTCTCGTGCACGCGCCGGTCGAACGCCACCTCGTCGTACTGGGCGGCCACGATGCGCCGGTGCACCACCTCGGTCACCGCGACGAACTTGATCTGCCGGTGCAACGCGACGAGCGCGAGGTCCAGACGTTCGGCGTGGGCGACGACCCCGTCGGGCACCGCCGTCATCGCCGTCCCGAGTTCGACGACCACGCCCACGGCACCGGCGTCGGCGAGCCCCTGCAGGTAGCGCTGCGGATCGCCGGCCAGCCCACCCCCGGTGGTCAGCACCAGTTCGCCGCCCTGCAGCAGCGCGGACAGGTCGGCCACGTCGCCGACGTGGACCCAGCGGATGGGGTTAGTCCAGCGGCGCGCGCTGAGTACCTCGGGTGCGCCGCGCGCGACGACGGGCAGACCGATCACGTCGGACACCGTCATCGCCATTTACACACTGTATCCCCGCGGTGCGATTCGGTGACACCATGCAACCCCGCACCTGGCTCGCGCGGCGGCACACTTGCCAGCATGGCGAATACCGTTCAGCACTGGTGCAACAACGACCTCTTCGCGGGCGCGTCGCAGGCCAGCGCGCCGGTGACGAATCCGGCGACCGGTGAGGTGACCGGTCAGGTCGCGCTGGCGACCGTCGAGGACGCCCGCGCGGTGATCGAGGCGGCCGCGGCGGCGTTCCCGGCGTGGCGCGACACCTCCCTGGCCAAGCGCACGTCGGTGCTGTTCACCTTCCGCGAACTGCTCAACGCCCGCAAGGACGAGTTGGCCGCGATCATCACCGCCGAACACGGCAAGGTGCTCTCCGACGCCCTGGGCGAGGTCTCCCGCGGCCAGGAAGTCGTCGAGTTCGCCTGCGGCATCCCCCATCTGCTCAAGGGCGGCTTCACCGAGAACGCCTCGACCAACGTCGACGTGTACTCGATCCGCCAACCGCTCGGGGTGGTCGGCGTGATCAGCCCGTTCAACTTCCCCGCGATGGTGCCGATGTGGTTCTTCCCCATCGCGATCGCCACCGGCAACACCGTGGTCCTCAAACCCAGCGAAAAGGATCCCTCGGCGTCGCTGTGGCTGGCCCGGTTGTGGGCCGAGGCCGGCCTGCCGCCCGGGGTGTTCAACGTGCTCCAGGGCGACAAGACCGCCGTCGACGAACTGCTGACCCACCCCAAGGTCAAGGCCGTGTCATTCGTGGGGTCGACCCCGATCGCCCAGTACGTCTACGCCACGGCCACCTCCGCCGGCAAACGCGTCCAGGCCCTCGGCGGGGCGAAGAACCACGCGGTGATCCTGCCCGACGCCGACCTCGACCTGGCCGCCGACGCAATGGTCAACGCCGGCTTCGGCTCGGCCGGCGAACGCTGCATGGCCATCAGCGCGGCCGTGGCAGTCGGCCCGATCGCCGACGACCTCGTCGCCAAGATCGCCGAACGCGCCACCGCACTCAAGACCGGTGACGGCACCAAGGGCGCCGACATGGGTCCGCTGGTCACCCGGGCCCACCGCGACAAGGTGGCCTCCTACATCGACGCCGGCGAGGCCGACGGCGCCAAGATCGTCGTCGACGGCCGCACCGTGTCCGCCGACGGTGGCGCCGAGGGCTTCTGGCTGGGCCCGACGCTGATCGACAACGTCACCCCGGACATGAGCGTCTACACCGACGAGATCTTCGGCCCCGTCCTGTCGGTGATCCGGGTCGAGACCTACGACCAGGCCCTCGAGCTCATCAACGCCAACCCGTACGGCAACGGCACCGCGATCTTCACCAACGACGGCGGCGCCGCCCGCCGCTTCCAGAACGAGGTCGAGGTCGGCATGGTCGGCATCAACGTGCCCATCCCGGTGCCGATGGCCTACTACAGCTTCGGCGGCTGGAAGAACTCGCTGTTCGGCGACAGCCACGCCCACGGCACCGAAGGCGTGCACTTCTTCACCCGCGGCAAAGCCATCACCCAACGCTGGCTCGACCCCAGCCACGGCGGCATCAACCTCGGCTTCCCACAAAACAGCTGATCATCGCGCCGAGAGTACGGTTGTTGCACGCATCGCCCGAGTAGCGGCGTCAACAACCGTACTTTCGGCGCAGGAGGAGACCCCATGACTGTCACGAACGAAACCGTCACCTTGCCCAACGGCCTGTCGGTCGACGACGCCCGCGCCGAGGCCACCCGCGCCTACGAGCTCGACCGCAAGCACGTCTTCCACTCGTGGTCGGCCCAGGCCGAGATCACGCCGATGACGATCACCGCCGCGCAGGGCAGCTACATCTGGGACGGCGAGGGCCGTCGCCTGCTGGACTTCTCCTGTCAGCTGGTCAACACCAACATCGGGCATCAGCATCCGAAGGTCGTCGCCGCCATCCAGGCGCAGGCCGCCAAGCTGTGCACGGTCGCCCCGCAGCACGCCAACGACGCCCGGTCCGAGGCCGCCCGGCTGATCGCCGAACGCACCCCCGGTGAGCTGAACAGGGTGTTCTTCACCAACGGCGGCGCCGACGCCGTCGAACACGCGGTGCGGATGGCGCGGCTGCACACGGGCAAGTACAAGGTGCTCAGCCGGTACCGCTCCTACCACGGCGGCACCGAGACCGCGATCAACCTGACCGGCGATCCGCGCCGGTGGCCGAACGATCACGGCAACGCCGGTGTCGTCCACTTCTTCGGCCCGTTCCTGTACCGCTCGCAGTTCCACGCCACCACCGAGGCCGAGGAGTCGGCCCGCGCGCTGGCGCACCTCGAGGACATCGTGCGAATGGAGGGTCCGTCGACCATCGCCGCGATAGTGCTGGAGTCGATCCCCGGCACCGCGGGCATCATGATCCCGCCCCCCGGATACATGGCTGGTGTCCGCGACATCTGCGACCGGTACGGCATCGTGATGATCGCCGACGAGGTGATGGCCGGGTTCGGCCGCAGCGGGAAGTGGTTCTCGATCGACCACTTCGGCGTCACCCCGGACCTGTTGACCTTCGCCAAGGGCGTGAACTCCGGGTACGTGCCGCTCGGTGGCGTCGCGATCAGCCCGGCCATCGCCGAGACCTTCGCACACCGGCCCTACCCCGGCGGCCTGACCTACTCCGGTCATCCGCTCGCGACGGCGGCGGCCGTGGCCACCATCAACGCGATGGAGGAGGAGGACATCGTCGGCAACGCCGCCCGCATCGGCGCCGAGGTGCTCGGGCCCGGTCTGGCCGAACTGGCCGCCCGCCACCCCAGCGTCGGCGAGGTCCGCGGCACCGGCGTCTTCTGGGCGATCGAGTTGGTCGCGAACCCGGAGACCCGGGAACCGCTGGCCCCGTACGGCGCGAGCAGCGCGGCGATGAACGCGGTGGTCGCGGCCTGCAAGGAGAACGGTCTGCTGCCGTTCGCGAACTTCAACCGGATCCACGCCGTACCGCCGTGTACGGTCACCGCCGACGAAGCCCGCGAAGGTCTCGCAATCCTCGACCAGGCACTCGCCGTCGCCGACTCGCACCTGTGAACCGTTAGCACCCCTCGCCGGAACACGCCGGCGCCTCGGCATCCGTAGGGTTGGTGGCCAGGGTGTGGTCCAGGGCGTCCGGCACGTGCGCAACGGCGCGCCGTTTCGACATCGCGGCGGCGTGGAACTACGTCCCGAAGGTCGAACCACCGGGAACCAGTTCGTGAAGGGGATGCATGTCTGAGGCGCCAGCGTCGGATTTCGACGACCAGGCCGGGTCTGGCACGGACGATCAGCCCAACGAGCCCAGCGAGATCACCTACGACGAGCATCTCCATCCGGCCCGTCCCCGGGCGCTGCGGTTCCGGCCGAGGGTCAAGTCGCCGTTCACGCGCCGCTCGGTGGCCCAGGACGGCCCGGCGCGGGCGGACAACCCGGCGTACGTGTCGTGGCTGCTGTCGCAGTCGATGCTGGCCGACGCCAACGAGATCAGTCAGCAGTTCTCCGGGCAGGGCTCGATGTGGCAGAACCCGTACGCCACCCCGAGCCCGCGCGGCGCGGTGGAGACCGCCTCGGTGTGGTTCACCGCCTATCCGTTGTCGTTGATCACGCGCCCGAACGAGTCGTTCCTCACCGCGCTCGCCGACGACGACATGTGGAAGGCGTTCGCGGACATCGGCATCGAGGCCATCCACACCGGTCCGGTGAAGCGGGCCGGCGGCATCTCCGGATGGCAGACCACCCCCAGCGTCGACGGGCACTTCGACCGCATCAGCACCGAGATCGACCCGGCGTTCGGCACCGAGGACGAATTCCGCAAGATGTGCGGGACGGCCAACTGGTACGGCGGTACCATCATCGACGACATCGTGCCGGGCCACACCGGCAAGGGCGCCGACTTCCGCCTCGCGGAGATGAAGTACGCGGACTACCCCGGCATCTACCACATGGTGGAGGTCGATCCCCGCGACTGGGAGCACCTGCCCGACGTGCCGTCGGGAGCGGACTCGGTGAACATCGACCCGGCCACCGAGGAGTGGCTGGACAAGGCCGGCTACATCATCGGTCGGCTGCAGCGGGTGATCTTCTACGCCGAGGGCATCAAGGAGACCAACTGGAGCGTCACCCGCCCGGTGCTCGGTGTCGACGGTGTCGAACGCCGCTGGGTCTACCTGCACTACTTCAAGGACGGTCAGCCGTCGATCAACTGGCTGGACCCCTCCTTCGCGGGGATGCGGCTGGTGATCGGCGACGCCTTGCACTCGCTGGCAGACCTGGGCACCGGCGGACTCCGCTTGGACGCCAACGGTTTTCTCGGCGCCGAGAAGACCGTGGCCGAGGACAGCACCGCCTGGTCGGAGGGCCATCCGCTGTCCGAGGCGGCCAACCATCTGATCGCGAGCATGGTGCGCAAGGTGGGCGGTTTCACGTTCCAGGAACTCAACCTCACCATCGACGACATCCGCGAGATCGGTGAGGCGGGCGCGGACCTGTCCTACGACTTCATCAACCGGCCCGCCTACCAGCACGCCCTGGCCACCGCCGACACCGAGTTCCTCCGGCTGACCCTGCGCACCACGCTCGAACTCGGCGTCGACCCGGCGTCGTTGATCCACGCCCTGCAGAACCACGACGAACTGACCTACGAGCTCGTGCACTGGTCACACGGTCACCGCGACGACCTCTTCACCTACAAGGGTGAGGAGATCACCGGCGAGGTGCTCGGCGAGACGGTCCGCCAGGATCTCACCGAACACCTCACCGGTGAGAACGCGCCCTACAACCTGGTTTTCACCACGAACGGCATCGCCTGCACCACCGCGACGGTGATCGCGGCGACGCTGGGCATCAGCGATCTGGACCGGATCGCACCCGATTCCCCCGAGCTCGACGAGATCCGCCGGGCGCACCTGCTGCTGGCGATGTTCAACGCGCTGCAGCCGGGGGTCTTCGCGCTGTCGGGGTGGGATCTGTGCGGCATGCTCACCCTGCCCGCCACGGAGGTCGCCGAACTCCTGCGTGGCGGTGACACCCGGTGGATCCACCGCGCCGCCCACGACCTGATGGGGGTGAATCCCGGTGCGACGCAATCATTGGCGGGGATGCCGCGCGGCCGCAGCCTGTACGGTTCGATCCCCGACCAGCTCGGCGACGACACCAGCTTCCTGCGCCAGCTGCAGGCCATCTTGAAGGTGCGCTCCCACTACGGCATCGCGACCAGTCGCCAGATCGACATTCCCGAGGTGTCGCACCGGGGCATGCTCGTGCTCGTGCACCAACTGCAGGGCGACGGCCGCTACCAGTTGACCGTGCTGAATTTCGCCAACGAGGAGGTCGCCGGGACCGTCCGCTCCGAGGCGCTGCCGCCGGGCGCCGAGGTCTCGGACATGTTCACCGGCCACGTCTTCGCCACGGTCGACGACCTGCACAGCTTCACCGTGGAAATGCCCGCGCACCACGGGATGTCGCTGCTCGTCGAGGTCAGCGCCGACGGCGCCGAGTCCTAGCCGAGGCATGCCTCGACACGAGTGGGTCGCCGGTGACCACCTCGGCCTGCCGATCCCGGCCACCGCCGCGGCGCTGCGTGACGGCGGGGAAGCGTTCCTCACCGACGCGTTTCGTGCCTTCGGCGCACTCGCGCAGGACAACCGGGTGGTGCGGATCGACCGGTGCCAGGAGCTCAGCGGCGGGAGCACGGGACGCAAACTGCTGCTCGACGTCGCCTACGCCCGCCCCGAACCGGGTCTGCGCACGGATCTGTTCGTCAAGTTCTCCCGCGACTTCGACGATCCCGCCCGGGACCGCGGCAGAACCCAGATGGCTTCGGAAGTGGTGTTCGCCGCGCTGTCCCGCACGCCCGGGTTTCCGATCGCGATACCCCGGCCCCGCTTCGGGGACTACCACGCCCAAACCGGGACGGGCATCCTGATCACCGACCGGATCCCGTTCGGACACAATGGTGTTGAACGCCAGTACGAGAAATGCCTCGACGAGGACATGCCTGCGCCCGCCGAGCACTACCGCGCGCTGATCACCGCGTTGGCGCGACTGGCGGGCACCCAGCGTTCCGGCCGGTTACCGCAGGAATTCTCGCAGGCGTTCCCCGTCGATCTGCAGGCCGCCACGGTCGGCGATCCGGTGACCCTGTCCCCGGAACGCCTGCAGCGCAGGCTGGCCCGGCTCAGCGAGTTCGCCGAGACCCATCCCGGGTTGCTCCCACCCCACGTGCGGACCGCTGGCTTCCTGGCGCGCCTGGACGAGGAGGCCCACGAGGTGCTGCGCCACGAGGAGTCGATCTGGCGTGCGCTGCGGGATGCGGAGGACCACATCGCGCTGTGCCACTGGAATGCCAACGTCGACAACGCCTGGTTCTGGCGCGACGGCGGCGGTGTCCTGCAGTGCGGCCTGATGGACTGGGGGTGCGTGAGCCGGCTGAACCTTGCGATGGCGCTGTGGGGTGCGCTGTGCGCCGCCGAAACCAGCCTGTGGGATAACCACTTCGACGAGCTGCTCGAGCTGTTCTGCGCCGAGATGGCGGGTGCAGGCGGGCCGCGACCGGATCCGGCGTTGTTGCGGCGCCACCTGATGCTCTACATGGCGCTGATGGGCATCACCTGGCTGCTCGACGTGCCCGCGCGCATCCGCCACCGCCTCCCCGACGCCGACGCGGACACCACGAGATACGATCCGCGCATCCGCGCCGATGAGGGGTTGCGCGCCCCGCTGCAGATGTTCACCAACATGCTGAACCTCTGGCGGACAGAGGGTTTGGCCCGGCATCTGGAGGCGCTCGGCTAGCCGCCGTCGGCGTGCTCGACCACGTCGATGCGCATCACGTGTCGCAGGGTCCCGACGAACACCGGCGGATATGCGCCGACGCCGGCTTCGGTGAGCCACTTCGCCGCTGTCTCCGGACGATCCAGCCACCTGCGGGCGCCCGCTTCGTCGGCGACGTCCTGCAAGAACATCACCTCCTGCGGGTCGTCCAGCGCCCTGAAGATCCACACGTTCTGAATGCCGTTGCGAAGGAACAGGACACGGGTGCGGTGCACCTGGTCGAGCAGGGTTTCGACATCCTGCACCACCGTGACGCCGGCGATCACCACGGCGGGCGCGGTCGCGGTCCATACGGCGCGGTCGCCGTCCTCGACGTGGAAGCGTTCGACGAGTTCGCCGGCGAAGACCGCGGGCAGATCCTGCACTCCCACTGCATCGAACCAGTCGAAGAAGACGTGGGACCGCAACAGGTCCGCGACGGGTTCGGCGGTGTGCAGGGCCATCGTGACCAGCACCCGGTCCGGTTCGCTGATCGAGGTGTGGACGAAGACGTGATGCGCCCCGAGCGCGGCGAGTTCGGCCCGGCGCCGTTCGAGCAGGGGCCACACCCGCGAGGGGTCGGCGACCCGGTAGTCCGACGTCAGGATCAACGAGCCCGCGACACCGGCGGTCACCGCGTCTTCTCCCGGCACGGTCATCATGCTACCGAGCGTGGCATCGCCGTTCCCGGCGGTCAGCCGGTCGCGTTCGGCTTCATCGGCGGGCAGACGCCGTTGGCGTCCGCGGTCAACTCGTAGTGCCACAACTCGTTGGCGTACACCTGACACAGTCCGAACCGCGGACCGTTGCGCGCCATCCAGGCCGCGGCGTCCGGACCGCCGACGTCGACCGCCCGCCCGACCACGTGCATCGAGGTCTGCGGTGATGCGACGAACTGCCGGGCGACCTCCACGCTGCCGTACGTGCGCACCCCGTCCTGGAACAGCCGCTCCTGGAAGCCGATCGACCGCCAGCCGGAGTTGATCTCGACCTCGACACCGCTGCCTGCCGCCGCCCGCGTGGCTTCCTGCACGGCGCCCAGCAGCGCGGGGTCGAGTCGGCCGACTGTCGGGTTCTCGACGTCGAAAGCGGTCAAAGTGCCGTCCTCGGGCAGGTATCCGCCGAAGGTGTCGGTCGCCCCGGGACCGACGCCGAACGGTTCGGGGGCGGGATCGGTGCCCGTCGCCGACGGCCCGACGAGAGTGTCACCGCTACCGGGTTCGGCGGGGTCCGCCTGGGCCGGCGCGGCGCCGAACAGCACCCCGCAGGCGCAGCCGATGGCCACGCTGACCCGGCCCACCGTTCGCCCCACACTCACCCCGCCACCATGCCAGCTTCCCGCCCCGTCGCGCGACCCCATTACGATCTCTCCCATGCCGCCGGGACCACAGCCGATCGGTGCCGCCCGCTCACGGTCCACGGCGCTGGCCGTGCTCGCCTGCCTCATCGCCACCGCCGCGCTGATCCTGTCGGTGTGGACGTGGTGGCAGGACCGCACACCGCGCTACGACGAGGCGACGCGGGCCGCCGCCCAGGACAGCGCATGTGCGGCGTACACCCAGGTGAGCACCGGGGTCGCTACCAACACGCATCTGGCTTCGCCCGGCGGAGACGATGACGTCACCGGCGTGCTGGCGGTGGCGGCCAACGCCCGGGTGGCCTTGATGGGCGGCGGCCAGTACCTGCTCACCACCCTGGACCCGGCCACGCCGCCCCAACTCGCCGACGCGGTCCGTAAATTCGGGACGAAGCTGATGCAGTTCGGAGCCGCCGCCACCGCAGGCGCCCCGGACGGCGACCCCGGCCAGCAGGCCCTCAAGCGCGACCTCGACGCGCTCCACGCCACCCTCGACGGGTTCTGCGGCTGAGTCGATTTCGTCGAGGCGGTCACACGTAGCGGTTGCGTCCGGCCAGGGCGCCCATGGACATCTGCACGAGGTAGACGATCAGCACCATGGCCCACGGCACCGTCCAGCCGTCCGTCAAATCGTGCAGGAGGCCGAACAGGAACGGGCCGAGTCCGGCGAGCAGATACCCGAAGCCCTGCGCCATGCCGGAGAGCTGGGCGGTGTCCTCAGTGGTACGGGCGCGCAACGCGATCACGGTGAGCGCCAACGAGAACACGCTCAGCCCGAGGCCGACGAGAATGCTCCACAGCAGCGGGGCGGCGCCCGGGTCGACGAGCAGTCCGATCACCCCGGCCACGCCGATCGTGCCGAGACCGACGATCCACGGGCTCTGGCTCGACGAGCGCGCCGCCAGCGGTGAGACGAAGATGCTGATCGGCACGGCGATCAGCGACATCAGCCCGACCAGCAGCCCGGCGGTCGACTTGCTCACGCCGCTGTCGATGAAGACCTCCGCCAGCCAGCCCATCATCACGTAGGCCAGCAGCGACTGACATCCGAAGAACAGTGTCACCGTCCAGGCCAGCCGGTTGCGCAGCAGTGACCGGCCTTTGACCCGTGACGACGGTGCCCGCCCTCCTGCGATGCCGCGTGACGCCACACTCCAGACGACCAGCGCCAGCGCGGATACGACGGCCCACGACGCGAGGGCCGTCCGCCAGTCGTCGAAGACGCCTTCCAGCCCGGGTGTCACCGCGGATCCCAGCGCGCCGCCGCCCTGCAGGGCAGCGGTGTAGACGCCGGTCATCAGCCCGACGCGGGCCGGGAAGGAACCCTTGATCACCACGGGGATCAACACGTTGGTCAGCGCGATTCCGGCGGTGGCGACGAGCGTTCCGCCGAGCACGACATACGGGCCGTCGAGCACGCGGATGAGCAGGCCGGCGCTCAAAATGGCGAGCGCGGCGCTGATGGCCCGGCTCAGGCCGAACCGACGGGACAGCCACGGTGCCGTCAATCCCGCTGCAGCGAAACACAATCCGGGCAAAGTGGTCAGAACGCCCGCCCAGGTGGCGCTCGCGCCCATGGACGTGCGCATCTCACCGAGCAGTGGTCCGACGCTGGTGATCGCAGGTCGCAGGTTCAGTGCGGTGAGGATGACGGCGATCGTGAGCAGCACGCCACCGGCGGCCCGCGTGCCGGGGGTGTGGTCCGCGTCGGCGCTCACGGGGTCACCGACCTGACTCGGTGTGGTCCCGGTGTGGATGTTGCCGTTCACCGCGGTATCCTCCCATACATCCCATGATTGGATGAATCGAGGTGCCGTGCCGCTCGCCACTACCCGTCGCGCAGGTCTGGTCGACCAGGTGATCGCCCAGTTGCGCGAATCGGTGTCGTCCGGTGAATGGCCGGTCGGCACGCGGATTCCGACCGAGCCGTCGCTGGTCGCCGCGCTCGGCGTCGGACGCAACACGCTCCGGGAGGCGGTGCGCGCGCTGGCCCACAGCGGGATCCTCGAGGTCCGACAGGGCGACGGCACCTACGTGCGGGCCACCAGCGAGGTGTCCGGGGCGTTGCGCCGGCTGTGCGGTTCGGAGTTGCGTGAGGTGCTGGAGGTCCGACGCTGCCTCGAGGTGGAAGGCGCCCGGTTGGCGGCGGCCGCGCGCACCGACGACGATCTCGCGGAGATCCGCGCCCTGCTCACCCGCCGGGATGCCCTGCACGCCCGCGACGAATTCGTGCGGGCCGACGCCGAGCTGCACTTCGCGGTGGTGCGGGCGTCGCACAACACGGTGCTGACCGAGTTGTACCGGGGGCTCACCGAGGTGGTCACCGCCAGCGTGGCGACCACCGTGGAGACCCACGCGGTCGAACGAATCCCGCACGACGGCCTCGTCGAGGCGATCGCCGCCGGCGATGTCGACCGCGCCGGCCGCGAAGCAGGCGGCTTCCTCGATGAGCTCATCGAGGAACTTCCAGAACGCGGCTGAAACCGGTCAGGCAAGTCCTGGGGCGCGAGCACCGCTTCCCCAGGCGCACGTTGTCTCACATCCACCGCGAGCGTGCGCAAACTGCTGTGAAATACGCGGCGCGTCGCGTGCAGACCCGCACCCTCGCGGGAAAAGGCGAGCGTGGCGATGATTTCTGCGCGCACACTGAGTCGGTACCGGTGAACAGCTCGCACGACAACGACGGGATGACGTGATGACCACTGGAACCACCGGGCTTCCGCCCGTAGTCGACGAACAGACCTGGCGCACAGCGCTCGAGGACCTGCGCCGCCGCGAGAAGGCGGCGACGCGGGAACTCGACGCCATCGCGGCGCAGCGCAGGCGCCTACCCATGGTGCGGATGGCCGACTACACGCTGATCGGCGCGGAGGGCCCGGTCCGACTCGCCGACGTGTTCAAGGGGCGGTCACAGCTGATCACCTACAACCACATGTGGACCGACGGCCAGGAGTGGCAGTGCGGCGGATGCACCGGCTTCACGTCGCAGTTCACCCGGCTCGAATTCCTCGACAACTACGACGCCCGGTTCGTCATCGTGACGAACGGCCCGATCGAGGAAGCGCTGGCCTACAAGGAGAAGGTCGGCAACAAGATGGACTGGTATTCGTCGTCGGAGAGTTCCTTCGGCGCCGACGTCGATGCCCCGCCAGGGGACGGGTTCGCCGTCAACGTGTTCATGCGAGACGGCGATACGGTGTTCCGCACCTGGCACACCAACGGTCGCGGCACCGAACAGCTCAGCCACAGCTTCGCGCTGATCGACCTCCTGCCGTGGGGCCGCCAGGAGGAATGGCAGGACTCCCCTGACGGGTGGCCGCAGCGGCCCACCTACTCCGGCTGGCTGGACTCACCGGACATCGCGCGCATGTACGGCAGCCCCTGAGCCCTTCGCGGCCTCGTAACCGGTCGTCAGCCAGAACACCGCCCGGTCGAGCGTCGGGAGAATCTCGGTGATCGTGATCTCCCCGGTGGTGAACCGGCCCAACAACCCGTACACCACGCTGAAGATGACGTCGCTGAAGTCCGCGACGAACTCGTCGTCGACGTCGGACAGCAGTTCCAGGCCGGCGGGGACCACGATGTCGAGCCCCCGCTGCATCAGTTGCCGCCCGCTCTGTGAGGAGCGCGCCCGGTAGTACGCGGTCAGCATGCCGGGGTGCTGCTCCCACGGTTCGAAGATGGTGCGGAACAGGTCCATCAACGCCTGGTGGAGCGATGCGCCCGGCTCGCGCGGATGGGGGCTGACACCGGAGTACCGGTGGTCGTCCATCCACGCTTCGAGCGCGGCCAGGATCAGCTCGTCACGCGTGGCGTAGCGCTTGTAGATCGTGCTCAACGAGATGCGGGCCCGGCGGGCGACCTCCCGCAACTGCACGGCCTCGTAGCCGTCGGTCTCCAGGATCTCGATGACGACGGCGATCATTCGGGCCTCGCTTCCGGCGCTCGCCCCGTCAACCGGTCCAGCCATCCCCGAACTCCTTGCCGTCATGGAGTAACTAGGTTACCGTGCGATGCAGTAACGCCGTTACTCGCTGGCATCGCCGGTGATACGGACCCGCGCAACGAAGCGAGGACCATGGGTTCCCTGGACGGAAGAGTCGCTTTCATCACCGGCGTCGCCCGCGGACAGGGCCGCAGCCATGCGGTACGCCTGGCAGCGGACGGCGCCGACATCGTCGGCGTGGACATCTGCGCCGACATCGAGTCCAACGGTTACCCGATGGCCACCCGCGACGAGCTCGAGGAGACCGTCGCGATGGTGGAGGCCCAGGGCGCCAAGATGCTCGGGTCGGTGGCCGACGTCCGCGACTTCCACGCGCTCAGGGCCGCGGTGGACGCCGGAGTCGAGCACTTCGGCCGACTCGACATCGTCTGCGCCAACGCCGGTATCGCCACGATGGCCTTCCGCGAACTCACCATCGAGGAAGACCTCGAGATGTGGAACGACGTGGTCGACGTCAACCTGGTCGGCTCGTTTCACACCGCGAAAGCGGCGATCCCCCACCTGATCGCCGGTGAGCGCGGCGGTTCCATCGTGTTCACCAGTTCGACCGCCGGACTGCGGGGGTTCGGGGGGCTGCAGGGCGGCGGCCTGGGCTACGCGGCCTCCAAACACGGCATCGTCGGCTTGATGCGCACCCTGGCCAATGCGCTTGCACCGCACAGCATCCGGGTCAACACCGTGCACCCGACCGCTGTCAACACGATGATGGCGGTGAACCCCGCGATGACCGCGTTCCTCGAGAACTACCCGGATGGCGGCCCGCACCTGCAGAATCCGATGCCGGTGCAGTTGCTCGAACCCGAGGAGATCAGCAGCGCGATCGCCTATCTCGTCTCCGACGCGGCCAGACACGTCACCGGGGTCACCTTCCCCGTCGACGCCGGCTTCTGCAACAAGCTGTGAGCGACCGCAACGGGCGTGTCGCCGGCAAGCGTGTCGTCGTCACCGGCGCCGCGCGCGGGATGGGCCGCAGCCACGCCGTCCGGTTGGCCGAAGAAGGCGCCGACCTGATCCTCGTCGACATCTGCCGATCCCTGCCGGAACTCGAATACCCGCTCGCCACAGATGCAGAACTCGACGAGACCGCGCGACTGGCCGAGGGACACGGTGCCCGCGTGGTCACCCACGTCGCCGACGTCCGAGACGCCGCGGCCCTGTCGGCGGCCGTGGACGACGGGGCGGCGCAGCTGGGCGGCCTCGACGCCGCGGTGGCCAACGCCGGGGTTCTCACCGTGGGGACGTGGGACGCGACCTCGTCCGAACAGTGGCGGACGGTGGTCGACGTCAACCTGATCGGCACGTGGAACACCTGTGCGGCAGCGATTCCGCATCTCCTCGCGCACGGCGGCAGCCTCGTCAACATCAGCTCGGCGGCCGGCGTCAAGGGCACCCCGCTGCACACGCCGTATACGGCCTCGAAACACGGCGTCGTCGGCATGACCCGCGCACTGGCCAATGAGCTCGCCGCACAGAGCATCCGGGTCAACACGGTGCACCCGACGGGCGTCGAGACCGGGATGCGCCCGGACTCGTTGCGCGCCGTGCTGGAGTCCCGGCCGGATCTGGTCCCGCTGTTCCTCAACGCGCTGCCGATCGCCATGGCCGAGGCCGTCGACATCAGCAACGCGGTGCTGTTCCTGGTGTCCGACGAATCCCGTTACGTCACGGGCCTGGAGTTCAAGGTGGACGCCGGTGTCACACTCCGCTGAGACGCACGCCGACGCCTACGAGCGCGCGCGGCGTGCCTACGCCGACGTGATGACCGTGCCTGCGCCCGAGCCGCAGTCGACCGCGATGGCCCGATTGCTCGACTTCGTGTTCGGCGAGGTGTGGCAGCGCCCGGTGCTGAGCCGCCGGGAGCGGCGTTTCATCACGCTGGCCTGCGTTGCCGCCGCGGACGCCGAAACGCCGTTGCGTGACCACGTCTACGCCGCCCTCAACAGCGCAGACCTGACGATCACCGAGATGCGGGAAGCCGTCCTGCATTTCGCCGTGTACGCGGGTTGGCCGAAGGCCTCACGGTTCAACATGATCGTCGACGAACTGTGGGAACGCATCCGCCGGGAACGCGGCGAGGACGTTCCCCCGCCGGAGCCGCTGCTGCCGCTGGACACCCCCAGCGATCCCGAGGACCGGCTCGCCGTCGGCGAGCAGGCGTTCAGGGACATCAATTGTTTGGCGTTCGCGCCGACCCGCGACAACCCCTACTCGGGTGCGGGCATCCTGAACTTCGTCTTCGGTGAGATGTGGCTGCGGCCCGGCCTCGGGATGAAGGAACGTCGATTGATCACCGTCACCTGTGTGGCGTTCCAGGACGCGCCCCTTCCGATCCTGAGCCACGTGTACGCCGCACTGAAGAGTCGGGACCTGACCTTCGACGAGATGGACGAGCTGGCCCTGCATTTCGCAGCGCACTACGGCTGGCCCAAGGCCGCCCAGCTGGCGCAGACGATCGGCGAACAGAAGCAGCGGGTCAGCGGAGAATGGGCGGCCGAGGCCGGCTAGGCCGGCGTGAACTCGATGTGGAGGCTGGTCAGGCCGCGCAGCAGGAAAGTGGGCTCGTACGCGTAGTTGCGCCGCCCGGCCGGACCGTGCACGCTCTCGTCGATGCTGATGTCGCGTATACGGTCCAGCAGACGGCGGACGGTGACATGGCCTTCCACGCGCGCGAGCGGAGCGCCCGCACAACTGTGGATGCCGCGGCCGAAGGCGAGGTGTTCGCGGACGTTCTTGCGGTCCAGCCGGAACTCGTGCGGATCGTCGAATTTGCGCGGATCCCGGTTGGCGGCGCCCAGGCAGAGCATCACGATGGTGCCGGCCGGCAGGTGCACGTCCCCGAGCGCGGTGGTCTTGCGGACCAGCCGGAAGTCGACCTTGGTCGGTGCGTGCATCCGCAGCGACTCCTCGATGAACGTCGGTATCCGGCTCGGATCGCCGCGAAGCACGTCCTGGTACTCCGGGCGGTCGCCGAGGGTCTGGACGGCGGCGCTGAGCAGTTTGGTCACCGTCTCCTGGCCGGCGGCGAACAGGAACGTCGCGGGTTTGACCACCTCCATCAACTCCGGGGTGGAACCGTCCGGATACGTCGCGGTCGCCATTCCCGACAACACGTCGTCGCGGGGTTCGCGCCGCCGGTCGGCCAGGTAGCCGGCGAACTTGTCATCGAGGTACCGCAGCGGGTCGCGTCCGACCGGTTCCCCGTCCAGCGCACCCACCCGATTGCCGTACCGCTCCTCCACACCCAGTGCGGCGAGGAATTCGGGGCGGTCGTGTTCGGGCACACCGAGCAGGTCGATGATCGCCGAGGTCGCGAAGGGTTTGGCGTACTCCGAGAGGAACTCGCACCGGCCGTTGTCGATGATCTGGTCGATCTGGTGATCGACCAGTTGCCACATGAAGTCCTCGTTCTCCTTGAGCCGGCGTGGTGTGAGCAGTCGGCTGAGCAGCGACCGGGCCCGTTCGTGTGCGGGCGGATCCATCACGACCATGTGCTCGTGGATCGGGAAGAGATGCCGGTGCGCCTCGATCTGCTCGGTGATGTCGTCACCCCGCGGCTCGAACGGCAGCGGCGGGAACGGCCCCCCGATCGCGTTGACCGCCGAGAAGTGGTCGTGGTCGCGGAAGGCCGCGAGCACCTCCCGGTGGCCGGTCACCACCACCACGCCGTGGTGGGGTTCGCGCACGACCGGCCCCTGTTCGCGCAGAGCGTCCCAGTACCCGTAAGGGTTCTGGGAGACGTCCGGGTCGGAGAAGAAGTCGACTGCGGTGAGATCGGTCATGGAGGATCGGTTCCTTCGCTCCATCCTGATCGGTCGATCAGGCTGATAGAATGCGCCATGCCTACCACGCTGCCTCAGGGGCGGTCAAGCGATCCACGCGCCGGGGCCCGCTGATGTCGGCGCCGCGAAAGACCAAGGTGGACAGCTCCGCTCGGCAACGACTCATCGAGGCGACGGCCACGATCATGCGTGACGAGGGGTATGCCGCGGCCACGTCACGGCGGGTGGCCGCGGAGGCCGGGGTCAAGCAGGCGCTGGTCTACTACTACTTCCCCACCATGGACGACCTGTTCGTGGAAGTGCTGCGGGCAGGTGCGGAGGCCTCGCTGGAGCGCATGCGCGAAGCGCTCACCGCCGACGAACCGCTGCAGACGTTGTGGGCGATGAACAGCGATCTGCGCATGACCGCGCTGAACACCGAGTTCATGGCGCTGGCCAACCACCGCAAAGCGATCCGGGCCGAACTGAAGTCCTATGCCGAGCGGGTCCGCGACATCGAGACCGCCGCGGTGGCCGTCGCGCTGCGCGCCCGCGGCGTCGACGTTCAGGAGTATCCGCCCGCCGCGGTGTCGATGCTCATCGCCCAGACCGCGCGGAGCCTGTGCAACGAGAGTGCGGTCGGCGTCACCCTCGGGCACGACGAGTTCCGTGCGTTCATGGAGCGCCAGCTGAGCCGGTTGGCGACACCCAGGGACGGTTGACAAGAGGAGCGTCCAGTGTCAGGCTCCTGATCGACCGATCAAATCTGATCGGCTGTCCGCGCCGCCGCGTGTCGACGGCCCGAGGGAAGGTTGGCGACATGGGCGGTCGGGTCGACGGCAAGGTCGCGTTCATCACCGGTGCCGCACGCGGTCAGGGCCGCAGCCATGCGATGCGTCTGGCCGAGGAGGGCGCCGACATCATCGCCGTGGACGTGTGCGGGCCGATCAGCAGCAACACCGAGATCCCGCCGGCCACCCCCGACGACCTCGCCGAGACGGCCGATCTGGTCAAGGGGTTGAACCGCCGGATCGTCACCGCCGAGGTCGACGTCCGTGACTTCGGCGCCCTTGACGCCGTGGTGCGCACCGGTGTCGAGCAGCTCGGCCGGCTCGACATCGTCGTGGCGAACGCCGGGATCGGCAACGGCGGTCAGACGCTCGACAAGACCAGCGAGGAAGACTGGCGCGACATGATCGACGTCAACCTGTCCGGCGTCTGGAAGACCGTCAAAGCCGCTGTGCCGCATCTACTCTCCGGCGGCCGCGGTGGTTCGATCATTCTCACCAGCTCGGTCGGCGGACTCAAGCCCTATCCGCACACCGGCCACTACATCGCGGCCAAGCACGGGGTGATCGGCCTGATGCGGACCTTCGCGGTCGAACTGGGCCAGCATTCGATCCGGGTCAATGCGGTGTGCCCCACCAACGTCAACACACCACTGTTCATGAACGAGGGGACCAAGAAGCTGTTCCGTCCCGATCTGAAGAACCCGGGCGTCGACGACCTCGCCGTGGCGGCGAAGTTCATGCACGTGCTGCCCGTCGGCTGGGTGGAGCCGATCGACATCAGCAACGCCGTGCTGTTCCTGGCGTCGGACGAATCCCGTTATGTGACTGGCCTACCCGTGACCGTCGACGCCGGTAGCATGCTGAAGTAGCGCTTGTCGCCGGCCTCAGGAGCTCCGCGTGAAACTCGTGTTCAACCTGCCTCACATGCTGCGCCTCAAGGCCATGATGCAGCCGTGGGAGGCGTCGGTCACCGGCGCGGACCAGACCCGGATGGCCAAGTGCGCGGACGCCTGGGGTTACGACATGATCGCCGTCCCGGAACATTTCGTGATCCCCAACGATCACGTCGAACTGTCGGGGCCGCACTATCTGCAATCCACGGTGGCGCAGGCCTACCTCGCAGGGGCGACCGAACACATCCGGCTGAACTCCTGCATCACGGTGCTGCCGCTGCAGCATCCGATCGTCCTCGCCAAGGCGCTGGCCACCGCGGACTGGATGAGCGGCGGCAGGATGATGGTGACGTTCGGTGTGGGTTGGCTGGAAAAGGAATTCGAGCTACTCGGGGTGCCGTTTCACGAACGCGGCCGGATGGCGGACGAGTACCTGGCCGCGATCATCGAACTGTGGACCAGCGACTCTCCCAGCTTCCAGGGGAAGTACGTGTCGTTCGACGACGTCGCCTTCGAGCCGAAGCCGGTGCAGAAGCCGCACCTGCCGGTGTGGATCGGCGGGGACGCCGACGCGGCGCTGCGCCGGGCGGCGAAGTACGCGTCGGGGTGGTGGTCGTTCCTCACCCCACCCGAGAAGATCGCCGAACGCCTCGAGTTCATCAGATCTCAACCGGGGTACGACGGTCGGCCGTTCGACGTCGTCCACGGCCTCGGCACGACGAGGGTCGGGGAAGGGCATGTGGCACAGGACGATCCGCATGGCCGCCCCGGCATGAACGCCGCACAGATCGTGGACCGCCTCTGCTGGCTCGGCGAGCAGGGCGTCACCGTCAGCGCCGTCCCGCTACCTCCGGTCAGCGGCGTCGACGAATACCTCGACTACGCCCAGTGGGTGGTCGAAGAGATCAAACCCCAAGTGCCCTGACGGGTCACAGCGCCAGCGAGAACCCGCCGTTGGCGCAGATCGTCTGCCCGGTGATCCACGACCCGTGGTCGCTGGCCAGCACCAGGGCGAGGTGGGTGACGTCATCCGGGACGCCCGGTCGGCGGATCGCATAGTTCTGCAGGATCGCCCTGGCCTGAGGGGAATCCCCGTGCTCGGCCCACAGCGATTCGGTGAGCGGCGTGCGCATCGTCCCCAGCGAGATGTTGTTGGCGGTGATCCCGAAGCGACCATTCTCCAGTGCGATCGAGCGCATGAGCCCTGCCGCACCCGCTTTCGCGGCGCCGTAGACCGCGCCGCCCGGGTCGCCGGTACGGCCCGCGTCGGAGACGATGGTCACAATGCGGCCCCACCCGTTGTCGACCATGGCCGGTAGCACGGCCCTGGTGCAGTGGAGGACGCCGTAGAGGTTGACTCGCAGGAACGGTTCCCAGTCGGCGGGGCCGGTCTCGGCGAACCGGCCACGGTAGGCGAAACCCTCCGAGCCCGCGTTGCCCGCGTTGTTGATCAGGATGTCGACCGGTGCGGCGTCCCCGACAGCCGTTGCGGCAGAGGCGTAGTCGGTGACGTCGAACGGCATGGCCTCCGCCGTCCCGCCGCGTTCGGTGATCTCGGCGACGACGCTCTGCGCGCGTTCGGCCCGTAGGTCGTTCACCAGCACGTGCGCGCCCGCGGCCGCGAAGGCGACGGCCAGTCCGCGGCCGACGCCCTGGCCACCCCCGGTGACGAGGACCCGCCGTCCGTCGAGCGTGATCTCCACCGTCACCGTCGCTCCTCCTCCGGGGCATGCGCCCGCGTCACCATCACCGGAACCTGGCTGTGGTGCAGCAGGTTCATGCTGGTCGATCCCAACACCAACCCCGCCAGGGCGTTTCGACCCCGGCTGCCCACCACCACCAGTTGCGCGTCCGCGGCGTGGCTCAGCAGTGCCCGGGCCGGGGACATCGTCTCCACCACGCACTCCGCGTCGACGTCGGGATGACGCTGCCGCCAGGCGTCCACGAGTTCGGTCAGCGCGGTCCACTCGGCGGCTTCCAGTGCTTCCCAGTCGATCAGGAAGGGGATGGTGACGTCACCGGCCGGCGCCCGGGTCGTCCAGGATCGTACGACGACGAGCTTGACCTTCAGGGCGGCCGCGCATTCGAACGCCGTCGCCAGCACCCCGGCCGCCGCAGCGGTGCCGTCGACACCGACGACGATCGGCTTGTCGGACACGGTGACCTCGTCCCCGCGGAACGCGACGACGGGGCACGACGCGTGGGTCGCCACCCGCAGGGTCGTCGACCCCATGATCAGCGCGGCCGCTCCGGTGACGTCCTGACCGCCGAGCACGATCAGCCTGGCGGTACGGCCGGCCTCGATGAGCGCCTCGTCCACGGGCGTCTCGCTGGCCTCGGTGGTGACGACGAGGTCGGGCCGGTCCGCGCTGACGGCGTCCGCGGCGGCCCGCAGGAAGATCAGCGCGGAGTCGCGCTGGTAGGACATGATCGCCGCCTGGATCGCCACGGCCGTCTCGGTCAGGTTTCGTCCGAGGCTGGGCATGGCGTGCAGGATGTGCAGCGGCGCACCGCTTGCGGCGGCCACCGCGCCGGCCCAGCGAGCGGCCTGCAGGGCGCTGTCACTGCCGTCGATGCCGACGACCACGGCAGAGGTGTGCTCAGGCATGAATGGTCCTTTCGCCGTCACCCGTGCGGGTGATCCCCACGATGCTCCCTCATCGCCGCGCCCACCGGTAGCGGCCCTTCGGCACTCCGCGGAGGACCGAAGTCCCATCCCGTCATGGCTCGGGCACGTCGGCCTGCCACCGCGCCCGTCGCTGCTCGTCGGTCTGCTCCCACCACGGCGGCGTTCCGCGCTCGCCCAGCGCGACCTTCGCCGCGTGCACACCGGCCCGCGCGGCCCCCTCCCCGTCGGTGCCCTTGGTGCGGCGGACCTCCCTTCGCCAGGACATCAGGATGCGGGTCAGCTCCGCCCTGCGCTCCCCGGGGATCAACGGGTCGGTGGCACGCCACTTACGCCCGTTGATCACGACATGGTGGCCGTCCTCGGTGATCGGCGGTTCCGCCATCCGGTGAGTGTAGAGACGTGTGACCCGGGATGAGCTTCGGACGCCGCGTATGCCACAGTCTTTGCCGAGAGCGACATGTGGGGAGGGCTCGGTCATGGGCACCTATGCCGTCACGGGTTCGGCGTCGGGTATGGGCCGCGAGACCGCCGATCGGCTGCGCGCCGACGGCCACCGCGTCATCGGCGTGGACGTCAAGGAGGCGGACGTGGTCGCCGACCTGTCCACACCGGACGGACGGGCACGGGCTGTCGCGCAGGTGGTCACCGCCGCGGGCGGTCACCTCGACGGCGCCGTCCTCGCGGCAGGCATCGGGCCGGGCAGCGGGAAGGGCCGGCCGCGGTTGATCGCCGAGGTGAACTATCGCGGCGTCGTCGAACTCCTCGAGGGATGGCGACCGGCGTTGGCGGCCGCCGGCAACGCCAAAGTCGTTGTGATATCCAGCAACTCGACGACCACGACGCCGATGGTGCCCAGGCGTGCGGTGAAGGCGCTGCTCGACGGGGACGTCGACAGGGCGGTCCGCGCGGTGCGGCCGTTCGGTCCGGTCGGCTCGGCGCTCATCTACGCGGCCTCGAAGATCGCGGTGAGCCGCTGGGTGCGTCGCCACGCCATCCGGCCGCAGTGGGCCGGCGCCGGGATCCGGCTCAACGCGCTGGCGCCGGGGGCGATCATGACCCCGCTGCTCGAGGAGCAGTTGGCGTCCAAGCAGCAGGCCAAGGCGGTGCAGCGGTTCCCGGTTCCGGTCGGCGGTTTCGGCGACGCCGGTCAGCTCGCGGAGTGGATCCGGTTCATGCTGTCCGACGCCGCCGACTTCCTCTGCGGCAGCATCATCTTCGTCGACGGCGGCACCGATGCGCACTTCCGCACCGACGCCTGGCCGAAACCCGTGCCCGCGCGCCGGCTGGTGTCCTACCTGAGACGGTTCCGCAACTAGCGACCGGCTGCCACGCTCCGCGGTGGCGTGCCCGCGTCGGTCAGGTCGGTGCCGCGCGTCTCGCGCACCCGCCAGATCGCGACGATGGTCACCACACCGCACCCGGCCGCCAGCGCGACCACCGGGGTCCGCGACATCCCGTCCGCCATCAGGCTGCTGGCGATCAGCGGGGTGAAGCCGGCGCCCAGGAGGGCGGCGAACTGGTATCCCATCGAGGCTCCGGTGTAGCGCACGCGCGTGCCGAACATCTCGGAGAAGAGCGCGCCCAGTGGGGCGTACATCAGCGACTGCAGCACCTGCGCGAGCACCATCGCGACGGTGAGCAGCGGCACCGAACCCACGTCGACCAGCGCGTAGAACGGCCACGCGTAGCAGACGATCCCGATCGCGCCGGTGACGACAACCACCCGCCGCCCGATGCGGTCCGACAGCGCCGAGAAGAGCGGAATGGTGATCAACGCCGTCGTCGACGTGAAGATCAGCGCGGTCATCACGTCGGTGCGGTGGTATCCGATCGCGGTCGCGTAACTGATCATGTAGGTGCTGATCAATGCCGTCAGCGCGAACGGCCCGATCCCGACCCCGCAGGCCAGCATCAGGTTGCCCGGGCGTCGCAGCACCTCGAGGAGCGGGGGACCCGTAGGCCCGCCGCCGGCCCGTTTCACCTGTTCGAAGACGGGGCTCTCGGTGATGGACAACCGCACGTAGATCCCGATGCCGAGCAGCAGCAGACTGACCAGGAACGGCACCCGCCAACCCCAGGACAGGAACGACTCGTCCGGCATCAGTGTGATGGCGGTGACGACGGCGACCGACAGCAGCGAGCCGATCGGCGAACCCATCTGCATGACACCGTTCCAGGCGCCGCGGCGGTGCGGTTCGGCATGTTCGGTGACCATCAGGGTGGCCCCGCCCCATTCGCCGCCGATCGCCACGCCCTGGATCACCCGCAGCGCCACGAGCATGACCGGCGCCGCGACGCCGATCGCGGCGAACGTGGGCAGTACGCCGACGAGGAAACTCGCGGCTCCCATCAGCGTCATGGTCAGCACCAGCATCGATTTGCGGCCGATACGGTCGCCGAAGTGTCCGAACAGGATTCCGCCGACGGGCCGCGCGACGTAACCCGCGGCGAGCGTCCCGAACGCGGCGATGGTGGCGACGGCGGGGTCGGATTCGGGAAAGAAGATCGCGCCGAAGACGAGCGCGCTCATCGTTCCGTAGACGAGGAAGTCGTAGTACTCGATGGCCGTGCCGAGCAGGCTCGAGATGGCGACCCGGCGCAGCAGCGCCGGATTCGGCCTCGACGTGTCGTCCATGAGCCCCCTCGTTCGGTCGCCGGTCATCGCAATCCTGGCGGCCGCCGGACCGGTGGTGAGGCGGAATCCCATTCATCGAGAGAGTGCTGTGCACGGATGCCGAACGGCCCTAGCCTGCAGCGGTGGACACCTCGACGGCCGCCGCGACCCGCCGGGACCGCGTTGTCGCCGCCGCGCTGCACCTCGCCGCCGACGGGTACGACGCCGTGCACATCCGAACGGTCGCGGAACTGGCCGGTGTCGCCCCGAGCACCGTCTACCAGTACTTCGCGTCGAAGGACGACTTGTTGGTTGCCTCGCTGCACCGCTGGCTCGAGGCGTGCGACATCGACGACCGGGCACAGTTGCACAACATCATCGAGCCCTATGACCGGCTCCTCCACACCGCCGACGCCATGACCCGGCGGCTGTGGGCGCAACCCCTCCTCGTCGACGCGGTCACGCGCGCCTACCTGTGCGCGGACAGCGTCGCCGCGGTGAACGCGGACCGGGTGCGCACCCGCCTGAGCCGGATGCTTGCCACGGCGATGGGCCGCGAACATCCGACGCTGCGTCAGCGGCAGATCGGTGACCTGATCGCCGACATCTGGGCATCGAGCATGCTGGCCGTCGCCCGGAACCGCTACACAGCGGACGATTCGCGGGCCCGACTGGCCAGGACCGTGGAGGTCATCGCCCGACACGACGCCGAGGACGGCCTCGCGGCCGCCGGTGTTCGGGCAGTCTGAGCGCCGCACCCGTCACCGCTGCGAACGAGGAGCCCGAACATGACCGCCACATCCGACCAGTTGCCGCTGCAGGAGCTGACCACGCCGTCGGGGACGCTGCGGTACTACGACACCGGTGAGGGACCGACGGTGCTGTTCCTGCACGGGTCGGGGCCCGGTGTCACCGGATGGCGCAACTTCCGCGGCATCCTGCCCGCGTTCAGTGCCCACTTCCGTTGCCTGGTCCTGGAATTCCCGGGGTTCGGGGTGAGCGACGATGCCGGCGGCCACCCGATGATCGACGCGCAGGGTGCGGTGGCGCCGTTCCTCGACGGCCTCGGGGTGGACCGCGTGGACATCGTCGGCAACTCGATGGGCGGCGGTGTCGGCATCAACTTCGCGATTCACCATCCCGACCGCATCCGGCGGCTGGTGACCATCGGCGGCATCGGCACCAACGTCTTCAGCCCCGGGCCCAGCGAGGGCATCCGGCTGCTGCAGGAGTTCACCGAGGACCCGACCCGTGCACGCCTGGTCGACTGGCTGCGGTCCATGGTCTACGACGAGGCGCTGGTCACCGAGGAGCTGATCGCCGAGCGGTGGGCGCTGGCAACGGATCCGGAGACCCTCGCCGCCGCGCGGCGCATGTACGGCAAGGCGGCGTTCGCCCAGATGATGGCGTTCATGCGCAAGTCCGACGCCCCGCTGCCGTGGGCCCAGATGCACAAGGTCGCCGCGCCCACGTTGCTGACCTGGGGCCGCGACGACCGGGTCAGCCCGCTGGACATGGCGCTCATTCCGATGCGGACGATTCCGAACGCCGAACTGCACGTGTTCCCGAACTGCGGGCACTGGGCGATGATCGAGGCCAAGGCCGCGTTCGAGGCGACGGTGCTGTCGTTCCTGACGCGAGCGTGAGCTTGTTCGCGAGATTTCGTCCTTGGGTTCAAGGCGTCTATGCAACAGCGGGTGGATTGAGTGGGTCGCACAGTAGCGCGTCGAGTGTTTCGGCGGGTGTTTTCCAGCCGAGGGTCTTGCGGGGTCGGTTGTTGAGCTTGGTTGCGACGTAGTCGAGGTAGTCGGCCGGAAATATCGAGAGATCAGTGCCTTTGGCAAAGTACTGACGCAGCAGTCCATTGGTGTTTTCGTTGGTGCCGCGTTGCCACGGGG
>NZ_LQIU01000023.1 GCF_001499995.1 Mycobacterium sp. IS-1496
AAGTGCATCACGTGGTCGCCGACTGGACCGACGGCGGCAACACCAACGTCGATGAACTCGGGCTCGCGTGCGGGCCGGACAACCGCAGCGTCGACGACGACGGCGGCTGGTCCACCCGCATGAACGACCAGCACGAGGTCGAATGGATCCCGCCACCACGGCTGGACACCGGCCAGGCCCGGCTGAACTATTACCACCGGCCCGAACGCCTCCTGCGCCCGCCAGATGACCCCGACGTCCGCGGCGACACCGTTGCATCAACAAAGCCCGCTGTCGCTGACGACACCGGCGACACACAGCTCAACGCCGCGCCGACTGCCGACCGCGACACGACCGGTCACGTGAAGACCGCTGCCCCGGTGGCCGACGAGGTCAACCAGACCGTTCGCTCGGAGGAAGCCACCGCATCGCTAGCCGACTTCCACGAAACCAGCCCCGCGGAACCCGACTCACCCACCCGGTCCGCCGACAACACCGGTGAACCCGGCGGCCCCGCACCCCCGGAAAGCCGGGCGGCCTAAGCGCCGCAGATCGTCGACACCACACCCGCACTTCGCCGCGGGTGAGGTTCCCTCCGCCTTGCGGCCGCATCGGGTGCGAGCGCACACTCCCTCACGAATCCGCTGCAACGTGCCAGACGCGACGTCGACGTGCTCGCCGGTCATGTCATCTTCGATTACGAGACCAGCCGCGAACTGGCGGGCGCGCTGTCGATCGGCGCGCAGATCCCTGGGTTCGCGATGGTGTGAGGACCGACGACCGAGAGGAGCCCTTGAATGACCGGCCTGCGTGACACGGTGACCCACACGTTCCAGAGACGCATCGCCAATCCGGTGATGCGCCGACTACCGTTCCAGACACTGCTGGAGACCACCGGCCGCACCTCCGGTCAGCCGCGTCGAACACCGCTGGGCGGCAGGCGGATCGGCGATCAGTTCTGGTTCGTCTCGGAATTCGGCGAACGTTCGCAGTACATCCGCAACATCAAGGCCGACCCGCATGTGCGGGTGCGGCTGGGCGGTCGCTGGCATGCCGGCGTCGCCCACCTGATGCCCGACGACGATCCGCGCGCCCGGTTGCGAGAACTCCCCCAGTTCAACAGCTTCGGTGTCCGCACGTTCGGCACCGACCTGCTCACGGTGCGGGTGGACCTGACCGACTGAGGCGGGCCAGATCGCCCAGGTGGCGCAGCGAGTTGTCGAGGTGGTCCTGTCCGAAGGGCGGGAACGAAATCTCTCGCCGGACCGCCGCCGGGACCGCCGACCAGTCGTAGGTCAGCGTCACCTCGGTGCGCGACGGAGCCAGCGGCACCAGATCGTAACGCCAGGTCCAGCCGCCGAACTCGAGTTCACTGCCGTTGCGCTGGCCCGGTTCCCAGGCGATGACGCGGGGCGGGTCGAACGCGATCACCCTGTTTGCCACCCGGTAGTGGCCGTCCGGAGGCCTGTCGAAGTACATCGCCATCTCGAAGATCTGCCCCTCGGCGGTCAATGGGGCGGCATCAAGCGGTTCGCGCACCCATCCGGTGCCGTCGATCGCGGCGTGGGTCGCGGGGTCGGCGAGCACCGCGAACACCGCGTCCGCGGGGGCGTCGACGGTCGTTCTCGCGGTCATGACGTCATTCGGCATTCGGCCACTCCTCGTTCGTGGTGTCGTGTGAGGGAGAAGACCGTGCGGGGCTCCGGAAGTCATCGGAGACTCTTGTGCCGAGTGGGAGATAAAAGTAACGTCAGTTTTAGTTTGTGACCGCTGTCCGAGGAGACTCCGATGGAATCGTTCGTTCACCTCCGAAAAGGCAAGACGCCGCGACGGCCGCACGCCGACCTCGACGGCCAGAAAGACGACGAACTCGGGCGCGGCGGTTTCACCGGGCGCACCGCCAACATGTACCGGCGCAACGACCCCACCGCGTTCCGCACAGTCGGACCGCTGCGGCCCCTCGACGTGCTGAGCGACCAGCTCAAACCCAGTGACGCCACCGACGCCGACGGCGCGCCGCTGTTGATGTTCTCCAACGCCGACTGCCAGGTGCTGTTGTCCCGGCGCGCCGACGAGATGCCCTACTTCGCCCGCTACGTCGACGGCGACCTCCTGTCGTTCGTCCACACCGGTTCGGGTCTGCTCGAGACGGAGTTCGGCCCGCTGCGCTACCGCGCCGGCGACTGGGTCTACATCCCCAAGGCGTGCACGTTCCGGCAGATCCCCGACGCCGAGACCACGCTGCTGATGATCCAGTCCACCGACGAGTTCCGGGTACCGCCGCCCGGCCCGCTCGGCCGTCACTTCCCCTTCGACCCGACCCAGGCCGCCATCCCCGACCCGGAACCCATCGACGACGGCGTCGGCCCGCAGGTCGACGGTGAGTACGAGGTGCGGCTCTTCCACGAGGGCGGCCCGACTTCGCTGTTCTACCAACACCATCCACTGGACGTCGAGGGCTGGCGCGGCGACAACTTCGCGTTCACGTTCAACATCAGCGACTACCACGTCATCACCTCCGACAGCGTGCACCTGCCCGCCACCGCACATCTGTTCATGCAGGCCACCGGGGTGTATGTGATGAACTTCCTGCCGAAGCCGGCCGAAGGCGTCCCCGGCACCGAGCGCACACCGTGGTATCACCGCAACGTCGACTACGACGAGATCGCGTTCTTCCACGGCGGCACGCTGTACGGCATCCCGATGCCGCCGGGGCTCATCTCCCACGCGCCCCAGGGTGTGCACCACGGCGCTCCGGAGAAGGCACGGGAACGCGCCCGCCGCAAGTTCGACGAGTTCCAGCGGGTGGACTGGCAGGTGATCGCCGTCGACACCCGCAGGCGGCTGATCCCCTCACCCGAGGTGCTCGCCAACGACCTGGGCCAGCACTCGTGACGACGGCGATCAAGTACGAATACGACCGCATCCCGTATCTCGTCGCCTACCAGAACACGTCGGGAGTGCGGGACGTCTACGGCGGTGTCGCCGAACTGGTCGTGCTGGAGAGCCACCTGCTGCGGCCGCGTAACAGACCCTCCGACACGGTGCTGGTGTTCATGCACCCGATCGGCGGCGGCGCGTACCTGCCGATGATGAACGCGCTGGCCAAGGCCGGCCACCACGTCATCTACTGCAACAGCCGGTTCCGCGGGACCGATTCGGCGTTGCTGATGGAGAAGGTCGTCGAAGACCTCGGCGAGGCGATCAAGGACGCCAAGAACCGGTTGGGTTACTCCAAGGTGGTGCTCGCCGGGTGGAGCGGTGGCGGGTCGCTGTCGGTGTTCTACCAGCAGCAGGCCCAGCATCCGACCGTGACCGCGAGCCCGTCCGGCGACGGGCCCGACCTCACCCGGCTCGGTCTGATCCCGGCCGACGGCATCATGCTCCTGGCCGCCCACATCAGCCGCCACGGCACGCTCACCGAGTGGCTCGACGCCTCCATCCTCGACGAGTCGGATCCGACCGACCGGGACCCCGAACTCGACCTCTACAACCCGGACAACCCCAACCAGCCGCCGTACACGCCCGAATTCCTCGAGCGCTACCGCGCCGCCCAGATCGCCCGCAACCGGCGAATCACCGCATGGGTCAAGGACAAACTGGCCGAGCTCCGATCGAGCGGACGCCCGGACGACGAATTCGCCTTCGTCGTCCATGGCACCATGGCCGACCCGCGCTGGCTTGACCCGAGCGTCGATCCCAACGACCGCGCGCCGGGCACCTGCTACCTCGGTGACCCGAGGGTGGTCAACATGAGTCCGGTCGGGCTGGCCCGCTTCTGCACACTGCGCAGCTGGCTGTCTCAGTGGAGCTACGACGACGCGAACGGCGACGCGGTCAAGGCCGGCCCCGACATCGCCGTGCCCGCCCTGGTGATCGGCAACCTCGCCGACGACGCCTGCACTCCGAGCCACACCCGGCGGCTGTTCGAGGCGATCGGCCATCCCGACAAGGAGATGCACGAGATCGCCGGCGCCAACCACTACTACTCCGGGCCCGACCAACGTGAGACGCTGCGGGAGGCGGTCGGCATCTGCACGGACTGGTTGCACCGCCACGGATTCACTTCGGAGGGCGAATGACGGCAGGTGCGCTGGACGGTATTCGGGTCATCGAGGTCGGCACACTGATCTCCGGCCCGTTCGCCGGTCGGTTGCTCGGCGACATGGGCGCCGAGGTGCTCAAGATCGAACCGCCGGGGGCGCCGGACCCGTTGCGCACCTGGGGCCAGGCCGAACTCGACGGCCACCGCTTCTTCTGGACCGTGCACGCCCGCAACAAGAAGGCGATCACGCTTGATCTGCGCACGCCGCGTGGCCGGGACATCTTCCTCGACCTCGTCGAGCGGACCGACGTCATCGTCGAGAATTTCCGGCCCGGCACACTCGAGCGCTGGGACCTCGGCTACGACGTCCTCAAGGCGCGGAACAAGGGCATCATCCTGGTGCGGGTGTCCGGCTACGGCCAGACCGGTCCGGACGCACATCGCGCCGGCTACGCGTCGGTCGCCGAGGCCGCCAGCGGTCTGCGCCACCTCAACGGGTTCCCCGGCGGCCCCCCGCCGCGGTTGGCCCTCTCGCTGGGCGACAGCCTCGCCGGCATGTTCGCCGCGCAGGGCGCACTGGCGGCGCTGTACCGGCGCACCGTCACCGGTGAAGGTCAGGTGGTCGACACCGCCCTCACCGAATCCTGTCTGGCGGTGCAGGAGTCGACGATCCCCGACTACGACGTCGGCGGCGTGGTGCGCGGACCGTCGGGCACCCGGCTCGAGGGCATCGCCCCGTCGAACATCTACCGCACCGCGGACGACAGCTGGGTCGTCATCGCAGCCAACCAGGACACCGTGTTCCGCCGGTTGTGCGCCGCGATGGGGCAACCCGAACTGGCGGCCGACGGCCGGTTCGCCGACCACGGTGCGCGGGGCCGCAATCAGGACGAACTCGACAAGATCATCGGCGACTGGGCGGCCGAACGTCAGCCCGGCGACATCATCGAGACGCTGTCGGCGGCCGGGGTGAT
This sequence comes from Mycobacterium sp. IS-1496, assembly GCF_001499995.1. Lineage (GTDB taxonomy): Bacteria > Actinomycetota > Actinomycetes > Mycobacteriales > Mycobacteriaceae > Mycobacterium. Next base: position 4,999 of record NZ_LQIU01000023.1, read on the forward strand.
CGCGGGACCGATCAACACCGTCGCCGAGGTGGTCGACGACCCGCAACTGCAGGCGCGCGGCATGATCGCCGAACACTTCGACGAGAGAGTCGACCGGGTCGTGCTCGGCCCGGGCATCGTTCCGGTGCTCTCGGAATCGCCGGGCAGCATCCGCAACGCGGGGCCCGCGCGGCCGGGTCAGCACAACGAGGAGGTCTATGCCGGGATACTCGGCAAGACCGCCGACGAACTGGCCGAACTCCGGGCCGAGGGGGTGCTGTGAGCACGTTGCCCGCCAAGGTGGACATCCGCGAGGTCTCGCTGCGCGACGGCCTGCAGATCGAGACGCCGATTCCGTTGTCGGCCAAGCTCGAACTGCTCGAAGCGGTGGTGGCGACCGGTGTCCGTGAGGTCGAGGCGACCGCGTTCGTCTCGCCGTCGAAGGTGCCCGCACTCGCCGACGCGGCCGAACTGGCCGCCGAACTCGGCCGATTCGACCAGGTCGAGTTCTCGGCGCTGGTCGCCAGCCCGAACGGCGCCAAACGGGCCATTGCGGCGGGCCTGCGCTCGCTCGAGTACGTGGTGTCGGCCGCCGACGGGCACAGCCGCGCCAACGTCGGGCGGTCCAGCAAGGAGGCGGTCGCGGCCATCCCCGACATCGTCGCGATCGCCCACGACAGCGGCGCCACCGTCGAGGTGATCATCGCGACCGCATGGGATTGTCCGTTCGACGGGCCGACACCACCGGATCGTGTCGTCGAGATCGTCGACGCTGCAGTTGAATTCGGCGCCGACCGGTTGGCGATCGCCGACACCATCGGCACCGCCACCCCGCGGCGCGTCAGCGATCTCGTCGCGCTGGTGCGTCCCCGCATCGGCGACCTGCCGCTCGGCGCCCACTTCCACAACACCCGCGGTGCGGGGCTCGCCAGCGCGTACGCGGCCGTCCAGGCGGGGATCACCCGGCTCGACGCCTCGGTGGGCGGTCTGGGTGGTTGCCCCTTCGCACCGGGCGCGAGCGGCAACATCGCCACCGAGGATCTGGTCTACCTGTTGCGCGACAGCGGTATCGACAGCGACGTCGACCTGCAGAGCGCCATCGCCGCCGCCGGCGTCGCCCGCACGGTCGTCGGACACGACCTGCCCAGCGCGCTGCTGCGCGCCGGGGACCGGATCACCGGCTGAGCACGTATGGCCCCGGAGTCGTCGACGCTGAGCAGCAAGGGCCGCCAGACCCGGCACGCCATCGAGCTGGCAGCCCGGAAGCTGTTCGCCGAGCGGGGTTTTCACGGTACGACCCTGGCCGACATCACCTCGGCGGCCGGTAAGTCGCCCGCGGTGTTCTACCGCTACTTCGACGACAAGGAGGATCTGCTCGCCGCGCTGGCGCAGTCCTTCCTCGACGATGTCGTCGCACCGTCGGGTTCCAGTGTGCCGCTGCCGTCCTCCCCCGACGACGGCGCGTTCTTCACCACGGTGGTCACCGGCTACTGGAACACCTTCAAACAGAACATCGGCATCATGATCGCCGTCGCGCAACTGGCCACAGCCCAGCGGCGATTCGCCGACCTGCAGCACGAATTCCGCCGAGTCGGGATGGACGTCGTCGCCGCGTCGGTACGGCACGCCCAGGACCAGGGGTACGGCGCCGAACTCAACGCGGAGTACACCGCCGCGGCGATTGCCCTGTTGTTCGAGAACTTCACGGTCGTGATGGTCGGCACCTCGGGTCTCGGGTTGCAGATGAGTGACGCCGACGCGATCTCCACGCTGTCGACCATCTGGAAGAAGACGCTGTATGGCTTCTGAACCGACGCCCCTGAGGAGAGAAATGGACTTCACCCTTCCGGACCACCTACCCGGCGTACTCGAGGAGATGGACGCGTTCATCGAAGCGGAGATCAAACCGCTGGAACGCGAACACATCCAGTACTTCGACCGCCACCGCGAATACGCCCGCACCGACTGGGAGAACGGCGGTATCCCGCAGCGTGCGTGGGAGGATCTACTCGACGAGATGCGCCGCCGCGCCGATGCGGCAGGATGGCTGCGGTACGGGCTGCCCGAGCAGTTCGGCGGCCGCGGCGGGTCCAACATCGACATGGCCGTCATCCGGGAACACCTGGCACACAAGGGCCTCGGCCTGCACAACGACCTGCAGGACGAGTCGTCGATCGTCGGCAATTTCCCCCAGGTCATCATGATGGACCGCTTCGGCACCGAAGCGCAGAAGGCCGAGTGGATCGAGGCCATGCTGACCGGGAAGCGGTCGATGGCCTTCGGTCTGACCGAACCGAATCACGGTTCGGACGCGACGTGGCTGGAGACCCGGGCCGAGCGCGACGGTGACGGGTGGGTCATCAACGGCACCAAGCGGTGGAACACCGGTGTGCACCGCGCGACCCACGACCTGATCTTCGCCCGCACCTCCGGCGAACCGGGCCAGGCCCGCGGGATCACCGCGTTCCTCGTCCCGACCGATACGCCGGGTTTCGAGGTGCCCTACTACTGGTGGACGTTCAACATGCCCACCGACCACGGCGAGGTGGTGCTCACCGACGTGCGGGTGCCCGAGGACGCCGTCCTCGGCGAGGTGGACCGCGGACTCGAGGTGGGCCAGACGTTCCTGCACGAGAACCGGATTCGCCAGGCGGCGAGCAGTCTCGGTGCCGCCCAGTACTGCATCGACCGGGCGGTCGACTACGCCGGGCAGCGCATGGTGTTCGGGAAACCGCTCGCGGTGAACCAGGCCGTGCAGTGGCCGTTGGTGGAACTGCAGACCGAGGCGCAGATGGTGCGGTTGCTGGTGTACTACGCGGCCACCGAACTCGACCGCAGCCACCACATGGAGGTCTCGGACAAGGTCTCGATGGCCAACTACCGCGCCAACCGCCTGGTGTGCGAGGCCGCCGACCGCGCGATGCAGGTGCACGGTGGCGTCGGCTACAGCCGGCACGAACCGTTCGAACACATCTACCGCCATCACCGGCGCTACCGGATCACCGAGGGCGCCGAGGAGATCCAGATCCGGCGGGTGGCCCAACGGCTGTTCGGTTTCGGACGCAAGTGAAGTCCGAACTCGAGGCGGTGCTGCGCCCCATCCTCGGCGAGGTGACCGTCGAGAACCTGACCACGCTGACCGGTGGTGCGAGCCGGACCACGTGGGCCTTCGACGCGGTGTCCGCGGACTCCAGGAGCCCACTCATCCTGCGCACCGGTCCGCCCGACGAGGTACACGCCGGGATGGAACTCGAGGCCCGCGCCCAACAGCGCGCCGCCGCCGTCGGCGCACCGGTCCCCCACATCCTGACCGCCGACAACAACCCTGCCGCACTGGGCAATCCGTATCTCATCTGCGAGGCGATCGGCGGTGAGACGATCGTCCGCCGCATCTACCGGTCGCTCGACGACACCGGACGCACCCGGTTGCTCACCCAGTGCGCCGAGGCGCTGGCGGCCATCCACCGCGCCGATCCGCGGGACGTCGGGCTCACCGAGACCGACGAGATCGCCGAGTGGCGTGAACGCCTCGACGAGATAGGCGACACGACAGCCACTTTCGAATGGGCGTTCCGCTGGCTGGCTGCCCACCGGCCACCGCCGACGCCACACCGGTTGGTGCACGGTGACTTCCGGATGGGCAACCTGATCGTCGACGATACCGGGCTTGCGGCGGTCCTCGACTGGGAACTCGTGCACGTCGGGGAGATCTACGAGGACCTCGCCTGGTTCTGCATCCGGGCGTGGCGCTTCGGCGCCTCCGAGCGGCTCGGCGCCGGCGGTCTGGGCAGCGTCGAGGAGTTCCTCAGCGCCTACGAGACGGCGAGCGGCGAGACCCTGGACCGGTCGGCGTTCCGCTGGTGGCTGACGGTCGCGACGCTGCGGTGGGGCGTCATCTGCCGCTTCCAGGCCGAACGCCACCTCAGCGGGCAGACACCGTCGGTCGAACTGGCGGCGATCGGGCGCCGCGTCTGCGAGACCGAATGGGATCTGCTCGACCTCCTCGAAGGCGGTGGGCCGCGATGACCGGACCTCAGTGGCTGTACGGCAGACCGACCGCGGCCGAACTCGTCGCCGCGGTGGCCGACTTCCTCGACGACGAGGTCCGGCCCGCCATCGACGGTCATGTCGGGTTCCACCTCCGGGTCGCGACCAATGTGTTGCGCACCGTCGAACGCGAACTCGCCGACGCGTCCTCCGGGGAGGCCGTCGGGGCGCTGGCCCGCCTGGGGTTCGACGACGAGACACAGTTGGCGGCCGCGATCCGTGGCGGTGAGTTCGACGACCGGGCCCGGGAACTGCTCCCGGCGCTGCGCGCGATCGTGCGACACCGGCTCGGCGTCGCGCATCCGGGCTATGACCAGGAGGGCTGAGCGCGCGATGCGGTCAGCCGAACCGCACGCGGGCCAGCCACGCCGGTTCGTCGACCTGCGCGCCCACCGGCAGTCCCAGCGCCTCGGCGTGCGCGGGGCCGACCACGCCGCGGTAGGTGGCGCTCTCGAGCGATTCGATCCGCCAGCCGTCGGTGAACGCGGTGCGGATGTCGGTCTCGCTGACCTGCGGTCCGAACCCCCGGCCGGCATCGGAGAGCGCCAGGATGTGGACGACGGCGCCGGGACGGCAGACCGTGCCCAGACTCTGCACGTAGCGCCGCCGGTCGGTCGCATCGAAGACGTGGAAGAGAGCGCTGTCGACGACGGTGTCGAACCGCGGGCCGCCGTCCAGGTGCAGGGCGTCGGCCACCTCGAAGCGGGCCGCCACCCCGCGCTCGGCCGCGTTACGCCGGGCCATCTCGACCGCCAAGGCGGAGAAGTCGACGCCCAGCACGTCGTAGCCGAGGCCGGTCAGCAGGATGGTGTGTTCGCCGGCCCCGCAGCCGGCGTCGAGGACGGCGCCACGGATGCCGCCGCGCCGTTCGAGCTCGACGATCGCGGGTTGCGGCGCGCCGATCACCCAGGGCGCGGCTCCGCCGGCATAGACCTCGTCGAACAGGGACTTCGGGGGTGTCGTCTCAGGCATGTCCGCAGTCTCGTACCTCAAGAGAACTTCAGGTCAAGCGGAAGGATGCGACATGGCTGACGTGCCGGTCGACATCGTCGTCGGGGTGGCCGATCGCCTCTTCGACGCCATCGAGCGCAGCGACACCGCCGCCGTCGAGGCGATGTGGGCCGACGACGTGCTGGTGTGGCACTCCGGTGACCGGCGGGACAACGACCGCGCCCGCGCACTGCGGGTGATCTTCTGGTTCATCGACCACACCACGGAGCGGCGGTACGAGATCCTCGACCGGCGCCTGTTCGGGGACGGGTTCGTCCAGCAGCACGTCCTGCACGCCACCGGCACCAACGGCAACTCCATCGCGCTGCGGGTGTGCATCGTGATCATCGTGCGCGGCGACGGTCTGATCACCCGTATCGACGAGTACTTCGACCCGGCCGACATGGCACCGCTGCTCGGCGACACGCCCGAGTAGACGGCGCGACAGACAAATTCCCCGAGTGGATCGCCGGGGCGGGCGCAGCCGCTAGCATCGGCGCCATGGCAGCACCGCCCCGTACGCTGCGGCTCCTGGTCTACAGCGACAATCCGCAGACGCGGGAGGCGGTGCGGCTGGCGCTCGGCAGGCGGGTCCACCCGGAACTGCCGGAGCTGGACTACCTCGACGTGGCAACCGCCCCGATGGTGATCAAACAGCTCGACGCGGGCGGTTTCGACCTGGCGATCCTCGACGGCGAAGCCACCCCCGCCGGCGGGATGGGCCTGGCGAAGCAGATCAAGGACGAGATCACCGACCCCCCGCCGATCCTGGTGTTGACCGGCCGCCCGGACGACGCCTGGCTGGCCACCTGGTCACGCGCCGAAGCAGCCGTACCGCACCCGATCGACCCCATCCGCCTCGGCGAGGCGGTCGTGTCGCTGCTGCGGCTTTCCGCGTAGTAGCGGATTTCCGAAAACCACTGTCGCCCTGCGGCGTTCACGCATGTCCGGGCAGGCCGAGGACACGCGCCGCACTGGTGAACGATACTAACCAAAAGGTGTGGCGCAGATCCCAAACATGGCTAGGCTGTGGGTTAGCTCACATCGACAGCCCCGAGGGAGCGTTTGGCCGGTATGGACCTGTACACGCCGATCCTGGTACTCGGCGCCATCGCGGCGGTGTTCGCGGTGGTGTCGGTGGTGATCGCCGGAGTCGTCGGGCCGACCCGCTACAACCGGGCGAAGCTGCAGGCTTACGAATGCGGCATCGAACCCCTGCCGGAGGCCGCGCCGGGGGCGGAACGCACGGCGGTCAACGTCCAGCGGTTCCCGATCAAGTACTACCTGACGGCGATGCTGTTCATCGTCTTCGACATCGAGATCGTCTTCCTCTACCCGTGGGCGGTCGCGTTCGACAGCCTCGGCCTGTTCGCCCTGGTGGAGATGCTGCTGTTCATGCTCACCGTGTTCGTCGCGTACGCCTACGTGTGGCGCCGGGGAGGCCTCAATTGGGACTAGAGGAACGCCTGCCGGGCGGCATCCTGCTGTCGACGGTCGAGAAGGTCGCGGGTTATGTCCGCAGCGGTTCGCTGTGGCCCGCGACGTTCGGCCTCGCCTGCTGTGCGATCGAGATGATGTCCACCGCCGGGCCTCGGTTCGACATCTCCCGGTTCGGCATGGAGCGCTTCTCGGCGACTCCCCGGCAGGCGGACCTGATGATCGTCGCCGGCCGGGTCAGCCAGAAGATGGCACCGGTGCTGCGGCAGATCTATGACCAGATGGCCGAGCCGAAATGGGTGCTCGCGATGGGGGTGTGCGCGTCGTCGGGCGGCATGTTCAACAACTACGCGATCGTCCAGGGCGTCGATCACGTCGTCCCGGTGGACATCTACCTGCCCGGCTGCCCACCGCGGCCGGAGATGCTGCTCCACGCAATCATCAAGCTGCACGAGAAGATTCAGCAGATGCCGCTGGGCGTCAATCGCGACGAGGCCATCCGGGAGGCCGAACAGGCGGCGCTGGCGGTGCCGTCCACGATCGAGCTGAAGGGTCTGCTGCGGTGACGGAGGCACACCACACCACCCCGAACGGTACGGCCGACCCCGAGGTCATCGGCGTGCGCCGAGGGATGTTCGGCGCCAGGGATTCTGGCGACACGTCGGGGTACGGCAGGCTGATCCGGCCGGTCACGCTGCCCGGCGGTTCACCGCGGCCGTACGGCGGCTACTTCGACGACGTCGTCGACAGGCTGGCCGCCGCCCTGGGCCAGGACGACTACGACGCATCGGTCGAGCGCGTCGTCGTGTACCGCGACGAACTGACGCTGGAGGTCACGCGGTCCCGGCTGCCGGTGGTCGCCAGGACGCTGCGCGACGATGCGGCCCTGCGGTTCGAACTGTGCCTCGGCGTCAGCGGCGTCCACTATCCCGGCGACGCGGGCCGCGAACTGCACGCCGTCTACCCGCTGATGTCGATCACCCACAACCGGCGAATCCGGTTGGAAGTGGCCACCCCCGACGATGATCCGCACATCCCGTCGGTGTTCGCGGTGTATCCCACCACCGACTGGCACGAGCGGGAGACCTACGACTTCTTCGGCATCATCTTCGACGGCCACCCGTCGCTGACCCGGATCGAGATGCCCGACGACTGGGTCGGGCACCCGCAGCGCAAGGACTACCCGCTGGGCGGCATCCCCGTCGAGTACCACGGCGCCCGGATCCCACCGCCCGACGAGCGGAGGGCCTACAACTGATGAACACTCCCCCTGACCCGCCCGTCGCGGGCGGTGACGCGCGCTCCGACACCGTGGTGGTCGTCGGCGGTGAGGACTGGGAACAGGTGGTGGCCGCCGCCGAACAGGCGCAAGCCGGTGAACGCATCGTCGTCAACATGGGGCCGCAGCACCCCTCGACGCACGGTGTGCTCCGGTTGATCCTCGAGATCGAGGGCGAGACGATCACCGAGGCCCGTTGCGGTATCGGCTATCTGCACACCGGCATCGAGAAGAATCTGGAGTACCGGAACTGGACCCAGGGCGTCACCTTCGTCACCCGGATGGATTACCTGTCACCGTTCTTCAACGAAACGGCCTACTGCCTGGGTGTGGAGAAGCTGCTCGGGGTCACCGACGCGATCCCGGAGCGCAGCAACGTGATCCGGGTGATGTTGATGGAACTCAACCGCATCTCCTCGCATCTGGTCGCGCTGGCCACCGGCGGTATGGAACTCGGGGCGATGAGCGCGATGTTCTACGGCTTCCGGGAACGCGAGGAGATCCTGTCGGTGTTCGAGATGATCACCGGACTGCGGATGAACCACGCGTACATCCGGCCCGGCGGTCTGGCCGCCGATCTGCCCGACGGCGCCGTCGCGCGTATCCGCGACCTGCTCGCGCTGCTGCCGGGACGTCTGCGTGACCTGGAGAACCTGCTCAACGAGAACTACATCTGGAAGGCCCGCACGCAGGGCATCGGCTACCTCGACCTGGCGGGTTGCATGGCGCTGGGCATCACCGGGCCGGTGCTGCGCTCGACCGGGCTGCCGCACGATCTGCGCCGGGCCCAGCCGTACTGCGGTTACGAGAACTACGAATTCGACGTGATCACCGACGACGGGTGCGACGCCTACGGCCGCTATCTGATCCGGGTCAAGGAGATGCGGGAATCGCTCAAGATCGTCGAACAGTGTGTGGACCGCCTCGAGCCCGGACCGGTGATGATCGAGGACAAGAAGCTGGCCTGGCCGGCCGATCTCGAACTGGGGCCCGACGGTCTCGGCAACTCGCCCGCCCACATCGCCCGCATCATGGGCCAGTCGATGGAAGGCCTGATCCACCACTTCAAGCTGGTGACTGAAGGCATCCGGGTGCCCGCCGGACAGGTGTACACGGCAGTGGAATCGCCGCGCGGCGAACTCGGCGTACACATGGTCTCCGACGGTGGCACACGGCCCTACCGCGTCCACTACCGCGATCCGTCGTTCACGAATCTGCAAGCGGTGGCGGCGATGTGCGAGGGGGGTATGGTCGCCGACGCGATCTCGGCGGTGGCGTCGATCGACCCGGTCATGGGCGGGGTGGACAGGTGATTTTCCTCGAACTCGGGCAGCGGCCGGAGGAACCCGGCCCGCCGGTCGGCGGCCCCACAACCTATCCGGACGACGTCGCGGCACGCCTGACCGACGACGCCGCCCGCATCGTCGCGCGGTATCCGCAGGCCCGGTCGGCGTTGCTGCCGCTGCTGCACCTGGCGCAGGGCGAGGACGGTTGCCTCACCTCGGCGGGAATCGCGTTCTGCGCCAACGTGCTCGGGTTGACCGCCGCCGAGGTGACCGCGGTGGCGACCTTCTACTCGATGTACCGGCGCACGCCGACCGGCGACTACCTGATCGGGGTCTGCACGAACACCCTGTGCGCGATCATGGGCGGCGACGAGATCCTCGACGCGCTGACAGAGCATCTCGGCGTACCCGCCGGGCAGACGACCGCCGACGGGCGGGTCACCCTCGAGCACATCGAATGCAACGCCGCGTGCGACTACGCCCCGGTCGTGATGGTGAACTGGGAGTTCTTCGACAACCAGACGCCCGCCTCGGCCCGCGACCTCGTCGACTCCCTGCGGGCGGGCACACCGGCCACGCCGACCCGGGGCGCGCCCCTGTGCACGTTCCGGGACACCGCGCGCACCCTCGCCGGACTCGGCGACCCCCGTGCGGTCACCAACCCCGGCGGGACGGGCGACGCGACGCTGGCCGGTCTGCGGGTGGCCCGCGCGAACGGCATGTCGGCGCCGGATCCCGCCGAGGCCGAAAACGAAGGAACACAGCCGGATCCGGAGATCACCGAGGCGGCCGACTCGACGCGGGACGAACCCGCCCCCGCTCCGTCGGCGACGGTGCCGCGTGCCGGAGACGGTTCGGGACCGGCGTCATGACCGCGCTCACCCCGGTGCTGAGCCGGTTCTGGGACGAGCCCGAACCCTGGACGCTGGAGACCTACCGGCGCCACGGTGGGTACCGGGCGCTGGAACAGGCGCTCGGCACGCCTCCCGACGACGTCATCGCCACAGTGAAGAACTCGGGACTGCGCGGACGCGGCGGGGCGGGCTTCCCGACCGGCACGAAGTGGTCGTTCATCCCCCAGGGCGAGAGCGGACCGGCAGCCAAACCGCACTACCTCGTGGTCAACGCCGACGAGTCGGAACCGGGTACGTGCAAGGACATTCCGCTGCTGCTCACCACGCCGCACTTCCTGGTGGAGGGTGCGATCATCGCCGCCTACGCGATCCGCGCCCACCATGCGTTCATCTACGTGCGCGGTGAGGTGGTGCCGGTGCTGCGCCGGTTGCAGGCCGCGGTCGCCGAGGCCTACGAGGCCGGCTATCTGGGCGCCGACATCCGCGGATCCGGTTTCGACCTCGACCTGATCGTGCACGCCGGGGCGGGTGCCTACATCTGCGGTGAGGAGACGGCGCTGCTGGACTCGCTGGAAGGCCGCCGCGGCCAACCCCGGTTGCGCCCGCCGTTCCCGGCCGTCGCCGGCCTGTACGCGTGCCCGACGGTGGTCAACAACGTCGAGTCGATCGCCAGCGTGCCGCCGATCCTGCAGGGCGGCATCGACTGGTTCCGTTCGATGGGTTCGGAGAAATCGCCCGGCTTCACGTTGTATTCGCTGTCCGGCCACGTCACCCGCCCGGGTCAGTACGAGGCGCCGCTGGGGATCACCCTGCGCGAACTGCTCGACTACGCCGGCGGCGTCCGGGCCGGTCACGAGCTGAAGTTCTGGACCCCCGGCGGGTCTTCGACGCCACTGCTCACCGGTGAGCATCTCGATGTGCCACTGGATTACGAGGGCATGGCCTCGGTGGGATCGATGCTCGGCACCAAGGCGCTGCAGATCTTCGACGAGACCACCTGCGTGGTGCGCGCCGTACGCCGCTGGACGCAGTTCTACGCCCACGAATCCTGCGGTAAGTGCACACCGTGCCGCGAGGGCACCTACTGGCTCGCCCAGATCTACGCCCGCCTGGAAAGCGGCGACGCCACCGAGGCCGACGTCGACAAACTGCTCGACATCTCCGACACCATCCTCGGGAAGTCGTTCTGCGCGTTGGGGGACGGTGCGGCCAGCCCGATCATCTCGTCGATCAAGTACTTCCGCGACGAGTACCTCGCCCACCTCGGGGGCGGATGCCCGTTCGATCCCCACGCCTCGACGCTGATGGCAGGACAGGAGGTGGGGGTGTGAGCGTCCTCGTGTCGCCGAACGTGCAGCCACTGCGACATTCCGGCCCGAAATTCGCACTGAGCGCACGCTCGGCGTATCCCCGAGCGATGAGGTGCCGCCGATGACGCAGACCGCCGACACCGGAACGCCGAGCGCACCGCCGGTCGACATGGTCGAGCTCACCGTCGACGGTGTCACGGTCAGTGTGCCCAAGGGCACGTTGGTGATCCGGGCCGCCGAGCTGATCGGCATCCAGATCCCACGGTTCTGCGACCACCCGCTGCTCGACCCGGTCGGCGCGTGCCGCCAATGTCTCGTCGAGGTGGAGGGCCAGCGCAAACCGATGGCGTCGTGCACCACCGCGGTGAGTCAGGACATGGTGGTGCGCACGCAGTTCAGCTCCGAAGCCGCCGACAAGGCCCAGCGCGGTGTGATGGAACTGCTGCTGATCAACCATCCGCTCGACTGCCCCGTGTGCGACAAGGGCGGCGAATGCCCGCTGCAGAACCAGGCGATGTCCAACGGCCGCGCCGAGACCCGCTTCACCGACGTCAAACGCACGTTCCCGAAGCCGATCAACATCAGCTCCCAGGTCCTGCTGGACCGGGAACGCTGCGTGCTGTGCGCGCGCTGCACCCGCTTCTCCCAGCAGATCGCCGGTGACCCGTTCATCGACCTGCTGGAACGCGGTGCGCTGCAACAGGTCGGTATCGCCCCAGGGGAACCGTTCCAGTCCTACTTCTCCGGTAACACCGTGCAGATCTGTCCCGTCGGCGCGCTGACGGGGACCGCGTACCGGTTCCGGGCGCGGCCGTTCGATCTGGTGTCCACCCCCAGCGTGTGTGAGCACTGCGCCTCGGGCTGCGCGCAGCGCACCGACCATCGCCGCGGAAAGGTGTTGCGCCGCTTGGCCGGCGACGACCCGCAGGTCAACGAGGAGTGGAACTGCGACAAGGGCCGCTGGGCGTTCACCTACACCTCCGTCGGTGACCGCATCACCACGCCGATGGTCCGCGACGCGGACGGCGCCCTGCGGCCGGCGTCGTGGTCGGAGGCGCTCGCCGTCGCGGCCGCCGGGCTGGCCGCCGCCGACGGCCGGGCCGGTGTGGTGGTGGGTGGACGGGCCACCGTCGAAGACGCGTACGCCTACGCGAAGTTCGCGCGGATGGTGCTCGGCACCAACGACATCGACTTCCGGGTGCGGCCGCACAGCGGCGAGGAGGCCGATTTCCTCACCGCCCACGTGGCGGCCCGGCCGATGCAGGTCACCTACGCCGACCTGGAGAACGCACCCGCGGTCCTGCTGGCCGGGTTCGAGCCCGAGGACGAGTCGCCGATCGTGTTCCTGCGACTGCGTAAGGCCGTCCGCAAACACGGACTGCAGGTGCTCTCGGTCGCGCCGTTCGCCGGCCGCGGACTGACGAAGCTGTCCGGCCGCCTCGTCGCCGCCGCGCCCGGCGGTGAATCCGCCGCGCTCGCCGGGCTGACCGACGAGCCGCTGCTGCGTCTGCCCGGTGCGGTGATCCTCGTCGGTGAACGCCTGGCCACCGCGCCGGGTGCGCTGACCGCGGCCGCCCGGCTGGCCGCCGCCACCGGGGCCCGTCTGGCGTGGATCCCGCGCCGCGCAGGTGAGCGCGGCGCCGTCGAGGCCGGCGCGCTGCCGACCCTGCTGCCCGGCGGACGTCCGGTCACCGACGGCACCGCTCGCGCCCAGCTGGCGGCCGCCTGGCACATTGACGACCTGCCGCACATCCCCGGACGCGACACCGGCGCGATACTCGACGCCGCGCGCTCCGGCGAGCTGGGCGCGCTGGTGTGCGGCGCCGTCGACGTGACCGATCTGCCGGATCCGGACGCCGCCCTCGCCGCGCTGGCGGCCGTACCGTTCGTGGTGAGCCTCGAACTGCGCGACAGCGACGTCACCCGCGCCGCCGACGTGGTGTTCCCGGTGGCGCCGGTGGCCGAGAAGGCCGGGGCGTTCCTCGACTGGGAGGGCCGTCTGCGCTCGTTCGGTCCGGCGCTGCAGACCAACGCCATCCCCGACCTGCGGGTGCTCAACTTCCTGGCCGACGAGATGGGCGTGCACCTCGGCCTGCCGGATGCGCAGGCCGCGGGAGAGGAGCTGGCCCGGCTGGGCTGGTGGGACGGTCCACGGCCGCCGTGCGAACACGAGGCGGCGGCGCCGCCGGAGATCGGGGCCGGGCAGGCGGTGCTGACGGGATGGCGGCTGCTGCTCGACCTCGGGCGGATGCAGGACGGGGAACCGTATCTGGCGGGCACCGCGCCGCCCGCCGTCGTCCGGCTGTCCGGACCCACCGCGCACGCCATCGGCGCGGCGCCCGGTGAGCTGGTCACCGTCGGCACCGAGCGCGGACAGATCACGCTCCCACTCGCCGTCGCCGACATGCCCGACGGCGTCGTCTGGCTGCCGCTGAATTCCCCCGGCTCGCAGGTGCACCGCCAACTCGGCGTGAGCACCGGCGCCGTCGTCTCGATCGGGCGGGCCGCCCCGTGACCCACCCCGACCCCACGCTCTTCGGCAACGACCCGTTGTGGCTGATCCTCGCCAAGGCCGTCGGCGTCTTCGCGTTCCTGGTTCTCACGGTGCTGGCCGCGATCCTGATCGAGCGGAAGGTGCTGGGCCGCATGCAGATGCGGTTCGGTCCCAACCGGGTCGGCCCCAAGGGTCTGCTGCAGTCCCTGGCCGACGGCATCAAGCTGGCCCTCAAGGAGGGCATCACCCCCGCGGGCGTCGACAGGCCGATCTACCTTCTGGCCCCGGTGATCTCGGTCATCCCGGCGTTCCTCGCGTTCGCGGTGATCCCGATGGGCGGAGAGGTGTCGGTGTTCGGGCACCGCACGGCGCTGCAGCTGACCGATCTCGCGGTGGCGGTGCTCTATATTCTCGCCGTCACCTCCGTCGGGGTGTACGGCATCGTGCTCGCCGGGTGGGCGTCGGGGTCGACGTACCCGCTCCTGGGCGGCCTGCGCTCGAGCGCGCAGGTCGTGTCGTACGAGATCGCGATGGCGCTGTCGTTCGCGACGGTCTTCCTCTACGCAGGCACGATGTCCACCTCGGGCATCGTCGCCGCCCAGAGCTCGACCTGGTACGTCTTCCTGCTGCTGCCGTCGTTCCTGGTGTACGTGACGTCGATGGTCGGCGAGACCAACCGTGCGCCGTTCGATCTCCCCGAGGCCGAGGGCGAACTGGTGGGCGGTTTCCACACCGAGTACTCGTCGCTGAAGTTCGCGATGTTCATGCTCGCCGAGTACGTCAACATGACGACGGTCTCGGCGCTGGCCACCACCATGTTCCTGGGCGGCTGGCACGCGCCGTGGCCGATCAGCCTGTGGGACGGCGCCAACAGCGGATGGTGGCCCCTGCTGTGGTTCACCGCCAAGGTGTGGGCGTTCCTGTTCCTCTACATCTGGTTGCGGGGCACGTTGCCGCGGCTGCGCTACGACCAGTTCATGGCGATCGGGTGGAAGCTGCTGATCCCGGTGTCGCTGGCCTGGATCATGATCGTCGCGACGACGCACAGCCTGCGGAGCACCGGCCACGGCGGCTGGGCGAGCGGTCTGCTGATCGCGGGCACGGGACTGACGTTCGTGCTCGCCGCCATCCTGTGGCGCACCATGCGATTCCGTGCCGACCGGACGGTGCCCGAGCGCACCGCCGCGGACGTGTTCCCGATTCCGCCGATACCCGGCGGCGCGCCCACCACGCGCGCGGCCGACAGCAGGGAGACGACAGATGCCTAAGCTGTGGGACGCCGTCGCCGGCTTCGCCGTGACGTTCGGCACGCTGTTCAAGAAACCGATCACCGAGGAGTATCCGGAGAAACCCGGTCCGGTCGCTCCCCGCTATCACGGTCGTCACCAACTCAATCGGTACCCCGACGGTCTCGAGAAGTGCATCGGCTGCGAACTGTGCGCCTGGGCCTGCCCGGCCGACGCGATCTACGTCGAGGGTGACGACAACACCGCCGACGAACGCTTTTCCCCCGGCGAGCGTTACGGCCGCGTCTACCAGATCAACTACCTGCGCTGCATCGGATGCGGTCTGTGCATCGAGGCGTGCCCGACCCGCGCCCTGACGATGACCAACGACTACGAGATGGCCGACGACAACCGGGCGGACCTGATCTGGGGTAAGGACAAACTGCTCGCACCGTTGCGCGAAGGCATGCTGGCGCCGCCGCATCCGATGGCGCCCGGCGCCACCGACGACGACTACTACCTGGGTCGCATCGGGCCAGTCACCGAGGACATCCGGTGAGCCCGGAGGTCATGCTGCTCGCCGCGGACGGCGCGTCACGCACCTCCACCAGCGAGGCCGTCGTGTTCTGGGTCGTCGGCGGTATCGCACTGATCGGGGCGCTCGGTGTGGTCTCGGCGCCTAAGGCGGTGTACTCGGCGATCTTCCTCGCGACCACGATGATCGCGCTGGCCGTGCTCTACATCGCCCAGGAGGCATTGTTCCTCGGGGTCGTGCAGGTGGTCGTCTACACCGGCGCGGTGATGATGCTGTTCCTGTTCGTGCTGATGCTCGTCGGCGTGGACTCGTCGGAGTCGCTGGTGGAAACCATTCGCGGACAACGGGTTGCGGCGATCGTGGTCGGCATCGGGTTCGGCGTCCTGCTGATCGCGGGCATCGGCACCGTCTCGACAGCCGGATTCACCGGTCTGCCCGACGCCAACAGCGGCGGCAACGTCGAGGGGTTGGCGGCGCTGATCTTCACCCGCTACCTCTGGGCGTTCGAGCTCACCGGTGCGCTGCTGATCACCGCGGCACTCGGAGCCATGGTGCTCGCGCACCGGGAACGCTTCGAACACCGCAAGACGCAGCGGGAACTGTCCATCGAACGCTTCCAGGACGGCGGTCACCCCACCCCGATGCCCAATCCCGGTGTGTACGCCCGCCACAACGCCGTCGACATGCCCGGTCGGCTGCCGGACGGCAGCGGTGCGAAGTCGTCGGTCAGCACGATCCTGCAGCCACGTGAGGTGCCACCGTCGGAGAACGGAAGGAACGGCCACCGGTGAACCCCGACAACTACCTGTACCTGTCCGCGCTGCTGTTCACCATCGGCGCGGCCGGGGTGTTGCTGCGGCGCAACGTCATCGTGGTGTTCATGTGCGTGGAGCTGATGCTCAACGCGGCGAACCTCGCGTTCGTGGCGTTCTCGCGCATGCACGGCCACCTCGACGGCCAGGTGGTGGCCTTCTTCACCATGGTGGTCGCAGCGTGCGAGGTGGTCATCGGACTGGCCATCATCATGACCATCTACCGGGCCCGCCGGTCGGCCTCGGTCGACGACGCCAACCTGCTGAGGCACTGATGAGCGCTTGCGCGAAGAAGAGAAGGCACTGATGAGCGCTTGCGCGAAGAAGAGAAGGCACTGATGAGCGCTTGCGCGAAGAAGAGATTGCATTGAGGCGCCGATGACCACTGGGGTGTGGCTGCTGATCGCGCTGCCGCTGGCCGGTGCCGTCGTGCTGCTGCTGTCCGGGCGCCGGTCGGACCGGTGGGGTCACCTGCTGGGCACCGCAGCGGCGGTGGCGTCGTTCGTCGTGGGGGCGGTCCTGTTCACCGGCATGCTCGGCCGCCCCGCCGAGGACCGCGCCTTGCACGAGGCGCTGTTCTCATGGGTGCCGGTCGGCGAGCTGCAGGTCGACTTCGGGCTGCAACTCGACCAGTTGTCGATGTGCTTCGTGCTGCTGATCACCGGAGTGGGCTCGTTGATCCACGTGTACTCGATCGGGTACATGGCCCACGACCCCGGCCGCAGGAGGTTCTTCGCCTACCTCAACCTGTTCCTCGCCGCGATGCTGCTGCTGGTTCTCGCCGACAACTACCTCGGGCTCTACGTCGGCTGGGAGGGTGTCGGCCTCGCGTCGTACCTGTTGATCGGGTTCTGGTCGCACAAACCGTCGGCGGCGACCGCCGCGAAGAAGGCGTTCATCGTCAACCGCGTCGGCGACATGGGGTTGGCGATCGCGTTGATGGTCATGTTCGCCACCGTCGGTTCCGTGTCGTTCGCTCAGGTGTTCGGCGCCGCACCGCAACTCGGCGAGGGCACACTCACCGCGATCGGCCTGCTGCTGCTGCTCGGCGCCTGCGGTAAGTCCGCGCAGGTGCCGCTGCAGTCCTGGCTGGGCGACGCAATGGAGGGCCCGACGCCGGTGTCGGCGCTCATCCACGCGGCCACCATGGTCACCGCCGGCGTGTATCTGATCGTGCGGTCCGGGCCGGTCTTCGACCTGGCGCCGACCGCGCAGCTCGGCGTCGTCATCGTCGGCACCGTCACGCTGTTGTTCGGCGCGATCATCGGCTGCGCCAAGGACGACATCAAGAAGGCGCTGGCCGCGTCCACGATGAGCCAGATCGGCTACATGGTGCTCGCCGCCGGGCTCGGCCCGGCCGGATACGCGTTCGCGATCATGCACCTGCTGACGCACGGCTTCTTCAAGGCCGGACTGTTCCTCGGCGCCGGCTCGGTCATGCACGCGATGGACGACGAGGTGAACATGCGCCGTTACGGCGGTCTGCGCAAGGCGCTGCCGATCACGTTCGCCACGTTCGGGCTGGGTTATCTCGCGATCATCGGGGTGCCGCCGCTGGCCGGTTTCTTCTCCAAGGACGGAATCATCGAAGCCGCGCTGGGTGCCGGTGGCGTGAAGGGCTGGATCCTCGGCGGCGCCGCGATCCTGGGCGCCGGTATCACCGCGTTCTACATGACCCGCGTGATGCTGATGACGTTCTTCGGTGAGAAGCGTTGGGCCGAGACCATCGTGCATCCGCATGAGGCGCCCGTCGTGATGACCGCGCCGATGATCGTGCTGGCCGTCGGCTCGGTGGTCTCGGGTGGGCTGCTGGCGGTCGGCGGCACGTTGTCGCACTGGCTCGAACCGGTCGTCGGCACCCACGAGGAGGCGCACGCGGTGCCCGTGGTCGTGGCCACCATCATCATCCTGTCGGTCGTCGCGGTGGGCATCGCGATCGCCTACCGCATGTACGCCAGACGCGAGGTGGCCGCCGACGTCCCCGCGGGTTCGGCGCTGACCGTCGCCGCGCGCCGGGATCTCTACGGCGATGCGCTCAACGAGGCCGTGTTCATGCGGCCCGGTCAGGCGGTGACGGCGGGCATGGTCGGGTTCGACGACCGGGCGGTCGACGGCGCGGCGAGCGGCCTCGCCGCACTGGTGGCCCGCGCATCGGACGGATTGCGCCGTGTGCAAACCGGATTCGCGCGGTCCTATGCGCTGGGCATGCTCGGCGGCGCGGCGCTCGTGGTGGCGGCGATCCTGGCGGTGAACCTGTGGTGATTCCCTGGCTGAGCGTGCTGTGGGCGGCGCCGATCGTCGGCGCCGGAGCGGTGATGCTGATGCCCCGGCGGGCGCCGGCGAAGTGGGTGGCGCTGACGGTGTCGCTGGTGGCGCTCGCGGTCACCGCCGTCATCGCCGTCGGATTCGATCCCAGCGGTGAGCAGTACCAGTTCGTCGAATCCCGGCGCTGGATACCGTCGTTCGGCACCGGCTACATCCTCGGCGTCGACGGGATCGCGCTGGCGCTGATCGTGCTGACCGCGGTGCTGGTGCCGTTGCTGATCGTCGCGGGATGGAACGACGCCGACAGCGCGCCGCAGAACCGCTCGGTGCACACCTATCTCGCGCTGACCCTGGCTGTCGAAGGCATGGTCTTCATGTCGCTGGTGGCGCTCGACGTGCTGCTGTTCTACGTGTTCTTCGAGGCCATGCTGATCCCGATGTACTTCCTCATCGGCGGGTTCGGAATGGGTACCGATCGTGCGGTGTCGTCGAGGGCGGCGGTGAAGTTCCTGCTGTACAACCTGTTCGGCGGCCTCATCATGCTTGCCGCGGTGATCGGGCTGTACGTCACCACGGCGGCCAGCGACGCATTCGAGGCCGGCACCTTCGACTTCCGGGCGATCGTCGGCGCCGTCGCCGCCGGGGATTTCGTGGTCGATCCCGCGCTACTGAATCTGATGTTCCTCGGGTTCATGTTCGCGTTCGCGGTGAAGGCACCGCTGTGGCCGCTGCACCGCTGGCTGCCCGACGCCGCGGTCGAGGCCACCCCGGCCAGTGCCGTGCTGATGATGGCGGTGATGGACAAGGTCGGCACGTTCGGCATGCTCCGGTACTGCCTGCAGTTGTTCCCCGACGCCGCAACGCTGTTCCGTCCGGTGATCATCACGCTCGCGGTGATCGGCATCGTCTACGGCGCGGTGGTCGCGATCGGCCAGACCGACGTGATGCGGCTGATCGCCTACACCTCGATCTCGCATTTCGGGTTCATCATCCTCGGCATCTTCGTGATGACGAGCCAGGGGCAGTCCGGTTCGGCGCTCTACATGGTCAACCACGGCATCTCCACCGCGGCGCTGTTCCTCATCGCGGGCTTCCTCGTGTCGCGGCGCGGTTCGCGTCTCATCGCCTCGTACGGCGGCGTGCAGAAGGTGGCGCCCGTGCTGGCCGGCACATTCCTCGTCGCGGGTCTGGCGACGTTGTCGCTGCCCGGGTTGGCGCCGTTCATCAGTGAATTCCTGGTGCTCATCGGCACGTTCACCCGCTATCCCGTCCTGGCGGTGCTGGCGGCCACGGCACTGGTGCTCTCCGCGGTCTATGTGCTGTGGATGTATCAGCGGATGATGACCGGCCCGGTGACCGAAGGCAACGAGCGGCTGCGCGACCTGGTGCCGCGTGAACTCGTCGTCGTCACACCGTTGATCGTGCTCCTGCTGGTGTTGGGTGTGTATCCGAAACCCGCGCTGGACGTGATCGACCCGGCGGTCGGGCACACGCTGACGACCATCAACCAACCGGACCCGACGCCGACATTCGCGGAGGGCGCACCGTGATCCCCACCCCCACCGTCGAATACGGCCTGATCTCCCCCATGCTGATCGTGGTGGGCGCCGCGATCGCCGGGGTGCTCATCGAGGCGTTCCTGCCCAGGCGCAGCCGTTACGCGGCACAGCTCACGCTCGCCCTGGGCGCCACGGTCGCCGCGATCGCTGCCGTCGTCGTGGTGGTCCGGCAGATGCCCGGCGAGATCGGCCGGCCCGCCGTGATGGGGTCGGTGGTGATCGACCGGCCGGCGCTGTTCCTGCAGGGCACCATCCTGCTGGTCGCCGTCCTCGGCATCCTGCTGATCGCGGAACGCCAGATTCCGGTGAACACCGAGAACGGCGGCGCCGCAGGCGGACTCGACGCGTTCACCCCGCAGGCCTCGGCGGTGCCGGGCAGCGTCGCCGAGCGGGTGGCGACCCGCGCCGGGGTGGCGCAGACCGAGGTGTTCCCGCTGACCATGTTCGCCGTCGCGGGCATGCTGCTGTTCCCCGCCGCCGACGACCTGCTCACCATGTTCATCGCGCTCGAGGTGCTCTCGCTTCCGCTGTACCTGCTGTGCGGGCTGGCGCGCCGCCGTCGCCTGCTGTCGCAGGAGGCCGCGCTCAAGTACTTCCTGCTCGGCGCGTTCTCCTCGGCGTTCTTCCTCTACGGCGTCGCGATGCTGTACGGCTACGCGGGAACGCTCGACCTTCGCGGGATCGCCGCCGCGGTCGCCGAGGACACCGGCACGACGTCGCTGGCGCTGACCGGTACGGGCCTGATCCTGGTCGGGGTGCTGTTCAAGGTGGGGGCGGCGCCGTTCCACTCGTGGATCCCCGACGTGTACCAGGGTGCGCCGACCCCGGTGACCGCGTTCATGGCGGCCGCCACCAAGATCGCGGCGTTCGGCGCCCTGCTCCGGATCTTCTACGTGGCCCTGCCCGAACTGCGCGACGACTGGCGCCCGGTGCTGTGGGCGGTGGCGATCCTGACCATGGTCGTGGGCACCGTGACGGCGGTGACCCAGACCGACGTGAAGCGGATGCTCGCGTACTCGGCGATCGCCCACTCCGGATTCATCCTCACCGGCGTGATCGCCGAGAACCGGCCGGGCCTGTCGTCGGTGCTGTTCTACCTGTTCGCGTACGGGTTCTCCACGGTGGGGGCGTTCGCGGTGGTGAGCCTGGTGCGCGACGCAGACGGGCAGGAGGAGACCGCGATGACCCGCTGGGCGGGGCTGGGCAGGCGCAATCCGCTTGTCGGCGCGGTGTTCTCGCTGTTCCTGCTGGCGTTCGCGGGAATCCCGCTGACCAGCGGCTTCGTCAGCAAGTTCGCGGTGTTCAAGGCGGCCGGCGAGGGCGGGGCGATACCGCTGGTCGTGGTCGGCGTGATCGCCAGCGCGGTCGCCGCCTACTTCTATGTGCGGGTGATCGTGTTGATGTTCTTCACCGATCCGCCCGCCGACGCACCGCAGATCGTCGTGCCCAGTGGGCTGACCACGGCCGCGGTCACCGTGACCGCCGCGGTGACGCTGGCGCTCGGCGCGCTGCCGCAACCGCTGCTCGACCTGGCCAACGGCGCCGACCAGTTCCTCCACTAGCATCCGGTTTTCGCCCAAACGAACGTTTGGGCGCGAAAGTGCGAGTGAATCCGGCCGAAACGTCGAATCCGGCGAGAGGATGGACACCATGACGCTCGTCCAGGTGGCCGACATCGACCACGTTCGGCTGCTGACCATGAACCGCCCCGAGGCACGCAATGCGCTCAGCCGCGACCTCATTCGCGGGCTCTACGCGGCGCTGTCCGAGGCCGACGACGACGAGTCGGTGCACGCCGTGGTGCTCACCGGGGCCGACCCGGCCTTCTGCGCGGGCGTCGACCTCAAAGAGGCCGCCCGCGACGGCACAGAGTACTTCGCCGAGTTCCAATCGCAGAGCTGCATCACCCGGGTCGCTCAGATGCGCACCCCGATCATCGGGGCGGTCAACGGTGCGGTGTTCACCGGCGGGCTGGAGATGGCGCTGGGGTGTGACTTCCTGATCGCCTCGCAGCGCGCGGTGTTCGCCGACACGCACGCCCGCGTCGGCATCCTGCCCGGCGGCGGGATGACCGCGCGGCTGCCGCAGGTGGTCGGCGCCGCGATGGCGCGTCGGCTGTCGATGACCGGTGAGGTGGTCGGCGCCGAGCAGGCGGAGCGGATCGGCCTGGTGACCGAGGTGGTGCCCCACGACGGGCTGCTCGACCGGGCCATCGAACTGGCCACCCAGATCGCCGAGGTGCCCGCGCCGACCATGGCGGGACTCAAGGAGATCTACACCCGCGGTACCGAGCCCGTCATCTCCCCCGCCCTGGCCGCCGAACAGGACATCGCGGGGTCGCAGGCCCGCGACTTCACCGGGCTCAGTGCGCGATTCGACAACGTCACTGCCCGCAACCGCGCACAGATCGCAAACGATTAGGCCACCACACCGCGGGTGACGATCGCGCTCGTCTGCTCCACCCACTCGTCGTCGAGGCCGCCGTCGGGACGCAGCAACAGTCCCAGCATGGTCGCGCCACCGATCACCTCGATCAGGCGGTCGGGGTCGACGTCGGCCTGCACCTCACCGCGCGCAACCGCATCTGCGAGCCGGGTGCGCACCGCCGCGAACGTGTCGGTGAACCGCTCCCGCACCCGCGCGTTGAGTTCGGGGTCAGCGGCCATATCGGCGATCAGCCCGGGCAGCGCCGCCTGGACGACCGGCCTGACGTACACGTCGCGGGCGGCGCTGATCATCGCGCGCACGTCGGCGGCGATGTCGCCGGCCGGGGTGACGAGCGCGGTCGGCGCGGCGGGGAACGCCGCCTCGTGCACCAGCTCCGCCTTACTCGACCACCGGCGGTAGATCGCGGTCTTGGTGGTGCCGGCGCGGTCGGCGACGGCGGCCATCGTCAGACTCGAATAACCGTTTTGCACAAGAAGATCCGCAGTGGCCTGCAGTATGGCAGCGTCGATTCGCGGGTCACGCGGACGGCCCGCGGCCTGGACCTTGCCAACCGCAGGTGTGTCTGATTTCATAACGCTACTGATCGTATCGTAATTCGGCCGGAGGAAGATCGCATGACACCTGAACCGACGGTCGAGACGGACGTCAGCCGCCTCCAACACTCCAGCCGCGACGTCGCCGCGCTTCCCGAGATCATGTCGCGTTGGCTGGCCACCCACCTGCCCGACGGTGCCGCGCCCGAAGTGCGTGTCGAGAGTGGTATCGACGCCAACGGGATGAGTTCGGAGACCATCGTGCTGACCGTCGTCCTCGACGGCACACCGCAGCGCTTCGTGGCCCGCGTCGCCCCGACCGCGGAGGACGTACCGGTGTTCTCGGAGTACCAGATGGACCACCAGTTCGAGCTCCTGCGGTTGGTGGCCGAGTTGACCGACGTACCCGTCCCGCCGGTGCGGTGGCTGGAGCCGACCGGCGAGGTCCTCGGTGCGCCGTTCTTCCTCATGGAGCACATCGACGGCGTGGTGCCGCCCGACATCATGCCCTACACCTTCGGCGGCAACTGGCTCTACGACGCCACCCCCGAACAGCAACGCCGACTGCAGGACAGCACCGTCGAAGTGCTCGCGAAGTTGCACTCCATCCCCGACCCGCTGACCACGTTCGGCTTCCTCGCGGGTGGCTCCACGGACAACGCGCTGCGCCGAAACCTCGACTGGCTCAAGGGTTGGTACGAGTTCGCCGCCGCCGACATCGGCCGCGCCGCACTCGTCGAGCGGGCGCTGGAGTGGTTGGAGGCGCACTGGCCGGCCGACGTCGCCGCGACCGACCCTGTCCTCCAGTGGGGCGACAGCCGCGTGGGCAACGTCCTCTACCGCGATTTCCGGCCGGTCGCCGTGCTGGACTGGGAGATGGCCACGCTCGGCCCGCGCGAGATGGACGTGGCCTGGATGGTGTTCTCGCACATGGTGTTCCAGGAGCTCACCGGTCTGGCAGGGCTCGAGGGCATGCCGCACTTCATGCGTGAGGAGGACGTGAAAGCCACCTACGCCGACCTGACCGGCGTGCAACTCGACGACCTGCACTGGTTCTTCGTGTACGCCGGGACCATCTGGGCATGCGTGTTCATGCGCACCAGTGCGCGCCGTGTGCGGTTCGGCGAGATCGAACAGCCCACCGACGTCGAATCGCTGTTCTATCACGGCGCGCTGCTGCGCCGCCTCATCGGAGAGGATGCGTAATGCTCGGACCCATGGACGAATTCCCGGTACACCAGATCCCGCAGCCGATCGCGTGGCCGGGGTCCTCGGACCGGAACTTCTACGACCGTTCCTATTTCAACGCCCACGACCGAAGCGGCGACATCTTCCTGATCACCGGCATCGGTTACTACCCGAACCTCGGCGTCAAGGACGCCTTCGTGCTGGTGTCCCGGCGCGGCGGCGAGAAGGGCCTGCTGGGCGACACGCACACCGCCGTGCATCTGTCGGACGGAATCGACCAGGACCGGTTGAACCAGCACGTCGGCAACTACCGCGTGGAGGTCATCGAACCGCTGCGCAAACTGCGCATCGTGATGGACGAAACCGAGGGTGTCGCGGTCGATCTGACCTGGGAGGGCCTGTTCGACGTCGTGCAGGAACAGCCGCACATCATGCGGACCGGTAACCGGGTCACCCTGGACGCGCAGCGGTTCGCCCAGGTGGGCGCCTGGAGCGGACGAATCCTGCTCGACGGTGAGGAGATCGCGGTCGACCCACAGACGTGGATCGGCAGCCGCGACCGGTCGTGGGGCATCCGGCCGATCGGCGAGGCCGAACCCGCCGGCCGCCCGGCCGATCCGCCCTTCGAAGGCATGTGGTGGCTGTACGTCCCGATGGCGTTCGACGACTTCGCGATCGTGCTGATCATCCAGGAGGACCCCAGCGGCTTCCGCTCACTCAACGACTGCACCAGGGTGTGGCGCGACGGGCGCGTCGAGCAGTTGGGGTGGCCGAGGGTGAAGATCCACTACACGTCCGGAACACGAATCCCCTACGGCGCGACCATCGAAGCCACGACGGGTGACGGCTCCCCGATCGTGTTCGACGTGGAGTCCAAGCTGCCGGTGCCCATCCACATCGGCGGCGGCTACGGCGGTGACGCCGATTGGCTGCACGGAGTGTGGAAGGGCGAGAAGTTCACCGAGCGACGTGATTACGACCTGAGCGACCCGTCGGTGTCGGGACGGGCGATGTTCGGCGTGATCGACCACGTCGGCCGGGCGACCTGTTCGGTCAACGGCCGCACCGTCGAAGGGTGGGGGCTGTTCGAGCACGGCGCGCTCGGCCGCCACGACCCATCGGGGTTCGCCGACTGGCTCACCTTGGCCCCTTAGCGAAACGGCGGTGCAGCAGCTGCTTTGACACGCCGAGGATGCGGGCGATCTCACCCCAGGAGAGGCCGACCTCGCGGCCGGTCAGCACTGCTTCGTCGTAGCGGACCCGGGCGCGGGCGAGATCATCGCGCGCTGTGGCGAGTGCGCGTATGCCCGCCCCGGACCAGATGTCGATGAGCACCGGGTCAGATCTGTCCGGTACTCCCGTGGCATCCGAATCGGGTTCGGGCGCATGCGATTCGAGCGCTCGCTCGAATTCCTCACCCGAGCGGCGGAGGACCTCCGCAAGGCCGGGGTCGGTCGCCCACCACGGTGGCTTTGCTTGCTCCATCAGGCCTCCCGCCGTCTCGCGTCAGCACGTGATGACGCTGTTGACGACATTGTGCGATCGGCTTCCGACAACACGTGTTGACAGAGCCCGTCAACAAACGTTGACGCCGATGACGACCACCCGCCAACGCCGTCCCGACAACACGTGTCGATCAAGCCCGCCAGCGGGGGTTCAGGCGGGTTGGGGCTCCTGCGCCGGCACGCGCCCGAACACCATCGACTCCTCGATCCGGTCGAAGCGGTGGTCGATCGCGTCGAGCACATAGTTGTGCCGCACGTTCCACGGCCGGTGCGTGCCCGACTTCGGCAGGGCATGCGGTGCCCGTTGGACGTAGCCGGCGTTGATGTTCCACGCCGGCTTCTCCGCCATCGGCTTGTCGCCGAGGTGCGGGTAGGCATGCGTGTAGCCGTGCTCGTCCATGAACGCGACCAGTCGCGCGAATGCCCGCGCGGTCAGGTCCGCGCGCAGCGTCCACGACGCGTTGATGTAGCCCACGCACCAGGCCAGGTTCGGCACGTCTTCGAGCATGTGCTCCTTGAACACGAACCGGTCCTGCGGTTTGATCTCCGCACCGTCGATGCTCAGCGTGATCCCGCCGAGGGCCTGCAACTCGAGTCCGGTGGCGGTGACGATCACGTCGGCGTCGATCCGCTCACCCGAACGCAACAGAACGCCGTGCTCGTCGAACGTGTCGATGTGGTCGGTCACCACCTCGGCCCGCCCCTCGGCGATCGCCGAATAGAGGTCGTCGTCCAGGCTCAGGCACATCCGCTGATCCCACGGGTCGTAGCGCGGGTTGAAGTGCACGTCGACCGGATAGCCCTCGGGCAGCGTCTTGGCGGCCTGACTGCGGATGAACCGCCGCACCAGGCGAGGCGCCTTCCGGGACAGCGCATAAGTGGAGACGATGAACGCCAGGTTGTAGAACCGCACGAGGTGGAAGGCGATCCGCGCCGGGAACACCTTGCGGATGGCCTGCACCACCGGGTTGATCCGCGGCGACGACAGCACGTAGGTCGGCGAGCGCTGCAACATCGTGACGCGGCCGGCGTCGCGGGCCAGCGCGGGGACCATGCTGATCGCGGTGGCGCCGCTGCCGATCACCACGATGTTCTTGCCGGCGTAGTCGAGGGACTCCGGCCAGTGCTGCGGATGCACGACCTCGCCGCCGAACTTCTCGATGCCCGGGAACACGGGGCGGTACGGCTCGTCGTAGTTGTAGTAGCCGGTGCCGAAGAACAGGAACCTGCTGCAGTAGGTCCGCTGTTGCCCGTCCTGCTCGGTGCGCACGGTCCAGGTGTCGGTGGCCGAATCCCAGTCCGCCGACAGCACGTGGGTGTTGAACCGGATGTGGCGATCGATGCCGTGCTTGCGGGCGGTAGCGGTCAGGTATTCGCGGATGTCGGCGCCGTCGGCGACGTTCTCCGGCCTGGTCCACCGCTCGAACGGAAAGCTCAGCGTGAAGATGTCGCTGTCCGAGCGGATGCCCGGATAGCGGAACAGATCCCACGTGCCGCCGATCCGCGCCCGGCGCTCGAGCAGCGTGTACGTCAGCCCCGGGTTCCTCTCCTGCAGGCGGTAGGCCGCGCCTATGCCCGAAATACCGGCACCGATGATCAAGACATCGGTGTGATCAGCGTCGACGCTGCCCATGGAACCTCCATTGGTCCGCTTACGTACCGACCCCCACCATAGGGCTCACCCACGCAGCGCGTCGACGATCTGGGCCAACGAATCCACGTCGATCGGCCGGGGCTGATAGAGGCAGATGCGATCGGCAACGCCGGCCACCCGGTCGCGGATGTGCGCGGCGATCTCCACCGGACTGCCGCACGCCGCGATGGTGTGCAGCACCTCGTCGGGGATGAGCGTGGCCATCTCCTGCCAGCGGCCCTGTTTGGACATCGCATGCAGTTCCGGCTGAAGATCGCCCCACCCGTGGAGGTCCAGCACCGGACGGTAGGCCGGCGTCGACCCGTAGAACGCCAGCAACTGTCGGGTGGCGGCGTGGTCGGGATTCTGGTCGGAGGCGACGGACACGATGATCTCCGGGACGACGGTGAACTCCGCGGCATCGCGTCCCGCGGCGGCGAGCCCATCGGCGACCGCCGACATCGTCGATTCGTGCAGGAAGCGTTTGGTGCCGAACGGCATCACCAGCAGCCCGTCGGCGTGTTCGGCGGTCGCCCTGGTCAGCCGGGGGCCGAGCGCCCCCACGTAGATCGGCGGCGGTCCGAAGGTGTTGCCGCGCGGCGTGAAGTTCGGTGTCATCAGCGTGTGCCGGTAGAACTCCCCGCGGAACTCCAGCCGCTCCCCGGTCGACCAGGTCGCGAAGATCGCCCGCAGCGCACCGATCAACTCGGTCATCCGCGCGACCGGACGGTCGAACTCGGCGCCGAACCGTTTCTCGATCTGCGTGCGGATCTGGGTGCCCAGACCGAGCGTGAACCGCCCGCCGGACAGAATCTGGTGGTCGACGGCCTGATGCGCGAGGTGAATCGGATTGCGTGGGAACGCGATCGCGACGTTGGTCATCAGGTCCAGCCCGCCGGCCGTCGCGGCGAGCGTCAGCGGGGTGAACACGTCGTGGGGTCCCTCGAAGGTGAACACCCCGGCGGCGCCCGCCTCGCGCAGGGCGTGGACCCGTTCGATCGCATCTGTCGGCCCGAACAGCGCCGTCATCACCTGCACGACGTGAGAGCCTAGTCGGATGACTGCACCGGCCGGCGCCGACGTCGTCGTGGTGGGGGCCGGGTTCGCCGGGCTCACGGCGGCCCGCGAACTCACCCGCCGCGGCCACGACGTCGTGGTGTTCGAAGGACGCGACCGGGTCGGCGGCCGGGCGTACACCACGACGGTCGCGGGCATCCCCGTCGACCTGGGCGCCACGTTCATCGGCCCGACCCAGGACGCGGTCACCGCGCTGGCGGCCGAGCTGGGCTGCGACACCGTCCGCACGTACAGCCGCGGCAAGAACCTCATCCGCTGGCGCGGGCGGGTGCGCTCCTACCGCAGCACGGTCCCGCGGCTGTCGATCATCGAACTGCTCGACGTCAGCCGCATCCAATGGCGCTTCGAACGGCTGTGCAAGCAGATCCCGCTCGCCGCGCCGTGGACCGCGGCGAGCGCGCACCGGCTCGACGACCTCAGCCTCGAACAGTGGCTGCGCTCGGTGCACGCGAGTGCCTCCACCCGCGACCTGATGGCGATCATGTCGCGGGTGACATGGGGGTGCGAACCCGATGCCGTGTCGATGCTGCACGCCGCGCGCTACGTCAAGGCGGCCGGCGGTATCGGATGCATGCTCGACGTCGAGGGCGGCGCGCAGCAGGACCGCTTCCCGGGCGGCGTCCAGGAGATCGCATCCCGGATGGCCGCGGAGCTGGGCGACCGGGTCCGGACCGGCGCGCCGGTGCGCCGTGTGGAGCGCGACGCCGACGGGACGCTGCACGTGCACACCGACACCGGCCGCACGACGGCGCGCGCGGTGATCGTCGCGATCGCGCCCGCCCACCGCGAGGCGATCACGTTCGAGCCGCGGCTACCGGCCGGCTACACCGACCTGGCCGCACACTGGCCGCAGGGCCGGTTGAGCAAGGCCTACGCGGCCTACGACCGACCGTTCTGGCGCGAGGGCGGCTGTTCGGGTGAGGCCCTGTCCGACGAGGGGCCGGTGTTCATCACCTTCGACGTCAGCCCGTCCGACGACGGGCCCGGGATCCTTCTCGGGTTCACCGACGCCGCCGCGTTCGACGTACTCTCGCCCGAGGAGCGCCGCACCCGTGCGCTCGCCGGGTTCGCGGCGCTGTTCGGCGACGCGGCCGCGGCGCCGATCGACTACGTCGACCACCTGTGGGGTGCCGAGGCATTCGCGCCGGGCGGCCCGACAGCGGCGGTGCCACCGGGCGCGTGGACGGCGTACGGTCAGTGGCTGCGCACACCGGCCGACGGAATCCATTGGGCGGGAACCGAAACCGCGGACCGGTGGACGGGCTTCCTCGACGGTGCGGTGCGCTCGGGGCAGCGGGCCGCCGCCGAGGTGCACGAGCGGTTGTCGCGTTAGGACGTGGCGCGGCGCGGCGCGCTCACGGACTCCACCAGGTTGCGCAGGGCGCCGTTGACCTCGTCCGGGCGTTCCAGGATCGCGCAGTGGCCGCCGGTCAGCTCGAGGAACGCCGCGAGGTTGGGCACCGTCTGGGCGATCCGCTTCGCGGAGGTGATCGGCAGCAGGCGGTCCTTGTCGCTGCCGATCACGAGCGTCGGCACGTGCAGGTTCTCCAGGCCGATGTGGCGCGGACCCAGAGATTCGACCAGGACCCTGGCCCAGCCGCCCCGACCCGCGGCGGGTGTGCCGGCGAACAGTTCGAACACGAACGCGGCGACCGCGGGGTCGGCGGCACGGCCGACGGCCAGCTCGGAGACGAAGCGGCGGCCCGGCCGGTGCGCCGCGGCGAGCAGGGGTGCCGCGCCGAACGTCTTGATCACGGTGCCTGCGGCGCGGACCCGCGTCGCCGACAGCCGGTGCGGCACGGGGAGGAACTGGATGTCGCGCAGCAGGTCTCCGGTGGTGGTGTTGATCAGCGCGACGCCCGCGGCACGTTGCGCCACCCGCTCGGGGAAGCGTTCGGCCCAGCTCGTGATGGCGATCCCGCCCATCGAGTGACCCGCGACCACCGCCCGCTCGCCGGGGGCGACGGTCGCGTCGAGCACCGCGTCGAGGTCGGCGGCCAGATAGTCGAGGCTGTAGTTGCCGCGCCGCGGCGGTACCCCGCTGCGCCCGTGTCCGCGATGGTCGAAGGCGATCACCCGGTGATCGCGCGCGAGGTCGGCGATCTGATAGGCCCAGACCCGGATCGCGCAGGTGATGCCGTGGGCGAGGACGACCGGCGGAGCGTCGTCGGGCCCGAAGACCTCGGTGTGCAACCGCACCCCGTCGACCGAGCGCACGGGGACCACCCGGCTCGGCGGCAAGGCCCGCGCGGCAGCGAATCGGGTGGTTGGTCGTACGCCGCTCACGGGTGCTCCCATCAGTGCCGGCAACGTCGCCGGGTTTTACAGCCTAGCTCTCGGTGACGAGCACCGGCTTGATAACGCGCCCGGATTTGGCGGCCGACCAGGCGGCATCGAAGTTCTCGAACGGGAAGGTCGTGACCAACCGGTCTAGCGGCAGTTCGCCGGACCTCGTGAGGGCGACCAGACGCGGGATGAAGGCGTGGGGTTCGCTGTCGCCTTCGACGACGCCGCGCACCGTCAGACCCCGACCCATGATCAGCCCGACCGGCAGCGGTGCGACGGGCGCGCCGAGTCCGACGAGTGCCAGCGCGCCGCGCGGGCGCAGCACGGTGAGCGCGGCGGAGAGCACGTCGGGCGCCGCGGTGGTGTCGACGGCGGCGTGCGCACCGCCACCGGTCACGTCGAGTACGGCGGCCGCGACGCCGTCGCCGGCGGGGTCGACGGTCGCGGTGGCACCGAGTTCTGCGGCCAGTTCCCGCCGGCGCGCGACCGGGTCGACGGCGACGATGGCGCGGCACCCGGCGATGCGCGCACCCATCACGGCGGACAGGCCGACCGCGCCGGCGCCGAACACGACCACGGTGTCCTCGGGACCCGCGGCCAGGGCGTTGAGGACGGTGCCGACCCCGGTCTGCACGCTGCACCCGAGCGGTGCGGCCAGCGCCGGATCGAGATCGCCGTCGACGGCCACGGTGTTGCGTTGGCGCGCAAGGGCATAGGTGGCGTGACTGGACTGCCCGAAGAAGCCGCCGGCGACGGGTTGGCCGTCCAAACGCAGGGCGCTCGACTCCCCCGCCCCGTCGCCGCGCATGTTGTGTTCGGTGGATCGTTCGCAGTACGCGGGCTGTCCCGCCGCGCAGAAGGAGCACCGGCCACAACTGGCGAAGGTGAGCACCACCGGCTGTCCGGTGGGCAGGTCGGCCTCGGGTCCGCAGGCCACGACGGTGCCCGCGCCCTCGTGACCGAACACCATGGGCAGGCGTCTGTCCGGCCAGCGGGCGGCCACGCTGACGTCGGTGTGGCAGATGCCCACCGCGTCGATGCGGACCAGGACCTCGTCGCCGACGGGCGGCCGGATGACCACATCGGCCAGGGTGGGGTCTGCCCCGGCTCGGAGCAGTACCGCGGCACGGGCGTCGATCACCCCGGGATGTTAAATGGTTCCCGTCGACGGAAGGAAGGCGACCATGCGCGCGGTTCAGATTGCCCAGTTGGACGGTCCGGGTTCGGTCCAGGTCGTCGATGTCGACGAGCCCGACGGCGCGGATTCGGTGCTGATCGACGTGCACGCCGCCGGGGTGGCGTTCCCGGACGCGCTGCTCACCCGGGGGCTCTATCAGTACAAGCCGGATCTGCCGTTCACGCCGGGCGCGGAGATCGCCGGTGTGGTGCGTAGCGCGCCTGCCGATTCGGGGGTGTCCGCGGGCGACCGGGTGGCGGGTCTGACGATGCTGTCCGGCGGGATGGCCGAAGTCGTTGCGCTGGCGCCGGATCGGGTGTTCCCGCTGCCCGACGCCGTCTCGTTCGAGGCGGGCGCGGGTCTGTTGTTCAACGATCTGACGGTGCACTGCGCGCTGCGCACCCGTGGTCGGCTGGCCCAGGGCGAGACCGTCCTCGTCCACGGTGCCGCCGGCGGAATCGGCACGTCGACACTGCGTTTGGCTCCGGCGTTCGGCGCCGGGCGCACCATCGCCGTGGTCAGCACCGAGGAGAAGATCCCGGTGGCGCGAGCCGCGGGCGCCGACGAGGTCGTGCTGGCCGACGGTTTCAAGGATGCGGTCAAGGAACTGACCGGCGGCCGTGGTGTCGACGTCGTGGTCGACCCGGTGGGCGGCGACCGGTTCACCGACTCACTGCGCTCCCTCGCCCCCGGCGGACGCCTGTTGGTGATCGGCTTCACCGGCGGTGACATTCCCACGGTGAAGGTGAACCGGCTGCTGCTCAACAACGTCGATGTCGTCGGAGTGGGTTGGGGCGCCTGGACATTCGCGCATCCCGGCTATGTGCGCGAACAGTGGGACGAACTCGAGCCGCTGCTGGCCTCCGGCGCGGTGTCGGCGCCACAACCCGATGTCTACCCGCTCGAACGGGCCGCGGAAGCGATTGCGGCGCTGGAGGACCGGACCGCGAAGGGCAAAGTCGTCATCACCCTGCGGTGAGCGCTCAGGAGGCGGCGAGGTAGTCCATCGGCGGACCGTCCGGGCCGACGGCGGCCTGGTCGGCGACCGCGGTCGCGACCTGCTGGCCGGCCTCCACCGTCGCGAAGACCGATACGCGATCGTCGACCGCGAACGACGCCGCCGGGCTGGCGGGCTGCCGGCGATCGGCCGTCACGGCATAGGTGTCCGGCGTGAGCCGGTAGGTCTGGATGAGGCCGTCGTCGCTACGGGTGGTGACCGAATCGGCGGTCACGGCGATGACCGTTCCGTTCTGGGTGACCGGTGCGCTGTCTGCGGCCTGGGGCGCCTGCGGCGCGGGGGCGGCCGGTTCGGGTGACGAGAAGTGCACGATCGCACCGGCGAGGACGCCTGCCGAGGCCACGGCGAACGACAGTGAGCCGCCCAAGACAACGGGCCAGTTCGTCGTGCGGTGTCGGGTCATCGGTTCGGGGGACCGGTGTCTTCCACTCATACCTCTCAGCTCCACGATGTTGTGCGTCTGACGGGTCTCTACCCCTGCGCTCGTTCATGCAAACCGCTTCACCCGCGATAAACCTTCCCGCACCGCCTCTGAGCTGGACAAACACGGGCGTCAATTCGTGTCGTGGCGGACCGCCTGCGCGTGCGCGCCTGCGTCGGAGGCGCCGAGTTGGTCGGCGATCGACACCACCAGACCGCCGAGCATGAACGCGATGATCGCGGCGGCCAGGGCGCCCGTGCCGAACGACGGGATGAACCGGCGGGCACCGCTGGGGTGCGTTGCGCCGTGGTGGTACTCGTGGGTCAGCGCATGGCCTTTACCTCGGCGGAGCAGGAAACGGTTGACCGGGTAGGCGGCGAGGAAGGCCGCGCCGAGGGCGATCATCATGCTCACCCAGAACACCGCGTTGACCAACCCGGCGTTCATCGCACCGGGGATGGCTGCCATGACGAGGTTGTCGACGATCTCCATGGTCAGGATCGACAGGGTGTCGGCAGCCAGCACCACACTCAGTGCGGCGCCGACCGTGAGACCGGCTCTGAGCAGCGGCAACGTCGACAGTGCGTAGCCGAACAGGAAGGCCAGCGCGACGGCGAGTCCGATGGTGGCCAGATTGCTCAACCCGGCGGCGGTTCCGATGATCAGGCCGAGGATCTCGCCGATGGCACACCCGGTGAGGCAGTGCAGTGTCGCGCTGAGCGCCATGGTGTTGACGCTGCCCTCGGCGTCGTGGCGGTCGTGTGTGTGCATAGCCCGCACCATACCCCCAGGGGGTATATGCGGCAAGGGTTCCGGTCGGTCAAAGCAGTCCGCTCGACGGCCGAGTGAGGCACGCTGAAGGGATGACGGCGGCCACGGCTCTCCTCGATGCGGTGGTCGCCCTCGGCGCGGCGCTCGAGCGCACCACGTTCCCCCTCCCCGCGCCGTCGGCATGGCCCGCGGACCGCGACCGCAGGCAGCTGAGCGGGCAGCTCTCGGATTACCTGATCCCGCGGCTGCGCAGTATCGACGCCCCGCTGCTTGCGGTGGTCGGCGGGTCGACGGGCGCGGGCAAGTCGACGCTGATCAACTCACTGGTCGGCGCCGACGTGAGCCAGTCGGGCGTCCTGCGTCCGACCACCCGCGGCCCGGTGATCGTGTGCCATCCGACGGATCTGCAGTGGTTCACCGACGACCGGATCCTTCCGCAGCTACCGCGGTCGGCCGGTCCGGACGGGCTGCGGTTGGCGCCCCACCCGGGCATCGGACCCGGCCTCGCGCTGCTCGACGCCCCGGACATCGACAGCGTCGTGAGCAGCAATCGCGAACTCGCGTCCACGTTGCTGGCCGCCGCGGACCTCTGGATCTTCCTCACCACCGCGGCCCGCTACGCCGACGCCGTCCCGTGGCACCTGCTGCACACAGCGCGGGACCGGGGCACGGCGATCGCCGTCGTTCTTGACCGCTGCCCACCGGAGGCCGTCCACGACGTGGCGAGCCATCTGCAGGACATGCTCGCCGCGGGCGGGCTCAACGGCGCGCCGCTGTTCGTGATCGCCGAGCAGTCGCTTCGGAACGGGCGCTTGAAGGAGAAGTCGATCGCGCCGATCCGCGCCTGGCTCGGCGGGCTCACCGCGGACGCCGAGCAACGGGCATCGGTGGTCCGCTACACCCTCGACGGTGCGCTGCGCAGCCTGGCCCCGCGAACGTACGCCCTGGCCGGTGCGGCCGACGAACAGGCCGAGGTCCGCGCGCAGTTGGAGTCGTGCGTGCGGTCGTCCTACGACGGCGCCCTCGGACGGGTCGACGAGGCGATCCGCGACGGCGCGATGCTGCGCGGCGAGGTGCTGGCGCGCTGGCAGGACGTGGTCGGCACCGGGGAGTTCCTGCGCCGACTGGAATCCCGCGTCGGCCGCGTCCGCGACCGGATGGTGTCCGCGATCACCGGCCGGTCCACCCCGGTGGAGGAATTGGGGTCGGCGCTGGAAAGCGGCATCGCCACGGTCGTGCGCGCAGCGGTCGAGGACGCCGCCGAAGCGGCCTACGCGTGCTGGGCGCGGCACCAGGCCGGCGCACTGCTGTTGACCGACGAACTGGCCCGGCCCGCACCGGGATTGCACGAGGCCGTCGAGCGGCTCGTGCGCGATTGGGAGGGGTTCGTGCTCGAACTCGTCCGCACCGAGGGTGCGTCGAAGCGCTCGGGGGCCCGGTTGGCGTCCTACGGCGTCAACGGCGCGGGGCTGGTCGTGATGCTGGCCGTGTTCAGCCAGACGGCCGGGTTGACCGGTGCCGAGATCGCGGTCGCCGGCGGGACGACCGTGGCCAGTCAGAAGGTGCTGGAGGCGATCTTCGGCGAGCAGGCCGTGCGCGGACTGGCCCGCCAGGCGCGTGACGAACTCCTCGCCCGCGTCGGCCAGTTGTTGGCCGAGGATTCCGGGCGGTATCACTGGATACTGGACTCGGCGGCGTCGGCGGTGAGCGGTGACGACCTGCGGGCGGCCGCGAATCACGTTGCCGCGGTGCTGCAATGAGCCTCGTCGAACGGCTGGCCGCGCTGTCGTCGGTGGCGGAGCTCGGTGCCGGCCGGCTGCCCGAGGACGTGCTCGCCGAGGTCCACAACCTCGACGCGCGGGCCGGAACCCGGTTGCGGTTGTCCGGCGAGCACACCGTCGTGGCGTTGGCGGGTGCGACCGGGAGCGGCAAGTCGTCGTTGTTCAACGCGATGGCGGGCGCGCCGTTGGCCCAGGTGGGCATCCGGCGGCCGACCACGTCTGCCACACAGGCCGTCGTCTTCGGACCGTCGCCCGCCACGGAACTCCTCGACTGGTTGGAGATTCGGAACCGCCAGGCCGGCGGCGACTCGGCCAACCCACACCTGTCCGGGCTCGTCCTGCTCGATCTGCCCGACCACGACTCCATCGAGGCGGCGCACCGCGCCGAGGTCGATCGGCTGATCCGGCTCGTCGACGCGTTCGTCTGGGTGCTCGACCCGCAGAAGTACGCCGACGCCGTGCTGCACGACGAGTATCTGCGTCCGTTGGCGCCGCACCGCGAGGTGATGGTGGTCGTGCTCAACCAGGCCGACCGACTCGCCCTGCCCGATCTGGCATCGTGCATGCACGATCTGCACCGACTGCTCGCGGAGGACGGCCTCACCGGCGTGCCGGTACTGGCCACCTCCGCCGTGAAACCGGACGGCGCCTCGGAACTGCACGAGTTCCTCGTCTCGACCGTGGCCGACCACCGGGCCAGGACGGCTCGGGTGAGCGCGGATCTCGACGCGATGGCCGCCCGGCTCACACCGCTGGTGCCCGCGCGTGGCTCCCAACCCGCTCTGCGGGACGCCGAGCGGCATCTGCGCGACGCCCTCGCCGGTGCGGCGGCGGTCCCCACCGTGGTCGACGCCGTCGGCCGGGCCCACACCCGCCGCGGTCTGGCCGCGACGGGATGGCCGCCGGTGCGCTGGATCCCCAAGCTCCGCCCGGATCCGTTGCGCCGTCTCGGTCTCGACGCCCCCGACACCCAGCGCGAGATCCTGCGGCGGACGTCGATGCCCTCGGGGTCCGCTGCGTCGCGCGCCGGCGTCGACAGCGCAGTGCGCGCGCTGGCCGACACCGCGTCGGACCAGCTGCCCGCACCGTGGCCGCGAATCATGCGGGAGGCGGCGCGATCTCACACCGAATCGGTCCCCGACGCCCTCGACCGGGCGGTCGGCGGGGCCGATCTCGGGATGACCCGGCCACCGCGTTGGTGGCGGCTGGTGGGGGCGCTGCAGTGGTTGCTCGTCGCGGTGGCCGTCGCGGGAGGCGTGTGGCTGGGCGCGCTCGCCGTGCTGGCGTACCTGCAGATCGACCTGGACGCTCCGTCGCTCGGTCCGTTCGCGCTGCCGACGGTCCTGCTCCTGGGCGGGCTCGCCCTCGGACTCGCCTTACGAATCCTCGTGCGGCCGTTCGTGGCAGTGGGTGCGGCGCGGCGGCGACGGAAGGTGGCCTCCGAGTTGCACCGACGCGTCGACGGGGTCGCCGAGGAACTGGTGTTGGCGCCGCTGCGAACGGAGCTGGAGCGCTACGGGCAGCTGTCGGCGGCCGTGTCCGGGATCAGTCGCGGACACTCACGCGTGCCGTAGCACCAGCATCTCGCCCGTGACGGCGCCTTCGGCCAGCAGGTCGGCGATCCGGCCGCTCTGCCGTTCGGCCAGCTGCCAGGCCCGCGATTCCCCGTGCCGCTCGGCGAGCGCGTCGGTGACCGCGTCGACGCGGTCGGTCCATCCCTGCGGGATGGCGGGAAGATCGGCTGTGCTGCGCCATTTCTCGATCCGGAGGCCGGCCCCGGCGATCAGCTCGATGAGTTCTGCGCGCGCCGGGAAGTGGTTGCCCTCGGGCTGTTTGGTCAACAAAGGCTCACGCGAGACGAAGGCGAGCAGCGCGATGCGGCCCGGCGGCCGCACGGTGCGGCGCATCTCGGAGAGCAGCTCGAGCTGGTGCGGGGTCGTGCACAGCACGCCCAGCGACCAGGCGGCGTCGACGCTGGCATCGGCCAGCGGCAGCGCCGACCCGACCGCACGGATCACGGGATACCCGAACAGGGTTCGCGCGGCGCGGCAGGCGCCCGCCTCCGGTTCGACGAGCAGGGGTCGCAGCGACACCGCTTCCGCGGCATAGGCGGCCGGTCCGCCGACACCGGCCCCGCAGTCGAGCAGCGAATCGTCCGACGTCAACTGCAACTGCTCGATGAGCCAGTCGAGGGCGGCCGGGCTGCCGCTGCCGCGGCACCCGGCCGGGATGTAGTAGTCCGGGCCCAGGTCCGCGGCGACCTGCGCCGTCCACTCGGCGACCGTGTCGAATTCGGCGTCCATCGCTTCCGTCATGCCCCCACCTCAGCTTTGACGAGCCGGCCGACCTCGGCCTTGATCTCCGCGCCCACCCGGGTGCCCGAGGCGGACGCCAGTCCGGAGACGTTGACGCCCTCGACACCGTCGATCGACAGCAGCGCCCGCGCCTCGGCGACGGCGGCCGCGATGCCGGCCGCCACCGGATCGGCGGCACCGAGGACCTCGTCGACCACCGACTGGTCGAGTTCGAGGCCCGGCAGCCCCTGCAGGACCGCGGCGGACACCACGTCGGTGAACACCGCCACCGCGGCGATCACCGGAATCGACAATCCGGCCGCCCCTGCCGTGGTCATGAACTCGGCGATGGACTCGGGGAACGGCACGTGGTTGAGCACGGCGAGGCTCGCTCCGGCCCGCTGTTTCTCGACCAGGCGGGCCGGCCGGGCATGCACCGGCGGTGCGGTCGGCGTCTCCGGGACGGCAGGCACCATGCCGACCGACGCGGCCAGCGACACCAGGCGGGGGCCGTCGAGGTCGAAGGTCTGGGTGACGTCCGGCCGCACGTCGTAGCCGCGGCCGTCACCGGTCACGCAGAGCACGGTGCCGACCCCGAGCGTGCGCAGACCGCGCAGCTCCTGCTCGAGGACCACGCGGTTGCGGTCGCGGCACGACAGGGTGATCCACGGCGTCACCCCGGCTTCGAGCAGCAGGCGGCCCATCAGAGTGGGTGGGAAATCCGGTCGGTTCTGGTGCTCGCCCACCAGCACGGCGTCACACGACTGCGCCAGGATGGCGGCGGTCGCCGCGACGTCGGACTCGTCGAACGGTGCGCAACTGAAGTCGGTGAGCACCAGCGGGGCCTGCGCCGGACGCGGTGCCGGTTCGACGCCCGACCACGGCACGACATCGGGGAACGCACAGGGGCCGTCGCGCATCTCGCACTGCCCGTCGGGCCGGACACCGCCGCAGGGGCCGAACTCCATGCGTTTGGGACAGTGCAGGTCCGTCGACAACGCCACCCCTCCGCAGTCATGTGTTCGCACGCCTGTACCCGGCGGGTGGGGATCCCAAGCGGAGCGGGCGCGACCCACGGCCAATGTGATCTGCATCACAGCGCCCTGGCGCGACCTGGGACCCTTCGGTTGCGTCACCGTAGGTTACGGTTGCGTACGTCTTCCGTGGTCACCGACACTTATCCCCATCTCGCAGGATCGGGGATGACCCATGGGCCACTACATCGCCAACGTGCGCGACATCGCGTTCAACCTCTTCGAGGTGCTGAGCCTCGGCGAGATCCTCGACTCCGGTGGCTACGGCGACCTCGACGAGGAAACGGCCCGGACGATGCTCGACGAGGTGGCCCGACTGGCGGAGGGCCCGCTCGCCGACTCGTTCGCCGATGCCGACCGCAATCCACCGGTGCTCGACCCCGTGACCCACACCGTGTCGGTACCTCCGCCCCTGGCCGCATCGGTGCGGGCGGTCAAGGCCGCCGAATGGTGGCGCGTCGGCCTCGCCGAGGAGATCGGCGGCGTTCCCGCTCCCGCCGCGCTGGCCTGGGCGATCCAGGAGATGCTGGTGTGCGCGAACCCGTCGGCAGCGTTCTTCTGGGCCCTCGGGCCGACCATGGCCCAGGCGCTCGCCGTCGAGGGCACTGAACAGCAAAGGCATTGGGCCGCAGGCGGGCTGGAACGCGGCTGGGCTGCCACCATGGTGCTCACAGAGCCCGACGCGGGTTCCGACGTCGGCGCGGGTCGTGCCCGGGCGACAGCGCAACCGGACGGCACCTGGCACATCGAGGGCGTCAAGATCTTCATCTCCGGCGGCGATGTCGGGGACTCCGCCGAGAACATCTTCCACCTGGTGCTGGCCCGACCGGAGGGCGCCGGGCCGGGCACCAAGGGACTGAGCCTGTTCTACGTGCCGAAGTATCTCTTCGATCCCGATACGCTCGAACTCGGACCGCGTAACGGCGTTTTCGCGACCGGGCTGGAACACAAGATGGGCCTGAAGTCCTCGCCCACATGCGAACTCACCTTCGGTGCGCACGGCATACCGGCTGTCGGGTACCTCGTCGGCGACGTCCACAACGGCATCGCGCAGATGTTCACCGTCATCGAGCACGCCCGGATGACCATCGGCGTCAAATCGGCGGGCACACTGTCGACCGGCTACCTCAACGCACTCGCCTACGCGAAGGCCAGAGTGCAGGGCGCCGACATGACGCATATGACCGACAAGACCGCGCCGCGGGTCGCCATCATCAGGCATCCCGACGTGCGCCGCAGCCTGATGACGCAGAAGGCGTATGCCGAAGGGCTGCGGGCCCTGTACCTGTATGCGGCCGCTCACCAGAACGCCGATGTGGCACAGCATGTCTCGGGTGCGGATCCCGGAATGGCCCACCGCGTCGACGATCTGCTGCTGCCGATCCTCAAAGGTGTCGGCTCGGAGCGGGCCTACAGCATCCTCACCGAGTCACTCCAGACCCTCGGCGGATCCGGTTACCTGCAGGACTACCCCATCGAGCAGTACGTCCGCGACGCCAAGATCGACTCGCTCTACGAGGGCACCACCGCCATTCAGGCCCTCGACTTCTTCTTCCGCAAGGTCGTCCGCGACGGCGGCGCGGCGCTGGCGCATGTGACGTCTCAGATCAGCCACACCGTCGACACGGCCGACACCGGCCTGAAGAAGCAGGCCGAAAGCGTCCGCATCGCACTGGAAGACGTGCAGGCGATGACGACCGCGCTCACCGGCTACCTGCTCTCGGCGTCCGAGCATCCGCCGCAGATCTACAAGATCGGCATGCAGTCGGTGCCGTACCTGCTTGCCGTCGGCGACCTGCTCATCGGCTGGAGGTTGCTCGTGCAGGCGGACGCGGCGCAGAAGGCCCTGGCCCACCATCTGCCGGATGAACCCTTCTACCGAGGCAAGATCGCCACCGCGGCGTTCTTCGCGGCGAACGTTCTCCCCCACCTCACGGCGCTGCGCGGCGCCGTGGAATCGATCGATCTGGGCCTGATGGAGGTCCCCGACGCCGCGTTCTGAGCGCTGCGCGGCCACCTATACACCGCCGTTGTCAACACTTGTTGACACGACGCCGCGCCCCGCCTACCGTCGTTGTCAACACTTGTTGACTTACCTGTCGGGGGATTCCGCGATGACCGTCACCGCCATCCAGATCGGGCTCGACCCCGAGCTGATCGACTACTCCTCTCCGGACTTCGCCCAGTTCCCGAACCTGTCGAAGGAGACGCTGCGCGCCGCGAACGACAGAAACGTCGACGAGCTGCGCGCCGCCGGATACCGCGTCGACAACTGCCTGATCGGCTTCGGCGATGCGGGAGCCGACAAGGCCCGGATCTGGCTGAGCGCCAGGCACTATGACGCGGTGCTGATCGGCGCCGGGGTGCGCCTGGTCGCAGGCAACACCCTGTTGTTCGAGGCGATCGTGAACGCGGCCCACGTCAGCCAGCCCGGCTGTCGGTTCGTCTTCAACCGCGAGGCCAAGGCCACCCCGGACGACATCCGCCGGTACTACCCCGACCCGGAGGGGGAACTCCGGTGACCGCCACGGTCGACGTCGTCATCGTCGGCGCCGGGCCGACCGGCCTGACCGCGGCGGGGGATCTCGCGCGCGCCGGCCGCACCGTCGTGGTGCTCGAGAAGCGCCCCGCGCCGAACCCGTCGAGCCGGGCGTTCGCCACCATGGCGCGGACATTGGAGGTTCTCGACGCACGGGGCCTCGCCGACGACCTGATCGCGCGCGGGCACCGGGCGCCGGGGGTGTCGCTCTTCGCCGGCGCGCGGATCGACCTCGGCCACCTGGACTCGCCGTATCCGTTCGTGTTGGTCACGCCGCAGACCAACATCGACAGGGCCCTCGAGGGCTACGCGCGGGACCACGGCGCCGCGATTCGTCGGGGCGTGGAGGTCGTGGGCATCGATCAGGACGCCGACGGTGCGACGGTCACCGCCCGGACGCCGGAGTCCGCAGACGACTTGCACTGGCGCGCAGGTTATGTCGTCGGCGCGGACGGAGCCCACAGCGCGGTGCGCACGCTGCTGGGTGTCGACTTCCCGGGGAAGACCATCCTGTCCTCGCTCGTTCTGGCCGACGTCAAGCTGGCCGACGGCCCCGCCGGCAGGGGTCTCACCGTGGGCAGCACCCGCGACGCGCTCGGATTCCTGGCCCCCTACGACCGCCGCGACACCGACGAGTCCTGGTATCGGGCCATGGTGTGGGACCGCCACCATCAGGTTCCCGACGACGTGCCCGCCGACGGCGCCGAGGTCGGCCGGGTGCTCGCGCGGGCGTTCGGCGCCGACCCGGGCCTGGTGGATGTCAGCTGGACGTCGCGCTTCCATTGCGACGAAAGGCAGGTCACGCAGTACCGACACGGGCGCGTGTTCCTGGCCGGCGACGCCGCGCATGTGCACTCCCCCATGGGCGGGCAGGGCATGAACACCGGCATCCAGGACGCGGCAAACCTCGCGTGGAAGATCGACGCGGTCCTCGCCGGCGCGGCCGATGCCCTTCTCGACACCTACCACGCCGAACGGCATCCGATCGGCCGACGGGTGCTGCGGCAGTCCGGGCTGATGGCGCGGGGCATCACGCTGCGCCCACGGGCGGCGCGGTGGCTCCGAAACCTGTTGGCGCCGGGGCTGCTTCGGATTCCGGCGATTCGTGACACCGTGGCGGGCAGTTTCGCCGGAACCGGCCTGCGCTACCCCGGCACCGGTCTGGTCGGTACCCGTGCCACCCAGATCCCGTTGTCCGGGGGACGGCTCACCGAACTACTCCGCAGACCGGGTTTCGTGCTCGTCCGCGAAAGAGGTGCCGCCGTCGTGGACTCGTTCGACGGACAGCAGGCCGAACGCAGCGACGACGGCCCGGCCGTGCTGGTGCGCCCCGACGGCTACATCGCGTGGGCCGGCGACTCGGCGGACGAAGAATGGGCAGCTGCGCTGCCGCTGACGGCGAGCCTTAGTGAATGTGGCTCCCGCCGTTGATGTCCACGGTCGTCCCGGTCAGGTAGCCGGCGTCCTGACTGGACAGGAACGTGATGACCGCGGCCACCTCGTCAGTGGTGGCGGTGCGACCCACGGGGATGTCGGCGGCCAGCCTGGCTTCCTGCTCGTCGGTGGAGCCGACGCGGATGTTGGTGTCGACGGCACCTGGTGTGACGGCATTGACCGTCACGCCGGTGTCGGCGATCTCGCGCGCCAGTGACTTGGTGAAGCCCAGGATCGCGGCCTTGGCCGACGAATACGGCACCTTGCCGAACACCCCGCCGCCGCGCTGCGCGGACACCGACGACATGTTGACGATGCGGCCCCAGCCCTGGTCGACCATGGCGGGCAGGAAGGCCTTGGAGACGAGATAGGTACCGGTGGCGTTGACGGCCATCACCTTGTTCCACAGCTCGAGCGTCGTCTCCAGGAACGGGACGGGCGAAGTGATCCCGGCGATGTTGGCCAGCGCGCCGACCGGGGGCAGGTTCCCCGAGGCGACTTCGGCGGCGACGGCGTCGTACGCCGCGGTGACCGAGTCCTCGGAGGTCACGTCGACGGCGTGGCCGAACGCCGGCACCGCGTACCGGTTGCCGATCTCGGCGGCCACCTTCGCCGACTTCTCCCCGTCGAGGTCGAGGACCACGACGGCCCAGCCCTCGCGGGCGTAGCGCTCGGCGACGGCCATGCCGATGCCCTTGTCGGAGGTGGCTCCGGTGATGACGGCGGTCTTGTTCTGCATGGGGTCTCCTCAGATCAGTTCGGAAATGAAGCGCCCGGCGCGGATCGCCGCGGCGGGGCGTTCGTCATGGGTGATGTCGCGCGTCTCGAGTTCCAGCGAGAAATGCCCGTGATAGCCGGCGTCGGCGAGGGCCTTGAGCCCCCGGGCGAAATCCACCGCGCCGTTGCCGACCGAGAAATTGATGTTGCCGGGCACCGCGTCGCGGATGTGGACGTGGGCGATGCGGGGCCCGAACCGGTCGACGAAGTCGACGGGGTCCGCACCGGAGGCCACGATGTGGCTGAAGTCCATCACGATGCCCACCTCCGGTCCGAAGCGGTTCGTGAGCGCATGCGCCCGATCGACGTCGCAGCACAGGCGATGGAAGTGCAATGACTCGGTCCACAGCTCGACGCGTCCGGCGGCGGCCACATGTGCGGCTGCGACGAGTCCGTC
Source organism: Mycobacterium sp. IS-1496 (assembly GCF_001499995.1). GTDB lineage: Bacteria > Actinomycetota > Actinomycetes > Mycobacteriales > Mycobacteriaceae > Mycobacterium. The sequence goes on from NZ_LQIU01000023.1 coordinate 49,385, forward strand.
GGCGACCCGGTCCAGGTCCTCGTCGAGTGAGCGCAGCGGTTCGTGGCTGAGCGCGCCGCAGGGCAGCACCACCGCCCGGGCGCCGGTCCCCGCGGCGAGTGCGATGAGCATGTCCAGGTGGCGCGTGCGGGCCCGCTGTTCGGCCGGCGTCAACGCGGCGTTGAGGTCTCCGACGTCGCCGTTGATGGACCGCACGCGGAGCCCTGAGGCTGCGACCACCGCGGCGACGTCGGCGACGGCGGACTCATCGAGGACGTAGGGCACGTGGTCGCAGACGCCGGGGAGCGCACCGAGGTCAATCTCGGTGAAGCCCAGGCCGGCGATGGTCTCCAGAGCCTGCGGTAGGGCCTGGTGCCGAAAGCTGATCGTCGAGCAGCCGAGACGCGAGTGGAGCGTTGTCGGGGTCATGTCACCTCCTGTGATGGTGACCACACTAGCTGCGTTGACTGTTAACAGTCAACTCACAACATCCACAGCGTGTTGACTGTTGACAGTGAGGTGTGCGCGTGGTCACACTAGGAGACGTATCGCACTGTTGACCGTCGACAGTGATGTGGATCGCCGGTTGCAAGACCAGCTAGCGCAGCATTTGAAAGGATGACCACCATGAGCGATGACGCTCTGACGATGCGAGGCCCGGTGAACGGCACACCGGATGCCAAGCGGGTCGCGATCGGTTCCGGTGTCGGCGCAGTGATCGAAACCTACGACTTCATCGGGTTCGGCACCGCGGCCGCCCTCTACTTCGGCACCGCCTTCTTTCCCAACTCCAGTCCGGTCGCCGGAACGCTCGCCGCCTTCGCCACGCTCGGTGTCGGCTTCGCCGCTCGTCCGCTCGGCGGCATCATCGGCGGTCACCTCGGCGACAAGGTCGGCCGCAAGCCCGTGCTGGTCGCCTCGCTCATCGTCATGGGCCTGGCCACCTTCGCGATCGGCCTGCTGCCCACCTACGCCGCGGTCGGCGTCCTCGCCCCGATCCTTCTGGTGACCGTCCGCATCATCCAGGGCTTGGCGTTCGGTGCCGAATGGGGCGGCGCGATCCTGATGAGCTACGAACACGCGCCGTGGAAGCAGAAGGGCCGCTACACCGGCATCGTGCAGGCCGGGTTCCCGGTCGGACTGCTGCTGGCCAACCTGGTCTTCCTGGTCAGCGTTCACCTCGGCGGCGACTGGGCCTGGCGCGTACCGTTCCTCGCGAGCATCGTGCTCGTCATGGTCGGCCTGGTCATCCGTGCCAAGGTTCCCGAGTCCCCGGTCTTCGAGGACGTCAAGAACGAGGGCAAGGTCGTCAAGGCGCCGATCGTCGAGGTCGTCAAGAAGGATTGGCGCAACATCGTGCGCGGTATCGGCCTGCGCATCGCGGAGACGGCCGGCTACGCCGTTTCCATCACCTACATGATCAGCTACCTCAAGAGCGCGGGCGTTGCCACCGCCACGGAAACCCTTGTGGCGCTGTGCATCGCCTCGTTCCTCGGGATCTTCGCGACGATGGCGTGGGCCCGGTTGACCGACCGGATCGGCCGCCGCCCCGTCTACATCGGCGTGTGCGCGTTCGCGATTCCGTTCGGCGTGCTGATGTTCGTCCTGGTGAACACCGGTCTGATGCTGCTCATCATCGCCACCTTCGCCGTCTCGTACGGCGTCTGCCAGAACGCGCTCGCCGGCGCGCAGGGCGCCTGGTTCCCCGAGCTGTTCACCGCCAACACCCGCGCCTCGGGGGCGTCACTGGCCTACCAGATCTCGGCCATGGTTTCCGGCTTCACGCCGTTCATCACCACCCTGCTGTACGAGGGGTTCGGCTGGGTGGGTCCGGCGCTGCTGTTCTCCGGTTACGCCGCGATCGGACTGTGGGCCGCACTCGCGACGCGCGAGACATGGGGTCCCGCCGAACGCAAGGCCGCCGACAAGGCCGTCGACGCCCAGTCACACGCGCTGGCCGCGTGATGCGGGCTCAACGAGTGGCCGACGCTGCCTACCGGATGCGTCACCACGCCCTCAACATGGGCGAGGCCCAGGGCCAGGGCTATGTCGGCCAGGCACTGGGAGCCGCCGACATGCTCGCCACCGTCTACGTCGATCAGCTCAACTACCGAGCGGACGACCCTCACTGGGAGGGACGCGACCGGTTCCTGCTTTCGACCGGGCACTACGCCATCGGCCTGTATGCGGCCCTCGCGGAGGCCGGCATCGTCGAGGTCGAGGAACTGGAGAGCTACGGGTCGGACGACTCGCGGCTGCCCATGTCCGGAATGGCCAGTTACACACCGGGTATGGAGATCTCCGGCGGGTCGCTGGGCCACGGTCTGACGGTGGCGGTCGGGATGGCCCTCGGACTACGGCATCAGGGCTCGCCGGCGCGGGTGATCAACTTCCTGTCCGACGGGGAGCTCGACGAGGGGTCGACGTGGGAGGCCGCGATGGGCGCCTCCCACCATCGGCTCGGCAACCTGATCGCCATGGTCGACATCAACGCGCTGCAGGCCGACGGGCCCACCGCCGGGGTGCTGCGCACCGAACCCGTCGCCGACAAGTGGGCGGCGTGCGGCTGGTACGTCCAGCGTGTCGACGGCAACGACGTCGAGCAATTGCTGGGGGCCTTCGACCGCATCGCCGCCGAGGCCGACCGCCCGTCGGTCATCCTGTGCGACACCAGGATCGGCCGCGGTGTGCCGCTGCTGGAGAACAGAGAGAAAGCGCACTTCATGCGCATCGACGCTGACGAGTGGCAGATCTGCCGCGATCAGCTCACCGAAGGTTTCCGAGGAGTGCCCGCATGACATCCGTTGCGCCACAGAAGCTCAAGACGTCGGCGATGATCGCGTCGTTCGCCGACCCGGGCCAGAAGACCGCACCAGCACCGTTCGGTCACGCACTGGTCCGCGCCGCCCAGGAGAACGACCGGATCGTCGGCCTGACCGCGGATCTGGGCAAGTACACCGATATGCACATCTTCGCGAAGGCGTTCCCCGGGCGGTTCTTCCAGATGGGGATGGCCGAGCAGTTGCTGTTCGGGGCGGCCGCGGGGATGGCCGAGACGGGTTTGGTGCCGTTCGCGTCGACGTACGCGGTGTTCGCCGCCCGCCGCGCCTACGACTTCATCTGCCTCGACATCGCCGAACCGAATCTCAACGTCAACGTCGTCGGCGGGTTGCCCGGCCTCACGACCGGATACGGTCCGTCGCACCAGGCGACCGAGGACATCGCGATTTTCCGGGGAATGCCGAACCTGACGATCGTCGACCCCTGCGATTCGGTCGACATCGAACAAGCCGTCCCACAGCTGGCCGACCATCCCGGACCCACCTATCTGCGGCTGCTGCGCGGCAACGTGCCGACGGTGCTCGACGAGTACGACTACCGCTTCGAGCTCGGTAAGGCGAAGGTGCTGCGCGGCGGCAACGACGTCGTGCTGATCTCGTCGGGCCTGATGACGATGCGCGCGCTGCAGGCCGCGGAGCGGTTGGCCGGCGACAACGTCGACGTGGCCGTGGTGCACACCCCGACGATCAAACCCTTCGACACCGAAACCGTTCTCGCGCAGGTCGACACCGACCGTCTAATACTCACGTGCGAGAACCACACCGTCGTCGGCGGCCTTTTCGAGACGGTGGCATCGGCCGCGGTGAGGCGGGGAGTCGGCAGATCGATCACCCCTGTCGCGCTGCCCGACGAGTTCCTCGCGGCCGGCGCTCTGCCGACGCTGCACGACCGATACGGCCTGTCGACCGCGCAGATCGTGGCCACGGTACGTGCCCGGCTGTAGCATTTGATGTCGACAGCCAAATGTTGACAGTCAGGGAGTGCATCATGTCCGTCGATGGGACGTCGCTGCTGCGGCTGGAGAAGACCAGCCTCCGTGAGCAGGCCCTGACGGCGCTGCGCCGGGCCATCACCACCGGGCAGCTGACACCCGGCACCCACCTGGTGGAAACCGAGCTGTCCGAGGCGTTGCAGATCAGTCGGGGCACGTTGCGCGAGGCGATGCGCCAGCTCCAGCAGGAGGGCCTGATCTCGGCGGGCGCCCGCGGCCGGCTGTCGGTGCGGCATCTCGACGCCAAGGAGATAAGGGACATCTTCGAGGTGCGCGCCGCGCTGGAGTCGGTGGCCGCCAGGACGTTGGCCTCGCGCGCCGACAGGAACGAGGCGGTCGCCGCTCTGCGGCACGCGGTCGAGGAGATGGATCGTTGGGCCGCTTCCAATCTCGAGGACCGGATCGAGGCCGACCTACGGTTCCACCGGACGCTGTGTCATCTGTCAGGCAACGAGACACTGCTGCACTCGTGGTCGTCGTTGGAGGGCAGCATCCGCATGTCCATCATGTTCGCCGGAGTGGACCGCGCGCTGAAGAACATGGACGCCCGACGCCACCTGGAGATCGTCGACGCGATCGAAGCCGGTGACGGGGAGAGTGCGGCAGCCACCGTGTGCGCGCACATGGCCGGCGCGGCGTCGGTGCTGGTCGACGCCTGACCGTTCAGCGACCGCCGCGGTACTGCTCGACCAGCGCGGCGAATTCGTCGAGCCGCCTCAATGATTCGTCGTGCGGCTTGGTCGGTAACAGCAGCGCCAATTGACCGAACCCGAGATCCTCGGCGGCGCGCCAGTACTCCTGCTTGGGTGGTGTGCCGAACATCGCCAACGGGACGTCGCGGCCCGCGCCGTCGCGCATCTGCTCGACGCGTCTGGTGAGCTGCTCGACGGGCAGCGGGTTGGAGATCCATCCGGCCCCGTGCCGGATGACCCGCTTGACCGTCGCATCGGAGTTGCCGCCGATGTAGATCGGCGGGTGCGGTTTCTGCACCGGTTTGGGGCGACTGAACGACGGTTCGAAGTTGACGTACCGGCCGTGGTACTCGGCGGGTTCGTCGGTCCACAGCGCCTTGATGGCCTCGATGCGCTCGTCGAGCAGGGCACCGCGCGTCTTCGGGTCTGTGCCGTGGTGGCGCAGTTCCTCGATGTTCCAGCCGGCGCCGACGCCGAACACGAACCGGCCGCCGGAGATCAGGTCGATGCTGGCCGCTTCTTTGGCGGTGATGATCGGATCCCGCTGGATGAGGAGCGCGATACCCGTGAAGAGTTCGATTCTCTGCGTCACCGCGGCGGCGGCAGCGAGCGTGACGAACGGGTCCAGCGTGCGGTAGTAGACCGAGGGCAGGTCCCCGCCCTCCGGGTAGGGCGACTCGCGGCTCGCGGGGATGTGCGTGTGCTCGGCGACCTGCAGCGAGGCGAAGCCCCGTTCCTCGACCGCGCGCGCCAGCGAGACGGGGTCGATGCTGTCGTCGTTGACGAAGGTCGAGATTCCGAACTTCATGCGCGTCTCCTGACCGGCGGGGGCATCCGATGGCTGCCTCGACGGGTAGCCCGTTTTCGCAGTCTCAAGCGGCCGGGTCCGACGTGGGCGCCTGCCGTCAAGGCCGGATGGCCGTTCGGTAGTCCTCGGCCGCCTCCACGACGGCGGCGACGGACTCGGCGGTCAACTCGTCGCTGATCCCTGCCTCGGCGTGGGCGAACGGCACGAACGCGGCCATCATCTCCGGCAGATCCAGCCGGGCTTCGCTCGGCACGGCGTCTTCGGCGACCGCCGACTCCAGAAGGCGGCTCAACCGGGCCGCACTCCACCGCAACGGGTCCCCGTCCTGCAGGCAGTGCAACAGGAGCACGCGGTGCTCCAGATCGCGGAACGGCGCACCGGCCGGAGAGCGGAGGAAGCGGGTGCAGACGTCCCGCGCCTGCTCCGGACTCCATTGCGTGACAAGGAAACTCGACCCGCCGGGCGGCATCAGCCGGCCGAGCCACTGCACCAGCGCACGGCAGGCAGGCCAGGTGTCCGACTCCGCCGACTCGAGTCCCGACAGCGGACGTTCGAGTGCTTCGTGCAAGCCGGCCCGGGCATCGGCGACGGTGATGTCGTCGAACGTGGTGTCGGGATCGGTGTTCGCGGCTTCCGCGACCGACAGGACGGCAGCGACCGAGTCCGGGACGAAGAACGCATCGCCGACCGACGACCCCGCCAGGTGGTCGATGTTCACCACGCACGTCATCTCCTGCCCGTCGGCGAACCGGACACCGAGAAGCAGCTCGTCGCCGTCACCGAGCACATGGGTCATCCGCACGGCCCGGTGGACGGAGGTTCTCCCGAGCGCGGCGAGCCAACCGGGAACAGCGTCGCGGCGCGCGGCGGCCGCGTTCCTGCAGCGGGCGCCCAGTGCGTCGCCCTCACCCAGCATCTCGCCGAGGACGGTCAGCAGCGCCGTCGTCTCGGGCACCTCCACGTCGATGAGCGACGCGACGAGTTCCCCGATGCCGGCCGGCTTCTCCTCGGACTCCGGCGGCAATATGACCGGTCCGGACGTGGTCGCCAGGATCAGCATGCTGGCCAGCCCCAGGAGGTCCAGCGGATGCCCGCTGTCGAGCGCCTGGCGCACCGCACCGAGCAGAGGTACTTCTTCTGCGGCCATGGCCGGACGATACGCCGCTGCCAGGACGTCTAGTCGCCCGCGGCGACCAGTGAGCGCAGGCGCACGCCGGGCAGTTCGCGCTCGACGTTCTCGAGGCGCCACTTGGTGGAGAACACCGCGATGACGACCCCGTCGGTGCGGGTGAACACCTCCACCGACGCCTGCTTCTGCAGGATCTCGGCGTCGGCGGCGTCGGCGACGCGCGCCACTGTGTACGGCAGGGGTTCGAGTGTGATCGGCGCGTTGAACTCACCGGCCATCCGATGACTGGCGACCTCGAACTGCATCGGACCGACGGCGGCGAACACCGGCGCCTGGTCACCGCGCCGGTCCGAACGCAGCACCTGGATGACGCCCTCCTGGTCAAGCTGCTCGATGCCTTTACGGAACTGCTTGTGCTTGCTGGGGTCGGTGCCCCGCGCGACAGCGAAGTGTTCCGGAGAGAAGCTCGGGATCGGCGGGTACTGCACCGGGATGTCGCGGTACAGGGTGTCGCCCGGACGCAGCGCGGCGGCGTTGGCGAGCCCGATGACGTCACCCGGCCAGGCGGTGTCCAGCGTGGAGCGCTGCTGCCCGAAGACCGACTGCGCGTACTTGGTGACGAACGGCTTCCCGGTGGCGGCGTGGGTGAGGACCTCGCCGCGCTCGAAGGTGCCCGAGCACACCCGGGCGTAGGCGATCCGGTCGCGGTGCGCGGAGTCCATGCCCGCCTGGACCTTGAACACGAACGCGCTGAACGGTGCGGCGGCGTCACGCCGATTGCCGTCGACGTCGAGTTGACCGCTCGGTGACGGCGCGAGTTGGGCCAGCACATCGAGGAGTTGGTTGACCCCGAAGTTGAGGACGGCCGAGGTGAACAGGACCGGCGTCGAGGTGCACTTGAGGAACGAATCCCGATCGAAGTCGGCGCCGTCGGCGCTCAACAGCTCGGACTCCTCCACCGCGTTGTCCCAGTCGTCACCCGCGGCAGCGTGGGCACGCGAGGCGTCGATGTGCTCCTCGGGGGCGGCGGTGGCGCCGCCCGCGGTGCGGGTGAACCGGATGAAGTTGCCGTTGCGCCGGTCGAGAACGCCCTTGAAATCGCCGGCGATACCGACCGGCCAGGTCAACGGCGTGGTCTGCAACTGGATGCGGTCGTGGATCTCGTCCATCAGTTCCAGCGCGTGGCGGCCCGGACGGTCCCACTTGTTCACCACGGTGATGATCGGGATGCCCCGGTGGCGGCAGACCTGGAAGAGTTTCAGCGTCTGCGGTTCGAGACCCTTTGCGGCGTCGATCAGCATCACCGCGCAGTCGACCGCGGTCAGCACGCGGTAGGTGTCCTCGGAGAAGTCGGCGTGGCCCGGGGTGTCGAGCAGGTTGATGATGCAGGTGTCCCCGCCCTGGGTGCGGTATGGGAACTGCAGGGCCGTCGAGGTGATCGAGATGCCGCGGGCCTTCTCCATCTCCATCCAGTCCGAGACCGTGGCGCGGCGGCCGGCCTTGCCGTGGACCGCACCCGCCTCGGTGATCGCCTTGGCGTGCAGCACCAGCGCCTCGGTCAGGGTGGACTTGCCGGCGTCGGGGTGGCTGATCACCGCGAACGTCCTGCGACGTCGGGCTTCGGCGGAGATACGGTCTGCCTGCGGCCCGGTGGCCAGCGTCGACACACCGGTGGCGGTATCGGTCATTGCCCGCGATTTTATTTGTCGCGGCGCGGAAACGATAATCGCGGCGATTTCAGAGGTCCGCGAGGTCGTACGGAGGCGCTCCCACACCGCTGACCATGAGTTGCCCCGACGGGACCTTCTCCACGAGACGCACTGCGGTGCTGCGGTTTCCGATCCACAGCTGCGCCTGCTTGCCCGCCTGGACGTCGTCCGGCGCGCCGTAGGCGAGACCCTGCCAGTGGTACCGGCCGTCGATGGGGCTCAGGTGACCGGTGAGGCGGACCCGGACCGGACAGCGCACGCCGGAGATGTCCAGTTCGGCAGCACCGTCGAACACGCCGTCGGCGTCCACGGTCACAGGAAGTTGCTCCGCTTCCACATCCGGCGGCCGATCCGGCTCATCAGCCCGACCTCGTCGAGGAACGCCGCCAGCGGTGCGAATCCGGACCGCATGGTCTCGTGGAAGTACGGGTTGCGGCGGGCCTGCCTGCGGGCCTCCCGGGCGTCGAGCCCGACGCGGCGATATACCGCGCGGTTGGTGAACAAGTAGCGATAGAACGGTCCGCCCGCACCATGAATCGTGGCCAGCAGGTAGCGATTGACCGGCCGCATCCGGGGGACGGCCCGGCGTGCGCCGTCGCGCGCGAACTGGATGTGTCGCGCCTCCTCGGTGACGTGGATCCGCATGATGCGGCGGACGATCGGCTGCACGTCGGGATCGTCGAGGATCTGCCGCTGCAGCGCGTCGAAGATCTCCTCTCCGACGAGTGCGGCGATCCACAGCACCGACTTCTGGAACACCAGGGGCAGCGTGTTGATGATCATGCGCTGAACGCGCTTGGGCTGGAACGGTTTTCCGCCGACGGCCTCGATGGCGCGGCCGAACATGACCATGTGACGGGTCTCGTCACCGAGTTCGGTCAGCGAGTAGTGGGTCGACGGCGATGTGACGTCGGCGTGCATGAGGCCGCGCAGCAGCGCCTGGTTGAGGATGTTCTCGAACCAGACCCCGGCCGACAGCAGGTTGATGAACTCCTGACGCGACAACTCGAGCTGCTGCTCATGGGTCATCTGCGCCCACATCGGCGTGCCGTAGAGCGACACCATGCGGGGTGGAATGAAGAACGTGTCGGGGATGACCGGCGTATCCCAGTCGATGTCGACGACCGGGGCGTACGACTTCTTGGCCGACCCCCGTAGCAGCCGCTCAGAGAATTCGTCCCGACTGGGAGCGGTTCCCGTCGAAGAAGTCATGGCCATCAGAAGCCTCCTACCGATCGCGGTTGTCCAGGGCACCGCAGTGTTATGTGAACAGAAGATACATTCTTGGTTCGTTTGTATCAATACCGAACGACCCAGGCCCTACACTTCGACGTAGCACCACCCTTCCCAGCCGGGCGCATGTCGAGGAGACACCGATGAAGTACAGCGGGCTGCTCGCCAAGGCGGTGCAACGCTTCGGGTCGCCGACGGCCGAAGGCAACGCCGAGCGCATCCTCGACGCGGCGCTGAAGCAGTTCGAGCTCCTGGGGATTCGTCGTTCCACCGTGGAGGACATCACCCGCCGATCCGGGCTCGCCCGGGTCACGCTGTACCGCAACTTCGCCAACAAGGACGCCATCGTCGAGGCGGTGCTGCTGCGCGAACTCGAGCGGTTCCTCTCCGACCTCGCCGCCGAGGCCGGCGGCTACGCCGACGCGGAGGACAAGCTGGCCGAGGGGTTCGTGTTCACGCTCACGACGCTGCGCGACCATGCGCTGCTGCAACGGTTGCTCGCCACCGAACCCGAGACCGTGCTGCCGTTCCTGACCGTCGAGGGCGACGGCGTCGTCCGGACGGCCTCGTCGTTCCTGGCCCACCAGCTGGCGGTGGCGCTGCCCGACGACAGCCGCACGCAGATCGAGCTGCTCGAGGTCGCCGAGGTCACCGTCCGGATCATTGTCTCGTTCGTGCTGACGCCGTCGCAGAACGTCGCACTCGGCGACGACGACGCCGCCCGGTCGTTCGCGCGCCGCTACCTGGTTCCCCCGCTGCTGGGGTTGACGCGCTAGCGGTCCCGATTCGCCGGGTAGGCGTGCACGAAGGCCGAGGAGAGTTTCGGCACGGCGTGGGTGAGCGTGTGTTCGGCCTCGTGGGCGATGCGGTGGGCGTCGGCGAGGCTGGTGGCGGGGTCGATGTCGAGTTCGGCGTCGGCGTGCAGGCGGTGGCCGATCCACCGCATCCGCACGGCACGCACCTCGGTGACGCCGGGCTCGGCGGCCAGGGCGGCCTCGGCCTTGTCGACCAGTTCCGGTTCCACCCCGTCCATGAGGCGGCGGAAGACGTCCCGCACCGCGGTCCGCAGCACGGCGAGGATGGCCGCGGTGATGACCAGGCCGATGATGGGGTCGGCCAGCGGGAATCCCAGGGCGACCCCGCCGGCCCCGAAAAGCACTGCCAGCGAGGTGAATCCGTCGGTGCGCGCGTGCAGTCCGTCCGCGACCAGCGCGACCGAGCCGATGCGGCGCCCGACGCGGATGCGGTACAGGGCAACGAGTTCGTTGCCGACGAACCCGACCAGACCGGCAGCGGCCACCCAGCCGACATGGTCGATCGGCACGGGGTTGATGAGGCGGCGGACCGACTCGACCCCGGCGACGATGGCCGACAGGGCGATCATCGCGACGACGAACAGTCCGGCGATGTCCTCGGCTCGCCCGAATCCGTAGGTGTAGCGGCGGGTGGCCGCCCTGGTGCCGACCACGAACGCGATCCACAGCGGGATGGCGGTCAGCGCGTCGGAGAAGTTGTGGATGGTGTCGGCGAGTAGTGCGACCGACCCGGAGACCGTGACGATCGCCAACTGCGCCAACGCCGTTGCGCCGAGTGCGAGCAGGCTGATCTTGACGGCCCGGATGCCTGCGGCGCTGGATTCCAGGGCGTCGTCGATGCTGTCGGAGGCGTCGTGGCTGTGCGGTGCGAACACCTCGCGGAGCGCGGCGCCCACCTTGCCGCCGCGACCGTCGTGTGAGTGGTCGTGATGGTGATGGTGGTGGTGGTTCGCACGCCTGGCTTCGTGGGTCATCTCCGCCGCCCGTTCTTCGAGGCCTTCGCCGCGGGGACGTCGGCGTGCAGGGCGGCGAGATCGGACGCATCGCGGTGATGGGCGGGGACGCCGGGTCCGGCATGCTCGGCGTTGAAGACCGCGTCGGTGACCAACTGCGCGACGTGGTCGTTGTCCAGGCTGTAGAAGATCGTGGTGCCCTCGCGGCGGGTGCGGACCAGACGCGCCATGCGCAGTTTCGCCAGGTGCTGCGACACCGAGGAGGCCGCCTTGCCGACGTGGGTGGCGAGGTCGTTGACGGACTTCTCGCTGTGGGCCAGCGCCCAGAGGATCTGCACGCGCGTGGGGTCGGCCAGCATCCGGAAGACCTCGGCCACGAGGTTGGCCTCGTCCTCGGGTAGGCGTCGCCCACATCGCGCGCTATCTGCATCCATACGCAGATAATAGAACACGCCCTCGTCCAGCCCAGGGTTTGCAACCGTCAGGTCGCCATTCTGGCCTCGCGTTGAGACTGGGTCAGTGCCGACGATATGTCGGAAAGCGACGCCGTGAGCGCAGCCTGAACGTCGGCGTCCGAGTGCGACGCGTCATCCTCGGCCGAGCCCGCGCCCTGCGCCTGCGGCGTCGACCGTTCCAGAAAGCGAAGCAGTTCGACGGGGAAGGGCAGCACCAGGGTCGAGTTCTTCTCCGCCGCCACCTCCACGACGGTCTGCAGAAGCCGCAGTTGCAGTGCCGCGGGTTTCTCGGACATCACGCCGGCCGCGGCGGCCAGCTTCTGCGAGGCCTGCAGTTCGCCGTCAGCGGTGATGACCCTGGCCCGTCGCTCCCGCTCGGCCTCGGCCTGGCGGGCGATCGACCGCTTCATGGAGTCAGGCAGAACCACGTCCTTGATCTCGACGCGGTCGATGTGGATTCCCCAGCCCAGCGCCGGGCTGTCGATCATCAACTCCAGGCCCTGATTGAGGTGCTCCCGATTGGACAGCAGGTCATCGAGGTTGCTCTTGCCGATGATCGACCGCAGCGACGTCTGCGCGACCTGCCCGACGGCCGAGATGTACTCCTGGACGTCGACGGCCGCCCGTACAGGATCGGCCACCTTGAAGTAGATGACCGCATCCACCCGGACGGTCACGTTGTCGCGCGTGATGCCGTCCTGCGCGGGTACCGGCATCGTGATGATCTGCATGTTCACCTTCTGCAGGCGGTCAGCGACCGGGACCAGCAGTGTGAGCCCGGGCTCGCGCACCCGGGATTGCACCCGCCCGAACCGGTACACCACGCCGCGTTCGAACTGTTGGATCACGCGCACGTTGGACATGAGACAAAGCAGTAACAGCGCGACGGCGCCGGCCACCGCGTAGAGGGTGATCATGATGACTCCATTCCGCCCGGCGGCGCCTTTGCGGCATTGCATCGGCGGCCGCAGGCTCTCCACGATGGGTTCGTTGTCACGGTTGATCGCTCATCGGGCGGAAGCCGACGGGGTACGCGGCACGTCGCTGTCAGCGTGTCGAGCTCGAAGCGGAGTCCAACCGGTCTCCGGCCCAGCGGGCCCGAGTCCATACGTCGATTGTGGCACCGGCGGGTGCCGGGCTCAACGACACCAATGGACCGCTGCAATCCGCTGTCAGCTCCCGTGAACCGTCCTAAGCTGACGCTATGCGCGCCCAGCGCCGGGCAAAGTGGGAAGCGCTCGCCAGACTGGCGGGCTGCTGCCTCGCCGCCGGGCTGCTCGCCGCGGCGTTGATGTTCCCGTTCGTCGGCGGCGCCGGGACGGCTATCCTGCGCGTATCCGATTCGGCCACCGACGAATTCACGCAACTGCTCGAGGGTGCGGCACCGATCGTCTCCACCATGGTGGACGAAGCAGGGAACCCCATCGCATGGCTGTACGAGCAGCGCCGCTGGGTGGTTCCCAGCAATCGGATCGCCAACACGATGAAACTGGCGATCATCTCGATCGAGGACAAGCGTTTCAGTGAGCACAACGGCGTCGATTGGCAGGGCACCCTGACCGGCCTGGCGGGTTATCTGCAGGGCGCCGCAACCACCCGCGGTGGGTCGACGCTCGAGCAGCAGTACGTCAAGAACTTCAACCTCCTGGTGAAGGCGCAGACCAGCGCGGACCGGCGCACCGCGGTGGAGAACACCCCGGCCCGCAAACTCCGCGAGATCCGGGCGGCCCTGGCCATGGACGCCGCGCTCCCCAAGGCGGAGGTCCTGGCCCGGTACCTGAACCTGGTGTCGTTCGGCAACGGCGCGTTCGGTGTTCAGGACGCCGCGAAGACCTACTTCGGCATCGATGCCGGCGACCTCAACTGGCAGCAGGCTGCGCTGTTGGCCGGGATGGTCCGCTCCCCCAGCTCGCTGGACCCGTACACACATCCCGATGCCGCGATGGAACGGCGAAACCTGGTGCTCAACACCATGATCGAGAACCTGCCCGATAAGGCCGAGGAACTCCGCGCCGCCAAGTCCGCACCGCTGGGCATACTGCCGCAACCCGCGGCGCTGCCGCAGGGTTGCATCGCCGCCGGTGATCGCGCGTTCTTCTGCGAATACGCGCTGCAGTACCTGGCCGGAGCGGGTCTGAGCGTGGAGGACGTGGCCCGCAACGGCTACCTGATCCGCACCACCCTCGACCCGAAGGTCCAGGACAGCGTCAAGAACGCCGTCGACCAATTCGCCGACCCCACCGCCGTCGGCGTCGCCAGCGTGATGAGCGTGCTCAGGCCGGGCAAAGACGCGCACCGCCTCGCCGCGATGGCCGACAGCCGCAGCTACGGGCTGGACGCCGACGCCGCCCAGACGGTGCAGCCGCAGCCGTTCTCTCTCGTCGGCGACGGCGCCGGCTCGATCTTCAAGATCTTCACCACGGCCGCGGCGCTGGAGATGGGGTTGGGCATCAACGCCACCCTCGATGTGCCGCAGACGTTCCGGGCCACCGGCCTGGGCGACACCACCGAACCCGGATGTCCGGCGAAAACCTGGTGTGTGAGGAACGTGTCCCAGTACGCCGGCCAGATGAACGTGACCGATGCGCTGGCGAAATCACCCAACACCGCGTTCGCCAAACTGATCTCGCAGATCGGTGTCCCCCGCGCGGTGGACATGGCGGTCCGGCTGGGGCTGCGGTCCTACGCCGAGCCGGGCTCCGCCCGCGTCTACGACCCCGAGAGCCACGAGAGCCTCGCCGATTTCGTGAAGCGGCAGAACATCGGATCCTTCACGCTCGGCCCGCTGCCCCTCGACGGGCTCGAATTGGCCAACGTGGCCGCGACACTGGCCTCGGGAGGAGTATGGTGCCCGCCCAGCCCGATCGACAAGATCTTCGACCGCAACGGCCATGAGGTGGCCCTCGCAGCGGCGCCATGCGAGCAGGTCGTCCCCGAGGGGCTCGCCAACACGATGGCCAATGCGCTGGGCAAGGATCACACCGGCGGAACCGCCACCGGCGCCGCGGGCTCGGTCGGATGGGACCTGCCGATGTCGGGCAAGACCGGCACCACCGAGTCGCACCGGTCGTCGGCATTCCTCGGCTTCACCAATCAGTACGCCGCCGCGAATTACATCTTCGACGACTCCCCGACTCCGTCGGGTCTGTGCTCGTATCCTTTGCGTGAGTGTGGTGACGGAAACCTCTACGGCGGAACGGAACCGGCCCTCACCTGGTTCAAGGCGATGAAGCCGATCGCCAATGATTTCGGCCCGATCGCCATGCCACCCACCGATCCGCGCTACGTCGACGGCGGCCCCGGCAGCGAGGTACCGAGTGTCGCCGGAATGAAGCTCGACGAAGCGCGAAAGAAGTTGTCAGACGCAGGCTTTCAGGTCGCAGCCGAACCGACTGCGGTGAACAGCTCCTCCGCGAAGGGAAGCGTCGTCGGTACGACCCCGAGGGGCAGGACAATTCCCGGCACGATCATCACGATCAACACCAGCACCGGATACGTCCCCGCGCCGGTGTACCAGCCGCCGCCCCGGAGCGCGCCCGCTGCTCCGAGCGCGCCCCCTCCAGTGGAGGCAACGCCCCCGTCGGTCCCACCGCCCAACGTCATCGAGATCCCGGGACTGCCGCCGATAATGGTGCCGTGGCCGGCGCCACCCCCACCTCCGCCGCCACCGCTACCGCCACCGCCACCGCCGCCGCCACCTTTGCCGCCGGCTTGACGCGCAGCGCATTTCGATCGCAGCCGGGCGCACAAAAAGCCTTCTGCTAGCGCCCAGGCCGGTCAGCGCGCGCACCTCGCGTATCCACCGCGAAGTCTGGTACGCGAACGGACACATCACGTCGAAGTGGAAGTCGACGGAGACAGGATGATTGGTCACATCGTGAACCTCAGTTGCGGGCGGCGCGGTCGCCGAGTTCGTCGTCGCCCGTCCAGCTGATCGCACCGGAGTCGATCTGGGGCTGCGGGTCGATGCGTCCACACGCGAGCTGAATGAACGTCGTGGAGTCGTCCGTCGTCACTGTGACGTCCGGGCGCTCGACGTGGTCGACCCGCGCGGCCCGTCCGTGGGCCGGTGAGGTCGAACGTGAGGCTCTTGCCGTCGGGCAAGCCCGCCCTCGTGCCGACGATGTAGCCGATCGAGTTCTCGACCTGTTCCAGCGCGATCTCGGCGGCGACGCCACGTTAGATGCCGTCGCGGCGATGCATGGGCTTCGCCCTGACCCGAACTGTCGGTGGGGACTCGTAACGTCGGCACAAACCGCGCAGGAGGTCGGAGAATGAAGATTTTGGTGGCGACAAAACTTACGCAGGGCACCCGCAGCAACGACTACGACTACTGCGTCCCAGGCGAACTCGTGTGGGTCCAAGAACCGTGCGACCGCGACCGGCGTAACCCTGACGGCGGCTGCGGATGCGGCCGTGGCTTCGCCGGCGTGGCGTCCCACCGCGCGACGACAACGGCGGAGGTGGTGGAGGTCGGTTTCAGTCGCGACGAACTGATCATTGCGATGCAAACAAGCCTGGCCGATGGCGGGTGGCCACAGGAATGGGCCGCAGACGTCGTCGACGACAACCTGACGATCGCTTCGGCGTTCCCAGCCGGGACGGTCATCGAGCGGCGACTGGAGGAGTTTCAGGCCCGGACTGCCTAGATACGGGCACCGCTATCGGGGGGAACGAGGCCACGATGTGAAAACGGCCCCCGGAGTGGTCTCCGGGGGCCGTTTTACCTGGTAGCGGGGACAGGATTCGAACCTGCGACCTCTGGGTTATGAGCCCAGCGAGCTACCGAGCTGCTCCACCCCGCGTTGGTGAACAAGAGGTTACCCAAGCCCGGCTTGGTATTCCAAATCGGGCGCCTACCAGCACTTTGAGCACCGTCGCCCGGCCGCGACCGTGCGCAGAGTGCGCACCGCGAGCGGCGCGTCGCGGAGCAGACGCGCACGCTCGCGGTCAAAGGCTAGGTGCGGACGACCTGGCCGGTGCGGAACACCCCTGCCGGGTCGTAGCGCTCGGCCAGCGCGGCTAGCCAGTGCCTGACGTCGTCGGTGTAAACGCGTGCCGCGCGGCCCGGATCGCTCGACGGTGCGAAGTTCGGCAGCTGTCCACCCGTCGACCAGGGCGCCAGCGACGTCATCACCGCCGCGGCGTGTGCTGGCACCACCCCGGCGATCTGCGGCATCAGCGCCCCGATGGTCGTCAGCGCGAACGCCGCGTCGCGATGGCACAGCGCGCTGCGGTGCTGCGGCTCGCGCGTCAGCGCCCCACCGAGCTGGCGCACCTCCACGATCACCTGCACCGACTCCGAACCCGGCCCCGCGACGGCCAGCAGCGCCGCGGCGGCCGCCGGGTCGAAGCTGTGCAGCAGCGTGTGATCCTCGTGCACTGGCATCGGATCGACCGGGTCGGCGTGCACCGCACCGATCGCCGCATACGGCAGCACCCCGACGGTGTCCATCAACGCAGGCGCCACCGCTCGCATCGGCGCCAGGATGCGCTCGGCCTCCGCGAAGTCACCGAGCGCCGCATACCGCACCGCCACCGTCAACCGGCCCGCCAACGGCTCCGGCACCCCCGGCAGGGGCGGAAGCTGTTGCAGCGCAATCGAGGTGTTCACGGTCTCGGGCAGACCGCCGCACCAGTCCGCCCACGCCCGCAGCACCGCGGGCGCGTCAGCGCCGTCGAAGTAAATTGCCCCGCCGAAGAACTCGGGAATCGGCAGCAGGTCGAACTCCACCGAGGTGACGATGCCCAGCGTCGCCTTGCCGCCACGCAGACCCCAGAACAGGTCGGCATGCTCGTCGGGCGTCACCCGCAGCACCTCGCCTGTGCCCGTGACCAATTCGAATGCCCGCACGTGGTCCGACGACGCCCCCACCGTGCGCACCAGCGGTCCGATACCGCCACCGGTCAGAAAGCCCACGACCCCCACCCCGGGCGCCGATCCGACCACCGGCGCCAGGCCGTACGGGCAGGCCGCGTCCAGCACCTGCTGCCACCGCACCCCCGCCCCGACCCGCGCGGTGCGGTTCAACGCGTCGACGGCGCAGGCGGTCATCCCCGCGGTGACGATCAGGATCGTGCTCGGGTCCACCACGGTCGCCCCGTGCCCGGTCGCCTGCACCGTCGCCCGCAGACCGTGCGCGGCGGCGAACCGGACGGTGTCGGCGACATCCGGCGTCGACGTCGCGAGGACCACCGCGGCGGGCCGCACGTCGGCAGCGACGTTCCACGGAGTGCACCGCTCGTAGCCCGCCTCCCCCGGCATCGCCACCGGCGCGGACACATGGTCCCGGATGGCGGCCACGGGGTCGGCGAGGTCGTCGCGGGCGACGTCGGTCATGGTCATTCGATGGTCCTTTCACGGCACTGTGCTCGAAGTCGGTGCCCACCGTGCGGGAAGGTGCTTGGTGTCGGCTTGGAGCGCCGTGCCAAGTGGCCTCCAAGCCCGCTCACGCGAGCCGACGTGCCGATTCGGCGACCCCGCGCATGCCCAGCGCATCGGCGTCGGCGGCGAGCGCCCGTGCCGCCGCCTGCCGCTGCGGACCGGCGTCGGTGAGTTCGCAGCGCAACAGGCGGCAGCGCAGCAGTGCCGGGGCCGCCCCGGTCCTGGCCGCAATGTCCTCCGCCTCGGCGAGGTCACCCAGTGCGCGGTCGGTGTCGCCCATCAGGGCGTGCAGGCGCGCCGTGGCCAGGGCGACGGGCCCGACCACACCGACCTGCCCGATCACCGCGACCCGGTCGGAGAACGGAACAAGCCGGTCCATCAGCGTCGGTGCGAACTCGGCGAACCCGTAGTCGCACGCCAGATGCGCCAGCAGCACCGCGTGGCCGAGCGCGGTCCACACGTGCGGCCGGTACGGCGCGGCGTGCCACTCCTGCAACCGGGCCAGCGCCTGCGCCCGCGCGTCGTCCCCGCGGTCGACGGTGAGCAACGCGGTGTGGACCAGCCCCACCATCCCCTGGCCCCCACTCTCGGAGTCGGCCCGCAGCCCCGGCCAGCCCGGTGCGACCGGTTCACCCTTCTCGCGGATCAACGTCACCGCGGCCACCAATCCGCTGCCGGCCTCGTACAGTTCGGTCTGCTCGTGGACCTCCGCCGCGATCCGGTGGTGGCGCTCCGCCTCCGCGAAGTCTCCGTGCCACACCGCCAGCACCGCCTCCATCCAGCGCAGCTGCGCCCGCAGCACCGGCAGACGCAGCTCCTCACTGCCCGAGATGCCCTCCTGCAGATGCAGTTTGGCCGCGTCGAGATCCGCGAGGTTGACCGCCGCCATGGTGGCCACCGAATGCGCGATCACGGTGTCCTCACGGGATCTGCTGTGGCCCAGCGCGTTCAGCTCCGCGGCCCACTCCACGGTCCGATGGCTGTAGACGCCCACCCCGGAGTAGGTGATCAACCGGCCCATCAGCACGTCGGCCACGACGTCGCGGTCACCGGCGGCCTCGGCCAACCGTGCCGCCCGTTCGAGGTACCCGGCCGACACCCCGGCGTCGGCGTGGTAGCAGTGCCCGACGGCCAGGGCGGCGAACACCCGCGCCCCGGCCGCCGGTTCCCCTTCGGCCAGCGCCGCGGCCCGTTCCAGCAGCGAGAGCAGTTCACCCGGGTCGTGGCCCGGCGCCAACCACGGCCAGCCGCCGCTGGCCCGCAGCAGTGCGCTGGCCAGGCGGCCGGCGGTCGCGGCCCGTCCACTGCGGACGGCTTCGCCGAGCTGTTCGGCCACGGTGTCGAGGACCAGTCGGCCACGCCCCGCGCGCGAATGCGCCTCCAGCATCGACACCGTCAGCCCGTCGCGTTCCTCCTCTGAGCGTGACGCCGCCGGCAACCGGTCGTAGGCGTCCAGCGCGGCCTGCCACCACCGCGCCGCGATGTCGGAACTCCACCGCGCGGTCGCGTCCTCGGCGGCCAGCCGGCAGGCCTGCACCACCGTTGCGGCGTCCACGAGCGGTTGGGCGGCGATGAGGTGCTGGGCGCGACGGGTCAGCGCTCCCTCCGCAGTGCTGCCGTCGAGCACGTCGGCGATCGTGGCGTGCAGGCGTTGTCGGCGCAGCGGCGGCAGACCGGCGATGAGGTGGTCACGCAGCAGTCCATGCGCGAACGCGTACCCGTCGCCGGTGTGGGCGGCGATCACGATCCGTTCGTCGGCCGCATCGTCGAGGTGGTCGGCCAGCGTGTCGACGTCCATCCCGGTGGCCTGAGCCAGCACCGGAACGGCATCGGAGTCGAGGGTGTCGCCGATGATCGCGGCCGTGCGCAGCACCTGGACGGCGGCCGGGTCCAGTCCGGCCAGCCGCCGGTCCAGCACCGATTTCACCGCGACCGGGATCTCGCTGCCCACCCGCTCGGCGCGGGGCAGCCGGGCGTACTCGGAGACGAAGAACGGGTTGCCGCCCGTGCGGCGGGCCAGCAGCGCCGCCTCGGCATCGGTCACCGGGTCGTCGGCGACCTGATTGGCCAGCGCCGCAACGTCTTCGGTGGACAACGCCGGAACCGCCACGTGCCGGTTGCGATCGCCGCGGGCCACGGTGGTCACCAGCCGCGACACCTCGGCGCTGTGGTCGCCGTCGCGCACGGTCAGGATCATCGCCACCGGGTGGTCCCGCAGCGCACCGGCGATGTAGGCCAGGCACGCCGCCGACGTGGTGTCCGCCCACTGCACGTCGTCGATCACCACCGCCAGGGTGCGCGGCGCCGATTCGAGGAGCGTCTGAATGCGTTCGTAGACATGGAATCTCGCGGTGTCCGGGTCGGCGTCGGGCGGCACCTGCAGCACCTCGTCGGGTTCGGCGCCCAACGCCCGCACCAACTGCCGCATCGGCCACCACGGTGGTGTCGCCTGCTCGTCGGGACAGCTCACCCACACAGTGTCCCCGCCGTCGCCCACCACCCGGGCGGCGATCTCCTCCGCCAGCCGGGTCTTGCCGATTCCGGCCGGGCCCGACAGCACCAGCCAGCGGGCCGCACCCGCCGCGACGTCGGCGAGAACACCGGCGGCCGTCGACAATTCGCGGCCACGGCCGATCAGCGGACCGCGCCGCGGGCCCACCGGCGTCGCGTCCTGCTCGACCGCGGGCGCGGCGGGCGTCGCCACCTCACCGGCGCCCGTCCACTCCGGGGACCGCGGCCACGCCGCCAACTCGGGCGCCTGCCGCAGGATCGCGGTCTGCAGTTCGCGGACCTCCCGCCCGGGCTGGACGCCGAGTTCGTCGTCGAGCAGCCGGGAGTGCCGGGTGTAGACGTCGAGCGCGTCGGCCACCCGGCCGGCCCGGTACAGCGTGAGCATGTGCAGCCAGCAGCCGCGGTCCGCCAGCGGTACGACCGAGCGTAATTCGGCCACCGCTGCCAACGCCCGCGGCACCCGGCCCAGCGCCAGAAGGGCCGTGATCCGGGCGTCCAGACAGTCCGACCGCAGCTGTTCCGCCCGGGCCGCCTCGCCGGCCACCCACGGCTCGTCGGACAGGTCGGCCAGCAGCGGTCCACGCCACCAGGCCAGCGCGTCGTCCGCGGCGGTCAGCGCCTCGTCCCAGTTACCGCTGTCGACGGCGGTGGCCGCCCTCGCGCAACCGGCCGCGAACACCGCGAGGTCGACCTGTCCGGGCTCGACGTCCAGGTAATACCCCGGTGGTTGCCGCACGATCGGCGACGCCACCTGCGACTGGCCCCCGTCGCGCAGGGCACGGCGCAGGTTGGAGATGTAGGCCTGCAGGCTTGCCGTCGAGCTGCCCGGGGCGTCATCACCCCAGACCGCGTCGATCAACCGGTCCACCGACACGACGCGCCCCGCCGCGAGCAGCAGCACGGCCAGCACCGCGCGCTGCTTCGGCGGGCCGATGTCGACCGGGGAGTCCGCCTGCGTCACCTGCAGCGGTCCCAGCAAACGAAACTGCACCGGAGAAGCTTACGGGCAGTTCCGCGTCGGGTCAGCGCGTCTCGGAGTACCTGTTCATCGCGTCGTCCAGCCGCTGCAGCGCCTCGCCGTAGTCGGCGAAGTTGCCGGTGCGCTGGGCGTCCTGCAGGCCGCTCATCGCTTCCTGGACCTCCTGCAGCGCCGCGGCTTTCGCCTCGGACAGCTGCTGCGGCCCCGTCGGCCCCGGCGGGATGGCGCCCGCGGGAGGCGGTGTCGGCGCGCGGCCGGCCTGATTGTTCGGGGTCTGCGCCGTGGGCTGCTGACCGTCGGCCGGTTGCTGGGCGGCCGGCTGACCGTCGGGCAGATTGGCGGGTGCGGGGCCGGTGGCGGTCGCGTCGGCGCCCGGACCGAACAGGTCGGTCAGCGCGTCGCGCACCGTCGGGCCGTAGCCGACCTGATCGTTGTAGAACATGGCCACGCGGATCAGGCGTGGGTACGTCGACGCCGCGTCGCTGGTGCCCGGCGAGGCGTACACCGGCGCCACGTAGAGCAGACCGCCCGGGCCGACCGGAAGGGTCAGCAGGTTGCCCCACCGAATCCGGTTCTGGTTGTCCCGGCCGATGACGCCGAGGTCCTGGCTGACCGCGGTGTCGGTGCTGATCGCGTTGAACGCCAGCTTCGGACCGTTGACCTGACCCGGAATGGTCAGCACCGTGATCTGCCCGTAGTTCTCGGGATCAGAACTCGCGCTCATGTATGCGGCGAGGAAGTCACGGCGGAACCGGTTCATCGCGCTGGTCAGCTGGAAGGCCGCCGAACTGTTGTTCTCGGCAAGGTCTTTCGCGACGATGTAGTACGGCGGCTGGAAGCTGCTGGCGGTGGGGTTCGGATCCAGCGGCACGTCCCAGAAGTCCGACGTCGAGAAGAACGTCACCGGATCGTCGACGTGGTACTTCGCCAGCAGCGCGCGCTGCACCTTGAACAGATCCTCGGGGTAGCGCAGATGCTCCTGGAGCTCCGGCGAGATGTCGGCTTTGGGCTTGACCGTGTCGGGGAACACCTTCATCCACGCCTGAAGGACAGGATCGGTCTCGTCCTGGGCGTACAGCGTCACCGTGCCGTCATAGGCGTCGACGGTGGCCTTCACCGAGTTCCGGATGTAGGACACCTGCTTGTTGAGCGCCAACCGGTTGACGGCCACCTCGTTGGAGTCCGCCGTGGCCGACGACAACGACGTCAACTCGGAGTACGGGTAGTTGTCGAGCGTGGTGTAGCCGTCGACGATCCACACGATCTTGCGGTTGACGATGGCCGGGTACACCGTGGTGTCGGTGGTCAGCCACGGCGCGACGGCCTCCACCCGGTCGGCGGGGTCACGGTTGAACAGGATCTTGCTGTTCTCGCCGATGACGTTGGAGAACAGGAAGTTGCGCTCGGCGAACTTCGCCGCGAACAGGCTTCGCGTCAGCCAGTTCCCGATCGGCACACCACCGGACCCGGTGTAGGTGTAGTTGCGGGTCTCGACGTTGTTCTCGTAGTCGTACTCGCGCGGAGTGCCGTTCTCGCCGACGATCGCGTAGTCCGACGGGGTGTTGGCGATCACCGGGCCGAAGTAGATGCGCGGCTGGTCCAGCGGCGCGGGCCCCGGCGAGGCGACGTTGCCGTTGGCCCCCACCACGCTGGCCAGGAACTCCGGGTAACCGCCGTTCTGGTTGGGGTCGTTGGCGATCCCGCGGACCGTGTTCGCCGGCGAGGCGATGAACCCGTTGCCGTGGGTGTAGACGGTGTGCCGGTTGATCCAGTCCCGCTGGTTGTCGATCAACCGGTCGGGATTGAGCTCGCGGGCGGCGACCACGTAGTCGCGCAGGTTCCCGTCCTCGTCGCGGTAGCGGTCCATCGCCAGCTGTTCGGGGAAGAAGTAGAAGTTCTTGCCCTGCTGGAACTGGGTGAAGGCCGGGCTGACGATGTTCGGGTCGAGCACGCGGATGTTCGAGGTGGTCGCCCGGTCGGCGGCCACCTGCTGTGCGGTCGCCGGCGCGTTGCCCGGATAGTCGCGGTAGGTGACCACGTCGTCGGTCAAGCCGTAGGCCTGCCGCGTCGCGGCGATGCTGCGCGCGATGTACTCGCTCTCTTTCTGCGCGGCGTTGGGCTTGACACTGAACTGTTCGACCACCATCGGCCAGCCCGCCCCGACGACCAGCGACGAGAGCAGCAGCAGCACGACACCGATCGCGGGGATCCGCAGGTCGCGCAGCACGATCGCGGAGAACACGGCCACCGCGCAGATCACCGCGATCGCCAGCATGATCAGCTTGGCGGGCAGCACGGCGTTGATGTCGGTGTAGCCGGCGCCGGTGAACGGCTTGCCGCCGCGGGTGTGGCTGAGCAGTTCGTAGCGGTCGAGCCAGTAGGCGAACGCCTTGAGCAGGATCAGGATGCCGACCAGGGCGACCAGCTGGATGCGTGCCGAGCGGGTCAGCGCCCCGTTGCGCCCGGTCAGCCGGATGCCGCCGAACAGGTAGTGGCCCAACAGGTTCGCGATGAAGGCGAGGAACGTCGCGACGAACAGATAGCTCAGCACCAGTCGGTAGAACGGCAGGTCGAAGGCGTAGAACCCTAGGTCGAGGCCGAATTGCGGGTCGGTGACGCCGAATTCGCCGCCGTGCAGGAACAGCTGGATGCGCACCCAGTAGCTCTGCGCGACGATGCCGGACAGGATGCCGATGAACGCCGGGATGCCGAAGCCGAACAGCCGCAGCCGCGCCATCACCGTCGTGCGGTAGCGGGCGATCGGGTCGTTGGGGCCCGCGGTCGGGACGAACACCGGCCGGGTGCGGTAGGCCAGCGCGAGGCCGGCGAAGACGATCGCCCCGATCAGCAGGGAGACCACCAGGAAGACGACGACGCGGGTGAACAGCACCGTGGTGAACACCGACCGGTAACCGAGTTCGCCGAACCACAGCCAGTTCACATAGGTGTCGATGAACCGCGGTCCGATCAGCAGCAGCACCACCACGGCGAGGGCGACACCGATCAGAATCCGGCTTCGTCGTGTCAGCTTCGGCATCCTCGCGGGGGGCCGCATACCCACTTGGTGTCTCCAGTTTCACTCACGGGAAAGGGGGACGTCGTCACCGACGTGCCCCAACTCTACGCACCGGCCGGTTCGTGTTCGATCAGCACCGTGGTGGTTCGCCACCAGCGGAAATCGCGTTGAGCGCGTCGACGGCCTCGGTCAGTGTGCCGACCTTGACCAGCTCCAGCCCGTCCTGCGGTTCGGACTTGGCCTCGGCGCAGTTGTCGGCGGGTACGAGGAACACGGTGGCGCCGGCCTCCCGCGCGGCCAGGGTCTTGTGAGTGATGCCGCCGATCGACCCGACCTCGCCGTCGCCGGTGATGGTCCCGGTGCCCGCGACGAACTTGCCGCCGTTGAGCTCGCCCGAGCTGAGCTTGTCGACGACCGCGAGGCTGAACATCAGTCCCGCCGACGGCCCGCCGATGTTGGCCAGGTTGAAGTCGATCTTGAACGGCGCCCACGGGGCGTCGACGACGCCGATGCCGAGGTACCCGTAGTCCCTGTCCTCGTTCTTGCCGAGCGTGACGGTGGCGGTCCCGAGCGGATCGTTCTCGTCCTTGCGCCGGAAGTCGAGCACCAGCTCGTCGCCGGGTTTGGTGGTCTTCAGCAGCGCCTGGAACTCCTCGACGTCGGCGACCGGTCTGCCGTTGACCGCGTCGATGGCGTCGCCGTCCTTGAGCTTGCCCGCCGACGGTCCCGGGTCGGTCACGCTCTCGACGGTGACCGCGCGCGGGTACTTCAGATACGACAGGGCGGCGTACTCGGCGTTGTCCTCGGAGTTGCGGAAATCGGCGGTGTTGGCCTCGTCGATCTCGTCCTTGCTCTTGTCCGGCGGGTAGACGAGTTCGCGGGGCACCAGCTGTTCGCGCCCCGACATCCACAGCGTCATCGCCTGGCCGAGGGTCAGGCCGTCGCGCTGCGACACCGTCGTCATGTTCAGATGCCCGGACGTCGGCTTCACCTCGGTGCCGGTGATGTCGACGACCTCTTTGCCGTCCACCTCGCCGAGGGTGTCGAAGGTGGGCCCGGGGCCCAGCGAGACGAACGGGACCGTCACCGCAGAGAGCAGCACGCCGAACGCCACAATCGGGACGAGCGCGATCAGCAGCGTCAGAATCCGCCTGTTCACGCCGCCCACAGTAAGGGAGCACCGGCTCCGTTCACTGACGGCGTGACCGGGCGCACCGCACCACCCGCCGCCTGTGAGTACCGTTGACGGCATGGCTGACCTGCCTTTCGGCTTCTCCTCGGGTGACGACCCGGAGCGAGACAAGCGCAAGAAGGACCCCGACGAGGGGTCCGGTCCGGGCAATTCGCCGTCGGATCCGTTCAGCTCGATGTTCGGGCAGGGCGGCGCCGGCTTCGACATGTCCGACCTCGGCCAGATCTTCACCAAACTCGGTGAGATGTTCAGCGGCGCAGGCAACATGGCCGCCGGCGGCGCCCAGTCCGGACCGGTGAACTACGACCTCGCGCGGCAACTGGCGTCCAGCGCGATCGGGTTCGTCGCGCCGGTGCCCCCACAGACCGCATCGGCGATCGCCGACGCGGTGCACCTCGCCGAGACCTGGCTCGACGGCGTCACCCCGCTGCCCGCGGGCACCACCCGCGCGGTCGCCTGGACACCCACCGACTGGATCGACAACACGCTGGCGACCTGGAAGCGGCTGTGCGACCCGGTGGCCGAGCAGATCTCCACGGTGTGGGCCTCGGCGCTGCCGGAGGAGGCCCGCGCGATGGCCGGGCCGCTGCTGGCGATGATGTCGCAGATGGGCGGCATGGCGTTCGGCTCACAGCTCGGGCAGGCGCTCGGCAAGCTGTCCAAGGAGGTGCTGACGTCCACCGACATCGGGCTGCCGCTCGGCCCGAAGGGTGTGGCCGCCCTGCTCCCGGAGGCCGTCGAGGCGTTCTCGGAGGGGCTCGAGCAACCGCGCAGCGAGGTGCTGACGTTCCTGGCCGCGCGGGAAGCCGCGCACCACCGGCTGTTCAGCCACGTGCCGTGGCTGTCGAGCCAGTTGTTGTCGGCGGTCGAGGCGTTCGCCCGCGGCATGAAGGTCGACATGAGCGGCATCGAGGATCTGGCCCAGGGCATCAACCCGGCGGCGCTGACCGATCCGTCACAGATGGAGCAGCTGCTCAACCAGGGCATCTTCGAACCGAAGGCCACCCCGGAGCAGGTCGCGGCGCTCGAACGGCTCGAGACCCTGCTCGCACTCATCGAGGGCTGGGTGCAGACCGCGGTCACCGCCGCGCTCGGCGACCGCATCCCCGGCACCGGTGCCCTGTCGGAGACACTGCGCCGACGGCGGGCCACCGGCGGACCCGCCGAGCAGACCTTCGCCACCCTGGTCGGGCTCGAACTGCGCCCGCGCAAGCTGCGGGAGGCCGCGGTGCTGTGGGAGCGCCTCACCGAAGCGGTCGGCCCCGACGCCCGCGACGGCGTGTGGCAGCACCCGGATCTGCTGCCGTCGTCGGACGACCTCGACGAGCCGGCCGCGTTCATCGACCGGATCGTCGGCGGCGACACCAGCGGTCTCGACAGTGCGATCGAGGAGGCCTTCAGCGACCTCGACGCCGACCTCGACAAGGGCCAGGACGACGGCCCCGAGGACGAACAGCGCTAGTTGTCCACAGCCCTGTGGATGAGCGCGGGGTGATGCCGCCGCCGCGTGGCAGAGTCCTTTGATGTCCGCTTCCGCGACGTCCCGGTACGTGCTCGACGCGGCCCTGCCGGTGCTCCTGCGCCCGGACGGCGCGGTGCAGCTCGGATGGGATCCACGCCGCGCGATGCTGGTCCGCCCGCCGGCCGGGCTGACCGCCTCGGCACTGGCCGATCTGCTGCGGGCGCTGCAGGCCGGGATGACGATGGCCGACCTGCGCGCCGAGGCAGACCGGCACGGGACCGCCGACCCGGCCGACCTCGCCGAACTCGCGTCCGCGCTCGCGGACGCGGGCGTACTGACCACCGACCCGCCTCGCCGCCGCCGCACCCCGAACGTCCGGATCCACGGCCGCGGACCGCTGTCCGATCTGCTGGTCGCGAGCCTGCGGTGTTCGGGCGCCCGCGTCGGACACACCCGCACCCCGAAGGCGCCCGCCCCGCCCGAGGCCACCGACCTCGTCGTCCTGGCGGACTACCTGGTGACCGAACCCCGGATGGTGCGCGATCTGCACACCGCGCGCGTCGCGCATCTTCCGGTCCGGGTGCGCGACGGCACCGGGCTGATCGGACCGCTGGTGTTCCCGGGCCGCACGAGCTGCCTGGCCTGCGCTGATCTGCACCGCAGTGACCGCGACGCGGCGTGGCCGGCGCTGGCGGCCCAGCTGCGCGGCACCGTCGGCACCGCCGACCGGGCAACCGTGCTGGCCACCGCGGCCGTCGCGCTCGACCGCATCCACCGGGTGCTGCGGGCGGTCCGCGACACCGGCGACCCCACGAGCGCGGCGGACCCGGCCGCCACGGACACCACCTGGGAATTCGACGTCGGCACCCGCACCACCGTCGTGCGGCGGTGGCCGCGGCATCCGCGCTGCACCTGCTGAGGACCGGTTGTGGTCCGTTCGCTGTCGGTTGGACCGGCGCCGTCATGGATGATGGTCTGGTGGCTGACATCAAGCGCGGGCGCGCCGCCCGCAACGCGAAGCTGGCGAGCCTGCCGGTCGGCATGGCCGGGCGCGCGGCGCTGGGCTTCGGCAAACGGCTGACCGGCAAATCCCGCGACGAGGTCAACGCCGAACTGATGGACAAGGCGGCCCAACAACTCTTCACCGTGCTCGGCGAGCTCAAGGGCGGCGCGATGAAGGTCGGCCAGGCCCTGTCGGTGATGGAGGCCGCCATCCCCGAGCAGTACGGCAAGCCGTACCGCGAGGCGCTGACCAAACTGCAGAAAGACGCCCCACCGCTGCCCGCCGCCAAGGTGCACCGGGTGCTCGACGCCCAGCTGGGCACCAAGTGGCGGGAGCGCTTCGCCTCCTTCGACGACAAGCCGATCGCCTCGGCCAGCATCGGCCAGGTGCACAAGGCGGTGTGGGCCGACGGCCGCGAGGTCGCGGTCAAGATCCAGTACCCCGGCGCCGACGAGGCGCTGCGCGCCGACCTGAAGACGATGCAGCGCATGGTCAGTGTGCTCAAGCAGCTCGCACCCGGCGCAGACGTCCAGGGCGTCGTCGACGAGCTCATCGAGCGCACCGAGATGGAGCTCGACTACCGGCTCGAGGCCGACAATCAGCGGGCGTTCGCCAAGGCCTACGAGGGCGATCCGAACTTCGTGGTGCCACACGTGGTGGCCAGCGCCCCGAAGGTCGTCATCCAGGAATGGATCGACGGGATCCCGCTGTCGCACATCATCCGGGAAGGCACCCAGGAACAGCGCGACTTGATGGCCACCCGCCTGTTCGAATTCTGCGACGACGCGCCGACACGCCTCGGGATGGTCCACGGCGACGCCCATCCCGGCAACTTCATGTTGATGTCCGGTAACCGGATGGGCATCATCGACTTCGGCGCGGTGGCGCCGATGCCCGGTGGCTGGCCGGTCGAGCTCGGCCAGCTCCTGCGCTATGCAGTGGACAAGAACTACGACAAACTGCTGCCGACCATGGAGCGTGCCGGGTTCATCCAGAAGGGCCAGCAGGTTTCCGTCCGCGAGATCGACGACATGCTCAAGCAGTACGTCGAACCCCTCGAGGTTCCGGTCTTCCACTACAGCCGTAAGTGGCTGCAGAAGATGACGACGCTCGAGCTGGACAAAGCGGCCGGGCAGATCAAGGCCGCCCGCCAGATGGACATCCCGCCCAAGCTCGCGATCCCGATGCGGGTGATCGCGTCGATCGTCGCGATCTCGTGCCAGCTGGATGCGCATGTGGACACCCGACGCATCGCCGAGCAGATGGTGCCGGGATTCGCCGACCCCGACGCGGTGTAGCGCCGGGGTCGGGACGAAAGTTACGCCGCGACAGCGCCTTCCGCGTTCTTGCGTGGGCGGCCACGCGGACGCTTACGCGCGACGACGGTGCCTCGTTCGAAGATCTCGCCGCCCCAAACCCCCCACGGCTCCTGACGCTCCAGCGCCGCCGTCAGGCACTCGCGGCGGATCGGGCACTGCGCACACAGCGTCTTGGCGCGCTCGAGGTCGGCGGGGCTCTCGGCGAACCACAGATCGGGATCGCCGACATGACACGGCAATTCGGGTAGCACCCTCTCGAGGCATGTCTCCACGGACATGAGATTCCTGCTTCCTGGTCGGTGTTTCCTCGGCCATCTGTCTTTGGCTGGATCCGAGACCAGGTCTTTGGTGGGAGTTCCCCTGGAAAGACCATGGCCACGGATCCGGCGACTGCGGGTCCGTGGCCATTCGGCTTGGTTGGGGGCTTACCTGGGTAGGGCCCCGTTCCACGGACTGCGGGTCGCGGCGGTAGCGGCACGGCGCTTGCGCTGCGCGGGAATGGCAGCGCGCATGGCCGCGGCATGAGCCGGAATGCCGGCCGGTGCCCACGCGGGATGCGGTGCTGCGACGGAGATCGGAGCGACCGTCCGAAGGGTGCGTGCGATGCCGGCAACGGCTACGCCGGTGAACACGAAATTGCTGTCCATGATCCGGGCACCCTCCTTTCTTCTCGCCGCCCAACGTGTGATCTTGAGGCTAGAGCCTAGCAGCGAAAACGCACAACTCATTTTCTAC
This sequence comes from Mycobacterium sp. IS-1496, assembly GCF_001499995.1. Classification (GTDB taxonomy): domain Bacteria; phylum Actinomycetota; class Actinomycetes; order Mycobacteriales; family Mycobacteriaceae; genus Mycobacterium. The sequence continues at coordinate 79,592 of NZ_LQIU01000023.1, forward strand.
CAGCGGTTTTGGCGCGATCTTTGCGGTAGGTGGCAGTCTCAGCCGCGCGCGTTGACCAACGACAGAACGTCGGCGCCGTACTGCTCGAGCTTGCGAGCGCCGATCCCGGGGATCGCGACAAGCGCCGCCTCGTCGGTGGGCAGCGACTCGGCGATGGCGATCAGCGTGTTGTCGGTGAACACGACGAAGGCCGGGACCCCGAGTTCCTTCGACGTCCGCAGCCGCCACTCCTTGAGCGCCGCGAGCAGCTGTTCGTCGATGTCGGAGGAGCAGGTCTCGCAGCGGCGCAACATGATCGCCGCGGGCGTCGTCAGCGCGTTGTTGCACACCCGGCAGCGCGGTGTCGCCCCCTTGGCGCGGCGCGGCCGGTTCGCCGACGGCTCGGACGCGGCCTGCGGCGCCACCCCGTTGAGGAACCGCGACGGCCGCCGGCCCTGACGTCCGCCCGGCGCCCGGGCCAGCGCCCAGCTCAACGTGAGATGCACGCGCGCCCTGGTGATTCCGACGTAGAGCAGCCGGCGTTCCTCCTCCACCGGCTCACTGTCGGGGCCGTGGGTCAGCGCGTGCGAGATCGGCAGGGTGCCGTCGGCCAGGCCGACGAGGAAGACCGCATCCCACTCCAGCCCCTTGGCCGCGTGCAACGACGCGAGCGTGACGCCCTGGACGACGGGTGGGTGCCGGGCATCGGCGCGCTGGCGCAGTTCGGTGACCAGACCGCGGATGTCCAGACCCGGCCGCAGCGCGACCTCTTCGTCGACGAGTTCGGCCAGTGCGCTGAGCGCCTCCCAGCGTTCCCGGGCGCGGGTGCCCGCAGGCGGCTCCGCGGTGAGCCCGAGCGGTTCGAGCACGGCCCGGACGATATCGGCCACCTCGCCCTCGACGTCGCGTTCGGCGGCGCGCTGCAGCGCGACGAGCGCCTGGCGGATCTCCTGGCGGCTGAAGAAGCCCTCGCCGCCGCGCACCTGGAACGCGATGCCGGCCTCGGTGAGCGCCTCCTCGTACACCTCCGACTGCGCGTTGATGCGGTACAGCACGGCGATCTCCGCGGCGGGGGTGCCCGCGTCGAGCAGCCTGCGGATGTCCTTGGCGACGGCCGCGGCCTCGGCCACCTCGTCGGAGTGCTCCGCGAACGACGGTGTGGGCCCCGGCGGGCGCTGGCCGACCAGGTGCAGCTTGCTACCCGCCATGCGGCCGCGCGCGGCGGCGATCACGCGGTTGGCCAGCGACACCACCTGCGGGGTGGAGCGGTAGTCGCGTTCGAGCCGGATCACCGCGGCGTCGGGGAACCGGCGCGAGAAGTCCAGCAGGTAACGCGGGGTGGCCCCGGTGAACGAGTAGATGGTCTGGTTGGCGTCGCCGACGACGGTCAGGTCGTCACGGGGGCCGAGCCACGCGTCGAGCACCCGTTGCTGCAGGGGCGTCACGTCCTGGTATTCGTCGACGACGAAACAGCGGTAGCGGTCGCGGAACTCGGTGGCCACCGCGGCGTCGTTCTCGATCGCGGCGGCGGTGTGCAGGAGCAGGTCGTCGAAGTCGAGGAGCGCGGTGCCGTCGTGGCGGGCCTTGAGTGCCTCGTACCCGGCGTAGACGGCGGCCACCTTCGCGGCGTCCATCGGGATGTCACGCCCGGCCTGCGCGACCGCGCCCGGATAGGCCTCAGGGCTGATCAGCGACGCCTTCGCCCATTCGATCTCGCCGGCGAGGTCACGGACGTCGTCGGTGCCCGCCTGGACGCGGGCCCGGTTGGCGGCCTGGGCGACCACGGAGAACTTGCTGTCGAGCAGTTGCCATGAGGTGTCGCCGACGACGCGGGGCCAGAAGTACCGCAGCTGACGGCGGGCGGCGGCGTGGAACGTCATCGCCTGGACCGATCCGGTGCCGACGCCGCCGGCCTCCTGGTCGAGCGCCCGCAGCCGGGCCCGCATCTCCCCCGCGGCGCGGGACGTGAAGGTCACGGCCAGCACCTGCCCGGGCGCGACGTGGCCGGCGGCGACGAGGTGGGCGATCCGGCGGGTGATGGTGCGGGTCTTGCCGGTGCCGGCACCGGCGAGCACGCAGACCGGCCCCCGGGGCGCCAGGACGGCCTCGCGCTGTTCCTCGTCCAGGTCGGCAAGCAGCCGCTCCCGCGACGAGGTGGGGACCTCGACTGGCATGCGACCCATCTTGACAGGGCGCACCGACAACCGCCCGGTCCGTGTCGGGCATGTCGAGCGGGTCGGTAACGTTGCAGACCTTATGAGTGCTGCTGACACCTTGACCATGTACACGACCACGTGGTGCGGCTACTGCGTCCGCCTCAAGAAGGCGTTGCAGGTCGAGGGCATCCCGTGGACCGAGGTCGACATCGAACGTGACCCCGCCGCGGCGGAGTTCGTGATGTCGGTCAACGGCGGCAACCAGACCGTGCCGACGGTCAAGTTCCCCGACGGTTCGGCGCTGACCAACCCGAGCATCAAGGACGTCAAGGCCAAACTCGGCCGCTGACCCCTCGCCGAGATCGACGAAACGGCGCGATCTACTCGCACTTCCGCGCCCATGTGTTCGTTTCGGCGTTAGGTGGCGAACGCCCAGGACTCGATGATCTCCCGGGCGATCGAGATCGAGCCGGGCAGCAGCAGCCGCGACGGCGATCCGCCCGCGGCGGCGTTCCAGTCGCCTTCGGCCAGCGCGGCGCGCACCTCGTCGCGGGTGAACCACCCGGCCTCGGCGATCTCGCCGTCGTTGAACGCGAACGGCTGTTCCGGATCGCCGAGCGCGTGGAAACCCACCATCAGCGAGCGCGGGAACGGCCACGGCTGGCTGCCCAGGTAGCGCACGTCGGTCACGGTCAGCCCGACCTCTTCGGCGATCTCGCGCACCACGCACGATTCGAACGATTCGCCGGCCTCGACGAACCCGGCGAGGATCGAGAACAACCGCTCCGGCCACAGCGTCTGGCGGGCGAGCACCGCACGGTCGTGCCCGTCGTGCACCAGGCAGATCACCGCGGGGTCGATGCGGGGGAACTCCTCGTGCCCGGTGACCGGGTTCACCCGTGACCACCCCGCCTTGACCGGCTTGGTGGGCGCGCCGTCGACCGGGCTGAACCGGGCGTGGTCGTGCCAGTTGAGCAGCGCGGTGGCGGTGGCCACCAGTTGTGCGCTCGTGTCGTCGAAGATCTGACCGGCCCGGCGCAGGTCGAGCACCTCGGCGTCGGAGCCGTCCTCGGGCGCCTCCAGCGCGGCCCTGACGCCCCACACGTGACGGCCGTCGCGCAGGCGTCCGAGGAAGACCGCGTGCTCCGGCGGCGCGTCGCCCAGCGCACTCGCCCGCCCCAGCACCGCCTGCCCCCCGGCGATCAGCACCTGGTTGCGCCGGTCCACCCGCAGCAGCAGCGCATCGGCCCAGCCTGCGGTGGCGGCGTCGATGTCGGTCCGCAACGTGTCGGCGCGGTCGGCGCCGACACGCGACAGCAGCGGGGTGTTGCGCAGCGACGTGAAGTCGCTCACCGTTCGGCGTCCGCGCTGCGGATGTAGAGCAGCCGGTCGCCGGTCTCCAACGCGTCGACCTCGGGGGCGTCGACGCGCACCAGGCCCCCGTCGCGCACGACGCCGAGCACGATGTCGTGCAGATGTCGCGGCGAACCGCCCACCTCCTTCGGGCTGACCTCGCGTTCGGCGATCGCGAAGCCGGCATCGGGGGTGAGCAGGTCCTCCATCATCTCCACCACGCTCGGGGTCTGCGTGGCGATGCCCAGCAGGCGGCCCGCCGTCTCGGAGGAGACCACGGTGGAGTCGGCGCCGGACTGGCGCAGCAGGTGCTGGTTCTCGGCCTCCCGCGCGGCGGCGATGATCTTCGCGTTGGGTGCGAGCTCGCGTGCGGTGAGGGTGACGAGCACCGCGCTGGCGTCGTTGTCGGTGGCGACGATGATCGATTTGGCGTGCTGCGCGCTGGCCAGCCGCAGCACCTCGGCCTTGGTGGCGTCACCGTGGACGGTGACCAGCCCGGCGCTTCTCGCCCGCTCCAGCGCCGTGGCGTTCTCGTCCACGACGACGATGTCGGCCGGGGCGACCTCGTCACCGACCATGGCGGCCACCGCGGTGCGGCCCTTGGTGCCGTAGCCGATGACGACGGTGTGGTTGCGCACTCTGCTCCTCCATCGCTGGATCTTCAACGCCTGGCGCGACTGGCTGGTCAGTGTCTCCACCGTCGTACCGATCAGCACGATCAGGAACGCCACCCGTAGCGGCGTGATCACCAGGACGTTGATCAGCCGCGCTTCCGGGGTGACCGGCGTGATGTCGCCGTAGCCGGTGGTCGACAGCGACACGGTCGCGTAGTACACGCAGTCCAGGAACGACAGCGGATCGCTCGAGTCCGGCGAGTCGCCGATGTCGCGGTAGCCGTGCCGGTCGAGGTAGACGATGATGACCGCGGCGAACAGGGCGCCCGCCGCGTAGATGATCCGCCGGATGATGCGCTGGGTCGGGCTGATGAACGGCTCGGGAATGCGCAGCACGTCGACCAGCGCCGCGTCCGGCCGCGTCGTCAGATCCTGCTCGATGGCGGCGAGCCGGCGCCGCAGACGTCCTTTAGCCACGAGAGTCCGTCACCGGGTGGGGCTGCCGCACCAGCACAATGTAATCATGACCTCTCCCTCAGCCGTACTGCAGCGCAACACCGGGTCCAAGCTGGCCAATCGGATGGCGGCCATGCTGACCGGTATCGGCATCCTGCACTTCGTCGCCCCGAAGCCGTTCGACGGGATCATCCCGGCGGAGTTGCCCGGCAGCCCGCGGTTCTACACCTACGCCTCGGGGGTGGTCGAACTCGGTGTCGCCGCCGCGCTGGCGGCGCCGCAGACCCGTAAGGCGGGAGCGCTGGCCGCCGTCGCGCTGTACGTGGCGGTCTTCCCCGGCAACGTCAACATGGTGCGGCTGTGGTGGGACAAGCCGTGGCCGATGCGCATCGTCGCCCTGGCCCGGCTGCCGCTGCAGGTTCCGATGATCACTCAGGCGCTCAAGATCTACCGCACCTCCTGACGCGCCGGTTCCCGCGCCGCCTCCAGCAGCGCCGCCAGATCCTCGACGTCCGGCAGCCCCGCCGGGCGCACCGTCTGGTTGGGGCGGACGTAGTGGAATGCCGCGCGCACCCGCTCCACCGGGCACCCGCTGAGTTGCGCCCACGCCAGCCGGTAGACGGCGAGCTGGATCGCGGCGTGCTGCGCGGCTGCGGGCGTGTCCGGCGGCGCTCCGGTCTTCCAGTCGACGACGGTGGCGCCGCCGTCGTCGTCGGCGAACACCGCGTCGATGCGACCCCGCACCATCGTCTCGCCGATGACCATGTCGAACGGCACCTCGACGTCGATCGGCGTGCGGGACGCCCACGGCGACACCATGAACGCGGTCTGCAATTCGGTGAGTTGTTCGGCCTCGGTGCGTCTGATGTCGCTGTCGACGGCTCCGGGCAGATCATCGAGATCGAACAGCCGCTCGGCGCCGAAGTAGCGCTGCACCCAGTCGTGGAAGGCCGTGCCGAGCGACGCATTCGGGTCGGGGCGAGCGGGCACCCGCCGGTTGAGGCGGGCCAGCACCGCTTCCGGGTCGTCGCTGAGGCTGACCAGCGTGCTGACCGACACCTCGGCGGGCAACGCCGGCGACGGCTTCTGCGCGGCCCGCTCCCGTTCGGCGAGCAGCGCGTCCACGTCGGCCGCCCAGCCGTCCACATCGTCAACCGGCCCCGCCGCACCCGCCATCGCCCTGGTCACCAACTCCGCACCGCGGTCGAGCGCGGCACGCCGATCACCGGCCGGGTCGGCGGGCCACGGCACCTCCGTGACGTTGTCGCGCAACGGGTTCTTCTCCCCGTCGGGGGGCGGCGGCGCCCACTGGTCGACCACTGCGCACGGTTGACCGGCCTGCTCAGCGCGGTCGACGATGTCCTTGAGCTCCTCGAGGAACTCCGACGGGCCCCGCGGCTTCGCCTCCGTCCCACCCCAGTGGTGCCCCGAGAGCAGCAGCGTGTCCTCGGCGCGGGTCAGCGCGACGTAGAGCAGTCGGCGCTCCTCGTCGGTGCGGCGCTGCTCGAGGCGGCGCTTGTGGTCGTTGATCCTGTCGGACAGGATCTTTCGGTCGTTGACGTCGGAGGTGTCGAGCACCGGTACGCCATGCTCGGTGGTGGTCGCCCGGTCACCCCGTAGCAGCGGAGGCAGATCGGCCGGATCGGTCAGCCACGTCCGGGCCTGCGCGGTCGACGGGAAGATCCGTCCGCTCAGGTGCGGCACCGCCACCACCTGCCATTCCAGTCCCTTGGCCGCGTGCACCGTCAGGATCTGCACCCGCTCGGTGGAGACCGCGAGATCCGCGGGCGCCAGCCCGTTCTCCCGCTCCATCGCCGCATCGAGGTAGGCGAGCAGCCCGCCGACCGTGGCGCCGGGGCGGCCCGCGTAGTCGGCGACGACGTCGACGAACGCGTCGAGATGCTCGGTACCCGACCAGCCCGACGGCACCGGCATACCGGCGCGGGCCTCGACGTCGACACCGAGCACCCGGCGCACCTCGGCGACGAGGTCGGGCAACGCCATCCCGAGATGACCACGCAGCAAGGTCAATTCGCGACCGAGCGCCACGATGCGCCGGTAGCCCTCCGGCGAGTACCGTTCGGCGGCACCCGGGTCACAGATCGCGTCGGCCAGGCAGGCGGCATCGGCGTCCGGCGCGTCGTGCGCGACGATCTCGGCCGCCGTCGCCTCCGGACCAGGTCCGCCGTCGTCCAGTTCGACGGCCCGCCGCCACAGCGCCGCGATGTCGCGTCCACCGAGACGCCACCGCGGTCCGGTCACGGTGCGCATCGCCGCCGCACCCGCGGTGGGATCGGCCACCAGACGCAACATCGCCACCACGTCCGCGACTTCGGCGACCCCGAGCAGACCCGCCAACCCCACCACCTCCACGGGCACCCCCCGCGCGGTGAGCGCCTCGGCCATCGGCGCCGCGTCGGCGTTGCGACGCAGCAGCACCGCCGCCGTGGGCGGGGCCTCGTCCTCGGCCCGGCCGGCGTGGTAGCGCCGCGCCACCTCGTCGGCCACCCAATCACGTTCTGCAGCAACGTCGTTGAGCAGGGCCAACCGGATGGTCCCCGGCTCGGCGCCCGGCCGTGGCCGCAGCGACCGCACCGCCACGGAACGCTGCCGCGCTTCCGTGGACACCGCGTTGGCCAGATGCAATGTGCTCGGCGGATTGCGCCAACTGGTGCGAAGCTCCAGAACGCGGGCGGGGCTGCCGTCGGAGAGCGGGAAGTCGGTGGCGAAGCGGGGCAGGTTGGTCGCCGACGCGCCGCGCCACCCGTAGATCGACTGGATGGGGTCGCCGACCGCGGTCAACGCCAGGCCGTCGTCCACACCGCCACCGAACAACGCCGACAACGCCACCCGCTGCGCGTGCCCGGTGTCCTGGTACTCATCGAGCAGCACCACGCGGTACCGGGCCCGCAGCTCGGCGCCGACCTGAGGGAATGCGGCGGCCAGCCGGGCGGCGGCGGCCATCTGCATCCCGAAGTCCATCACCTTCTCCGACTGCATCCGCCGGTGCAGGGCGTCGATCAGCGGGATGAGCTCGGTGCGCTCGGTCTGCGTCGCCAGCATCCGCAGCAGCCACTGGCTCGGCCCCCGGTCGCGTTGATAGGGCCCGGCGGGCAGCGTGTGCACCAGCCGCTCGAGTTCGACGTGGGTGTCGCGCAGTTCGCCGGTGTCGACCAGATGCTCGGCCAGTTGCCCGGCGAGGCGAAGCACCATGTCGGTGACGGCCGCCGGTGTCTTGTCGATGTCGAGCGGGCCGGGATGTTCGCACACCACGCGATACGCCAGCTGCCACAGTTCGGTCTCCCCGACCAGCCGGGTGTCCGGCTCGATCGGCAGCAGCAGACCGTGTTCACGCAGCAGGCTGCCGGCGAACGCGTGGTAGGTGTTGACCGTCGGCGGGTCGTCGGCGGTGTCGAGACCGGGCACCAGCCCGGCACCGGACAGCCGCGCCAGCCGGGTGCGCACCCGGCGCAGCAACTGACCGGCCGCCTTGCGGGTGAAGGTCAGCCCGAGCACCTGGCCCGGGGTGGCGTAGCCGTTGGCGACCAGCCACACCACCCGGGCGGCCATCGTCTCGGTCTTGCCCGCACCCGCCCCGGCGATCACGACGACCGGGCCCGGCGGCGCCGCGATCACCGCCGCCTGTTCGTCGGTGGGGGCGAAAAGTCCGAGCGCCGAGGCCAATTCGGCGGGACTGAACCGCGCGGTCATGCCCGCTCTCCCGCGGACTGGGCGGGGCAGCTGCTGCGCACCGGGCAGTGTGTGCAGTTGGTGTTGACCCGTGCGACGAATGCCGGCCCCTGCGTGGCGGCCGCGGCCTCGCCCACGTCGCTCCTCCACTGCGCGACCGCGTCGGCGGTCATCGCGTCCTGCTCGCGTTCAGTCGGCCCGGCCGCGCCGCTCTTGCCCAGGTACACCAGCTTGCCGCCGCCGGGCACGTCGCCCTCGGCGAGCAGACCCGCCGCGACGGCCAGTTGGTACATCGCCAGCTGGGCGTGCCGCTGAGCGTCGTCCTTGGTGACCGGGCTCTTGCCCGTCTTGATGTCCACGACCACCAGCCGGCCGGCGCTGTCGCGCTCCAACCGGTCGAGGCGCCCGCGCACCCGTACCGCAGGCCGGCCGTCAGCCGCGTCGCAGATGACGCCGTCGACGTCCACCTCGGTGCCGACCTCGGTCAGCTCGCGGCGCGTCTGAGCGCGCCACTGCTCGAACGCCGACAGCATGGCCTGATGGCGGGTCAGCTCGTTGGCGGCGTGCCACTGCGCCTCGTACGGCAGGTCCTCCCACACCCGCTCGAGGTCGTTGAGCAGCTGACTCTCCGTCCGCCCCGATTCCGACACCAGCGCGTGCAGCAGTGATCCGACCGCGGACCGCACGTCGCGGCCGTCGCGGCCGCCGTGGCGCTCGAGCAACCAGCGCAGCGGGCAGTCGGTCAAAGTCTGCAACGTCGACGGTGACAACGTGACCACCTGCTGTTCGTCGCTCCACAGCGGTTCGTCGGTGGACAGCGCGGTCATGGCATGCCACTGGCCGGGGTCCGCACCCGGGACTCCCGCCGCGGCGAGCCGCGCGAGCTGGGCGGCCGCACAGTCGCGGGCCGCGCCGTCGACGGCGCCGTCGGGTGCGCACACCACCGCGCGCAGCCGGCCGACCAGCGCGGACGGCGCCAGGACGCGCGGGGCCCGCACGGGAGCCTGCGGACCGTCATCCTCATCGGTGGCCAGTGCGGTCAATTCCTGGCAGAACGGCGACGGCAACATCGCCTCGGCGCCGGAGTCGCTGTCCACGGCGGTCACCAGGACCCGGCGCCGGGCGCGGCCGAGCGCGGCGACCAGCAGCCGGCGTTCCTCCGCGAGCAGCGGTGCGCGCGTCGACACGGTGTCCGAGGCGGAATCGGTCACGCCGTCGAGGATGTCGACGAGGCGTTGGGTGCCCAGCACGCCGCCGCGCGGAATCGTGTTCGGCCACAACCCTTCCTGTAGGCCGGCGATGACGACGAAGTCCCATTCGCCGGCCAGTGCCGCGTGGGCGCTGAGCACGGCGACGGCCTGCGGGTCCCGCCGCTCGCCGCGGCGGCCCGGAGGCAGGCCGAGCGCCGCCACGTGATCGAGGAAGCCCCGAACCGACGCGCCCGCGGTGCGGGTGACGTACTGGTCGGCGACATCGAACAGGGCGGTGACGGCGTCGAGATCGCGGTCGGCCTGCGCGCCGGCGGCTCCGCCGCGCTCGGCGGCCGCCAGCCACCGCCGCTGCAGACCGCTGCGGTGCCAGGCCTGCCACAGCGTGTGCCGCGGGTCGAGGCCGTCGTCGACGCTGCGGCGCGCCGCCGCCAGCACGGACCGCACCCGGCGCAGCGGCCGCTGCAATTCCGCCGACACCTCCGGCGGCGGTCCGGTGAGCGCGCCGACCAGCAGGTCCGTGAACTCCCGCGGTGGCCGGCTGCCGTCGGCGCGGCGCAGCGCCCGGCGCACCTGGCGCATCGTGACCGGATCGACCCGGCCGATCGGTCCGGCGAGCAGCGCCTCGGCCTGGGCGCCGGTCACACCGTCGGCGGTGGCCTCGAGCACCGTCAGCAGGGCTCGCGCGGCGGGCTCCTCGACCAACGGCGCCGCCGCGGGCAGGTCGACGGGCACCCCGGCGGCGGCCAGCGCACGCGCCAGCGGCGCCCCGGCGCGCGGCAGCGAACGCACGATGACGGCCATCTCGGACCACGGCACGCCGTCGACGAGGTGCGCGCGCCGCAGCGCATCGGCGATGAGCGCGGATTCGGCATGTGCCGTGGCGGCGATTCGCACGGCGACCGAACCGTCGTCGTCGGAGGTGCCGGCGACCTCGCGGCGCTGCCCCGGCAGGCGCCGCGCGATACCGGATATCGCGCGCGCCACCGCGGGTGCGCACCGGTGCGACCGGGTCAGCGCGATCGTGCTGCCCTCCTCCATGCGCAGCAGCGCCGGATCGGCGCCGCGGTAGCCGAACACCGACTGGTCCGGGTCACCGGCGAGCACCGTCAGGTCGGCGCCCGCGGCCAGGACCCGCACCAGGCGGGCGGCCTGCGGGTCGAGGTGCTGGGCGTCGTCGACCAGAAGCAGGCCGATGCGGTTGCGCTCGGCCGCCAGCAGGTCGGCGTCCGTGGCGAACGCCTCGAGCGCGGCGCCGACGAGTTCGGCCGCCCCGAGTGCGGGTGTGGTCGCCTGGGGGGCGGCCATGCCCACCGCCGAGCGCAGCAGCATGATCTGCTCGTAGGCCTGCGCGAACCGGCCGGCGGCCGCCCACTCCGGACGGCGGGACAGGCGGCCGAGGCGTTGCAGCGCAACGGGATCGACCCCGCGTTCGGTGCAGCGGGCCATCAGGTCGCGCAGTTCGGTGGCGAAGCCTGCGGTGGTGAGTGCGGGCCGCAGTGCGGCGGGCCAGGCCACCGCCGAACGGTCACCGTCCTCGAGATCACCGGCGAGCAGCTCGCGGATGATGCCGTCCTGTTCGGCGCTGGTGATCAACCGCGGCGGGGCATCGCCGTTGCGCTGGGCGGCCAGCCGCAGCACCGCGAACGCGTACGAGTGGACGGTGCGCACCAGCGGTTCGCGCACCACCTGACGGGCGCCGCCCTCGAGCAGCCTGCGGGTCACCGCCGCGCGGGCCGCCGACCGCAGCGACGCCGAACCGGTCAGGAGCAGAACCGATTCCGGATCGACGCCGGCGGCGATGTGCGCGGCGGCCGTGTCGACGAGCAGTGTCGACTTCCCGGTCCCCGGACCTCCGAGCAGGCGCACCACGCCGCGCCGCCCGGGCTCGAGCAGCGTGCGCGGCTCGGTCTGCTCGGCGGTGGTCGATTCGACGTCCGGTGCGGTCATGAGGGCATGACACCACGGGGGTCCGACAAGCCACCGTCGGTGCCGGCTGGCACCATCGTCGACGTGAGCCTGCACGTGCACCGCTACGGTCCGCCGGAACCCGCCCAGCTGCTGGCTGTGCACGGACTGACCGGGCACGGTCAGCGCTGGCAGACCCTGGCGACCCGGCATCTGCCCGAGTTCTCCGTCGCCGCACCGGACTTGATCGGTCACGGCCGGTCCTCGTGGGCGGCGCCGTGGACCCTGGACGCCAACACCGACGCGCTCGCCGCCCTGCTCGACGCCGACGGGGGCGGTCCTGCCGTCGTGGTGGGGCACTCCTTCGGTGGCGCGGTCGCCCTCGCGCTGGCGGCGGCGCGGCCGGATCTGGTGTCGGGGCTGGTGCTGCTCGACCCGGCGGTCGGCCTGGACGGGCAGTGGATGCGGGAGATCGCCGACGACATGTTCGCCTCACCCGATTACACCGATCGGGCCGAGGCGCGCGAGGAAAAGGTGTCGGGGTCGTGGGGCGAGGTGGATCCCGCCGAGCTGGACCGTGAACTCGACGAACACCTCATCGCCCTGCCCAACGGCCGCAGTGGGTGGCGGATCAGCATCCCGGCGATGATGTCGTACTGGAGTGAACTGGCCCGACCCGTCACCGTCCCCCGCGACGGCACGCCCACCACGCTGGTCCGGGCCGCGCGCACCGACCCGCCGTACGCGACCGATGAGCTGATCGCGGCGCTGGATGCCGCCCTCGGGTCGGATCTGACTGTGCTGCAGTGGGATTGCGACCACATGGTGGGTCAGGCGAAGCCCGCCGAGACCGCGGCGGTCATCCGCGGACACCTCGAGCGGCGTTGACCGTGGCGGCCATCACCGACGAGCAGGTGGAGGCCGTGCGCGCCCTGGTGGCGCAGATCCCGCCGGGCCGGGTCGCCACCTACGGTGACATCGCCGACGCGGCGGGGTTGTCGAGTCCCCGGATCGTCGGCTGGATCATGCGCACCGACTCGTCGGATCTGCCGTGGCACCGCGTGATCGGCGCATCCGGCCGCCCCGCACCTCATCTGGCCACCCGCCAACTCGAACTGCTGCGCGCCGAGGGGGTTCTGGCCACCGACGGGCGGGTGCGGTTACGCGAGGTGCGGTACGTCTTCTAGAGCACCAACCGCACCAGCGCGGCGGTGCGCGCCAACCCGGGGAACGCCGCCGCCGTCGACCGTGGATGCAGCGCATGGACGGCGAGCCGGAACATCAAGGCGCGCAACAACATCTGCGGCCATTCGGGCAGCGATGCCCACCGTTCGATCAGCCCGTCGTCGGCCTCACCCCAGGACAGGGCGTCGACGACGACCACCCCGGCCGCCCAGGACGCCGGCCGCCAGTACGGCGTGATGTCGGTGATCCCCGGGGCGGCCGCGCCCGCGAACAGCACCGTGCCGTAGAGGTCGCCGTGCACCAGCTGACTCGGGCTCTTGGTGGCCCGGCGCAGGGTCGCGAGCTGGTTGATCAGCTCGACCGACCGTTGGCCGTCGGAAGAGCCGGGCGCCACGCGCGCGCCCGGCGGCAGGGAGTGCAGCGGACGCTCCTCCCAGGCGGCGCGGTCGGCGGCGATGAACACGTCGACGTCGGCCCAGGGAGCGACGGGCGGCTGGGTGAGGAAACGTGGCCGTTCGAGCTTGGCCGTGGCCTCGTGCAGGCGTACCGCCGCGGACACCACCTCGTCGTGCCGGGGTTCGGGGGTGCCGGCGACGAACGTGTCGGCCCGCCAACCGGCCACCACATAGCGCCCGTCGGTGGACCGCACGGGCCGCGCCAGGCGCACCCCGTCGACGAACAGCGTCTCCCGGACCTTCGCCGACCAGGCCGCGCGGGCGTGGTCGGCAACCATCGACAGCACCACCTCGCCGCAGCGCCAGCCGCCCTCCCAGCTCGATCCGAGCGGTACGGGACGCACGCCGACCAGCCCGAACGCCGCGAGGACATGGTCGGGCGGTCGCTCGGTGGTCACCAGGTCAGGTTACCGGTGAGGGTGCCGACAATTGACGCGCTGACCTGCTGTGTCGCCGAGCCGTTGCCGTGCTGAGACCTAAGAGTCGGTCAGTACATGACCATGTCGGGCTCGAGTTGCCGCGCCCATGCCACGATGCCGCCCTGCAGGTGCAGGGCGTCGGAGAACCCGGCCTTCTTCACCGCCGCGAGCGCCTCGGCCGAGCGAACGCCGGTCTTGCAGTACAGCACCGGGATCCGGTCCTGCGGCAGCTTGGCCAGCCCGTCGCCGGCCTCGATCGCCGACTTCGGGATGAGCTCGGCGCCCTCGATCCGGTTGATGTCCCATTCGACCTGCTCGCGTACGTCGATCAGGGCCACCGGCTTACCCGCGTCGATCAGGTCGCGCAGCTCACGGGGGGTGACGGTGGAATCGGCGGCGGCTGCGGCGGCCGCGTCGGAGACCACACCGCAGAACGCCTCGTAGTCGATGAGCTCGGTGATCTTCGGCGTCTCCGGATCCTTGCGGATCTTGATCGTGCGATAGGTCATGTCGAGTGCGTCGTAGACCATCAGCCGGCCGAGCAGCGGCTCGCCGATGCCGGTGATCAGCTTGATCGCCTCGGTGCCCATCACCGACGCGATCGACGCGCACAGGATGCCCAGCACACCGCCCTCGGCGCAGGACGGGACCATGCCCGGAGGCGGCGGTTCGGGGTACAGGTCGCGGTAGTTCAGGCCCAGGCCGTTCGGCGCGTCCTCCCAGAACACCGAGACCTGGCCTTCGAAGCGGTAGATGGACCCCCACACGTACGGCTTGTGCGCCAGCACCGCGGCATCGTTGACCAGATAGCGGGTCGCGAAGTTGTCGGTGCCGTCGAGGATGAGGTCGTACTGCTCGAACAGTTCGACCGCGTTCTCCGGCTCGAGGCGGTCCTCGTGCAGGCGGACGGTCACCAGCGGGTTGATCTCGAGGATCGAGTCGCGCGCGCTCTGCGCCTTGGACCGGCCGATGTCGGATTGTCCGTGGATGATCTGCCGCTGCAGATTGGATTCGTCGACGACGTCGAATTCGACGATGCCGATGGTGCCCACACCGGCCGCGGCCAGGTACAGCAGGGTCGGCGAACCCAGCCCGCCGGCGCCGATGACCAGCACCTTGGCGTTCTTGAGGCGCTTCTGACCGTCGAGCCCGAGGTCGGGGATGATCAGGTGGCGGCTGTAGCGAGCGACCTCTTCGCGGGTCAGTTCGCCAACCGGCTCCACCAGCGGAGGCAATGATTGTTGAGGGAGCGTTCCCACATTCCCGGACACCGGTATCTCCTCAAGTCTGCGGTGCGTCGACCGCGGTCGGCAGTCGAGTCACCTTCACAATAGGCACCTGACACAACAGCGCAGAGCCCCGCAGGCTTCCCGTCAGGCGATCGGATACGGCCAGGGGTTGAAGCGGCACGTCAGCCCGTCGGCCCGCACGGTCTCGGGGTCGAACCGGGAGGCGTCGTCGTTCGAGGTGGAGAACGTCTGCTGCATCATGATCGGTGCGAGCGCACCGTTCTCGATGCAGGATTCGTGACGCTGATAGCCGATCGCGTGGCCCACTTCGTGGTTGATGAGGTACTGCCGGTAGGACCCGATGTCGCCCTGGAACGGCACGGCCCCGCGCACCCAGCGCGCCTCGTTGATGAACACCCGCGGTTGGTCACCGAGGTAGGCCGGGTTGTAGCAGGACGCCTCGAGCTGGATGTCGTAGCCGCAGCCCTCGCGGATGGTCAGCGGTGAGGTCAGCGACACCCGGAAGTCGGGGACGCCGGCGCCGGCGTCGATGCGGGTGAACGCGAACTGCGGGTTGTGGGTCCAGCTCTTCGGGTTGGCCAGCGTCTCGTCGACCATGCGGGCGAAGCCCTCGTCACCGCCGAAACCCGTGGTGTCGAGGCCGTCCTCGACCTCCACGGTGTAGGTGAAGTTCTTGGTCGTCCCCTGGCCGACCTGCGGTGTGGTGCCGGGCACCACGTGCCAGGTCCTGGCGCCCGCCTCGGTGAAGGGACCGCCCGCGGGCAGGATGCCGGTCGGCAGGTTCGCGTCGAACTGGGTGAGCCCCTTGGGCGGTGCGCCGACGATCGCCGTGCTGGCCACGCCGATGGTGGGCGGACCCTGCACCGGCCCCTCCTCGTCGGCCACCTGTTGGGGCGCGCTCGTCCCGGTCACGGTCTGGTAGATGACGACGACGGTGAGCACGGCGAGCACCGGCAGCGCGTACGCGCGCCAGCCGTAGGTCGACACGAAACGGCCGAGCCAGGTCTGTTTGCGCCACTGCCGCCGGTCGTCCCGGTTGGACCGGACGCGCCCGCTCTCGGCGGCCAGCGGGTCGCGCTGGGCGCGCAGCGGATCCCGCCTGCCGCGCTGCGGCTCCTGCCACTCGGTGCGCACGGCCGGGACCCGACCGTCGCCGCGACGCTCTGGACCCATGCGTCCTCCACGCGAGCGGGAGTCGTAGGTCACGAAAACAGGATGGCACAGACCGGTGGACTTGAGTTTCCGGCGCGCCACCGCCGCCCCGGCAGGTGTCGGGACGCGTGGGCCACGCGATCGGTAGTAATGTCGGGGCGATGAGCGCCTCGGGCCACCACCGCCAAGCGCGCCAGCCGAATCCGGATTGAGGACTTGATGAGCGATCTCACCAACACCGCTGAGAGGAGTGGCGACAAGCCGGCCAACGGCACCGGGCTGCCGAAGAACAACCGGCGCGGCAATCGACTCCCTCGCGACGAGCGCCGCGGGCAGTTACTGATCGCCGCCAGTGAGGTTTTCGTCGACCGGGGTTACCACGCCGCCGGTATGGACGAGATCGCAGATCGCGCCGGAGTCAGCAAACCGGTTCTCTACCAACACTTCTCGTCGAAGCTCGAGCTGTATCTCGCTGTGCTGCAACGCCACGTCGACAACATGGTCTCCGGCGTGCGTCAGGCGCTGCGCACCACCACCGACAACCGGCAGCGGCTGCGCGCCGCCGTGCAGGCCTTCTTCGACTTCATCGAACACGACAGCCAGGGCTACCGGCTGATCTTCGAGAACGACTACACCACCGAACCGCAGGTCGCCGCACAGGTGAAAGTGGCGACCGAGGCCTGCACCGATGCGGTGTTCGACCTGATCAGCAGGGACTCCGGCCTGGAGGCCCACCGGGCCAGGATGATCGCGGTGGGCCTCGTGGCCATCAGCGTGGACTGTGCCCGTTACTGGCTGGACGCCGAGCGGCCGATCTCGAAGGACGACGCCGTCGACGGCACGGTGCACTTCGCCTGGGGCGGGCTGTCACACGTACCGCTCACCCGTTCTTGATGGCCTCCGCGCCGACCACACCGAAGCCCACCCGCCGCACGTCGGCGGCGCCGATCTCCACGTAGGCGATCCGGCTGGTCTGCACCAGGTAACGCCGACCCTTCTCGTCCGACAGCGCCAGCACGCCGCCCGCACCCTCGGCGAGGGCGTCGGTCACCAGCTTCTCGACCTCACCGGGCGTCTGCGCGCTGTTGAGGACGAGTTCGCGTGGGCTGTCCGAAACACCGATCTTGACCTCCACGCTTGCACCCTTTCGTCGTAGGAGTCGCTCACTCCTGTCGCTCACCGGAAAGGCTAGTGGACGCCGCGTCACCGTCGCCGCCCCGGTGATTACGCGCTGCGCGAAGGCGGGCGGCCAGGCTGTTTCGCGCGAGAGACGGGCCGGCGACCGAACCGACGCAGGACCGTGACCGAATCGGATGCCGCGAGACCTCATCTGTCACTTCCGCCCCGCTAGCATCGGACACAGAGCCGCTGCAAGCTACCGGAAAGCCATCATGACCAGGCATTATTCGCCGCATTCGCCGTACACATCCGCGCGGACCGAACGCTTGGACCGCCATCGCGCCGACCATCCGGACCCGGGCGGCCGCCCGAGCTACGAGCCGTACACCGGCACCGACCACCCGGGATACCGCCAGTACGCCGACACCGCCGTCGGAGCGCACACCTACCGCGCCCGGCCGGAACACCGCGACCCCGGTGGTCACACCGGCTACGACCAGAGCTGGGATTCCGCGCGATACACCGGAACGGACCTCGAGGACGCCGACTACGAGGACTACGAAGATTACGAGGACTACGACGCGTACGCGACGGCCCTCGACACCCGCTGGAAGTGGATCGCCGGCGTCGCGGGCGCAATCCTGCTCGTCGCGGTGATCTGCACGATGGTGATCCTCGGTGGGGGCGACAGTGGGTCCGTCTCGGCGACGGTCGACTCCTCGGTGCAGGGCCGGCCACCGGCCACCGCCGCGCCGCAGGACACCTCGGCGGCCCTACCGCCCCCGGTCGCCTCGCTGGCCCCCGAGACCATCACCACCGTGACACCGACCGCGCCTCCGTCGCCCTCGGCGAGCGCCACCCCGGACCCCGCGCCGAGTGCCGTCGCTCCCCCACCGCCGCCCGCGGCGACCCCTCGCGCGATCACCTACACCGTCACGGGCAACCGCCAGCTCATCGACTTCGTGACGGTCATCTACACCGACCGGCAGGGCGCACTGCAGACCGAGGTCAACGTGTCGCTGCCGTGGTCGAAGACCGTGGTGCTCGACCCAGGCGTGGAACTCAAGTCGGTCACCGCCACCAGCGTCGGAGGTCAGCTCAACTGCGCGATCACCGATGCCGCGGGCACGGCGCTGGTGGCACAGAACAACAACTCGATGATCGCCACCTGCACGCAGTAGCGCCTCAGGCCAGGCCGAGTTCCTGCATCCGGGCGCGATGGGTCTGCTGTAACCGGTCGAAGAACCCGGCCACCTGCGTCAGCCCCTCACCGCCGGCCATCACCAGGTCGACGAGTTCATCGTGATCGGCCAGGACGTACTGCGCCTGGGTGATCGCCTCGCCCAGCAGCCGCCGCGACCACAGTGCCAAGCGGTGCCGCTGCCGGTCACTGGCGGTCACCGCGGCACGCACCTCGGCGACCACGAACTGCGAGTGCCCCGTCTCGGCCAGCACACCGCGCACCACCGCGGCCACCTCGTCGGGCAGGGCGGCGGCGATCTCGGTGTAGAAATCCGCGGCGAGCGCATCGCCGACATAGGTTTTGACCAGCGCTTCGAGCCACGTGCTGGGCGTGGTCAACCGGTGGTAGTTCTCCAGCGCCGACGCGTAGTTCGTCATGGCGGGCACCACGTCGACGCCGCGGCGCTCCATCGCCTCCCGCAGCAACTCGTAGTGGTTCATCTCCGCGGCCGCCATGCAGGCCATGTTGATCCGTCCGCGCAGGTTGGGCGCCATCCGCGCCTCGTCGGTCAGCCGGTAGAACGCGGCCACCTCACCGTAGGCGAGCAGCGCGAACAGCTTGTCGACGCCGGGATGATCGGCCGACACACCTGCCGTTTGCGGGGTGACGATCTGTTCTCCCGAAGCTGCAGGCGGCGTCGAATTCATGGCCCAACTGTAATGGCCGACGAGCGCCGATC
Source organism: Mycobacterium sp. IS-1496 (assembly GCF_001499995.1). GTDB lineage: Bacteria > Actinomycetota > Actinomycetes > Mycobacteriales > Mycobacteriaceae > Mycobacterium. The sequence continues at coordinate 98,458 of NZ_LQIU01000023.1, forward strand.
CACGTCGGCAAAGGCATCCAGGGTATGATGGCTCCAGGCGGCGGCTCATTCGAGACGGGCCGCTCCCTAAAGAAATGTGCGTGCACGCGTTGGCCCGCCTCCGAAAGTGCAGGGCCCAACGGATCGGCACCGCCCCGTGACGGGCGACGAGGCCGCTTCATCGTCAGACTCGTGTGCGCGTGGAAAACCACGAGGTCCGACTTTGAGTCGACTATGAAAGGCCACGTTCACCTCGCATGACTCCTTTGACAACTCCTGTTGACATGACATTCGCCAGCCTCGGCGTACGCGACGAGATCTGTCGCGCACTGGCCGAGGAAGGCATCCACCAGCCGTTCGCCATCCAGGAACTGACGCTGCCCATGGCGTTGGCCGGCGACGACCTGATCGGTCAGGCCCGCACCGGCATGGGCAAGACCTATGCCTTCGGCGTCCCGCTGCTGCAGCGGGTCACCACCGACACCGAGAAGACCCTCACCGGCATCCCGCGTGCCCTGATCGTGGTTCCGACCCGCGAGCTGTGCCTGCAGGTCCACAGCGACCTGTCGCTGGCGGCCAAATACCTGACCGCAGGCGACCGCAAGCTCTCGGTCGTGTCGATCTACGGCGGCCGCCCCTACGAGCCTCAGATCGAGTCGCTGCGCAAGGGCGCCGACGTCGTGGTCGGCACCCCCGGCCGCCTGCTCGACCTCGCCCAGCAGGGTCACCTGCAGCTCGGCGGCCTGAACGTGCTGGTGCTCGACGAGGCCGACGAGATGCTCGACCTGGGCTTCCTGCCCGACATCGAGCGCATCCTGCGCCAGACCCCCGACACCCGGCAGGCGATGCTGTTCTCCGCCACGATGCCGGATCCGATCATCACGCTGGCGCGCACCTTCATGAACCAGCCCACCCACATCCGGGCTGAGGCGCCGCATTCGGCCGCCACGCACGACACCACCGCTCAGTTCGCCTACCGCGCCCACGCGCTGGACAAGGTCGAGATGGTCAGCCGCATCCTGCAGGCCGACGGCCGCGGCGCGACCATGATCTTCACCCGCACCAAGCGCACCGCGCAGAAGGTGGCCGACGAACTCGCCGAGCGCGGCTTCAAGGTCGGCGCCGTCCACGGTGACCTGGGGCAGGGCGCGCGCGAGAAGGCGCTCAAGAGCTTCCGCACCGGCGAGGTCGACGTGCTGGTCGCCACCGACGTCGCGGCGCGGGGCATCGACATCGACGACATCACCCACGTCATCAACTTCCAGATCCCCGAGGACGAGCAGGCCTACGTGCACCGCATCGGCCGGACCGGCCGCGCGGGCAAGACCGGTGTCGCGGTGACGCTGGTCGACTGGGACGAACTCCCCCGCTGGTCGATGATCGACAAGGCGCTGGGCCTGAACACCCCCGACCCGGCCGAGACCTATTCCAGCTCGCCCCACCTCTACGAGGAGCTCAGCATCCCCACCGACGCCGGCGGATCGGTGGGTGAGCCGAAGGCCAGGGCCGCGAAGCGTCCCGAACGCGCCGCCCGCGGCGAGCGTGACGGTGACCGCGACGGGGACGACAAGCCCACGCGCAGCCGGTCCCGCAACCGTCGTCGCACCCGCGCGGGCAAGCCGGTCACCGGCCACGTCGAGGGTTCGGCCGAGCAGCCGGCCACCGAGGCCACGCCCGGTGACGGAGACTCGGACACCGAGGCCGGCGGTGAGCCCGGCCAGGCCGGGCGCCGCCGTCGCCGTCGGCGTCCGCGCAAGGCCGCGTCCACGACCAGCTGACCCGACGGCCAACCGCATCAGTGGTCAAACCGGAGCGCCGCACCCGCGGTGACGTGATCGCCGCCGTCGCGATCGCCGCGGTGATCGCGGTGGTCGCGGCCGTGGTCTGGTGGACCAGCGACGCCAGAGCCACCATCAGTCGGCCCGCCGCGCAGGCGGTGGCCGATCCCGACCCCGCGACCGAGGTACCGCAGGCCCTTCGGGAACTGTGGAGCGCCGCCAGCCCGAAGACGCGGCTGCCGGTCATCGTCGGCGGCAGCGTCGTGACCGGTGACGGTCAGACCGTGCAGGGCCACGAACCCGCCAGCGGGAACACGGTGTGGAGCTACGCCCGCGGTGTCGACCTGTGCGGTGTCACGTCGGTCTACCACTACGCGGTGGCCGTGTACCCGGACCCGCGGGGCTGCGGTCAGGTCAGCACGATCAACGGCAGAACCGGCAAGCGCGGCAACGCGCGCACCGGGTTCGCCGACCCGGAGGTGACGTTGAGCAGCGACGGCACCACGGTGCTGTCGGTCGGCGAGAGCCGACTCGAACTGTGGCGTTCGGACATGGTCCGCATGCTCAGCTACGGCGCCCTGGACGCCCGGATCAAACCCGACGTGCCCGTCGCGCCCCTGTGCCGCCTGACGTCCGCGGCCGCCAGTTCCTCCGCGGTCTCGGTGCTCGAGGCGTGCCCGAACGAACCCGACCTGCGGTTGACCCTGCTGCGGCCGTCCGACGAGGAGGACGTACCGGACATCAAATACGTCGAACTGCCCGATGTGGCCGCCGACTCCGACGCCCGCGTCATCGCCGTCTCGGACACCACGACGGCGGTGTACCTGCCGACGCCGAAACCGACCGTCAACGTCATCGACGAGACCGGGACGACGGTCGCCAGCACCTTGATGACGACGCCCGCGTCCCCGGACGCCGTCGCGACGCGCGCGGGTGACCTGATCACGTGGTGGACCGGGGACTCGGTGATGGTGTTCGACGGGTCCGGCCTTCGCTACAAGTTCACGGTGACGCCGTCGGGACCGAGTCTGCCGCTCGGGCCCGCGGCCGAGATGGCCGATCGGTTGCTGGTACCGGTCACCGACGGGTACGACGTCTTCGACCCGGGGTCGGGCACCGGCGAACGGCACATCCCCCTGGCCCGTCCCCCGGTCGACGGTGCGGTCATCCCCGCGGTGGTCGGCGACCACGTCGTGGAACTGCGCGACGGCGAACTGGCCGGGCTGGGCTGATACCGCGGGGCCGGCTCGACCTGACCGACTGGCCCACGTATCCGGTTCATGAATGGCCCGCCAACGCGTCCGTACCGGGGTTAGCGTCGTTGTCGTGCCCGCTTCGCCTCTACACAGCTGACCGCCGATGCGAGCGATCGTCGCGCGTGACCGCGCCGCCGGTGTGCACGGTGTGTCGATGGCCGACATGCCGTACCCGCATGCGGCCGAGAACGACGTCATCGTCCGGGTGCACGCCGCGAGCTTCACTCCCGGTGAACTCGACTGGCCCGGGACATGGTTCGACCGCGCCGGCCGGGACCGTGCACCGACGATTCCCGGCCACGAGGTGTCCGGTGTCGTCGCGGAGCTGGGGTACGGCACGACCGGCCTGACCGTCGGCCAGCGCGTCTTCGGGGTCACCGACTGGACCCGCAACGGCACGCTCGCCGAATACGTCGCGGTGGAGGCACGCAATCTGGCCCCGCTCGCAGCCGATGTCGACCACTCGGTGGCGGCCGCCCTCCCCGTCTCCGGGCTGACCGCGTGGCAGGCCTTGTTCCACCACGGACACCTGGTTGCGGGGCAGACCGTGTTGATCCACGGAGCCGCCGGTGCGGTCGGGTGGCTCGCGGTGCAACTCGCCCGCGAGGCAGGCGCACGCGTCATCGGCTCCGGACGCCCGAACCACCGCGACAGCGTGCTCGGCCTCGGTGCCGACGCCTTCGCCGACCTGACACGAGACTCCCTCGAGGACGTCGGCGCGGTCGACGTCGTGCTCGACACCATCGGGGGTGAGGTCCAGGACCGATCGGCCGCGGTCGTGCGGCCGGGTGGCGTGCTGGTGAGCATCGCCGCACCGCCCAGGGTCGTACCCGATCGCGGACGGACCGTCTTCTTCGTGGTGGAACCCGACCGCGACGTTCTCGACCGCATACAGCGGCGGGTCCGCGAAGGCCGGCTGCGCCCGCCACCGGTGACGTCGTGCGCGCTCGACGAGGCGCCCGCGGCGTTCGACCCGGCCCGGCGCCCGGCGGGCAAAGTCGTCGTCGGCGTGGCCGGGGACTCCTTTCACGAGGTGAGGGCATGACGAAAAGCATTGCGGGCATCCCTATCCCGGAATCAGACATGGCGCGAGAGGTGACCGAACTGGTGCGCGACGCGGCGGACGACGTGCTCTTCGGCCATTCGCGCCGTTCGTATCTGTGGGGCATGCTCCATGCTCGCCGCCGCAGCCTCGAACCCGATCCGGAGCTGTTGTACGTCGCGGCGATGTTCCACGACCTCGGTCTCACCCCGCGGTATCGCAGCGTCGACCAGCGATTCGAACTCGACGGGGCCGACGCGGCGCGTGACTTCCTGGCAGACCACGGCTACCCGCAGGCGACTGTCCGCACCGTCTGGCTCGCCATCGCCCTGCACACCACCCCGGAGATCCCCGACCGCCTGGAACCCGAGATCGCGCTGCTCATCGCGGGAGTCTCGACCGACGTGGTGGGCGCCGGAATCGACACGCTGACCGCGGACCAGATCGCAGAAGTGTGCGCCGCACACCCGCGTACCCACTTCGCCGACGGGATGCTGAACGCCTTCCACGCCGGTCTGAAAGACCGGCCGCAGACGACCTTCGGCACCATGAACGACGATGTGCTGGCCCACTTCGACCCGGACTTCACCCGCGTCGACCTCGTCGACCTCGTGGTGAACAATCCGCTGCCGCAGTGACTGCTAGAACTCCGGGGTGTAGGTCGGCAGGTCCTTGCCGTTCTTCCAGTGTTTGAGCAGCGCCCCGGCCAACTCCCGGTAGGCGAGCGCGCCTTTGTTCTTGCGGCCCGCCAGCACCGACGACCCCGACGCGCTGGCCTCGGCGAACCGCACGGTTCGCGGGATCGGCGGCGCCAGCACCGGCAGTTCGTAGCGGTCGACGACGTCGAAGAGCACGTCACGGCTGTGGGTGGTCCTGGAGTCGTACAGCGTCGGCAGCGCGCCAAGCAGCCTCAGGTCCGGGTTGGTGATGGCCTGGACGTCGGACACCGTCCGCAGGAACTGGCCCACCCCGCGATGCGCCAGCGTCTCGCACTGCAACGGCACGATGACCTCGCCTGCGGCGGTCAGCCCGTTCAGCGTGAGCACGCCCAGCGACGGCGGACAGTCGATCAGCACCACGTCGAACGTGCCGGTCACCTTGGCCAGCGCGCGTTTGAGCGCGTGTTCGCGGCCGGCGCGCATCAGCAGCATCGCCTCGGCGCCGGCCAGGTCGATGTTGGCCGGCAGCAACGTCATCCCCTCCGGCGTGTCCACCAGCGCCGCATCCGGTTCCACCTCCCCGAGCAGCACCTCGTGCACCGAGACCGGCAATTTGTCGGGGTCGTGGCCCATCGAGAACGTCAGCGACCCCTGAGGGTCCAGATCGACCAGCAGCACCCGCTTGCCGCTTTCCGCCATCGCTGCGCCGAGCGACGCAACCGTCGTTGTTTTGGCGACCCCACCCTTTTGATTGGCGACCGCAAGTACTCGCGTCACGGGTGCCATCCTGACACGCGCAGGGCCGAGACACACGGACGTGCGGCAGAATCGGCAGGTGTGGGCCTGACCGACCATCGACTTCTGCTGATCCGGCACGGCGAGACGGAGTGGTCGCGTTCGGGACGCCACACCAGCCGCACCGACCTCGAACTGACCGAAACCGGCCGTGACCAGGCCACCCGGACCGCCGAAGCGCTGGACCGGCTCACGCTGGACGACCCGCTGGTGATCAGCAGCCCACGACGGCGGGCGCTCGACACCGCGAAACTGGCGGGCCTCGCCGTCGACGAGGTCTCCGATCTGCTCACCGAGTGGGATTACGGCGACTACGAGGGCCGCACGACGCCCGAGATCCGCGAATTCGACCCCGACTGGTTGGTCTGGACGCACGGCTGCCCCGGCGGCGAGAGCGTCGAGGCGGTCCGCGAGCGCGCCGACCGCGCGGTGGAGATGGCCTGCGAACACCTCAAGACCCGCGACGTCATCTTCGTCGGGCACGGCCACTTCTCCCGGGCGGTGATCACCCGCTGGGCGGAACTGCCGCTGACCGACGGCATCCGGTTCGCGATGGTCGCGGCGTCGATCGCGGTGTGCGGATGGGAGCACGGAGTCCGCCAGATCAGCGCACTGGCGCTGACCGGTTACCCGCATCCGTGCATGCCGACGTGACCGGGCCCGCGGGCGCCGAGCCGGCCTTCGCCCTGACCGGCGCCGACGGTGTCGTCCTGGCCGATGGCGTCCACACGGCGTACCCCGCGCTGCGTGACGCGCGCGCCGCTCTGGCCGCCGGTGACACACCGATGGTGTTGGGCGCGTTGCCCTTCGACCTGACCGCCCCGACGGCACTGTTCCGGCCGCAGGAGGTCCGGTTCGTCGAATCGCTGCCGGACTGGCCCACCGCGGACCTTCCGCACGTGCGGATCGCCGAGTTCCGGCCCGCACCTCACGAGCACCGCGCGCGCGTCGCGTCGGCGGTGAGCGCGCTGAACGACCCTGCCTCCGGACTGCACAAGGTCGTGCTCGCGCGGGCGTTGCACCTCGCCGCCGACGGACCGCTCGACGCGAGGACCCTGCTACGGCGCCTGGTCGCCGACGACGCGAGCGCCAACGCCTACCTGGTCGATCTCAGCGCCGCCGGGAACTCCTACCGCGGTGCGGCCCTGATCGGCGCCAGCCCCGAACTCCTGGTGGCCCGGCGCAGGGACATCGTGACGTGCCAACCGTTCGCCGGTTCGGCGCCGCGCTTCGCCGACCCCGCGGCCGACCGGGCCAGCGGCGCCGCCCTCGCCGACTCGGCCAAGAACCGCCACGAGCACGCCATCGTGATCGACGAGGTGCGCAAGGCCCTCGACCCGTTGTGCCTGGACCTGCAGATCGCGCCGACACCGCATCTCAGCGCCACCGCCGCCGTCTGGCACCTCAGCACGCAGATCACCGGCCGCCTGCGCCGAACATCAACCACCGCATTGGATCTCGCGGTCGCGCTGCACCCGACCCCGGCGGTGGGCGGTGTCCCCACCGACATGGCCGCCGCACTGATCAAGCGACTCGAAGGTGACCGCGGCTTCTATGCCGGCGCCGTCGGGTGGTGCGACGCCGCAGGCGACGGCCGTTGGGTGGTGTCCATCCGGTGCGCACAACTGGCCGCCGACCGTCTCAGCGCCGCCGCCCACTCGGGGGGCGGCATCGTCGCCGAATCCGATCCCGACGACGAAGTCGCCGAGACCACAACGAAATTCACCACCATCCTGTCCGCACTGGGGGTTGCGCCATGACAGTGACCATCCGCCGGGTCGAGCCCGGTGACGAGGTGGAGCTCACCGCGATGGTGCACGAACTGGCCGCGTTCGAACGCGCGTCCGCGGAGTGCACCGTGACCGAAAAGCAGATGCACGACGCGCTTTTCGGCGCCGAGCCCCGCGTGTACGGTCACCTCGTCGAGGTCGACGGTCAGGCTGCCGCCGGGGCCTTGTGGTTCTACAACTTCTCGACCTGGGACGGGGTGGCCGGCATCTACCTCGAGGACCTGTTCGTCAGACCGCAGTACCGCCGCCACGGGCTGGCCCGCACCCTGCTGTCGACCCTGGCCCGGGAATGCGTGGCCAACGGCTACAGCAGACTGTCCTGGGCGGTACTCGACTGGAACGAGAACGCGATCGCGCTCTACGACGCCGTCGGAGGCAAACCCCAGACCGACTGGATCACCTACCGGGTGTCGGGTCCGGAGTTGTCGGCACTGGCGGGGTCCTGAGCGCCCAGCCACTGCAACGCCGAGGGGCTGAACAACAACAGCAGCGCGGTGATCGCGACCACGGCGACCGGGATGCCGAAGAACCACTGGTGCGACCCCACCGCCACGTACCACGTCACCGGCAGCAGCAGCAGTTGGGCGAAGACCGCGATGCCGCGGCCCCACCGCCGCCCGGTCCACAGCGCCCACCCGGCGGCCACCACCCCGCCACCGACGATCGCGAACCACGCCGCCGTGCCGAACTTGTTCAGCCCGGCCTCCTCGGCGCGGGAGAAGCCGCTGACGAGATAGACCAGGGCGGCCACCACACCGGTGGCTCCCTCGAGGGCCACCAGCACGGCGGCCTGACGCACGGTTGAGGGCGAGGGAACGGGCACGACGTCAAGCCTAGATGTTCGCGGTTAGGCTCATGCCTCGTGCGTGCCGTGCTGATCGTCAACCCCAACGCCACGTCGACGACCGCGGCAGGCCGCGACCTGCTCGCCCACGCCCTCGAGAGCCGCACCGAGCTCACGGTCGTCCACACCGACCACCGGGGCCACGCCATCGAGATCGCCCAGGAGGCGGCCGCCGACAGCGTCGACGTGCTCATCGTGCACGGCGGCGACGGCACCGTGAACGAGGTCGTCAACGGCGTCCTGCGCGAACGCGGGCGTGACGCCGACGCACCGGCCGTCGCTGTCGTCCCCGGCGGATCGGCCAACGTCTTCGCCCGCGCGCTGGGCATCAGCCCCGACCCCATCGAGGCCACCAACCAGCTCGTCGACCTCCTCGGCGAGCACCGCCGCACCGGGGTGTGGCGCCGGATCGGGCTGATGGACTGCGGGGAGCGCTGGGCGGTGTTCACCGCGGGCATGGGCGTCGACGGCGACGTCGTGGCCGCCGTGGAGGCGCAGCGGGCGAAGGGCCGCACGGTGTCCGCGTCGCGCTACATCCGGGTCGCGGTGCGCGAGATGCTCGCCAGCGTGCGCAAAGAGCCGACCTTGACGCTGCACATGCCCGACCACGAACCGGTCCCCGGCGTGCACTTCGCCTTCGTGTCGAACGCCAGCCCCTGGACCTACGCGAACGCCAGGCCCATCTGGACCAACCCGGGCACCACGTTCGAGACGGGGCTGGGAGTGTTCGCCACCACCAGCATGAACGCCTGGGCCAATCTGCGGTTGGCCCGGCAGATGTTCGCCCGGGTACCCGACCCGGTGGCCCGCCACCTCATCCGCGACGACGACCTGGAGTGGATCCGGATCACGTCCGACGTACCGGTGGCCTGCCAGATCGACGGAGATTACGTCGGCCCGCGCGAAACGATGACGTTCACCTCGGTGCCCGACGCGCTCGGCGTGGTCGCGCCGGCGGCAAAACCGCTCTGAGCTGCGGCGGCCGACTCCGCCGGAAAATTTTTGGGCGTAAGTGTGTTGAGTGTAGTACGAAGGGGTAAGCGGACCTCTAACGCGGCTCCCTAGTGACATTGCCCACGTGTTAACGCGCTTCTCTTGACATCCGTCGAGCCTGTGAAAACATCGGATGCAACAGTGCAGAAACAATTCGTGTGCACGCGTTAACAGCCGAAGAAAAGCTCGTGCGCCCTGCTGCGCACATAGTGAGGAGTTAAAAAGAATGGATTGGCGTCACAAGGCCGTCTGTCGCGACGAGGATCCCGAGCTGTTCTTCCCGGTGGGGAACAGCGGGCCGGCGCTCGCGCAGATCGCCGACGCGAAGCTCGTCTGCAACCGTTGCCCCGTCACCACCGAGTGCCTGAGCTGGGCATTGGAGTCCGGCCAGGACGCCGGCGTGTGGGGTGGCATGAGCGAGGACGAGCGTCGCGCCCTCAAGCGTCGCAATGCCCGCACCAAGGCCCGCAGCGGAGTCTGACCGCTCCGCAGGATCAGTGAAGGCCCCGGCGAAAGTCGGGGCCTTCACTGTGTCCGGAAACACAATTCGACGCCGCGGATCCATTTCCGTGAATTCGTATTCCGGCTAGGTGCCCTACTGCGCGGCTCGGCCGCTGTGCCCTACTGCGCGGCTCGGCCGCTGTGCCCTACTGCGCGGCTCGGCCGCCGTGCCCTACTGCGCGGCTCGGCCGCCGTGCCCTACTGCGCGGCTCGGCCGCGGCGGCCGATTGGGACCCTCAACACCACATCCGTCCCCCCGCCCGGCACGTCGTGCATCCCGAGTGAGCCGTCCAACTCCGCCGACACCAGCGTCCGCACGATCTGCAACCCCAGCCGATCGGACTTCTCCAGGCTGAACCCGGCCGGCAGGCCGCGCCCGTCGTCGTGCACCACCACGTCGAGCCAGCGCGCCGAACGCTCCGCCCGGATCGTGATACTGCCCTGCGCCGTGTTCGCGTCGAACGCGTGCTCGATGGCGTTCTGCACCAATTCGGTGACCACCATGATCAGCGCCGTCGCCCGGTCGGCGTCGAGCACGCCGAGATCGCCCTCGCGCTTGATCCGGATCGGCGGGCCGACGCTGGCCACGTCGTTCATGATCGGCAGAATGCGGTCGACCACCTCGTCGAGGTTGACCTCCTCGTCCACCGACATCGACAGCGCGTCGTGCACCTGGGCGATCGAGGACACCCGCCGCACGGATTCCATCAGCGCCTCGCGGCCCTCGGCGTTGTTGGTGCGCCGGGCCTGCAGGCGCAGCAGCGCCGCCACCGTCTGCAGATTGTTCTTCACCCGGTGGTGGATCTCGCGGATCGTCGCATCCTTCGACAGCAGCGCGCGGTCGCGCCGCTTCACCTCGGTGACGTCGCGGATCAGCACGGCGGCGCCCACCGCCGCCCCGTGCACCACGAGCGGCATCGTGCGCAGCAGTACCGCCGCGCCGCCGGCGTCGACCTCCATCCGCATGCTGGAGCCGCCGGCGAGCGAATCGCGCACGTGATTGGCCAGTTCCTGGGCCTCGAACGGATCGGAGATGAGCGGACGCGTCACCGTCACCAGGTTGTGGCCCTCGAGGTCGGCGTTGAGCCCCATCCGGTGATACGCCGAGATCGCGTTGGGGCTGGCGAAGACCACGTTGCCGGCGCCGTCGAGGCGGATGAACCCGTCCCCCACCCGGGGGCTGGAGCGGGACATGGCCAGATCACCGACGTTGGGGAAGGTGCCCTCGGAGAGCATCAGCAACAGATCGCCCGCACAGTCCAGATAGGCGACCTCCAGCGGGCTCGCGGTCCGCCGGGCCGCCAGCGCGGTCTGATGGGTGAGCACCGCGACGACATGCTCGCGGTACCGCACCGGCACCGCCTCGACGTTCAGGCCCGGCGCGTCGTTCTGCGCGGCCGGCCCCTCCCGGCCGATGATGCCCGACTCGAAGGTGGCCGTGACCAACGGCATGGTCTCGGGGATCGCGGTGGTGCCCACCGCATCGGCCAGCAGCACGGTGGCTGCGGTGTTGGGCCGCACCTGCGCGACGCAGACCAGCACGCCGTCGTCGCGGCGCACCCACATCAGGTAATCGGCGAAGGACAGGTCGGCCAGCAGCTGCCACTCCCCGACCACGGCGTGCAGATGGTCGACGGCGTTGCCGGGCAGCACGGTGTGCTCGGCGAGCAGATCACCGAGGGTCGACATATCGCTCTACCCGGGGGCGCTGAACGCGCTAGCTGATCACCGCGATGAGGTCACCGGCCTGGATGACGTCACCCTCGGCCACGTTGACCTTGGTCACCGTGCCGGCCACCTCGGCGAGCACCGGAATCTCCATCTTCATGGACTCGAGCAGCACCACGGTGTCACCCTCGCCGATCTGATCGCCTTCGTGGACCACGACCTCGAGCACACTGGCCACGATCTCCGCGCGAACATCCTCGGCCATCTTCACCCCACTCAGTGTCTGCTGTTGCCGCTCTATCGAACCACAACCCCGCGTCGTCGGAGCACCCACCGGGCCGTGAGACAATGGCAGGCGACCGCCCGCGTGATGCGGGTCGGAGATTTCCCAGACCATTCCCGAGACCGTATGGAGGACCCCCATGGCCAAGCGAGGCCGCAAGAAGCGCGACCGCAAGCACTCGAAGGCGAACCACGGCAAGCGACCCAACGCCGGGTCGAAGTCAGTGCGCTGACCAGCAGGGTCTAGCCGACACGACACCGCGGCTGCCGACGGGGATCACAGGAATCCCGTCGACAGCCGCGGTGTCGTCGTCTTCGCGTCAGCTGCGGTAGATCGTGGTGCGGCTGATCTCGATGCGCAGCCGCTCGCGTAGCCGGTCCGGCGCCTTCTCACCACCGCATTTGACGGCGATCAACCGCTTCACCCGTTCCTCGACGCCGTAGTGGCGCAGGCAGGCGGGGCATTCCTCGAGATGGTGCTTGAGCTTGTCGCGCGTCTCCGCGGTGCACTCGCCGTCGAGCAGCGTCCACACCTCCGCGATGACGGCGGCGCATTCGGGATGCTCCGGGTCGACCGGGCCGACCGGCGGCGTCCACCGCTCTTCGTCACTCACGACGACACCTCCTCGGGCGCTTGCGCACCGCGGATGAACCCGCGGTCTCGGGCGACATCGGCGAGCAACTCACGCAGCTGCTTGCGGCCACGATGCAACCGGGACATCACGGTCCCGATGGGCGTATCCATGATCTCCGCGATCTCCTTGTACGGGAATCCTTCGACGTCGGCGTAGTACACCGCCATCCGGAACTCCTCCGGCAGAGCCTGCAACGCCGCCTTGATCTCCGTGTCGGGCAACGCTTCGAGCGCCTCCACCTCGGCAGATCGCAGACCCGTCGACGAATGCTCGGCGTTCGCGGCGAGCTGCCAGTCCGTGATCTCCTCGGTGGGGTACTCCGACGGCTGGCGCTGCTTCTTGCGGTAGCTGTTGATGTAGGTGTTGGTCAGGATCCGGTACAGCCACGCCTTGAGGTTGGTGCCCTCACGGAACGACCGGAACCCCGAGTACGCCTTGACCATCGTCTCCTGCAGCAGGTCCTCGGCGTCGGCAGGATTGCGCGTCATGCGCAGCGCACCGCCGTAGAGCTGGTCGAGGAGCGGGATCGCGTCGCGCTCGAAGCGTGCGGTCAGCTCGGCATCGGATTCGTGTCGTTCGGCCGCCGATGCGTCGATGTCGGTCATCGTGGTCGACACCGTCCCTTCTGTCGCGGCGCCCTCGAACAGGCCCGGCAGATCCACCGGACGTTCCAGGCAGGCCGTTGGCACCGAAGTCCTCCCATGATCCTAGTGGTAGTGACCGACACGTTCTCGGCTGCGTGTTGCCGCCGAAGTCGTCTGTGTCAACAGCAGGACCGAGCGCTGTTGTTCCCGACCGCCCTTAAGCTGACCGGCGTGCGCGCAGCGACGCCGGCGATCGCGGCTCTGGTCTCCGACGGGGCACCGCATGAGGTCCTGCAGTACAAGCACGATCCACGGGCCGGTTCGTTCGGCGAGGAGGCCGTGGAGGAACTCGCCGCCACGGGCGTCGACGCGCGGCAGGTCTTCAAGACACTCGTGATCGCCGTTCCCAAGGGCCTCGCCGTGGCGGTGCTGCCGGTCCCGGCCAAGTTGTCGCTCAAGGCGGCGGCCGCGGCGCTCGGTGTACCGAAGGCGGCGATGGCCGAACGGGCTGCCGCGGAGCGGTCGACGGGCTACGTCCTCGGCGGCATCTCCCCGCTCGGTCAGCGCAAGCGGCTGCCGACGGTGATCGACGCGTCGGCGCTGCAGTGGGACCGGGTGCTGTGCAGCGCCGGTAAGCGGGGACTCGAGATCGCCGTGGCGCCGGCGGATCTCGTTCGGCTCACCGGCGCGGTGACCGCCGACATCGCGGTGTGACGCTCGCCGTCACTTGACGTCGGAGGGATGCTTCGCCAGCGGCGTCACGCGGATGTCCATGTAGGGGAACAGCGGCAGCGCCGAGATCAGTTCGTGGAGTTCGTCGTTCGACTCGACGTCGAAGATCGAGAAGTTCGAGTACTCGCCGACGATGCGCCAGATCTGCGGCCACTTGCCCGAACGCTGCAACTCCTGCGAGTAGGCCTTCTCCCGGCTGACCAGATCGGTACGCACCTCGGAGTCCAGATCGTGCGGGATCCGCACGTCCATTCGTACGTGGAACAGCATCGGCGGTCAGCCCCGCACCGGGTCGAGGACGAAGTCGTAGGTGACGGCCTCACTGCCGTCGGCCTGCGGCACCGGCGCCAGCACGAGTTCCGGTTTGACGGCGGTGGCGATGTCGTCGTCGTTGTGGGGATCGCCGGGGAAGTACAGCTGGGCGGTCAGCAGCTCGTGGCCGGGCGCGGACACCTTGACGTGCAGGTGGGCCGGGCGCCAGGCGTGCCAACCGGCGGCGGCGATCAGCTTGCCGCACGAACCGTCGGTCGGGATCTGGTACGGCGCGGGACGGATGGTGCGGATGCGGAAGACGCCGTCGGGTCCGGTGCTGAAGCTGCCCCGCAGGTTCCACTGGGGCATGCCCGGCGCGAACTGCGAATAGAAGCCGTCCGCGTCGGCGTGCCACAGCTCGACCTTGCCGGCGAGCGGGGTGCCGTCGGTGGAGGTGATGGTGCCGTCCCACACCAGCGGGGTGCCCTGCTCGTCGGGCCGCATCGGCATGGTGCCGTCCGCGCCGAGGTCGGGTGAGCCCGGCACGTAGTAGGGGCCCTCGATGCTTCCGCGGTTGCCGCTGCGGTGGGAGGTGGCCACGTCCTCGACCGCGTGCTCGACCCAGACGTCGAGGAACAGCGGCCATTCGCCGTCCTCGCCCACGCCGATCAGCCACGCCTTGAGCGCGTTGTACTCGTCGTAGGTGACCTTGTGCTTGCGGACCGTCTCGTGCACGGCCGAAAGCACTTCGCGGGCCAGCAGGTCGACGCGCTCACGCGGCGTGTCCCGGACGGCGTCGTAGGGCGACTTGTCGGTGCGGAAGCGGTCGGTTGCCGAGGCGCCCGACGCGGCGGCGCTGGCCTGGACCGGGGCGGGGGTGTCGAACGTGGTCATGGTCGTACTCCTGGGTGGTGGTGGTGGGCTGGTGTCAGTGGTCGGTGCGGTAGCGGGTGAGTTTGTCGGGGTCGATCTCGATGCCGAGGCCGTTGCCCGCGGGCCGGCGCAGGACGCCGTCGCGGATCTGCAGCGCCTCGGTGAGCAGGTCGTCGCTCATGTCGAGGAAGTTCGACAGCTCACCGGCGTGGCGGGAGGTGGCGGCGAACGCGGATCCGAACGTGACGGCGCAGGCCGTGCCGATCTGCCCGTCGATCTGGTTGCCGATCACCGTCTCGACCCCGAGGCCCTCGGCGAGGTGGTTGACCCGTTGCGACTGGGTGAAGCCGGTGCGCGCGGTCTTGATGCTGATCGCGGTGGCCGACCCTGCGAGCAGTTCGCGGGTCACGTCGGCGGGGGTCGGCACGGATTCGTCGGCGATGAACGGCATGTCGAGGTGCCCGACGAGGCGGCGCCGGCGGCGAACGTCGTCGGCGGGGCACAGCTCCTCGGCGAACAGCAGGTCGAGGTCGGCCATCTGCTTCATCGCCCGCAGGGACTCCGATGCGGTCCAGCCGCGGTTGCCGTCGACGTAGAGCTCGACGCTGTCGCCGAAACGCTCACGCAGCGCGCGTACCACCGCCGTGTCGAGGGCGACCGGACGGCGGCCGACCTTGACCTTGAAGGTGTTGACGCCGTAGGTGTCCCTGATCCGCTCGGCTTCGGCGACCATCGCCGCCGGGCTGTCGAAGCCCAGCATGTGGCTGACGCGCATACGGTCGGTGAACCCGCCGAGCAGATCGCCGACAGGAAGCTCGAGGGTGCGGCCCAGCGCATCCCAGATCGCCATGTCAACCGCGGATTTGGCGGTCGGGTTGCCGACGGTGCGGCTCAGGCGCGCCCCGACCACCTCGCGTTCGGTCAACGTGAGCCCGACGACCTGCGGCGCGAAGATCTGCTCGATGACCGCGACGATTCCGGCCTGGGTCTCGCCGTAGGTGAACGGCCGCGGAGGGGCCTCGGCCACCCCGACGACCCCGTCGTCGGTGTGCACCCGAACCAGCACGTGCTCGGCGACCGTGACCTCGCCCGAGGCGAACTTCAGGGGTTTGACGTAGGGGATCGCGAACGGGATCGCTTCCACATGCGTGATCTTCACAGCGCTCCTCCGGTGGGTAGGGAGTTCGGGATCGAGTGGGCGGCGAAGGCGGCGTCGAGCACGCCGACCACCGCCTCGACGAGCGGGTTGTCCTCACCGCTGCGCCAGGCGAGCGCCAACTCGATGGTCTGGGCGTCGAGCAGGTCGCGGAAGACCAGCCCCTCCAGGGGAAGTGCCCGCACCGACCGCGGGACCACCGCCACCCCGAGGCCGGCGGCGACGAGGGAGAGCAGAACCGCGGTACCGGGCGCCTCGTGCTCGCGGTGCGGGACGAAACCGGCCTGTCGGCAGCTGCGGATCACGGCCTCGTTGACCGCGGAATCGCGGCTGCCGTAAGCGATGAACGGCTCCGTGCGCAGATCGGCCAGTGAGACCACGGGTTCCACGGCGAGCCGGTGGTCGACCGAGACGGCGAGGACGAGCGGCTCGATGTCGATGGTGCGCAGCTCGATGTCCTGCCCCACGGCCGGCGGTCGGAGGACCCCGAGATCCAATGCGCCGCTGCGTAACCCGTCACACTGCTCCGGGGTCAACAGATCGGCCCGGATCTGCAGTGCGACGTCGGGGAGTTCCCGCTTGACCACCCTGGCGATCCGGGGCAGGTGCGAGAAGGCGGCGGTACCGGTGACCCCCAGGCGGACCAGCCCGCTGCGCCCGGCCGCGATGCGTCGTACCCCTCGAACGGCATCGTCGACCCCGGTGAGGATTCGGGCCGCCTCGGACTGCAGGAACTCCCCCGCCGCGGTCAGCGACACCTGGCGGGTGGTCCGGTTGAACAGCGTGACGCCCAGTTCGTCCTCGAGCTGGCGGATCGAGTACGAGAGCGCCGGCTGAGCCACGTGAAGGTGCTCGGCGGCACGGCCGAAGTGGCACGTGTCGGCGACGGCGGCGAAGTACCGCAGATGACGCAACTCCATGGTGTCTCTCGTTCCTCCAGTCACAGCCCCGGTCGGATGTGACCGGCGCCACGGCCCAGAGTAGGACCGGGATACATACAGGACAAGGATCCGTTTTCGCCTCATTGATCGACATGACCGATCAATGAGTACCTAGGTCAGGACTGGGCATCGCCCTAGTGTGACGGCAGACACGTGATGCCAGTGTGCAGGGAACACGTCACATGGAGGGCACCGATGAGCGCACCCACAGCAGAACACCGCGGTCACCTCGAGACCGTCCTGGCCGACGCGGTGATCGACGACCGCGAGGCCGGCGTCTACCGCACCAACCGGCGGATCTTCACCGACGAGGACGTCTTCGAACTCGAGATGACCCACATCTTCGAGGGCAACTGGATCTACCTGGCGCACGAGAGTCAGGTCGCCGCGCCGGGCGACTACTTCACCACGTACATGGGGCGTCAGCCCGTCGTCATCACCCGCAGCCGCGACGGTGAACTGCACTGTCTCATCAATGCGTGCGCCCACCGCGGGGCGATGGTGTGCCGCCGCAAGACCGACAACCGGATGACGCTGACCTGCCCTTTCCACGGCTGGACCTTCCGCAACGACGGGACGTTGCTCAAGGTCAAGGATCCGGAGGGCGCCGGCTATCCGGCGAGCTTCGACGTCGACGGCTCGCACAACATGACCAGGGTGGCCCGCTTCGACAGCTACCGCGGGTTCCTGTTCGGCAGCCTGAACCCGGACGTCGCCCCGCTCGGCGAGCACCTCGGCGACACCACCAAGGTCATCGACATGCTCGTCGACCAGTCCCCCGACGGGCTGGAGGTGCTGCGCGGGTCGTCGACCTACACCTACGACGGCAACTGGAAAGTGCAGGCGGAGAACGGCGCCGACGGCTACCACGTCACCGCGACGCACTGGAACTACGCCGCGACCACCTCCCGCCGCAACACCGGCGAGTCGGCCAACGACACCAAGGCGCTCGACGCGGGCAGCTGGGGCAAGTCCGGCGGCGGCTACTGGTCCTACCCGAACGGTCACCTCTGCCTGTGGACATGGGCGGCCAACCCCGAGGACCGTCCGCTGTGGGACCGGCTCGACGACCTCAAGGCCGTCCACGGCGAGGCCAAGGGCGAGTTCATGGTCAAAGGTTCGCGCAACCTGTGCCTGTATCCCAATGTCTATCTGATGGACCAGTTCTCGACGCAGATCCGCCACTTCCGGCCGATCGCGCCGGACAAGACCGAGGTCACCATCTACTGCATCGCCCCGAAGGGCGAGAGCGCCGACGCCCGCGCGCGGCGTATCCGCCAGTACGAGGACTTCTTCAACGCCTCGGGCATGGCGACCCCCGACGATCTCGAGGAGTTCCGCTCCTGCCAGCTGACCTATCAGGCCGCCGCCGCCCCGTGGAACGACATGAGCCGCGGCGCCCAGCACTGGCTGTCGGGACCGGACGAGGTCGCCGAATCGCTGGGCATGCACGGCGTCATCTCCGCCGGGGTGCGCAACGAGGACGAGGGCCTCTACCCCGTCCAGCACAGCTACTGGCTGCAGACCATGCGCGCCGCCCTGGCGCAGGACGAGACCGGATCGGAGAAGTGACCATGACGAACCAGACCGCCACCGAGGCACCGCAACTCATCACCCAGAACCTGATCGAGCAGTTCCTCTACCTCGAGGCCCGCTACCTCGACGACCGCGAGTTCGAGAAGTGGCTGGCGTGCTACGCCGACGACGTCGTCTACTGGATGCCCTCGTGGGACGACGACGACCGACTGGTCGAGGATCCGCAGCGCGACATCTCGCTGGTGTACTACGCGAACAAGGGTGGCCTCGAGGACCGGGTCTTCCGGATCCGCACCGAACGCTCCTCGGCCACTTCGCTTCCCGAGCCGCGCACGAGCCACAACATCAGCAACGTCGAGACCATCGAACGCCGCGGCGATCTCGTCGACGTCCGGTTCAACTGGCACACCATGTACTTCCGTTACAAGACCATCGACCCGTATTACGGCACGTCGTTCTACACCATCGACTTCTCCGGCGACGCCCCGCTGATCCGTCGCAAGACCGTGGTGCTCAAGAACGACTACATCCACCACGTCGTGGACATCTACCACTTCTGAGGGCCCCGCCATGACATCCACCGAGTCCCGTACCCACCAGGTCGCGCTGTCGTTCGAGGACGGCGTCACGCGGTTCATCAGCTGCCGTGACGACCAGACCGTCGCCGACGCGTCCTACCGCCAGCGCATCAACATCCCCCTGGACTGTCGCGACGGCGCCTGCGGAACGTGCAAGGCGCTCTGCGAATCCGGCACGTACGACGCTGGCAGCTACATCGACGACGCCCTGCCCGCCGACGAGGCGGCGGCCGGGTACGTGCTGCCCTGCAGCATGCGGCCCCGGTCGGATCTGGTCCTGCAGATCGCCAGCAGTTCCGAGGTGGCCAAGACCGCCGCCGCCACATTTGAGGGCACGCTCGTCGACCTGGACCGGGTGTCGCCGACGACCGTGGCGTTCGGTGTCGAGATCCCCAACCGCGACGACCTCGCCTTCCTGCCGGGCCAGTACGTCAACGTCGCGGTGCCCGGAACCGATGTGGTGCGTTCGTACTCGTTCAGCAACGCCCCGCACGAGTCACGGCTGACGTTCCTGGTGAAGCTGACCCCGGGCGGCGCCATGTCCGGCTACCTGGCCGAGCGGGCCGCGGTCGGCGACGCCATCACCTTCACCGGACCGCACGGCTCGTTCTTCCTGCGCGAGACCGAGCGGCCCATCCTGCTGTTGGCCGGTGGCACCGGCCTGGCGCCCGTGCTGTCGATGCTGCGCACCCTGCGCGCGGCGCGCAGCCCCCGCAAGGCGCACCTCGTCTACGGCGTGAGCTCGGACGCCGACCTCGTCGAACTCGACACGCTGCGCGCAGTCGCCGCGGACCTGCCCGGGTTCACCTGGGACCACTGCGTCGCCGACCCGGCCAGCACCGCGGCCAACAAAGGCCCCGACCGGGCCTACGTCACCAGCCTGATCCGGCCCGAGCATCTCTACGACGGCGACGTCGCGGTCTACCTGTGCGGGCCCCCGCCGATGGTCGAGTCGGTGCGCAAGCACGTCGCCGCCGACGGCATCGAACCGTTCGGCTTCTACTACGAGAAGTTCGCGCTGGCCGCGCCCGGCGGCGCGCCGGCAGGCGAACGATCCACCGCGCCGGCTCCCGCCGGCACCGCACCGCGCGAACAGCTGGGGCTCAGCCCGGACGCACGATCGCTGGCCGGCCAGACCCTGTTCCGCGACATCGCGATCGGGCCGGCCCCGCGCCGCGTCGCCGGCCCCGATGACGGAGACACCGCCCGCAGGATCGCCGGTCAGTCGATCGGCGTCGCAGGCGCCGGGACCGGCCCGGTCACCCCACTCGACGACGACACCGCCCTGATCACCGGCGCGGGCCGGTCGGTGGCGGGCCAACTCCTCTTCTCCGCCCAGACTTCTCCCACCCCCACCCGGACCGAACCCGCGCCCGCCGAGATCGCCGCCGACGGCTATCAGATCGGCGGGGAGCACCCCGAGGTGCACGAGTCCGACGCGATCTTCCAGGCCCGTGAAGCGCTGGAGCTGGGCGCCCTCGAGCTGACGATCGGCCGCTTGAGCGCATCACAGTTGACCGGGTACCGGCTGCTCGCCGAATCCACGCTGCCCTACGTCGACGGCGACCGATTCGTCGACGCCGCCCAGTACACCGAGACCAACGCGGCTTTCCACGACTACCTGTTCACCCTGACCGGCAACGACCACCTGCTGCAGGCCTACCAGGCCCTGGGCGTGAAGGCACGGATGAGCGACGTACTGCGCAACGCCACCTGGTGTCACCCGTTGTGCGCGCAGGACCATGTCGACATCGTCGCGGCGTTCGACGCCGGTGACCGGGATGCGGCACGATCGCTGATCGCCGCGCACGCCGAGCGCTCCAAGCAGACGATGCGGCGCGCCATGGCCGACGCCCAGGCGGCGCGGCGCCCGCGGTTCGTCACACCCGGCCGGTTCGCCGACAAGGTCGTGCTGGTCACCGGCGCCGCACAGGGCATCGGAGAGCAGACCGCCCGCCGCATCAGCGCCGAAGGCGGTCGCCTCGTGCTCGTCGACCGTTCGGAGCTGGTCAAGGAACTGGCCGACGAGCTGGCCGCCTGCGGACCGGACGCGCTGGCGGTCACGGCGGACCTCGAACACGCCGAGGGCGCCGAAGCCATGGTGGCGCAGGCATTGTCGGCGTTCGGCCGCATCGACGTGCTGATCAACAACGTCGGCGGCGCCATCAACTTCAAACCGTTCACCGAGTTCACCGACCGCGAGATCCGCGCCGAGGTCGACCGTTCGTTGATGACGACCCTGTACGCCTGCCGGGCGGCGTTGCCGTCGATGGTGGCGCGCGGCGCAGGCGTCATCGTCAACGTCTCGTCCGCCGCGACCCGCGGCATCCACCGCATCCCGTACTCCGCGGCCAAGGGCGGTATCAACGCGATCACCGCCTCGCTGGCCGTCGAGTACGCCGGCGACGGCATCCGCGTGGTCGCCGCGGCGCCGGGCGGGACGGACGCACCGCCGCGCCGGATCTCGCGCGGCACACCGGACTTCGGCACCGACACCGAGCGCGCCTGGTTCCAGGCCCACATCGACCAGACCGTCGACTCGTCACTGATGAAGCGGTACGGCACCCTGGACGAACAGGCCGCGGCCATCTGCTTCCTCGCCTCCGACGAGGCGTCCTACATCACGGGCTCGGTCCTGCCGGTGGCCGGCGGCGATCAGGGCTAGCCACGGGCGGCGCGCGCCTACGATGTGAGCGTGATGATCGTGTCCGGGGCATGCGTCGGGCGCGACCGCGAACTGGCCGAACTCGCCGCCCGCTGCGCGGCGACCGTGACGTCGGGCGCCGACGTCGTCGCCGTGCTCGGACCGCCCGGGATCGGTAAGACGGCGCTGGTCACCCGATTGGCCGCCGACCACCCCGATGCCCACACCGCACGGGCACTGCCATGGGAGACCGATATCCCGGGCGCGGTGCTCACCCAGTTGCTGCAGGACGACGCGTCCGCCGACCCGGCCGCCCGGTTCCTCGCTCGCGTCACGGCGCACCGTCCTGCGCTGGTGATCGTCGACGACGCCGAGCACTCCGACGCGCTGTCTCTGCAGGTGCTCGAGACCGCGGTGCGCCACCACCGCACCCACCCTCTGCTGGTGGTGCTCGCGACGGCGGACCCGAAACCCGCACTGACGCGGTTGGTCTCGGCGGAGATGCGGTTGACCGGCCTGGACACCGCGGGCATCGCGGAACTGGCGTCGCGGCGCGGACGGGTCCTGCATCCGACCATGGTGGCGGCGCTCACCCGGCACACTGGCGGCAATCCCCGGGACGCCCTGGCCCTGCTCGACGAGGTGCCTGCGCCGGTGTGGTCGCGCCCCGACGCGCAGTTGCCCGCGCCGGCGCACACCGTGTCCGCGGTGCGCTCTGGTCTCGAGGCCTGCGGCCCGCGTGGCCGGGCCCTGGTGGAGGCGCTGGCGGTGCTCGGGGACGGCGGATCACTCGGTGAGGCGGCGCGACTCGCCGGTCTCGACGATCCGCTGAGCGCGGTCGACGAAGCCGTGACCACCGGATTGATCACCACGACAACGGGTTTCGACGTCGCCGTCCGCTCAGGTCTGATCCGGGCGGCGGTGCTCGAGGTGATGGGTGTGCGCGCAGCGGGCCTGGCCCACCGGCGTGCGGCCGAGATCGTCCCCGACCGGGTCCGCCGGCTGCGACATCTGGTGGCGGCCAGCCCCCTCCCGGATGCCGCGTTGGCCGACGACGTCGACGCGATGGCGCGCGATCGCGGCGCCGAGGGCGCGTGGGCGGAAGCGGCGACCCTGTTCCGCGAGGCCGCAAGGCTGACCCCCGATCCGCTGCTGCGCGACGACAGGCTTACCCGATCGGTGGACGCTCTCGTCGCCGCCGGCGACACCGCAGGGGCCGCCGCGCTGGTGCCCGCGGTCGAGAGCCTGCGCGAGACACCGCTGCGCGACGCCGCGCTGGCCTATCTGGCGATCGTGCGCGGCCGCGCGGCCGAGGCGGACGTCCGGTTGCGCAGGGCGTGGAGCATCGTCAACGCCGACCGCGACCCCGAGGCGGCCGCACTGATCGCGGGCCGGTATGTCCTGCACGCGTTGATGCGTTGTCGCGGAAGCGAAATTGTGCAATGGGCGGACAGGGCGATCGCGTTGTCCGGTGACGACTCCCCGGCCGGCGTCGAGGCCGCCGCCATCCGCGGGCTCGGGTTGTCGGCGGTCGGCCATTCGGCCCGCGCCGCGGCCGCCTACGACGAGTTGAGCTCGCGCATCCGTTACGGCGCACAGGCCCAACGCATCGCGATGGGACGCGGCTGGCTGCAGTTGGCCGGCGACGACCTCGACGGCGCCCGCAGCAGCCTCGAGGGGGCCGTGTCGACCGCCGAGTCGGGCGGTTCTGCCCGGATCGCGTTGTGGGCGTTGGGGTGGCTGGCTCGCGTGCAGTTCCTGACCGGCGACTGGGACCAGGCACTGGGCACCGTCGAACGTGGGCGCCTCACGGCCGCATCCAGCGGGATCGTGCTGGTGACGCCACTCCTGGAGTGGACGGCCACGCAGGTGCACGCCCTGCGCGGCGACTTCGAGGCCGCGCAGGCCGCGGTCCTGGCCGCGGACGCCGTCACCCAGGGATACGAGATGATGCATCTGGCAACGTGTCTCGGGCGGGCGCAGATCGCCGAGGCCGAGGCGGATTACGCCGGGGTACGCCGGGCGCTCGAGCCGCTGACCAGGACGTCGGGGCACGTCACGACCGAACCCGCGCTGTGGCCGTGGGTCGACGTGCTGGCGAATGCGATGGTCCTCGACGGGCACCCCGACGCCGCCGACGCGTTCATCGGCCCGCACCGCCAGCGCGCCGACCGTCGTGCCCAGCGGTCGACCCGGGCCCGGTTGGGGTATGTCCGCGGACGGATCCTCGGCGCCGCGGGCGACATCACGGCCGCCCGGCGCGCCTTCGACGAGGCACTCGCCCTGCTCGACGGTCTCCCACTGCGCTACGACCGGGCCCGGGTCAACTTCGCCTACGGGCAGACGCTGCGCCGGGCCGGTAAACGCCGCGACGCCGACGCGGTCATCAGCACGGCGCGGGACCTCTTCCTGTCCCTCGGTGCACAGACTTACGTGGCCCGCTGCGAACGGGAACTGAAGGCCGGTGGTGTGCACGTCGTGCGCGGCCCGCGCGGCCACGCGGAGCTCACCCCGCAGGAGGATGCGGTGACGAGGCTTGTCGCGCAGGGACTTTCGAACCGTGAGGTGGCCGCCGAACTGTACGTCTCACCGAAGACCGTGCAGTACCACCTGACTCGCATCTACGCCAAACTCGGCGTGCGCTCACGCACAGAACTCGCCGCTTTGCGCAGTTGAGCGCGCCCGTCGGTGACCGGTGCCGCGGTCGCGGCCGCGACGTCGCCGAGGGACACCTTCGGTGCCAGTTCGACGAGCTCGAATCCCGAACCGGTCACGTCGAGCACGCCCAGGTTGGTGATCACCCGGCTGACCACCCGGCGGCCGGTGAGCGGGAGGTCGCAGGTGGCGACCAGCCGGGGGGCACCGCCCTTGGTCACGTGTTCCATCAGGACCACGACCCGGCCTGCCCCGTTGACCAGGTCCATCGCGCCGCCGATGCCCTTGACCATCGCACCCGGGACCATCCAGTTGGCGAGGTCGCCGGCCATCGACACCTGCATCCCGCCGAGGACGGCGACGTCGACGTGGCCGCCGCGGATCATCGCGAAACTGGTCGCCGAGTCGAAGTAGGACGCCCCGGGCACGACGGAGACCGTCTGCTTGCCCGCGTTGATCAGATCCGGGTCGACTTCGTCCTCGTACGGGAACGGGCCCACACCGAGGATGCCGTTCTCGGTGTGCAGGGTGACCTGTGAACCGTCGGGCAGGTGGTCGGGAATGAGTGTGGGCAGCCCGATCCCGAGGTTGACGTAGTCGCCGTCGCGCAGTTCGGCCGCCGCACGGGCGGCCATCTGGTCGCGGGTCCAGCTCATCGGATCGTCTCCTTGGGTCGGGCGCGGGTGGTGCGCTTCTCGATGTCCTTGCGCAGCGCCTGGATCGGGGTGAGCTCGACGATGCGCTGCACGAAGATGCCGGGCAGGTGGATCTCGTCGGGCGACAGTTCGCCGACCTCGACGACCTCCTCGGCCTCGACCAGGGTGATCCGGCCGGCCATCGCGGCGGGCGGGTTGAAATTGCGTGCGGCGGCGTGGAACCGGCAGTTGCCGGCGCGGTCGACGACGGCGGCCCGGATGAGCGCGTAGTCGGTGACGATCGCTTCCTCGAGCACCATCTCCTGACCGCCGAAGGTGCGGACTTCTTTGGGTGGGGAGGCCAGAGCGACACTGCCGTCGGGGTGGTAGCGCCACGGCAGACCGCCCTCGGCGACGAGTGTGCCGACCCCGGTCGGGGTGAAGAACGCGCCGATCCCGCTGCCGCCCGCGCGCAGTCGCTCGGCGAGCGTGCCCTGCGGGGTGAGTTCCACGGTCAGTTCCCCGGCGAGGTACTGCCTGCCGAATTCCTTGTTCTCGCCGACGTACGAGGCGATGACACGGCTGATCCGGCCCGCTTCGAGAAGCAACCCGAGTCCGGCGCCGTCGACCCCGCAGTTGTTGGAGACGATGGTCAGGCCGTCGGCGCCCTGGTCGAGTAGCGCCTCGATGAGGAACCACGGGATGCCGGCGAGGCCGAAACCGCCCACGGCCAGGCTGGCGCCCGCAGGGATGTCGGCGACCGCCTCGCGGGCCGAGCCCACGACCTTGTCGACTGTCACGCTTGCTCCAGGTGTTCGATGAGGGCGGGGGTGACGACGCCGGGCTGTTGGGCGTTCGCGAGGTGCGCCGCGTCGGGGACCACCAGCAGCCGGCCGTCCTTGACACCGTCGGCGATCTCGCGCAGCTTCGCGACGGGCGTGGCCGGGTCGCGGCTGCCGGCGACGGCCAGTGTCGGCGCGACGATCGAGGCGAGATCGTCGCGCAGGTCGAGTGCGGCGATGGCTTCGCAGCAGCCCGCGTAGCCCTCCGCGGGGGTGGCGGCCACCATGGCCTCGCACCCCGCCCGCACCGCGGGATGAGCCGCCCGGTACGCCGGGGTGAACCAGCGCTCGACGACGGCGCCCGCCACCGCGCCGCTGCCTCGCGTGCGCACGACCTCGGCGCGTTCGAGCCAGGTCGACGCCGGTGACAACGCGGTGCCGGTGCACAGCACCGCCAGCCGGTCGACGCGTTCGGGGTTGCGGGCGGCCACCCGCATCGCCGTCATACCGCCGAGGGAAAGGCCGACGAGGTGGGCGTGCTCGATGCCGAGGCGATCCAGCAGTGCGACGAGGTCGTCGGCCAGGTCGTCGATCCGGTACGGGCCGGCCGGCGTCGGTGAGGCGCCGTGGCCCCGGGTGTCGTAGCGCACGACGCGGAAGCGCGCTTCGAGCTCGGCGAGCTGTGGATCCCACATTCGGTGGGTGGAACCCAGCGAGTTGACGAGGACCACGGCCGGCCCGTCGTCACGGCCGCTGACGAGTGCGTGAACATCCACCGAAGTCATGCCTTCGAGGGTACTGACGTGCTCTTATATTGAGAAATATCCGTTTGCATCGGATTGAGACATGGGAGGTATGGAATGGAGCTGCGGCACCTTCGCTACTTCCGTGCGGTCGCCGAGGAGCTGCACTTCGGGCGCGCGGCCGAGCGACTGCACATCGCGCAGCCGCCGCTGTCCCAGCAGATCCGGGCACTCGAGCGTGAACTCGGGGTGGCGCTGCTGTCGCGCTCGACCCGCCGGGTCGAACTGACACCGGCCGGGGCCGCCTACCTCGACCGCGCGGTGGCGATCCTCGACGCCGTCGACGACGCCACCGAACTGGCGCAGCGGGTGGCCGGCGGGTCGGCGGGACGGTTGGTGATCGGCTGTGTCGGATCGGCCACCTATTCGCTGCTGCCCGCCCTCGTACGCGCGCTGCGCGAGGCGCTGCCGGGCGTCGACGTCAACGTGCGCGGTGAGATGCTGGCGCCCGCTCAGATCACCGCACTGGTCGCCGGCGAGATCGACCTGGCGCTGCTGCGGCCGCCGGTCGAGCATCCGGCCGTCCACGCGGAGACGATCCGCAGCGACCGGTTGCTGGTGGCGCTCCCCGAGGACCACCCGCTGACCGCATCGACCGAGGTGAACATTGCCGACCTGCGCGGCGACGAGTTCGTCGTCCACGCCGGACACGGGCATTCGGTGATGAACAGCGTGGTGACCGCGCTGTGCGCGGACGCGGGGTACGTCCCACGCGTGCGCCATGAGGTCGAGGAGACCTCGACCCTGGTCACGATGGTCGCCGCCGGGTTGGGCGTGGCGGTGGTGCCCGAACCCACCGCCGCGCTGGGCGTCACGGGCGTCCGCTACCGTCCGCTGTCCGGCGGGCGGCCCGTCACCGTCGACCTGCTGGCCGCGCACGCCACGCGGGCCTATTCCCCCTTGGTCGAACGCGTGCTGGAGGTCTTGCGCCGAGTCGCCCGAACCCAGCAGCGGCCCGACATAGGGTGAGGCCATGGCAGACAAGCCCTTGTCCGGAAAGACCATGTTCATCTCCGGCGCCAGCCGCGGTATCGGTTTGGCCATCGCCAAGCGTGTCGCCGCCGACGGCGCCAACATCGCGCTGGTCGCCAAGACCGCCGAACCGCACCCCAAGTTGCCCGGCACGATCTACACCGCGGCCCAGGAGATCGAGGAGGCCGGCGGTCGGGCGCTGCCCATCGTGGGCGACATCCGCGACGGTGATTCGGTCACCGCCGCGGTCGCCCAGACCGTCGAGCAGTTCGGCGGCATCGACATGTGCGTCAACAATGCGTCGGCGATCAACCTGGGCTCCGTCGAGGAGGTGCCGCTCAAACGCTTCGACCTGATGAACGGCATCCAGGTGCGCGGCACCTACGCCGTCACGCAGGCCTGCATCCCGCACATGAAGGGCCGCGACAACCCGCACATCCTGACGCTGTCACCGCCGATCCGGCTGGAGCCGCAGTGGCTGACCCCGACGGCCTACATGATGGCCAAGTTCGGGATGACGTTGTGCGCGTTGGGTATCGCCGAGGAGATGCGGGAGGCGGGCATCGCGTCGAACACCCTGTGGCCGCGCACGATGGTGGCCACCGCCGCGGTGCAGAACCTGCTCGGCGGCGACGAGGCGATGGCCCGCGCCCGCAAACCCGAGGTGTACGCCGACGCCGCGTACGCGGTGTTGACGAAACCGGCGCGCGGATACACCGGGCAGACCCTGCTGTGCGAGGACGTCCTGCTCGAATCCGGCGTCACCGATCTGTCGGTCTACGACTGCATCCCGGGCTCGGAACTGGGCGTCGACCTGTGGGTGGACTCCCCCAACCCGCCGGGCTACACCGCATCCTGACGTCGAGATTGCTTCCACGGTCGTTGATCTCGGCTCCCGCGCGACCGTGAGCGCAATCTGCGCGACGCGGGCGCGGTCAGGTCGCCTGGTAGACGATCCCGCGCCCGATCGCCTCCCGCACCACCGGCAGCGCCGCGGTGGCCAACGCCTCGGCGTCGACGTCGTGGAAGGCGGCCAGCAGGTCGATCAGCGTGCCCAGCGGCACCTCACCGCGGCATCCCGCCAGCAGCGCTCGCGACACCTCGTCGACGCCGAGCACCGCGCCCGGCCCACCCGGACGGCGGACCGCCGCGCCGACCACCTGCCAGCCGTCGGGTCCGGGCAGTGACTGCTCTTCCAGGAACACCGGCGCGGTGGACAACCGGGCGGCGAGCAGATCCGCATCGCTGTTGTGGTGCAGGTACTCCCGACGGGCGAAGAACGCGTCGACCTCCGCGCCGGTGACGATCTCGTCGGCGCCGGTGATCTCCTCGAGCACGTGCTCGGGCGGACGCCGGTCGGCGGCGCGCGGGGCGCGCAGGGAGATCACGCCCATGCCGATCGCGGTGATGTCCTCGGCGGCGAACCAGTCGAGCCACTCCCCGCCCCGACGGGCCGCGTCCTGCGCGGATTCGCCGGCGTCGGAGGTCCACAGGGTGACGTAGCTGACCGGATCGGCGAGTTCGCGCTGCACCACCCACGCATGCAGACCCGTGTCCGCGAGCCAGCCGCGCACGCGCTCACGCCAGTCCTGGCCGTCGCGCACGATCCAGTTGGCCATGACGTGCGCGGTGCCGCCCGGTTCGAGGTGGTCACCGACCTGCTCGATCAGGTTGCGGCACAACGTGTCTGCAACCATCCCGGAATCGCGGTAGATGTAGTCGCGGGCGCCGGCGCCCACCACGAACGGCGGATTGGACACGATGAGGTCGAAACGCTCGCCGGCGACCGGCTCGAACAGGCTGCCGCACCGCAGATCCCACGACATCCCGTTCAGCCGTGCGGTCGCCGCGGCCAGCGCCAGCGCCCGCTGGTTGGTGTCGGTGGCGACGATCTCGGCGCAGTGCGCGTCGAGGTGCAGCGCCTGGATACCGCAACCGGTGCCGAGATCCAATGCGCGAGTTACTGGTTGACGCACCACCGCACGCACCAGCGACACCGACGCGCCGCCGATGCCGAGGACGTGATCGCGGCGCACGGCGCCCGCGCGCAATGCGGAATCGAGGTCGGAGACCACCAGGAGGTCCCGCTGCCCGTCGCCGTGCGGACGGATGTCCAGGGCGGCCCGCACCGAACCCTGCGATGTGCTCGCCAGGACACCGTTGGCGACGAGCGCGTCGACCCCGGCGGCCGGGAAGGCCGCCTCGACCCGGTTTCGCGGTTCGTCGGCGCCGAGCAGGAACAGCCGCACCAGCACCGCCAGCGCCTGCTGCTGCGGTGCGGCCCGCTCGGTCACCCGCAGCGCGGGCCACCACACCCCCCGGGCGAACGCCGCGTCGGCATCGGCACCCAGCAACCCCGCCACCCCGTCGGTGGTGTACCCCGCGGCCCGCAGGTCGGCGCCGAGGGCGTCGACGACGGCGGTGGAGTGCAGCGGACCCGGCGGCCCGCTCAAAGCAGCGTGGCCTGTTCGGGCTCCGGCTCGGCCGGTGCGATCAGCTCCGGACCGTTGTTGCGCACGCTGTTCACCAGCCGGGACACCTCGCGGACCTCGATGCGGTCGAGGTCGCCGTGGCCGCGCAGCAGCCCCTCGTCGATCGGGGCGTCGGGGTCGAGCCAACGGTCCCAGTCGTCGGCGCTGATGGTCAGCGGCATGCGGTCGTGGATCTCCGCGAGCGGTCCCGCCGCGTCGGTGGTGATGATCGCGCAGCTGACCAGCGGCGGCGCGTCTCTCGGCGCGTCTTTGGGCCGCCACGTGGTCCACAGCCCCGCCATGAACAGCGGTTCACCGTCAGCGCCGTACATGAAGAACGGGGTCTTCGCCGCCTTCTTCTTCCCGCCGTCGGCCGGGTTCGGTCGCCACTCGTACCAGCCGTCCATCGGCACCAGACAGCGCTTGCTCTTGGCCGAGCTGCGGAACGCCGGCGACGTGGTGACCTTGTCGGCACGCGCGTTGATCAGCAGTGGGCCCTTGTTGTCCGGTGCGCCGTCCTCACTGCTCTTGACCCACGGCGGGATGAGCCCCCACCGCATCGACCGCAGCCGGCGCGTCGCCTCGTCCTCGGGGTCGCTGTGCCGCTTCACCACCGTGCTGATGGTGGTGGTCGGCGCCACGTTGTAATTCGGGCCGGACTCGTTCGGCGCCGTGGTGGTCTCGTCGATCGCCTTGATCTTCTCGGCCAGCAGGGCCGGGTCGGTGGTGACTGCGAATCGTCCACACATACCTCCGATAGTGGCACGCCGAACCGACAAGGCAGGATGGGTGCCGTGAACAACTGGCCGGCCCCGTCGACGCCGACCCCCGTGCACGCGACGGTGACCATCCCCGGCTCGAAATCCCAGACCAACCGCGCCCTGGTGCTCGCGGCGCTCGCCACCCCGCAGGGCACGTCGACGATCAGCGGCGCACTGCGCAGCCGCGACACCGACCTGATGATCGGTGCCCTGCAGACGCTCGGCTTCGACATCGAATGCGTCGACGCCCCGAACTGTGAGTTCGAGGTCCGCGGCGGCCTCTCCCCGGCGGCCGGCGCCCGCGTCGACTGCGGGCTGGCGGGCACGGTGCTGCGGTTCCTTCCGCCGGTGGCGGCGCTGAGCACCGAGACCGTGGAATTCGACGGCGACGAGCAGGCCCGCACCCGCCCCATCGCCCCGCTGCTGGCCGGGCTGAAGGCCCTCGGCGTGCGGATCGACGGCGACGGGCTGCCGTTCCGCGTGCGCGGCGAGGGATCGGTGGCCGGCGGCACCGTCGAGATCGACGCCTCGGCGTCGTCGCAGTTCGTCTCCGGGCTGATGCTCTCGGGGGCGGCGTTCCGCGACGGCCTGACCATCGTGCACACCGGTGAATCGGTCCCGTCGGCGCCGCACGTGGCGATGACCGTCAGCATGCTGCGCGACGCCGGTGTCGAGGTCGACGACACCGAGGCCAACCGGTGGACCGTGCGGCCCGGGCCCGTCGCCGCCCGGCACTGGACCATCGAACCGGATCTGTCCAACGCGGTGCCGTTCCTGGCCGCGGGCGTGGTCAGCGGCGGCGCGGTCCGGGTCACCGGCTGGCCGGCGGTGAGCACCCAGCCCGCCGACGCGATCCTGGCGATCCTCGAGAAGGTCGGCGCGGCGGTGCGCCGGACCGACTCGTACCTCGAGGTGCAGGGCACCCGGCTGTACGAGGGGTTCGACGCGGACCTGCACGACGTCGGTGAGCTCACCCCGGCAGTGGCGGCGCTGGCCGCGGTGGCCATTCCCGGAGCCGTGTCCCGGTTGCGCGGCGTCGCGCACCTGCGCGGCCACGAGACCGACCGGCTCGCGGCGCTGAGCGCCGAGATCAACGGCCTCGGCGGGCAGTGCGAGGAGACCGACGACGGACTGGTGATCACCGCCGCGCCCCTGCACGGCGGCGTCTGGCACTCCTATGCCGACCACCGGATGGCGATGGCCGGCGCGATCGTCGGATTGCGCACCCCGGGTGTCGAGGTCGAGGACATCGGCACCACCGGCAAGACCTTGCCCGAGTTCCCGCAGATGTGGGCGGACATGCTGGCGGGACAGACGACCACCGACCCCGAGGCAGGCGCTTGAGCCCTCGCGAGTACGACGAGTCCGACGTCCGGGTGCGGCCGGGTCGGGGCTCGCGTCCGCGGACGAAGACCCGGCCCGAGCACGCCGACGCCCGCAGCGCCATGGTGGTGACCGTCGACCGGGGCCGCTGGGGGTGCGCGCTCGACCGCGACCCGGAGCACGTGGTGACCGCGATGCGGGCCCGCGAACTGGGCCGCACCCCGATCGTGGTGGGCGACGACGTCGAGGTGGTCGGCGACCTGACGGGGCGACCGGACACACTGGCGCGCATCGTGCGCCGCGGCGAACGCCGAAGCGTGTTGCGGCGCACCGCGGACGACACCGATCCGACCGAACGGGTGGTGGTCGCCAACGCCGATCAACTGCTCGTCGTCGTGGCGCTGGCGGATCCGCCGCCGCGGACCGGGTTCGTCGAACGCTCCCTGATCGCGGCCTACGCCGGTGGGTTGACGCCGATCCTGTGTCTGACCAAGAGCGATCTCGCCCCGGCCGAACCGTTCGCCGCCCAGTTCACCGACCTCGACCTCACCGTGATCACCGCGGGGCGCGACGACGCGCTCGACGATGTCGTGCCGCTGCTGATCGGGAAGGTCACCGTGCTGCTCGGCCATTCCGGTGTCGGCAAATCGACACTGGTGAATCGTCTTGTGCCGCAGGCACACCGGGCCATCGGTGAGGTGAGCGGCGTCGGGAAGGGGCGACACACCTCGACGCAGTCGGTCGCCCTGCCGCTGGCGGAGGACGGCTGGGTGGTCGACACGCCGGGCATCCGCTCCTTCGGCCTGGCCCACATCGCCCCCGACGACGTGCTGCTGGCGTTCTCGGACCTGGCCGAGGCCATCGCCGAATGCCCCCGCGGCTGCGGGCACATGGGTCCGCCCGCCGACCCCGAATGTGCACTCGACCACCTCACCGGTGCGGCCGCCGGCCGGGTGAGCGCCGCCCGTCACCTGCTCGGTGCGCTCAACGAGGCGTGACCGTTTCGCACACCCACAGCGACCTGACAGGACCGTAACGGAAGTCCCGTGGCGTGTGTGGGGTTGCAGGAACCGGGCACCCACACCACGTCGAAGCAACTACGTCAGAAGGAGGCTCGACCTTGAGCACCGTTCCCACAGTCACCCTGAACGACGGCGCCTCGATTCCCCAGTTGGGGTTCGGCGTCTACCAGATCAAACCCGACGAGACCGCGAACGCGGTGAAGACGGCGCTGGACATCGGCTACCGCCACATCGACACCGCGCAGATGTACCAGAACGAGCGCGGGGTCGGCGAGGGCATCCGAGACTCCGGTGTCGACCGCGACGAGGTCTTCATCACCAGCAAGCTCAACAACGGGTTCCACCGTCCCGACGACGCCCGCCGCGCGTTCGACACGACGTTGAGCGAGCTGGGTTTCGATCACGTCGACCTGTTCCTCATCCACTGGCCGTTGCCGACCCTGTACGACGGCGACTTCGTCTCGACGTGGCAGACACTCGAGGAGTTCAAGAAGGACGGCCGCGCCCGCAGCATCGGCGTGTCGAACTTCCAGGTCGACCATCTCGAGCGCCTCGCCCGCGAGACGGACACGGTGCCCGCGGTCAACCAGATCGAGGTGCACCCGTACTTCGTCAACGACGCGGTGCGCACCTACGGCAACGAACACGGTATCGCCACGGAGGCGTGGTCGCCGATCGCCCAGGGGCAGGTGCTCGACGATTCCACGGTCACCCGCATCGCCGAGGCGAGCGGCAAGTCACCCGCGCAGGTCGTGTTGCGCTGGCACATCCAGCGTGGCGACATCATCTTCCCGAAATCGGTTACACCGCAACGCATTCAGGAGAACTTCGACCTGTTCGACTTCGAGCTCGGTGGTGCCGACGTCGACGCGCTGTCCGCTCTCGACAAGGGCGAGCAGGGCCGCATCGGGCCGAATCCGGACACGTTCGACTACATCCCCGACTGACCCCCGACGCCGAAAACTGCGGGGAGATCCACGATTTCGATGAAATCGCGATCTCCCCGCAGTTTCGGTGCGCTCGGTTTCCGGCTCTACGCGGCCAGCGTCCCGCGGGACTCGCGCTTCTCGCGACGGCGGGCCCGCACGGCGGCGATCGACGACCGCAGACCGCGCCGCTGGCTCGGCTCGAGTTCGGCGAACATCCGCTCGCTGCGGGTCTCGGGCGCATTGTCGGCGGTGTCGCGCAGGTACTTGTCCGGCAGGGACAGCTTGGCGATCGTGCGCCAGGTCTTGCCGTACTGCACCAGGAACGCACCTGTCGTGTAGGGCAGGTCGTACTTGTCGCAGATCTCCTGCACGCGCTTGGAGATCTCGTGCAGCCGGTTGCTGGGCAGGTCCGGGTACAGGTGGTGTTCGATCTGGTGGCACAGGTTGCCGCTCATGAAGCGCAGCAGCCAGCCGCCTTCGAAGTTGGCACTGCCGAGCATCTGGCGCAGGTACCACTGCCCCTTGGACTCGCCGACCATGTCGGTCTTGGTGAACTTCTCCGCGCCGTCGGGGAAGTGACCGCAGAAGATCACCGCGTTCGACCACACGTTGCGGATGACGTTCGCCACCGCGTTGGCCGTCAGCGTCGACCGGTAGGTCGCACCCGGCGACAGCGCCGTCACGGCCGGCCAGGCCACGTAGTCCTTCACCAGCTGCGTGCCCGCCTTGGCGGCGAATTCGCCTGCCCGGACCTTGCTCTCGTCGCGGTTGTCGCGACCCTTGAAGACCTTGCCGAGCTCGACGTGCTGCAGCGCGACGCCCCACTCGAACCCGATGGCGAGGATGGCGTTGTACAGCAGGTTGCCGAGGTTGAACGGCTTCCACTTGGCATCGCGGGTGACGCGCAGCAGGCCGTAGCCCACGTCGTCGTCCATCCCGAGGATGTTGGTGTACTTGTGGTGCATGAAGTTGTGGGTGAACCGCCAGTGTTTGGAGGAGCCACCCATGTCCCACTCCCATGACGAGGAGTGGATCTCGGGATCGTTCATCCAATCCCACTGACCGTGCATGACGTTGTGGCCGATCTCCATGTTCTCGATGATCTTGGCCACGCCCAGCGTCGTGGTGCCGGCCCACCAGGCCGACCGTCGGGAGCTCGCGGCCAGCATCAGCCGGCCGGCCAACTCGAGTGCGCGCTGCGCCGCGATGGTGCGGCGGATGTAGCGCGCGTCGCGCTCACCGAGGGAGTCTTCGATGTCCTGCCTGATCGTGTCGAGTTCGACACCCAGGCTCTCGATGTCGGCGTCGGTGAGATGTGCGAATTCAGGAACGTCTGTGATTGCCATCTTGGCGCCTCCTTCCTCTACCTACGGTAGCGTAACCTACGAGATCGTAGGTTACCAGTGGGTAACTGCTAAACGTCCAGAACGCAATCGCCGGACGCCGCCGACACGCAGGTCTGGATGCGGGTGCCGGCCTCGTGCTCCACACCGGTGCGCAGGTCGCGCACGTGGCCGTCGACCAGGCCGACGACACACGATTGACAGATACCCATCCGGCAGCCGAACGGCATCTGCACACCGACCTTCTCCCCCGCATCCATGAGCGAGGTGGCCGCATCCGCGTCGACGGTCTTGCCGCTGCGGGCGAACGACACCGTGCCGCCCTCGCCGTGCGGCGCCGCCTTGGTGACCGCGAACCGCTCCAGGTGCAGCTCGTCGGCGATCCCGGCCTGCTTCCACACCTTCTCGGCGTCGTCGAGCATGCCCTCGGGCCCACACGCCCACGTCTGGCGTTCCCGCCAGTCGGGCACGATCTCGTCGAGCCGGGACAGGTCGAGACGCCCCTGTGTGCGCGTGGTCCGCACCTGCAGCCGATAGCCGTCGTGGCTGCCCTCCAGAGCCGCCAACTCGGCGCCGAACATGACGTCGGCGTCGGTCGGCGCGGAGTGCACGTGGACGACGTCGGTGATCTGATCGCGCCGCACGAGGGTGCGCAGCATCGACATCACCGGCGTGATGCCGGAGCCGCCCGTGAGGAACAGCACCTTGGCCGGAGCCGGGTCGGGCATGACGAAGTTGCCCTGCGGGGCCGCCAACCGCACGATCGTGCCGGGCGCCACCCCGCCGACGAGGTGCGTCGACAGGAACCCCTCGGGCATGGCCTTGACCGTGATGGCGATGGTGCGGCCCCCGCTGCGCGGGCTGGAGGTCAGCGAATAGCTGCGCCAGCGCCAGCGCCCGTCGACCAGCAGGCCGATGCCGATGTACTGGCCCGGCTCATAGTCGAACGTGAAACCCCACCCCGGCTTGATCACCAGCGTTGCGGAGTCCTCGGTCTCGCGGCGGACGTCGATGACACGACCACGCAACTCGCGCGCCGACCACAGCGGGTTGGCGAGTTGCAGGTAGTCGTCGGGCAGCAGCGGTGTGGTGATCCGGGCGGCGATGTTGCGCAGCGCGTTGAGAGCGGGGTGCTTCGCAGCGACGCGGGGGCGCACGGTGTCGACGACTTTGGCAGAGACTTTGATCTGACTCTTGGCCATGAACCTACGGTACCGTAACTTACGGTTCCGTATCCAGTTTCAGAGCAGGTCGAGCAGGAAGGGCAGTTCCTGCGGGGCGTACCACGCCAGGTCGTGGTCCTGCGCATCGCCGACGGTGAGCTCGGCGTCCTCGTCACCGAAGTCGGCGACGTCGACGGCGTCGATGGCGAGCCGGACCGCGCTCTCCGCGTCCGCGTTGTCCACATAGGCCGCGATCACGTCCGAATACTCCACGGCGCCGGTCAATCGCACCACGGCCTCGTCCAGGTCCGGCCGGGCGGCCGCACCCTCGACGTCGGCGACGAGCACCGCCCGCCGCGGCGGCAGGTTCGAGGCGCCGTCGTCGGCGGCCAGCAGCCGCAGGGAGGCCAGCGCCGCATCGCGCAGCGCGACCTCGGCCAGTTCCTCGTCGTCACCCTCGGCGTAGGACTCGCGCAGGGTCGGCGTGACCGCGAAGGCGGTGCCGTTCACCGCGCGCAACGACCGGTCGGCGACGAGCTGGGCGAGCATGGCGAGGGTCACCGGGATGTAGACGCGCATCCCGCGAGACTAACTACCTGGCGCCGGGATCCTTCTCCACCGAGATGATGAAGTCGTCGCCGTGTTCGGTGACGCCGTGGATGACCGCCTCGTCCACCGCCTCCGCGGCGTACTTCTTCCGCACCACCATCGGGTCGTGCCGCAGGTCTTTGACCAGCGCCACCGCCAGGCCCACCATGACGAGCACGAAGGGCAGCGCGGCGATGATCGTGATGGTCTGCAGACCCGTCAGGGCGTCCGCACCGCCGACGAGCAGCATCACCAAGGCCACCGCACCGGTGGTCACACCCCAGAAGATCACCACACCGCGGGTGGGTCTGATGGTGCCGCGTTCGGACAGCGAACCCATCACGATCGACGCGGCGTCGGCGCCGGACACGAAGAAGATCGCCACCAGGACCATCACCAGGACGCTGGCGACGGTCGCGATCGGATACTGCTCGAGCAGGGTGAACAGCTGCTCCTCGTTGCTGCCCTGACCGGCCAGGTCCACCCCACCCTCCTGGGTGTTGATCGCCGCGCCGCCCAGGATGCAGAACCACACCAGCGACACCAGGCTGGGCACGAGCAGCACGCCCGTGACGAACTGCCGGATGGTGCGCCCGCGCGAGATGCGGGCGATGAACATGCCGACGAACGGTGTCCACGAGATCCACCACGCCCAGTAGAAGATCGTCCACGACTGCAGCCAGGTGTCCACATCGGGACCCTCGGCGCCGGTGCGGGCGGACATCATCGCCAGGTCGGCCAGGTAGCTGCCCATCGACGTCGGCAACAGGTTGAGGATGAAGACCGTCGGGCCGACGACGAAGATGAACAACGCCAGCAGCATGGCGAGCACCATGTTGATGTTCGACAGCCACTGGATGCCGCGCGCCACCCCGGAGACGGCCGACAGCACGAACGCGACCGTCAGGGCCGTGATGATGACAATCAGGACGGCGTTGCCGGTCTCGCCGATGCCGCCGACGATCTGTAGGCCGCTGCGGATCTGCAACGCTCCCAGGCCCAGCGAGGCCGCCGACCCGAACAGCGTGGCGAAGATCGCCAGCATGTCGATGACCTTGCCCCACGGCCCGTTGGCGCGACTTCCGATCAGGGGTTCGAAAGCCGCGCTGATCAGCTGCAGCCTGCCCTTGCGGTAGACGCCGTACGCGATGGCCAGGCCGACGACGGCGTAGATCGCCCACGGATGCAGCGTCCAGTGGAACAGCGTCGTCGCCATCGCGGACTGGACCGCTTCCGAGCCGCCCTCGGGCCCGACGCCGGGCGGAGGGGTCGCGAAGTGGGTCAGCGGCTCGGCCACACCGAAGAACATCAATCCGATGCCCATCCCGGCGCTGAACATCATCGCGACCCACGACACGCTGCGGAATTCGGGTTCCTCGTCGTCGCGGCCGAGGGGGATGTTGCCGTAGCGGCCCAGCGCCAGCCACAGCACGAAGACCACGAACCCCGACGCGGTGAGCACGAACAGCCACCCGGTGTTGTCCATCACCCAGGCCAGGGCGTTGCCCGACGCCGTCGCCAGCGAATCCGTGCTGATGAACCCCCAGGCGAGGAACGCCACGGCGATGACGGCCGTGACGCCGAAGACGACCCAGTCGAGACCCCGGGAGCCGGTGTAGGCCTCGTGTCGGACCGGGACGTCGAGAACGGGATGCGGGATCGCCTCGTCGGTGGGCGACTTGATCGCGTCGATGTTGTGCCGCCGCGGCTTTTCGTTGTCCTTCTCGGAGCTGACCGTCATGGTCTGACCATGAGACCCCGGCGACCGTGTCGCGTCAATCCCTCGTCGGCCACGATCCGGTCACCGAGCGGCCGCCTTGAGTTCATCGAGCGACTCCGACAGCAGACCGGGCAGGACGTCGACATCGCTCATCGCGTCGCGGTCGGCGTTGATCCCGAAGTACAGCTCGCCGTTGTAGGAGGTGACGCCGAGTGCGAGCACCTGGTTGTGCAGCAGCGGCGGCACGGCATAGGTCTCCAGCAACTTCGTCCCCGCGACGAACATCTGTTTCTGGGCACCGGGCACGTTGGTGATGAGCAGGTTGAACTGCCGGGCGGGGAACGTGGTCGCGACGCGAATCCCCATGGCGTGCAGTGTGGGCGGCGCGAAACCGGACAGCGTGACGATCGTGCGGGCGTCCACCAGGCTGGGCGCGGTCGGATGGGATTCGGTGGCGTGGGCGATCTGCGACAGCCGCACGACCGCATTGCTCTCCCCCACCGGCAGGTCGACCAGGAACGGCGACACCTGGCTGATCGCCTGTCCCGGACCCGAGGAGTCGATGTCGGCGTCGGGGTACACCGACATCGGCGCCATCGCCCGCACGGTGGCGGTCGGGGTGACCGGTTCCCCACGCGAGAGCAGCCAGTTGCGCAGCGCGCCGGCGACGACGGCGAGGACGACGTCGTTGATGTCGCAGTCGTAGCGCGCCCGCACGCTGCGATAGTCCTCGAGGCGGTGCCCGGCCACCGTGAACCGACGGTTGCGGGACACGGTGGTGTTCAGGGGGCTGCTCGGTGCGGTGCCCCGGGCGAACGTGCGGGCGAGGCCGGCGACGCGGTGGCCGGCGGCCACGAGCTGTTCGGTGTTGGCGAGGTCGGTGACCGCGGACCGCACCGCCGCGAGCTGTTCGGCGGGGCGGGTGACCCACTCGCCGACGGCCCCGAGCAGCAGCGCCCGGTCGCTGGGCTCGCGCGCGGGGATCCAGATGTCCTCACCGAACTCGGGCGGTCTCTGGGTGCGGTCGGCGATGACGTGGCCGATCTCGAGCGCGGTCATACCGTTGACCAGCGCCTGGTGGCTCTTGGTGTAGATCGCGACGCGGTTCTTCGCCAACCCCTCGACCAGGTACATCTCCCACAGCGGCCGGGACTTGTCGAGCGGCCGGGAGCCGAGGCGGGCGACCAGGTCGTGCAGCTGGGAATCGCTGCCCGGAGACGGCAGCGCCGAGCGACGGATGTGGTAGGTGATGTCGAACTCGCGGTCGTCGATCCAGACCGGCCGCGCCAGGCCCATCGTGACTTCGCGGACCTTCTGCCGGTACCGCGGGATCTGGGGTAGCCGCTGCTCCACGGTGTGCAGCAGGGTCTCGTAGCTCAGGCCGCTACGCGGCTTGCGCAGGATCGACAGAGTTCCGACGTACATCGGCGTCGAGGTGTTCTCCAACCGGAAGAACTCCGCATCCGACGCCGACAGCCGGGTCACCATCCGACGCCTCCCCTTTCGTCGAATCCCGCAATGTCCACGTCACGGTAGCGGCCCTGTCTGTGCAGCCGCATCACGGGTGCTCAGGACCTGCCGCGAATCGTGCGACGATGTCTAACGTCTGTTCCTCTCCAGCAGACGGTCGTCCTGTCCCGCCGAGCTGGAGAGTGCCGTGACCCAGTCATCGCCGTCATCGCCCGCCCCCGCCGGGCGTCCGTCGTTCACCTCGCCGGTCGTCGACTACGAACCCGCCCCCACCGACGCTGCGGTGCAGGCGTGCCCGGCGCCGTCACCGGCCGCTCTGCACCGGCGCACCCCGCGCATGTTGCGCCCGGCCCCACGGCCCGTCCAGGATGCGGCGCCGCGAGCGGCCGCAATGTTCGCCGACGTGGCACTGCGCCGGGTGCTCGAGGTCCTCGACCGCCGCAGGCCCGTGGGCCACCTCAAACCGCTGCTGGCCCCGCCCCTGCTCGACACCGTCGGCACGCTGTGCCGGGAGCGCCACGGACACCCCGCCAGGCTGCGCCGCGTGCGGTTGCGCAGCGCGGGCCCGTCGGCCGCGGAGGTGTGGGCGACCTACACCCGCGGCGAACGCGTCCGCGCGATCGCCGCGCGCGTGGAGGTCGTCGGTGACCGCCGCTGGCAGCTGGTGGCGCTGCAGATCGGCTGACTCAGCCGCGGCGCCGGGTGGGCTTGGCGGACTTGGCCTGCTTGCGGGCCGCTTCCCGGCGCTCCCGGCGCGTGGTGCCGCCGGGTGCGGCGTGGCGTGGACCGCCGTTGGACCGCTGCACCTCCGCCGAACCGTCCTCGCCGGGGCCGACGTAGGTCAGCGGCGGGGCGTCGTCGTTGTCAATTCCCTTGGCGCGCAACGTCGGTGCGGGAGTCTCCCGCTCCTTGGTGGCCACGCCGCCCTGGCCGCTCTGCGCCTGGGCCTGCGCCGCGGCGGCCGCGAACTCCGACAGCCCCGGAGGTGCCGCGACGGGCGCCACCCGGTTCGACGGCGCGGCGGGCGCCGCCTCGACGGTGACGTTGAACAGGAAGCCGACCGACTCCTCCTTGAGCGCCTCGAGCATGCCGACGAACATGTCGTAGCCCTCGCGCTGGTACTCCACGAGCGGATCGCGCTGCGCCATGGCGCGCAGGCCGATGCCCTCCTTGAGGTAGTCCATCTCGTAGAGGTGCTCACGCCATTTGCGGTCGATGACGTTGAGGAGCACGTTGCGCTCGAGCTGACGCATGGCGCCCTCGCCGGCCAGCTCCTCGAGCTCCCGCTCGCGTTCGGCGTAGGCCCGTTCGGCGTCCTTGATCAGCAGGTCGAGCAGTTCCTCGCGGGTGAGCTCACCGGCCTCGCCGACCGCGTCGGAGTCCACCAGGTCGTGGTAGTCGACACCGACGGGGTAGAGCTGCTTGAGCGCGGTCCACAGCTGTTCGAGGTCCCAGTCCTCCGAATACCCCTCGGCGGTGGCACCGTCGACGTAGGCGGTGACGACGTCGACGAGCATCTTGTGGGCCTGCTCGGCGAGGTCCTCGCCCTCCAGGATGCGGCGACGTTCCTCGTAGATGACCTTGCGCTGCTGGTTCATCACCTCGTCGTACTTGAGGACGTTCTTGCGGACCTCGAAGTTCTGCTGCTCGACCTGGGTCTGCGCGCTCTTGATCGCGCGGGTGACCATCTTCGCCTCGATCGGCACGTCGTCGGGCAGGTTCAGCCGGGTCAACAGCGCTTCGAGGGTGGCGCCGTTGAACCGCCGCATGAGCTCGTCACCGAGCGACAGGTAGAAGCGGGACTCGCCCGGGTCGCCCTGGCGGCCGGAGCGGCCGCGCAGCTGGTTGTCGATGCGGCGGGACTCGTGGCGTTCGGTGCCCAGCACATAGAGCCCGCCCACGTCACGCACGTCGCGGGCTTCCTCGTCCGCCTCGTCCTTGATCTGGTTGAGGGTGGCCTCCCAGGCGGCTTCGTACTCCTCGGGGGTCTCCACGGGGTCGAGGCCCTGTTCGCGCAGGCGCTTGTCGGCGAGGAAGTCGACGTTGCCGCCGAGCACGATGTCGGTACCGCGACCGGCCATGTTGGTGGCGACGGTGATCGCGCCGAGCCGGCCGGCCTCGGCGATGATGTTCGCCTCCTGCTCGTGGTACTTGGCGTTGAGGACGTTGTGCGGGATCTTGCGCTTGGTGAACTGCTTGGACAGGTACTCCGAGCGTTCGACGCTGGTCGTGCCGATCAGGACCGGCTGACCCTTCTCGTAGCGCTCCTGCACGTCGTCGACGACCGCGATGAACTTGGCCTCTTCGGTCTTGTAGATGAGGTCGGTGTTGTCCTCGCGGACCATCGGGCGGTTGGTCGGGATCGGCACGACGCCGAGTTTGTAGATCTCGTGCAGCTCGGCCGCCTCGGTCTGGGCGGTACCGGTCATGCCGGCGAGCTTGTCGTAGAGCCGGAAGTAGTTCTGCAGGGTGATCGTGGCCAGCGTCTGGTTCTCGGCCTTGATCTCGACGTGCTCCTTGGCCTCGATGGCCTGGTGCATACCTTCGTTGTAGCGCCGGCCGAGCAGGACGCGCCCGGTGAACTCGTCGACGATGAGGACCTCGCCGTTGCGGACGATGTAGTCCTTGTCGCGCTGGAACAGCTCCTTGGCCTTCAACGCGTTGTTCAGGTAGCTGACCAGCGGCGAGTTGGCGGCCTCGTAGAGGTTCTCGATGCCGAGCTGATCCTCGACGAACTCCACGCCGACCTCGTGCACGCCGACCGTGCGCTTGCGCAGGTCGACCTCGTAGTGCACGTCCTTCTCCATCAGCGGCGCCAGGCGGGCGAACTCGCTGTACCAGTTCGACGCGGCATCGGCCGGGCCGGAGATGATCAGCGGCGTCCTGGCCTCGTCGATCAGGATGGAGTCGACCTCGTCGACGACGGCGAAGTTGTGGCCCCGCTGCACGCGGTCCTCCAGCCGGTGGGCCATGTTGTCGCGCAGGTAGTCGAAGCCGAACTCGTTGTTCGTGCCGTAGGTGATGTCCGCGTGATACGCCACCCTGCGTTCATCAGGGGTCAGGCCCGAGAGGATGACGCCGACGGACAGGCCGAGGAAGCGGTGCACACGGCCCATCCACTCGCTGTCGCGTTTGGCCAGGTAGTCGTTGACCGTGACGACATGGACGCCTTTGCCGGAGAGGGCGTTGAGGTAGGCGGGCAGCACACAGGTCAGGGTCTTGCCCTCACCGGTCTTCATC
The DNA here is from genome assembly GCF_001499995.1 of Mycobacterium sp. IS-1496. Classification (GTDB taxonomy): domain Bacteria; phylum Actinomycetota; class Actinomycetes; order Mycobacteriales; family Mycobacteriaceae; genus Mycobacterium. The sequence continues at coordinate 141,853 of NZ_LQIU01000023.1, forward strand.
TCGGCGACGTTGCCGAAGTGCAGCGCCGCACCGCCCATCACCTGGACGTCGAAGTGGCGCTGGCTCAGCACCCGCCAGGCGGCTTCGCGGGCCACCGCGAACGCCTCGGGCAGCAGGTCGTCGAGGTCTTCGCCGCCGTCGATGCGCTTGCGGAACTCGTCGGTCTTGGCTCGCAATTCGGCGTCAGACAGCTTCTCGACGTCGTCGGACAAGGTGTTGACATAGTCAGCCACCTTCTTGAGGCGCTTGACCATGCGGCCTTCACCGAGACGGAGCAACTTATCGAGCACGCTTTTTCCCCTGTGGGTTGAGGTATCAGACCTGTCCCATGGTAGAGGTCCAAGCTGGCAACTCCGCCGTCGTGGCAGTCCCGGATGCGTGTCCGCCACGACGAGCCCCGCGACGGCGCGGCGTCGCGGGGCTGTCGAAGGACGGTCAGGCGGGCCGGATCAGGCCAGCCGGATCAACCCGTAGTCGTAGGCGTGCCTGCGGTACACGACCGTGGCCTTGTCGGTCTCCTTGTCGTGGAAGAGGAAGAAGTCGTGACCGACGAGTTCCATCTGCGACAGCGCGTCGTCCACGGTCATCGGCGTGGCGGGGTGCTCCTTGACGCGGACGATGCGCCCCGGTTCGTGATCGTCGAGCGTCAGGTTGTCGAGCAGGGCGGTGTCCTCGGCGGGCGCCGGCGCCTCCTCCTCGATCGCCGCGGTCGCCGCGGTCGCCTCGGCGACCGACACCGGCCGCTTGTCCCCGTAGTGGATCTTGCGACGGTCTTTGCTCCGGCGCAGCCGGTTCTCGAGTTTGCTCACGGCCGCCTCGAAGGCGCCGTAGAAGCTGTCCGCACACGCCTCGCCGCGGACCACGGGACCACGTCCGCGCGCGGTGATCTCCACGTGCTGACAGTTCTTGCGCTGGCGGCGGTTCTTCTCGTGGTCCAGTTCGACGTCGAAGAGGTAGATGCTGCGATCGAACCGTTCCAGGCGCGTGAGCTTCTCGGAGACGTAGGTTCGGTAATGGTCGGGGATCTCGACGTTGCGGCCCTTGACGACGACCTCGGCGTTCGGCGCCTCCGCGTGCGGTTCCTCCTCGATCACCATCGTGCGGTCAGTTTCCGTGGAATGCGTTGACATACTTGGCAACTCGTTTCTCTTTCGCGTCGCACGCGAGGTGCGTGCCGGGGGTTGTCACGAAACGCGCCGAGAGCAGTCGCATCTTCTCCGAGATTGCCGCAGCCCACCGGCGCAAGGTGTCGACTGTCACCTCCTACCGTTGTGCGGCGAAGTGGCGCTTCGTTCTGAGCGCCGGCCGTGAATTCACGGGTGGTTAAGGGCGACGGTAGTCGTTGTTCACCCGGTCGGCCAGTGGTTCCCGAGACTGTTTCAAGTTCTTCACAGCGCTTTGACGCGGCCGCGACGGATGTCCTCATGATCAGGCGTAGGCCAGCGTGAGTACGGCGGACACTGCGGCGCCGGCCGTTTGCAGCACACGGACCGATTCCGCGGCGGTGGCGCCGGTGGTGACGATGTCGTCGACGAGCACCAGGGGCCCGGCGACGGGCCGGACGAGCCGGATCCGGTCGGCGACGTTGCGCTGCCGGTCCGGCACCGAGAGGCCGACCGAATCCCGCGTGAACGCCTTGGAGCGCAGCGCCGCGACGACGTCGGGCGAGACGGCGCGCGCCATCGCGGTCACCGGGTCACCGCCGCGGCGGCGGGCCGCGATCCGGCGGGTGGGAGCCGGGACGAGGGTGGCGCGCCGGTCGACGATGCCCCAGGCGGCCAGGTGCGCAAGGCCCTCGCCCAAGGCGTGGGCGAGCGGGGCGATCAGGTCGGTGCGGCCGCGTTCCTTCACGCCGAGGATCGCCCGTCGACGCGGCCCGGCGTAGCGGCCGAGCGAGAACACGGGAACGCCCGGATCGAGCCGCGGGCTGACCAGGTGCAGTTCGTCGGCCCTGACGGTCAGCGTCGCGGCGCACTGTTCACACCACCGCGTCGATGGCCTGCCGCAGCCGCCGCATTCGAGCGGGAGGACGAGGTCGAGCATGTCCGCAGTGTCGGCGCGGGGTGTGACAGTCCGATTCGCCGTAGTCCGGTGCGCCGATCCCTCATCCGGCGTTGGATGGACCCATGGCGGACAACGAGCGGCAGTCGACCATCGTCGACTGCCTGGTACAGGCCTTCGAAGCGCTGATGAAGGCCGACCCGGACGCCTTCCGCACCAAGTTCCGCAAGATGGCCGCCGAACCGTTCGCGTTCTACCGCGGCAGCGCATGCCTGTTCTACGCCGACGTCGCCGCCCGTGAGGACAAGTGGGCCGATGAGCGCACCAGCCGGGTGTGGATCCAGGGCGACCTGCACGCGGAGAACTTCGGCACCTACATGGACGGTGCGGGAAAGCTGATCTTCGACGTCAACGACTTCGACGAGGCCTATGTCGGTCACTTCACCTGGGATCTGAAGCGGTTCGCCGCGAGCGTGGCCCTGATCTGCTGGCAGAAGGCGCTCTCGGACGGGGAGATCGCGGGGTTGATCGAGACGTTCGTGCGCGCCTACCTCGAGCAGGTGCAGTGGTTCCTGCAGACCGACGACGACTCCTCGTACTCGCTGAACCTCGAGACCGCCCGCGGCGCGGTGCTGTCGGCCCTGCGGTCGGCGCTGCTGTCCACCCGCTCGGAGATGCTCGACCGGATGACGAAGGTGGACGACTGGGAACGCACGTTCCGCGACGGCGCCGGGGTCCGCCGGCTCGACGACGCCGAGCGCGAGAAGGTGCAGGACGCCTTCGACCGCTACCTCACCACGATCCCGGGCGCCAAGCGGTTCCACGGCATCGCCTATGACATCAAGGATGTGGTCGGCAAGACCGGACACGGGATCGGCAGCGCCGGATTGCCGACCTACACGATCCTCATCGAGGGGTTCAACCAGGCGCTGGACAACGACGTGGTGCTGTCGATGAAGCAGGGCAACGTCGCCGCCCCGAGCCGGGTCCTCGGCGACCACGAGGTCCACGACTACTTCGAGCACCACGGGCACCGCACCGCGGTGTCGCAGCGCGCCCTGCAGGCGCATGCCGACCCGCTGCTCGGCTACACCGACATCGACGGGGTGGGCTTCGTGGTCAGCGAATTGTCGCCGTACGAGGCGGATCTGGAGTGGGAGGAGCTGACCGAGCCGGACGAGCTGGGCGAGGTGATCGAGCAGCTCGGTCGGGCGGTGGCCAAGGTGCACTGCGTCGGCGACAGCGACAGCGACCAGTCGCTGGTGCAGTTCCAGACCGAGGAGGCGATCGTGTCGGTCATCGGCGACCGCGCCGACGAGTTCGTCGACGACATCGTCACCTTCGGCCTGGAGTACGCAGCGCAGGTCCGCGACGACCACCGTCTGTTCGTCGACGCGTTCCGCGACGGGCGCATCCCGGGGGTCACCTCGACGAGCGAGCGCTGAACCCGGGCACCGCCCTCCCCGTCATCCGCGAGCGTGCGTGTCTGCACCCGACGCGCCGTGGATTTCACAGCAGTTTGCGCACGCTCACGGGATCCTCGAAACAACTTGCGCTACAACCGTTTCAGCCGTCACACCGCGGTCGCGTGGCGTCGAGGTCATCCCGGCAGCACCGGGACCGTTCCGGCGACCATGAGCGGACGCACCTCGGTCCAGGTGGGGTCGCCCTCGGCCGTGGAGGGCGACAGCTGGACCACCCCGCGCGCATCCGCGACGTACACCGTCGAAGGGTTGGCCGCGACCGTGGTCACCGGCATGGCGAGGTTGCGGCTCGGCCCGTCGGAGTTCACCCCGTCGAGGTTGACGTAGGACACCGGATGCTGGGGATCCTTGCGGCTGACCACGATGTCGTCGCCGGTGCGCCAGGCCAACGACACCACCGTCTCACCCAGTCCGAAGCCGAGACGCCGCGGATAGGTCAGCGCGTACTGCCCGCCCTGGGTCTGCTCCACCGACGCGAGGATGACCTGCCCGCCGATCACCATGGCCGCCCGGGTGCCGTCGCGCGACAGTTGCAGTTCGGCGATCGGGCCGGGGAACTTCAGCGCCACCGGTCCGGCGTCGACCGGGATGCGCGCCGGCTGACCGGACGCATCCTGGATCACCCGCACGACGTTGGCCCCGTCGACCACCACCCACACGGCGCTGTCGAGCGACCAGCTGGGCCGCGACAGACTCCTGCCCTCCAGCGCCTGGCCCGCGCGCCCGCCGAGCGGCCCGATCCACAACGTGGATTGCATGTCGGGCGCGCCGGTCCGCAGCACCACCACCGAGGCGGCGTCCTGACCGCTGCGCGACACCGCCGCGGACACCTGGTTGGGCGCCTGACCGAACGATCCGGGGACCCGCGGGGCCCGCTGGCCGTCCAACGACACCAGCGAGCCGTTCATCAGCGCGTGCAGCCCGGCGGCGGCGCCGGCGAACGCCCCCGGGTCCGTGGCCGCGACGTCGGAGGTCTCCCACCCGTCGGTGAACCGGTCGTCGAGCGGAGCGCCGTCGGCGTTGATCACGTACGGGCCGTTGATGCCGGCCCGGTTGAGGGTCCAGATGATCTGCGCGGCAAGTAGTTGCCTGCTGTGCGGATCCGTCGTCGAGAGGTTCTCCAACTCGATGCGCGCACCGCCGTACCCGCGCCCCACGCCGGTCTTGCCGCCGTCGGCGCGGGTCACCGGTCCGCTCAAGGTCAGCGGCGAGCCCAGCAGGTTTCGCACCGTATTGGTCATCTCGGGCCGTGGCCCGGAGATCAGTTTGGACACCAGTTCGGTGGCCAGCTGATCGCTGTCGGACACCGCGACGTAGCGCGGGTCGGGGACGACGGTGGTGCCGGTCGGGTCGACGAAGTAGAGCGTGTTGCGTTTGTAGGTGGACTGGAACTGTTGCCAGTCGAGGAAGACCCCGTTGGGCAGCCGGTCGATGCGCCACCCGTCCGAGGTCTTCACCAGTTCGATCGGGCCGGGGTTCGGTAACGCGCCCTCGCCGGTCTCGAACACGCCCACATCCGAGAGCGAGCCGAGGATGTCGGCGCGCATCGTCACCGAGACGCGTTCTGGCTCACGGGTTTCGACGAACACCACCCGGTCGATCAGCAGGGCGCTGCCTGCGTCGTCCCAGGATTGCGACGCCGACTCGGTGAGGAACTGGCGCGCCGCGAGGTGCCGGTTCGCCGGATCGGCGGTGGCCTTGAGGAATTCGCGCAGCAGCACGTCGGGATCCATACCGGGCGTCGGTTTGGGCAGGCTCGGCGGCGCCGGCCGCTCGACGGTTCCGATCGCCTGCGGCGCCGAGGAGTTCGGCACCCCCGCGCATCCCGACGCGGCGACCAACACCAGCAGCCACACCGCCGCCACCAGTCGTCTCACACCGTCTCCCCCGCCGGCTGCCGCTCGCGCCCACCCCGGCGCGTGGTGCGGTCGGGCTGAACCGGCTTCAGCGGCAGCGGGCTCGTCGTCACCTTGTGACCGCGGACCAGCGGCAGCGTCAGGCGGAAGCAGGCCCCGTTGCCGCGCTCGCCCCACGCCTCGAGGCGACCCTGGTGCAGCCGGGCGTCCTCGATGCTGATCGCCAGCCCGAGACCTGTTCCGCCGGAACGGCGTACGCGCGACGGGTCGGACCGCCAGAACCGGCTGAACACGAGTTTCTCCTCGCCGGGCCTCAACCCGACACCGTAGTCGCGGACGGTGACGGCGACAGTGTCCTCGTCGGCGGCCATCCGGATCCGCACCGGTTTGTGTTCGGCGTGGTCGATCGCGTTGGCGATGAGGTTGCGCAGGATGCGTTCCACCCGCCGCGGGTCCACCTCGGCGATGACCTCCTCGGCGGGCTGGTCCACGATCAACTCGATGTCGGCCTCCTGGGCGAGGTGGCCGACGTTGTCGAGGGCACTTCGCACGGTGCTGCGCAGATCCACCGACTCCACCGACAGTTCGGCGACACCGGCGTCGTGGCGGGAGATCTCGAGCAGATCGCTCAACAGGGTCTCGAACCGGTCGAGTTCGCTGACCATCAGCTCGGTCGACCGCCGCAGGGCGGGATCCAGGTCGTCACTGTGGTCGTGGATGAGGTCGGCGGCCATGCGCACCGTGGTCAGCGGTGTCCGCAGCTCGTGGGAGACGTCGGAGGTGAAGCGGCGCTGCAGATTCCCGAACTCCTCGAGTTGGGTGATCTGGCGTTGCAGGCTCTCGGCCATGTCGTTGAACGACACCGCCAGGCGGGCCATGTCGTCCTCGCCGCGCACCGGCATGCGTTCGGACAGGTGCCCCTCGGCGAACCGTTCGGCGATCCGCGACGCCGACCGCACCGGCAGCACGATCTGCCGGGCGACGAGCAGCGCGATCGCGGCCAGCAGGCCCAGCAGGACGACGCCTCCGGTGGCCATCGTGCCGCGCACCAGCGCGATCGTCGACTCCTCGTTGGTCAGCGGGAAGATCAGGTACAGCTCGAGGTTGGTGACCTCCGACGACGTCGGGCTGCCGACGATCAGCGCCGGGCCGGCGAAGCCGTCGGCCTGCACCGTGGCGTACTGGTAGCTGACCTGTCCGGCCTTGACGAAGTCGCGCAACGCCTCCGGCACCTGGCTGACGGGTCCCGCGGCCGTCGCCGCACGGGGTCCGTCACCCGGGACGACGAGCACGGCGTCGTAGGCGCCGGCGAGCCCGCTGCCCGCGTCGGCCTTGCGGTCGATCAGCGTGTTCCTGGCCAGTTGCAGGCTGCTGTCGAGGGAGCGGGATTCCTCGCCGCCCACGATGCCGCCCACGGTGTTGCGGGCCTGTTCGATCTCCTCGGTGGCGGCCTTGACCTTGACCTCGAGGATGCGGTCGGTGATCTGACTGGTCAGCACGAAGCCGAGCACCAGGATGACGGCCAGCGAGAGCCCCAGCGTCAGGCTGACCACCCGCAGTTGCAGCGAGCGGCGCCACACCAGGCTCAGCGCTCGCCCGAGTGCGGCGAGGCCGCGGATCAGCGGTCCCGACCGCCAGAAGCCGCCCCGGATACGCCGTCTCGCGCCCCAGATCACGGAGACCGCCGAGCGGTGGTCATCACGGCCACGGGCGAGCCGCGCTGGATCACGGGGGTCCGGCCTTGTATCCCACTCCTCGAACGGTCAACACCACCTGCGGGTTCTCCGGGTCTTTCTCGACCTTGGCCCGCAACCGCTGGACATGCACGTTCACCAAACGGGTGTCAGCGGGGTGACGGTATCCCCACACCTGTTCGAGCAGCACATCTCGAGTAAACACCTGGCGCGGTTTGCGTGCCAGCGCCACCAGCAGGTCGAACTCCAACGGAGTCAGCGAAATCTGCTCACCCTGCCGGGTGACCTTGTGGGCGGGCACGTCGATCTCCACGTCGCCGATCGACAGCAACTCCGCGGGCTCGTCCTCGTTGCGACGCAACCGGGCTCGCACACGGGCGACGAGCTCCTTGGGTTTGAACGGTTTCATCACGTAGTCGTCGGCGCCGGACTCCAGGCCGAGGACGACGTCGACGGTGTCGGTCTTCGCGGTGAGCATGACGATGGGCACACCGGAGTCCGCACGCAGCACGCGGCAGACGTCGATGCCGTTCATGCCGGGCAGCATCAGATCCAGCAACACCAGATCCGGGCGGAGTTCCCGCACGGCGCTGAGCGCCTGGGTGCCGTCGCCGACGACGGCGGTGTCGAACCCTTCCCCGCGCAGCACGATGGTGAGCATCTCGGCCAGCGAGGGATCGTCGTCGACGACCAGAATCCTTTGCCTCATGGTGTCCATGGTGTCACCAGATCGCGATAAAACCCGGCTACCACGCAGGGCGTTTCTCCTGTCGGCCTCAGGAGGCGGTCAGCTGGTCGGCCAGCCCGGCCGCGTCGGCGTCGGCACCCGTGGTGATCCAGCGCCCGCACCAGTCGGCTTCGGCGAGCGCGCGGTAGACCTCGCCGGTGCGCCGCTGCAGCCCATCGTCGCGTTCGTAGGCGTCACGGGTCCGGTCGGACTCCTGCGCTTCCCGACGTTCGGCGCGCTCGGCCGCGAGCTCCGTCGGTACGTCGAGCAGGATCTGCCAATCGGCGCGCGGCAGACCCAACCGGTCGTACTCCAGGGCGCGCACCCACTCGACCACCTCGCCATCGCCCGACTGGTGCATGCGGGCGGCGCTATAGGCGGCATTGGAGGCGACGTAACGGTCGAGGATCACGACGTCGTAGGCGGCGGTCAGGTGGCCGATCTCGTCCCGGGCCTCGGCCCGGTCGAGCGCGAACAGCACCGCCATCGCGTACACCGATTCGGCGAGGTCGCCGTGCCCGCCGTGCAGCGCCTCCGCGGCCAGGTCCGCGGTGACCGAGCGGTGGTAGCGCGGAAAGGCCAGCGTAGCAACCGAAAGACCGGTCCCCTCGAACGCCGACCGCATACCGTTGGTCAGCGTCCGCTTGCCGGCGCCGTCGACACCCTCGATCGCGATGAGCACGCGGCGAGCGTAACCGCGGGCGGCCGCGGGCTCGGGCGGAGGGACGAATTGGTGCACCCGACCCACCGCGAGCCCAAATAGGCTCTACTCAGCGTGTCGGGAGTTTGCTGTGGGGAGGAGCTATCTCGGTCGCCGCCGGGCACCCCGTCTCGCCGCCGCATCGTCGCGGGACCCATCGACGTCTGCGTCGAGTCAACCGCACACAGACTGGAGGTTCGCCGAATGGGGCAATCCGTTGAAGTCGTCGTCTCGGAGCTGAATTCGGCATCGGTGCGTCTGGCCGATGCTGGGCAGCGCCTGCAGGACGGGCTGTCGAGTGTGGACCTGGAGGTCGACCAGCTGTTGGGGTCGGGCTGGAAGGGCGGCGCGGCGTCGGCGTTCGGCGGTGAGTGGGACAAGTGGCACAGCGGCGCGGGGCAGGTCGTCCGCGGGTTGCAGACCATGTCGGATCTGCTGCGGATCGCGGGCCGGGAGTACGCGAAGACGGATGAGCAGGCCGCGGGAGCACTCGGCTCGTCGATGCAGGCGACAGGCGCCGCCGGTGGTGCGTCGGGCGGTGGTGCGGCCACGACGAGTGCCAATGGCGCGGCGGGCGGCCAGGATGTCGCCGAGTTGGCGCAGCAGATGAACCTGACGGAGTCGGCGACGGCGGTAGCAGCGGCGGCGCCGGCCGCACAACCCGGCCAGGCGCTACCGACGGTGGCCGAGGCGGTGCAGGGGGCGGCCGGGCAGTCGACGCAGTTGGCGGGCGGGCTGGCACAACAGGCCGCCGCACTGGCCCAGGAGATTGTCGGGCTCGCGCGACAGGGCGACGCGGAGGATCCTGCCGCCCCGGCGCCGGGCGAGGAAGGTCGGGAGCTGTGACACAGCTGGTTGTGGACTTCTCGAAGCTGCAGGCGGCGATCGACCACATGCGCGAGTTCCATCGGGATGTCGTCGAGACCCTGGAGGACGTCGACCGCACGATGGCCGCACTACGCGCGACGTGGCACGGTGAGGCGTCGGAGGCGCAGGCCCAGTCGCAGCAGCAGTGGGAGGACGGCGCCGAACAGATGAACAAGGCGCTGGCGCAGTTACAGACGATCGCGGACACGGCGCGCAAGAACTACTTGGACGCGGTCGCGAAGAACGGTCAGATGTGGGCGTAGGACACTCGGGCTCCGGGGTGCGCATCGAGGTCGAACCGGACGCGCTGATCGACGCGGGCAAGCGGATCGGTTCCCTCGGTGAGCAACTGGACGCTCTGTCGGGCGCCGTGGGGCAGATCGTGTCGTCGGGCATCGCGTCGGGCACCGACCCGGCGGGATTGAACTTCGGGCTGGAATACGGCGATCAGGCGCAGGAGTTCGCCAACGCGGTGGCCGAGGCGGCGAACGCGTTCACGTCGGTGGGCTACATGCTCGTGGCGACGGGCTTCAACTACACGAACGCCGACGTCTCGTCGACGGTGGGCGGTTCGGGTCCGACGGGCAGCGCCGGTAACCCGCCGGCGGAGACCAAGGCGGCCGACGCCGCGACCGGGCCTGATGGGACCGGCGTTCCACCGCCGACGAAGTGGCATCTGATCGTGCCGTTCCTCAACGTCATTCCCGGCGGGATGTTCGCCGGCGCCGCCCTGACGTGGCCGTCGGGCAGTCCCGGGCGGCTGCGGCTCGCCGCCCGGCAGTGGGAGAACATCGGGACAGGTTTGTCGATCTTCGACGACCTGCTCACCCCCATGAAAACCGTTGTCGGCCAGCAGCAGATCCCAGAAGGCGGCCGGATCGGCGAAGCGCTCGACAAGCTGGGCGGTGCGGTGTCGAAGTTGTCGACGTCTGCTGGGATCCTCGCCGAGCAGATCGATGATTTCGCCAGAGGCGTCGAGGAGACCCAGAACGCCATCCGGCGGTTGCTCGACAGGATCTCACTCGGCGGGGCGTGGGACATGGTGAAGGGCATCTTCACCGGCGAGGCCGACGACATCCTGCGCGAGGTCGCCAACGACGTCGGCACCGTCCTCAACAACTTCCAGGATCAGGTCAAGGGCATCGTCGGCCTGCTCGGACAACTCACGTCGGCCATCGGTGATGCGGTCACGTCATTGCAGGAATGGGTACGGCCGCACCTGGTCGAACTGCTCGGCGATGACGTCGGTAACGCCCTCGCCGACGTGTTCACCCTGTACACCGATTTCCAGGTGGGGTTGACGACGGGGTTGATCAACACGGTGGCGAGCACCGTCGCGCTGGCGGACCCGGACACCTGGAAGGAGATGGCCAATGTGGCGCTGTCGGTCGCGAGGGATCCGTCGACGGCGCCCGCAGTCCTGGCCAACATGGGCAAGGAGTTCGTCGCGTGGGACAAGTGGTCCGGTGACCACCCTGGCCGGGCGGCGGGCGAGGCGGCCTTCAACATCGGGTCGTTGTTCGTGCCGGGTGGTGCGTTGTCGAAGACGGGCACGCTGGCAAAGGGCCTACGGACGACCAGGGGGCTGCTGAACGACGGCAAGATCCCCGGCCTGCGCGGCCTCGGATCAAGCGACGGTACACCGAATCTCGACACCATGCCCGATCTCGAGAGTGTTCCGTCGGGGGTGCCGAGCGTTCCGGAAGTGCGGCCGCCGGGCATCCCGGAGTCGGTGCTGAGCCCGACCATGCCGCACGGAGTCGACGGACCGTCGGCTCCGCGTGGTCTCGAGGGGCCGGCAGGCCCGCCCAACCCGCCGGGACCTGCGGCCATTCCGGGTGGCGGCGGTGACGGACCGACAACGCACGGGCGCGGCGACGAACCACCACCGCCACCGCCCGGAGATGGACCGAGACACCCGTTCGATTCGCCGAGCCCGGCGGCGCCGCATGACGCGCCGTCGCACGCGCCCAGCACCCACGAGTCTCACGCTCCGCAAGCCAACCAGACACCCGCGGGTGGGGGCCACGCCGAGGCCGGTACGGCTCCGCCGACGAACACGCACACCGGAGATCGTGCGCCGAGCCACAACGGCTCGAGCGCAGTCGAGTACAACGGCCGGGCGGACACGCCGGCAGATGCGCCCACGCACGCTCCCCCGGCGGATCAACACAACGGGCCGGCCGTGGACTCGAATTACCCTGCCGCGCAGACGCATACGCCCAGTGACGGCAATGCCGGGCGACACGACTCGAGCAGTGGCAGTGCACCGCCGCCGGTGGGGATGGCCGAGGTTGGACCCATGGCCCCGCATGTACCGGGGGCAACGCACGCTCCGAGCGCGACACTTACTCCGGACGCGCCCGCGAGGACACCTGAAGCGCGGGGGCCGGAGACCAGGGCGTCACACACCGCATCACCGGAAACCCCGCGTGCGCAACAGGCTTCGGCTGCCGGTCCGGCGCCTGGGCATACGCCGACGGCGCCGGTGACTGCGGGCGCATCGAACCACACGGCGGCCGCGGCCGGCCAGCCCACACCTGTGGGGTCTGAACGGCCAGGGTCGCGGCCGGAGATCGGCGGCGACAGGCCGCACGAGAGCAGCCCACCGCCGGCGACCCTTCGCGGGCACGACGTGCCGAATGATTCGGCCGAACTTGTGCGCGATTACGATGCCGACGGGCGAACGATACCGACGAACGAGCTGGTTCATCCGGACGCCGGCCTTCTCACCCACGATCTACTGGCTGACGCCGCGTCGAATCCGACTCGCGTCAGCGACGCAATGTCGCCAGGCTTACCGAGCAGTCATCCGGAGGTACGGGATTTGGTTCCTGACAGCTATGACCCAATGGGTGGAATGGGCGAGGACGCGTGGAAGCGCGAGTACTGGCCTAGCGGTGACCGGGACATGCACGGGAACCCGGATCTGGTCTGGCCGGATTCGCAAGCCCACCCCCAGGGATTCAACACGCCCGAAGGTCGAACGCCGACCGTGCTGAACCCGGGCGACGAATTCGATCGCTTCGGCCCGGGATTCGGTCAGTTCGGTTCGCCGGTCGGAACCCCTTTTCCCGAGCGGGCGCTGCCCGCACACAGCCTCGACGCTGGCTACCATCGCTACGAGGTAGTCCGTCCCTTGCCGATTTGGGAAGGCAAGATTGCGCCCGCAATGGGCCAACCCGGCGGGGGGACGCAGTACTACTTCACACAACCCATAGTTGACTTGCTCAACGCGGGCTACCTGAGGGAGGTTCGGCTATGAACCAGGCCGAGTTGGCGCGTGCGCTCGCCGCGATCGGCATATCTCGCGAGGTCCTGGCACTCGGTGGCCACGCAGATTATTCCTGGTGTCTGGAACAGTCATCCGACGGGATGTGGGAGGTGTACTGGTACGAGCGTGGAACGAAGAACAACCTCGTCCGTCTGGCGACGGAAACAGAAGCTTGTTTCCAACTGCTCGGCCGCTTGACCTACAGCCAACTCTTGGCCGACGCTATCGCACTCAGATAGCCGAACCGCGTCAAGACGCGTTCCACCTTGACCGGCGACGGCAGTCACAACCGTCAGATGACCAAGCCACTAGGCGGTCCTGGGATCCGATATCACCGGTGATATCAGCTATCGCCGGCGATATCACTTTTGCGAAGCGACTCCCACCAATTCCGCCCGAAGAGCACGCGGATCGAGCGCCCAACAACCGCTTTCGCGACAGCCGACTCTACGGCACCTCTGCGGTCTACGCCGAGACCGCACCCGCCCCGGCGACGAGCGACACCGCGACGTCGTGCACGGCCGCGACCAGCTTCGGCATGACCGCGCTGTCGTACCACCGCAGCCACTGCGCGCACGAATCGGCGTGCCCGTGCAACATTTCGACGGCGAACGGGTCGATACGCGGGCGGCGGGAATCGAACATCACCGTCACCGCACCCCAGTTGCGGCCGTCCTCGTCGCACATCGGCACCGCGATCTCGGCCTGCACACCGGAGGCAGCGAGCACCTCCATGTCGGTGAAGCCGTACAGCGGGGAGACCGCGACGTCGTCGACCCGCACGACCTCGCAGTGCGCGGTGGCGTACCCGGCGGCCGAGCCCTCGTCCTCCACGAAGCTGAAGTGGTGGCGGAACTGCTCGGGCAGACCGGTGTGGCTCTCGATGCACACCCCACCGAACGCGGCGTCTCGCAACTGCACGGCCGCCGACGTGGCGGAGAAGAGCTCGACGGCGGTGGTGACGAGATCGGCGAATACGTCGGACCGCCTCGGAGCCGTACCGCGGCCCCGCAGCGAGAACGACAGCGCCGGCGCGCTCGCGGGGATGCGGGTTCCCGCGTCAGCGTTGACGACCGCTGCCGACAGATGCCGGAGCTTCACGTCGTAGCGCTTCGACACGGTCAGCAGCGCACGAAAAGCCGTATCGGCGTTGATGATTTCATGGTCGTCCTGCAGCCGGGTGACGGCGTTGCGCACGACGGCGTGCGAGATCAGATTGATCGGCGCCACCAGCGCCGACTCGTCGAACGTCTGCTCGTCACCGATATGCACGTCGGCCATCCCACGCCCTCTCCGCAAATGAATGTGAGCTCTCAGTACCCCGGGGTTCTCGGCACGAAACGGCGTTCACCCACCCGTAAGATCCGCGTCAGTTCGCGGGTCAGATCCGCCCGCAGTTCGGCGCCGTCGGCACGCCTTTGAACCGGTCGGCGATCCACTGCATCGCGGGCTCACCGTCGACGAACATCGGCAGCCCGTGGTTGACCACGGCCTTGTTCAGAAACGGCGGCTGCTCGTTCGTGCGCGCCTCCACGTCGGCGCCCTGCGCACACCAGTCCCGGCCGAGCTGCATCGCCGGCGCCCACGGCACCAGCGGGTCGAACCTGTTGGCGTTGATCAACACCGGCGCGTTGGGCTTGGACCGCCCCAACTTCTGCTCGTCGAACAGCGACCTGAACGGTTCCTGTTCGACCAGCTGGTGGATGTCCTGGTTGAAGTACGGCTGCAGGTGCCGGAACATGAATTTCGTGATCGTCTCGGCGATGCACTGGTCCTGCACCTTGAACAGCATGTCCGCGCCGCGCGGCGTGAGTGTCGCCCGGATCGCCGCCTCGTGTTCGGGGTAGGCGGTGATCACCGAGTTCAGCGCATAGCCGACGACGCCGACCAGCATGCTGCCGTCGGCGAAGGGGAACAGCGCCTTGAGGTCGGCCGGCGGCGCGCCCGCATAGGTTCCGACGACGTCGACCTCCGGTGCGTATCCCTGTGCCATCTCTGCGGCGGATGCGGCCGCTCCCCCACCCTGCGAATAGCCCCAGAAGGCCACGGGCCCATCGGGACTCAGCGAGGTGTCGGGTAGCCGCTTCGCCGCCCGGGCCGCGTCGAGCATCGCATGGCCCTGCGAGACGCGGCTGACGTAGGTGTGCAGACCCGGTGTGCCGAGGCCCTCGTAATCGGTCATGACGATCGCGAACCCCCGCGCCACCATGGTCGCGACGAACAACTCCTCGTAGTTGAACGCGATGTCCAGATAGGGCGACCAGTGGATGCCCTGGTTGAACTGTCGCGACGGCGCGCACTGGTCACCCTGGCCCTGGGTGCCCGGCCCGTAGACGATCAGCGGGCGCGGTCCACCGAAGGGCCACGGGTTGTGCGGTTCGAAGTACGTTCCGGTGACGGCCACCGGGTTGCCTCGAGCGTCGTTGCTGCGGTACATGATTCGCGTACCGTTCGCCATGATCATGCCGAGCGCGCCGGACGGTTCGAGTACCAGCCGCGAAGGCTCGGTGCGGATCAGATCGCCGGGGGCACCCGGCGGCAACGGGTCCGGTGGGGTGTAGAACGCCTGGTACTCGTCCTCGTTGAAGTACGGGTGATGGTCGTCGATCGTCGGATCGTCGGCATTCGCCACGGGCGACGCCGTCATCGCGACGGTGAGCAGGCACAGCACGACGCAAACGATCCGGATTCCCCGCCCCACGGGCAGACCCTAACTCCGAACGTGCGCCCACCGCGAGAAATCTTGAAGATTCTCGCCGTGAGCGCACGTTCGGCGCAGTGAACTCAGTACCGGTAGTGCTCCGGCTTGTACGGGCCCTCGACGTCGACGTTGATGTACTCCGCCTGCTCCTTGGTGAGCTTGGTCAGCGTGCCACCGAGCGCCTCGACGTGGATCTTGGCGACCTTCTCATCGAGATGCTTCGCGAGCCGGTAGACCGCGTTGTCGTACTCGTCGTTCTTGGTCCACAGCTCGATCTGCGCGATCACCTGGTTGGAGAAGCTGTTGCTCATCACGAACGACGGGTGGCCCGTCGCGTTGCCCAGGTTCAGCAGACGGCCCTCGGACAGGACGACGATCGAGTGGCCGTCGTCGAAGGTCCACTCGTCGACCTGCGGCTTGATGTTGATCCGCGTGGCACCCGAACGCTCCAGGGCCGCCATGTCGATCTCGTTGTCGAAGTGGCCGATGTTGCCGAGGATGGCCTTGTCCTTCATCGCCTTCATGTGGTCGAGGGTGATGATGTCCTTGTTGCCCGTCGAGGTGATGACGATGTCGGCGCTGCCGATCGCCTGCTCCACCGTCACCACGTCGAAGCCGTCCATCAGCGCCTGCAGCGCGTTGATCGGGTCGATCTCGGTGACCTGCACGCGGGCGCCCTGGCCGGCCAGCGACTCCGCGCAGCCCTTGCCCACGTCGCCGTAGCCGCAGATCAGCACCTTCTTGCCGCCGATCAGCACGTCGGTGCCGCGGTTGATGCCGTCGATCAGGGAGTGGCGGGTGCCGTACTTGTTGTCGAACTTGCTCTTGGTCACCGAGTCGTTGACGTTGATGGCCGGGAAAGGCAACTCACCCGCGGCCTCGAACTGGTACAGCCGCAGCACACCGGTGGTCGTCTCCTCGGTGACACCCTTGACCGACTCGGCGATCTTCGTCCACTTGGTCTTGTCGGTCTCGAACCGCTCACGCAGCAGGTTGAGGAAGACCCGGTACTCGGCGGAGTCGTCGTCCTCGGCGGGCGGGACCACGCCGGCCTTCTCGAACTGCGCACCGCGCAGCACCAGCATCGTGGCGTCACCGCCGTCGTCGAGGATCATGTTGGCCGGCTCGCCCGGCCAGGTCAGCATCTGCTCGGCGGCCCACCAGTACTCCTCCAGCGTCTCGCCCTTCCAGGCGAAGACCGGGGTGCCCTTGGGCTCCTCGGGGGTGCCGTGCGGCCCGACGACGACCGCGGCGGCCGCGTGGTCCTGGGTCGAGAAGATGTTGCACGACGCCCAGCGGACCTCGGCACCGAGGGCGACCAGGGTCTCGATGAGCACCGCCGTCTGCACCGTCATGTGCAGGGATCCGGAGATGCGGGCGCCCTTGAGCGGCGCCACCTCGGCGTATTCGCGCCGCAGCGCCATCAGGCCCGGCATCTCGTGCTCGGCCAGGCGGATTTCTTTACGGCCGAACTCGGCCAGGGACAGGTCGGCGACCTTGTAGTCGATGCCGTTGCGGCTCTCGACCGTCAGTCGCTGCTCAGTCGTGGTCATGTGTTTCCTTTTCGTGCGCGCGTCGCAATTACTTAGCTGAGTTTCAGATTAGCGATCGGGGCGGTGCGTCTTCGCCAGCCGCGGATCCTGCTCGATAACACCGTAGCGCTCCGCAAAGGGTGTCATGAGCCGGGCCAGGTCACCGGCCACATCGTGGTCGGCCTCCGGGGGCATGGAGACGTAGCTCATGGCCAGGCGCACGATCGCGCGGGCGAGGATTCCGGCGTCCTCGTCGCTGGCCTTGACCCAGCTGTGCCGGAAGGTCGACGTCAACCGGTCCGAGCACCGGGTGATGATCGGCCCGCTGTCGGTGGTGATGATCTGCAACAGGTCCGGCTTCGAGTCCCCGGACAGCAGCGAGATCACCAGCGGATCGGCGGCCGACTCGGTGAAGAAGGCGCGGAACCCCTCGAGGAAGGCGGCGTACACCTCGCCGACGTTGCTTTCGATGGCGTCGTCGACCGCGTCGACGAGGCGGTCCGCCAGGCGCAGCGCGTACCCCTGGGCCAGCCCCTGCCGCGAGCCGAATTCGTTGTAGATGGTCTGGCGGCTGATCCCGGCCGCCTTGGCCACGTCGGTCAGCGTGATGGACGACCAGTCGCGGGTGCCCAGCAGTTCGCGCATTCCGTCGAGGATCGAGTCGCGCAGCAGCACCCTCGACGCCTCGGCGTAGGGCACGCGTGCGCGGGAAACCACACGCGCGACCCTAGCGGTCATCCCCGGGCGACCTCCACCATCTCGAAGTCCGACTTCGCCGCGCCGCAGTCCGGGCAGCTCCAGTCGTCGGGAATCTCGTCCCAACGGGTGCCCGGGGCGATGCCGTCCTCCGGCCATCCCTTGGCCTCGTCGTACTCGAATCCACACTGCACGCAGACGAACAGCTTGTAGTCCATGGTATTTCCTCTCGTATCCGTCGGCCCTGCGCTCAGGGCACCGGTTCGAAGTCGACCTTCTCGCGCACCGCGCAGTCCGGGCAGCCCCAGTCCTCGGGGATCTCGCTCCACGGCGTCCCCGCCGCGAAGCCCTCCCGGGGAGCGCCGCTGACCTCGTCGTAGACGTAGCCGCAGCCCGGGCACCGGTAGGCGCTCACCGGGCGTCCCCGGCCGCCCCACCTGCCGGCTCCTCGCGCACGCGCTCGTCGCGATACCTGGCCAGTACCTTGTCGCGCACGCGGGGATGGACGTTGACCCGGGTGATGTCGCCGCCGTAGTGCTCGAGCACCCGGTGGTCCATCACGCGGCGCCACAGCGGCGGGAAGTACGTCAGCGCGATCATCGACGCGTACCCGCTCGGCAGGTTCGGCGCGCCTTCCATGCTGCGCAGCGTCTGGTAGCGGCGGGTGGGGTTGGCGTGGTGATCGCTGTGCCGCTGCAGGTGATAGAGGAACAGGTTGGTCACGATGTGGTCGGAGTTCCAGCTGTGCACCGGCGCGCAGCGCTCGTAGCGACCACTCGCGGTCATCTGCCGCAGCAGCCCGTAGTGCTCGAGGTAGTTGACCGTCTCGAGCAGCGTGAAGCCGAACACCGCCGAGATGACGATGTACGGGAGCACCGCCCAGCCGAACACCGCGACCAGCGCGCCGTAGAACACCACCGACATCGCCCAGGCGTTGAGGACGTCGTTGGACCAGTGCCACCTGCTCCGCCCGCTGCGCTCGAGCCTCTTCGCCTCCAGCTCCCACGCCGACTTGAGCGAGCCGAAGACGCTGCGCGGCAGAAATTCCCAGAACGTCTCACCGAACCGCGCCGAGGCGGGGTCCTCGGGCGTCGCGACCCGGACGTGGTGTCCGCGGTTGTGCTCGATGTAGAAGTGGCCGTAGCAGGTCTGCGCCAGCGTGATCTTCGACAGCCAGCGTTCCAGCGAGTCCTTCTTGTGGCCGAGTTCGTGTGCGGTGTTGATGCCGACGCCGCCGAGCAGACCGACCGACAGCGCCAGGCCGATCTTCGCCGGCCAGCCCAGGCCGCCGTCGAAGCCCAGCCATCCCAGGTCCGGGGCGGTGAACAGGTAGGCGCCGAGGACCACGCTGGCGTACTGGAAGGGAATGTAGGCGTAGGTGCAATAGCGGTAGTACCTGTCGTTCTCCAGCCGTTCCATCACCTCGTCGGGCGGGTTCTGCCCGTCGGGGCCGAACCGCAGATCGAGGGCGGGCAGCAGGACGTACAGCAGGATCGGCCCGATCCAGAACGGGGCGGCGGCGGCCGCGTGCCATCCCTGCTGGTTGAGCGCCCACACCACAGGCAGCATGACGAACAGTGCGGTCGGGGCGATCAGGCCCATGAGCCACAGGTAGCGCTTGCGGTCACGCCACTGGGCGGTGTCGAGGGCTTGCGGGTCTGCGGTCACAGCCACCTCCAAGTGAGTCATCACGGCGATGACTTGACTATAGAAGCGGGTTTGTCCGCTGTCTAGACACAGAGCATCTTTTTGTAAAACAGGTTACTCGGTGACCGCTTCCCGCTCCCGCTGTCCGAGCAGCGAATGCCGACGGCCGTAGAGGAAGTAGACGACCACGCCGATCGCCATCCAGATGAGGAACCGCATCCAGGTCAGGCCGGTCAGGTTCAGCATCAGCCACACGCAGGCGATGATCGCGGCGATCGGCAGCACCGGCACGAACGGCGCCTTGAAACCGCGCTTGAGGTCCGGGCGGGTGCGCCGCAGCACGATCACCCCGGCCGACACCAGCACGAACGCGAAGAGCGTGCCGATGTTGACCATCTCCTCGAGCTTGCCGATCGGGAACACCGTCGCGGCGACCGCCACGACCACACCGACGATCACGGTGATACGCACCGGGGTGCCGTGCTCACCGGTCTGGGCCAGCTGACGTGGCAGCAGACCGTCGCGCGACATCGCGAACAGCACCCGCGTCTGCCCCAGCATGAGCACGATCACCACGGTGGTGAGACCGGCCAGCGCGCCGATGGAGATGACGGTCGCCGCCCAGTCGACGCCGTTGGCCTCGAAGGCCGTCGCGAGGTTCGCCCCGCTGCCCGCATCGCGCAGTTGCGTGTAGGACACCATGCCGGACAGGACCACGGCGACGGCCACGTACAGGACGGTGACGATCGCCAGCGAGGCGAGGATGCCGCGGGGGACGTCGCGCTGCGGGTTCTTGGTCTCCTCCGCGGTGGTGGCCACGATGTCGAAGCCGATGAACGCGAAGAACACGATCGACGCGCCGGCGAGCAGGCCGTACCAGCCGTAGGAGCTGCCCTCCGCGCCGGTGATCAACGAGAACAACGACTGCTCCGAACCGGTGCCGCCCTCACCGGATTCGGCGGGCGGGATGAACGGCGAGTAGTTGGCGGCCTTGATGAAGAACGACCCGACGACGACCACCAACAGCACGACCGCCACCTTGATGACGGTGATGATCAGGCTGACTTCCGCGGAGAGTTTGGTCCCACGGGCCAGCAACAGCGTGACGACGGCGATGATCACCAGCGCTCCCCAGTCCACCTCGAACCCGCCGAAGTTCGCGACCCCACCGCCGAAGCCGAACACCGTCCCGAGGTAGCTCGACCAGCCCTTGGCCACCACCGCGGCGGCCACGGCGAACTCCAGGATCAGGTCCCACCCGATGATCCAGGCCATGAATTCGCCGAAGGTGGCGTACGAGAACGTGTACGCGCTGCCGGCCACGGGCACCGTCGAGGCGAACTCGGCGTAGCACAGCGCCGCCAGCCCGCACGCGATCGCGGCGATCACGAACGAGATCGAGATCGCCGGGCCGGTGAGGTTGCCCGCCGTCGACGCGGTGATGGTGAAGATGCCGGCGCCGATCACGACCGACACGCCGAAAACCGTCAGATCCCACCAGCTCAGGTCCTTGCGAAGCCTGGTCCCCGGCTCGTCGGTGTCGGCGATCGACTGCTCGACGGATTTCGTGCGCCATCTACCGGCCATGACGTTTCCCTTTCGGATGGGTCGCGATGCGAGTTGAGGGCCTGGATTCGGGGACAGTACCGAGTACTGTGCACCGATGGGGCGGAGTACTAAACACGCGATCGTCGTCGGGGGCAGCATCGCGGGAATGTGCGCAGCGCGCGTGCTGTCCGATTTCTACGACCGGGTGACCGTCTACGAACGCGACGACCTGCCGGACCAGCCGGTCAACCGGGCGGCGGTGCCGCAGGGTCGCCACGTCCACCTGCTCATGGCCCGCGGGGCCCAGGAGTTCGAGAGCCTGTATCCGGGCCTGCTCGACGGCATGGTCGCCGAGGGCGTGCCGATCCTGGAGAACCGGCCGGACTGCATCCACTTCGGCGCGGCCGGACATGTGCTGGGCACCCGGCACACGTTGCGCGACGAGTTCACCGCCTACGTCCCCAGCCGCCCGCAGCTGGAATGGCAGATCCGTCGGCGCACCATGGCGATCCCGAACGTGACCGTCGAACAGCGGTCGGTCGGCGAACCGGTCTTCGATCCCGTTGCCCAGCGCGTCACCGGTGTGCTGCTCGACGCCGACGGCGCGCAGGAGAAGGTGGCGGCCGACCTCGTCGTCGACGCCACCGGTCGCGGCACCCGGCTGCCGGTGTGGTTGACGCAGTGGGGTTTCGAGCGCCCGCCCGAGGACACCGTCGACGTCGGCATCGCCTACGCCACCCAGCAGGTCCACATCCCCGAGGGGCTGCTGGCCGAGAAGGTGGTGGTCGCAGGCGCGTCGACCGAACGGCCGGTGGGCGTCGGAATGCTGTTCTACGAGGACGGCAACTGGAACATCACGACGTTCGGTGTCGGCAAGGTGGCGCCCCCGCAGAACTTCGCCGAGATCTGCGACCTGGTCGACACGATGCTGCCCGCACACGTCGCCTCCGCCGTGCGCGCCGGGACTCCACTGGGCGACATGGCCTTTCACAAGTACCCGACCAGTCGCTGGCGTCGCTACGACAAATTGGACCGGTTTCCCGCGGGCATCGTGCCCTTCGGCGACGCGGTCGTGAGCTTCAACCCCACCTTCGGTCAGGGCATGACGATGACCTCGCTGCAGGCGGGTCATCTGCGCCGGGCGTTGCAGCGCCCCGAGCCGGAACTGGCGCGTGCACTGAGCAAGGCGACGGCCAAGACCACGTTCCCGGTATGGCAGATGAACGCGATCGGCGATCTGACGCTGCACCGCGCGAGCGGCCCGATGCCCAAGTGGTACGGACCGGTGGGCGCCCTGTTCGATCAGTTCCTCGGCGCCGCGGAGACCGATCCGGTGCTGGCGGAGTGGTTCCTGCGGCGGTTCAGCCTGCTCGACAGTCTCTACATGGTTCCCTCGCCGCGGTTGGTCGGACGCACCATCGGCCACAACATGCGGTTGTGGCTGGCGGAGAAGCGGGCCACCACGCGGCGCGCGCGTGAGCGCGAACTCGTCGCGACCCGCTAGATCCCGACGGTGACCCGGAATACGGTCGTCGGCACGGCGGCGAGCAACTGGACGGGGCTGTCGTCGGCGGTCACCCAGGCCGCCGCACCTCGCTGCAGGGTCAGGACGTCGCCGCCCTTGGCGTGCACCTCCGCGCCGCCCTCAGTGCACACGAGCACCTGGGGGCCGTCGTGCGGCGACGGTGCGTCCACCTCGTGGCCGACGTTCTCACCGTGAAGGCGCAGCACCGACACCGCGAACTCCGGCGCCGGGGTGCGGTATTCGTATTCGATTCCCTCCCTGGCGATCTCGGGCCGTAGCACGAGGTCGGGGGTCGGCGTGAAGTCGAGGACCCGAAGCAGTTCGGGGACGTCGACGTGCTTGGGCGTCAACCCACCGCGTAACACGTTGTCGGAGTTGGCCATGACCTCCACACCCACACCGTGCAGATAGGCGTGCAGGTTCCCGGCGGGCAGGTATATCCCCTCCCCCGGGCTCAGCGTGATCCGGTTGAGCAGCATCGCGGCGAGCACTCCGGCGTCCCCCGGATAGCGTTCGCCGAGTTCGAGCACCGTCTTGACCTCGGCCGCGAATTCGGTCTGCCCGGCGCGGATGTAGTCGATCGCCCCGTCGAGCACCGCGGGCACCAGCACGTCGAGGTGCGGCTGGGGTGCGGTGATCCAGGTGGTGAACAGGGCACGCAGTCCGTCGGGTTCGGACTGCCCGTGCAGCAGGTTGACGAACGGGTCCAGTTCGGGCACTCCGAGTGCCCGCATCAGCTCGACGGTGCGCGGGACCGGACGGAACCCGGCCAGCGCCTCGAACCGGTCGAGGGCGACCAGCAACTCGGGTTTGTGGCTGCGGTCGCGGTAGTTGCGCATCGGCGCCGACACCGGGATCCCGAGCCGCTCCTCGCGGTCGTAGCCCTCGGCGGCCTGCTGCGCGCTCGGGTGAGCCTGCAGCGACAACGGCTCGTCGGCGGCGAGCACCTTCACCAGGAACGGCAGCGTCTCACCGAACCGGTCGACGACCGCGGCGCCCAGCTGGCCGTCGGGGTCGTCGCGCAGCGCCTCGAGCAGCGAGACCTCGCCGCCCTCGTCCTGGAGATAGGCCGGATCCCCAGGGTGGGCGCCGAACCACAGCTCCGCCTCCGGATGCGCTGTCGGACTTGGCCTTCCGGTGAATTCGGCGATCGCCGTCCGCGAACCCCAGGCATAGGTCCGCACCGCTCCCCTCAGCAGATGCACCCGATCAACCTCGAACCAGTCGCAGGTAGACCGCGGTCATCTCCAACCGCACCGCCAGTTTCGCCAATTCCTGTTCCATCCCCCTGCCGACGGCCGCAGCCCCTCCTGGCTCCGGTCCGTCGGGTACGTCTTCGGCGTTGATCACGTCGACGTCGTCGTATCCGCTGACCCGCGCCGACACCGTCGGGCGCTCCGCATCGGTGGTCAGCACGACCGTGCGCACGCGTCGTGGCAGTGGCCCGTCGAGTTCCTCGTCGTGGAACAGCGACGCTCCGGCGCCGCCCGCCCCGGCCGCGCCGAATCCGTTCCGCAGCGCCACCAGCACGTCGCCGAGGCCGACCGCGGCCACCGTCTCCTGCGCGACCCGCAGCAGCACCGCCGCGCCGTGCCGGGCCAGCGCGAGCGTGGTCGCGGTGTCACCCGCGAGGACGACGTCGCGTCCCGAGATGCGTTCGGCCAGCGCCTTGGCGGGATTGGTGAACAGGTCACGGCCCGCGCTGTTGCGCAGCGCCTCGGCGTCGAGTTGGTCGGCGAGTTCGCCGAGGTCCACCCGCAGGCCGGGGTCGACGACCTGCAGGACGGCCAGGCCAGCCGCGAGGTAACGCGACAACCCGAAGTCGTCGGGCACCCACAGACGTGGTGCGAGCGCGACCGCGCGCCCGGCCGTCGCATCACGCAGCGGCCCCTCGTAGGGAGCGACCACCACCACGCGGGCCCCGCGACGCACGCCTGTCGCGGCCGCCGACACCAGCGCGGGATCGGCGGGGTCGTCACCGGCGACCACGATCACGTCGAGCGCGCCGATCCAGGGCGGCGCCGCGGCCACCGTCACGATCGGGGCGGCGACGACGGCGCCGAACGCGGCGGCCAGCACCGCGCCGGCGGTCTCGGCCGTGCCACGACCCGCAACCCAGATCACGGTGCGCGGCGGCTGACCCGAGCGCAGTGACTCGAGCAGGCCCTCGTCGAGCGCGGCCGCCGTCGCGCGCACCTGTGCACCGGCCATCGCGGCCGCCCTCAGCAGACCGTCGCGGTCGGCGGCCAGCAGGGCCTCGCCGTCGTCGAGGTCCACCACGGCAGCCGATGATCCGGTCACGTCGATGTCCCGCCTTGTTCGGCGTTCTGGGCGTGAACGGTCTCGGAGACCTGCCCGACCACCTCGTCGACCTCCTCGGCCGTGCGCGCCTCGACGTTGAGGCGCAGCAACGGTTCGGTGTTGGAGGTGCGCAGGTTGAACCACCGGCCCCCGCCGAGGTCGACCGTCACCCCGTCGAGGTGGTCGATCGAGTGGATGCGGGTGCCGAAGGACTTGAGCACCGCCTCCACGCACGCGGGCGCGTCGGCGACGGTGAAGTTGATCTCGCCGGACGCCTCGTAACGCTGGTAGTCGGCCATGAAATCCGACAGCGGACGATCCTGTTCGCCGAGCGCGGCCAGCACGTGCAGCGCGGCGAGCATTCCGGAGTCGGCGCCCCAGAAGTCCCGGAAGTAGTAGTGGGCGGAGTGTTCGCCGCCGAAGATCGCCCCGGTCTCGGCCATCAGTCCCTTGATGTAGGAATGCCCGACGCGCGAGCGCACCGCAGTGCCGCCGCGTTCGGCGACCAGTTCGGGGACCGCACGCGAGGTGATCAGGTTGTGGATGACCGTCGCGCCGATCTCCCGGCGGAGTTCGCGGCCGGCCACCAGCGCGGTCACCGCCGAGGGCGACACCGCCCGCCCCTTCTCGTCGACGACGAAGCAGCGGTCGGCGTCACCGTCGAAGGCCAGTCCGATGTCGGCGCCGGTCTCGAGCACGAAGGCCTGCAGGTCGATCAGGTTGGCCGGGTCCAGTGGGTTGGCCTCGTGGTTGGGGAAGGTGCCGTCGAGTTCGAAGAACAGCGGCAGCAGGGTGACCGCCTCGATGGGGCCGAGGACCGCAGGCGTCGTATGCCCGGCCATCCCGTTACCGGCGTCGACGGCGACGCGCAGGGGACGCCGCCCGGAGATCTCCACCAGCGACCGGAGGAATGTGCCGTAGTCGGACAGCACGTCGCGCTCGGATGCGCTGCCGCGGGGCCCGTCATGGGCGGGTACGCCGTCGATGACCTGCTCGGCGATCTGCGCGAGCCCGGTGTCACGGCCGACCGGTTTGGCCCCCGCGCGGCACAGTTTGATGCCGTTGTAGGCGGCCGGGTTGTGGCTGGCGGTGAACATGGCCCCGGGGCAGTCCAGCAACCCCGAGGCGAAGTACAGCTGATCGGTGGACGCCAGCCCGATGCGGACCACGTCGAGGCCCTGCGCGAGCACACCCTCGGCGAAGGCCTCCGACAGCGCGGGAGAACTCGACCGCATGTCGTGGCCGATCACGACCTGGTGGGCGCCGTCGGCGACCAGCCGTGCGAACGCTCCGCCGACGTCGGCCACGAAGGCCTCGTCGAGTTCCTCGCCGACCAGGCCACGTACGTCATACGCCTTGATGACGCGATGCACCGCCGCAGCCGGCCTAGACATACAACTCCTTGGAGTCGGGGACGTTTCCGTCAGCCTATCCGCACCGGAGGGATCGTTCGCGAAGCTATGACGCCCTATGCGGGGCGGTTCGGAGTCATTCGGCGGGGTCGGGGAGCACGCGCAGGTGGCCGCGTCGGCGTCCGGTCGGCTCGGGCCGCCGCACGGGGGGCGCCAGCAACGCCCCGCTCTGGGCGCCGCTCGTGGGGTCGGAGAATCCGGGGACGACTCCGCCGCGGGCGGGTGCCGTCGCGTCGCGGCCCTCCCGGACCGCGTCGGCCAGGGCGACGAGCTCGTCGTCGTCGGAGTGCGAGGGCAACGGTCCGGCGTGGCGGACCAGTTCCCACCCGCGCGGCGCGGTGATCCGGCCGGCGTGGCCCACACACAGGTCCCAGGAGTGCGGTTCGGACACGGTGGCCAGCGGGCCGACGACAGCGGTGGAGTCGGAGTAGACGAACGTCAGCGTCGCCACCGCATAGTGGGGGCACCCGGGCCTGCAGCAGCGACGGGGAACATTCACGAACGGAAGGCTATCGCGGGACAAACGCCGCGTGGTGCCGGACACGCGCAGCGGCGGACCCGCCGATAGCCAACCGTTACGATCGGTGACCGTGGCCGAGCCCAACCGCTGGAGATCACGCCGCGGTCGCGAGATGCGCGGCCCGCTTCTCCCGCCGACGGTGCCCGGGTGGCGCAGCCGGGCCGAGCGGTTCGACATGGCGGTGTTGGAGGCCTACGAACCGATCGAGCGGCGGTGGCAGGACCGGGTGTCCGGACTGGACGTCGCCGTGGACGAGATCCCGCGCATGGCGCCGAAGGATCCCGAGAGTGTGCAGTGGCCGCCCGAGGTGGTGGCCGATGGGCCGGTGGCGCTGGCCCGGTTGATACCGGCCGGCGTCGATGTCCGCGGTAACTCCACGCGGGCGCGAATCGTGTTGTTCAGGAAGCCGATCGAGCGTCGGGCCAAGGACTCCGACGAACTCGCCGAGCTATTGCATGAGGTGCTCGTGGCTCAGGTGGCCACATATCTGGGGGTCGAACCCTCCGTCATCGACCCGACGATCGACGACGATTGAGGCGCCCCCCGCAGGAGGGGTCAGATGATGCCGCGCTTGAGGCGACGGCGCTCGCGCTCGGAGAGCCCGCCCCAGATCCCGAAGCGCTCGTCGTGGGCCAGCGCGTA
The DNA here is from genome assembly GCF_001499995.1 of Mycobacterium sp. IS-1496. GTDB lineage: Bacteria > Actinomycetota > Actinomycetes > Mycobacteriales > Mycobacteriaceae > Mycobacterium. The sequence continues at coordinate 168,980 of NZ_LQIU01000023.1, forward strand.
GTCGAGGCACTCGTCCCGGACCTCGCAGCCCATGCAGATCCGCTTCGCCTCGCGAGTCGAACCACCCTTCTCGGGGAAGAACGCCTCGGGATCGGTCTGAGCGCACAGGGCGCGCTCCTGCCACAGATCGTCGGCGTCCTCGGGTTCGGCCTCGACGCGTTCCGGAACCAGACTCAGCTGAGGCCTTCCCATGGCCTCGATCGGTGCGGCTCCGGTGTCGGTGTGTGGCGCCCCGCCGACGGAGCCGAGTAGCCGGCTGTCGAACCGGACTACGCGATCGAATTCGCTTTGCTCAAAAGACATTTCCCGCCCCTCCTCACTCGGTGTCGTAGATCCACGTGGCCCCACTCGGTACTGAAGGGCCGGCTCAATTCGAACAAGTGATCGAATCTCGGTCTGCGACACCGAAATCGGCTGGCCAACCGGGAAATGACACTGGTGTGATTACACACGGGCGGGAGGCTGCGGTCAAGCGCTGGAACAGGAATTCATACCACCTCGTGACACTTCTGCGGCGCGTCGGAAATCTCGGCGTGTCCCGCCCGTGACGTTGCCCGCCACCCGGGTGCGGACAGCGGTGCCACCTCGCGGCGGGCGAGCGCCTAGTCTCGTTCGATGTGAAGGTGACGGTTCTGGTCGGCGGCGTCGGTGGGGCACGGTTCCTGCTCGGCGTGCAGCACCTGCTCGGTCTGGGCCGGTTCGCCCCCGACGGTGCGCAGGACTCCCCCGGCCACGAGTTGACCGCGGTGGTCAACGTCGGTGACGACACATGGATGTTCGGTGTGCGGATCTGTCCGGACCTCGACACCTGCATGTACACCCTGGGCGGCGGTATCGACCCCGAGCGCGGGTGGGGCCATCGCGACGAAACCTGGCACGCCAAGGAAGAACTCGCCGCCTACGGCGTCCAACCGGACTGGTTCGGACTCGGCGACCGCGACCTGGCCACCCATCTGGTGCGCAGCCAGATGCTGCGCGCGGGTTTTCCGCTGTCCGAGGTCACCGAGGCGTTGTGTGCCCGATGGAAGCCGGGTGCCCGGTTGCTGCCCGCCAGCGACGACCGCAGCGAGACCCACGTGGTGATCACCGACCCCGATACCGGTGAGCGGCGCGCCGTCCACTTCCAGGAGTGGTGGGTGCGGTACCGGGCGAAGGTGCCCACCCACAGCTTCGCCTTCGTCGGAGCCGAGAAGGCCGCCACCGCGCCCGGCGTCACCGAGGCCATCGCCGGCGCCGACGTGGTACTGCTGGCGCCCTCGAACCCGGTGGTCAGCATCGGCTCCATCCTCGCCATCCCCGGCATCCGAGGCGCCCTGCGGTCGACACCGGCCAAGATCATCGGCTACTCACCCATCGTCGCCGGAAAACCCCTGCGCGGCATGGCCGATGAGTGCCTGTCGGTGATCGGCGTCGCATCGACCTCCGAAGCGGTCGGCCGTCACTACGGAGCCCGGTCGGGCACCGGCATCCTCGACGGATGGCTGGTGCACGAGGGCGACACCGCGCAGATCGACGGCGTGGAGGTCGCCGCGGTACCGCTGCTGATGACGGATCCGGCGACCACCGCCGACATGGTGCGCGCCGGGGTGCGACTGGCCGGGGTGCCGCTGTGACCCGGCCGGACTCCGCCGCAGGGACCGACCACGGCTCGGCCGCGGCGGTCGAACTCCTGCCGGTGCCCGGGTTGCCGGAGTTCCGGCCCGGCGACGACCTGGCCGCGGCGCTGGCGACCGCGGCACCGTGGCTGCGCGACGGTGACGTCGTGGTGGTCACCAGCAAGGTGGTGTCCAAGTGCGAGGGCCGCATCGTCACCGCACCGGAAGATCCCGAGGAGCGGGATGCGTTGCGCCGCAGACTCGTCGACGACGAGGCGGTGCGTGTGCTCGCCCGCAAGGGACGCACACTGATCACGGAGAACGGCATCGGTCTCATCCAGGCGGCGGCCGGAGTCGACGGGTCCAACGTCGAGACGACCGAACTCGCCCTGCTGCCGGTCGACCCGGACGGAAGCGCCGCGCGTCTGCGGACCGGCCTCGCCGAACGACTCGGCGTCACGGTCGGAATCGTCATCACCGACACCATGGGACGCGCGTGGCGCAACGGCCAGATCGATGCGGCGATCGGCGCCGCGGGCCTGAGCGTGCTGCACGGATACGCCGGCGCCCGCGATGCCCACGGCAACGAGCTGCTGGTCACCGAAGTCGCCGTCGCCGACGAGATCGCCGCCGCCGCGGACCTGGTCAAGGGAAAACTCACCGGCATCCCCGTGGCCGTGGTCCGCGGACTGACGTTGGCGGACAACGGATCCACCGCACGCGATCTGCTTCGCCCCGGCGAGGACGACCTCTTCTGGCTGGGCACCGAGGAGGCGATGGCCCTGGGGCGCGCCCAGGCGCAGCTCCTGCGCCGTTCGGTGCGCCGGTTCACCGCCGACCCGGTTCCCGCGCAGATCGTCACCGACGCCGTCGCCGAAGCGCTCACCGCACCGGCCCCGCACCACACCCGGCCCGTTCGCTTCGTCTGGGTGGCCGAACACACCGTGCGGACCCGGCTGCTCGACCGGATGAGAGACCGCTGGCGCGGCGATCTGCAGGCCGACGGCCTGTCCGCCGATGCCGTCGAGCGCCGGCTGGCTCGCGGTCAGATCCTCTACGACGCACCGGAACTCGTCATCCCGTTCCTGGTGCCCGACGGTGCGCACGAATACCCCGACGCGGCCAGGACCGCCGCCGAACACACCATGTTCACCGTTGCGGTGGGGGCCGCCGTCCAGGCGTTCCTCGTCGCACTGGCGGTCCGGGAGGTGGGTAGCTGCTGGGTCGGCTCGACGATCTTCGCCGCGGACGTGGTGCGTGAGGAACTGGACCTGCCCGCAGAGTGGGAACCGTTGGGAGCCGTGGCGGTCGGCTACCCCGCCGAACCGCAGGGCCCGCGCGATCCTGTTCTCCCAGAAGGACTTCTGGTGCGCCGGTGACTCTGCACGCGTCGACGGTCGAGATCCTGACCGACTGGGCCGCTCCCGACCCGGCGCAGGATTCGTTGCGGCACGCGGTGATCGCGTTCCTCGCCGCGCGCCCCGACGGGTGCCTGCGTTCCTGCGTGCCCGGCCATGTCACCGCCTCCGCGCTGGTGCTCGACCACACCGGCACCCATGCGGTGCTGACGCTGCACCCGCGCTTCGGCCGCTGGCTGCAGTTGGGCGGACACTGTGAGCCCGACGACCCGGACATCGTCGCCGCCGCACTGCGCGAGGCCGCCGAGGAATCCGGGATCACCGGGCTCGACATCGATCCGCGCCTCGCGGCCGTCCACGTGCATCCGGTGACCTGCTCGCTCGGCGTGCCCACCCGTCACCTCGACCTGCAGTTCCTGGTGCGCGCACCGCAGGGCGCACGCATCGCCCGCTCGGAGGAGTCCCTGGACCTGCGGTGGTGGCCCCTCGACGGGCTCCCACCGGACACCGACTTCGGGCTGGCGCAGCTGGCCGCGGAGGCGCGGCGGCGGGGTCAGACGTCGGTGGAGTAGCGGATGCCGCCGTCGGGGATCTTCACACCCGGCCACACCCGCGCCCCGCGCAACAACTCACAGCGTGCGCCGATGTCGGCGCCGTCGCCGATCACGGCATCGCGGATGAGGGCGCGCGGGCCGATCCGCGCGCCGAACCCGATGATGGACCGCTCGATCACCGCACCGGCACCCACCCGCACACCGTCGAAGATCACCGCACCGTCGAGGCGGGCACCCGCGCCGACCTCGGCGCCGCGACCCACCACGGTGCCGCCGATCAGCAGCGCGCCGGGCCCGACGGCCGCGCCGTCGTGCACGAGTTCCTCGCCGCGGTGCCCCTGCAGGGCCGGCGACGGTGCGATGCCACGCACCAGGTCGGCCGAACCACGCACGAAATCCTCCGGGGTGCCCATGTCGCGCCAGTACGTCGCGTCGACGTAACCGCAGACGCGCAGACCGTCCGAGAGCAGGTTGGGGAACACCTCACGCTCCACCGACACGGCGCGGTCGCGCGGGATGCGGTCTATCACCGAACGCTTGAAGACGTAACAGCCGGCGTTGATCTGATCGGTCGGCGGATCCTGCGTCTTCTCCAGGAACGCGGTGACCACGCCGTCGCCGTCGGTCGGCACGCATCCGAACGCCCGCGGGTCACCCACCCGCACGAGGTGCAGCGTGACGTCGGCGTCCTTGCTCACGTGGCTGTCCAGCAGCGCGCGCAGATCGCACCCCGAGAGCACATCGCCGTTGAACACCATCGCGGTGTCGTAGCGCAGTTTCTCGGCGACGTTGGCGATCGCGCCGCCGGTGCCCATCGGCTCGGCTTCGAAGACGTACTCGATCTGCAGGCCCAGCTTCGACCCGTCGCCGAACTCGGCCTCGAAGACGTCCGCCTTGTAGGACGTCCCGAGTATGACGTGTTCGATGCCCGCCGCGGCGATGCGGGACAGCAGGTGGGTCAGGAACGCCAGCCCGGCCGTCGGCAGCATCGGTTTGGGCGCCGACAGCGTCAGCGGGCGCAGGCGGGTGCCCTGCCCGCCCACCAGCACGACGGCGTCGACCTGCGCCGGATTCACCATGACGTACCCCCCTTGGCCTGAGCTCGCCGAGCTTTGCGCACCACCAGACCCGCTCGCACGGCCAGCGCGCCCTTCATCGCTCCCCGCAGCGGCGCCTGCCACCGGCGAGGGTACCGATCAGACAAGAAAGTGTAGGTGCTGCGGTGATGGGCGGCCAGGTTGCGGGCCGGGTCCCGACCGGTCGAATGCCCCTTGTCGTGCAGGATCTCCGCCGACGGCACGTACACGTTGAGCCACCCGGCCTTGCCGAGTCGATCACCGAGGTCGACGTCCTCCATGTACATGAAGTACCGCTCGTCGAACCCGCCGATCTGTGCGAACGCCGAGCGGCGCAGCAGCAGGCAGCTCCCCGACAACCAGCCCACCGGACGTTCGCTGGGCTCGGCGCGGTCCTGGCGGTAGGCCGCGGTCCACGGGTTGGACCGCCAGAACGGGCCCACCACGGCGTGCATCCCGCCGCGGATGAGGCTGGGCAGGTGGCGCGCCGACGGATACACCGAACCGTCGGGGTCGCGGATCAGCGGTCCGAGGGCGCCGGCCCGCGGCCACCGGTCCGCGGCCTCCAGCAGCAGGTCGATGGAGCGCGGACCCCACTGCACATCCGGGTTGGCGACGATCAGGAATTCCGAGCAGTCGGGGTCGACGCCCTGTTCGATCGAGGCGACCGCCCGGTTGACCGCGGTGCCGTAGCCGAGGTTGCCGCCGGTGCGCAGCAGCCGGATGTTGGAATACCGCTGCAGCGCCTGCTCCGGAGCGCCGTCGGTGGACCCGTTGTCGGCCATCACGACCGAGACCGGCCGATCGGTGGCATGCGCCAGCGTGGCCAGGAACCGGTCGAGGTGCGGGCCCGGTGAGTACGTCACCGTGATGACGACCAATTGGTCACTCATCCGGCGACCACCCGTTCACGCAGCACGGCGTAGAGGGTAGCGGCACGTCACCGGCCCTCGTGCAGGGCAGAGACCAGCGCCTCACGCCACGGGCGGAGCGGGGTCAGGCCACACGCCGCCGACCCGGAGCCGGACAGCGCCGAATACGCGGGCCGTCGGGCCGGGCGCGGAAAGCGGTCACCACCGACCGGCCGCACCCGGTCGGGGTCGGCGCCCACGGTCTCGAAGACCGCGCGGGCCTGGTCGAAGCGGCTGGCCTGGCCGTCGTTGGCGGCGTGCAGCACCGGCCCGCGGACTCCCCCGTCGGCGATCTCGAGCAGCGCCCCGGCGAGGTCGTGCGCGCTGGTGGGTGAACCGATCTGGTCGGCCACCACCTCGACGGTGTCCGTACCGAGGGCCTTGCGGCGCATCGCGGCGACGAAGTCGGTGCCGTCGGCGCCCTCGTAGACCCACGCGGTGCGCACCACGTGACCGTGCGGAAGCGCGTCGAGCACCGCACGCTCGCCGGCGAGCTTGGTGCGCCCGTACACGCTCAGCGGGTCCGGCGCATCGTCGATCTCGTAGGGATGCGGCGGCGCCCCGGCGAAGTCGCCGCTGAACACATAGTCCGTCGACACGTGGACCAGGCCGGCGCCGACGCGCGCGCAGACGGTCGCGAGGTTGCCCGGGCCGACGGCGTTGACCGCATGCGCCCGGTCGGGCTCGGATTCGGCGCGGTCGACGTCGGTGAACGCCGCGCAGTTGACCACCACGTCGCCCTCGGCGACCCGGTGCGCGATCGCGCCGGGATCGGTGATGTCACAGTCGGCCGACGCGAGCGCCAGCACGTCACGCCCCTGGCGCCGGGCCTGAGCAGCCAGGATGCGCCCGACCATGCCGCCGGCACCGGTGATCACGAGTCGTTGCGGCATGCGTGTGAGTTTGACACGCGGCCTGGCGCGCCGACGATCGCTACCCCGTCTGCGCTGCCCTCGCCAGTAACCTGGGCTGATGCCCGCTCGAGTCCTTCGTGCCGTCGCCGTGACGGTCGCCCTTGCCGTGGTGCTCGGGACCGGTGTGGCCTGGAGCCGGATTCGGTCTTTCGAAGAGGGCATCAACCACATCAGCTCTCCGGCGCTCGGCGAAGGCGGCGAGGACGGTGCGATCGACGTCCTGCTGGTGGGGTCCGACAGCCGGACCGACGCTCACGGCAACCCGCTGTCGCAGGAGGAGCTGGCGACCCTGCGCGCCGGTAACGACGTGTCCACCAACACCGACACGATCATCTTGATCCGCATCCCGAACAACGGGCAGTCGGCCACGGCCATCTCGATCCCGCGCGACTCGTACGTCCAGGCTCCCGACCTGGGCAAGATGAAGATCAACGGTGTCTACGGGTCGGTGCACCTCGAGAAGCTCAAGGAGCTCGTCGAGGTACAGGGCATGGACCCGGCCGAGGCCGAACCGCTCGCGATCGAAGACGGCCGGGAGGCGTTGATCAAGACGGTGGCGAACCTGACCGGGGTCACCGTGGACCACTACGCCGAGATCGGGCTGCTGGGCTTCGCGTTGATCACCGACGCCCTCGGTGGTGTCGATGTCTGCCTCAAAGAACCTGTCTACGAACCCCTTTCGGGTGCGGACTTCCCGGCCGGGTGGCAGAAGCTCAACGGGCCGCAGGCTTTGAGCTTCGTGCGCCAGCGCCACGACCTGCCGCGCGGCGATCTCGACCGGGTGACGCGCCAGCAGGCGGTGATGGCGTCGCTGGCCCACGAGGTGATCTCCAGCAAGACGTTGTCCAGCCCTGCGACGCTGAGCCGGCTGGAGGCGGCCGTGCAGCGGTCGGTGGTGCTCTCCGACGGCTGGGACATCATGGATTTCGTGGACCAGCTGCAGAAGCTGGCCGCCGGCAACGTCGCGTTCGCCACGATCCCGGTGCTGCGTGAGGACGGCTGGAGCGACGACGGCATGCAGAGTGTGGTGCGCGTCGATCCCACGGCCGTTCAGGAGTGGGTGACGGGCCTGCTCAACGAACAGGACGAAGGCAAGACCGAGGAACTCGCGTACACCCCGGACAAGACGACCGTGGAGGTCGTCAACGCCACCGACATCAACGGTCTGGCCGCCTCGGTGTCGGCGGTGCTGTCGCAGAAGGGGTTCACCCCCGGCGCGACGGGCAACTTCGAGGGCGGCGCCGCCGTCAACGGCAGCCAGGTTCAGGCCGCCAAGGCGGATGACCTGGGCGCACAAGCGGTTTCGAAGGATCTGGGCGGGCTCACCGTTGTGGAGGACGGTTCCGTGGCACCGGGCACGGTGCGGGTCGTGCTCGCCGACGACTACACCGGCCCCGGCTCCGGACTCGACGGCACCGACCCGACGATGCTGACCGCCGACCCGGTCGCCGCCGGGGCCACCGATCCGGCCGCGCCGCCGCCACCCCCGCAGATCATCACCGCCGGTTCCGACGATCCGGAGTGTGTGAACTGACTGTCACCGGGGCACTGCTCGGGCCGCTGCTGGACGCCGACCCGGCCGGGCCGAGCATCACCTATTACGACGACGCGACCGGCGAACGCATCGAGGTCTCCCATGTGACGCTGGCCAACTGGGCGGCCAAGACCGGCAACCTCCTTCGCGACGAACTCGGGGCGGGGCCGGCGAGCCGGGTGGCGATTTTGCTGCCCGCGCACTGGCAGACCGCGGCGGTGCTGTTCGGCCTGTGGTGGATCGGCGCGGAGGCGCTGGTGGGTGCCGCGCCCGAGCTGGACGGGGCCGACGTCGCGCTGTGCACCGCCGAACGCATCGACGAGGCGGACGCGGCGGCGGGGATGGGTGAGATCGCCGTGTTGTCGCTGGATCCGTTCGGCAGGCCGGTGCCCGATCTGCCGGTGGGCCTCACCGATTACGCCACGGCGGTGCGGGTGCACGGCGACCAGATCACCCCCGAACGCGCACCGGGCCCGGCGCTGAGCGGACGTTCGGTCGACGAGGTGCTCACCGCGGCCGCCGGCGCCGCCACCGCCGCCGGTCTGCAGCCGCGGGACCGGGTGCTGTCCACCGCCGACTGGGCCAGCGCCGACGACGTGGTCGAGCGGCTGCTGGCGGTCTACTCCGTCGGCGGGTCCCTGGTCCAGGTCGCGCATCCGGATCCGGCTGCGTTGGAACGCCGCCGGGCGATGGAGAAGGTGACCCGCGGACTGAACTGAGCTCCCGCTGGGCAGTGGGCAACGCCTGGACCATCGTGTCGATGGCGTCCTTCGTCTGCGGGTTCAACGCGCTCAACGCGGTGCCGCGACGGCAGCAGTCGGCGTCCCGGGCGATCGAGACCCTCGCCCCGGCCGCCGACCGCACGTCCTGACAATCGTCGCCGCGGCGGTCAGAAGCGAAATTCCGTCGGGGGCCGGTCGGTCCGCCCGAGCATCCAGGCGATCGCCGCGGCAGACCGTTCCGCCGCGCGCCCGTCTCCGAACGGGTTTCCCTTCGAGACCATCGCCGCCCGCTCTTCGGGGTCGTCGAGCAGACGGCAGGCGTTGCCCAGCACCGCATCGCGGTCGGTGCCGACGAGTACCGCGCACCCCGCGTCGACGGCCTCCATCCGCTCCGTGACCTCCCGCAGGACGATCACGGGGACACCGAAACTGGGTGCCTCCTCCTGGATCCCCCCGGAATCCGACAGCACCAGGGTGGCCGCGGCGAGCGTCGCGACGAGCACCGGATACGACAGGGGTTCGGTGACCAGCACCCGGGGATGCGCGCCGAGCGCGGACCGGACCTGAGCCGCGACAGCGGGATTGGGATGAGCAGGCAGCACCACCTCGACGTCGGAGTACTTGTCGAGCAGCAGCGCGACCGCGGTCAGTACGCGGTCGAGCGGCTCACCCCAGGATTCGCGACGGTGTGCCGTCACGAGCACCAGCCGGCTGCGGCCGGCTCTGGCCCGCTCGACGAACTCCGCCACGCGGGCGTCGGCGACGGGCCCGCTTCGTGCGGCGATGCCGAGGACCGCGTCGATCACGGTGTTGCCGGTGACGACGATGTCGCCAGGCCGGGTGCCCTCCCGTTCGAGGTTGGCCCGCGCCTGCACGGTGGGCGCCAGATGCAGCCTGCTGATCTGTCCGACCAGCCTGCGGTTGCCCTCCTCGGGGAACGGCGCCGCCAGGTCGTGTGACCGCAGACCCGCCTCGACGTGGGCGATCGGCACCTTCGCCCAGAAGGCGACCATCGCCGCGGCCAACACCGTCGTGGTGTCCCCCTGAACCACCACGGCCGCGGGTGTTCGCTGCTGCCAATGGGTTTCGAGCTGCACGGTCAGCGCGGCCATGAGTTCGGCCTGACTGCCGCTGCCGCGGTCGATGCTCAGCGTGACGTCCGGTTCGAGGCCGAACGCGTCGAGCGCCTGATGAACCATCGTCGGATGTTGGCCGCTGGCGACGAACACCGGCGTCATGCCCTGTGCCCGCAGGGCGGGCACCAGCGGCGCCAGCTTGATGGCTTCGGGGCGGGTCCCCGCCACCAGGTGGACTTCGGTCACGCCGCCCACTATGCCTGATTCAGTGAAGTGTTGTAAATTCGCTTAGCAAAGTGCAGGCTGTTCTCGGCGAGCAGCGCCCGCACCCACCCGTGACTACCAGAAACGGCAGGTTAGACCGATGTACGCCCATCTCTTGCTCGTCCTGTCGACTTTTTCGTACGCTACTGGGCTGATTCTGCAAAGTATGGCTGCTCGCCGTATCGCCATCAGCAACACACTTGGGCTGACCCTCGTGAGGCGCCTCGCCACCGACCGGTGCTATGCCGCCGGGCTGGCCGCCCAGGTGGTCGGCTTCCTGCTGGCCTTCTTCGCCCGCGAAACCTTGCCGGTGTACCTGGTGCAGGCCGGCGCCTGCGCCGCGGTCGGCGTCGCGGCGGCGCTGGGCGCGGTCATCCTCGGTTGGCGGGTCACTCGCCCCGAACTTGCCGTGCTCGCAGTGCTGACCGTGGCGTTGGCCCTGCTCGCCGGGGCCGCGGAACCGTCCCGGATCACCTCGGTGCCGCCGTCGACGGGCTGGGTGCTCGCCGCGGTGCTGGCAGCCTGTGTCGGCCTCGCGCCCGCGGCCTGGCGGGCCAGGGGGGCGGTGCCGCTGGCCGGCCTCGCCGGTGCGGCCTTCGCCGTCCTGGCGGTGGCGAGTCGTCCGCTGCCATCCCTCGAGTGGACGGCCCTGCTGGTGCATCCGCTGGCCTGGCTGACGCTGGCGTCCGCCGCTGTCGGGCAGGTCATGTTGGCCGCGGCCCTGCAGCGCGGGTCGACGACCTCGGCCGGCGCGGCGATGGACGCCGTGACCATGGTGGTGGCGTCCGCCGCCGGTATCGCGCTGGTCGGCGATCGGATCGCCGACGGCCGGGCGGCCTGGCTGGTCGCCGGGCTCTTCCTCATCGTCGCCGGGGTACTGGCCATGGGCCGTGTCGGCACGGTCGTCACCGAGGGCCGCACGGATCTCGCACCGTCCGACCAACCGATCACCCAGGGAACCCGATGACGTCTTCACTCCCCGTCGCCAGCGTGTCGTTCGACCTCGACAACGTGTGGTCGTTCCTCAAGACCCACGGCGACTCGTCCTGGGAGTCCCGGCCCAGCTACCTCGAGGTCGCGACACCGCGGATCGTCGAGTTCCTCGGTGAGATACATTTGCGATCAACGATTTTCGTGATCGGCGCGGATGCCGACCGTGACGACGGCGCCGAGGCGGTGCGGGCGTTCGCCGCCGCCGGGCACGAGATCGGCAACCACTCCTACGAACACGAACCGTGGCTGCAGCGCTACAGCGTCGAGGACCTCGCCGCCGAGATCGACCGCACGCACGCGGCGATCGTCGCCGCGGGCGCACCGGCACCAACAGGGTTCCGCGGACCCGGCTACAGCACCAGCCCCACACTGGAGCGACTGCTCGTCGAGCGCGGATACACCTACGACGCCAGCAGCTTTCCCACCTGGATCGGGCCGCTGGCACGAGCCCACCACTTGCGCACCGCGCACCTGAGCACCGCACAGCGCGAGGAGCGCGCACACCTGTTCGGCGGGCTGGACCAGGCGCTGCTGCCCCTGCGCCCTCACCGGTCGACCAGCGGGATCGCCGAACTGCCGGTCACCACCATGCCGCTGCTGCGGATCCCGATCCACGGGTCCTACCTGATGCAGCTGTACTCGATCTCACCGAAGGTGGCTCGGCTCTACTTCAGGACCGCCGTCCGGCTGTGCCGCGCGCGCGGCATCGGGCTGACCATGCTGCTGCACCCCCACCACCTGCTCGACCGCGGCGACGCGCCCGCACTCGATTTCTTCCCCGGCATGTCGGTACCGGCCCGCGAGAAGTACGCGTTCATGCAATGGGTGCTGGCGACCATGCAACGCCAATTCACCGTGCTCGGGACCCGGGACCACGTCATCCACGCGCTCGAAACGGGACACCCCCATGCGTCAGCGGCGTGACCCCCGGCGGACACCGACCGGATCGGTGCCCGCGGCGGTCGTCGCCGCCGCGGTGGTGACCGTCCTGGTCGCCGCAGGCGTACAGGCGGCCCACAGCGCGCCACCGGACGAGACAGCCACTCTGCAAACACAATTCGACCAGCTCCGGCCCGGGGAGACCCTCCGCCTGGACCGGCGCACGTACGCCCATGCCGGGGTCATCCGCGTCACGGTGCCGGGAGTGCGCATCGAGGGCAACGGGGCGACGCTGGCCGCCACGAACGCGCCGGCCTCGGCGCTGCAGATCGACGCCCCCGGGGTCAGCCTGACCGACGTGACCCTGAGCGCACCCACCGACGGCCCCCGACTGACAGGCCTCGAGCAGCACAAGCTCGTGGTGAGTGGTGACGGGGTCTCGCTCACCGACGTGACGGTCGACGGTTCGGCCGCCGCCGGGGTGTTCGTCGACGGCGCCGACGGCTTCCGCCTCACCCGCGTCGCCGTTCGCGACACCCTCGCCGACGGCATCCACATGACCGACGGCGCCACCAACGGCACGCTCGAGAACCCGAGGACCGAACGCACCGGCGACGACGGGGTGGCCGTGGTCTCCTACGGCACCGACGCCCCGTGCGCGGGCATCACCATCACCGCGCCCGTGGTGGCCGGAACCCGTTGGGGCCGAGGCATCTCCGTCGTCGGCGGCCGCGACGTGTCGGTACGCGACCTCACGGTGTCGGGCACCAGCGGCGCCGGGGTCTACGTCGCCTCCGAGGGAGCCCCGTACTTCACCGACTCCGTCGCGGGGGTCCGCGTCACCGGCGGCACGATCACGGGCGCGAACACCGACCCCGCCGTGATCCACGGCGCCGTGCTGGTCTACTCGGGCAACGCCGGCCGGTCGGTGAGTGACGTATCGATTTCCGGTCTGACCATCACCGCGACGTCGCCCAGCGCGGAACGCAATGTCGGCGTGATCGCCCGGCCGGGGTCCGTCGACGCCGTCACGTTCAGCCGAATCCAAGTGCGCGACAGCGACTTGCGACCCCTTCTCGTCGACGCGCCCGCCGGAGCCGTCCGGGCCTCCGACTTCACCGTCAACGGCGAACCGGTCGACGTCCGATGACCAGCCGACCCACCAGGAGCACCGTGACAACAGCATTGACCGTCGTGCACGTGACCGAGTCGTTCGCCAGCGGCACCGCGGCGGCGATCCGCGACTTCGCGCGCAACTACCCCGCGGCCGAACACCGACTCGTGTACGCCCGCCGTGCGGAGGCGTCGGTCAGCCCGGCGGAGTTCGTCGGCTTCGCCGCGGTGGCCGAACTGCCCGACGGGCACGTCGCCCGACTGCGGTTCCTCCGCCGCTACGCCAAGGGACTGCGCGGGCCGGTCGTGATCCACGCCCACTCCAGCAAGGGCGGGGTGTATGCGCGCGTCGCGCTGCGCCGCTCCGCCCGGCGTCCGATCGTCTACTCCCCCCACTGCTACGCCTTCGAACGCCGCGACGTCGGAATGCCGGTGCGCACGGCCTTCCGGGCCGCCGAATGGGCGCTGTCGCTGAACACCAGCGGCTTCGGCGTCTGTTCGCCGCGCGAAGCGGCCCTGTCCCGCTGGCCACTGGCCCGGCCCCGGGTGGTGACGGTGCCCAACGTCGCCGGACCGTGCACGGTCCCGTCGGGCACGAGATCCGCGCCGGCGCAGGGCCTGTGCGTCGTCGGCAACGGCAGGCTGGGACCTCAGAAGGACCCCGGATTCTTCGCCGACGCGGTGGCGCACGCCAGGATGGCGCACCCCGACCTGCGGGCGGTGTGGATCGGCGACGGTGACGCCGAGTACGTCCAGTACCTCACCGACCGCCAGATCGAGGTGACGGGGTGGCTGCCCCGATCGCAGGCGCTCGCCGAACTCGCCCGCGGGGACGTGTATCTGCACACCGCGGTGTGGGAGGGACTCCCGATCTCGATCCTCGAGGCCGACGCGGCCGGTCTCCCGGTCGTCGCGCGCGCACGGCCCTACCTCGACGGGCTGCGGCTGCCGTTGACCGTCGGAGCGCCCTCCCAGTTCGCCGACGTGCTGACCTCGCTCGACACCGCGCACGCGCGGACCGCCGCCCGCGACGCGACCAGGGTCGCGTTCGCCGACAACTGCGACGGCAGCCAGCAGGTGGCGCTCAAGGAGCTCTACGGCCCGTACGCCGGGGCTCGCTGATGGATCCGGTGCACGTCAACGGCAAGTGGTTGGCCCAACCCCTGACCGGCACACAGCGGTACGCCACCGAGATGGTGCGCCGCCTCGTCACGGCGGGCGCGGTGGATCTGGTGCTCCATGTGCCCAGCGGCGCCGACGCGCCCGAGTGGGCGTCGGCGCGGCGCGTGGAGATCCGCCGCGCCCCGGTGGGCGGCGTGGTGTTCGAGCAGCTGTACCTGCCGGTGGTGACACTGGGCCGGATGCTGCTCAACTTCGCCGGTCCCGCACCGCTTCTCAAGCGCAGGCAGCTGGTGACGATGCACGATGCGACCGCGTTCCGGTACCCGCGCACCTTCCGGCGCACGTTCGTCGCGTTCTACCTCGTGATGTACCTGCTGTTGTCCCGCACGGCACGGCAGCTGCTCACCGTATCCGAATTCAGCGCCGACGAACTGGCCGCGGTGCTGCGGGTCGACCGGCGGCGGTTCCTCGTGGCCCCCTGCGCCGCGGACGGTTTGGCGCAGATCGCACCCGTGCGCCCCGACCTCGACATCGCAGGCGGGCAGTACCTCGTCGTGGGCACCCTGGCCAGACACAAGAACCTCACGGGCGCCGTGGCCGCGCTCACCGGGTCCGGGCGCGACGTGGTGGTCGTCGGAGCCGCCGGCCGTGACCAGGTCTTCTCCGCCATGTCCGATCTGGGATCGGCGGCGACCGTGGCCGGCCGTCTCACCGACGCCGAACTGGTGTGGCTGTACCGCAATTCACGCGCGCTGGTGTTCCCGTCGAGATACGAGGGTTTCGGACTGCCGGTGCTGGAGGCGCAGGTGCTGGGGTGTCCGGTCGTCAGCTCGTCGGCGGCCTCCCTCCCCGAGGTCGGCGGCAGCGGCGCCCTGTACTTCGACCCCGACGACAGCGCTGCCCTGCTCGAGCGACTCGACGAACTCGAACGCGACGACGCGTTGGCGAGCGACCTGCGGGAGCGGGGGCTCGTCAACGCGCAGCGCTACTCGTGGGAGCGTTCGGCGGAGACGGTGCTGACGCGGGTGCTGGGCGTGCCCGCTGCTGCGCTCAGTGCGGCGACCGGTTCCTGAACATCGCCTCGTCGGGTGCTGCGCCACCGACGATCGGCGCGGACGACCAGCAGGGCGACGACGCCCAGCGCCACCCACGACGGCAGCGACCGTCCCTGCGTCCAGTGCATGTACCGCGGGAGTTCGATCAGCCCGACGAAGAACAGCGGATACATCAGCAGGCCGGCCGGTGAGGCCTCGCGGAAGGACCGGTACAGCAGTCCCGCGATCACCCCGGCGACCAGGAAGAACACCAGCCCGCCCGCCGTGCCGTAGTCGAGATACGGGATCGAGAAGCCCGTGGCGTTGTTGAACTCCGGGTTGCCGTAGTCGGTGAGCATCGCGACGTAGTCGGCGTCGGTCACCACACCGTTTCGCCCCGGGAAGTTCCCGGCCAGCTGATCGTAGAGCTGAAGTTGACGCACACCCGGTGCGTCCCAGAGGAATTCGAGTGTGGTCAGGGGCTCCCTGCCCGCCACGTTGAGATGGTTCAGCTCGAGGTAGCCGTTGTTCACCGCGGTGGCGTAGTAGCCGGCGACACGTTCGAAGGAGAACTGCCAGAAGCTCTGCCCCGTGCCACGGAAGAACTCCCAGCTGCGGAAGTACTCGAAGACGGAGAAGACGACGACCACCGCGGGCAGCGCCACCACCGGCACCAGCCGCACGAGCGACCGCAGGCGGGGCGTCTCGGCGGCGCGGTAGCACGCCACGACCGCGATCGGGACGACGAGTTCGAGGATGGCCAGCCGTTCGGCGAAGATGAAGGCCCGCGGCACGGACATCCCCACGACGGCGACGATCTTCAGGAGTTCGGCCCGCGAATTCTGTTGCGCCAGGACGATGCTGGAGATGATCACCGCGGCGATGCCGAACTGCGTCATGGTGGTCACCCCGGGGATGGTGCCGACGAGAGTCTTGATCGGGGCGGAACCGGAGTAGCCCGAGGCGCCGGCGATCTGTGCCCAGCCGATGCCGGCCCGGGCCAGGAGATACCCGAACCCCAGGTAACCGAGGGCCGTCAGCGCGACCAGGACCGAACTGGCCCGGCACAGCAGCGCGACCGACCCGGGGCTCAGGTTCGGCCACCGCTGCGCGGGGATCTGCACCGGACGCAGCGCCCCGACCGCGCTGGCGCCGACGGCCAGTGCGAGCGCCCCGCAGAACATCAGGAGCAGCACATGGCCGGTCACCGACTTGGGGGTGTTCCACAGCGCGCGGAACCGCTGGTCACCGACCGCCGCGGTCAGCAGGATCGACATGGTCGCCACCATGAGGATCACCGGCGTGGGCCCGACCCACCAGACCCTGGTGCGACGGGCGGTGACGTCGTTCCTCACGGGGCGGTGGCCGCGGCCGATTCGACAGCGGGGTCGGCCGCACTGTGGCCCGGTGTGTTCGCGTGTCCGGTGGCGCGCGGCGGCTCGGCCGGACCGCCGACGGTGAACAGGGGCCAGTAGGTGACCACCGCCCGCAACGGCACGGCGCTCGAAGCGGTCGCGGCGCGGACCGCGGACACCGCCGCCACGGAGTCGACGTTCAGGCGGCACACCAAGATCAGATCCGTTGCCGCGGCGATGGCCTGGGTGGCCAGGGGGGAGTCGCCGAGCGCGCCGATGTCGAGGATCAGTGTGTGATCGTGCTCGGATCCGGTCGGGAGCGTGACCGAGCCCTCGGCCAACGTGGCCAGCACCGTCGGCCCCTGTTCCGCGGCCGCCGTCTCCAGCAGCGCGGCGACCAGTCCGGAGCCCGAGGACCGGGACGCCCCGATGACGGCGATGATCCGGTTGGGCGCCGTATCGGGGCACTGCGCGAACAGCGTCCGCGCCACGTGTCGTTGCGCGCCCGCGGCGTTCGCGCCCCGGCTGCCGCGCAGGCTGACCTCGGGGGTGAGGATGCCGTCGACCGCGTCGGCGATGTCGGTGACGGCGACGACCCGGCCCGAGCGGCTCCGGTAGAGGCCCAACGCCACGAGCGCGAGCAGTCCACCGAGGAGCCCGCCGAACAGCGCTCCGAGCGGCCATCGATCCGACCCGACCGAGGAATCGGTCAGCGGGGCGTTGAGGATCTGCATCCCGGTCGGCTGCGCGGCCTGCAGTTCGACGTTGGACCGCAGTAGCGTCAAGTCGTTGAGCCGACCGACGTCGCGGGTCGCCCTGACCGCCTTGATGCGCTCGTCGATCGCGCCGAGGGCGCTGTCCAACTGCTGGTCGGTGAGCTGGCGGAGCCGCTGTTCGTAGAGGTTCAGAGCGGTCCGCACCGTGTTGGTCGATTCGAGGGCGGTCGCGCCGGTCGAGGAGATCGTCAGGACCTGTGACGTGCCGTTCTGGGTGATCGTCAGGTGCGCGGCGCCCGGTCGGCGAAGCCGGTTGTTCACCGCCCTGGCGAATCCGGCGCCGTCGAGGTAGGCCACCTCACCCGAGACGTAGTCGCTGATGTGGCTCTGCGTGAAGTCGATGCGCGCACCGGTCACCATGGCGACCAGGTCGACCGGTGGCGTCACCCTGATCTGCGCGCTCGAGGTCGGATCCGCGTTTCGGTTGAGGTATACCGCGCCTCCGGCGAGCGCACCCAGCGCGACGCCGATCAGCGTGCCCACCGCGAGCACGACAAGCCACGTCCGGGAGGACCTCCGGGTGATCGCCGAGAGGACTGACGACTGGATCGGGGAAAGCTGGACAGCCACGGGTTCGCGCTCCTCAACGGATCGGCATGCGTCGACCCCACGGTTCTCGGGTCATTGCTGGTTTGTCACGCCGCATACTATGCCACTGGCGACTGGCTGGCTACCTCGCCCCTGAAAAACCCGTATATCGTCGTAACTCCCGCATTCATCGCGTGGTCGTGAGCGTTCGTATGTCGTCATGGCGAATGTCGAATACTTTGCCATGCTGGGCCGATACGCCATCCCGCCCGCGGGCCGGCGCCGACCGCCCGGCGGGCGGACCACCACTGCGTCACGGCCACCGCGGTCGTCGCCGCCCCGGAAGCCGCCGCCAGCCACACCGGTCCGCCGGCCACACCGGCCGTGACGGCGACCGGAACCGACGCCGCCAGGACGAGCAGCGCCGTCCGGGCGGCCTCGGCGATGTGGCCGCTGATGATCAAGAGCGTGATGTTCACGCCGAACGCGGTCTTGGCGATACCGCCGGCGGCCATGATCACCAGCAGGACGGCGGCCCCGCGCATCGTGGGCCCGTAGGCGACGTCGAGCAGTGGCGCGCCGACCACCGCCAGCACGCCGACCGCGGCAACGGTCACCGCTGTGCTGAGCGTGGCGACCGCCGACAACACGCGCACCACCTGATCGCGTTCTCCGGCGGCCCACAGGCCCGCGGCCGCCGGCGTCACCGCCAGCGCGGCCAGGCTCTCGACGACGGTCACCTGCAGCGCCAGTGTCGCCGCTGCGGAGTACAGCGCAGCAGTCTGTGGCGCGAAGACGACGTTGGCCAACCAGACGGTGCCCGGTAGACACAGGAACGCCGCGAGGTCGAGCGTGAAGAGCCTCGCCCCCGCGGACAGCGCCTGCCGTATCGTCGCCGCGCTTCCTGCGACCCGCACGGCGATGTCGCGGCGGGCGGACACCAGCGCCACGGCCAGTTGCAGGCACGACACGACGGTGTAGGTGACCATCACCTCCAGCAGCGTCGGGTCGGACACCGTGAGCGCGATCGCGCCGACCACCGGCAGCACGAGCATGCTCCGGATGTGGTGGGTGGTGGCCACCGACGCACCGACGCGGCCGGTGGCGGCGAAGATGTCGCTGAGTGTCAGGCGCAGCGACTCCGCGACGATCCCGGCGGTCGTGAGGAACACCACGGGCAGGTAGTGCTCTGAACCACGCAGCGCCCAGGTGGCCAACACCGCGATCACCGGCGCACTGATCACCGACAGCGCGCCGGTGGCGCTCAGGTGCGACGACGCGATCGCGCGTCGTCCGAGTCGGCTGGGTTCGGCTGCGACCAGCCGAATGACATTGGGACCGAGACCCAATCGGCCGACCAGCGGTCCTATCGACAGCGCGACCAGGATGGCGAAGAAGACCGCCGCGTCCCTTGCGTCGAGGGTGCGGTAGACGACGATGGTCAGCAGAAGTGTCGAGAGCAGACCCGCCCCGGCGGCGGCGGTCCGCCACCCGAAACTGCGGCGCATCTCCGACGTGGCGGCACCGACGGCGACGGTCACCCTCCGACGCCCAACCACCCGGCGACCTGACCGCGGACGAAGGCCAGGTCCGCGCGAGCGTGCAGCGTCTGCCCCCGGGCGGCACGCACACCGGCGCCGGCGATCTTGCGCGCGGAGTAGTAGGCCAGGGCACTGACCGGCAGCGAGTGACGTCGCCACAGATACCCCTGTCCGACACCGTATTTCGCCATCTTGTCGACGAACGCGGCAGTGATCTGGTCGCGGTCGTCGTCCTGGAGGACCCGGATCTCCGGACGGTATTCGACCGTGTGCCCGGACGCGATCAACCGCAGCAACAGATCGGATTCCTCACCGGCGCCCCGTCGGCCGGGCGATCCGACACCGACTCCCTCGTCGAACGGAGTGGGCGAGGGCAGGGCGTCGCGACGCAGGAAGATCGTCGAACTGACCGAAGTCCGTATGAAGTTGCGCCGCGTCACCGTCGTGGGTTCCGGCAGCCATCGCAGCATCGACGGCACACCTGCCTCCGTCACCTGCATGCCGGTGACACCGCTGAGATCCGTTCGCACTGCGAACTTTTCGATGACCGACCGGAAGGTGCCCGGGGGGTACCAGCAGTTGTCGTCCGGGTAGGCGACGATCGGTGCCCGCGCGAGGGGTGTGCCGGCGTTGCGACCGGTCGACACGCCTAGGCCGCTCGTGGTCACCCGGTGCGGCCCCGGCAGCCCGAAGCCGTCGACGAGGGCCGCGCAGGACTGGTCCGGGCTCTGATCGACGAGAATGAACTCCACGCGCTCGGCGAGCTCGGCGGCCGCCACCGACGTGAGCAGCCGGCGCAGAGCGTCCGGCCGTCCGATGGTGGAGCAGACCAGCGAGATGAGCGGTCCACCGCCGGTTCGGGACTCTTCGGCCATTCGAGCAAAATATCATTGGTAAGCTGCTCTGCGCCGCGAGGTGTTCCTCACGCAGTTCACGGACCGCATCGCCGATTGGAGCTTTTGCCGTCAGGCACGAGAGCGAACAGCGCGCGGCGGAGCCGCTCATGTTGAACGAGGCACCGTCACCCGCCGGCGCCCGATGTGCGAAGGACCCGATAGTGCCCAACGTGCTTCGTCGCCCGCCACCGGGCACCCTCACGGCGGTCGTCGGCATCGCCTTGGCCACCGCGTTGAGCATGTTCTACGCGGCGAAATTGTGGACCGAACGCATCACCGCGACCACCCTCGCGCCGTGCCGGACGCCGGGGTGCCTCGACGGGACCCTGGTGGACTTCCGCGACACGGTGTGGTTGCCCACCCGATGGTTCCTCACCGGTCACGACCCGTACGACACCGCGCTGTACTCGGCGCAATTCCCCTACGCGCAGGACTATCCGACGTACGCGCCGGCCCACCTGGCGCTCTGGTCACCGTTCGGTGGTCTGCCCTGGGACGTCGCGGCCGCCGCCGACGTCCTCGTCAACGTCGCCGTCGTCGCCGCGGTGGGCGCCTGGGCCGGTATCCGTGTGAGGCGCTTGTGGTCAGCGCCCGTCGCCCCGAGCCGGACCGAACTCCTGGGCGCCGGATCGCTCGGGGTCGCCCTGGTCTGGCTCGCCCGCACCGCCGCCGACGGAGCGAGTCACGGCCAACCGTCGGTGGTCTATGCGCTGCTGGCCGCGCCGGCGTTGCTGACCCGACGGCCCTGGGTGGCGGCGCAGCTCGCCGCCGTCACCTGCCTCAAGCCCCAGATCGGCGTGTTCGTCATCGTCATCCTGCTCGCCCAGCGAAGATGGCGCGTCGCCGCTGTCGCGGTGTCGCTGGCCGGGGGTGTGTCGGTGGCCACGGCCTTGTTCCTCGCCCGCGGCGGCGGCTTCGGCGCGTGGGTGCAGACGCTGCTCGGTAACGCGAGCTCGGCCGAAGCGGTTCGCACCGTCGACTACCTCGGCGAACGTGTCGACCTGGTGGGGGCGCTGCTGGACGCGGGCGTGCCCGTTCCGGGCTGGACGTCGTTCGTCGTCCTGCTGGCGGGGCTGGCGGGCGCCTATCTGCTCGCAGGCCGGCTGCACCGCCGGATGCTGCCCCACACCGCGGTGCTCGTCGGATTGAGCATCGGCCTGATTGCCTTCTACCACATCAGTTACGACGCGATGTGGTTGCTCGCGCCGGTGGCGCTGGCGGCCACGGAGATGCTGCGGACCGGCGGGCGGCGGGCCGCCGCCCTGGCCGCACCCGGGCTCGCGGCTCTGGCGCTGGCCTGCTGGGCATCTCGATGGCACCGCCTCGAGCTGTCGTTCGGGGATGGTTCGACGATCTGGATCATGCGGGCACTCGTCGTCGTGGGCATCGCACTCCTCGTCGCCGCCACGTGGCGGTTCCCCCATCGCCCGCCCGCGGACCGGCCCCCGGACGACAACGCTTCGGCGGGGCCGCTGTCGCCGCGCAAGCAGGCGGCCCCCCTCGGCTAGGCTCCCGCCATGGACATCGAGTCCGCTCGACCGCCGCTCGACGTCGGCCTGCTACGGGCCTCCCTCGGCCCAGGCTGGCGGACGGTGGATGTCGTCGACGAGACGGGCTCGACCAACGCCGACCTCCTCGCGGGCGCGGCAGCCGGGGAGGACGTCGCCGGCCGCGTGCTGCTCACGGAGTACCAGAGCGCCGGGCGCGGCAGGCACGGTCGCCAGTGGACCGCTCCCCCGCGGTCACAGGTGGCGATGTCGGTCGCGGTGGATGCCGACGGTGTCCCGCCCGACGCCTGGGGGTGGCTGCCGCTGCTGACGGGCGTGGCGGTCCGCGACGCCGTCGCGGAGGTGTCCGGCCTCGACGCCGGCCTCAAGTGGCCCAACGACGTACTCGTCGGCGAGGGCAAGTTAGCCGGCATCCTGGCCGAAGTCGCCGCCCCGCAGCAGGTGGTGATCGTGGGTATCGGACTCAATGTCACGTTGAGCGCCACCGAGGCGCCCGATCCGCGCGCCACGTCGCTGGCCATGCTCGGCGCCCGGAATCACGACCGCAATGCGCTCGCCGCGGCAATACTGCGCAACCTCGGCGATCGGATCGCCCAGTGGCGCCGCGCCGGAGGCGCCGACGAGACCATCGCCGCCGACTACCGCAGGCACAGCCTGACCCTGGGCCGCCGGGTGACCGCCACTCTGCCGGGTGATCGACGCCTGGAAGGAACGGCCCGCGACATCGACGATCTCGGCAGGCTGACGCTTGCCGTCGGCGGCGAGTCGGTCACCGTCGCCGCCGGGGACATCACCCACCTGCGTCCGAGCCCCGGCACCCACGACGGCTGACCTTCCCGCATCACCGCACCGATTTGCTGAAATCGTACCTCGGCGTCACGTTTCCGACGCACGCCTGATGTCACTCCCTTGAGGTTGTAAACTCCCAGCTCTCCGGCCGGTTTCCCTCGCACAATCGGCCGACGCCGGTCCAGCACTCTCGTAAATCGATGCTGAGGCTAGATTCCTCGGCCGCGTGTCATCGAAAGTCGCCTGCGCCACCAGGCCGGAAATTGACGCGTCCGTGTGATTTCGGCAATTCGTCATCGGGCCGATCTCGTCAATAAACTGCACTTCACTGCGTTTTATGGCCAGGAAAGCGCCTCACACGCAAAGAACTTGCCAGGTGATTCTGTGACATGAGTCTCACCGCTGTGCGATGACGCTTCGGTTGGTGTACTTATTAGCTGTATTCGCGCGAGCGAACACAACTATGCGAGCACCAACACGGTCGGTACCCACGGTTGCCCTCCGGCACGGGCGGCCGCCGCCTGCGCCGACGGACGGCCTCGGCACCGGCGACGGAGCTCTCTGCTGACAGCGCTGATCATTGCCACGGCCGGTGCACGTCAGCCGAGCGGCCCGGCGACACCGAGTCTGCGAGGACGCCCCGAACCACCCGCGCGCACGCGCCCGACACGAACCCCACCCGCATCGTCACGTCCGCGCGTGGCGCCGAACACCGAAGGATTCCCATGACAGACACGCTCGTTCGCGACCACGTCGACACCGCGGTCCGACTCGGGCAGGTGCACATCGTGTTGCCGGCCTACAACGAAGAGGGGTCTCTGCGCCCGCTCCTCGAGCGCATCGACCGGCTGGCGGCGTCTCAGCCGCTCACCGTCTGGGTCATCGACGACGGCTCTGCCGACGGCACCGCGGCGGTCGCCGCGAGCGGTCCGGCAGGTCTCGACGTCAAGGTGGTGACCCACGAGGTGAACCTCGGCCTGGGACAGGCCATTCAGACCGGCCTGCGGTCGGTCCTCGCGGTCGCCGCCGACGACGACGTGCTGGTCGTGATGGACGCCGACGACACCCACGACCCCACGCTCGTCGGCGCGCTGGTGCGCGAGATCGACAACGGCGCCGACATCGCGATCTGCTCACGGTTCACCGACGGGGGTGACGACACCACGGCCCCGCCCCTGCGGCGTCTGATGTCGCGGGGGGCCGCTCACATGTTCCGCGCGGTCGCCAAGGTCGACGGAGTCCGCGACTTCACCAGTGGCTACCGCGCGTACCGGGTCTCGCTGCTGCGCCGCGCCACCGGCCACTGGGGTGAGCGGCTCGTCGTCGAGCAGGGTTTCGCCTGCATGGTCGAACTGCTGCTCAAGCTGCGGCACTGCAATCCGCGGATCGCCGAGGTGCCCCTGGTCCTGCAGTACGACCGCAAGCAGGGCGCGAGCAAGTTGAAGCTGGCACGCACGCTCAAGCAGTACTTCAAACTGCTCGTGCGCGAGTCCTTCACCCCCGCGCCCTACCGGCAGGTCTAGATGTCCACAGCGGTCGAGCCGAGACCCGTGGTGGTCATCGGCGGCGGGATATCGGGTCTGACGGCCGCCTACCGGCTGACCCGCGCGTCGGTACCGGTCCACCTCGTCGAAAGTGCCGGCCGGCTCGGCGGATTGGGTATGGGCGGCGAGATCGGCGGTGTCGAGATCGAACGCTTCTACCACTGTGTGATGCCGACCGACGAACATCTGCTGCCCCTGCTCGAGGAACTCGGGCTCGCCGGCGACATCCGGTGGCAGCAGACGACGATGGGCATGAACGTCGACGGTCACCGCTTCGACTTCAACAGCGCCGTGGACCTGCTGCGCTTCACCCCGCTGCGGTTCACCCACCGGATCCGGTTCGGAGCGGTCTCGCTGCTGCTGCGCCGCCTCGGCCGCGGAAAGGACCTCGACAACACCAGAACCGAGGACTGGCTCCGCAGCGTGTACGGGCCCACGGTGTGGAAGCGTCTGCTCAAACCGCTGTTCGGCGCGAAGTTCGGCGACGCCTTCGGCGAGGTGCCTGCCCGGTACCTGTATCAGCGCCTCGGCCGGGAGAGCAACGTCGCCACCCGCGGATATCCGACGGGGACGTACCGCGCGATCGTCGACCGGTTGCGGGCGGCCATCAAATCGGGCGGTGGGCGCATTCATCTGGGCGTGGGGGTGCAAAGCGTCGCGGCCGACGAAGACGGTGCGACCGTCCGTCTGGCCACCGGCGAGGATATCGTCGCGCAGTCGGTCGTGTCGACGGTGCCGATTCCGCTGCTGCGTTCGCTGGCCGCCGAGCCGCTCCGGTCGGCGCTGCCGCAGATCCGGCTCGACTACCAAGGTGTGGTCAACGCGGTATTCCTGCTCGACCGGCCGCTCGACGGTCACTACTGGGCGCCGGTCATCAACTGCGGCACCGACTTCGACGGAGTGGTGGAGATGTCGGCGCTCACCGGCACCGAGCGCCACGACGGACGGTCGCTGGTGTACGTGATGCACTACTGCGGGCGGGATTCGGCGTTGTTCGCCGAATCGGACACCGAGATCGCGCGCCGCTGGACCGCTCAGCTGCGCGCGCTCTACCCCGACCGATTGGCCGATGCGGCGGCCGTCGAGGAGGTGCGCGTGTTCAAAGCGCCGTTCGTGGAACCGATTCCGACCCTGGGGTACCACGAACGGATGCCGGCGAGCCGGGTCGGTGGCACGAACGTGTTTCTGGCCACCACGGCGCAGATCTATCCCGACGTCACGAGCTGGAACTCGTCGGTGGGACTGGCCGACCGCGTGGTGCATGAGGTGATCGACACCCGTGAGTCGGCCCCGCGCCGGACGGTGGCCAATGCTTGACAGCAGCGCCAAGGTGCAGGCCGCCGAGATCCTCAGTGTGTCCGGCGGAACCGCATTCGCGGTCGCGGTCAGCTCCGATGTGGCCGTACACCAGGAGACCTGGGTGCGC
This sequence comes from Mycobacterium sp. IS-1496, assembly GCF_001499995.1. Classification (GTDB taxonomy): domain Bacteria; phylum Actinomycetota; class Actinomycetes; order Mycobacteriales; family Mycobacteriaceae; genus Mycobacterium. The sequence goes on from NZ_LQIU01000023.1 coordinate 194,488, forward strand.
GTCACCTTCGGGGTCGGCATGGTGGCGGCGTGGGCGGTGCTGCTGGCCGCGCAGAGATCGAGTGACCCGAAGATCTTGGGCCGCGGGTTCGAGGAGTTCAAACGCGTCCTGGTGGCCACCGGCAAGCTCCTCGGACTCGTCGCCGTGGTTCTGCTGGTCACCGGCAGCCCGCTGCCTCGCCAGACCCTGCTGATCGCGATCGCCACCGGACTCGGCGGATGTGTGGCGGCGCATCTGCTGAGCACCGTGGTGCTGGTGCGGCAGCGCACCCGGCCGCACGGACAACGCACCCGCCTGCTGCTGGTCGGCACCCGCGCCGAGGCGGACCGTGTCGCGGCGGCGGTCGCCAGCGATGCGCGAGCCGGCTACGAGGTGGTCGCGTTCCACGCGCTGGGCGTGCGGACCTCCCAATTGGTCGGCGCCGCAGGCGGATCCGTATGTGCGGACGGAGTCGACGAGCCTGCGGTCGACACTGCCGAGATCACGGACCTGGCCCGGGTGCGTCGAGCGCAATCGGTGGTCATCACCTCAGCCGACCGATTGAGCGACGAGTGCCTGCGTGACCTGCGCTGGGCGCTGCACCCCTACGGTATCGACCTGATGGTGGTGCCGGGGGTGGCCGCGATCGCCCAGCCGAAGTTGAGTCTGGAACGCTTGAACGGACTTTCGCTGCTGCGGGTGGACGAGCCGGGCTACTCGTCGTTGTCCGCGCTGGGCAAGGCGCTGTTCGACCGGGTCCTGGCCTTCGTCCTCCTCGTGCTCGCCGCACCGCTGTTCGTCGTCGTCGCCGCGCTGATCAAACTGGAGGACGGCGGTCCGGTGTTCTACCGGCCCGCCCGCGTCGGCAGGCACGGAGAACCCTTCCGGATGTGGAAGTTCCGCTCGATGCACCCCGACGCCGACGCCCGCCTGGCCGAGGTGCGCGCACTGTCCGGCAAGTCCGACGACGCGTTCTACAAGTGGGCCCGCGACCCGCGGGTCACCCGGGTCGGTGGATGGCTCCGCCGCACCAGCCTCGACGAGCTGCCCCAACTCGTCAACGTCATCGTCGGCGAGATGAGCCTGATCGGGCCCCGGCCGATGGTCGACGGCGAAGGCGCCGAATTCCCCGGGTTCGTCCAGCGCCGGCTCCTGGTGAAACCGGGGATGACCGGCCTGTGGCAGGTGTCCGGTCGTTCGGACATCAGCGAACAGGACCGGGTCCGCCTCGACCTGTACTACGTGGAGAACTGGTCGATGGATCAGGACCTGCGGATCCTGGCCAGGACGGCGCTGACCGTCGCCCGCGGCCAGGGCGCCTATTGAGCCGGCCGCGTCAGCGCAGCAGCGCGCGCGACATCACCACGCGCTGAATCTGATTCGTCCCCTCGTAGATCTGGGTGATCTTGGCGTCGCGCATCATCCGCTCGACCGGGAAATCGATCGTGTAGCCGGCGCCGCCGAACAGTTGCACCGCGTCGGTGGTGACCTCCATCGCCACGTCGGAGGCGAAGCACTTCGACGCCGCGGAGATGAAGCCGAGATTGCCCTCACCACGTTCGGCGCGCGCCGCGGCCGAGTACACCATCAGCCGGGCGGCCTCCACCTTCATGGCCATGTCGGCGAGCATGAACTGCACACCCTGGAAGTCGCTGATCGACGTGCCGAACTGCTTGCGGTCCTTGGTGTAGGCGATCGCCGCGTCCACCGCGCCCTGGGCGATGCCGACGGCCTGCGCACCGATGGTCGGGCGGGTGTGGTCGAGCGTCGCCAGCGCGGTCTTGAAGCCGGTGCCCGGCTCGCCGACGATCCGGTCACCCGGGATGCGGCAGTTCTCGAAGTACAACTCGGTGGTCGGCGAACCCTTGATGCCGAGCTTGCGCTCCTTCGGTCCGACGGTGAAACCCTCGTCGTCGATGTGCACCATGAACGCCGAGATGCCGTGGGCGCCCTTGTCGGGATCGGTCACCGCCATCACGGTGTACCAGGATGACTTGCCGCCGTTGGTGATCCAGGCCTTGGCGCCGTTGAGGATCCAGTCGTCGCCGTCGGCCTTGGCCCGGGTGCGCATCGAGGCCGCATCGCTGCCTGCCTCCCGCTCGGAGAGCGCGTAGGACGCCAGCTGCCCGTTCACGAGGTCCGGCAGCACCTTGTTCTTGAGCTCATCGGAGCCGCGCAGGATCAGGCCCATGGTGCCGAGCTTGTTGACCGCGGGGATCAGCGACGCCGACGCGTCGACACGCGCGACCTCTTCGATGACGATGCAGGCCGCTACGGAATCGGCGCCCTGTCCGCCGTACTCCTCGGGCACGTGTACGGCGTTGAATCCCGAGGCGTTGAGGGCGTCGAGAGCCTCTTGCGGGAACCGCATCTGCTCGTCGACATCCGCCGCGTACGGGGCGATCTCCTTCTCGGCGAGTGCGCGGATCGCCGCGCGCAACTCCTGGTGCTCCTCGGGCAATCCGAACACGTCGAAGGACGGGTTTCCGGTCCAACCAGCCATCGTGGCCTCCTTGCTACTCACCGGTAACTTTACCTGCGGTCAGTCCGCACCGAGTAGCCGGTTCCGCAGGGCTTCATCCTTCTCGAGCACCATCTGTTCGAGGTCCGCCTGGAACCGGACCATGCGGGCGCGCAGCGCGGGGTCGGCCGATGCGAGGATCCGCACGGCCAGCAGACCGGCGTTGCGCGCGCCGCCGATCGACACCGTCGCCACCGGGACACCGGCAGGCATCTGCACGATGGACAGCAGCGAGTCCAATCCGTCGAGGCGGGCCAGCGGCACCGGCACGCCGATCACCGGCAATGGCGTGGCCGCGGCCACCATGCCCGGCAGGTGAGCCGCGCCGCCGGCCCCGGCGATGACGACCTCGATGCCGCGGTCGGCGGCGGTGCGCGCGTAGTCGAGCATGCGACCGGGGGTGCGGTGCGCGGACACCACACCGACCTCGAAGGCCACCTCGAACTCGGCGAGGGCCTCGGCGGCGTCGGCCATCACCGACCAGTCGCTGTCGCTGCCCATGATGACCCCGACACGTGGGGCGGGTGCGTTCACCTCGAGAGTCCTTCCCTGACCTCGCCGTGCGGATCCCATCCGTCGGTCCACTCCGCGTGGGACAACCAGTGCGCCGCCCGCTCGGCCCGCTCACGCAGCATCCCCGGATCGTCCCCGGTGAGGTTGACGTGGCCGATCTTGCGGCCGGGGCGCTCCCCCTTGCCGTACAGGTGCACCTTGGCGTCCGGCATGCGGGCGAACAGGTGGTGCACGCGTTCGTCCATCGCCATCGCCGGAATCTGCGGCGCGCCGAGCACGTTGGCCATCACGGTGGCCGGGGCGAGTAACGCGGTGTCCCCGAGCGGATAGTCCAGCACCGCGCGGATGTGTTGTTCGAACTGGCCGGTGACCGCGCCGTCCATGCTCCAGTGCCCGGAGTTGTGCGGGCGCATCGCGAGTTCGTTGACCAGCAACCGGCCGTCGGCCGTCTCGAACAGTTCGACGGCGAGGACCCCGACCACGCCGAGTTCGGCGGCCAGCTTCAGCGCCAGTTGTTGGGCGCTCGAACCCAGTTCGTCGGACAGCTCCGGCGCCGGCGCCAGCACCACCACGCAGATGCCGTCGCGCTGCACGGTCTCGACCACCGGCCAGGCCGCGCCCTGGCCGAACGGCGACCGGGCCACCAGGGCCGCGAGTTCGCGGCGCATCTCCACGCGTTCCTCGGCCAGGATCGGCACGCCGTCGGCGAGGTAGCGGGCGGCGACATCGCGGGCCTCGTCGGCATCGGCGGTCAGCACCACGCCGCGACCGTCGTATCCGCCGCGGACCGTCTTGAGCACCACGGGTCCGCCGACCTCGGCGGAGAAGGCGACGACGTCGTCGACGGTGTCGACGGTGGTGTAGCGCGGAATCGGCGCTCCCATCGCCTCGAGACGCCTGCGCATCACCAGCTTGTCCTGGGCGTGCACCAGCGCCGTGGGCGGCGGCGCCACGTTCACCCCCTCGGCCACCAACGCCTCGAGGGCCTCGGTGGGGACGTGTTCGTGGTCGAAGGTCAGCACCGTCGCGCCGGCGGCCGCGCGCCGCAGCGCGTCGAGATCGGTGTGTGATCCGATCACCACGTCAGGGGTCACCTGGGCGGCCGGTTCCTGCGGACCGGTGGCGAGCACGCGCAGGCTCTGGCCCAGCGCGATCGCCGCCTGGTGGGTCATCCGGGCGAGTTGACCCCCGCCGATCATGGCCACCACTGGTGGCGAAGAGGTAGTACTCGGCACGCCGCCTATCGTGTCATGGCCGACGTGCCCACATTGACCAGGAGCGAAGCGGCGATACGACTGCGATACGACAGGGGGCCCCTGTCTTCCGTAGACTTCTTCCTTGTGTCTTTCGCCGATGCGACGATCAAGCGGCTGCCGCGGCCCATCCGGCCGTACGCCGAGCAGCATCATGAGCTGATCAAGTTCGCGATCGTCGGCGCGACCACGTTCGTCATCGACTCGGTCATCTTCTTCACCCTCAAGCTGACGATCCTCGAGCCCAAGCCGGTGACGGCGAAGATCATCGCCGGGATCGTCGCCGTGATCGCCTCATACATCCTCAATCGCGAGTGGAGCTTCCGCGATCGCGGTGGACGTGAGCGACATCACGAGGCGCTGTTGTTCTTCGGGTTCAGCGGTGTCGGCGTGCTGCTGAGCATGCTCCCGCTGTACTTCTCGAGCTACGTGTTGGGCCTGCGCGTGCCCGAGGTGTCGCTGACCATCGAGAACATCGCCGACTTCGTCTCCGCCTACATCCTGGGCAATCTCTTGCAGATGGCGTTCCGGTTCTGGGCCTTCCGGCGCTGGGTGTTCCCGGACGAGTTCGGCCGCAACCCGGACAAGGCGCTGGAGTCCACGTTCACCAGCGGCGGCATCGCCGAGGCGATGGAGGATGTCGCCGAACACGCCAGCCGGACCGAGGGCACCGTCACCCCCTTGCGACGGTCCCGCAGGCGCACCCGGCCCGATCAGCTCGGTGACTCGTCGGACCCCAGGGTGTCGAAGACTTCGTGATACAGCAGTGAGTGCACGTGTTCCACGCGAGGAATGTCGTGGAACTCGAGCGGGTCCTGCGCCGCTGACTCGATGACGAGCGTGCCGGTGCGCAGGATCCGGTCGAGCAGGCCGTGCCGGAACTCGACGCTGTTGATCCGCGCAAGCGGGATGTCGATACCGGCCCGGGTGACCAGGCCGTGCCGGAACATCACCCGCCGGTCGGTGATGACGAAATGTGTGGTCCACCAGTTGAGGAACGGCCACAACGACAGCCAACCGACGAGCACCAGCCAGATCCCGCCGATGACGAGGAAGATGACGTTCTTGGCGGAGGCGTCCCACGCGAGTGTGTTGACGTAACCGGCCACGAAGGCGGCGGCCGCGCTGGTGAACAGCAGCACCAGCACCGCGCCGATCAACCGTTTCCAGTGCGGATGCCGGTGCAGGACCACCTGCTCGTCCCTGGCCAGCACGTTGTCCGGATAACCCACGGCAGCACTGTACTCAGGCGCGCGGGCGCGGCGGCGGTTTCGGCTCAGTAGGCGCCGGAATGGCGCAGCATCGCCTTGACGGTCTTGAACGCGATCTGCAGGTCCGAGATCATCGACCAGTTCTCGACGTAGAAGAGATCGAGCCGGACGGAGTCCTCCCACGACAGGTCCGAACGTCCGCTGACCTGCCACAGACCGGTGATCCCCGGCCGGACCAGCAGCCGGCGCTTGACGTGGTCGTCGTAGGTCTTGACCTCGCTGGCCAGTGGCGGTCGCGGGCCGACCACACTCATGTCGCGCTTGAGCACGTTGATGAACTGCGGCAGCTCGTCGATGCTGTACTTGCGCAGCAACCGGCCGAGCGGGGTGACCCGGGGGTCCTCGCGGATCTTGAACAGGACTCCGCCGTCGCTCTCGTTCAGCGCGGCCAGCTGGGGCAGCATCGTGTCGGCGCCCTGGACCATGGTGCGGAATTTGATCATCTCGAACGGCCGGCCGTCGAGGCCGATGCGCTCGGAGCGGTAGAAGACCGGGCCCCGGCTGGTCAGTTTGACCGCGATAGCGACCGCGATCAGAACCGGCGCACCGAGCAGCAGGACGGCGCCGGCGAAGACCATGTCGAACAGCCGCTTCTGAAAACGCTTCGCGCCGTTGTACTGCGGCTTCTCCACGTGGATCAGCGGAAGCCCGGCCACCGGCCGCATGGTCAGACGGGGACCGGCGACGTCGACGACCCCGGGGGCGACGAGCAGGTCGATGTCGAGCTTCTCCAGCTCCCAGGACAGGTTGCGCATCCCGCGGCCGTCGAGCCGTTCGGTGGCGGTCACGGCGACGGCGTGGCTCTTGGTGGCGGTGACGGCGCCGACGACGTTCGTCTCGTCACCGAATGTCGGGATGGAGCCGACGCCGGGCACCTCGAGCTCGGATTTGGCGAACCCGCTGGGGACGCATGCGCCGACGACCAGGTACTCCGACTTCGTCTCGCGGGCAAGCGATTTGGTGAGGTCGCGAATGACGTGCGGGTTGCCGACCACGAGCAGCCGGGTGATGCACCGACCGTACTTCTCCCGCACCGAGGCGACGACGCGGCGGGCGATCCACCGGAAGAGGATCAGCGCCACCAGGCCGACCGGCAGCGCGATCATCAGGTAGCCGCGGGCGATGTTGAGCTTGAACAGCATCGAGACGATCGCCACACCGCCGAAGACCGCGAGGGTGGCCAGCCACACCCGCCGGTACTCCTCGGCGCCCGAACCGATCACCCGGGGGGAACGGGCCCGGTTGATCGACATCGCCAGCATCCACGCGACGGCGATGATGACCGACAGGATCGAGTACGCGAAGTTCGGGTAGGTGTTGGTCTCGCCGGGCAGGCTCCCGAAACGAAGCCACTGAGCGGCGCCGACAGCGAGGGCGACGGCAGTGAAATCCAGCACGACCAGACGGCGGGCGTAGCCACGCTGCCAGAGCGGCACCCGCCCCGGCTCGGCTACCACCTTTGCTGTCAGATCAAGATCGTCATTCACCGCGGTCATGCGGTCCCCCCCGATGTTCAATTGCTCCCGCCCGACTTTAACCGACCTCACACGATCATCTCAAGATGATCACGGAACCGCTCGGCAGTCGACCGATGAATTTGTAAATTCATGTTTCCGTTTTGGCCTACGGCTCGCGGCAGCGCCGTGACGAGCCCAAAAGACGCCTCCACGCTGCGCCATTTCCGACCGTCGACCCGCCTAGGTTGACTTACGTTGCCGTCAATGGCACAATTCGACGCGCCCGTCAACGGTCCGTTCGCTAAATCTGCGCGCCATGTATTTCCCGTACCCGCGAGCGTTTACGAATATTCATTCAAGTAACGGCCGATTCTGCGACTTCTCCGGTTTTGGCGTTGCCCGCCCACTGTGCTCCACCACCCCCCGATCGGTTTGCTGGCCCCCGGCGGCCCTCCGGCCGGCCGCGAGAACGCAGCGACACCCGGGCAGATCCGTTTTCTAAGGGGATCGTGAAAGTGCCGCGGACAGGTCGCATAGCATCAACCCTCATGACGAGCGTGACTGATCCTTCCGCGCCCTCCGGCGCCCATGAGATCGACATTCACACCACCGCCGGCAAGCTGGCCGACCTGCGCAAGCGCACGGAAGAGGCCCAGCATCCGGTCGGTGAGGCCGCCGTCGAGAAGGTGCACGCCAAGGGCAAGCTGACCGCACGCGAGCGCATCCTGGCGCTGCTCGACGAGGATTCGTTCGTCGAACTCGACGCGCTGGCCAAGCACCGCAGCACCAACTTCGGCCTACAGGCCAACCGCCCGTCGGGCGACGGCGTGGTGACCGGTTACGGCACGATCGACGGTCGCGAGGTCTGCATCTTCAGCCAGGACGCCACGGTGTTCGGCGGCAGCCTCGGTGAGGTCTACGGCGAGAAGATCGTCAAGGTGCAGGAACTGGCCATCAAGACCGGCCGTCCGCTCATCGGCATCAACGACGGCGCCGGTGCGCGCATCCAGGAGGGCGTCGTCTCGCTCGGCCTGTACAGCCGCATCTTCCACAACAACATCAAGGCCTCGGGCGTCATCCCGCAGATCTCGCTGATCATGGGCGCCGCCGCGGGCGGCCACGTCTACTCCCCCGCGCTCACCGATTTCGTGATCATGGTCGACAAGACCAGCCAGATGTTCATCACCGGTCCCGACGTCATCAAGACCGTCACCGGCGAAGAAGTGACCATGGAGGAACTCGGCGGCGGCCACACCCACATGGCGAAGTCCGGGCTGGCGCACTACGTCGCCTCCGGCGAGCAGGACGCGTTCGACTACGTCCGGGACCTGCTGAGCTACCTGCCCCCGAACAACTACGCCGATCCGCCGCGCTACCCCTCGCCCGCGCCGGCCGGCCCGATCGAGGAGACCCTCACCGACGAGGACCTCGAGCTGGACACGCTGATCCCGGACTCGCCGAACCAGCCGTACGACATGCACGAGGTCATCACGCGCATCCTCGACGACGACGAGTTCCTGGAGATCCAGGAGGGCTACGCGAGCAACATCGTCGTCGGCTTCGGGCGCATCGACGGCCGCCCGGTGGGCATCGTCGCCAACCAGCCGACCCAGTTCGCCGGCTGCCTGGACATCAACGCCTCCGAGAAGGCCGCGCGGTTCGTGCGGACCTGCGACTGCTTCAACATCCCGATCGTCATGCTCGTCGACGTCCCGGGCTTTTTGCCCGGCACCGAGCAGGAGTACAACGGCATCATCCGCCGCGGGGCGAAGCTGCTGTACGCCTACGGCGAGGCCACGGTCGCCAAGATCACCGTCATCACCCGCAAGGCCTACGGCGGCGCGTACTGCGTCATGGGCTCCAAGGACATGGGCTGTGACGTCAACGTCGCGTGGCCGACCGCGCAGATCGCGGTCATGGGCGCCTCGGGTGCAGTCGGCTTCGTCTACCGCCAGCAGCTCAAGGAAGCGGCCAAAGAGGGGCAGGACGTCGACGCCCTGCGCCTGCAGCTGCAGCAGGAGTACGAGGACACCCTGGTCAACCCGTACATCGCGGCCGAGCGCGGATACGTCGACGCGGTGATCCCGCCGTCGCACACCCGCGGTTACATCGGCACCGCGCTGCGGCTGCTCGAGCGCAAGGTCACCCAGACGCCACCCAAGAAGCACGGCAATATTCCCCTCTAGATCTCAGCTGCAGTCGCGCCAGAGGAGCAACCCACATGTCGCAGGACACCGACATCACCGAGGTCAGCGATCACCGCCAGCTGACCATCGACCTACCCCCCGCCGCCGATCCCCACATTCACATCCTCAAGGGGAAGCCGTCCGACGAGGAGATCGCCGCGCTGGCCGCCGTGCTCGCCGGCGCCGGTGGCGGGCACGCCGAACCGGGCCCGCAGGAGTTCAACCCGTGGGGTCATCCGGTGGACAAGTTGCGCTACGACGTGACGAGCTGGCAGCGGGTGACGCTGCTGGAGCGCACCCACATGCGGCGCTGATGAGCGCTTGCGCGAAGAACACGGGCGCTGATGAGCGCTTGCGCGAAGAACATGCGGCGCTGATTTGACGCGAGTCGTCCTCGGATCGGCCTCCACGGGCCGGCTGAAGGTGCTGCGCCAGGCCGGTATCGACCCGCTCGTCGTGGTCTCCGGGGTCGACGAGGACGCGATCGTCGCGGCCCTGGGCGCGGCGGCCCCGGCCGGCCAGGTGGTGTGCGCGCTGGCCGCGGCCAAGGCCGCCAGCGTCGTGGACGCCCTGTCTGCCGATGTCGCGGAAGACTGTGTGGTCCTCGGGTGCGACTCGATGCTGATGCTGGACGGACGCCTGACGGGCAAACCCGGCACGGCGGCCGCCGCGCGGGCACAGTGGCAGCTGATGGCCGGGCGCAGCGGCGAGCTCTACACCGGCCACTGCGTCGTCCGGGTCCGCGACGGTGTCGCCGAGCGACGCGAACACGAGGCGTCCGCCACCACCGTCCGGTTCGGCACCCCGTCTCCCGCGGATCTGGACGCGTACCTCGACAGTGGCGAACCGCTCGGCGTCGCAGGCGCTTTCACGCTCGACGGACTCGGCGGCTGGTTCCTCGACGGCGTCGACGGCGACCCGTCGAACGTGATCGGGCTGAGCCTTCCGCTCGTGCGCCGCATGCTGGAGCGCATCGACCTGTCGGTCGCGCAGTTGTGGACGCACTGACCACGGCCGCAGCGCAACCCGGTCGGCGGTAGGCTCGATTCCGTGCCGCTGCCACCTGATCCCAGCCCCAAGCTCGCCGACTACGCCCACCCGGAACGGCTGGTCACCGCCGACTGGCTGGCCAGCAACCTCGGGCGCCCGGGCCTGGCCATCGTGGAGTCCGACGAGGACGTCCTGCTCTACGACACCGGTCACATCCCCGGTGCGGTGAAGGTCGACTGGCATGTGGATCTCAACGATCCGAACGTCCGCGACTACATCGACGGCGAGCAGTTCGCCGCGCTGATGGACCGCAAGGGCATCAGCCGCGACGACACCGTGGTCATCTACGGGGACAAGAGCAACTGGTGGGCGGCCTACGCGCTGTGGGTGTTCACGTTGTTCGGGCATCCCGACGTTCGACTGCTCGACGGCGGTCGGGACCTGTGGATCTCCGACGGTCGCGACACGACCCTCGACGTGCCGTCCAAGCAGACGAGCGGGTACCCAGTAGTCGAACGTGACGACGCCCCGATCCGCGCCTACCGCGCCGACGTGCTGGCGATCCTGGGTGAGCAGCCGCTGATCGACGTCCGCTCACCCGCCGAGTACACCGGCGAGCGCACCCACATGCCCGACTACCCGGAAGAGGGTGCGCTGCGTGGCGGGCACATCCCGACCGCCCGGTCGATCCCGTGGAGCAAGGCCGCCCGCGACAACGGCCAGTTCCGCCCGCGCGCCGAACTGGAGGAGCTCTACGGCTTCCTGACCCCCGACGACGAGACCGTCGTCTACTGCCGCATCGGGGAACGCTCGAGCCACACCTGGTTCGTGCTCACCCACCTCCTCGGCCTGCCCGGGGTGCGCAATTACGACGGCTCGTGGACCGAATGGGGCAACGCGGTGCGCGTGCCCGTGGCGGTCGGCCCCGATCCGGGCGAGGCCCCCGCGTCGTCATGACGATGCCCGCTCCGCTCGCCGAGGTCGTCTCCGAGTTCCAGGAAGTGCAGGGGCAGGACAAGCTCCGGCTGCTGCTGGAGTTCGCCGACGACCTGCCCACGCTGCCCTCCGAACTCGAAGAGGCGGCGATGGAACCGGTGCCCGAATGCCAGTCGCCGCTCTTCCTGCACGTCGACGCCGCCGACCGCGACCGCGTCCGGCTGTACTTCAGCGCGCCGGCGGAGGCGCCGACCACGCGGGGTTTCGCGGCCATCCTGGCGACCGGGCTCGACGAGCAGCCGGCCGACGACATCCTCGGCGTGCCCGACGACTTCTACAGCGAACTCGGCCTGGCGGCGCTGATCAGCCCGCTGCGGTTGCGGGGGATGTCGGCGATGCTGACGCGGATCAAACGCCGGCTGCGGGACGGCTGAGCATCCCGAACGGCGGCGACGCGCAACTTACTTGCGAGTAACCGATACCGGTTACCGACCGCCACAGGGCTGGCGCTTAAACTCCCCCATTAGTTTCTCAAGACGTTCTTAAGTGAGTGCCCGAAAGGCATATCAGCAGGAGGCGAAGTGGCCAGTCACGCCAGCTCGAAGATCTCCAAGGTGCTTGTCGCCAACCGAGGAGAGATTGCCGTCCGGGTCATCCGGGCGGCGAAGGACGCCGGGCTGCAGAGTGTGGCCGTCTACGCCGAACCCGATGCCGACGCACCGCACGTCCGGCTCGCGGACGAGGCCTTCGCGCTGGGCGGACAGACCTCGGCCGAGTCGTACCTCGTGTTCGAGAAGCTGCTCGACGCAGCCGAGAAGTCGGGCGCGAACGCGATCCACCCGGGTTATGGCTTCCTCAGCGAGAACGCCGACTTCGCGCAGGCCGTCATCGACGCCGGGCTCATCTGGATCGGGCCGAGCCCGCAGTCGATCCGCGACCTCGGTGACAAGGTGACCGCCCGCCACATCGCCGCACGCGCGAAGGCGCCCCTGGTCCCCGGCACGCCGGATCCGGTCAAGGACGCCGACGAGGTCGTGGCGTTCGCCGAGGAGTACGGCGTCCCGGTCGCGATCAAGGCCGCCTTCGGCGGCGGCGGTCGCGGGATGAAGGTGGCGCGTTCCATCCAGGAGATCCCTGAGCTGTTCGATTCGGCCACCCGCGAGGCCGTGGCCGCGTTCGGTCGCGGTGAGTGCTTCGTCGAGCGCTACCTCGACAAGCCGCGCCACGTCGAGGCGCAGGTGATCGCCGACCAGCACGGCAACGTCGTCGTGGCGGGCACCCGCGACTGCTCGCTGCAGCGCCGCTTCCAGAAGCTCGTCGAGGAGGCGCCCGCACCCTTCCTGACCGACGCGCAGCGCAAGGAGATCCACGAGTCCGCCAAGCGCATCTGCAAGGAGGCCGGCTACTACGGTGCGGGCACCGTCGAGTACCTGGTGGGTCAGGACGGCCTGATCTCGTTCCTCGAGGTCAACACGCGCCTGCAGGTCGAGCACCCGGTCACCGAGGAGACCTCCGGCATCGACCTGGTCCGTCAGCAGTTCCGGATCGCCAACAGCGAGGCCCTCGACATCACCGAGGACCCGACCCCGCGTGGACACTCGATCGAGTTCCGCATCAACGGCGAGGACGCCGGGCGCGGCTTCCTGCCCGCCCCCGGCCCGGTGACCAAGTTCGAGCCGCCCACCGGCCCCGGTGTCCGGCTGGACTCCGGTGTGGAGTCCGGATCGGTGATCGGCGGTCAGTTCGACTCGATGCTGGCCAAGCTGATCGTCACCGGCGCCACCCGCGAGGAGGCCCTGGAGCGCTCGCGGCGCGCGTTGGCAGAGTTCAACGTCGAAGGACTGGCCACGGTCATCCCGTTCCACCGCGCGGTCGTCAGCGATCCCGCGTTCATCGGTGACGAGAACGGCTTCACCGTGCACACCCGGTGGATCGAAACCGAGTGGGACAACACCATCGAACCGTTCACCGGTGGAGACCCGATCGACGAAGAGGACACCGCACCGCGGCAGACCGTGGTCGTGGAGGTCGGCGGCCGGCGCCTCGAGGTGTCGCTGCCGGGCGATCTGGTCCTCGGCAACGGCGGCGGTGCGGCCCCCGCCGGCGTGGTCCGCAAGAAGCCGAAGCCACGTAAGCGCGGCGCCCACGGCGGCGCGGCCACGTCCGGTGACTCGGTGACGGCGCCGATGCAGGGCACCGTCGTCAAGGTCGCCGTCGAAGAGGGTCAGCAGGTGTCCGCCGGCGACCTGGTCGTCGTCCTCGAGGCGATGAAGATGGAGAATCCGGTCACCGCCCACAAGGACGGCACCATCACCGGACTCGCGGTCGAGGCGGGTGCCGCCGTCACGCAGGGGACCGTGCTGGCCGAGATCAAGAGCGACAGCGAGTAACCCTTTCCGCTCACCCCCGGCGCAGTCGTCCGGCCCAGGCCGAACGACTGCGCCGGGTCTTTTTGTGCCGCCGAGAACCCCTGCGGTGGGCTCGCCGACACGGCCCGTGATGCACCGTGCCGTCGGCCGCCAGACACCACTTGGACTACTGGATTTTGCTGCGTCCACGGCCATCTCGAGGTGGGATCCGCCCCCCGAGCGCACTCTTCACCGAATTGATGACCCCATATTTCGCAATGTGCTCTTTACACGGGCAAAGGTAAGACGGACTACAAATCTAACCCCGCCCGCTGGTACCGGAAATCGTTGCCAGCGCTCCCGCCGTGCGCGGTGACGCGGTGCCACCGCGCCGACAGCACGGCACTTCGACACCTCTTCGGCAACCTCCAGTTAGAGCAGCGAAGCACGTAGAGTGCGCCTTAATGCCGGTGGACGAGGATCGCGGCGAACTCCCCGTGCGCCTCCGCGGGGAGCGAAGCACTCCACTCCGCATCGACGGGCCGGGGGATCGATCTTTTGCCGACTCGACCCGTTCCCCGCTCGTAAACGTTGCCTCAGCGAATAACGACAGCGCGTGGAAAAATTTGCTTCAGCGTCATTCGCACGCACTAAGTTAACAATGGATCTTCCCAATTGCCTCTTAGGTTGCACTCAGGTACAGTTTGCTACATGCCTGAGGCCAGGCAGGGACATGGTCATTGACGGCGGTACTCCGTCGTCAGGCACCAGGTGACGAGGCGGGAAAGGGACAATTCGCCTCACCATCCGAGGGGGAGCGGTCCCGCTTCTCCGGCGAGAGCCGGAGAAGCGGGGCGCCGCCACGCACCACGCCTCAGCGGCTCAGGCCCGGATGAACTCCAGGAGATCGGCGTTGATCGTCTCGGCGTGCGTGGTGGGCATTCCGTGCGGGAACCCGGCGTAGGTCTTGAGCGTGCCGTTCTGCAACAGCTTCGCCGACAGCGGCCCGGAGTCCTCGTAGGGGACGATCTGGTCGTCATCGCCGTGCATCACCAGGACCGGGATGCCGATCTTGGCGAGGTCGTCGGTGAAATCGGTCTGCGAGAACGCGACGATCCCGTCGTAGTGGGCCTTGGCGCCGCCCATCATCCCCTGACGCCACCAGTTCTGGATGAGGGCTTCCGAGGGCTCCACACCCGGTCGGTTGAACCCGTAGAACGGTCCCGACGGCAGCGCCCGGTAGAACTCCGAGCGGTTGGCGGCCAACTGCGCCTGCAGATCGTCGAACACGGACTTGGGCAGGCCACCCGGATTGCTCTCGGTCTGCACCATCAGAGGCGGGACCGCACTGATCAGCGCGGCCTTGGCCGCCCTGCTCTCGCCGTGTCGTGCCAGGTAGTGGGCGACCTCTCCCCCGCCGGTGGAGTGGCCGACGTGGACGGCGTCGTGCAGGTCGAGATGTTCGACGACGGCCGCGAGATCGTCGGCGTAGTGGTCCATGTCGTGGCCGTCGGCCGTCTGGGTGGAGCGGCCGTGGCCCCGGCGGTCGTGGGCGATCACGCGGTAGCCCTGGCCGAGGAAGAACAGCATCTGGGTGTCCCAGTCGTCAGCGGACAGCGGCCAGCCGTGGCTGAACACGATCGGCTGGCCCGAACCCCAGTCCTTGTAGAAGATCTCGACGCCGTCGGCAGTGGTGATGGTGGGCATTGCACTTCTCCTCGTTCTCCGGGACGGCAGGCCGCCGCGCGCATCGGCAGCAACGCCGCCGAGGGGAACTTAGTTCCTGACGGCCTGACGCGCTCGCTACAGTGCACGCGGGGCGTCCCGGAAGGCGAGGATGTGGAACCGGTCGAGATCAACGCGGGTGCGTGGTATCTACGGGCGCTGCGCGCCGATGCCTTGATGGACGACCGCCCGGCACTGGCCGAACTCGGTGAGACCGATCCCGATCACGTCCACGTAGCCGCCGCCGAGTGGTCGGCCGACAGCCGCTACCGGTGGGCGGTGTGTGAGCCCACGACTGGTGAACTGCTGGCCGAGGTGGCGCTCCGTCCGGCCACCGGGGAGGTCTCCTCCCGGGCCCGCACAGGGCACGAGGCGGCCGCCGGCGCCGCGGCCGAGGCCGTCCGCCGGTTCGCCAGCGCACTCCATCTCGGGGATTGACGCCCTGACCCGGCCTGAATGACGCTACCCCGTTGTTTGCTGGCTGGATCGGTGCGCACGCGAACCCCGGTTTGGTAACGGTTTGATAGCTTTCGGATGGCGGCGCCCGAGCAACCATCAGCTCGGTTATCGTGAACCCCGACCGAGGGAGTGTTCACGTATGAAACGTCAGATCGGCGCTGTTGCCGGTGTTGTGTCGATGGCCGCCGCTGCTGCGATCACCCTGGCCGCCCCGTCCGCGGCGGCGCCGCCGTGGGCGATGCCCGACGTCCGGGGGATGAACCTGCAGCAGGCGACCGACACCATCAAAGGCGTTACCGACGAGAAGGATCTGATGGTCAACTCGATCAACCTCACCGGCGCTCCCCAGAAACAGATCAACCTCACCAACTGGATCGTGTGCTCACAGTCACCGCGTGCCGGTGGATCGATCGGGGCGAAGACCAGCATCGTGGTCGGCGTCCGGCGGCCCAACTCCAGCTGCAGCTAGACCGGCGGCCGGCCGCGGCCAGCAAACACCGCCGAGCCTCACGCCTCGTCGATGTCGGCGCCGGTGGCGAGGTCGCCGCACTCGACGGCGACCACGTCATCACGTTGCCGGAGGAACCACCGGGCACCGTCGTCACCGGCGAGGGAGGCGAGCAGCGCCGGCCAGTGCCGCCGCGCCACCACCACCGGGTGACCGGGGCTCCCGTGATAGACGGCCCTCGCGACACCCCCCGGGGCGGTGCGTGCCGCATCGATCACCCGGCACACCACGTCCGCCCCCACGTCGGGGGTGTCCACGGTGTGCAGAACGACGGCGTCGGCCGCGGTGCCGACCGCGGCGATGCCGGCCCGGACCGATGCGCTCAGGCCCTCGACCCAATCCGGGGCGACGATCGGCCGTGCCGGCGGCGGCACGCCCACGATCGCCGCACCCAGCACCACGACCACGTCGGAGCAGCCGCCCCGGGCCAGCGCGTCGACCGCCCGACGCAGCCACTCCCCTTCCTCCGCAAGGACTTTCGGCTTCCCGTACCGGGTGCCGGCCCCGGCCGCGAGCAGCACGCCGGTGGCCGACCAGGACTGGGACATACGAACAGTCTCCCCACGACGATGAAGCGTTGATTAAGAAATGCCCGACATTCGGTCTAAGGCGCGACTACCGGCGTACTGTTCGGAGCAGGTTGAGTTCACAGCCGGCTACAAACGTCATCGACGTAGGAGCGGGGCCGGACTCGGCTCTGGCACCCAAGGTTTTGAGACAGCAGGGCCGATTTCCCTGACGTGAGCCACAGTACGAATTCTTGACTGATGGAGTCACAATGTCCTCTTCGACGTCCTCTTCGATCACCCAGACGGAATCGCCTCCCGAGCCCGCGATCCGCCACACCGCCACCTGCCATACCGCCGGCTTCGAGGCCGCGGCCCTGCCGCCGTCCACCGCGGTCGTGACGGCCCGCGGGGAACTCGACGCCGCCAACGCCCAGCTCTTCGCCGACTTCGCGCTGCAGCATGCCGCCGACGCATTGATACTCGACCTCTCCGAAGTCGAATTCTTCGGCACCGCAGGCTTTTCCGCGCTGCACACGCTCAACGTCCGCTGCGCGGAAGCGGACATCACGTGGGTCCTGGTGCCCAGCGCCGCGGTGAGCCGGCTGCTACGGATCTGCGATCCGGACGCCACGCTGCCGTGTGCGGAGACCGTCGAGGCGGCACGCACCGCCCTCCAGGATCGGACGCGTCCGCTACTGCAACTGGTCGCGGAGCCGAGTTAGCGACTTGGCCAGCAGCCTGGACACGTGCATCTGCGATATGCCGACCCGTTCGGCGATCTGCGTCTGGGTGAGGTTCTCGAAGAAGCGCAGCAGCAGCACCATGCGCTCGCGCTCGGGTAACGCCGCCAGCAGGGGTCGCAACGCCTCGCGGTTCTCGATCTGGTCGAGCCCGAGGTCCACGTCGCCGAGGGTGTCGGCGATCGCGGGCGCATCCTCGTTCCCGCTGTTGCCGCCGCTGTCGATCGACAGGGTGTTGTAGGAGCTGCCGGCGACCAGGCCCTCGACCACCTCGTCGCGGTCCATGCCCAGTTCCTCGGCGAGCTCGCTGGCCGTCGGCGCGCGGCCCAGCCGCTGGGACAGCTCGGCGGTGGCCGAACCCAACCGCAGGTGCAATTCCTTGAGCCGGCGGGGCACCTTGACCGACCAGCTGTTGTCCCGGAAGTGCCGCCGAACCTCGCCCATGATGGTGGGCACCGCGAACGACACGAAATCCGACCCGGCGTCCACGTCGAAGCGGATCACCGCGTTGACCAACCCGACCCGGGCGACCTGGACGAGGTCGTCGCGCGGTTCACCGCGACCGTCGAAGCGTCGGGCGATGTGATCTGCCAGCGGCAGACAGCGTTCGACGATCCGGTCCCGCTGACGCTGGAACTGCGGTGTGTCCGGGGTGATCCCCTGTAGCTCCCGGAACATGGCGGCCACGTCCGAGTACTCAGAGTTCTGTCGTGGCGACGAACCCTGTGCCGACGATGGCGTCACCGCAGCGAACTCGCTCGTCTCGTCGTCATCGAGATGCCGAATACCTGTCCGTCGCCGAGGGCGTGGCCGTCGGAGAAGGTCCGCACCTCGTCGGTCAGCGAACTCAGCACATGCCAGCTGAAGCTCCCCGGCGCCAGGATGTCGGTGTTCTGACAGGTCGTCGACGCGTCGACGACGACCTCGGAATCGTTGGGGTGCACCACGACGACGAGAGTGGACTTCGGCACCGCCGACCGGATCAGCCGGGTGCAGGCTTCGTCGACCGCGAGCCGCAGGTCGGAGACCGCGTCGAAGTCGAGGTCTTCGAACGTGCCCACGGCGGCGACAAGGGTGCGCAGCACCGCAAGATTCTCCAGCGTCGCCGCAACACGCAGCTCCACCGAACGGTCGGCATTGGCCTGCCCGTTGCGCTGGTTGTCGACCTCGGCCATCTGACCTCCCGGCAATATCGAAGCGAGACTACCCCAGCCGTTTCGCCGGCTAGCCATCGGCGTTGGGGGAAGTCGCAGGTACGTACGTGTGACTCCGCATTTCACCGGGTAATACCCGGTCGTGAAGCCGAATGACAGCGCCGTCGCGACGACGGTGTCCCTGATGCTCGCACCGACGATGCCGTGACGGCTGCAGTTGCGACTGTCGCGGGGACCGCATCCTCGCGCGCGCCGGCCTCGTGCTCACCATGGTCTGCCTTCCATACCCCGGCGACCGCCGGTGCCAAACCCGTAACGCCGATCACAGGTAGGTGCCGATGCGACTCCGGCGCAGCGTAGTCAACGGCCCCGGGCTGCGCCGGGTGCGCCGCGGCAAGGGCTTCTCGTACCAGGATGCGAACGGTGAGACCGTCACCGATCAGAAGACGGTCGACCGGATCAACGCCCTGGTGATCCCGCCCGCGTGGAAGAAGGTGTGGATCTGCCCGTATCCCAACGGACACATCCAGGCCGTGGGCACCGACGCGGCGGGCCGCCGTCAGTATCTCTACCACCAGCGGTGGCAGGAGGAACGCAACGAGGAGAAGTTCGACCGGGTGCTGCAGATGTCGTCGGCCCTACCCGAGATGCGGCGGCAGATCGCCGCGGATCTGGGGGGACGGGGTTGGCGACGCAACCGGGTTCTCGGGCTGGCACTGCACCTGCTCGACCTCGGCTACTTCCGCGCGGGCGGTGACCAGTACGCCGAGGAGAACAACTCGTTCGGCATCGCGACCCTGCTGTGCGAACACGTCAAGCTGCAGCGTCAGGCCGTGGAGTTCGACTACCCCGCCAAGAGCGGGGTGCGCCGCACCCTGGTCATCGACGACCCGGAGGTGGTGAAAGCCGTACGGGCGCTGCTGCGTCACCCCGACCGGCCCGAGCGTCTGCTGGCGTGCCGTAACGGCGACGGGTGGGCCGAGATCCACTCCGACGACCTGAACACCCGGTTCAAGGAGTTGGTGGGTGCGGACTACTCGGTGAAGGACCTGCGCACCTGGCACGGCACCGTGCTGGCGGCCGCCGCGTTCGTCGACGCCGACCCGCCGGTCAACAAGACCGTGATCAAACGCGTGGAATCGGCGGTGATGAAAGAGGTCTCCGAAGCGCTCGGCAACACCCCCGCGGTGGCGCGTGCCTCATATGTGGATCCACGGGTGGTCAACGGTTACGAGTCGGGCTTGACCATCGCCGCGGCCGCCCGGCGGGCCGAGCGTGCCACCCGCCCCGACGAGCGTCAGGCGGTCCTCGAACGGGCGACCGCACGGCTGATCCGCCGGGTCGCGAAGAGTCAGTAGCCGCCGCGGGTGCCGTTGCCGAGGCAGGTCAGCCCCGCCTCGGTGAGCGCCGCGGCGTCGAGCAGGTTGCGCGTGTCGACGACCACCGCGCCCGGCGCCTGTTCTGCGATCCGAACCCAGTCCAGGTCGCGGAACTGCGGCCACTCGGTGAGCACGACGATCGCGTCGGCACCCTTGGTCGCCAGGTAGGGATCGTCGACACCGACGACGGTCGCGCGGCGCAGCATCTCGGTGTCGATCCCGGCGAGCCGCGGGTCGTAGGCGGTGACCTGCGCACCGCGGGCGACCAGTTCGGCGCACACGGTCAGCGCGGGTGAGTCGCGTACGTCGCTGGTGTTCGCCTTGAACGTCAGCCCCAGTGCCGTCACGCGCGCCTCGGTGATCGGCGGGTCGACGGCGCGATCGATCGTGTCGGCGATGCGCACCGACTGGGCCGCGTTGGTGGCGCGGGCGGATTCCACTTCGGGCAGCGCGACGCCGTATTCGCGTCCGGTGTGGAGCAGCGCGGCGGTGTCCTTCGGCAGGCACGAGCCGCCCCAGCCGGGGCCGGGTTGCAGGAAGTGCGGGCCGATGCGCACGTCGGCGCCCACGCAGCGGGTGACCTCGGCGACGTCGGCGCCGACCTGTGCGCACAGCCGGGCCAGGGAGTTCGCGTAGGAGATCTTGACCGCCAGGAACGCGTTGCTCGCATACTTGGCGAGTTCGGCGCTCTCGGGGCTGGTCCGCAGCACCCGGCCCGGCGGGTAGAGCGACGCCACCGCGTCGGCCGGGCGGGCGTCGTCGGAGCCGATCAGGATGCGGTCGGGATGGCGGAAGTCACCGATGGCATGGCTCTCCCGCAGGAACTCCGGGCTCGAGACGACGTCGATTCCGCTGCGGCGCAGACGTTCGCCCACCCGCCTGGTGGTGCCGACCGGCACCGTGGACTTGAGCGCGACGATCGCGCCGGGCCGCAGAACGCCGACGAGCCCGTCCACGGCGGATTCGACCGCGCGCAGATCGGCCGAACCGTCGGACAGGCTCGGAGTGGAGACACAGACGAACACGACGTCGCGGTCGGCGAGCTCGGCATAGCGGGTGGTGAAGTGCAGGGTGTCGGTCCGCAGTCCCCGCTCGAGCAGTTCGGGCAGGTCCGGTTCGTCGATCAGCGGGACGCCCGCGGCGAGGTGGCGCACCCGGGCGTCGTCGACGTCGACGCAGACGGTGTCGTGGCCCCGCTCGGCCAGGCACACCGCGCTGGTGAGCCCGACGTAACCGGCGCCGATCACCCCGACCCGGAGCGTGGTCACACCCGCTCCCGCAGAAGCGTGCCGACGGCGTCGAGGACGTCGGTCTCGGTGAGCGCCAGCAGCCCCGGATCCGGTTGCCCGCCGTGGGGGTCCCCTTCGCTGCCTGCCCACAGCGCCACGTGGGGGCCCGAACCCCGTGGGCCCCAACGGCTCGGTGGAGTCGGTCCGAACAGCAGCACCGACGGCGCTCCCGTTGCGGTGGCGATGTGGCCGATACCGGTGTCGCCACAGATCAGCAGCCGGCAGTCGCTGATCAGCGCGATCATGCCGAGCAGCCCGACCGTGCCCGCGAGCACCGCGCCGGCGGGCAGACCGGCGCCCGAAGCCACTGCGCGGGCCAGGTCGAGTTCGCCTGCATCGCCGGTGATCACCACCTCGTGCCCCTCGGCGTGCAGCGCGGCCGCGACGGCGGAGAACCGCTCGGGGGGCCAGCGGCGGGCGGGGAACGCCGCGCCGGGGTGGATGACGACGACGCCGGTGCGGTCGGGGTGGCCGTGGGGCCGCGAGATCGTGAGATCCGATGAGTCGCACGGTATCCCGGCCCACTCGAGGAGCCCGCACCAGCGGTCGACCTCGTGCGTGTCGGCCTTCCACGCGGGCCCCTGCAGTCCCGGGAAGGCGTCGTGGCGGTGGGTCAGGATGGAACGCGGGTTGACGGCCAGCAGATCGCGGGTGCTCTCCGGACCACTGCCGTGCAGGTTGACCGCCAGCGCGGGTGGGGTGCGCAACGGATGCAGCCGGCCCAGACCCGGGGTGGGCTCGACCGCGTCGACCGCTCCGATGAGCTTGACCAGACCGCAGAAGCGTTCCGGGGTGGCCAGCACGATGTGCGCGTCCGGGTAGGCCCGGCGCAGACCCCGCAGCGCGGGCACCGCGGTGAGCAGATCGCCCAGACCGAGCGCCCGCAACACCAGGATGGTGTCGCCCGCGGCGGGGTGGTTCAGGGCCACGACGACTCCGTCGGGGCACACACCACCAACTCCCGTACCTCGCACCCGACGGGCTGGGTGAGCGCGAACACGACTGTCTCCGCGACGTTCTCGGGCTGGTTGAGCTTGGCGTCCGGCGGCGGCTTGTACTGCTCGTCACGGTTGTCGAAGAACGCCGTGTGCATACCGCCGGGGATCAGCGTGGTGACGCCCACCTCACCGGCCAGCTCGGCGGCCAGCGCCCTGGTGAAGCCGATGACACCGAACTTCGACGCGCAGTAGGCGGTGGCGTCGCTGACCGCTTTGATGCCGAGGGTGGACGCCACCGTGACGATGCGGCCGTGGGTGGTCCTCAGGTACGGCAGCGCCGAACGCACCACCGCGGCGGTGCCGA
This sequence comes from Mycobacterium sp. IS-1496, assembly GCF_001499995.1. Classification (GTDB taxonomy): domain Bacteria; phylum Actinomycetota; class Actinomycetes; order Mycobacteriales; family Mycobacteriaceae; genus Mycobacterium. Next base: position 217,007 of record NZ_LQIU01000023.1, read on the forward strand.
GCAGGTTGACGTGGATGACCCGTTCCCAGTCCTTGACCGGGACGTCGCCGAGCTTGCCGCACGCGTCGGTGCCCGCGGCGGTGAACACCCCGTGCAGTCGGCCGTCGACCCGCTCGGCCAGTTCGCGCACCGCGGCGTCGACCGCGCCGGTGTCGGCCAGGTCGCACTGCGCGAACGCGATGTCCTCGCCGAGCTCCGCGGGTAACGGGTTCACGTCGATCGCCAGCGGTGTGCCACCGTGTCGCCGTACGGCTTTCACGGTGGCGGCGCCGAGGCCGGAGGCGCCGCCGGTGATGAGGATGTTGCCGAGCTCCTGTGAGGTCATGCGTGGTCCTTTCGGGTCACGACCGCGCCGCGTGCGTCGAGTTGGCGGCCGCGATCAGATTTGATGAGGAGTAGCCGGCGACGGTGGGCAACAGCACCACCTCACCGCCATGCCTGCGCACGACGCCGGCTTCGGGCAGATCGTTCTCGGTGTAATCGCCGCCCTTGACCCAGATGTCGGGCCGGAGCCGTTCGAGCGCCTCTTCGGGTGAGGACTCGCCGAAGATCACGACCGCGTCGACGCACGCCAGCGCGGCCAGCACCCGGGCGCGGTCCTCGGCGGCCATCACGGGCCGGCTCGGCCCTTTGAGCGCCCGCACGGACTCATCGGAGTTCAGCAGCACCACCAGCGCGTCGCCGAGCTGACCGGCCTGGTGCAGCAGCCGCACGTGGCCGGTGTGCAGCAGGTCGAAGCATCCGCCGGTGGCCACCAGCGTGCCGCCGCGCCTGCGGAGCCGGTCACGTACCTCGGTGACGTCGCCGGTGAGCGCGCTGGATTGGCCTGCGCCGCGGCGGTGTCCACCGACCGCGACCGCGCGCGAGACGCCGACGGCGCCGCCGGTGGCCACGAACCGGCTTGCCGATTCGACGGCTGCGGCCACCGCGGCCGCGGCGTCGTCGCCGACGCCGAACGCCTGGGTCGCCGCCACCGCGAACCGGTCGCCGGCACGGCAGGGGTCCCGGCGACCGGTGGACACCCCCGCCGCCACGGGCACCGGGATGTGCACGCTGCCCGCCTCGCTGGCCAACACCGCTCCCCCGGCGCCGAGGGTGACGCACACCGCGTGGGCCCGCCACCGCTGACGCAGCCTTTCGGCGGAGTGCGCGTCACTGTCGCCTCGCTCGGAGAACCGTTCCGCCTCGGACTGATTCGGCGTCACCAGCCAGCAGCCGGCAATCGGCGCGGCCCCGCGTGGATGCGGATCCCACACCACCGGCACCCGCTCGACCACCTCGGTCAGCAGTTGCCGCACACCGGGATGCGCGCAGACACCGCGGCCGTAGTCGGCCACGCACACCGCACGCGCCTGCTGCACCACCGCGGCCACCTCGTCGGGCAGCTCACCGCCCGCGGCGGTGCCGTCGCCGTGGTCGAGCCGCAGCATCGACTGGCCTTCGGCGCGGATCCTGGTCTTGCACACCGTGGTCCCGGTGAGCGGCAGCGCCACCACCCGCACCCCGGCCTCCTCGAGCAGCGCCATCAACGCGTGCCCGTCGGCATCGTCGGCCAGGGCGGTGACCAGGACGATGTCGCGGTCGACACGAGCGGCGAGCACGGCGGCCAGGCCGGCGCCGCCGGGGCGGTGCCAGACCCGTTCGGCGTCGACGACGGGCACCGGCGCCTCCGGGCTCAGTCGGGTGGCGCTGCCTTCGATGTCGACGTCGAGCATCGAGTCGCCGATGATGACGAGGGGTTCAGCCATGAGGAGCCTCCAGCCGGCCGTGGGTGTCGAGCAGGTCGCTGCCCAGCAGGACGTCGTCGAGGGCGATGCACAGCGCGTGGACCAGGAGCAGGTGGATCTCCTGCACCGTCGCCGTGGTGCCCGCCTCGACACAGACCGCGTCGTCGCACATGGCGGCCAACGGGTTCGGTGCCGGACCGGTCAACGCCCACGATGTCAGGCCCAGTTCGTGGCCGGCCTTGACGGCTGCCAGGACGTTGGGGCTGGTGCCGCTGGTCGACAGGGCGACCAGCACGTCACCGGGGCGGCCATGCGCGCGCACCCCGCGGGCGAACATCTCCTCGATGCCGTAGTCGTTGCCGATCGCGGTCAGCGCGGAGGTGTCCGCATGCAACGAGATGGCCGACATCGGCATTCGTTCGTCGCGGAACCGTCCGACGAGTTCGGCGGTCAGGTGCTGCGCCTCGGCGGCGCTGCCGCCGTTGCCACAGGCCAGCAACCGGCCACCGGCCGGGAGCACTTCGGCGAGGTGACGGCCCCACCTGGTGAGCCGGGGCGCCTCGACGCCGATCCGGTCCACCGCATGCGCGAGTGCGGAGATGTGGGTCTCGATCATGGTGGTCCTCCCAAACGATCGACCGCGGTGAGCAATTCGGTGTCGGTGATGCCGTCGAGGCAGGGGTGGCCGGGCACGGGGCAGGTGCGGGCGCGAGTGAGCCGGCACGGCGCCTCCTGGTCGCCGAGCCGAACGACGTTGCGTCCGTACGGTGCCCACTGCGACGCGGGGACGACCGGTGCGAACAGCGACACCACCGGCACGCCGACGGCCGCGGCGAGGTGCGCCGGCCCGGTGTTGGGCACCACCACCACCCGGGCCGCCGCGTACAGCGCGGCCAGCGTGGGCAACGTGGTGCGGCCGCCGAGGTCGACGGCCAGGCCCGCGGCGACGGACGCGGTGAGATCCTTCTCCGCCGCGTCCCCGGTGACGACGACCCGGTGTCCGGCGGCGGTGAGCGCGCCGACCATCTCGGCGCTGCGGTGCGCGCTCGGGCGGCGGGCTGGGACCGCCGCTCCGGGATGGAAGACGACATACGGCCCCGCCGCGATGATCTCGGCGAGTTCGCCGCGCAGCGGTGCGGGTGGCCGGAGCCGCAGCGCGCCGTCGTCGCCGGCGGGCAGTCCGCAGCGCTCGGCGACGGCCAGCGACAGGGCGCGTTCGGGCTCGGGGACGCCGGGTTCGACGTGGTGACGCAGGTCGAGCAGGGTGCCCGGATAGTCCTCGCTGATCGCGCCCACCCACGGCACGGAGGCCATCCTCAGGATCAGCGCGAGCGGCAGCGGCGACTGGTGGAATGACGTGAAGACGAACGCTCGGTCCGGCCGGATGTCGCGCAGCTGCTTGATCAGCGATTCGACGTGGCCGGCGGTCAGCTCGGGTGAGTCGAAATCGACCCACGGCGCCTGCCATTCGACGATCTCGTCGACACCGGGCAGCAGTTCGGCGGCGGCCCGGCCGCGGGGGCCTGCCAAAAACGTCACCGAATCGTGGTGGTCGGCGACCGCGCGCACGGCGGGGCCGGTGATCAACACGTCACCGGCGCTGTCGAGTCGGGCGACCAGAGCTTTCAACGGGACCGTCTCCTCTTCGCGCAAGCGCTCATCGGGTGTCCCTCAGGACCATCTCGACCGCATCGGTCAACGTCGCGGCCACCCGCGCCTTCGTGCGCGCCTCCGAAACCTCCTGTGGCAGTGTGCGTTCTGTGGGTACGAGCACAGCATCGGCGCGCGCGGACAGCGCCGCGTCGACGTCACCGCCGGTGTCGCCGATCATCACGCACCGTTCCGGGTCGACGCCGAGCGCCTCGGCCGCGGCCTGCACCATGCCGGGCGCCGGTTTGCGGCATCCGCAACCGTCGCCGTTGTCGTGGACGCAGACCTGCCACGAGTCGAACGGCCCGAGTTCGGCGTCGACGCGCGCGTTGACCGCCGCCAGTTGGTCGTCGGTGATCAACCCCTTGGCGACGCCGGACTGGTTGGTCACCACGGCGAGCAGCAGGCCGCGACCGCGGAGCCTGGCCAGGGCGTCCGCGGCACCGGGCATCGGTTTCACGCCTGCCGGATCGTTGAGGTAGGGGCCGTCTTCGATGATGGTGTCGTCGCGGTCCAGCAGTACCGCCAGCGGCGGGTCTCGCCGCGCACCGCGGAACGTCCACTCGCCGCGCAGGCGGTGGCCGACGGCCGCGGGCGGGATCAGCGCGCTCGTCACGAGCATGCGCCCGGCCTCCGGCAGCGTGCGGGGCCCCGCGAAAAAGCGGCGGGCGGTGAACTCGAGGGTCAGCGCCGCCCACGCGGCGGCGCCGAACCCCGCCGTACTGCGTCGGCCGGTCAGCGCGCCGATCGCGGCGACGGCGGCCGCGGCGATCGTGGCGACGTGCGCGGGCATCCGGCCGCGCCCCTCGCCGACCGCCTCCCGCCAGCGCCTGCCGTGTTTACGCCGCATCAGCGCGTTGTCGCGGTTACCGATCTGCGCCCGCACACTGCTCATCAGCGTGGCCCGGGCGACGGGGTGGGTGGACCGCCGGGCGCCCTGGGTGATGATGTTGCCACGCAGCGTGATTCGCAACGCGATGTCGGAGTCCTCCCGGTAGGCACGCGGGAAGCGCTCGTCGAATCCGCCGACCTCGACCAGGACGTCGCGCCGGTAGGCCATGTCCGCGGTGATCCACCGTGCATCGGCGAGCCGCAGCGTGCGCTTCTCGTCGTCGGTCGCCGGCCGCCCCTCGGTGACGGGTACCTCGATGACCGCCTGGGTGCCCGCGGCGCCCGAGGCGTCGGCGCCGCGCAGGTCCGCGGCCAGGGCGGCCAGCCACCCTGGCTGGGGCACCACGTCGTCATCGACGAAGCACACCCATCGGGTGGTCGTGGCCCGCCATCCGGTGTTGCGCGCCGCCGCCGGACCGCGGCCGGCGCTGCGCAGCACGGTCAGCGGGAGGCCGCTGTCGACCTGAAGGGCGGGTGCCGGGGCCGGCCGGTCGTCGACGATCACCACCGACTCGGGGTGCGGCCCCTGCTCGGCCTCGAGCGCGCTGAGCAGCCGGTGCAGCGACTCCCGGCCGATGGTCGGGACGACGATCGAGAAGGAGGCGGTCTTGGCGGACGTCACACCGGCCTCCGCACCAGGTACGGCCCGATCGCCAGCACGTCGATGGGGCTGCTGCCGAAGCATTCGAGGGCATCGCGCGGGCTGTCGACCATCGGACGCCCCGCGGTGTTGAAGCTGGTGTTGACGACCACCGGCACACCGGTGCGTTCGGCGAACCGGCTGATGGTGGCGTGCAGGAGCGGCTGACTGTCGTCGACGGTCTGGATGCGCGCGGTGTTGTCCACGTGGGTGACCGCGGGGATACGGGAGCGCCAGTGCTCGGCGACCTCGTGCACGAACAGCATGTATCGGCTGGGGATCGGCCCGTCCGAGAAGATCTCGGCGGCCCGCTCGGCGAGCACCATGGGCGCGACCGGCCGGAACTGCTCGCGGCCCTTGACGGTGTTGAGCCGCTCCAGGTTCTCGATGCGGCGCGGGTCGGCCAGCAGCGACCGGTTGCCCAGCGCGCGCGGCCCGAACTCGGCCCGGCCCTGGAACCAGCCGATGAGCTTGTCGTCGGCCAGGGCGTCCCCGACGGCGGCGGCGTAGCCGTCCGGACGTTCGAACGGCACCGCCGCCTCGCGCAGCGTCGCCTCGATCTCCTCGTCGGAGAAGCCGCGGCCCAGCGCAGCCGACCGCATCGGCCTGATGGGTTCGCCTGCCTCACCGGCCAGTGAGAGCGCGGCACCCAGCGCGGTCCCCGAATCCCCGGCGGCGGGTTGCACCCACACGTGGTCGAATCCACCGCGGGCGAAGATCTTCGAGTTGGCGACGCAGTTGAGCGCCACGCCGCCCGCCATGCACAGGCTGTCGGAGTCGGTGCGCGCGCGCAGCCAGCCGACCAGTTCCAACAGCACCTCCTCCACCACGTGCTGCACGCTGCACGCCAGGTCCGCGTGGTCGGGTTCGGGCCGGTCCAGCGCATGGCCCTTGCCCGCACCGGCGCGGCGCTTGGGGGTGAAGGACTCCCAGTCGATCGGCTCCGTGCGGAACCCGCCGTCGCCGGTGGCGTAGACGTGTTCCCGCAACCGATCGGCGAACCTCGGCGTGCCGTAGGACGCCATCGCCATCACCTTGTACTCGTCGCTGGAGCGGGCGAACCCGAGGTGCTCGGTGAGCTCCTCGTAGAACAGCCCGAGCGAATGCGGCAGGGACTGGGTGGCGAGCACGTCGATCTTCTGGTCGCGGTAGGTGCCGGCCAGCATGGAGGCCCGCTCACCGCGGCCGTCGACCACGAGCACGGCACAGTCGGGATGCGGTGAGGCCAGCGCACTCGACGCCGCATGCGCCACGTGGTGGCGGACGTGGCGCACGATGCTCGGGTCGAGCCCGGGCAGCGCCGACTGCAGGAACCGCGGAGCCCGTTCGGCATACAGCGTGCGCAGGTACTCCCAGTCCCGGTCGAGTCCGGCCATCCCCGTCGTCGACTCGTCCATCAGGCTTGGGTCGTAGGAGTACCCGACGGCGTCGAGGTCGCCCGGTGTCAGCCCGGCCTGTTCCAGACACCAGCGGGCGGACTGCACCGGCATCTCCCAGGTGGAGAACGGAACGGCCTGCTTACCGTGTTTGCGGCGGGAGAACCGTTCCTCCTCTGCGGCCGCCACGATCTCGCCGTCCACCACGAGGGCGGCGGCCGGATCGTGGAATACCGCGTTGATGCCGAGAATTCGCATCCGTCGCTCCCTCAACTCGCTGTCTTCGACTGCGCTACCGCGTATTGCGACGCGGCATCCGCCGACCGGAACCACCCGATCGTCTGGGCCAGCCCGTCCCGGTAGGGCACCCGCGGCTCCCACCCGAGGTGCTCGCGCGCCACCGCGATGTCGGGGCAGCGGCGCTGGGGGTCGTCCTCGACGGCGGGCAGGAATTCGATGGCCGACTCGGCCGCGGCGAGGTCGCGGATGAGTTCGGCGACGTGCTGCACCGTCACCTCGTGCGGGTTGCCGAGGTTGACCGGGCCGGGATAGCCCGAACGGGCAAGCGCGAGCAGGCCTTCGACCGTGTCGTCGACGAAGCACAACGACCGGGTCTGCCGGCCCGATCCCGTCACGGTGATCGCCTCACCGGCGAGCGCCTGACGGATGAAGGTGGGCACCATCCGGCCGTCGTGCGACCGCATCCTCGGGCCGTAGGTGTTGAAGATCCGCGCCACACCGACGTCGGCGCCCCGCTCCCGGCGGTGCGCGAACGTCAGCGCCTCGGCGTACCGCTTGGCCTCGTCGTAGACGCTGCGCGGACCGACGGGATTGACGTTGCCCCAATACGTTTCGGTCTGCGGGTGTTCCAGCGGGTCGCCGTACACCTCGCTGGTCGACGCCAGCACCAGCCGTGCGTCGTGGCGTTCGGCGATCTCGAGGGCGTTGGCCGTCCCCATCGCTCCGGTGTGCAGCGTGTGCACCGGCAGGCGCAGGTAATCCGCCGGCGAGGCGGGTGAGGCCAGGTGGAACACGACGTCGACCGGATCCTGTAGACCCGGCCCCGTGAACGGTTCGGTGATGTCGTGGCGCACGAACCGGTATCCCGGATGATCCCGCAGCAGGTTCTCCGCATTCGGCGCACTGGTCGACAGATCGTCGACGCAGACGACCTCGACGCCACTCGCGAGCAACCGTTCACACAGGTGGCCACCGACGAATCCGCAGCCACCCAGCACCAGGGCCCGGGTCATGTCATACACCACGGCGCAATACCCCCGGAGTAGTCGGGAAAACGCCGTTTGCCGTGCGCCCCGGCGGGTACGGACAGCGGCCATGGGTCGACGGAATCCGCCGCGGACCACGTTCGTGATCGCCAGCCGGGACCGGGCTGACGAGCTGACATCCGTCGTGACCCGACTGCTGGACACCACCGAGTGCCCTATCACCGTGGTGGACAACGATTCCCGCGATGACACGGTCGCCCGGATCTCGCGGATCGCAGCCCGCGCCGCGGGCCGGGTACGGCTCGTCGCGCTGGACGAGAATCGCGGCGCGGTGGGGCGCAATGCCGGCGTCGCGGCGAGCGACACCCCGTATGTGGCGTTCTGCGACGATGATTCGTGGTGGCAGCCCGACGCGACGGTGATCGCCGAGCAGACCTTCGACTCCTATCCTGGTGTGGGGTTGCTCGCGGCCCGCACGATCGTGCTGCCTCGTGACGAGGAGGACGACTTCAGCCGGATGCTCGCCGAGAGTCCGCTGGGTCACCCGCCGCATCTGCCTGGCCCCGCGATCCTCGGGTTCATGTCGTGTGCTGCGATCGTGCGCAGGGCCGCGTTCGAACAGGCCGGCGGCTTCTCCGGCATCCTGCACTTCCGCGGCGAGGAGATGCTCCTGGCGGTCGACATGGCGACGCTCGGGTGGGACCTGTGTTACTGCCCGGCGCTGGTGGCGGTCCACCAGCCGTCGCAGGTCCGGGCCACCACCGCCGCGCAGGCCGCCCGCGTCACGCGCAACGACGTCCTGACCACGTGGCTCCGTCGACCCGTCGGCCACTGTCTGCGGGCCGGCGCAACGCTGCTCGCCGCGGCGCTGGGCGACACCGAACACGCCAGGGCCGCAGGCGAAGCCGTACTCCGTCTGCCTGCCGTGCTGCGCGGGCGCCGACGTCTGCCCGACCGGATCGAGCGGGCGCTCGAGCTGCTGGAGTCCCGGTGACGCCCTCATACCGATGACGCGGTCGTCGCGGACGTCTTGGATGCCTGCGGCTGATAGGCGGCGGGCACCAGCCGGTCGTAGATGCGCAGGGTGTCGGCGGCGATGCGGTCCCACGAGTACCGGGCCCTGGCACGGTCACGTCCCGCGGCGCCCAGGCTCTGCCTGAGGAACTCGTCGTGCAGCAGGGTGTTGATCGCATCGGCGACCTCCCCCGGGCGCTTCGGGGTGACCAGCCGCCCGGTGACGTCGTGGACGACGGTGTCGAGCATCCCGCCGACTGCGGCGGCCACCACGGGCACCCCGCACGCCATCGCCTCCAGCGGCACGATGCCGAACGGTTCGTACCACGGGGTGCAGGCGACCACGTCGGCCGAGCGCAGCAGAGCGGGCATGTCCGCTCGGGCCACCGCCCCCTGGAATACCACCCTGTCGCCGACACCGAGCCGCTCGGCGAGTTCCCGCAGCCGGCGGGCCTCGGGATCGGCCTCCACCTCGCTGCGGTCAGGCCCGCCGACCAGGACGAGTTCGGCGTCGGGGATCGCGGGCAGCGCACGGACCACCACGTCGAAACCCTTGCGCGGCACGAATCTTCCGACGCTGACGATGCGGTGCCGCGCGCCGCGTTCGGCACGCGGACCGTCCGGCGTGAACAGGTCGAGGTCGACCCCGCACGGCACCACCGAGATCCGGTTGCGTGACCGGCCGAGGCGCATGAGCTCGAACACCTCGTCGGTGCATGTGGCAGCCACCCAGGTGGCGGTGCGGGCCACCATCGCCTCCAGCTTGAGCCGGTCCTCGGGGCTGGTGTCCTGTGCGCCCTGGTGACGGCGTTTCACCACACCGAGGGCGTGGAAGGTCTGCACCGCGGGCAGATCGAGATGCCGGGCGGCCAACTGGGTGGCGATACCCGACATCCAGAAGTGCGCGTGGGCCACATCGGGCCGGTCGGCACTCCACTGCTCGTCGAGGAACTGCGCGAACGGGCCCATGTGGACCAGGAGTTCGTCCTTGGGCAGTCGGCGCGCAGGCCCGGCGGGTACGTGCACCACGGTGTAACCCTTTGCGGTGGTCACTCTTTCGGGCAGATCCGGGTCGTCTCGGCGGGTGTATACGCTGACGTCGTGGCCGCGGCGTGCCATCGCGGCCGACAGTTCGGCCACGTGGACGTTCTGACCGCCCGCGTCCACGCCCCCGAGCGCCGCCAGCGGGCTGGCATGTTCAGAGACCATTGCGATCTTCATCGGCTTCCCTCCCCGCGACGTCATCTGCAGCAGTCGTCGATCAACCGGTCCCAGTCGCCGAGGAACCGGTCGAGCGAAAAGTGCGCCATCGCGAAATCTCGCGCCGCCTTCCCCGCGGCACCTGCCGCGGGCGGATCGGACACGAACCTCTCCAAGGCCGATGCCAGCGTCTCGACATCGGCACTCACCACGCCCGCCTCGGCGGGCACCACCAGGGGAGCCATCGTCGAGGCGACCGCCACGACGGGCATCCCCAGGAACATCGCCTCCAGCAGCGACAGCCCCAGCGACGTCCAGCGCGCCGTGTGCAGGTACACGCGGCGGCGTGCCACGTCCTGCCACAGTTGCGGCCCGGGGACGTCTCCCTGCGCGCGGACGCCGGGCCAGTTCCGGTCGGCCAGTGCGGGGGTCGCGATCCCCCACACGTCGATCGGCACCCGCGCGCCCAGCGGCGCCAGCAGGTCCGTGCCGACTGTTCGCCACCGCCGCACCGGTTCGTTGATCATCGTCGCCGCCGCCGCGATCTCACCGGTGTAGCGCAGTCCCGGGTCGGCGATGCCGTGGTTGACGACCAGCGTCGGCGCCTTGCCGGTGTCCCACATCAGCCGGTTGAAGTCCGTGACGTGGACGACGGGGATGTCGCCGCGGTCGGCAAGCGGGTGGACGCTGTCGACCGCGAACGGCCGCGGCGCGTTGTGTTCGACGAACACTGCGGCCACGTCCACCCCGGGACGGCGCCCGGTCCACCGTTCGGTCAGATCGATCTCCTCGGGGCGCTGCAGCACCACCAGATCGATGTGCTCGTCGCGCAGGCGTTCGACGTCGACCTCCCGGGCGCGCGGCCAGTCGCGGCCGAGCAGTCCACGGCCGTCGGCGTCCTTCGCCTCGTTCACGGGGATCAGGTAGCGATGACGGCCCGACACCAGCGCCTGCGTCCAGGAGCCGTGGACATGCCACGTCATGATGGAGCGCTCCCCGAAGGACATGAGGCGGTCGTACCCGGGGCACTTGTCGGTAAACGTCGAACGTTAGAGATTTCGCTTCCCGTCGGCCACCGGGTTCGCGAAGCGGATGCCACCTGCTCGGACGTGCCGTTCGCCGTTTGACGGCGCCGCGGCGGGTTACCCCGGCGCACATGGCTGATTCCGCACCGACGCCCGACGGCGTGATTCCCTACCCCGGCGACACCTCCGAGATGTCCGAACGCCCACGCGACGAGATGAGCGACTATGTCGGCCGCGACCTGCTGGCGGGTAAGCGGGCACTGATCACCGGGGGCGACTCCGGGATCGGCCGCGCGGTCGCCGTCGCGTTCGCCAAGGAGGGCGCCGACGTGGCGATCGCCTACCTCGAAGAGCACGCCGACGCCGAACACACGGCGGCGCTGGTCGAGCAGTGCGGGCGCCGAAGCCTGCTGCTGCCCGGCGACCTGGCCGAAGCCGAGCAGTGCCGGTCCGTCGTCGACCGCACGGCCGCCGAGTTCGGCGGCCTCGACATCGTCGTCAACAACGTGGCCTACCAGAACCCGACCGAATCGTTCACCGACATCACCGACGAACAGTGGCGCCGTACGTTCGCCGTGAACATCGACAGCTTCTTCCGGGTCACCAAGGCTGCGCTGCAACACCTTCCCGACGGCGGCGCGATCATCAACACCAGTTCGATCAACGGTCTGCGCGGGAACAAGACGCTGATCGACTATTCGGCCACCAAGGGCGCGGTGCTGGCGCTGACGTACTCGCTGGCGCAGTCTCTCGCGGACCGCGACATCCGGGTCAACTGCGTCGCGCCCGGTCCCGTGTGGACCCCGCTCATTCCCGCGACGATGGACGTCGAGAAGACCGAGAACTTCGGCGAGCAGACGCCGATGGGCCGCGCGGCCCAGCCCGACGAGATCGCACCGTCGTACGTGTTCTTCGCCGCAGGCAGGCTGTCGTCGTACTACAGCGGCGAGGTGCTCGCTCCGACCGGTGGGGAGACGCTGCCGGGGTGACCGTTTAGTGACGACGAGATCGGGCACCCTCTGTGCACGTGTTCGATCTAGGCGAAAGGTGAGTATGACCGAGAAGAACAGTGGTCCCGAAGAAGGCATCAAGGGCGTCGTCGAGGACGTCAAGGGCAAGGCCAAGGAAGGTGTCGGCACGGTCACCGGCCGCGACGACATGGTCCGCGAGGGCAAGGCCCAGCAGGACAAGGCCGACGCTCAGCAGGATGCGGCCCGCAAGGAAGCCGAGGCCGAGTCGGCCCGCGGTGGTGCGAAGGCCGCCGAGGAGCGTCAGAAGAGCGAGCAGTAACTCGAGCTACGAAAAAGGCCCAGCCGATCGGCTGGGCCTTTTTCGTGTCTCGGTGACTGCGTCAGCGCGACGGCCGCTGACGCTCGACTTCGGGATGCTCCGCATACCAACGCTCTTCGATGCCCTTGACGCGGCGATGCTCGATCAGCAACCACGCGCCGGCCACCACGAACACCACAGCCGAGATACAACCGAACACCACGCCGACGGTGTGGTTGGAGGTGGCGTGCGCCGCCAGGGCGGCGACGAACGACACGAGCGCCAGCCCGAGAAGAACCAGCGCAGGCATGTTCTTGGTGTCCTTCATCGTCTCACCGGCATGCGGACGGGTTGTCCGCGCGTGGTCGACAGGATCGTCTGGACTCTTCATGGATAATCCTCCTTCAGCACCACTACACCTACCCGAAGACCATTGCGGCGAAACGAACGTCGTGGTGGGGCGTCGCCCTCAGCCGAGGACCGTCGGACCGGCGAGCACCGGCGCCCCGGTCGCCGCCACCAGCACCATCAGCGTCAGCAGGACGAAACCGGACGCCTGCCAGGCCCACCAGTTCTCGGTGCGCCTGCGCTGCTGCATCGCCCGCGCGAACGACCGCACCGCACCGACCAGGAGAATGACCGGCGCCCCGAGGGCCAGCAGTGCGCGCTGCGGCGCACCGCAGGCCAGCGCGTCGGCCACCGACCCGCCACAGGTGCTCACCCACACGGCGGCGACGGCGAGGAAGGCGCCGGCCAGCAATGCGACGGCGACCGTGGAGCGCACCACGTGGCGCAGACCCGCGATTTCGCGCACATCGTGCGGACTCTGATACACCCTGCACCCACCGAATTCTCGCCAACTTCGACAATTTCGGGTGTTCCCCCAGGTGAGCGCGCGGTAAACCTTCCTTTCGCTGTGTCGTCGGCGACACGTCGGCCGGCGGTCGTACGATCCCGCCGTGTCCCGTACCAGTCGCCTCAAGATCTACGCAGCGCTGGGCGCCGCATCGGGTATGGGCGCCTACCTGCTCGGCTGGCCCGCCGAACTCGCCGTGGCGCCGGCCGTGGCGGTGCCGCTTCTCGTCGCCGCCGCGCCCCGGTTCCTCCTCGGCGCCATCTCGGGGGCCACCACGTCGTCGGCGCCCGAAGATCAGATGTCGGGCACGGAGTTCGAGGACCACATCGCACACGTCGCCCGCTCGTGCGGGGTCCCGGTGATCATGACCCCACTGACCGGCGACTGGGGCGTCGACCTCGTGCTCGGCCGTCGTCCCCACCGGGTGGCCGTACAGTGCAAACGCCAGTCGCGTCCGGTCGGCACGAGTGCGGTCCAGGAGGTGGTCGCCGGTGCGCCGATGCAGGACTGCACGCGCACCATGGTCGTCACCAACAACGAATTCACCCCTGCCGCGCGCAAACTCGCCGAACGTCACGGGTGCGAGCTGGTGGGCCGTCAGGAGATGCCGCGGCTTCGTTCCACGATCCGTCGCCTCACCGAGCGCACCGATGTCAGCGCAGGGCCTCGCGCACCGCATCCACCGCGGCGTCGAGTTCCTCCCGCGACACCGTCAACGCCGGACGGAACCGCACCGAATCCACCCCGCTCGCCAGCATGATGACCCGCCGCTCCCACAGCCGGCGGATCAGGGCATCGCGCTGCGCCTGTGTCGGCAGGCTGAACGCACACATCAACCCACGGCCCCGCACATCGCGAACCACACCGTGGAATTCGAGCGCGAGTTCGTCGAGCCGGGCCTGCAGGTAGCCGCCCGCGTGCGCGGCGCGCGCCGGCAGGTCGTCCGCCTCGATCACCTCGAGGATGCGCCTGGCCCGCACCATGTCGGCGAGGTTGCCACCCCAGGTGGAGTTGATGCGGGAGCTCACGGCGAACACGTTGTCGGCGACCTCGTCGACGCGCCGCCCCGCCATCACCCCGCACACCTGGGTCTTCTTGCCGAACGCCACCACGTCGGGGGTGATGCCCATCTGCTGGTAGGCCCACGGCGTCCCGGTGATCCCGCAGCCGGTCTGCACCTCGTCGAGGATCAGCAGGGCATCGAACTCGTCGCACAGCGCGCGCATCGCAGCGAAGAACTCCGGCCGGAAGTGCCGGTCGCCGCCTTCACCCTGGATGGGTTCGGCGATGAAGCAGGCGACGTCATCCGGGTACGCCTCGAACGCGGCACGCGCCTGGCGCAACGACTCCGCCTCGAGCACCGCCATATCGGCTCCCGGCCGGATGAACGGTGCGTCGATGCGCGGCCAATCGAACTTCGGGAACCGCGCGACCTTGTTCGGGTCGGTGTTGGTCAGCGACAGCGTGTAGCCGCTGCGTCCGTGGAACGCACCGCGCAGGTGCATCACCCGCGTGCCGAGAGCGGGGTCGAGGCCCCGTGATTCGTTGATGCGGCTCTTCCAGTCGAAGGCGACCTTGAGCGCGTTCTCCACCGCCAGCGCGCCGCCGTCGACGAAGAACAGATGCGGCAGCGCCGGGTCACCCAACACCCGGGCGAAGGTGTCGACGAACCGTGCCATGGGCACCGAGTAGACGTCGGAGTTGCTCGGTTTGTTCACGGCGGCCTGGGCGAGTTCGGCGCGAAACGCGTCGTCGGTCACGAGCGCGGGATGGTTCATGCCCAGCGCCGACGACGCGAAGAAGGTGAACATGTCGAGATAGGGCTCACCGGTGCGGGCGTCGACCAGATACGAGCCCGCCGACCGGTCGAGGTCGAGCACGAGGTCAAGGCCGTCGGCGAGGATGCTGCGGGCCAGTACGTCGTGCACCCGCGCCGGTGCGACTGCAGCGTCGGGGCCCGTCAACATATCGGTCATAGCGATACTCTACCGAATATTTTCCGGTATACGGTCCCAGTTGGGCAATAGATTCCTATCAGGCGCGCGTGTGGCGGAGGTGGTGCCCGGGTACCGCGAGGGGGTGCCCAGACCCCCCGGCATCGGTGTGCTGACCGCGCCGCTGCGCGCCGCCGATTCGCTGTTCCGCACCACCGCCGCCATCGCCCTCGAGGCGCTCGGAGGGCCCACCGCGCGGCGCTGTCAGGCGGCCGGCGGCCGGTGCTGGGTGGAGGTGCGCGGGCTCGGCGGCGAGCACGGCGCCGCGGTGGCCGCCGAGGTCGTGCGGGCGGTCAAGGAGTTGCCGGGGGTGCGATCGGTCGCGCTGAACACCACCGTCGCGCGCATCGTCGTCGCCGTCGACAACGACGGCCCGTCACTGCCGCAGCTGCTGCGCACCGTCGACGAGGCCGAGCGGACCGCCGACGCCGGAGCGCGCCGGACCCGACCGATGAACCTTCCGGGCGACGATGCGGTCCTCGCGGCGCGCACTGCGGGCGCGGCCTTCGCCGTGGCCGGGCTGGGCCTGTCGGTGACCGCGACCATGCTCCGGTTGCGCGGGCTGCCCGATGTCGTCTCCGCCGTGCCGACCCTCGTCGACCACATGCCCCGGCTGCGCAAGCAGGTCGAGGGCAGGCTCGGACCCGACGGCACGGATCTGCTGTTCGCCGCCGCCCATGCCACCATGGCGACGCTGGCGGTCTCGCCCGTCTCGGCTGCGGCCGAAGCCGCCCAGCGCACCATGCTGGCCGCCGAGGCGTGGAACGACCGCGCGGCGTGGCGACGCCACGAACCCGCGTTGGCCCGGCACGCCTCCGACGACCGCCCACCCACCACACGGGTCTCGCCGCCCGAGGGCGCTCCGGAGCGATATGCCGACCGGGCGGCGGCGATCGGTGTCGGTGCAGGCCTGACACTCGGAGTCCTGTCGGGCAATCTCGCGACGGCGAGTGAAGCGGCCGTCGTGGCGGCGCCCAAGGCACTGCGCACCACCCGCGAGGCGTTCGCCTGCGCACTGAGCCGGGGATTCACCGCGCAGCACGGCGGCCTGGTGCTGCACCCCCGCGCGCTGCGCACCCTCGACCGCATCGACACCGTGGTGATCGATCCGCGGGCGCTGCACACCGACGAGCTCATGGTCAGCCGGGTGCGCGGGCTGACGAACTCGCATCGCAGCCGGGCCTGGCAGGCCGCGCGCAAGGCGCTGGCCGACGGAACACTGGGCGACGGTTGGCATCCCATGTCCGACGTCCCGGACGCCGGGACGGACGGCGAGGTCCTCGTCAGCCACGTCCGTGACCCCTACGCCGCGGCGGTCGTGGCCGAGGCCCGCCGCACCAGACCACGCGTGGTGTCCATTGCCTACGACGGATTACGGTCGCTGGCGCAGGGATTCGACCACCTGCACCGCGTCGGCGACTCGCCCGACGACGCGCTCGCGGCAGCTGTGGCCGCGGCCAAGGACGATGGTGCGACGGTCCTGCTGATCACCACGGCCGACATGACCACACCGCACGCGGCGGACGTCACGGTCGGCGTGCTCCGGGAAGGACGGCCGCCGCCGTGGAGTGCCGACCTGCTCGTCGACGACCTGACCGGGGCGTGGCGGGTCCTGCACGCGCTGCCCGCCGCCAGGGCCGCGAGCGAGAAGGGTGTCGAGCTGTCGTTGTCGAGTTCGTCCGTCGGCGCCCTGATGCTCATCCCGGGAGTGCCCGGCCGGGGACCCGTCTCGGTCCACGCCGGTGCGATGGCGGGCCTGCTCTCCGGCGCCTCGTCCGGCCACCGCGTGTTCCGCGACCCGCTGCCGCGCGCCGAACCGGGCCACGACTGGCACGCGCTGCCCGCCGACGAGGTGGCGCACCTGCTGCCGCGGCGGGAGCCCGCCACGGACGAGGGCCGCCGCACGCTCGTACCCGAACCCGTTGTGGGCGCGGCACATTACGTGCGCGACTTCGTGAGCGAGGTGCGCGCCAACCTGGCCGACCCACTCACCCCGATCCTCCTCACCGGTGCGATGGCCAGCGCCCTGCTCGGCTCCCCCTTCGACGCCGCACTGGTCGGCGGGGTGCTCCTCGGTAACGCCGCGCTGTCGGCCGAACAGCAACTGCACGCCGAACGGATCCTGCGGCGCCTGCTGGCCGTGCAGGATCCCCCGGCCCGCAGGCGATTCGGCCACGACGAGGCCGACGGCGACGAGGCCGTGCCCGCCACGCGGCTGCGTCCGGGCGACGTGATCGACGTCCGTTCCGGCGAGGTGGTGCCCGCCGACGTCCGGCTGACCGAGGTGGCCAACCTCGAGGTGGACGAATCCTCGCTCACCGGTGAGTCGTTGCCGGTCGCCAAGGAGACCGAGCCCGCGCCCGGCGCCCCGCTCTCCGAACGGTCCTGCATGCTCTACGCCGGATCCACCGTGGTAGCGGGCAGCGGCGTCGGCATCGTGACCGCGGTGGGTCCGGCCTCGGAGATGCAGCGGGCGCTTGCGATGGCGCCGTCGAAGTCGCGGGAGATCGGCCTGCAGGCCCAGTTGCGCCGCATCACCGGGCGGGCCATCCCCTGGAGCCTGGGCGGCGGTGCGCTGGTCGGGCTGCTGTCCGCGCTGCGCCGCACCCCACTGCGCGACTCCGCGGCCAGCGCCGTCGGTGTCATGGTGGCCGCGGTGCCCGAAGGACTGCCGTTGGTCGCCACGCTTGCGCAGCTGGCTGCCGCGCGACGGCTGTCCGGTGAGTCTGTGCTCATCCGCAACCCGCATTCGGTGGAGGCGCTGGCGCGGGTGCAGGTGGTGTGTTTCGACAAGACCGGCACCTTGAGCGAGAACCGGTTGCAGGTCAAGGCATTACGGCCGGTCGAGGGCCACACCGGAACCGACGTGCTGACCAAGGCGGCCAGCACCATCGTCGTCCGCAACGGCCGGCGGACCGAACACGCCACCGATGCCGCCATCCTGCGCGCCGCGGGCGCCGACGACCCGGACGCCGGAACGCGGGAGCCCGACGCGGTGCTGCCGTTCCAGTCCGGCCGCCCGTACGCGGCCGCGCTGACCGGAAACCGGCTGACGATCAAGGGTGCACCGGAGCGGATCACCGCGGCGCTGGCCGACGACCACGGCGGCGACAACGCCGCGCTGTCGACGCTTCTCGAGGAGATGACCGCACAGGGCCTTCGGGTCCTTGCCGTCGCGGAGTGCGACATCAGCGACAGCGACGCGCGCAGGGCGCTGAAGGACCCCGAACGGCTCGAGCAGCTGTGCACGAGAAACCTGAGGCCGGTGGGCGTGGTCGGGCTGGCCGACACGCTGCGGCCCAGCGCGGCGGATCTGCTGCGGGCGCTCGACGACAAGGGCATCGGTGTACGGCTGATCACCGGTGACCATCCCGTCACCGCCGCCGTCGTCGCCGGCGATCTCGGCCTCGACGTCACCCCCGACGACGTGGTCACCGGTGACGAGTGGGAGACCATGTCGGCCGACGAGCGCGCCACCGCGGTGACCGAACGCGCGGTGTTCGCCCGGATGACGCCGGAACACAAGATCGACGTGGTGCAGGCGTTGGAGGACAGCGGTGTGGTCACCGCGATGGTCGGCGACGGCGCCAACGACGCGGCGGCGATCCGGGCGGCCAGCGTGGGCATCGGGGTGGCCGCGGCCGGCAGCGACCCGGCCCGTACCGCGGCAGATGTGATGCTGCTCGACGGGCGCATCGAGGCCCTGCTCGATGCGATCGACGAGGGCAACCAACTCTGGCGCCGCGTGCAATCGGCGGTCTCGGTCCTGCTCGGCGGCAACGCGGGCGAGGTGTGCTTCGCACTGATCAGCAGCCTGCTGACCGGCCGCTCGGTGCTCAACGCACGTCAAATGCTGCTGGTCAACATGCTCACCGACGCGCTGCCTGCCGCGGCACTGGCCGTCAGCCCGCAGTCGGACAACGGCGCCGCCGACCGCGACGAGGCGGCGATGTGGCGGGCGATCGGGATTCGTGGCGCGGCGACCACGGCCGGGGCGACCGCGGCCTGGCTGATGGCCAGCGTCACCGGAACGCAACGGCGGGCCGCGACCGCCGCGCTGATCGGTCTGGTGTCCACCCAGATGCTGCAGACGCTGCTGGATTCGCACGGCCCCCTGGTGGTGGCCACCAACGTCGCCACCTTCGCCGCGATGATCGGCATCATCAGCACCCCGGTGGTCAGCCAGGTGTTCGGCTGCACGCCGGTCGGACCGTTCGGGTGGAGTCAGGCGTTCCTCGCCGCGGCGGGCGCGACCGCGATCTCCGCGATGGCCCCAGCGCTGCTGGAGCGCCTCACCGGAACGCCGTCAGTCGTCGTCGATGACGACGACCCCGGCGCGGACGAGGACGGCGTAGATCTCGCACATGGCCGGGGTGAGCACCCGGGCGGCGCCGCCGAGCAGCGCATCCTGGCCACTGCTTCGAACGAGGCCGGCAAGTAGGTTCGCCATGATCGACGACGCTAGATCCCAACGAGAAACGGAAGGTGACGCCGAGGTGACCGGTGCCCCATCACATCGTGACGTCGCGGCCCGGGTCGCCGGTGCCGAGCGGTTCGCGATCTCGCTGCCGGTGATCGGCCGGGTGCCCATCCCGCGACCGGACCAACTGGCGTTCTACGCCGCGCTGGCGGGACTGGTCGCCGTGGAGCTCGTGGAATGGCCGGTTGCCGTGGCGATCGGCGCGGGCCACGCCCTGGTCAGCCAGAACCGGGAGAAATCGCCACCGCAGGAGTGAAGACAGTAAAAATTACGGCACGTGCTGCCGACCCTCGTAAAAAGTCTGTAGGATGATCGTGCTTCGGGTCCGCACGTTGGCCGCGGTCCGGATCTGCTGCAGCAGGTCCTCGAGCGCCCGTGCCGATCCGACGCGCACCAGCAACACGTAGCTCTCGTCGCCGGCCACCGAGTGGCAGGACTCGATCGCCGCTATGTGTTCGAGCCGCGCGGGCGCATCATCGGGTTGTGACGGGTCGAGAGGGGTGATCGCGACGAACGCCGACAGTTGGTGTCCGACCGCTTCCGGGCTGATCTTCGCCTGGTATCCGGTGACGATCCCGCGTGCCTCCAGCCGGCGCACCCGTGACTGCACCGCCGACACCGAGAGGCCGGCGCTGGCCGCCAGGTGCGCCAGTGTGGCCCGGCCGTCGGTCACGAGTTCACGCGCCAGGATGCGGTCGATCTCATCGAGCGGCGCAGGTGGATGCGGGTGCTCGTCGGGTTCACCCATGGCGGCACTGTAGCCGAGCGCGCGACACCGGAAACGCATACGACACTTCGACCATTGACGACAAGGACCAGCGATGACCACCACCTCCTCGGCGGCCTCCCCCGCCGCTTCGCCTGCGGCGCAGATTCTGCCGACCGCCGACGAACTGAGGGACCGGGTGCGGGCCGCCTTCGCGGCGATCGGGGCGAGCCCACACCTGGGCGCCCCCGGCGACGGCGGGATGCCCGCCAGCACCCCGATCACCGGTGAGGTGCTCTTCACCCTCGAGGAGAGTTCCCCGGCCCAGACCGAGGCCGCGATCGCAGCGGCGGCCGACGCCTTCACGCTGTGGCGCACCACCCCCGCGCCGGTGCGAGGGGCGTTGGTGGCCCGGCTCGGCGACCTGCTCGTCGAGCACAAGGCGGCGCTGGCGGACCTGGTGACCGTGGAGGCGGGCAAGATCACCTCCGAGGCGCTCGGCGAGGTGCAGGAGATGATCGACATCTGCCAGTTCGCGGTCGGCCTGTCGCGCCAGCTGTACGGCCGGACCATCGCTTCGGAGCGGCCGGGGCACCGGCTGATGGAGACGTGGCACCCGCTGGGTGTCGTGGGCGTGATCACCGCGTTCAACTTCCCGGTCGCGGTCTGGTCGTGGAACACCGCGGTCGCGCTGGTGTGCGGTGACACGGTCGTGTGGAAACCCTCTGAGCTCACCCCGCTCACGGCCATCGCCTGTCAGGCGCTGCTGCAGCGGGCGGCCGCCGACGTCGGCGCGCCACAGGCCGTCGGCCGACTCGTGCTGGGGGGCCGCGAGGTCGGCGAGACGCTGGTCGACGATCCGCGGGTGGCGCTGCTCTCCGCGACCGGTTCGGTGCGGATGGGTCGGCAGGTCGGTCCGCGGGTGGCGCAGCGGTTCGGCAAGGCACTTCTCGAACTGGGCGGCAACAACGCCGCGATCGTCACACCGTCGGCGGATCTCGACCTGGCGGTGCGGGCGATCGTGTTCTCCGCCGCCGGCACCGCGGGCCAGCGCTGCACCACCCTGCGCAGGCTGATCGTGCACCGGTCGGTGGCCGACGACCTCGTCGAGCGGATCGCCGCTGCGTACCGTCAACTGCCGGTGGGTGATCCGGCCGCGGACGGCACACTGGTCGGCCCGCTGATCCACGAGACCGCCTACCGCGACATGGTGGCCGCCCTCGAGACCGCCCGCGCCGACGGCGGTGAGGTGACCGGCGGTGAGCGTCGCATGTTCGAAGGCGAGAGCGGTGACACGTCGTTCTACGTCACACCCGCGGTCGTGCGGATGCCCGCGCAGACGGCGGTGGTGCACGCGGAGACGTTCGCCCCCATCCTCTACGTGCTGACCTACGACGACCTCGACCAGGCGATCGCGCTGAACAATGCGGTGCCGCAGGGCCTTTCGTCAGCGATCTTCACCCTCGACGTGCGGGAGGCCGAACAGTTCATGGCCGCTGACGGCTCGGACTGCGGGATCGCCAACGTCAACATCGGCACCTCGGGAGCCGAGATCGGCGGAGCGTTCGGCGGTGAGAAGCAGACCGGCGGCGGCCGCGAGTCCGGTTCGGATGCGTGGAAGGCCTACATGCGCAGGGCCACCAACACGGTCAACTACTCCGCCGAGTTGCCCCTGGCTCAAGGCGTGCACTTCGGGTAGCCGACCGGCGAATCATGTGATGCTCCAGCAGATCCGCGCCGCGTGCGACCCCGCCGGTGGCGGCGAAACCCGCCGCGGCACGGCGTGCGCCCGCCGTCATCGTCAACGCGCGCTCGACCTCGGCGCGCAGCCGCCGTGGCGTCAGTCGCCGCGCAGGCAGCCGGGTGCCGCACCGGGCGGCCTGCACCCGGCGGGCCACCTCGAACTGGTCGCGGCCGTAGGGCACCGCGCACACGGGCACTCCGCGGGCCAGCGCCTTCTGGGTGACGCCCATACCGCCGTGGGTGATCGCACAGATCGCGCGGTCCAGGACGGGCCCGTGCGGTAGGAACCCGGTCACGGTGGCGTTGGGCGGCACGGTGATTCCGTCGGGGACACCGGCCGGACAGGTCGCGACGACGTGGACGCCGCCCCCGGCGAACGCGGTCAGTGCGGTGGTGACGAGCGCGGAATCGGCCTGCTTCACCGACGACGTCGTGACCAGGACGACCGGGCTGTCGATGTCGTCGAGCCACGCCGGCACCGCGGCGGCTGCCGGTTCGTACTCACACGGTCCGATCATCTGCACCGACTCGCCCCAGCCCGGATGCGGATACTCGAACGGTTCACCACCGGCCACCAGCATCAGCGGAGCGCGACGCAGAACGGCGTCCACGTCGCGCAGGCGGGGTAGGCCGCGACTCATACGGAAGGTGTTGACGTGCACCATCATCGGAGTGTCGAAGACGTGCCGAACCACCGCGCGCACCCCGAGGTCGCGCAGGCGGCCCACCGGGCCCGGCCACGGCGCCTTGCCCGCACCGACCGGCGGCATACCCGCAGACCTCAGGAAGGGGGTGTACGGGGAGAACACCGCCCACGGCACGTCACCGGCTTCGGCGGCGGCCATCGCACCCCAGCAGTTGATGTCGAGCAGGACGAGGTCCGGCCCGACGAGCGCGATCGCCTCGTCGAGGTCGTCGAGTTCGTGAGCGCCGCGTCCGCCGAATGTCTCGATCGTCATGCGCAGCACCGCACGTCCGCTGCGGGCCCGCCAGTCCTCGCTGACGATGTCCTCGATGCGGGGATCGACGCGGTCCGCGGTCATCCCGGCGTGGCGGGCGGCGGCGACCCCGGCCGCGTAGGTGCGCACGTGCACCCGGTGTCCGCGCCCGGCCAGCTCACGCAGCAGAGCGAGCATGGGGAAGAGGTGCCCCGCCGACGGTGAGGTGTAGGCCAGAATCGTCGCCATCGCGGTCAGGGATACCCGCGCGCGACACCGCCGGTCAGCTGCTCGCGGTTACGGTTTTCTTACGCGCGGGAGCGGTCTTGCGGGCGCGGCTCGGCGGCGGCGACTCGGGGGCGGTGTCCGTACCGGCGCTCTGTCCGAGTTGGCGCGCCAACAGCGCGGTCCCGCCGACGGCGGCCAGCACCGGCCACTCCACCAGCCCGGCGGCGCCCACCGCGCCCAGTGTCAGCAGCGCCGCAGGCGTCGAATGGCTTCCGCTGCTCAAACCCTGGCGGGCACCGGTCGCCGCACCCTGCACTCCGCCGACGATCCCGTTGACGGCCGCACCGCCGAGCGCACCGGCCGCCGCGGTCGCCGCGTTGGCGGTCCCGGTGACCAGACGGGCCGCACCTTCGACGATGTTCATCACGATCTGCCTTTCCTCGATAGCCCATCGGAGTACCCGGCGGGCGGTCGGTCCACGCCCGTTCGGCAGGATCGGACCATGGACATCGACAACAGCGTCGTCGCGATCACCGGCGCCGGTTCCGGCATCGGCCGCGCACTCGCGGAGGCGTTCGCCGCCGCGGGCGCCCACCTGGTGCTCGGCGACCTCGACGAGGCCGGGCTGGCCGAGACCGCAGGACGTCTCGCGGCGACCGGAACGGCCGTCACGGCCCTGCGCGCCGACGCGAGTTCGGTGGCCGACATCGAGGCCATGGTCGCGGGGAGACCCGTCGACGTCTTCGTCGCCAACGCCGGCGTCATGGGCGCACCGGGCCTGGGCGCCGAAGCGGACTGGGACCGCATCCTCGACGTGAACCTGCGCGCGCACGTCCGCGCCGCCACCCTGTTGGTGCCGCAGTGGCAGGCCCGCGGCCGCGGCCACTTCGTCAGCGTCGCGTCGGCCGCCGGGCTGCTCACCCAGATCGGCGCCGCGGGTTACGCCGTGAGCAAACACGCCGCGGTGGGGTTCGCCGAATGGCTCGCGGTCACCTACGGCGACGACGGCATCGGCGTGACGTGCGTGTGCCCGATGGGTGTCGACACCGCGCTGCTGTCGTCGATCCGCGATTCGGCCGATGCCGCGGTGCGGTTGGGCGCGGATTCCGTCGTGCAGGCGGGCACCGTGATCAGCGCGAACGAGGTGGCCGAGCAGACCCTCGCCGCGGTCCGCGACGGCCGCTTCCTGGTCCTGCCCCACCCCCAGGTGCGCGACATGCTGGCGGGCAAGGTGGCCGATCACGACCGGTGGATAACCGGGATGCGGCGCTACCAGCGGTCGCTGCGGCAGTAGCTCCGCGAGTGCCGGGTTGTGTCACGCGTTCGGCGCGCAGGCGTGACGCGACCCGACACTCGGCACCTTGTCGGTGGCAGTTGTCACCATGGAGGGGTGACGCAGCCTCCGACGGCCACCGACGGCCTCTCCCGGTTCAGTGCCCTGACCCGGGAGTGGTTCGCGGGCACGTTCGTCGAACCCACCCCGGCGCAGGCGCAGGCCTGGTCGGCCATCGCCGACGGGGACAACACACTGGTCATCGCGCCCACCGGTTCGGGTAAGACGCTCGCGGCCTTCCTGTCCGCGATCGACCGGCTCGCGTCCTCGGAGCCCCGGCCCGCCGGGGCGGGCACCCGGGTGCTCTACGTGTCGCCACTCAAGGCGCTCGCCGTCGACGTCGAACGCAACCTGCGCACGCCGCTGACCGGGATCGCCCGGATCGCCGAACACCACGGTCACCCGCCCCCGTCGATCAGCGTCGGGGTCCGCTCCGGGGACACCACGCCCGCACAGCGCCGCGAACTCGTCACCCGTCCCCCGGACATCCTCATCACCACCCCGGAGTCGCTGTTCCTGATGCTGACCTCGGCCGCCCGCGACACCCTCGCCGAGGTGGACACGGTGATCGTGGACGAGGTGCACGCGCTGGCCGCCACGAAGCGCGGCGCGCACCTGGCGCTGTCGCTGGAGCGGCTCGACCAGCTCATGGAGCGGCCGGCGCAGCGCATCGGCCTCTCGGCGACGGTCCGCCCGCCCGAGGAGGTGGCGCGCTTCCTGTCCGGACATGCGCCGACGACCATCGTCGCCCCCCCGGCCGCCAAGACGTTCGACCTGTCGGTGCAGGTGCCGGTGCCCGACATGGCGGACCTGGAGAACAACACCATCTGGCCCGACGTCGAGGAACAGATCGTCGACCTCGTCGAGGCGCACCGCTCGTCGATCGTGTTCGCGAATTCGCGGCGGCTCGCCGAGCGCCTGACGTCGCGGCTCAACGAGATCCACGCCGAGCGCACCGGCATTGCCCTCGACGGCCGCAACGACGGGGTGGGCGGCGGCGCCCCCGCCCAGTTGATGGCCAGCGGTCAGAGCTTCGGGGCGGAACCGCTGCTGGCCAAGGCCCACCACGGGTCGGTCAGCAAGGAGCAGCGGGCGATCGTCGAGGACGACCTCAAGAGCGGGCGGCTCAAAGCGGTCGTGGCGACGTCCAGCCTCGAACTCGGCATCGACATGGGGGCGGTGGACCTCGTCATCCAGGTGGAGTCCCCGCCGTCGGTGGCCAGCGGGCTGCAGCGGGTGGGCCGGGCCGGCCACCAGGTCGGGGAGATCTCCCAGGGTGTGCTGTTCCCCAAGCACCGCACCGACCTGATCGGTTGCGCGGTCACGGTGCAGCGTATGCTCGCCGGCCAGATCGAGACCATGCGGGTGCCGGCCAACCCACTCGACGTGCTCGCCCAGCACACCGTGGCGGCCGCGGCCCTCGAACCGCTCGACGCCGATCGCTGGTTCGACGCGGTGCGGCGCAGCGCCCCGTTCGCGACGTTGCCGCGCAGCGCGTACGAGGCGACGCTCGACCTGCTGTCCGGGAAGTATCCGTCGACCGAATTCGCCGAACTACGACCCCGACTCGTGTACGACCGCGATGCCGGCACGCTGACCGCCCGCCCCGGCGCGCAGCGGCTCGCCGTGACCTCCGGTGGCGCGATCCCGGACCGCGGCCTGTTCACCGTCTACCTGGCCACCGATTCCGAGAAGCCCTCGCGGGTCGGCGAACTCGACGAGGAGATGGTCTACGAGTCCCGGCCCAGCGACGTGATCTCGCTGGGCGCCACGAGCTGGCGGATCACCGAGATCACCCACGACCGCGTGCTGGTGATCCCGGCGCCCGGCCAGCCCGCGCGGCTGCCGTTCTGGCGCGGCGACGGAGTGGGGCGGCCCGCCGAACTCGGTGCGGCCGTCGGGGCCTTCACCGGAGAACTCGCCGCGCTGGGCGCCGACGCATTCGCCGAGCGTTGTCGCACAATGGGATTCAACGACTACGCGACCGACAACCTCTACCGCCTGCTCGACGATCAGCGTCAGGCCACCGGGACGGTGCCCACCGACACCACCTTCATCGTCGAGCGGTTCCGCGACGAACTCGGTGACTGGCGGATCATCCTGCACTCCCCCTACGGTCTGCGCGTGCACGGCCCGCTCGCGCTCGCGGTCGGGCGCCGGCTGCGGGAGCGCTACGGCATCGACGAGAAACCGACCGCATCCGACGACGGCATCATCGTCCGGTTGCCGGACACCGACTTCGAATCCGGCGGCACCGCCTCGTTCG
This sequence comes from Mycobacterium sp. IS-1496, assembly GCF_001499995.1. Classification (GTDB taxonomy): domain Bacteria; phylum Actinomycetota; class Actinomycetes; order Mycobacteriales; family Mycobacteriaceae; genus Mycobacterium. Next base: position 243,569 of record NZ_LQIU01000023.1, read on the forward strand.
CGGACCTCTTCGTCTTCGACGCCGAGGAGATCGAACCCCTCGTCACCGCGGAGGTCGGCGGGTCGGCGCTGTTCGCGTCGCGCTTCCGCGAGTGCGCGGCCCGTGCGCTGCTGCTGCCGCGGCGTCATCCCGGTAAACGCTCCCCGCTGTGGCATCAACGCCAGCGCGCCGCCCAGCTGCTCGACGTGGCCCGCAAGTATCCGGACTTCCCGATCGTGCTCGAAGCCGTGCGCGAGTGCCTGCAGGACGTCTACGACGTCCCCGCTCTGGTCGAACTGATGCAGCGGATCGCCCAACGCCGGCTCCGGGTCGTCGAGGTGGAGACCACCACACCGTCCCCGTTCGCGGCCTCACTGCTGTTCGGGTACGTCGGCGCGTTCATGTACGAGGGCGACAGTCCGCTGGCCGAACGGCGCGCCGCCGCACTGTCATTGGACAGCACGCTGCTCGCCGAGCTGCTCGGCCGCGTCGAACTCCGTGAGCTGCTCGACTCCGACGTCATCGCCGCCACCGCGCGCCAGTTGCAGCACCTCGCCGAGGATCGGCGCGCGAAGGACGCCGAGGGTGTCGCCGACCTGCTGCGGCTGCTGGGGCCGTTGACCGCCGAGGAGATCGCCGAACGCTCCACCACCGACGACGTCGGCGGGTGGCTCGAGGGTCTGCTGTCGGCGAAGCGTGTGGTGACCGTGTCGTTCGCCGGGCAGACCTGGTGGGTGGCGATCGAGGACGTGGGCCTGCTGCGCGACGGCGTGGGGATCGCCGTGCCGGTCGGCGTCCCGCTGTCGTTCCTCGACCCGGTGGCCGATCCGCTCGGCGAGCTGATCGGCCGCTACGCGCGCACCCACGGCCCGTTCACCACCGCCGAGGCGGCCGCGCGGTTCGGTCTGGGTCTGCGCGTGACCGCCGACGTGCTGGGCCGGCTCACCGTCGACGGACGATTGGTGCGCGGTGAGTTCACCGACGTCCCCGCCGGGGATCCCGCGGGCAACGAGCAGTGGTGCGACGGCGACGTCCTGAAGATCCTGCGCCGCCGGTCGCTGGCAGCGCTGCGGGCGCAGGTGGAACCGGTCAGCACCACGGCGTACGCGAGGTTCCTCCCCGCCTGGCAGCATGTCGGATCGACCCACAGCGCGGGAGTCGATGGGCTGGCTTCGGCGATCGACCAACTCGCCGGTGCGCCGATCCCGGCGTCGGCGGTGGAGCCGTTGGTGCTGTCCCAACGGGTACGTGACTACCAGCCTGCCATGCTCGACGAACTGCTGGCCAGCGGTGAGGTCATGTGGTCGGGGGCGGGGCCGATCGGCGGTGGGGACGGCTGGATCGCCTTCCACCACGCCGACTCGGCGCCGTTGACGTTGACCGCGCCGGTCGAACTCGAATTCACCGACACCCATCGGGCGATCATGGAGACCCTCGGCGCCGGCGGCGCTTTCTTCTTTCGTCAGCTCGCTGACACCTCCTTCCGCCAAGTGGCCGGCGGCGACTCCGAATCCTTCAAAACGGCGCTGTGGGAATTGATCTGGGGCGGCTGGGTCACCGGCGACACCTTCGCCCCCGTGCGCGCCATGCTCTCCGGAAGCCGGCGGTCCACCGGCAGGCGCGGCGCCCCCGCACACAGGCAACGGGCTCGCCCGCCGCGGTTGAGCAGCTACAGCATCGCGCACGCGCAGACCAGGTCGAGTGACCCGACGGTGGCCGGACGCTGGTCGGCGTTACCGGATGCAGAGCCCGATTCAACTGTGCGCGCGCACTTCTCGGCCGAGCTGCTCCTCAACCGCCACGGAGTGCTCACCAAGGGCGCGGCCGTCGCCGAGGGTGTGCCGGGCGGGTTCGCGATGCTCTACAAGGTGCTGACCGCCTTCGAGGACGCCGGCCGCTGCCAGCGCGGCTACTTCGTCGAATCGCTGGGCGGGGCCCAGTTCGCCGTGGCCTCGACGGTGGACCGGTTACGGACCTATCTGGACGAGGTCGACCAGGAACGCCGTGACTACCACGCGGTGGTACTGGCGGCGGCCGACCCGGCCAACCCCTACGGCGCCGCGCTGCCGTGGCCGGCCCGCACCGCCGACGGTGAGGCGGAGGGTTCACACCGGCCGGGCCGCAAGGCGGGTGCGCTGGTGGCGCTGGTCGACGGCGAGTTGGCCTGGTTCCTGGAACGGGGCGGCCGGTCGTTGCTCAGCTTCACCGACGACTCCGACGCCCAGATGGCGGCCGCGGCCGCGCTGGCCGACCTGGTGGGCCGCGGCCGCGTGCAGTCGCTTCTGGTCGAGAAAGTCAACGGGGTGGCGGTGTTGGAACCCGCACCGGGCGGGGTGCGCGCGGCCGTGCACGACGCGTTGACCGGTGCGGGGTTCACCCGCACGCCGCGCGGTCTGCGGCTGCGGTGACGGCCGTGGCGATTCACCGCGCGTGGGGTCGTCGGTGAGTTCATCGATTCACATGTGAGCAGCCTGACGTCCCGTCGGCACCGCCGTGGGTCCGAAAGCCCTCATCTCGGGTCTTTCGACGTACTTGGTTCAATGGGCTATGCCTGAAGGCGACACCGTCTACCGCACCGCCACCGCGCTGCGCGAAGGCCTCCAGGGCAAGACACTGACCCGCTGCGATGTCCGCGTACCGCGCTACGCCACCGTCGATCTCACCGGCCACGTCGTCGAGGAGGTACTCAGCCGCGGCAAGCACCTGTTCATCAGGGTCGGCCCGGCCAGCATCCACTCACACCTGAAGATGGAGGGGAGCTGGAAGGTCGTCCCGGCGTCGCGTCCGAGCCGGGCGGGCTACCGCATCCGCATCATCCTCGAGGCCGGCGAGGGTGAGCAGGCGGTGCAGGCCGCGGGCATCGATCTCGGCGTGCTGGAGATCCTCGACCGCGAACACGACATGGACGCCGTCGCCCACCTCGGGCCCGACCTGCTCGGAGACGACTGGGAGCCGCGCACAGCGGCGCAGAACCTCAGCGCCGACCCGGACCGACGCCTTTCCGAGGCACTGCTGGACCAGCGGGTGATGGCCGGCGTGGGCAACGTCTACGCCAACGAACTGTGCTTCGTCGCCGGGCACCTGCCGACCGCGCCGGTGAGCGCGCTCAAGGACCCGTTGCGGATGGTGCAGCGCGCTCGGGATATGTTGTGGCTGAACAGGTCCCGGTGGAACCGCACCACCACCGGCGACACCCGCCCCGGTCGCGACGTGTGGGTGTACGGCCGGGCAGGCAAGCCGTGCCGCCGCTGCGGCACCCCGATCCGGCGCGACGGCGACGGCGATCGGGTCTCGTACTGGTGCCCGCACTGCCAGCGGTGACCGTTCGGGCGCGCCGACACGACGGTCGTTGACGTATTCCGGGCGTTTCCGCACCTCATCGGAAGTGTCGGCGCGCCACTGGTTGCTTTAATGCAAAAGTTTTCCGCAATTCCATGTCAGCGCCATCGTCGGGTGGTTCCCTATTTGGTGTGAACACGGCCGTCACGCCGGACACAGGCGCACGCCGAGGGATGAACCTCGCCCTCGCCACATGGGTTTCCGCGATCAACTTCTGGGCCTGGAACATGATCGGCCCGCTGTCGACCACCTACGCCGGCGACCTGTCGTTGAGCAGCACCCAGGCGTCGATGCTGGTGGCCACGCCCATCCTGGTCGGGTCGCTGGGCCGCATCGTCGTCGGCTCGCTCACCGACCGGTTCGGCGGTCGGGTGATGTTCATCGCCATCTCGCTGGCCTCGATCGTCCCGGTGCTCGCCGTCGGGGCCGCCGGATCGGCCGGTTCGTACCCACTGCTGCTGGTGTTCGGGTTCTTCCTCGGCATCGCCGGCACGATATTCGCCGTCGGCATCCCGTTCGCCAACCACTGGTACGAGGCGTCGCGCCGCGGTTTCGCCACCGGCGTCTTCGGCATGGGCATGGTCGGGACCGCGCTGTCGGCGTTCTTCACCCCGCGGTTCGTCAACTGGTTCGGTCTGTTCACCACCCACCTGATCGTCGCGATCGCGCTCGCACTCACCGCGGTGATCTGCCTGCTCGCGATGCACGACTCACCGCACTTCGCACCCAATACCGACGCGGTGCTGCCGAAACTCAAAGCGGCCGCGAGACTCCGCGTCACGTGGGAGATGTCGTTCCTCTACGCCGTCGTGTTCGGCGGGTTCGTCGCGTTCAGCAACTACCTGCCCACCTACATCAAGACCATCTACGACTTCTCCGCCGTCGACGCCGGCGCGCGCACCGCCGGGTTCGCTCTGGCGGCCGTGCTCGCCAGGCCGGTGGGCGGTGCGCTCGCCGACCGCATCCCACCCAAGTACGTCGTGCTGGCGTCGTTCGCCGGCACCGCGGTGCTGGCCTTCGTCGCAGTCTTCCAGCCACCGCCGGACCTGTGGTCGGCGGTCACGTTCATCAGCCTGGCGCTGTTCCTCGGCGTCGGCACCGGTGGGGTGTTCGCCTGGGTGGCGCGCCGCTCGCCTGCGCAGTCGGTGGGTTCCATCACCGGGATCGTCGCTGCCGCAGGCGGACTCGGCGGCTACTTCCCGCCGCTGGTGATGGGCGGAACCTACGACGCGGTCGACAACGACTACACCGTCGGGTTGCTGCTGCTGGTGGCCACCGCGCTGATCGCGTTTGCCTACACCGCGCTGCGCCTGCACGCCCGCGAACCACAACCGAAGGGGACGCCCACGTGAGCCGAGCACCCCGCACCGGCGGCGTGGTCGAGGAACTGCTCGAACGCAGCGGCCGGTTCTTCACCCCCGGCGAGATCTCCGACGACCTGCGGACCGTCACCCGCCGCGGGGGTCGAGAAGGCGACGTCTTCTACCGTGACCGGTGGAGCCACGACAAGGTGGTCCGCTCCACCCACGGCGTCAACTGCACCGGGTCGTGCTCGTGGAAGATCTACGTCAAGGACGGGATCATCACCTGGGAGACCCAGCAGACCGACTATCCGTCCGTCGGCCCCGACCGGCCCGAATACGAGCCGCGGGGATGTCCTCGGGGCGCGGCCTTCTCGTGGTACACCTACTCGCCGACGCGGGTCCGGTACCCCTATGCGCGCGGCGTGCTGGTGCAGATGTACCGCGAGGCCAGGGAACGCCTCGGCGATCCGGTGCTCGCCTGGGCCGACATCCAATCCGATCCCGAACGCCGCCGCCGCTACCAACAGGCCAGGGGCAAGGGCGGATTGGTGCGGGTGAGCTGGGCCGAGGCGACCGAGATGATCGCCGCCGCACACGTGCACACGGTGAAGACCTACGGCCCGGACCGGGTCGCCGGGTTCTCGCCGATCCCGGCCATGTCGATGGTGAGCCATGCGGCCGGGTCGCGGTTCGTCGAGTTGATCGGCGGCGCGATGACCTCCTTCTACGACTGGTACGCCGATCTGCCGGTGGCCTCGCCGCAGGTCTTCGGGGACCAGACCGACGTCCCCGAATCCGGTGACTGGTGGGACGCGGCGTATCTGGTGATGTGGGGTTCCAACGTCCCGGTCACCCGCACCCCCGACGCGCACTGGATGGCCGAGGTGCGTTACCGCGGCACCAAGGTCGTCACGGTCAGCCCCGACTACGCGGACAACACCAAGTTCGCCGACGAGTGGATGCCCTGTGCGGCAGGCACCGACGGGGCGCTGGCGATGGCGATGGGCCACGTCATCCTCTCCGAATTTCTCGTCCGGCAGCGGGTGCCGTTCTTCGTCGACTACGTGCGCCAGTACACCGACCTGCCGTTCCTGGTGAAGCTCGAGGACCGCGACGGCGCGCTGGTCCCCGGGAAGATGCTCACCGCGGCGGACCTGGGCCACCGGGTGGAGAACGCGGCGTTCAAACCGGTGCTGCTCGACGGGCGCACCGACGACGTGGCCGTCCCGCAGGGTTCGCTCGGGTTCCGCTACGGCGACGACGGTGTCGGCAAGTGGAACCTCGACCTCGGCGAGCTCTCCCCCGCCCTCACCGTGGCCGCCGACGGCGCCGAGACCACCGCGATCGCGCTGCCGCGGTTCGACACCGTCGACGGGCACGGCACGACGCTTCGGCGCGGCGTGCCGGTGCGCCGGGTGGGCGACCACCTGGTGTGCACGGTCTTCGACCTGATGCTGGCCCAGTACGGGGTGGCGCGGCCCGGGCTGCCGGGCGATTGGCCGGGCGGATACGACGACGCCGAGCATCCGTACACCCCGGCCTGGCAGGAGGCGATCACCGGGGTGTCGGCCGGCCAGGTGATCCGCATCGCCCGTGAATTCGCCCGCAACGCCGAGGATTCCGGCGGCCGCTCGATGATCATCATGGGCGCCGGCATCTGTCAGTGGTTCCACGGTGACGCCACCTACCGCGCGGTGCTGTCGCTGCTGCTGCTCACCGGATCTATGGGACGCAACGGCGGTGGCTGGGCGCACTACGTGGGCCAGGAGAAGTGCAGGCCGGTGACCGGGTGGGCGACGATGGCGATGGGCACCGACTGGTCACGCCCGCCGCGGCAGATGCCGGGCACCTCGTACTGGTACGTGCACGCCGATCAGTGGCGCTACGACGGATACCGCGCCGACGCGCTGGCCAGCCCGACCGGCCGCGGCCGGTTCACCGGGAAACACACGATGGACGTGCTGGCGGCGTCGACCGCGATGGGGTGGATGCCGTTCTATCCGCAGTTCGACCGGTCCAGCCTCGACATCGCCGACGAGGCGCTGGCCGCCGGGCGCGACAAATCCGGCATCGCCGACTACGTGGCGGAGCAGTTGTCCTCGGGCGCGGTGAAACTCGCGGTCACCGATCCCGACGACCCGAAAAACTGGCCGCGCGTGCTCAACGTGTGGCGGGCCAACCTGCTGGGGTCTTCGAGCAAGGGCAACGAGTACTTCCTGCGGCACCTGCTGGGCACCGCGTCGAATCTGCAGGCCACGCCCACCCCGGAGGCGTTGCGGCCCAACGATGTCCAGTGGAGTGCCGACATCCCCGAGGGCAAGCTCGACCTGCTCATGTCGATCGACTTCCGGATGACCTCGACCACGCTGCTGTCGGATGTCGTGCTGCCCGCCGCGACCTGGTACGAGAAGGCGGATCTCAACACCACCGACATGCACCCCTACGTCCACGCGTTCACCGCCGCCATCGATCCCCCGTGGGAGACGCGGTCGGACTACGACGCGTTCGGCGCGATCGCCCGGACCTTCAGCGCGCTGGCCAAGATGCACCTGGGCACCCGCACCGACGTGGTGCTCGGCGCCCTGCAACACGACACCCCCGGGGCGCTGGCCTATCCCGGCGGCACCGAGAACGACTGGCGCGTGACCGGGGAGAGACCGGTCCCCGGCAAGACGATGGGACCGCTGGCGGTGGTCGAACGCGACTACACCGCGATCGCCGACAAATGGGCCAGCCTCGGCCCGCTGGTGGAGCGGTTGGGGCTCACCACCAAAGGCATCACCACCCGGCCCGAACAGGAAACCCGGGAGCTGGCGGCGAAATTCGGGGTGCTGAAGACCGGCGCGGCAGCGGGGCGACCGGCGATCACCACCGCCGAGCGCATGGCCGACACCATCCTGGCGCTGTCGGGCACCACCAACGGCCGGCTCGCGGTCGAGGGCTTCCGCGAACTGGAGCGACGAACCGGCCGGCACCTCGCGCACCTGGCCGAGGGCAGCGAGGAGCGCCGCATCACCTACGCCGACGCGCAGGCCCGTCCGGTACCGGTGATCACCAGCCCGGAGTGGTCGGGCAGCGAGACCGGCGGACGGCGCTACGCCCCGTTCACGGTCAACGTCGAGCAGCTCAAACCGTTCCACACGTTGACGGGGCGGATGCACTTCTACCTCGATCACGACTGGCTCGAGGAACTCGGCGAGCAACTGCCCGTCTACCGTCCTCCGCTGGACATGGCCCGCCTGTTCGGCGAACCGGCCGTCGGAGACCGCCGTGACGGCGTCGGGTTGACCGTGCGGTATCTCACCCCGCACTCGAAGTGGTCGATCCACTCGGAGTACCAGGACAACCTGCTGATGCTGTCGCTGTCGCGGGGCGGTCCGACGATGTGGATGAGCCCCGTCGACGCGGCGAAGATCGACGTGGGCGACAACGATTGGGTCGAAGCCGTCAACCGCAACGGCGTGCTGGTGTGCCGGGCGATCGTCAGCCACCGGATGCCCGAGGGTGTGGTGTTCGTCTACCACGCGCAGGAGCGCACCATCGACGTGCCGTTGACCGAGACCACGGGAAGGCGTGGCGGCATTCACAACTCGTTGACCCGGTTGCTCATCAAACCGAGCCATCTGGCCGGGGGCTACGCGCAGAACGCGTTTGCGTTCAACTATCTCGGCCCCACCGGCAATCAACGCGACGAGGTGACCGTGGTGCGGCGCCGTTCACAGACGGTGGCCTACTAGTGCGCCGGGCGACGAAGGAGCGAGGCAGACCATGAAGGTCATGGCCCAGATGGCGATGGTGATGAACCTCGACAAGTGCATCGGGTGTCATACCTGCTCGGTCACCTGCAAACAGGCGTGGACCAACCGGCCCGGGACCGAGTACGTGTGGTTCAACAACGTCGAAACCCGCCCTGGACAAGGCTATCCGCGGACCTACGAGGACCAGGAGCGGTGGCGGGGCGGCTGGGTCCGCGACCGCAGAGGCCGGCTGCGGCTGCGCGACGGCGGCCGGTTGAGCAAGCTGCTGCGGATCTTCGCCAACCCGAAGATGCCCAGCATCGAGGACTACTACGAACCCTGGACCTACGACTACGAGAACCTCACATCCGCGCCCCTGGGCGAGCAGATGCCGGTGGCGCCGCCGCGCAGCCTGATCAGCGGTGAGCCGATGAAGATCTCGTGGTCGGCGAACTGGGACGACGACCTCGGCGGCTCCCCCGAGATCGTGCCCGGCGATCCGGTGCTCGCGAAGGTCAGCGAACAGGTCCGGCTCGAGTTCGAGCAGACCTTCATGTTCTTCCTGCCGCGCATCTGCGAACACTGCCTCAACCCCTCGTGCATGGCGTCGTGTCCGTCGGGCGCACTCTATAAACGCAGCGAGGACGGCATCGTTCTCGTCGACCAGGACCGCTGCCGCGGCTGGCGGATGTGTGTGTCCGGGTGCCCCTACAAGAAGATGTACTTCAACCACAAGACCGGCAAGGCCGAGAAGTGCACGCTGTGCTACCCGCGCATCGAAGTCGGCCTGCCCACAGTGTGCTCGGAGACCTGCGTCGGCCGGTTGCGCTATCTGGGCCTGGTGCTCTACGACGTCGACCGGGTACTGGCGGCGGCCTCGGTGGAGAACGACACCGACCTCTACGAGGCGCAGAAGGGGGTGCTGCTCGATCCGCACGATCCGGAGGTCATCGCCGGGGCGCGCGCCGAGGGGATCTCCGACGAATGGATCGACGCGGCCCAGCGCTCGCCGATCTACGCGCTCATCCACACCTACCGGGTGGCGCTGCCGCTGCACCCGGAATACCGCACCATGCCGATGGTCTGGTACATCCCGCCGCTGTCGCCGATCGTCGACGCGGTGGCCCGCGACGGTCACGACGGTGAGGAACTGGGCAATCTCTTCGGCGCACTGGAGGCGTTGCGCATCCCGATCGAGTACCTGGCCGGACTGTTCACCGCCGGGGACACCGCCGTCGTCGAGGACGTGCTGCGCCGTCTCGCCGCGATGCGCTCCTACATGCGCGACATCAACCTCGGGCGCGAGACCCAGCCACACATCCCGCAGTCGGTCGGCTTGACCGAGGAACAGATCTACGACATGTACAGGTTGCTGGCGCTCGCCAAATACGATGAGCGGTACGTGATTCCGACGGCCTACGCGGCCGGCGGGATCCCGGGGGCCGAGGAGCCCGGGTGTTCGCTGTCATTCGAGGGCGGGCCGGGCATGTATGAATCCGGTCCGTTCGGTGAGGCCAGCGGTGGCCCGGTGGCAGTGGCCGTCGAGACGTTCCACGCGCTGCAGCACCGGCAGACCAGCGACGGCATGGCCGCCAATGCGGACCGACCGTCACGGGTGAACCTGCTCAACTGGGACGGCCGCGGCACCCCGCCGGGGATCTTCCCGGACAACGGGGATTCGCGATGAAGACCGCCAGACTCTTCCAGCGGTCCCGCCATGGCCTCGAGGATCGGCTCGTGTGGCAGTGCGCCTCGCTGCTGCTCAGCTATCCAGACCGCGGCAGGCTCGAGACCGCCGAGCAGATGCTGGGCCATCTCGACGGAGTTGCCGCGCAGCGTCTTTCGAGTACCGTGGCCGCGCTGCGCTCGGTCGACCCGTTGCGGGCCGCACAGGACTACGTCGCCACCTTCGACCTGCGCCGCCGCGCCACGATGTACCTGACGTATTGGACGGCCGGTGACACCCGCAACCGCGGCGGCGCGATGCTGGCCTTCGCGCAGGTGTACCGCGCCGCGGGGATGACGCCGCCCGCCGACGAGGCGCCCGACTACCTGCCGGTGGTGCTGGAGTTCGCCGCGACCGTCGATCCGGAGGCCGGGGCCCGGCTGCTCGGCGAGCACCGGGTGCCGGTCGAGGTGCTGCACCGGGCCCTGCGCGAGGCCGATTCGCCGTACGCGGACACCGTCGCCGCCGTGCTGGCGACGCTGCCGGCCGCCACCGACGCCGATGTGCGCCGGGCCCGGAAACTGGCCGCCGACGGGCCTCCCGCCGAAGCCGTCGGCCTGCAGCCGTTCACGCTGACCGTACCGCCACGCCGCACCCGAGGAGGCAGCTGAGATGTCGGGCTGGGAGATCTTCTGGGATGTGGCCCCGTACGTGACGCTGGCGATCGTCGTCGTGGGCATCTGGTGGCGCTACCGCTACGACAAGTTCGGCTGGACCACGCGCTCGTCGCAATTGTACGAATCGCGTCTGCTGCGGATCGGCAGCCCGATGTTCCACTTCGGCATCCTGGTGGTGATCGTGGGGCACGTCATCGGCCTGGTGATCCCCGAATCCTGGACCAGGGCGGTCGGTCTGAGCGACCACGCCTATCACGTCCAGGCGCTGGTGCTGGGGGCGATCGCCGGTGTCACCACGTTGACCGGTATCGCGTTGCTGGTGTTCCGGCGCCGCACCACCGGACCGGTGTTCCTCGCGACGACCGTCAACGACAAGGTGATGTACCTGGTGCTCGTGATGGCCATCATCGCGGGGCTGGCCTGCACGCTGATCGGGGCGACTCCGGTCGGCGCCGAACACGACTACCGCCAGACGGTCTCGCCCTGGTTCCGGTCCATCTGGATTCTGCAGCCGCGCGGCGATCTGATGGCGATGGCGCCGCTGTGGTTCCACATCCACGTGATCATCGCGCTGGTGCTGTTCTGCCTGTGGCCGTTCACCCGGCTGGTGCACGTGTTCAGCGCGCCGATCGGCTACCTGTTCCGGCCGTACATCGTCTACCGCAGCCGCGACGTCGCGGGCAAGGGAGAGCTCGTCGGCTCGCAGCCGCACCGCAGGGGCTGGTGACCCGGTCAGTTCGGCAGTGCCAGCCGCACGATCTTGCGCACCACGGTGGCGAACTGGCGAGGCAGCGGGCCGGTGTTGTAGGGCAACCCGTAGCGGCGGCAGATGTCGCGCACCTGTGGTGCGATCTCCGCGTGGCGGTGGGCGGGAACGTCGGGGAACAGGTGGTGTTCGATCTGGAACGACAGGTTGCCGCTGAGGATGTGGAAGAGCTTGCCGCCACTGAGGTTCGCCGAGCCGAGGATCTGGCGGAAGTACCACTGGCCGCGTGACTCGGCCTTGGTCTCCTCGATCGAGAACTCCTGCACGTCCTCGGGGAAGTGGCCGCAGAAGATGATCATGTACGACCACACGTTACGCATCAGGTTGGCGGTCAGGTTGCCGGCGAACACCCACGGCGCGAACGGCCCGGCCAGCAGCGGAAAGGCCACGTAGTCCTTGAGCGTCTGGCTCTTGGTCTTGCGCCAGATGCCCTGCAGGATCTCGCGCTTGTCGGCGATGCTGATCTCACCGGCCCGAATTCGCTCGGTCTCCAGTTCGTGCAGCGCGACGCCGTACTGGAACAGCACCATCAGCAGGAACGCGTAGACCGGGTTGCCGAGGAAATACGGCTGCCACCGCTGGTTCTCGCTCATCCGCAGGATGCCGTAGCCGATGTCGCGGTCCATGCCGACGATGTTGGTGTAGGTGTGGTGCATGTAGTTGTGGGAGTGCCGCCACTGGTCGCCCGGGCAGGCGTTGTCCCATTCGAACTTCTTGCTGGACAACGCCGGATCACCGGTCCAGTCGTACTGGCCGTGCATGACGTTGTGGCCGATCTCCATGTTGTCGATGATCTTCGACAGGCCCAGCATCGCCGTGCCGGCGAGCCAGAACGGCGGGAAGATGCCGCCGAAAAGCATTGCACGTCCGCCGACTTCGAGCGTCCGCTGGGCCTTGATGACCTTGCGGATGTAGGTGGTGTCGCGTTCACCCAGGTCGGCGACCACCTGCTCGCGCAGCGCGTCGAGTTCGCGGCCGAACGCCTCGAGCTGTTCGGCGGACAGGCGGACGGTCTTGCCGGCGACGGTCTTCTCGACGCCCTTGGCGGCCGGCGCAGTGATCGTGGAAGTCATGTCGAACTCCTTTCCTAGAGCGCGATCTCGACGTCGCCGACGGGTGCGGACACGCAGATCTGCACGTCCTCGCCGTCGACACCCGAGACCGCGCCGGTGATCAGGTTCTTGACCACGCCGCTGGTCTTGCGGCGGGTGCAGCTGTGGCAGATGCCCATCCGGCATCCGCTCTCGGGGGTGAGGCCGGCGGCCTCGGCCTGCTCGAGCAGGGGGCGGCCGTCGTCGGTCACCGAGACGCCGCTGTCGGCGAAGCTGACCCGGCCGCCCGACGATGCCCCGGCGAACGTCGGCGGGACGAAGCTCTCGGCCAGTGCGTCCGGACGGACCTCCCGGACGGCGGCGGCGAGTTCCGGCGGACCGCAGACGAAGACGGCGTCCGCATCGGGCAGCGCAGCGGTCAGATGATCGGCGCAGAAACGCCCGACCAGATCGGTGCCCGCGGTGTCGCGGGTGTAGCCGTAGAACACCCGCACACCCGGCATCGCCGCGAGTTCGGTGCGGTAGCAGGCCTCGGCGGCGCCGCGGGCGTAGTGGATCAGCGCGAGGTCACCGGTGTGCCCCTGGGCGCGCAGCGTCCGGATCATGGACAGCACCGGGGTGATGCCGCTGCCCCCGGCGATGAACAGGATGCGCCGGGGCCGGGCCGCGGGCAGGGTGAAGTCACCGCCGACCGAGTCGAGGCCGACGACCATCCCCGGACGGGCGTGATCGCACAGGTACGTCGACACCAGACCGCCGTCGTGACGGCCGACCGTCAGCTCGATGAGACCGGAGTCCTCGGCGTTGGCCGGTGAGTAGCAGCGGGTGCGGCGGCGCCCGTCGATCTCGACCGTGAGGTTGAGGTGCTGGCCGGCCCGAAAGCCGGTGAACACCTGATTCGGTTCCAGCGTCAGCGTGACGCTGCGGGGGGTCTGCCGACGGACCGCGACGACCCTGGCGCGGGCCTCACCCAGCGTCCACGTCGGGGTCACGAGCTCGGTGTACCGGTCCACGCCGTGCGGCCCGGTCAGCAGGTCGAGCAGCGGTGAGCGCAGCACCCGCTCCCGCAGGCCCCGGTTTCGCGTTTGAGTGAACATTTGTACACCGTGCGCCGTTACGACTGGATCCGTCAAGGGTGTCAAAGCAGCTTGTGGTAGGTTTCACATTGTGAACAGTCGTACGCCCAGTTCACGCACAAGCCGCTCCGGAACGCGTTCTCGGGACAAGTCCGCGTCGCGTGAGGAGAAGAAGGAAGCCACCCGAAGGGCCATCGTCGCCGCCGCGCTGACGCTGCTCGAGGAACGCAGCTTCGCCGCGCTGAGCCTGCGTGAGGTCACCCGGGAGGCCGGCATCGCGCCCGCCGCGTTCTACCGGCATTTCGAGTCGATGGAAGCGCTGGGCCTGGTCCTCATCGATGAGTCGTTCCGCGCGCTGCGCGATCTGTTGCGTAGCGCACGCGCCGGCAAGCTGGACCCGAAGCGGGTCATCGAGTCCTCGGTGGACATGCTCGTCGAGGGCGTGAACCAGCGCCGCGAATACTGGCGGTTCATCGGCCGGGAACGCTCCAGCGGGGTGGCCGTGCTGCGTTACGCGATCCGCACCGAGATTCGGTTGGTCACCTCGGAGTTGGCGATCGACCTGGCCCGCTTCCCCGGCCTGAACACGTGGAGCGCCGAGGATCTCAACATCCTGGCCAGCCTGATCGTCAACGCGATGATCTCGATTGCCGAGGCCATAGAAAACACGGCGGACGCGTCCGATGCCGCTCAAGCCGAGATCAAGCGGATCGCCGTCAAGCAGTTGCGGATGATCGTCGTCGGGGTCGCCGGTTGGCGCAGCGCGGGGTGACGCTCGGCGCCGAGACTACGGTTGTTGCACGGTCTTCGGCGATTCGGCGCCAACAACCGTGGTCTCGGCGGTGCCGGCCTCGACCGGGCCAAGGCCTGCGTGCCCCGCTCCGAGCGCTAGCGTGGCCGTCATGACCGTCCTGGAGTTGAGCCGCCCGCGGCCCGACATCGCCGTCGTCACCCTCAACCGGCCGGAGAAGCTCAACGCGCTGTCCTACGAGCTCGTCGAGAGCTTCCACGACACGCTGAGCGACATCGCCGCCGACAACGACTGCCGCGTTGTCGTCCTGACCGGCGCCGGACGCGGGTTCTGCTCGGGCCTGGACCTCACCGACCCGAACCCGGAGGCGACCGGCGGCGGTACGGAGTTCCCGCGTTCGGGCATGCGCTGGCAGGAACGCATCGCCGAGCTGACGACGCGGCTGCACCGGCTGCGCCAACCGGTGATCGCCGCGGTGAACGGCCCGGCGTACGGCGGCGGGTTCGCCATCGCGGCGGCGGCCGACATCCGCCTCGCCTCCGAAACCGCCCGGTTCTGCACGCAGTTCATCAAACTCGGCCTCGGCGGCTGCGACATCGGCGTGAGTTACACCCTGCCGAGGATCGTCGGCGCGGGGCACGCCTTCGACCTCATCCTGACCGCGCGCCAGGTCGACGCCGCCGAGGCCCTACGGCTGGGCCTGGTCTCGCGGGTGTCGGCGAACGTCGTCGACGACGCGTTGGCCATGGCCGAAACACTGTGCGGCTACGGCAAATTCGGTCTCGAATCGACCAAGCAGGTGCTGTGGGCCAACCTCGAGGCGGGCAGTCTCGAACAGGCCATCCACCTCGAGAACCGCAGCCAGATCCTGGCGTCGACGAGCGGTGAGATGCGCGAGGCTAGCGAGGCGTTCCGCCGCCGTCCACGATGATCGCCTGACCGGTGAGGTAGCTGCCGGCGTCGGACACCAGCAGCAGGGCGGCGCCCACCATCTCGTCGGGTGACGCCAGCCGCTTCTGCAGGGTGGCGCCGGCCATCGCGTCGATCGCCTCCTGCGGGTTGTTGCGCATCATGTCGGTGTCGACGGGCCCTGGCGCCAGCGCGTTCACCCGGATGCCGTACGGCGCGTACGCCGCGGCCATCGACCGCGTGAACGACAGCAGCGCCGCCTTGCCCGCGGCGTACATCGACACACCCGGCGCGAAGTTGAAGGCACCGACCGACACCATGTTCAGCACCGCGGCGTGCCGGCTCTCCTTCAGATGCGGCAGCGCGTGCTGCACCAGGAACACCGGTCCGCGCAGGTTGACGTCGTAGGACTTCGTCCACGCCTCGGGCGTCATCTCGCCCAGCGGCTGGGCCAACGCGTTGGCGGCGTTGTTGACCAGGACGTCGACTCCGCCGAACTCCTCGACGGTACGGGTGACCAGTGCCTGCAGTGAGTCGATGTCACCGAGGTGGGTGGGCACGCCGATCGCCTGTCCGCCGAGGCCGCGCAGATGTTCGGCGGCCCGCTCGCATGCATCGGGTTTGCGGCTCGCGACCACCACCTGCGCGCCGGCGAGCACGAACCCTTCGGCGAGTGCCAGGCCGATGCCGCGGGTGCCACCCGTCACGACAACGGTACGGCCGGTCAGGTCGAAGAGCCGGTCGAACGATGCGCGATCCACCGCGTCAGTGAATCATGCCGTCAGATACAGCCGCTGACGGAGATCCGTCTGCCGACGCTGGCGCACACGTCCACGTTCGGCGCGGGCGGGACGTACACCGGCGGAGGCGGTGGCGGGGGGGGCGGCCG
>NZ_LQIU01000024.1 GCF_001499995.1 Mycobacterium sp. IS-1496
CCCCGTGGCAACGCGGCACCAACGAAAACACCAATGGACTGCTGCGTCAGTACTTTGCCAAAGGCACTGATCTCTCGGTCTTTCCGGCCGACTACCTCGACTACGTCGCAACCAAGCTCAACAACCGACCACGCAAGACCCTCGGCTGGAAAACACCCGCCGAAACCCTCGACGCGCTACTGTGCGACCCACTCAATCCACCCGCTGTTGCATAGACGCCTTGAACCCAAGGCGCCGGGCCGTGCCACAACCCGACACTCGAGGAGTTACAGAAGCCCCGGGGTCACTGGACCCCGGGGCTTCGTTGTGCCGGTTGTTACGACGTAGCGCCTGATTCGTCAGAGCTACTGTCCGACTTCGCCGCTTCGGTGCGTTGCGGCCGCAGGTTCTCGCCGGCGGTCTTCACCGTGTCGGTGATTCTGCTGACGCCCTTCTGGAGGTCGTCGCCGACCTTCTTCACTGCGTCGTTGACCGAGACGGTATTGCGACGGATCAGCTTGGAGGCTTGGTCGTCGTCCACCGTCTTCCGAGCCTCTTTCGCCGCCGACGACACGTTGCCGGCGGTCTCCTCGGCCTGGTCACGTGCGTCCGCGAGCCGCTTGCCGACCTCGCGCTGCCCGTCGGCCAGCTGCTCCTGAGTGACGGCCGGGCGTTCCGGCAGCCGCTGGTCTGCAGCGGTCAGCACCTTGGACACCTGGTTGCCGACCTGTCGGCTGACATCGGTCAACGATGTGCCGGGCGTCTGCAGCGCCTGGTCGATCACAGCGCGCTGTTCCGCAGACACGTCTACATCGAGCCGCTCGGCCATCTGCAAGGCCGTTTCCAGGAGCGCTTCGTTCAGCTCTCCGCCGAAACCACGCCCCAGAGCGGCGATCACGTCGCCCACCATCAACGCTTCCTCCCCACGGGTCAGGGTGGGCGTTCCGAAGAGGGTCGGGGTTCCGAACTCGTCGAGGGTGCGGGTCCACGTGCCGTCCGGATTGCGCTTGACGTCGGTGTATGCCGAGTTGACGAGAATCTTCAGCGCCGGCTCGAGGGCATCCGCGAGGGGGGCGTTCTGACTCAGGTCGCCGGTCGCCAGGCCGAGAGCCTGCGACGGCATCCGCAGCGGGGCCAGCAGCGGCAGTTCGTCCACCGGGACGGTGTAGTACAGGGTCCCGTCGGGGCCGATTTTCGCCCCGTCACCGAGATTGTTGAAGTCTGTGCCGGTGATGAGGTTGGTCAAGAAGATCGCGGACGCAACAGAATTCGCCCAAGCGATTGGATTCGCCGTGGCCGGTGCGTCCGACATCAGGTCGTACTGCCAGCCGACGTCCGCCTTGAGCGTGACGACGATCGGCTTGCCGTCGACCGAATCGATGACAGCCTGGATGTTGCCCAGTTCGTCCATTGAGATATCACCGGCATTGCCGGTGAGGAGCTTGGTGATGAGCTCCGGATCGACACCTTCGGGCAGCACGTCCTGCCGTTCGGGGCTGACCGGGTTGACGCCGGTCAGTTCTTCATAGATCGGCGCGAACCGTGCGTAGAGACCACCGTTCGCCCGTCCCGGGTTGCGAACGAGCACGAGGGACAGCACGGTCAGGTCGACGACACCGCCGTCCTGCACCGACTCCCAGCCGACCGGCGGGGCATCGGGGAACTCGAGGTCATTCGGCAGTGGGATCTCCAACGGGTTGTTGGTGGTATCCGTCTGGTGCACCGTGACCACGCCGTCGCCGAAGGTGATTCGGATTCTGCGGGGCCCGGTCTGCGGATCGCCGATGACGAACGCGTCGTAGCCCTCGTGCGTTTCGCCTCGCGCGCTGTCGATGAAGGCCTGATATGCCTGGCCGGCCGCGATGGCACCGTCGCCGTAGGCGATCAGGTTGACGTTGGTGAGGTACGCGGTCCAGTTCAGGATCGGAGCCAGCGCGCTGAGGTCACCGTTGTCGACCGCCTTCGCGAGGTAGACCAGCTGACCGGCAGTCGGGAGGTCAGCGACGTCCGCGGGCGAGGCGACCCATTGACCCGACGTCGTCGTGGTCCAGTAGCCGTCTTCGACCCAGCCGTACTCGGGGATCTCCTCGCTGAAGTTGATGGTTTGCGGGATGTTCTTTACAGCGGCGCGGGCCGCATCGAGCGCGATTTGCGTGGCCTCGGCCTGGGCTACCGCCGGTGCCTGTGCGTCGGCGATGCGCTTTGCTTCGGCGGTCGCCTTCCTAACAGCGTCTGCCTTGCAGAGGCTGCCTCCGAACCCGCCGCCGCACCCCGCCGAGAATCGCGCATACGCCTTGTCATATTCCGACTTCGAGATGCGGGCATAGACGACGGTGTATGCGACGTCGTAGTTGTAGGCCAACTGGTAGGCCTTGTCGTAAGCGTCTTTATACAGAGGATTCGGGCCGCTGTAGCTCACCGTCTGCGAGCCGGTCTGACCCCAGTCGCCGGGGGTGTAGTACTGATCCTGATTCGCGTTGGTGGGGTCCAGCGGATTGACCGGCGTGTACCAGGGCACAAACACCGGCTTCAGGTCGACGCCGCCGGTGCCCCAGCCGATCAGCGGATCGTCGTCTTTGGCGGCGACGATTGCGTTGTTGATCGCGACTGGGTCCGACGGCAGCGTCGCGCCCTCCGAAATCGGCAGCCAGTCCGGGAACCCGACGAAGTAGGTCTCGCTCGATGCGGCGTTAGCCAGCGTCGGTGTGAGCCCGACGGCGACGGCCGTTGCTGCAATGCCGCCCATGAGGCCGGCCTTCTTGACCTGCTTCTTGCTGAGCCGCCGCCTCCGCGCCCGCGCGCCCTCGGCTTTATGCGACATCTTCATCACTCTCTTCGCTCCCTTTAAGGTTTCTCTAAGGCTGTGGGATCGAAGATATCTGTCGATCGAGATTCGCTATAGAGGGTTTTCCCTCGCGTTCAACGGGGTTGAGCGTGCATTATTGCGTTTGCTGGCTAGGGTCAAGATCGTTACAGGTTCAACGGTACATCTTGCGTGATCTACCTCACCAGTGAGCCACGTGGTCAGCAGGACCGGGGCTGTGACGAAACTCCGAGACTCGACGACCTACAGCGTGTCCGCCAACCCGAACGGCGCGAACGTCGTCGCGTGGAACGCCACGACGTGCGACACCCCGTCGGGCGTCACGTCGAGCACATGCAGTTGAAAGGCCTCGTGCCTGCCGGTCTCAGGGTTTCGCATGTACAGCGCCGCCGCGGTCTGCCCGTTGGCGGTGGTGGGGATCAACCGCATGTCACCGGCCCGTTCGGCCGGGCAGTGCGTCTTCGACAGCAGCACGATGTCGCGCGGGCCCTGGTACCACCCGTCGAACGGCGGCATCTCCCACACGGCGTCGGCGGTGAACAGGTCGACCAGTTTGTCGATGTCGTAGGTCTCGAACGCCGCGATGTAGCGCGCCAGCAGATCTTGCGCCTCGGGTGATTCCGGCGGCCTCAGCACGTCGTCCTCACTCGGGCCGATGGCGTCGAGTTGGGCCCGTGCCCGCTGCAGCAGGCTGTTCACCGCCGCGGTCGACGTGCCGAGGGCGTCGGCGACCTCGGCGGCCTTCCACTGCAGCACCTCCCGCAACACCAGCACCGCGCGCTGCCGCGGGGAGAGGTGCTGCAGCGCCGCGATGAACGCCAAGCGCACCGACTCACGCGAGCCCACGATGCTCGACGGATCGCCGGCATCGTCGGGCAGCGGCTGCAGCCACGGCACCTCGGCGCGTTCGTGGATGTCGTCGACCGGGTCGGAACTGGGGGCGCCGAGACCCGTCGGCAACGGGCGCCGCGCCCGGCCGTCGAGTGCGGTCAGCGAGGTGTTGGTCGCGATCCGGTAGAGCCAGGTGCGCACCGACGACTTGCCCTGAAACCCCCTGTAGGACTTCCACGCCCGGAGGTATGTCTCCTGCACGAGGTCTTCGGCGTCGTGCAGCGACCCGGTCATCCGGTAGCAGTGCGCGAGCAGTTCCCGCCGATACTTCTGCGCATCGGCGAGGAACGCGTCTTCGGCGCGGCTGTCGTCACGGCCGTCATCGACGGTGCGAGCCAGGACGGTCACGGTCGCGAGCTTACGCACGATGACCGACATCCGGCACCCCGTCAGGCCGGCGGCGACCGATAGTCTTTCGAGCCATGGCCAGCACCCGCAGCGAGCGACAATTCGACGGCGTCGGCGGGGTACGGATCGTCTACGACACCTGGACGCCCGACGTGCCCGCGCGCGGCGTGGTCGTGCTCTCCCACGGCTACGCCGAACACGCCCGCCGCTACGACCACGTCGCCCAGCGGTTCGGCGACGCCGGGCTCGCGGTCTACGCCCTCGACCACCGCGGCCACGGCCGCTCCGGCGGCAAGCGCGTCTACCTGCGCGACATCTCCGAATACACCGGCGACTTCCACACCCTCGTCGGCATCGCGGCCCGTGAGCACCCGGACCTGCCCCGCATCGTCCTCGGGCACAGCATGGGCGGCGGCGTGGTGTTCGCCTACGGCGCCGAGCACCCGGGCGACTACGCGGCGATGGTGCTGTCCGGACCCGCGGTCTATGCGCAGTCCGCGGTCAAGCCGTGGCTGGTGACCGTCGCGAAGCTGGTGGGCCGCATCGCCCCCGGGGTGCCGGTCGAAGAACTCGACGCCGACGCGGTGTCGCGCGATCCGGAGGTGGTGGCCGCCTACAAGGCCGATCCGCTCGTGCACCACGGCAAGCTGCCCGCCGGCGTCGCGCGCGGGCTGTTCACCGTGGGCGAGACCATGCCGCAGCGCGCCGGCGCGGTGACCGCACCGCTGTTGGTGGTGCACGGCGAGAAGGACCGGCTGATCCCGGTCGAGGGCAGCCACCGGCTGGTCGAGTGCGTGGGCGCCCAGGATGTGCACCTGAAGGTGTACCCGGATCTGTTCCACGAGGTGTTCAACGAGCCGGAGCAGGCGCTGGTTCTCGACGACGTCACCTCGTGGATCGAGGTCCGCCTGTGAAACACGTTGTCGGGCGGATTGTTTCGTGCGCGGCGACGGTGCTGCTGGTGGCCGGGTGCGGCTCGGCCGGCGAGGACAGGTCTGCGCCGGCCGCCCAGGCGGGCTGGACCGACGATGAGGTCACCTTCGCCGCCGACGGCCTGACCATCCACGGCACCTACCGGCACACGGACACCCCCGGCCCGGCCGCGCTGTTGATCTCCGAGAGCGGACAGACCGACCGCAACGGCGACAACGCGGTGGCGGGCCCCGTCGGCAACATGCGCCAACTCGCCGAACTGCTCTCCGAACGCGACGTCGCCAGCCTCCGCTACGACAAGGTGGGCACCGGGCGCACCGGCCTCGGGCCGTACGCCACCAGGCCGGCCGACGTCGGCACCGCCGTCTACACCGCGGGCGCGGCCGCCGCGCTGCGGTTCCTGGCCGAACAGCCGGCCACCGCGCGCGACCGGATCTCGGTCTACGCGCTCGGGGAGGGCACCGTCCACGCCATGTCGCTGGCCGCCGCGAACGATCCGGCGGTGCATTCGCTGGCGCTGTTGCAGCCGCTGGCCGCCCGCTACCTCGACATCATCACCGGACGCGTCCGCGGCGAAGCCGATCCCACCGTGCTGGCCAACTGGCTGGCCGCGGTCGAGGAGATCCGCACCAGGGGCACCGTGCCCGCACAACTCCCGGAAGGCCTCGGCGCGATCGTCAACCCCGGCAACATCAAGGCCGTCATCGAGGCCGACAAGGTGGATCCGATCGCGCTGGCCGCGAAGGTGCCCGCGGGTACCCCGGTCCTGCTGACGTGTTCGAACTCCGACGGGCAGGCCACGTGCGATGCGCTGCGGCCGTTGACGGACGCGTTGCGGCACACCGAACTGACCGTCGTCGAACTCGACGGCGTCAACCACGTGCTGCGCGACGACCCGACCGACAACGTCGCGAACTACGCTCAACAGGCGCCACTTTCTCCACAGGTGGTGGAGGCGCTGGACGGGTTCGTCACCAAGTGATGTCGGGTCTCTCGCCTAGGTTGGCCGCATGAGTGACAAGCGAGAAGCGCAGCGGATTGCGCATGAGTGACGACAAGATGCTGGCGCGCATCGCGGCCCTGCTGCGCCAGGCCGAGGGCACCGACAACGTGCACGAGGCCGACGCGTTCATGGCGGCCGCGCAGCGCCTGGCCACGGCGACGTCGATCGACCTCGCGGTGGCGCGTTCCCACACCGATCAGCGCACCAAGGCGCAGATGCCCGTGCAGCGCACGATCACGATCGGCGAAGCGGGCACCCGCGGCCTACGGACGTACGTGCAGTTGTTCGTGGTCATCGCCGCCGCCAACGACGTCAAATGCGACGTCGCGTCCAACTCGACGTTCGTGCACGCCTACGGCTTCGCCGAGGACATCGACGCCAGCCATGCGCTGTATGCGGGCCTGGTGATGCAGATGGTCAAGGCGTCGCAGGCCTACATCGCCTCGGGCGCGCACCGGCCCACTCCGGCCATCACGGCGCGGCTGAACTTCCAGTTGGCGTTCGGCGCGCGGATCGGCCGGCGGCTCAGCGAGGCCCGTGAGGAGGCGCTGGCCGCGGCGGCGAAGGAGGAGAACGGCCGGCCGGGCACTGCGATCGCGTTGCGGGACAAAGACCTCGAGCTCAAGGACTTCTACCGGGAGGCGTCGCAGGCGCGCGGGACCTGGCGCGCGACGAGCGCGACGGCCGGGTACTCGTCGGCGGCGCGACGGGCCGGGGACCGGGCCGGACGGCGGGCGCGGCTGGGTCCGAGCCAGGAACTGGCCGGCGCCCGCACGGCGCTGGAGACGTGAGCGGCCGCGACACCCAGCGCGCGAAGGTCTACGCCGCGGAGCAGTTCGTCCGGACGCTGTTCGACCGGGCGGCCGAGCGGGGCAACCAGGTGATCGAGTTCCTCGGCGCCCAGCTGACGTTGCCGACTGAGGCGCGTTTCGCGTCGGTGGCCTCGGTGCAGGCCTACGTGGACCGCGTCCTCGCCCACCCGCACATCCGGCACGGCTGGCCCGAGGCCGGTCCGCTCACGGTGCGGGCCCGCCGGGGCGTGACGGCCGCGCACTACGAGGTCGCCGACGGCCGGGCCGTCATCGCCGTCCCCGAGCGGCAGACCACCTGGGCGCTGCGCGAGCTGGTGGTGCTGCACGAGATCACCCACCATCTGTGCCGCGCGGAACCGGCGCACGGCCCCGCGTTCGCGTCCACGTTCTGCGAGGTCGCCGAGGCCGTGATGGGTCCGGAGGTGTCCCACGTGCTGCGGGTGGTGTACGCCGAGGAGGGGGTCCGGTTGGGTGGCGGTTCCACGGATTAACGTGTGCGACGTGAGCGAGCCCAATCCACAGGTGGTCGACCAGCTCTTCGACCGTGTGCTGCACACCGAGGACGAAGCGCTGATCGCGGCCAGGGAGTCGGCCGCGGCAGCCGGGATGCCGCAGATCGAGGTGTCCGCACAGCACGGCAGGCTGTTGTCCATCCTGGCGGCCGTCACCGGTGCGCGCCAAGTGCTGGAGATCGGCACCCTCGCCGGTTACAGCACGATCAACCTGGCCCGCGGTGCCGGGCCGGACGGGCACGTCATCACCCTCGAGTTCGACCCCCGCCACGCCGAGGTGGCCCGGGCGAACCTGGCCCGCGCCGGTGTCGCCGACCGGGTCGAGGTGCTGGTCGGGGCGGCGCTCGACACCCTGCCGACCCTGCAGCACGGCGCGCCGTTCGACCTGGTGTTCATCGACGCCGACAAGGAGAACAACGTCGCCTACGTCGAGTGGGCGATCAAGCTCGGCAGGCCGGGCACGGTGATCGTCGTCGACAACGTCACCCGCATGGGCCGCATCTACGACCCGGCGCCCGACGACCTGCAGGCTCAGGCCGTGCGCGAGATGCTCGAGATGATGGGCAGCCACCCGAGGTTGAGCACCGCGGCGATCCAGACCGTCGGTGCCAAGAACTGGGACGGTTTCGCGGTCGCCGTCGTGACGTAGTCGCGAATCCGGTTTCGTGACGTAGCCGCGAAACGGGGTATCAGAGCGGCATGGGGATCTGTTTCCGAAACGGCATGCTCACCGTCGACCGGGTGGTCCACGCCTCGCCCGCGGCGGTCTGGTCGGTGCTCGTCGACCTCGACGCCTGGCCGAAATGGGGTCCGACCGTGGCAGGCGCCGAGCTGCTCGACGGCACCGAACTCGGCCTCGGGGAACGCGGGAAGGTCTACACGCCGGTGGGCATCCCGCTGCCGTTCACGATCACCGAATTCGAGCCGGTCCGGCGTTGGGCGTGGCAGGTGGCGGGCGTACCCGCGACCGCGCACGGCGTCGAACCGACCGAGGCCGGGACCCGCCTGTATATGAGCGCACCGGTGTGGGCCGGCGCCTATCTGCCGGTGCTTGCCGTCGCGCTGCAGCGCATCGATCGGATGGTCGGCGTCGGCGGAGAGGCCTAGCCGCAGACCGCGCCGACCGCGGCCGAGCCGACCAGCTTCGTGTACTTGGCCAGCACGCCGGTGGTGTACACGGGGGGCAACGGCTCGAAACCGGTCTTGCGCGAGGCGAATTCGTCCTCGTCGACCAGCAGGTCGAGCGTGCCGTTGGCGACGTCGAGCCGGATCCGGTCGCCGTCGCGCACGAACGCGATCGGCCCGCCGTCGACGGCCTCCGGGGCGATGTGGCCGACGCAGAGGCCGGTGGTGCCGCCCGAGAACCGGCCGTCGGTCATCAGCAGCACGTCCTTGCCGAGGCCTGCGCCCTTGATCGCACCGGTGATGGCCAGCATCTCGCGCATCCCGGGCCCGCCCTTGGGGCCCTCGTAGCGGATGACGACGACGTCGCCGTGCGTGATCGTGCCGTCCTCGAGTGCGTCCAGGGCGGCCCGCTCCCGCTCGAAAACCCTTGCGGTGCCCTCGAACACGTCGGAGTCGAAGCCTGCCGACTTCACGACCGCGCCCTCCGGAGCCAGCGATCCGTGCAGGATCGTGATGCCGCCGGTGGGGTGAATGGGGTTGTTCATCGCGCGCAGCACCTTGCCGTCGGGGTCCGGCGGTTCGATGTGGGCGAGGTTCTCGGCCATGGTCTGACCCGTGACGGTCAGGCAGTCGCCGTGCAGCAGCCCGGCGTCCAGCAGTGCCTTCATCACCACGGGCACACCGCCGATCTCGTCGACGTGCTTCATGACGTGACGGCCGAACGGTTTGACGTCCGCGAGGTGCGGCACCTTCTGCCCGACGCGCGTGAAGTCCTCCAGCGACAGCTTGACGTTGGCCTCCCACGCGATGGCCAGCAGGTGCAGCACGGCGTTGGTGGACCCGCCGAACGCCATGACGACGGCGATCGCGTTCTCGAAGGCCTCCTTGGTGAGGATGTCGCGCGCGGTGATGCCGCGGCGCAGCATCTCGACGACCGCCTCACCCGACCGGCGCGCGTACTCGTCGCGCCGCTTGTCGATGGCCACCGGAGAGGCGCTGCCCGGCAACGACATACCGAGCGCCTCGGCCGCCGACGCCATGGTGTTGGCGGTGTACATCCCGCCGCAGGCGCCTTCGCCGGGACAGATCGCGCGCTCGATGATGTCGACGTCCTCGCGCGACATCAGCCCGCGGGCACACGCCCCGACCGCCTCGAAGGCGTCGATGATCGTGACTTCCTTCTCGGAGCCGTCGGTGAGCTTCGCGACGCCGGGCATGATCGAGCCGTTGTACAGGAACACCGACGCCAGATCGAGGCGCGCGGCGGCCATCAGCATGCCGGGGATCGACTTGTCGCAGCCGGCCAGCAGCACCGTGCCGTCGAGGCGCTCGGCCTGCACGACGGTCTCGACGCTGTCAGCGATCACCTCGCGGGAGACCAGCGAGAAGTGCATGCCCTCGTGGCCCATCGAGATGCCGTCGGACACCGAGATGGTGCCGAACTCGAGCGGGTAACCGCCGCCGGAGTGCACACCGCCCTTGACAGCCTGCGCCAACCGCTGCAGCGACATGTTGCACGGCGTGATCTCGTTCCACGACGAGCCCACCCCGATCTGCGGTTTGACCCAGTCGTCGTCGCCCATGCCGACCGCGCGCAGCATCCCGCGGGCGGCGGTCTTCTCGAGACCGTCGGTGACGTCGCGGCTGCGGGGTTTGATGTCGGGCTCCGCCGGACGTGCGGCTCCGGTCTCTGAACTTCCTGAGGGCATCTATCGATTATGCCTCCGGCGTTTCACCCGGCCAAACCAATTCTCATACCCCCTTGGGGTATCCAGGTAGGGTGGGGTCATGACGTCACGCACCCTCCGGCCGCTCGCCCTGTTCGCCGCGCTCCTCGCGGCGCTGTTCCTGTCCTCGTGTACCAGCACCGAGCCGCAGCAGGGCGACGGCAACACCGACCACGGTCAGCATTCCGGGCCCGGCCATGACGAGGTCGCCGGCCACGACCGAGCCGGCCACGATCAGGCCGCCGGTGCCGGCCAGGCGCCGCACAACGCCGACGACATCGTGTTCGCCCGGGACATGATGCCGCACCACGAGCAGGCGCTGCAGCTGGTGGATCTGGCGCGGGACCGCTCCAGCGACCCGGCGCTGCTCGAACTCGCCTCGGCGATCGCCGCCGCGCAGGGCCCCGAGATGGACCAGCTGGCGGGGATGCTGCGCAGCTGGGGTCAGGACCCCGAGGCCGGGATGCACCACGGCGGCCACGGCATGGCGATGCCCGGCATGGTCGACGACGCCACCATGAAGCGCCTCGAGTCGCTGCGCGGCGCCGAATTCGACACACTGTGGCTGGAATCGATGATCAGCCACCACCAGGGTGCCGTGGAGATGGCCAAGGCCGAGATCGCCAACGGCGACAACGCCGACGCCAAGGCGATGGCCGAGCACATCGTCGAGACCCAACAGGCCGAGATCGCCCAGATGAAGCAGATGCTGGAGGGTTAGCTATGTCCACAGGTGATCCCGAAGACGTTGCGGTACATGGCTATTCGGCGCAGAAGGCGAACTACGCCAAACGGCTGCGCCGCATCGAGGGTCAGGTCCGCGGCATCGCCAAGATGATCGAGGACGACAAGTACTGCATCGACGTCCTGACCCAGATCAGCGCTGTCAACAGCGCGCTGCAGTCCGTCGCGCTGGGCCTGCTCGACGAGCACCTCGGGCACTGCGTCAGCCAGGCCGTCGCCGAGGGTGGTGAACAGGCCGACGCCAAACTCGCCGAGGCGAGCGCGGCGATCGCGCGGCTCGTGCGGTCCTGACACACTGCTGAGGTGACCGATGTCGTCGTGCTGCCCGCCACCGTCGAGCATCTGACCGCGCTGCGCAGCGACCGGACGGCGTTCGGTGAACTCCTCGGATGCGCCGTGCCCGACGGCTGGCCGGAGTTCCCCGAGGCGATCGAGTTCACGCTCGGGAAGCTGACCGACCATCCGCACGAGGCGGGGTGGTGGATGCACTTCTTTCTCGCCGACGGGGGTGCGCTGCTGGTCGGGTCGGGGGGTTTCGTCGGGCCACCGCGAAACGGTGTGGTGGAGATCGGTTACGAGATCGCCCCGGAGTTCCGCAACCGCGGCTACGCCACCGCCGCCGCCAGGGCGATGATCGGCAAGGCGATGTCCGCGACGGGACGGCTGAGAACCGTCGTCGCCCACACCCGCGCGAACGAGAACCCGTCCACCGGGGTACTGCGCCGCCTCGGCTTCCAGCGGGTCGCCGAGATCGAGGATCCCGACGACGGACCGCTGTGGCGCTGGGAGGTCGCCGTGCCGGCCGGAGTGCGATGACGGTCGATTGACCCGGGCCTGGACGCCGCGGGTCGCCGGGCAGCTCACGGTGCTGGCGGCGGCCGCGTTCGTGTACGTGACCGCGGAGGTGCTGCCGATCGGCGCGCTGCCGGCGATCGCGGCCGACCTGCGCGTCAGCGAGGCGCTGGTCGGCACACTGCTCGCGGGATACGCGCTGATCGCCGCGGTCACG
The DNA here is from genome assembly GCF_001499995.1 of Mycobacterium sp. IS-1496. Classification (GTDB taxonomy): domain Bacteria; phylum Actinomycetota; class Actinomycetes; order Mycobacteriales; family Mycobacteriaceae; genus Mycobacterium. The sequence continues at coordinate 11,908 of NZ_LQIU01000024.1, forward strand.
ACGATGCCGCTGGTGCGGCTGACCGCGTCGTGGCCGCGGCGCCGCACCCTGTTGCTGACGCTGGTGTGCCTGACCGGATCGCAGGCCGTCTGCGCGCTCGCCCCGAACTTCGCGGTGCTCGCCTCCGGCCGGGTGCTGTGCGCGCTGACCCACGGCCTGATGTGGTCGGTCATCGCCCCGATCGGCGTGCGCCTGGTGCCGGCCGGCCACGCCGCCCGCGCCACCACCGCGGTCTACGCCGGCACCGGCCTGGCCCTGGTGGTGGGCAATCCGCTCACCGCGGCGATGAGCCAGCTATGGGGGTGGCGGACGGCGGTCGTCGTCGTCACCGCAGCGGCCGCGACGGTCACGATCGCGGCCTGGCGGGCGCTGCCGCCGATGCGGTCGCCGGCGAGCGCGGCCGGCCGGGAGACCCCGCGGCCCCGCAACCCCCGGTTGGTCACACTGGCGGTGCTGACGTTGCTCGGCGTGACCGGGCACTTCCTGGCGTACACGTTCATCGTCGTCGTCATCCAGGACGTGGTGGGCGTGCCCGGCGCGCGCTCGGCGTGGTTGCTGGCGGCATTCGGGATCGCCGGCCTGATCGGGATGGCGGCGCTGGCCCGGCCGGGGGACCGGCGGCCGCACCTGGCGGTGGTCGGCTGTCTCGGGGTGATGGCGGCGGCGTTCGGTGTGCTGACCGCCCTGGCGTACGCAGATCACACCGGGCGGCTCCTGCTGTTCGTGGGCGCGGTCGCGGTCGTGGCCTGGGGTGCGGCCTCGACGGCGGTCCCGCCGATGTTGCAGGCGGCGGTCATGCGGACGGCCCCGGACAATCCCGACGGGGCGTCCGGGGTGTACGTGGCGGCCTTCCAGGTCGGCATCGTGGCCGGCGCGCTGGGCGGCGGTGTGCTCTACCAGTGGGCGGGTGCGGGCCCGGTGCTGGCCGGTTCCACCGCCGTCACCGCGGTGGTGCTGGCCTGTGCGGTGGGCCGATCCGACCTGTTCAGGACCCCCGCGGTGGCGTGGGAGCGGTGATCGTGAACCCCGACCGGGGGTGGCGGGCCCGGGTCCTGTGCGACACTGGACCTTGATCTGGGACTGGAGGTATCGCATGCCGCAGCGGACTGTGCGGAAGCTGACCACCGCGATCTTCGCGGCCGGACTGCTGGGAGGGCTGGTGCTGAGCGCGCCGCCGGCGCTGGCACAACCGGCGCCGCCGCCGCCACCGCCGGCACCGGTCGATCCGTTGGCCCCACCGCCGCCTCCGGCCGCCCCGGCGCCACCGCCGGCGAATCCGTTCGCCTACCCGGCGCCGGCCGCGACCGACCCCTTGGCGGCCACCGCGCAGCCCCTGCCGATTCCCGAGGGCACCCCGGCCGGCCAGAACCCGACGCCCTACGTCGGCAAGCCGGTGTTCGCGCCGCCGACGTTCAACCCGGTGAACGGGTCGATCGCGGGTGCGGCCAAGCCGATCTACATCAACTTCCAGCGACCCATCGCCAACCGCGCGCTGGCCGAACAGGCGATCCACATCTCGTCGAACCCGCCGGTGCCGGGCCGCTTCTACTGGACCAGTGACACCCAGGTGCGCTGGCGTCCGCAGGACTTCTGGCCGGCGGGCACGGTGGTGAACATCGACGCGTCGGGCACCAAGTCGAGTTTCACCGTCCCCGAGCAGCTGGTGGCCACCATCGACAACAAGTCGTTGACGATGGAGGTCCACCGCAACGGCGAACTGGTGAAGACCTTCCCCGTCTCGATGGGCAAGAAGGGTTACGACACGAAGAACGGCACCTACTACGTGCTGGAGAAGTTCGCCGACATCGTGATGGACTCCTCCACCTACGGGGTGCCGGTCGACGATCCGTCCGGTGAGGGGTACAAGCTCAAGGTGCAGGATGCGGTCCGCATCGACAACAGCGGCGTCTTCGTGCACAGCGCGCCGTGGTCGGTGGGCTCCCAGGGCGAGAGCAACGTCAGCCACGGGTGCATCAACCTCAGCCCCGCCAACGCTCAATGGTTCTTCGACAACTTCGGCAGCGGTGACGCCGTCGTGATCAAGAACTCGACCGGCATCTACAACCAGCCCGACGGTGCGTCGGACTGGCAGATGTTCTGACCTGACGCCCGTTCGGCGCCGCCCGCGCGGCACCCCGTGTCAGGATGAGGGCGGCCGGCCGTCGCACCGGCGGCCGGCGATCTGCCGAGGGTTAGCCGATGCCGGGTGCCGACAAGGCGACAGCACGCACGGTCACGGTGATCGTGCTGATCCTGCTCGCCGGGATCGCCCTGCGGGGCCGGCTGCCCGGCGCCGATTCCGCCGCTGACGAACCCGCCGACAGGGGCCCGGCACCGCTCGTCGCCGTCCTGGTGATGCTCGGTCTGTCCATGGTGGTCATCGCGATCTCGGTGATCAGCCAGGCACGCCACCCCGTCGCCCGCTCGGACGGCGCGGGCGAGCTGCCCCGCGGGAGCGGCGGTGAGGGCCGGCGGTTCACCTGGCGGATGGCGCTCGTGATGGTCGGCGCCCTGCTGCTGTGGCTGGTGGTGGTGCTGACGCTGATGCGCATCAGCGGCTGGCTGGACGTGGCCGTCGACCCACCGGACGCGCCGCCGCCGGATTCGGAGCCGGGGGCCGAAGCCGGTGCCGAGCCCCCACCACCACCACCTCCTGAGGCGCCGGGCTCCACCGCCGTGCTGGGCTACTTCGCCGTTGCGACAGCGCTTTTCGTCGTGCTGTCGGTGGTCGGGGCGATGGCGGGCCGCAGTGCGCGGCGCCGTCCCGGTGCGGCGGTGTCCACCGCGGTCGACGACGATCCACCGGCGGTCAGCAGGACACAGTCCCTGGCGCGCGCGGCCGAACGCGGGCTGATTGAGATCGGCGACCTCAGCCGCGAACCGCGCGAGGCGATCATCGCCTGCTACGCGGCCATGGAGCGCGAACTGGGCAAGTCACCCGGCGCCATGCCCCAGGACTCCGACACCCCGACGGAGGTGCTGGCCCGCGCCGTCGACCGGCGCCTGCTGCACGGTGAGAGCGCGGCCGAACTCGTCGAGCTGTTCGAGGAAGCCCGGTTCAGCACCCATGTGATGGGGGAGGACCACCGCGACGCGGCGGTGCGGGTACTGCGGCTGGTGCTGCGCGAACTGCAGGACGCGGCGTGACCCGCGCCGTCGCCGCCGCGCTGGTCCTGCTGCTCGCCGTGGAGATCTACGCCGTCGCCCGGCTCGACCGCGACGACGTGCTGACGGTCTCGGGTGTCGCGCTGGCCGGTGCGCTGCTCGCCGCGCGTTTCGCGTTGGCGGGTGACGACAGCGGGCCGTCGACCGCCACCGACGCCGACGAGCGCGGCGCGGCACTGCGCCGGTGGGTGGACCGGACCGAGACCATGGTCGGCTGGTCGGAAGCCAGCCGCGCGGACTGGGACCGGCGGCTGCGCCCGATGCTGGCACGCCAGTTCGAGCTGGCCACCGGTCAACGAAAAGCGAAAGACGTCAGGGCTTTTCACGCGACAGGTCAGATGCTGTTCGGGGCGGAGCTGTGGCAGTGGGTGGATCCGGAGAACGTCTCCCGCACCGGCGCACACGAACCCGGTCCGGGCCGCGAGGCGCTCGACGAGATCCTGCGACGACTGGAACGGGTGTGACGGGGGAACCATGAACATGCCTGCGGCGACAACCACGGCCTACTGCGAGGCGGTCCTCGACGAGATCGGAGCGGTGGTCGTCGGCAAGCGCCGCGCCCTCGCGCTGATCCTGACCGCCGTGCTGGCCCGCGGCCACATCCTCATCGAGGATCTGCCCGGTCTGGGCAAGACGCTGATCGCCCGGTCGTTCGCCGCGGCGCTCGGTCTGCAGTTCACCCGCGTGCAGTTCACCCCGGACCTGCTGCCCGCCGACCTGCTCGGCTCCACCATCTACGACATGCACTCCGGCCGTTTCGAATTCCGGAAGGGACCGATCTTCACCAACCTGCTGCTCGCCGACGAGATCAACCGGACCCCGCCGAAGACCCAGGCCGCCCTGCTCGAGGCCATGGCCGAACGCCAGGTCAGCATCGACGGCGTCACCCACCCGCTGCCCGCGCCGTTCCTGGTGCTGGCCACCGACAACCCGATCGAATACGAGGGCACCTATCCGCTGCCCGAGGCGCAGTTGGACCGCTTCGCCGTCCGCCTCGAACTGCGTTACCTGTCCGGGCCCGACGAGGTGCTGATGTTGCAGCGCAGGCTCGACCGCGGTTCGGCGGAGCCGACGGTGCAGCGCGTGGTCGACGGCGCAGAGCTGCTGGCCATGCAGGAGTCGGTGGAACAGGTGACGGTGCACGAGGACGTGCTCCAGTACGTGGTGTCGCTGGCGACGGCGTCACGTCAGCACCCCCAGGTCGCGGTCGGGGTGAGTCCGCGCGCCGAACTCGACCTCGTCCAGCTCGCCCGGGCCCGCGCGTTGCTGGCCGGGCGCGATTTCGTGATCCCCGAGGACGTCAAGTCGCTGGCCGTCCCGGTCCTGGCCCACCGGATCAGCCTGCGCCCGGAGATGTGGGTCCGGCGGGTGCAGGGCGCCGACGTGGTCGAAGAGTTGCTGCGCCGCCTGCCGGTGCCGCGCACCGGGAACAGCTCGTGAGCGACACCGTCGAATTGCGCTGGCGGGCAGCGCCTTTGACGCGGGCGCTGGCGACGTGCGCGGCGGTCGCGCTGATGGCGGCGCTGTTGACGGTGCGGTGGGAGCTGGTGGCCTTCGCCGCGCCGCTGCTCGGCGTGCTGTGCTCGATCGGCTGGCAACCGCGCGCGCCGGGAGTCCGGGTGTCCAGCAGTTCGCCGCTGCAGCGGTGTTTCGAGGGCGAACCGTCGGCGGTCGAGATCTCGGCGACCGCCGACGACGGCAGCGACGTCACGCTGACCCCGTCGACCGTCGACGGGGCGGACCTCACCACCACGGCCGACGGCACGCGGCTGACGGTGACGCTGACGGCCTCGCGGTGGGGCCGTTATCCGGTGCGGGCGCAGGTCCGCGTGGCGGCCCGCGGCGGACTGCTCGAGGGGACGGGGTCCGTCGACGCCGCGCACGTGTGCGTGTTCCCGCTCGCGCCACCGCACTCCGTCACCGTCCCGCGCACCGATCTGCTCGACCGGCTGGGCACCCACCTCACCCGTCATCTCGGCCCGGGCGTCGAGTACGCCGACATCCGCGGCTACGTGCCGGGAGACCAGCTCCGCACGGTGAACTGGCCGGTCAGCGCCCGGCGCCGGAATCTGCATGTCACACAGCGATTGACCGACCGGTCCGCCGACGTGGTCGTGCTCGCCGACACCTATGCGCAGCCGCCGGGACCGGCCACCGCCGCGACCGAGCGGATCGCCCGCGGCGCCGTTCAGGTGGTGCAGAGCGCCCTGCGCTACGGCGACCGCGCCGGACTGGTCACCCTCGGCAGCCGCCGCACCCGCTGGCTCGCCGCCGACATCGGCCAGCGGCAGTTCTACCGCATCCTCGACGTCCTGCTGGCGGCCGGCGAATCCGACGCCACCACAGGCACTCTCGCGCCTCAGGCCGCCGTGCCGCCGGGCGCGATCGTCGTGGCGTTCTCCACGATGCTGGAGACCGAGTTCGCGCTCGCGCTGATCGACCTCCGCAAACGGGGGCACACGGTGATCGCCGTCGACGTCCTCGAGGGCAGTCCGCTCGAGGGCGAGCGGGACCCGCTGATCGACCGGATGTGGGCGCTGCAGCGCTCGTTCATGTACCGCGACATGGGGACCATCGGCGTGGACGTCGTGTCATGGCCCACCGATGCCACCCTCGACCAGGCGATGGCGCTGACCCGCCACCGGCGCAGCGGGGCACGACGGTGAAGGCGTTGCCGGCCTTCGTGTTCGGCGTCGTGATGGTGGTTGCGGTCGCGTACCGCGCGGACGGCCCCGCGCTCGTGGCCGCGGGCGCGGCCTCGGTGGCGGTGGCGGCCTCGGTGCGGTGGCCGACCGCGGCGGTCGTCGCGGTCCTGCTCACGATCTCGGCCGTCGTGCTCGCGCCCAGTGCGCCGATGGCGACCGCGCTGGCGGGACTGGCCGCGACGGCTTACCTCGTGCTGCGGCACAACGACGGCCGCGCCACCCCGCCGACGATGGTCGCCGCCGTCGGCTTCGCGCTCACGGCCACCGCGGTGGTGGCGCTGCCGACCCACATCCCGTGGCTACCGCTGGCGGCGCCGATCGCCCTGCTGGCCGGCTATGTGCTGGCCCTGCGGCCGTATCACCGGAGTCGCTAGTTCCAGATGCGGACGCGGCGATCGGGTTCCAGGTAGAGCGCATCGTCCTCGCCCACCTCGAACGCCTCGTAGAACGCGTCGATGTTGCGGATGACGCCGTTGCAGCGGAACTCCGGCGGCGAGTGCGGATCGGTGGCCAGCCGCCGGATCGCTTCTGCCGAACGGTATTTCGTGCGCCACACCTGCGCCCAGCCGAAGAACACCCGCTGCACACCGGTCAGCCCGTCGATCACCTGTGCCGGCTCGCCGTTGCGCGACAACTCGTAGGCCAGCAGGGCGATCGACAGCCCGCCGAGGTCGCCGATGTTCTCGCCGACGGTGAACGCGCCGTTCACGTGATGGCCGTTCTGGCCCTCGAGCTCGCGCGGCGTGTACTGCTCGTACTGTTCGATCAGCGCCTTGGTGCGGGCGCCGAACTCGGTGCGGTCGGCGTCGGTCCACCAGTCGACCAGGTTGCCGTCCCCGTCGTACTTGGCGCCCTGATCGTCGAAACCGTGCCCGATCTCGTGGCCGATGACCGCGCCGATCCCGCCGTAGTTGGCGGCGTCGTCGGCGTCGGCGTCGAAGAACGGCGGCTGCAGAATCGCTGCGGGGAAGACGATCTCGTTCATCCCGGGGTTGTAGTACGCGTTGACCGTCTGCGGTGTCATGAACCACTCGTCGCGGTCCACCGGACCGCCGAGCTTGTGCACCTCACGGTCGGAGGCCAGCTGGTAGCCGCGCAGGTAGTTGCCGTAGAGGTCGTCGCGGCGGATGACCAGCTGCGAGTAGTCCTTCCAGCGGGCGGGGTAGCCGATCTTCGGGGTGAACTTGTCCAGCTTGGCGAGCGCCTTCTCGCGGGTCTCGGGTGTCATCCACTCGAGCCGGTTGATGCTGACCCGGTAGGCCTCGCGCAGGTTGGCGACCAATTCGTCCATGCGCGCCTTGGCATTCGGCGGGAAATGACGCTGCACGTAGAGCTTGCCGAGCGCCTCGCCCATCAGGTTCTCCACCACGGAGACCCCACGCTTCCAGCGGTCGCGGATCTGCTCGGTGCCCGACAGCAGGCGTCCGTAGAACGCGAAGTCCTCGGCCACCAGCTCGTCGGTCAGCAGGAAGGCGCGGGCGTGGATGAGGCGCCACCGCGCCCACTGCTTCCAGTCCTCCAGCGGTTCACTCGACCAGGCGGCCGCGAACTCGGTGAGGTAGTCGGGTTGGCGCACCACGACCTCGGCCACCGCGTCCGGCGTCGTGCCCAGCGCCGTCACCCAGCCGGCCCAGTCGAAGCCGGGCGCCTCGGCCGACAGGTCGGCGAACGTGCGCAGGTTGTAGGTCAGGTCGGCGTCGCGGCGCTTCACCACATCCCAGTGCGCGGCGGCCAGCTTGCGCTCCAACGCGACGACGCGCTCTGCGGTGTCGGTGTGCTCCCCGCCGTACACCAGCGCGAACATCGCCGCGATGTGCCGGGGATAGGCGGCGAGGATCTCGGCGTGCTGCTCGTCGCGGAAATACGATTCGTCGGGCAACCCGATCCCGGACTGACTGAAGTGCAACAGGTAGCGGGTCGAGTTCTTGGAGTCGGTGTCGACGTACACCCCGGCGCCACCGCCGACGCCGGTGCGCTGCAGGCCACCGAGGACCGCCGCGAGCGCGTCGGGACTGTCGGCGGCGTCGACGAGCGCCAGTTCGTCGAGCAGCGGCTGGACGCCGATCCGTGCCACCGTCGCCTCGTCGAGGAAGCTGGCGTAGAGGTCGCCGATGCGCTGCTCGTCGGTGCCGTCGGGGGCGTTCGACTCCGCCGCCTCGGTGATCAGATCGCGGATCTGCTCCTCGGCGCGGTCATAGAGGGTGCGGAACGCACCGTCGGCGGCCCGGTCGGCCGGGATCTCGTACTCGGCCAACCACCGGCCGTTGACGTGGCCGAACAGGTCGTCCTGCGCGCGGGCCGCAGTGTCGAGGTAACTGAGGTCGATGCCCGATTTGATGGTCGCTGCCGCTCCGCCGCTGATGGTTCTATCCGTCACCCCCACATGCTGCCAGAAGCGCACCGGTACCCTCACGGCCATGCCCGACGAGCCCACCGACGAGCGTGCCGACGTGGCCGAATCCGCCGATGACCGGGTGTTCACCGGATTCGGTGTCGCCTCGGCGGTCCTGGCCGCCCTCTCCGTGGCCGCCATCGTGCTGGCCGTGATGATCTGGTCGGGGCACCGTGAGGACTCCGCGGAGCGCGCCTACCAGACCCGCGTGCTGCAGACCGCCGCCGACTGGACCAGCGTGCTGGTCAACATGAACAAGGACACCGTCGACGCCAGCATGCAGCGGCTGCACGAGAACACCATCGGCGATCTGAACGCCGACTTCGATTCCGCGGTGGAGCCGTACCGCCAGCTCGTGCAGCGGCTGCAGACCCGAACGACCGGCCAGGTCGACTCGGTCTCGATCGAATCGCTGCACCACCCGGCACCCGGTCCCGACGGCGGGCCCGCGCTCGCACCCCCGCCGGATCCGCAGCTGTCCGCGTTCGCCGCCCGCACCGACACCGTCCTGGTGGTCGCGACGTCGATCAGCGAGAACGTCGGCAACAGGGAACCACAGACCGTGCGCTGGACGCTGCGCCTCGATGTCTCCGACGTCGACGGGAAACTGATGATCTCCCGGCTGGAGCCGATCCGATGAGGAACCGGTTGCGCGTCCTGGTCTTCGACATCCTGGCACCCGTCGCGGCGATCGCGGGGCTGCTCTACATCGGGCTCGCGCTCGGCTGGCCGCTGTGGTGGGTGTCGGTCTGTTCGGTGCTGTGCCTGCTGATCGTGCAGGCCGTGATCGTCAACGTCGTGCTCATGCGGCGCGACGGCGTCACCGTCGGTACCGACGACGACGGGCCCGGGCTGCGGTTGGCGGTGATGGGTCTGGCGACGGTCGCGGTGGTGGCCGCCGTCGTGCTGGGCTACCAGCGCTGGACGGTGCCCGACCGCGCGTTCACCGCGGACAGTGCCGAGGTGGTGCGCATCGCCAGCAGCGTCTCGGAGGCGACCGCGACGTTCTCACCGCAGAGCCCGACCGCCTCCATCGACCGCGCGGCGGCGCAGATGGTGCCCGAGCGGGCCCAGGCGTTCAAGGACGAGTTCGCCGGGGTGGCCAAGGAGCTGACGAGTAAGAACGTCTCCGCCCAGGCCAGCACGGTGTCGGCGGGAGTCGAGGCGATCGGCCCGCAGGTCGCCAGCGTTGCGGTGGTGCTGCGCGGCACGCAGAGCGTCCCTGGTGAGCCCGTCGACAACGCGGTGCTCGCGCTGCGGGTCACGCTGTCGAAGTCCGACGGGCGCTGGATGGTCGACGACGTCACGCCGATCCACGCCCGGTGATTTCGGTGCGCTTGCGTGCGCTGAGCGGACGGGAGCGCGCCGAAATCGCTACAACAGACGGGCGTAGTCGACCTTCAGGCAGCGGTCCATCACCACCTGGAGACCCGCGGCGACGCCGTCGCGCGCGATCTGCTCGTCCCACAGGCCCTGCTGCAGCCACAGCGTCTTCGCCCCCACCGCAATGGTGTCGCGCAGCACCCCGGGCAGTTCGCTGCTGCGCCGGAACACGTCGACCATGTCGGGCACGACGGGCAGATCGGCCAGCGACGGATACACCGGCGTTCCGTCGATCTCGCTGACCGTCGGGTTCACCAGGTAGAGCTCGAAGTGGCTGGCCGAGCGCAGGTAGTCCCACACCCCGTAGCTCGGGCGCATCGGATTCGCCGACGCGCCCACCACCGCCACCGTGCGGGTCTCGCGCATGATGCGGCGCAGGTCGTCGTGCTCCGGTTCGATCCACTCAGCGGTTTCGGTCATACCCCGAGCATTCCCGGTTGCCGCCGCCGCGACGCACACGTCAGCGCGGGTTGTTGGCGCGCTGCGCGCGGATCTTGGCGAACCGCTCCGACAGCCGGCCCATCCGGATCATCAACGACGCCGACGGGCTCACGTCGCCGTCGATGTAGCTCTGGAACTCGTCGACCGCGACACCGATGCGCGACGCGAACTCCGGGGCGCCCAGCCCCGACCGGTTGAGCAGCAGCTGCACATGGTGGCCGACCTCGGCGCGCTCGGCGGCCGCCATCTGTTCACGGGTCCGCACCAGCACCTCCGCCAGCGCCTTGGACACCCCGTAGGGCTTCGCCTTGTCGAGGACCTCTTCGACCTGGCGTGCGGTGCGGCCGTACGGATCCCGCTTGATCGCGGTGACGATGCGCTGCCACACCGTGAGATCGTCGGTCTCGAGGGCGTCGCGGATGGCCGCTGTGGACCAGAACTCCACGGGCCGGTCATCGATCGACGCGCGCCGGGACGCCGTCGTCAGCGGACGGGTCTCGTCGGAAGCAGCGTCGCGACGGGTCCCCCGCGCGTCGCTCGTCAACGTCACCTCGCCTCCTCGAGCATTGCCACGGCCACCGACAGGCATCGTTGCCTGACCACTGCCCAGTCGGACTCCGCGTCCGGGTCCGAGATCGCGGCGTCGTGCTCATCGGACGGCTGCGGATCGGCCAGGCGGCGCACCAGCTGGGTGGCCACCCACTGCTTTCTCGGCTGCTGCCCACAGTAATACCGGTCCATTCCGGACAGCACGATTGCGGCGGTCTGCGTTTCCATCGACTCCACCAGGTCGGCGAACTCCGCGTAGTCGCGGCTGCTGTTGCGGCACATGATGAGGTAGCTCTTCAGGCGCAGGGTCTCAGCGCCCGTCGGGATCTGCAGCCGGTCGCCCGTCGGCAGCTGCACGTTCGTGGTCTCCACCGGGCCGCGCCGCTCCACCGGCGCCCGCTCGGTGTCGGCCTCGGTCTCCAGCGCGTCGAGCGCGACGGACAGCCGCCCGCGCCACAGCGTGACGGGATGCACCGGCAGCGTCGTGCGCACCGTCGACCCGTTGCCGTCGGCGTGGCCGTTTCGGCCGCGGCGCCCGGGAGTGCGCAAGCGGACCGTCTGGTCGCCGCCGTTGCGGGCCACCATCCGCTGTTTGATCGGCTGGCAGCCGCTGAACGCCAGGGGGTCGGCGACCGTGACGGTCACCGGTGCCAGGTTCTTCATCCGGGCGGCGGATTTCACCATGCCGCGCAGGTCGGCGCCGGACGGGCCGAGCGCGGAGATGTCGTCGGGGATGATGACCAGATCGTCGATCTGCACCTTGGGCAGCGGTTTCTCGAAGTCCACCGACGGCAGCAGCCGGTCCAGCCATCGCGGCAGCCACCAGTTCCACCGGTCGAACATCGCCATCAGCGCGGGTACGAGGATCAACCGCACGATCGTCGCGTCGACGGCGATCGCCACCGCGCATGCCACGCCCAGCTGTGCGACGAGCGGCATACCGGCGAACGCGAAGCCGATGAAGACCGCGATCATGATCAGCGCCGCGCTGGTGATGGTGCGGGCGCTGGTGCTGACGCCGTAGGCCACGGCGTCGCGGGTGTTGCCCGTCTGCAGGAAGCGTTCGCGGATGCGGGTCAGCAGGAAGATCTCGTAGTCCATCGACAGGCCGAACGTCATCGCCAGCACCAGCGGCGGGATCGTGCTGTCCAGCGACGGGATCGGTTCGAAGCCCAGCGGTTCGAGCCACCCCCACTGGAAGACGGCGACCAGGCTGCCGTAGGCGGCGGCGACCGACAGCACGGTCATCAGCACGCCCTTGAGGGCGAGCACCACCGAGCGGATCGAGATCAGCAGCATCAGGAACGCGATCAGCGCGACGAAACCGAACACCAGCGGCTGCGTCTGGGAGACCCGGTCGTCGAAGTCCTTGATCAGCGCGGTGGGCCCGCCCACGTCCACCGAGACGTTCGGCCCGGCCGTCGACGGCAGGTTGGCCCGCATCCAGTCGACGGTCTCGCGGGCGCCCTTGTCCTCGGGGTCGACGGTCAGCACGCCCGACAGCAGCGCGCTGCGGTAGTCGTCGCCGAACTCCAAAGGCGACACCGTGGCGACGTTGGGCGCCTCGGTCATCTTGGCCCGCACCGCTTCGAGTGTGGGTTCCTTACCTGCGGCCGATGCGGCGTTGCCGTCGGGGAAGGTGACCAGCACCCGGACGGGCCCGAGGGCGCCGGGACCCAGCGCCTCGGCCGCGGCGTTGACGCCGCCGCGCACCTCATGGGTGGGCTCGAACTGGCGCTGCATGCTGTTGCCGAGTTCCATCATGAACGCCGGCGCCGCCATGCTGAGCAGCACCACGGCGGCCGCCGTGGCTGCCACCCACGGCCTGCGCATCACCCACCCGGTCCAGCGCGTCCAGAACCGGGACTGGGTGGTGTCGGGACGGCGCGAGAAATGCAGGTAGGACGAGCGTTTGGCGGCGGCCCGACCGAACGTCGCGAGCACTGCAGGGGTGAGCGTCGTGGAGGTGAGCACCGCGACCGCCACCGCGAGGATGGCGCCGGTCGCCATCGACGTCAGCACGGGCGTGTTGATCAGGTAGATGCCGGTGACCGAGGCGATCACGGTCATCCCGGACAGCAGCACCGCCAGCCCCGAGGTCGCCATCGCCGCGTCGGCGGCCTGTTGGGCGTCGCGGCCCGCGCGCAACTCCTCCCGGAACCGCATCAGGATGAACAGCGAATAGTCGACGGCCAGGGCGATCCCGAACATCGACACCGTCGAGGCGACGAACACCGACATCGTGGTGAATGTCGACAGCAGATAGACCAGGCCCATCGTCACCGCGACCGTGCACACGCCGAGCAACAGCGGCATCGCCGCGGCGGCGAACGACCCGAACACCGCGAGCAGCACGATCAGCACGATCGGCAGGTTCCACTGTTCGGCCTGGGCGATGTCGGTCTTGATCGCCCCCGAGGCCGCCGCACCGAGCGCGCCCTGGCCGATCACGTACATCTTGACCTTGCCGTCGCGGAACTCGCCCGGTTCCTCGCCGTCGATGCCCACCCGCGTGCGCAGGTCCTTGGCCACGTCGGTGGCGCCGGTGTTGTTGAAGTCCAGCGACAGGGTGATCACGTACGGCCGGTCGGGCTGCGGCGCCGGCTGCTGCGGATTGGGCGAGATCTTGACGCTGGGCACCTCGGTGGCGATCTGTTCGAGGTGCGCGACCGCGGCGTTCATGTCGTCGTAGGAGGCGTCGGCGCGCGGTGCGGCCACCAGCGCCAGCGGTGACGCGCCCTGACCGGGGAAGTGGTCCTCGAGTTCGTACTGCACATGCAGCGACTGCGAACCCTCGACCTCGAAACCACCGCCGGTGAGGTTCGACGAGTGGTTCAGCGCGAGGTAGATCGAGGGCAGCAGCAGGAGCACCCAGGCGCCGAAGACCGCCCAGCGGAATCTGCGCAGGGTGCCGCTCAAGCGCATCATGAACTGCTGGATGGTGTCTCCTGAGTACTTTCCCGGCGTTTCGCGGCCTGCTGAGCGAGAGCGTACCGCAGCGTGCGGTAAGGTACCGCGCCCTCAACCGAGCTGCGAGCAAGCTGTGACCAAGCCTTTAACCTGCTCTGATACCGATCTCGCGCATCGGGCCGCCGGTGTTACACCGGCCGCCGGGGCCCGATCGGCGCCTCGTCGGATTGGCGGGTGCCCGCACGCGGATGGCAGGATGGCCGTCGGCTGTCCAAGCGTCGGGGGACCTACAGCGACGTCCGGACCTTCTCCAGGAGTGCCATGCCATCGATCAGCCTGCGCCGAACCGTGTTCGCCGCGTTCGCCGTCACCGCCGCGGGCGGTGTCGCGGCCGCCGCGTTGACCATGCCCGCGACCCCGGCGACCGCGGCACCGGATCCGTGCGCGGCCAGCCAGGTCGCCAAGACCGTCGCCGCCGTGGCCACCAACACCTCCAATTACCTGGCCGCCAACCCGGAGACCGATCAGGCGCTGACGACCATCGCCCAGCAGCAGGCCGGTCCCGCGTCGCTCGCCTCCCTCAAGGCGTTCCTCGATGCCAACCCACAGGTCGGGTCGGACATGCAGAAGCTGCAGCAGCCGCTGACGAACCTGTCCGGGCGCTGCAAGCTGCCCGTCACCATCCCGCAGGTGCTCGGTCTGATGCAGGCCGCACAGCAGAGCGGCGCGGCCCAGCCCGCGGCGCCGGTGTCGCCCGCGGCGGGATCGCCGGCCGTCGCGACCAGTCAGCGCTGACGAGGTCCGCAAGATCGGACTTTTTCCCTGCTCTTTACGTTAAGACAGGAAAGTCCGACCGGATTCTGATTAGCTGTGCTGTGCCGTCAACCATCGTGGTTTCGGCCTCTCAGAACAGATGAAGGAGCATGTCCATGTTGCTTCCTGCCCGTACCGCACGACGTGTGGTGGCCGGCGCGGCCGGCATCGGCGCGATTGCCGGTGCGATGATGTTCGGCGCGGTGCCCGCGATGGCCCAGCCGGCGCCTCCTCCGCCGCTCCCGCCGAACTGCACCGCCGCCGATCTCGCGGGTGTCGCCTCCGGCGTCTCCGCGTCCACGTCGGCGTACCTGTTCACCCACCCGCCGGTGAACGACTTCTTCACCAGCCTCGAGGGCCAGTCGCGTGACCAGATCCGGCCGCAGGTGGAGGAGTACCTCAACGCCAACCCGCAGGTGAAGGCCGACCTGACCGGCATCCGCCAGCCGCTGGTCGATCTGAAGAACCGGTGCGGCACGGCGACTCCGCCTGAAGACGACATCGACACGCCGTAGTCGGCGTGCGGGCTGAATCCGGGGAGCAGCCCGAACACGCGGCGCAGGACACCCCCGGTCGCACGGTGCTGATGGTCGACGACGACCCCGATGTCCGCACGTCCGTCGCGCGCGGACTGCGGCATTCGGGGTTCGACGTCCGCGTCGCCGCGAACGGTAAAGAAGCGCTCCGGCTGCTGTCGGCCGAATCGCACGACGCGTTGGTGCTCGACGTGCAGATGCCGGAACTCGACGGTGTGGCCGTGGTGACCGCGCTGCGCGCGCTCGGCAACGACATCCCCATCTGCGTGCTCTCGGCGCGCGACACCGTCAACGACCGCATCGCCGGGCTCGAGGCGGGCGCCGACGACTACCTCACCAAACCGTTCGACCTCGGCGAGTTGGTGGCCCGGCTGCATGCGCTGCTGCGCCGGGCCCACCACTCGGACCGTCCGTCGGACACCATGACGGTCGGGCCGTTGACCATCGACACGGCCCGCCGCCTGGTGTTCGTCGACGGGGAACGGGTCGACCTGACCAAACGGGAGTTCGACCTGCTCGCGGTGCTCGCCGAGAACAACGGCGTAGTGCTGTCGCGTCAGCGGCTGCTCGAGCTGGTGTGGGGTTACGACTTCGACGTCGACACCAACGTCGCCGACGTGTTCATCTCCTACCTGCGGCGCAAGCTCGAGCGCGACGGTCTGCCGCGGGTGATCCACACCGTCCGCGGGATCGGGTACGTGCTGCGGGACGAGCCCTGACGTCGTGTGGTTGCCCCGCGTCTTCCGTTCGGCTTCCCTGCGCACCCGGGTCGCCGTGGCGTCCGCGGCCGCGGCGTCGGCCGTCGTGGCGGCGTTCACGATCCTCACCTCTGTGGTGCTGGCCAACAACGACGCCGCCCAGCTCGACCGCCGGCTCGACTCGATCGTCGACGCGAGCATGTACCCGGAGCAGCTGCAGGACCCCCGGCGCGGGGTGCTGACCACGGGGCGTGACCGGTCGACCGGGCAGGTGGTGTTCCAGCGCGGGTTCCAGCTGCCGAAGCTGCCGCCGGGCACCGAGTCCGTCGAGGTCAACGGCGTGGAGTACCGGGTTCGCACCCTCGTCGTCGAACAGGAGGGCGGCGTGCTGGTGTCGATCGGCATCCGCGCCGACAGCATCCTGCTCAGCCGCGGCCGCATCCCCGAATACGTGTTCGTGGGCCTGGTGACGGTGCTCATCGCCAGCGGACTGGGCTGGCTGCTGGCCGGCCCGGCGATCCGTCCGCTGCGCAAACTCACCGAGCAGACCTCCAAGCTGAGCACGGGCACCGACGAGATGCCCGAGGTGCGGGGCGCTCGGGAGGCCGAGGAGCTGTCCGAGGCGATGTCGGCGATGCTGCGGCGACTGGCCGCCGCCCAGCAGGCCACGACGAACTCATTACAGGCCGCGCAGGACTTCGCCGCCAACGCCGCCCACGAGTTGCGGACGCCGCTCACCGCGATGCGCGCCGACCTGGACACGCTGCGGATCCACGATCTGCCCGACGACGAACGTGACGAGGTGGTCGCCGACCTGTCCCGCGCGCAGCGCCGGGTCGAGGCGATCATCACCGCGCTGGGGCAATTGGCGTCCGGTCAGCTGGCCCAGGCCGCGGACCGGGAACAGATCGACATCACCGACACCCTCGACCGCGTCGCTCGCGAGAACATGCGCTCGGCCCCGGGGGTCGAGATCCTGGTCGACGCCGAGGATCTCGGTACGGTGTGGGGTTTTCCGGACGGTCTGCGTCTCGCCGTCGACAACCTGGTGCGCAATGCGATCACCCACGGCGGAGCCGGCCGCGTGGTGCTGACCGCGCGGCGCACCAACGGGTGGCTGACCATCGTCGTCGACGACGACGGGCGCGGTCTGCCCGCCGAGGAACACCAGACGGTGCTCGGCCGGTTCCGCCGCGGTAGCACCGCGGCCCCGGGTGGGTCGGGCCTGGGACTCGCGCTCGTCGCGCAGCAGGCCGAATTACACGGCGGCACAATCCATTTGGAGGACAGTCCGCTCGGCGGGCTGCGCGCCACCCTGACGGTGTCCACGTCACCCGAGGGTGGGGACCCTCAGCGGCGCTGAATCTGCCTGTGCCGCAGGGCTGTCGCCGCGCCTCGCCAGCCGAACAGCAGCAGCGCGGTGACCAGTGACGCCACGATGATGAAGCTGACCGCCACGCCTTGGCCGCTCAGCTTGCGCAACACCATGCCGACCGCGATCGTGCACACCCACACGATGACCCCGGTCGGGGCGAGCGAGAGCGGCTGCCGCCACGCCCGCGCGGCCAGCCATCCGACCGCGGTGCCTGCCAGGAACGGCCACGAGGTCTCGGCGATGCCCGCGACCGTCAGTCCCTCGGCGTGGCTGCGCCGCCCGATCGTGCAGAACACCACGACGGCGATCAGATCGGCCAGCAGGGCGAGCGCGGTGGTGCGGCGGTCAACGGTCGGCATGGGTGTTCACGTCCATCACTTCGAGTCGGGTGACACGGCGTCGGGGTCGATGTCCTTCTCCGTGCGGAACATGAAGAAGAACACCACCCAGCCGATGGCGGCCAGGAAGATCCAACTGACGAGCCGGTAGATGAGCATGGCGGAGATGGCGCCGGCCAGCGTCATCCCGCTCGACACCAGACCCGGAACCAGCACCGCCTCCACCACCAGCAGCCCGCCCGGCATGAGGGGGATGGTGCCGACGGCGCGGGCGGCGGCGTAGGCCACGGTCAGGCCGGCCAGCGAGGGATGGCCGCCCGCGGCGTAACACGCGAACGCCAGGCAGGCGACGTCGGCGATCCAGTTGAACAGCGACCACCCGAACGCCATGCCGAGATCGCGACGGCCCAACTGCACGGATTCCAACTGCTGCAACAACTCTCGCCATTTCGCCAACCCGGTGTCGACGGGTTTGTTGCGCAGCGAGTTGAACCGGGCGAGCAGTCGCGCGCCGATGCCGTCGATCAGCTCCGGGCGGCTCGCGACCGCCTGGGCGAGCACCAGCAGCGCGGCGAAGCCGCCCAGCGTGAAGATCAGCGACAGCGGGTTCTTGCTGGCGCCGAGCATGAACGCGCCGCCGAGGCCCAGCAGCGCCAGGCCGACACCCTGCAGCACCCCGGACATCACCAGCTGCCACGACGCGACCACCGGGCTGGCGCCCCACAGCCGCTGTTGTCGGTAGAGGAACGTCGCCGACAGCACCGGGCCGCCGGGCATCGTGGTGCTCAGCGCGTTGCCCGCGTAGTACGCCGCCTCCGAGCGCCACTGCCGCAGGTGCACTCCCGCCGACCGCAGCAGGGTGCGCTGGATCTGCGCGAAACTGTGCATCGAGGCCAGCGACGCGACGACGGCCGCGAGCACCCACCACCAGTTCGCGGAGAGCAGGCTCTTCCACGCCTTGGCCAGCTGATCCCAGACCAGCACCACTTCGACGGTGAGCACGACGACCGCGACGGAGATGATCGCCCAGCGGACCCACCAGTACTTTCCGCGGGTGGATCCGTCGGGGTCGGCCCGTCCTCGCTTGGCGTCGTTCGCCGTCGCGTCGTGGGACACGCTCTACAGACTAACGGTGTGCCCGCGCGGATTCGCCTGCCTGGGCGGGCGCGCCGTCACCCGGGGGCGGACCGTGACGACGGTTACGCTCGTCGCATGTCAGACGGTGTGTTCCTGGACGACCAGTCGGTGTCGCCGCTCGTCCGCAAGGCGGCCGCGTGGTCGTGGCGGCTGCTGATCATCTTCGGCGCGCTCGTCGCGGTGCTGTGGGTGGTCAGGCAGCTGGAGATCATCGTCGTGCCGGTGGCGCTGGCCACCATGCTCGCGGCGCTGCTGATGCCCGCGGTCGACTTCCTCGACCGCCGCGGCGCGCCACGCGGCGGGGCGGTCGCGTTGGTGCTGCTCAGCGGCATCGCGGTGGTCGGCGGCCTGCTCACGTTCGTCGTCAGCCAGTTCATCGAGGGCATGCCGGCGCTCGGCGAACAGGTCACCCGCAGCATCGACGGTCTGCGGGTGTGGCTGGTCGAGGGTCCGCTGAACTTGAGCCGCGATCAGATCGACAACGCGGGCAACGCGGCGATCGAGGCGGTGCAGAACAACCAGGAGCGGTTGACCAGCGGTGCGCTGTCGACCGCGGGCACCATCACCGAGATCGTCACCGGCGCGCTGTTGGTCCTGTTCACGCTGATCTTCCTGTTGCACGGCGGGCGCAACATCTTCGGGTTCATCACCAGGATCTTCCCGCCGGAGGTGCGTGAGCGGGTCCGCGGCGCCGGCCGCGCCGGGTTCCACTCGCTGATCGGTTACGTGCGCGCGACGTTCCTGGTCGCACTGGTCGACGCGGTCGGCATCGGCACGGGCCTGGCGATCATGGGGGTGCCGCTGGCGTTGCCGTTGGCGTCGCTGGTGTTCCTCGGTGCGTTCGTCCCGCTGGTCGGCGCGGTGGTCACCGGCTTCCTCGCGGTCATCGTCGCGCTGCTGACCAAGGGGCTGGTTTACGCGCTGATCACCCTCGGCCTGATCCTGGCCGTCCAGCAGCTGGAGGGACACGTTCTGCAGCCGCTGGTGATGGGCCGCGCGGTGTCCATCCACCCGCTGGCCGTGGTGCTCGCGATCGCCGGCGGTGGCGTGCTGGCCGGAATCGTCGGCGCGCTGCTCGCGGTGCCCGCGGTCGCCTTCCTCAACAGCGCGATACGCGTGCTGCTCGCCCGCGACCAGAAGGCCGAGGTGGCGCAGCTCGAGGCCGACGACGGACCGCGCATCCAGGCGGAACCCGACGACGTCGAGGAGAAGGTCGACTAGCTGGTCGGGCTCCTCGCCAGGGTCAGGTGGGCACCTACATCCGGCCCTCGCGGCGCAGCAGGTCCGCCGCGCTCATGCCGCCGCCGCGGCGCTTCTGTTCCTCCGGAGCGTTGAGCTTCTCCGTCGACTCGGGATCCTGCTGGGTCGGGATCTTCGTCGTCGCGTCACTGTCCTCCGGCTGAGCCGGACGCTGCACCGGGATCGCGGTCGTCGGCTCGTTGCCCTCGGGCTCGGGCTTCGGGCCGCCTGCCCGCATGGCCGTCGTCGACTCGGCCGACGGCTGCGGGGGCCGGGGCGGCCGGGGCGGTTGGCCCCCGCCCGGACCTGAGGGGCCACCCGGACCCGCGGGGCCGCCGCGCAGCTCACCGAGCCAGGACTCGATCTCGCGTTCCTCGCGCTTCGGGGCCGGACCGGTGGGCCGCGGAGTCCGCTGTGTGGTCGCGGTGTTCACCGCACCGCGCACCGCGTTCTTCGCCATCGACAGCCGCGTCGTCGGCGGCTCCTGTCCGGAGGTGGGCCGGTTGGTCGGGATCCGGCTCGTGCCGGCGACCGACGGACCGTTCAGACGAGGCGGACCCGGGGGAATGCGGGTCGGTCCGACACGGCCCTCGATACCGGGGTGTGTCGGATCGTGCGGGGGACGCGGCCGCGGCGGCACCGGAGCGCCGGCACCGACGAGGGCCTGATCGTCCGCGGGGTCGCGGACGGCGGGACGCTTGCGCTCGTCCGGCAGTTCGGTCTCGCCGAGGCCGAGTCGTTCCTGCAGGCGCTTCATCCAGCGCGGCGCCCACCAGCAGTCGTCGCCGAGCATCTTCATGATCGCGGGCACCAGGAACATCCGGATGATCGTCGCGTCCAGCAGCAGCGCCAGCAGCAGGCCGAACGCGAGGTACTTCATCATCACCAGATCCGAGAACACGAACGCTCCGGCGACCACGGCCAGCACCAGCGCGGCGCCCGTGATCAGGCGGCCCGTGGTGGCCGTACCCACCCGGATGGCCTCCGCCGTGGACAGCCCGCGTTCACGGGCCTCCACCATGCGCGACACCAGGAACACCTCGTAGTCGGTGGACAGACCCCAGATGACCGCGATGATCAGGCCGATCATCGGCGCCATCAGCGGCTGCGGGGTGTAGTTCATCAGCCCGGATCCGTGCCCGTCGACGAACATCCACGTCAGGATGCCCATCGTCGAGCCCAGGGTCAGGGCGCTCATCAACGCGGCCTTGATCGGCAGCACCAGTGAGCCGAACGCCAGGAACATCAGGATCGTGGTCGTGACGATCAGGATCGTGACCATCAGCGGCAGCCGGTCGAACAGGCTGTGGATGCTGTCCTGCTCGAGCGCCGGGGTGCCGCCGACCCACACGGTGACTCCGCGCGGTGGCGACAGGGCCCGCAACTCGTCGATCTTTTGCGCGGCGTCGTTGCGGTTCTCCAGACCGTTCTGGATCACCCGGACCGACGGGTCCTTGGAGCCGCCCTCCTGGACCGACCGCTCCTGCCACATCTTCGACGGATCGTTCTCCGGGTCGATGAAGCCGTTGATCGACATGGCCTTGGCGCGCATGTCGGCCACCTGCTGATCGGTGACCGGCTCACCGTTGTCGTTCTTGAGCACGATCGTCAGCGGTTCGGTGCGGAATCCGGGGAAGCTGCGGTCGAAGTCCTCCTGCGCCTGCCGGACCGAGTTGTCCGGAGGCAGGTACTTCTCGCTGATGCCGCCCAGGGACAGCTGTCCCAGCGGGATGACCAGCAGGATCATCACGATGATGATCGGGAAGGCGAAGGCGCCGGGGCGCTTCATCACGCGGGTGACGAGCTTCCCCCAGAATCCGCGCTCCACCTCGGCGCGGGTCTTGGTCTTCTGCGTCTTGTCCGACAGCCAGTTCAGCCACCACACGATGGGGCGACGCGCCAGCGGCACGTACCGCGCCAGGGCCAGGCCGAACGTGACGATGACGAGGAACAGCACGATGCCGAGCAACATCCCGTAGACGCCGCTGCCGATGACGTCGTTGTCCCGCAACGCGGTGATGCCGTAGGCCATGGCGCCGTAGAGCGCCGTGTACCCGAGGACCAGGCCGATGAGAGCCAGGTGGGCGCCCTGCTCACCCGTCTGCTTGATGCGTTTGCGGGCGATGTGGCCGAGCGCGATGCCCACCGGTGGGACCAACAGCCCCAGCGGGATCGACGCGATGGCGAAGGTGTTGGTCTTCTGCACCGACGGGTCCGACGCGATCGGGTCCGGTTGGGCGAACTTGATCAGCGTCCTGACGCCCAGCGCGTCGACCCGGGGCCCGAGGATGGCCAGGGCGGCGGCCAGCACGGTGATCGACAGGATCGCCGCCAACATGACCGAGGCGATGATCGCGTAGGTGATCGACTTCAAGAAGCCCTGCGGGAACAGCAGCAGCGGGACCGACGAGGCGACCAGGATCACCGCCGAGAACATGACCGTGCGGCCCGAGGTCATCACCGTTCGGCGGATCGCCGCCTCGGTGTCGTACCCCTCGGCGAGCTCCTCTCGGAACCGGCTCACCATGAACAGGCCGTAGTCGACGGCGATGCCCAGGCCCATGAGCGTCACCACCGGCTGGGCGAAGAAGTGCACCGGGATGAACTCAGCGGCCAGGCGCATGATGCCCAGCGCGCCGGCGATGGTCAGGCCGCCGATCAGTCCCGGCAGCGCGGCGGCGATGACACCGCCGAAGACGAAGAACAGGACCACGCAGACCAGGGGGATGGCGGCGACCTCGGCGCGCTTCTGGTCCTCGCCGATGCTGCCGGTGAGCTCGCTGGCCAGCGGGTTGAGGCCGGCCAGCTGGATGTCGCCGTCGTTGATCTCCTGCAGGGCAGGTTCGACGACCTGGTAGTTCTTCAGGATCTCGTCGTCGGTCTCGCCCTTGAGCGGGATGCTGACGAAGGTCTTCGACAGATCCTCGGTCTTCATCTGCTGCACGGTCTCGCTGGCGGCGTCCGGAGCGCGGAGCCAGCCGACCCAGCTGACCACCTGGTCCGGATGGTCGGAGACGAAGGTGTCGAGCTGGCCGACGACCTCGCGCTGCCACTCCGGGTTGTCGACCTTTTCGCCGTCCGGCGGGGTCAGGATCGCCACGACGTGGCTCGTGCGGTCGCGGCCGTACACCTCGTCACCGGCGACCGAGGCCTGCACCGACTGGCTGCCCTCGTCGTAGAACCCGCTCTGCGTGACGTGGTTACCGAGACTGATCCCGTAGATGCCGCCGCCAAGGCACAGCGCCACCATGACACCGATCACTATGTACCGATATCGGTATACGTTTCGACCCCACCAGGCGAACACGTAAGCTCCTTACCAATTCATGTCGACCGCGCTGTGGCCACAGTTGTCACACACGCGAGGTCAGCAGCGCGGACAGCGGCCGGAACGGCTGCAGCCATGCTCCCTGCTCAGGCAGCGAATCGAGTCCGATCCGCGGCAACGGCTCCCGGAAAACACCAGGAATGTCTTCCAGATCGACGAACTCCAAGGTATCCGACGCTAGCGCCCAGCTCGCATGTTCGCGAAATCCGAGCACCTGCACGGGGATCCCCTCGCGGGCGATCTCTTCCAGCGGCAACCGGAACGCCTGACCGTCCGCCGAGGCGACCAGCACGGCGGCCAGCCCCTCGCGGCGGCGCAGCGCGATGTGGTCCAGCATGTCGCTGTCCACGTCGCTGTCCTCGTCGATCTTCGGTTTGGCGAACACGGCGAAACCTACGTTGCGCAGCGCCTCCACCCACGGCCTGACGACGTCGGCGCTTCCGGGGGCGATGTTGGTGAACACCGTCGCCTCGGGCTCCAGCGTGACGTCCTCGCGACCGGCGGACAGGTCCGCCGTGCGGGCGAGCAGCCAACGGCCCAGCGCGTCGAACCGCGGCCGGTGCGCCGCCGTCGGCCTGCCGCCGATGATCGAGCCGAGACCCATGTCGAGGTTCGGCGCGTCCCACACCAGCAGCACCCGCTGTGTGCCTACGGGCGGACCCGCGGGCGGTGGTGGCGGCGCGACCTGCGGGATGTCCTCGGTGACGCTCATGGCGCCTTCTCCCAGAGAAGTTCGGTGACGTCGGGACCCGCTAGGGCCTTGCGCTCGTACTTCGTGACGGGCCGGTGTGTCGAGATCGGCAGGTCCGCGTCGGCGCTCACCCTGCGCAGGAGCGGTTCGGCGTCGCCCACCTCGGCGATCTGCTCGGCGTAGCCGGAGTGGTCGGTGGCCGCGTGCAGGATGCCGCCGGGCCGCAGCCGGTCGGCGATCAGCGCCACGGTCGACGGCTGCAGCAGGCGGCGTTTGTGGTGGCGGGCCTTCGGCCACGGATCGGGGAAGTACACCCGCACGCCGGTCAACGAGCCGCTCGCGAGCATGTGCTCGAGCACGTCGACGCCGTCACCGCGGATCATCCTGATGTTGCGCACCCCGGCCCGGTCGATGCCGGTGAGCAGCTGGGCGAGGCCGCGCCGGTACACCTCCACCGCGATGACGTCGATGTCCGGTTCGTCCTGCGCCATCGCCAGCGTCGAGGTGCCGGTGCCCGAACCGATCTCCAGCACCAGCGGTGCAGTCCGGCCGAACCACGCCGCCGTGTCGAGCAGCGCTGCGGGCCGGCCGTCGTCGTCGCGTGCCTCGGTGCCCAGCTCGGGCCACCGCCGCTCCCAGGTCTCCTGCTGCCCACCGGACAGCGCCGAACGGCGCGACCGGAAGCTCGTCACCCGGCGGTGGCGGTGCGCTGAGGGGGCGTCGTCCCCGGCTGGCGCCGGTGAACCGGTCGAGTCGAGCGCCGGCCCGCCGGCCGAGTCGAGCGCCGGCCCGCCGGCGGTGTCCGACTCGCGCGCGTGCATCCGTCCATGGTGTCTCATCGGTGCCGGACCACCCCCATCGTGGTACAGATTGATACCCAACAGTTGCCTTCGGCTGGTATGCCAAACATCCGTATGTGAGGCGCCCCGACAGATGCCACGATTTCCCCGGGACCCGGAAGCCGTGACGGGTCGACGGAGGGAGGGTGCCGCCATTTTCGTCGACGTGCTGACACGCTTCGCGCAGGAGTATGGGGACACCGCGGTGTCGGCGGTCGCCGCCAGGGCGCGGGCGCCGCTGCGGGTGGCGGTCAGCGGTCGCGCCGGGGTGGGCCGGAGCACGCTGATCCGCGCGCTCGCCGGTGAAGGGCGTCGGATCGCTCGCGCCGATGACGGTCCCGGCAGCGCCGACATCGCTGTGGTGGTCGTCGCCGAGGCGGTCAAACCGGAGGACGTGTCGTCGGTGGCGGCGTGGCGCGACGCGGGCGTGCCCGTGCTGGTGGTGCCCAACAAGGCCGACCTCGCCGGGCCGATCCCGTCCGGTCCGCTGCGGCGCCTGCTCGCCGGGGTGCCGGTGGAGCCCGCGGTCGCGCTGCTCGCCGACGTCGGCCTCGACGCCGCCGAACTGAGTGCGTTGCGGACGCTGGCCGCGCACCCGGCCGATCTGCGGTCGGCGGACGCCTTCCTCGACGGCGCCCACCCACTGCCTCGCGACGTCCGCCTGCGTCTGCTGCGCGCCCTCGACCGGCGCGGTATCGCGTACGGCGTGCGCGCGCTCCGCGACGGCGCCGACCCGCGCGATCTGCCTGCGCGGTGGCGCGAGCTGAGCGGTATCGACCGGGTACTCGGCCGCATCGACACCCTCGCCGCGCCGGTGCGGTACCGCCGGGTGCGCGCCGCCCTCGCCGATCTACAGGGCCGCGCCGCGGGCGACGAGCGGGTGGCGCAGTTCCTGACCGGCGACGACGTGGTGCTCGCGGTGATGACGGCGGCCGTCGACGTGGTGCAGGCCGCAGGACTGGAGGTGGACCGAGGCGACGATCCCGTCGCGCATCTGCGCCGGGCGGTGCGGTGGCGCGGTTACAGCCGCGGACCGGTCGGCCCACTGCACCGTGCGTGCGGCGCCGACATCTGCCGTGGCTCGCTACGACTGTTCGAGCGTCGCCGGTGACCGCCGCCCCCGATCCGGTCGCGGCCGCCGATGCCGTGGTCGCCGCCGTGGACCCCGCGCTGAGCTCGCCGGGGGTGCAGCGCAGCGACACCGTCCTGGTCACCGGTCCATGGCTGGCCGGGGTCAGCAGCCTGATCGCGGTCCTGCGCGCCCGGCTGCCCGAGGTGTCGTTCGTCGAAGCCGACGAACTGCCCGCCGGCACCGCACCGCTGGCCGTGGTGTTCGCCGTCTCGGCGGTGTCTCCGCTGGCCGACTCCGACTGCGAACTGCTCGACCTGGCGGCCGACCACACCGACTGCGTGATCGGCGTCGTCACCAAGGTCGACGTCCACCTCGACTGGCGTGAGGTCCTGGCCGCCGACCGCGACCTGCTCGGCGCGCACCGCCCGCGCTACGCCGAACTGCCGTGGGTCGGGGTGGCGGCCGCCCCAGAAGACGGCGATCCTGCGGTCGACGATCTGGTCGCGCTGCTGCGCGAGACCCTCGGCGGTCCGAAGATGGTGCGGCGAAATCGATTGCGGGCGTGGGAGAGTCAACTCGAGAAAGTGATCGCGCGCTACCGCGCCGACGGTGACGGCGCCGACCGGCAGGCACGGGTGTCGGCGCTGCGGTCCCAGCGCGACGAGATCCGCCGCGAAAGACGGCTGGAGAAGTCGCAGCGCACGATCGCGCTGCGCAGTCAGATCCAGCAGGCCCGCGTGCAGTTGGCGTACTTCGCGCGCAACCGGTGCGCGTCGGTGCGCGGTGAACTGCAGGAGGACATCGCCGAACTGGGCCGACGGCGGCTCACGGCCTTCGAGGACGTCGTGCGCGGACGCGCGGCCGAGGTGATGACCGAAGTCGACGAGGGGATCACCACCCACCTCACCGCCGTCTCCGCCGACCTGCACCTGGACCCGGCGCCGCCGACCGGCGAGCCGGTCGCCGTCCCCGACTTCGCCGGGCCGCCGCTGCGGGCGCGTCGCCTGGAGACGCGGCTGATGATGCTGCTCGGCGCCGGCTTCGGACTCGGGGTCGCGCTCGCGGTGAGCCGGCTGTTCACCGGGGTGGCCCCGGGTCTGGCGGTCGCCGGTGTGCTCGCCGGTGCGGCGGCCGGGCTGGCGGTCGCGGTGTGGGTGGTCGGCATCCGCGGACTGCTGCACGACCGCGGCATCCTGGACCGATGGGTCGTCGACGTCACCGCGACGCTGCGGTCGGCGGCGGAGGAGGCGGTCGCCACCCGGGTGTTGGCCGCCGAGGCGGCGCTGACCGCCGCGCTGGCCGCGGAGGAGGAGGCCGACGCCGATTCCGCCGCTGCCCGGATCGCCGAGATCGACGCCGAACTGCGGGAGCACGCGGCCGCCACGGCCCGCGCCGCGGCCCTGCGCGACCGTCGGCTACCGAGCTTGCTGCGCGCCCTGGAGGCCGTCCGTGCCGAGTTGTACGACAAATCACCCGACGAATTCACCGACGTGCGCGAACGAAATTCCGGAAAAACCGTCGGTTACTGATCGGTACGTGCGTTATTTGCTTTTCTGAATCGTTCCTGTGAGTCATCGGACATAGATCCGAATTCCTTCGGGTATGTCACCCACGTTAACCTCGGGAACAAGGGACGACCGTGATCGCCGTTGATCTCGTTCTTCGGCGTCATCGTGGGCCTGCGTCCTGGCGGAACCTAGTGCAGGAAGATGCAGGAGAATCACAGTATGACTTCAGCCACCATTCCGGGTCTGGACACCGCTCCGACGAAACACGAAGGACTGCTGGCCTGGGTTCGGGAGGTCGCCGAGCTGACGCAACCCGATCGTGTGGTGTTCGCCGACGGTTCCGAGGAGGAGTGCGCCCGACTGACCCAGCAGCTGGTCGACGCAGGCACCTTCAAGAAGCTCAACGACGAGAAGAAGCCGAACTCCTACCTCGCGCTGTCCGATCCGTCGGACGTGGCGCGCGTGGAGTCGCGCACCTACATCTGTACCGAGCGTGAGGTCGACGCCGGTCCGACCAACAACTGGATGGACCCGGCCGAGATGCGCGGCATCATGACCGACCTGTACCGCGGTTCCATGCGGGGCCGGACCATGTACGTCGTCCCGTTCTGCATGGGTCCGCTCGACGCCGAGGATCCCAAGTTGGGCGTCGAGATCACCGACTCCGAGTACGTCGTGATCTCGATGCGGACCATGACCCGCATGGGGCAGGCGGCGCTCGACAAGCTGGGCACCGACGGCTTCTTCGTCAAGGCGCTGCACTCGGTCGGCGCCCCGCTCGAGGCCGGCCAGCAGGACGTGCCGTGGCCGTGCAACGACACGAAGTACATCACCCACTTCCCGGAGACGCGCGAGATCTGGAGCTACGGCTCGGGTTACGGCGGCAACGCGCTGCTGGGCAAGAAGTGCTACTCGCTGCGGATCGCCTCGGCGATGGCGCACGACGAGGGCTGGCTCGCCGAGCACATGCTGATCCTCAAGCTGATCTCGCCGGAGAACAAGGCGTACTTCATCGCGGCGGCGTTCCCGTCGGCCTGTGGGAAGACCAACCTCGCGATGCTGCAGCCGACCATCCCAGGCTGGCGCGCGGAGACCGTCGGCGACGACATCGCCTGGATGCGGTTCGGCAAGGACGGCCGGCTCTACGCCACCAACCCCGAGTTCGGGTTCTTCGGCGTCGCGCCCGGCACGAACTGGGACTCGAACCCGAACGCGATGAAGACCATCGCCGCGGGCAACACGGTGTTCACCAACGTCGCGCTGACCGACGACGGCGATGTGTGGTGGGAAGGCCTGGAGGGCGAGCCCGACCACCTGATCGACTGGAAGGGCAACGATTACATCCTGCGGGAGACCGAGACCAAGGCGGCGCACCCGAATTCGCGGTACTGCACGCCGATCTCGCAGTGCCCGACGCTGGCGCCGGAATGGGACGACCCGCAGGGCGTGCCGATCTCGGCGATCCTGTTCGGCGGCCGCCGCAAGACGACGGTCCCCCTGATCACCGAGGCGCGCGACTGGCAGCACGGGGTGTTCATCGGCGCCACGCTCGGCTCGGAGCAGACCGCCGCCGCCGAGGGCAAGGTCGGCACGGTACGGCGCGACCCGATGGCGATGCTGCCGTTCCTCGGCTACAACGTGGGCGACTACTTCCAGCACTGGATCAACATCGGCAAGCAGGCCGACGAGTCGAAGCTGCCGAAGGTGTTCTTCGTCAACTGGTTCCGCCGCGGCGACGACGGGCGTTTCCTGTGGCCGGGCTTCGGGGAGAACAGCCGCGTGCTCAAGTGGGCCATCGAGCGCATCGAGCACAAGGCCGACGGTCGCAGCACCCCGATCGGCATCGTGCCGACAGCCCAGGACCTCGACCTCGAGGGCCTGGACGTCGACCCGGAGGACGTGGACGCCGCGCTCGAGGTCAAGCCCGAGGAGTGGCGCCAGGAGCTGCCGCTGATCGAGGAGTGGTTCGAGTTCGTCGGCGAGAAGTTGCCCACCGGCATCCGCGACGAGTTCGACGCACTCAAGCACCGTCTGGCGTAGTTCTTTCCACCGCGAGCGTGCCGTGTCTGATCCCCGACACGCCGCTCGCGGTGTGCTTTTTGCGCACGTTCGCGCTCGGTCGACGGGTGTGTTCACCGCCATAGTCAGGCTCTTGACACCTGTCAAATCACCTTTAGTACAGTCAGCGCATGCAGATCCGTGACACCGCCGTCGCCACTCCCGACAAGCCCGCCGTCATCATGTATCCCGCCGGCACCGTCGTGACGTTCGGGGAGCTCGAGGCGCGGGCCAATCGGCTGGCTCACCTGTTCCGCGACGCCGGCCTGGTCGAGGGCGACGCCGTCGCGATCCTCATGGAGAACAACGAGCACATGCACGCGGTGATGTGGGCCGCGCGTCGCGCCGGGCTGTACTACGTGCCGATCAACACCCATCTCACCGCGCCCGAGGTGGCCTACATCGTCGACAACAGCGGCGCCAAGGCGATCGTCGGGTCGGCGAAGCTCGCCGAGACCCTGAGCGGGCTGGGCGCCGAACTCCCGCACGGCTTGCCGCCCGTCCTGCTGATCGTCGGGGGCGAGCTCGACGGCTGGCAGAGCTACCCCGAGTGCGTGGCCGACAAGCCGGACACCCCGATCGCCGACGAGATCGAGGGCGACCTGCTGCAGTACTCCTCCGGCACCACCGGGCGCCCGAAGGGCATCAAGCGCGAACTGCCGCATCTGCCGCCGTCGGAGTCGCCCGGCATGATGGCCGCGCTGGTCGAGTTCTGGATGCACCCGGACGCCGTGTATCTCAGCCCCGCTCCGCTGTACCACACCGCGCCGTCGGTGTGGTCGATGCAGACCCAGGCCGGCGGTATCACCACCGTCGTGATGGAGAAGTTCGACGCGGAGGGCGCGCTCGACGCCATCGCGAAACACAAGGTGACCCACGGCCAGTTCGTGCCGGTGATGTTCACCCGGATGCTGAAACTGCCGGAGCAGGTGCACACCTCCTACGACGTGTCGAGCCTGGAGCGGGTCATGCACGCGGCGGCTCCGTGCCCGGTGGAGATCAAGAAACAGATGATCGACTGGTGGGGCCCCATCATCGACGAGTACTA
The DNA here is from genome assembly GCF_001499995.1 of Mycobacterium sp. IS-1496. GTDB lineage: Bacteria > Actinomycetota > Actinomycetes > Mycobacteriales > Mycobacteriaceae > Mycobacterium. The sequence goes on from NZ_LQIU01000024.1 coordinate 42,133, forward strand.
CGCCTCCTCGGAGGCGCACGGTTCCACGCTGATCACCGCCGAGGAGTGGCTGACGCACCCCGGTTCGGTCGGTAGGCCGCTGACCGGCGTCCTCCACATCGTCGGGGAGGACGGCAGCGAACTGCCGCCGGGGCAGGCCGGTGAGATCTACTTCGAGGGCGGCTACGACTTCGAGTACCTCAACGACCCCGAGAAGACCGCCTCCTCACGGCATCCGCTCGGCTGGAAGACCGTGGGCGACATCGGATTCCTGGACGAGGAGGGCTACCTCTACCTCACCGACCGGCGCCACCACATGATCATCTCCGGCGGGGTGAACATCTATCCGCAGGAGGCCGAGAACATGTTGGTCACCCATCCCAAGGTGATGGACGCCGCGGTGTTCGGTGTCCCCGACGACGACATGGGGCAGAGCGTCAAGGCCGTGGTGCAGACCGTCGACCCCGCCGACGCCACCGATGCCTTCGCCGAGGAGCTGATCGCGTGGCTGCGGGATCGGCTCGCGCACTACAAGTGTCCGCGGTCGTTGTCGTTCGAGCCGCAACTGCCGCGCACCGACACCGGCAAGCTCTACAAGCAGGAGCTGATCAAGAAGTACTCGTGAGCGATCTGGTCGAACTGGGCGGCGGCATCCGTGTCGCCGTCGAAACCCCCTGTGACGACGCCTCGTTCACACTGACCGAGGAGCCGTCCGACGATCGGCGTGTGGTCACGGTCGCCTCGGTGGCCGACACGCTGGCCGAACTCGACCAGCGCTGCCGTCGCTGGCCGCTGGCCGCCGCCGTGTGCGACGACGTGCTGCGGGCCTTCGATCCGGCGCGGTCCACGTTCGCCGGCGTGATCACCGAATCGCTGGCCTACTCGACGTTGCAGTCCGGGCCGGAGTTCGGCCGCTGGCTCGCCGACCGTGGTCCGACGCACGTCCCGGAGACATCGGATCCCGTTGTGGCCGAACGCCAGGACGGTCGCCTGACCATTCTCTTGAACCGGCCCGGACGCCACAACGCCTTCTCCACCGGCGCCCGCGCCGCACTGCTCGAGGCCCTCGAGGTGGCCCGTCTGGACCCCTCGGTCGAGGAGGTGGTGCTCGGCGGTATCGGCCGGTCCTTCTGCAGCGGAGGTGATCTCGCCGAGTTCGGCAGCTTCGACGACCCGGCCTCGGCTCACCTCGCCCGCACCCGGCACAGCCCGGCGTTGGTTCTCGACGAGGTGACGGCACGTCTCGGCCGCGGTTGCCGCGCACACGTGCACGGTCAGGTGCTGGGCAGCGGACTGGAGATGGCGGCCTTCTGCGGGTGGCTCGTCAGCGCCCCCGACGCGGTGTTCGGTCTCCCCGAACTGGCCCTCGGCCTGATCCCCGGCGCGGGCGGCACGGTCAGCATCACCCGCCGCATCGGACGGTGGCGAACCGGCTATCTGGTGCTCTCGGGGCGCACGATCGACCCGTCGACCGCACTGCACTGGGGTCTGATCGACGCCGTCGAGTGACCGGGAGAAGGGGCGAGGAGCGCCCGGGGGGATGGGCGCTCCTCGCGCTTCGGGGAGGGTCGGTACCGACCCGTCCGCAAGTATTCAAACGGGTCCGGCCCGGTTTTAGTTCCCATGGCAGTGATTGACTGCTCGTGCGAAAACCGCCACTACCGTCAGCGCTGGCGCGCGGGCCGCACGATCACCTCGTTGACGTCGACGGCGTCGGGTTCTCCGATGGCGTAGGCGACGGCACGGGCGATCGCCTCCGGCGGGATCGCGGCGGCGCGGTATTCGCGCATCGCCTCGGCGGCGCCCGGGTCGGTGATGGTGTCCGCGAGCTCGGATTCGACCACCCCGGGTGAGACGGTCGTGACGCGGATCGACGGGTCGGACTCCTGCCGCAGTCCTTCGGTGATCGCCCAGGCGGCGTACTTGGTCGCGCTGTACACCGCGGACGTCGGCACCACCTCGTGCGCGCCGATCGACGCCACGATGACGAAGTGTCCGCCGCCGAGCCGTCGGAAGTGCGGCAGGGCCGCGGCGATGCCGTGGAGCAGACCACGGACGTTGACGTCGATCATCGCGTCCCACTGGTCGACCAGGAGGGCGTCGAGACGCGAAAGAGGCATGATCCCGGCGTTGTTGACGATGACGTCGATGCGGCCATGGGTGGCCACGGCGTCGTCCACGAACGCGGCCGCGTCGGCGCGGTCGGTGACGTCGAGCCGACGCACCGACAGGCTGCCGCGCTCGAGATCGGCGGTACCGTCGGCGAGTTCGCGCAGGCGGTCCACCCGGCGCGCGCCTGCGATGACATGGTGGCCGGCGCGGGCGAGGTGGGTGGCGACGGCGGCGCCGATCCCGCTGCTGGCTCCGGTGACGAGGATGATCTTCGAATCGGTCATGAATCCCAGCCTCGGGCGGTGCGCGGCGCGCAACCAGGATGCGGTGTGCCTGGGTGCGCCACACCCAGGCAGACGCCGTGGCGCGCCCCTATCGTGGGGACATGTCCGAACTGGGTGACTATCTGCGCAGCCGGCGGGCGCAGGTTCGGCCCGCCGACGCGGGTCTGGTGTCGACGGGTACCAGGCGGGTACCGGGACCTTGCCGCGAAGAGGTCGCGTGGCTGGCCGGGCTCAGCGTTGACTACTACGTGCGGTTGGAGCAGGGCCGGGAGCGCTCACCGTCGGCATCGGTCCTCGACGCCCTCGCCGCGGCACTGCGCCTCGACCACGACGGCCATCGGCACCTCTTCCGGCTGGCCGGTCTGGCGCCCCGGCCGGCGGCCGTGAAGACCTCCGACCGCGTCGACCCGGCATTGCTGCGGCTGATGGCGGCGTGGCCGGACAACCCCGCCCTGGTCTACAACCGTGCGTACGATGTCCTGGCCGCGAACCCGCTGGCGCACGCGCTCTTCGGCGACTTCGGATCCGGTGGCAACCTCATGCTGCTGGCATTCGAGGAGCCCCGCGCCCGCGCCTTCTACGTCGACTGGCAGGACATCGCGGAGAACGCCGTCGCCGGGTTCCGGTTGAACTACGCTGCCGCGCCTGCGGATTCACGCGTCCAGGCGGTACTCGCCGAACTGCTGAACAACAGCGCCGAATTCCGCGCGCTCTGGGAGCGGCACGACGCCCGTGGGAAGTCGTTGACGCGCAAATCGTTCCGCCATCCCGACGTCGGGGTGCTCGAGCTGACGATGCAGACGTTCGACGTTCGGTCGGCGCCCGGCCAGGAATTGGTGGTGTACGACGCCGAACCGGACAGTCCGAACGCCGATGCGCTCAGATTGCTCGGCAGCATCGCCGCCACCGCCGCGCCTCAGCTCGAGCGGCGCAACGTCACCCGATAGGTGTACTGCTCGGGCACGAAGTGGCTGACCGACAACTCGACCGGCCGGTCCGCCTCGTCGGAGTAGAGCCGGTCGACGCGCAGCATCGGATGTCCGGGGGTGCAGCCGACCGCCTCGGCGACGGCCTCGTCGGCCGTGGAGACCGTGATCGACTGCGCCGCTTGGGCGATCGGCGCGGTGAGGTGCGGTTCGAGGAGCCCGATGACGGTGTGCGTGCTCACCGCGCCGGTTCTGAGCGCCTCGTCCCCGGCGACGTGGCACGCGACGTCGGGCGGTAGGTGCACGGTCGTCGAGACGAACGGCACCCCCTGGCCCGGTGGTCCGTGCAGCCGACGGAAGACCACCGTGTGCACGATGTCGTCATCGAGGCGCAGCCGGCTCGCCGCCTGGACGTCGACGCGCCGCCCCAGCCCGCACACCACCTCCATCGTGGTGTCCTGCGACAGGCTCATCAGATCCTCGATGGAACCCAGTTGGCGCAGATAACGACCCGCCTCGCGGGCGTAGGTGCCCCGTCCCGGAACCCGGTACACCACGCCTTCGGCCACCAGGTCCTGGAAGGCCCGCCGCACCGTCTGACGTGAAAGGCCGTGCCGGGCGACGAGTTCCGATTCGGTGGGCAGCCGGATGCCACCGCGGTAGCGACCCGCGGCGATGTCGCCGCGCAGCTGGTCGCGCAGCGCCCGGTAGGCCGGCTCGGCTTTGATCGCGGGCTCCTAGATCCCGCCCCTGGCGACCAGTTGGGCGGCGATCACATTGCGCTGGATCTCGTTGGTGCCCTCGCCGACGATCATCAACGGGGCGTCGCGAAAGTAGCGCTCGACGTCGTACTCGGTGGAATAGCCGTAACCGCCGTGGATGCGAACGGCGTTGAGCGCGATCTCCATCGCGACCTCGGAAGCGAAGAGCTTGGCCATCCCGGCCTCCATGTCGGCGCGCTCGCCGCTGTCGTAGCGTTCGGCGGCATAGCGGGTCAACTGCCGGGCGGCGGTCAGCTTGGTCGCCATGTCCGCCAGGTAGTTGCCGATCGACTGGTGCTTCCAGATCGGCTGTCCGAAGCTCTCGCGCTCCTGGGCATAGCGCAGCGCGTCCTCGAGCGCGGCCGTCGCCACCCCCAGCGCGCGTGAGGCGACCTGGATGCGGCCGGTCTCCAGGCCCTTCATCATCTGCGCGAAGCCCCGGCCGGGTTCTCCGCCGAGGATCGCCGACGCGGGCACCCGGCAGTCGTCGAAGACGAGCTCACAGCTCTCGACGCCCTTGTAGCCGAGTTTGGGCAGGTCGCGGGACACCGACAGCCCGGTCGTGCCCTGGTCGACGAGCACCACCGAGATGCCCTTGTGCCGCGGGGTGGCGGTCGGGTCGGTCTTGCACAACAGCGCGATCAGCCCGGACCGGCGGGCGTTGCTGATCCAGGTCTTCGAGCCGTTGATGACCAGGCCACCGCCCTCGGACGGCATCCCGGTGGTGATCATGTTCTGCAGGTCGGATCCGCCGCCCGGTTCGGTGAGCGCCATCGTCGCCCGGATCTCGCCGGTGGCCATGCCGGGCAGGTAGGTGCGCTTCTGTTCCTCGGTGCCGAACAGCGTCAACAGCTTCGCGACGACGGTGTGTCCGCCCATCGCACCCGCCAGGCTCATCCAACCGCGGGAGAGCTCCTGGGTGACCTCGACGTAGCAGGGCGTCGAGACGGGAGAGCCGCCGTACTCCTCGGGGATCGCCAGCCCGTAGATGCCGATGCGCTTCATCTGCTCGACCCACGCCTCGGGGTATTCGTTGGCGTGTTCGACCTCGCGCACGGTCGGCTTGACGTCGCGGTCCACGAACGTGCGGACCGTCTCGACCAGCATGGTCTCTTCTTCACTCAACCGGCTCATGGTTCCCCTCGCAAATGTACGGCCATATTGACACAGCGAATGAACCACTGCCAGCATGTGCGGCTGTGACTTTGTACGGCCATTTCGCCGGTGGGCCCTACTTCGACGACCTCGCGCATGGGCAGGTGTTCGACTCGGCGCCGACGATGACGCTGTCGGCCGGCGCCGCCGCCGTGCACCAGTCGATCCTCGGCGACCGCCTGCGACTGGCGCTCGACGGTGAACTCGCCGCCGCGGTCACCGGTGCGACCGCCCCGCTGGCCCACCCCGGCCTGGTGTGCGACGTGGCGATCGGCCAGTCGACGCTGGTGACCCAGCGCGTCAGGGCGAATCTGTTCTACCGCGGGCTGGCGTTCCACCGCTATCCCGTCCTGGGCGACAGCCTGTTCACCCGCACCGAGGTCGTCGGGCTGAAGCAGAACTCGGCGAAACCGGGCCGCGCCCCGACAGGGTTGGCGGCGTTGCGGATGACCACCGTCGACCAGGTCGGCCGGCTGGTGCTCGACTTCCACCGCTGCGCGATGCTGCCGTTGCGCGACGCCGCCGCCGACACCGGCCACGCCGACGACCTCTCGACCATCGGCGCCGCCACCCCGGTGCCCGATCCGACCGCCGACTGGGACGCGCCGGCCTACCGGACCCGGGTGCCGTCCGCGTCGTTCGATTCCGGGCTGGCCGGCACGGTGCTGCACAGCACCGCCGACGTGGTCAGCAGCGCCCCGGAGCTGGTCCGTCTGACCCTGAACATCGCTGCCACACATCATGATTCACGGGTCGGCGGCGGCAGGCGACTGGTCTACGGCGGGCACACCATCGGGCTGGCGCTGGCGCAGGCGACGCGTCTGCTGCCGGATCTGGTGACGGTGTTGGCGTGGGAGTCGTGTGACCACACCGGTCCGGTGTACGAGGGCGACACGCTCTACAGCGCCCTGCACGTCGAGGGCGCCAGGCCGCTGCCCGGTGGGCGTGGCGGGGTTCTCGACCTGCGGTCGCTGGTCTACGCCGTCGACGACGAAGCGGACCGCCCGGTGCTGGACTGGAAGTTCTCCGCGCTGCACTTCTGACCCGGATCAGCGCGCGCGGGACAATGGACCGGTGAGTGTGTTCGCGATCCCGGCTGCGGTGCTCACGCATGCCGCACGCACCGCCGAGGCGCTGCCGGTCGAGGTCGACGTCCCGGAACTGCTGACGGGCCGCGCCGCACTGCTCGGCCTGCCCGCACCCGGCCGGATCTCCGCGGGCGGAGCGTCGCGGCTGATGCGGGCGCGCGACGGGTGGTGTGCGTTCACGCTGTCCCGCCCCGACGACATCGCCGCCGTCCCCGCCCTGGTGGAGACCGACGGCATCGGTGCGGACCCGTGGCGGGCGGTCGCCGAGTGGACGGCCGGCCACCCGGCGGTCGAAGCCGTCGGGCGGGCTCGTCTGCTCGGTTTGCCCGCCGCGGTGCTCGCCGAGACGGCCCAGGCACCGCCGGTCGTCACACGGATCGCCCCGCAGGCCGCGCCGCGTCCGTGGGCGGACCTGCTGGTGGTCGAGCTCGCATCGATGTGGGCCGGGCCGCTGCTGGGCCGGTTGCTCGCCCGCGCAGGCGCGACAGTCGTCAAGGTCGAGAGCGCGTCACGCCCGGACGGCACGCGGGGCGGACCCTCCGAGTTCTTCGACTGGATGAACAACGGGAAACAGTGCATCACAGTCGATTTCGAGAATAATGCCGAACTGGCCACCCTGCTCGCGGCGGCGGACGTGGTGATCGAGGGGTCTCGGCCCGCGGCGTTGGCGCGGCGCGGTCTGGGCCCGGGCACGGCCCCGGCGCGGGACGGGCGGGTGTGGGCGCGGATCACCGGCCACGGCACCTCCGGGCCGGGCGCGGACTGGGTGGCGTTCGGCGACGACGCCGCCGTAGCGGGCGGTCTGGTCGGCGGGTCCGGCCCCGGGCCGGTCTTCGTCGGTGACGCGATCGCCGATCCGCTCACGGGGCTGACCGCCGCGCACGCGGTGACCGAGTCGCTGCGCCGCGGCGGCGGGGAACTGGTCGAGGTCTCGATGGCGGCCGTCGCGGCGACTCATACCGCACATGCCGCCACCGGTGTCGTCGAGCTGGTCGCCCGCCGTCCCGGCCCGTCGCAGCCCGCATCGCGCCTGGGTGCCGACAATGCCGCAGTCCGCCGGCTACTCGAAAGCCGCAGGGCGACATGCTGATACGGCGAGCCACCCTGCTCGACAGGGCACGCGTGGACATTCGGACGACGGACCGCATCGTGGACGTCGCCGCGAGCCTGACGCCTGCGCGCGGTGAGACGGTGCTCGACGCGGGCGGCGCGACGGTGATCCCCGGCTTATACGACCACCACGTCCACCTGCACGCGGCCGCGGCCGCCCTCGACTCGGTGCGGGTCGGACCCGCCGACGTACGGGACCGCGACGGACTGGCGCGGGCGCTGAGGCTCGCGGTACCCGGCGACGACGGCTGGATCCGCGCGGTCGGCTACCACGAGGCGGTCGCCGGATCTCTGGACCGAGCGCTGCTCGACGAGCTGAACCCAGCAGTGCCGGTGCGCGTACAGCACCGGAGCGGGGTGCTGTGGACGGTCAACTCTGCGGGGCTCGAACGCCTCGGCCGAGGCGACCACCCCGACGGGCGGCTCCGCAGCGCCGACCCGCAGTGGGGTGCCGAACTGGAGCGCCGAGCGGTTCCGCTCGGTGAGCTCAGCAGACGACTGGCACGCCGCGGCGTCGTTGGTTTCACCGACGCCACACCCGATCTCGATGTCGGGGCGGTGGGGCAGTGGAGTGGGGAGATCCAGCAACGCCTGCACGTTCTGGCGCCGGGTAAGCGGATCCTGCACGACGACGGACTCGACCTCGACGAGCTGACGAGGTGGATCGAGGGCCGCCACGGCGACGGTGTGCCGGTCGCGGTGCACTGTGTCACCGCCGCCCAACTGGTGGTCACACTCGCCGCGCTGCGCGTCGCCGGCGTGCATCCACGTGACCGGATCGAACATGCCGCCGTGGTGCCCGACGACTGCCTCGTCGATCTGGCACGCCTCGGCGCGACAGTGGTGACGCAACCCGCTTTCGTCGCCGAGCGCGGAGATCAGTACCGCACCGACGTCCCGGCCGCCGAACACCACGAACTGTGGCGTGTGGCAACCCTTCTCGATGCCGGTGTCGAGGTGGCCTTCTCGACCGACACCCCGTTCGGTGACGGCGACCCGTGGGCGGCGATGCGGGCCGCCGTACACCGCCGAACACCGTCCGGGGCCACCCTCGGCCCGCGCGAATGTGTCGATGCCGCAACGGCTCTGGCCCTGTTCCTGGGCGCCGCCGAGAACCCCGCGACACCGCGCACCGTCGCCCCCGGGCAAACCGGCGACCTGTGCGTGCTGGAGGGCTCGCCGCGGGACGTGCTGGCCGACCTCGACGGCGACCGGGTGCGGACGACGATCGTCGGGGGTGCGGTGGTCTGGAGAGCCGCCGAGTGGACGTGAGAAGCCGGGTTCAGCCGGTGTGCCGGTGATCGACGGCATAGGCCTGCACGACGGCGACGGTGCCACCGCCGAGCTGTAGGAACTCCTGGTCGAGCACTTCGGCGAGGCTGTCGACGGCGGTGGTCATCAGCAGTCCCGCCATACGGGTCGTTGGCTGCGCACTGGCTGCCGCCTCGGCGGCGAGCTGGGTCGCGTAGTCCAGCGATACCGCCAATGACGCATCGGTTTCCAGGTCGCGGAAGTAGTAGGTGGCGCTGTACTGGTTGAAGTCGTTTCGCGCTTCGACGATGCTGCCCGCCAGCGACGTGAGGACGTCGACCGGGACACTGTCGATCGTCAGTCCGGGATCGGCCTCCCGCGCCCGCCGCAGCGTCGAGAGCTGCAGCGCCAGCACGCGTCGGCGGTGCAGCGCAGGGTATATCTCGAGCACCCAGGACACTGCGGCCGTGAGGAGCATGAAGCCGAAGAGCGCCTCGACGGGGGCGGCCAGCCGCAGTGTCACCGACGTCGGCACGACGTCGCCGAACCCGAGCGTCGAGATGGTGACCAGCGACAGGTACAGCGAGTCGACGAAAGCGTGCCGCTGATCCGGTTTCAGCTCAGAGCCGTACGCGAAGCCCTCAGGCATCTGCGCCCAGTAGATGAGCGTCCAGCCGAGCACGGCGATCACACCCCAGGCGAGCACGACCATGGCGATGCCGAGCGGCCCTGTCAGCCCGGCCATCCGGCGCTGCGCGGGCAATAGACCCAGCAGCCGCCAATTCACCCTCATCACCAGCGGCGCGATACTGCCGTTGCCGACCGGGTGGAACAGCGTGTGGAAGACGTCCCGCACGATGACGGCGATCAGCACGATGCCGACCACCGCGGCTGTCCACTCCATTTGAGGCGTCCCCTCGATCGCCGGGCGTGCGTTTGCGCAGATGTCCGTCCATCACCCATCGCGGGAGGCGTTGAGCAGCGGCTCAGCGCTGCACGTCAGTCCTCCTTGCGGATCAGCCGTCCGAGCGCTTCGCGGTCGGGCGCCAGCAGCTCCTCGATGCGCGCGCGGTTGACCTCGGCGACGATGATCTCCCCGACGTCCTTGTGCACATCGCTGAAGATGCCGTGGGACTTCATCTTCTCGGTCTGGTAGACGTTGTCCTCCGTAGGCGTCACGTAGTAGACCGCGTCGGCCTTGAAGCGGTGCACGAGCCACAGGTGGATCAGCGTCATCAACCGCTTCTGGCGCAGCTTCTCGGCGTAGGTGTTCTGGTCGCGCACCGTCAGGATGCTGCGGCCGTACCGGTCCTTGATCGGGTCGACCAGCACGTCGGCGAGCTTCTCCTCCCCGCCGTCGCGCTCGCCGTAGATGCCGAGTTCGAGCACCTCACCGCCGGCGCGCCGCGGACGCAGCGCGACGCGCAACTTCTCCCCGAGCTGATAGTGCTCACCCCACAGCGCCAGCCAGTCCTCGAGCAGCTTCTTCGGCACCTCGGTCTGCACCAGGTGCTGATGCTGGGTGGAGCCCTTGCCCATCGCCTTGGTGGTGGCCGTGCGGCCGGACGACGCGAGCAGGGCGGCATCGCTGCGCGGCCCGCCGACCAGTGTCTGCGGTGTGCGGTAAGGCGATTCGACCAGCCGCATCTTGCGCTGCAGCCGGGCCAGCGCGAGCATGCCGTCCTGCCGCAGCGCGGTGGCGAACTCCTCGGAGGCCACACCGTCGACCTGGTGTCCGCCGTAGGTGATGAAGTTGAAGACGAAGCCCATCTTGCCGAGTTCCTCGGGGAAGGCCCGCATCTCGTCGTCGGTCATCCCGGTGGTGTCCCAGTTGAACGACGGCGACAGGTTGTAGGCGAGCATCTTGTCGGGGAATTCGGCGTGGACGGCCTCGGCGAACTCCCTGGCGTCGGCGAGGTCGGCGGTCTTGGTCTCCATCCACAGGATGTCGGCGAACGGCGCGGCGGCCAGCTGCTTGGCAATCGCATACGGAATGCCGCCGCGCAGTTGGTAATACCCCTCGGGGGTCTTCGCCAGCTCACAGTCCCACTCGACGTCGACGCCCAGCTCGCGGGCCTTCCTCCCGGCGGTGTACAGCGAGGCCCGCTTGGCGAACTGCTGCCACTCGTCGACACCCATCGCGAACGCCTCGCCGTCGCGTTCGGCGAACTCCAGCCGGGCGGCCACCGCCTCGGCGTAGGTCTTGAGCCCGGCGTCCTCCTCCCAGGCGGCGATGAACTGCGATTCGACGTCGTCGTAGAGCGCGTCGTTGCTGGGGTCGCCGTCGGAGCGCCACTGGTCGGCCGCCTTGGCGATGACCTCGGCGATGCCGTGGCGTTCCAGCCAGGCGCGCGCGGTCTCGTACTCCCCGTCGGGCAGCCAGTAGAGCAGGTGGCCGTTCAGCGCGGTGACGCCGGCGTCGTAGAAGCTGCGCATCATCGCCAGGAAGCACGACTTGTACGACGGGATCGACAGATTCGTCGCGCCGAGCAGGAACGGTTGATCGCGTTCGTCGGCGCGGCTGTCGATCAGGTTCGCGGCCTCGGCGTCGGTGCGGGCGACGATGATGCCCGGCACGCCCATGATGTCGAGCTGGAAGCGGGCGGTGTTGAGGCGTTTGATCTGTTCGTCCGACGGCACCAGCACCTTGCCGCCCTGGTGTCCGCACTTCTTGGTGCCGGGCCGCTGGTCCTCGATGTGGTAGCCGGGCACCCCGGCCTCGACGAACCGCCGAATCAGGTTGCGCACGTGCGGATCACCGCCGTGTCCGGTGTCCGCGTCGGCGATGATGAACGGCCGGAAGTCGTACACCGGGGTCGTCGCACGCTGCTGGTCGTTCATCCGCAGCCGCAGGTAGTGCTGGTTGCGGTCGGCGGTGAGCAGCGCGCGCACCAGACCGGCGGCCTCGTCGGGCACCTGGCTCAGTGGGTAGCTCGCCAGGTCGGGTCCGGGATCCTCGTCGGTGGACCCCTTGGCGGAGGTGGCCCAGCCGCCCAGGTAGATGCCCTCGATGCCGACCCGCTTCATGGTCACGGCCTGGCCCGGCGAGTACGGGCCGAAGGTGGTGATGCTCTTGCCCTGCGAGAACAACTCGCGAAGGCGCGGGTAGAAGGCCTTGGCGGCCTCCCGGGCCACGGTGTAGTCGACGGGGATTGTGCCGCGCTGTTCGACGACCTGCCGGGCCGTGTAGAGGCGGGTGATGCCCTCGAACCGCGGGCTGTCGAAATACCGCTGCGTGTCGGCGACCTGTTCGTCGAAAGATGCTGTCGCCTGAGATTCCGCGTGGATGGTCACCGTGCGCTCCTCGTTGAGCCGTGTGCGTCGAGGACCCGGAATTCGAGGTCCTCCATGTGCCCGACGATACGACGGTCGGTGCGCGCGGGTGGTTACGTTGGACCAATGAAGGTCCAACGATGAAGCTCACCGGATACACCGCACTCGTGACCGGCGCCAGCGGCGGGATCGGCGAGGAGTTCGCCGCCCGGCTCGCCGCCGACGGCGCCAATCTGATCCTCGTCGCCCGGCGCACCGAACGGCTCGAGGAGTTACGCACCAGGCTGCTCGGGCGCCACCCCGGCATCGACATCGACGTCCTGTCGGCCGATCTGGGGGTGCCCGGGGCGGCCTCCTCGCTCGCCCAGCAGGTCGACGCTCTCGGGCGTCGCGTCGACGTGTTGATCAACAACGCCGGCATCGGCCTGCACGGCCGCTTCGCCGAACAGGACCCGGCGGCCAACGCCGCGCAGATCCAGCTCAACTGCGTCACCCTCGTCGAACTGACCGGCCACTTCCTGCCGGCGATGATCGCCGCCGGACACGGGGTCGTGCTCAACGTCGGGTCGACCGCCGGCTTCCAGCCGGTACCCAGCATGGCGGTGTACGGCGCGACCAAGGCGTTCGTGTTGTCGTTCTCCGAGGCGCTGTGGCAGGAGACCCGCGGGTCGGGCGTCAAGGTGTTGACGCTGTGCCCGGGCGCCACCGAGACGGAGTTCTTCGACCGCACGGGCAAGAGCTTCATGACGCGCGGGCGTCAGAGTTCGGCGCAGGTGGTGGACACGGCGCTCAAGGCGCTCGACCGCCCGTTCCCGACGGTGGTGTCCGGTCTGCACAACCGCATCCTCGCGCTCGGTTACGGATCGCGCCGCGGCCGGTGCTGGCAATGGTCTCCGAACAGCTGATGAAGGCGACCGGGCAGGGTTAGACGGCGAGCTGGCTCTGGAGTGTGACCGAGGCGGTGTTCGCGTCGGGCCCGTTGCCGAGCCCCTTGCCGATGCCCCTGCCCTGCGCCGTGACGGCGAGGTAGATGCGGTCACCGCGGAACAGGTCGCGTGAGAACTCACACGGCGTCCCCGCGCTGTCGTAGGTGACCCGGGTGATCAACAGCAGTGCGGACTTCGGCTTCACCCCGAGCAGCGACGCCTCCGTCGTGGTGGCGTTGACCGCCTCGATCCGCTCGTCCGCCCGACCCGGCACCAGGCCGTAGCGGCTTTCGAGGACCTCGTAGATCGAGCCGCCGAGTTGCTGTTCGAGCAGCCCGGGGAACGCCTCGGCCGGGAACTGGGCGAGCTCCAACGAGATCGGTGACCCGTCGGCCAGCCGGAGCCGCTGGATCTCCACCACGAAGTCGGTGGGTTGCAGCCGCAGGGCGGTCTGGGTGGCGCCGTCGACCGCCGCGATCTTCGTCGACAGCACCCGGGTGCCCGCGACGTAGCCCTGGTTGGCCAGGAACGCCGGCACCCCGACCACGTCGGCGAGGTTGCGCTCGACCTGGCCGTGGCTGATGAAGATCCCGCCCGCGCGCCCGATCACCCGGTGCACCATGCCGGCCTCTTCCAGGGCGGCCAGCACCTGCCGCAGGCTCGACCGGCTGGTCCCGTACCGATCGGCCAGGTCGCGTTCACTGCCCAGCTTCGCCCCGGGGACGCCTGCGTTGATGTCGGCCACGATCCGGCGCCGCAACTCCTCGCTGTGCGTCGGCACCGGCTGACCTCCCGTGTCGCGGTGATTTGGTAGAACCAATTCTAGCGGCCCCCCGTCGGCCGGGAAGGTTACAACTCGGCGATCGCCTGATGAGACTCGGGCAGGATCTGCCCGCCGTCGACGATGAGGCTCTGGCCGGTGATGTAGCCGGCCTCCTCGGTCGCGAAGAACAGCGCGGCGTTGCCGATGTCGGCGACGCTGCCCAGGCGTCCGGCGGGGATCGCCGCGGCCATCTGGTTCATGTAGTCCTCACCCATGTCGACCAGGCCCTCGGTCATGATGTTGCCGGGCAGCACCGCGTTGATGGTGATGCGCTTGGGCGCCAGTTCCATTGCGGCGGTGCGGATGAAGCCGAGCTGCGCGGACTTGCTCGCACCGTAGTGCGACCAGCCGGGGTATCCGGTGACCGGTCCGGTGATCGACGAGGTGACGATGACGCGGCCGTGCCCGCCGGCCGCCAGCGCCGACAGCGCGGCCTGCACGATGTAGACGGTGCCCTTGAAGTTCACCGACAGGACCTGCTCGATGTCCTCGGGGGTGAGTTCCTCGAGCCGGCCGGACGGGAAGATGCCTGCGTTGGCGCAGACGATGTCGAGCCCGCCGTGGCGCTCGACGGCGGTGTCGACCACACGGCGGCAGTCGGCGGGGTCCGCGACGTCGGCGGCCAGCCCGCTGACCGTCCCCGGCTTACCGGACAGGTCGGCGACCGTCGTGTCGATGTCGGCATGGTTGCGTCCGGTGATGAGCACGTCGACGCCGGCGTCGGCGAAGACCTCGGCGATTCCTCGGCCGATGCCCTTGCTGCCGCCGGTGACGATCGCGGAGCGGCCCTGCAGTGATGTGAACATGTGCGGTCCTATGGGGTCGCGGGGGGGGGTGGGGGAGGTGGGGTCAGGCGAGTCGGCGGCCGTCGGTGCTCAGATAGCGTTCGGCGAGCGCGCAACTGCCCGCGGCGTAACTGATGGCCTTCGTCTTGGATTCCCTGGAATGGCTGTGGGTGCCCATCCACGCCAGCAGCAGCAAGCGCCGCAGGAACACGAACGAGGCCAGCATGTCCTCGTCGGCTGTGGTCATCGGGCGCCGGCTGCGGTAGCCCTCCACCCAGGAGGCCTGCCACTCGGGTAGCGCCGGATCGTCCTCGATGAACGACACCGCGGTGCCGAAATCGTAGAAGAACCAGCCGAACCCGCAGTCGTCGAAGTCGATGACGGTGATCGTGGGCGGATCGACCAGCAGATTGGCCAACCGCAGGTCGGCGTGGATGAGCCCGTAGCGGTCCGGTCCGCTGCCGTACTCGGCCAGGCGTTGCCGCAGCAGTTCCTGAGCGCGTTCGAGCAGATGGCGCTCCTCGGACCCGACGCCTTCGGCGTCATGCCAACGGCCCCAGCGGGGTCGGTCACCCAGGCAGTGCTCCCAGTCCCAGGCGAAGCGCCCGAAACCTTCGGGCCGGGTCCAGGACCGGGAGTGGTCGTGCAGCGCCGCGGTGATCGCGCCGAGCGTGCGGAAGTCGTCCAGCGTCACCGACCCCTCATCGGGTTCGGCGCCGCCGACCATCCCGAAATGCACGACGTGCCGGGCTGTTCCGTTGTGGTCGACGGTCACGACCCGCCGGCCGTCCCGCGTGGGCAGCACCGTCGGCACCGTGACGTCGCTGTCCCGGCGCAGCGCCTCGAGCCAGTCGAGTTCCGACTCGATCTCGTGCGGACGGTGGTAGTTCTGGCGGTGCACCCGAAGTATCGAGCAACTCTGGTCGTCGGCGCACTCGACGAGGTAGGTGGCGTTCTCCGACAGGTTCAGCAGGCGCAGGGTCGAGTTCGCCGGCAGGTCGTAGTCGGCCAGCGCCCGCTCGGCGACCTCGACGTCGTCGGCGATGACCTCACCCATCAGTGATCGCGTCCTTCGATCGCGGCGAGCACCGAGGTGATGCGGTCCCGCGCGGTGGTCACATCCTTGACCGAGCCACCGATGTAGAGGCGGCCGGCCGCACCGATCATCTGCACGTCGACCACCGTAAGTCCCGGTGCGGCCCGTTCGGCCTCGTTCGCGGCCACCGCCGCGAACAATGCCGGGGTCATCTCGTACACCAGCAGCGACTGACCGGGCAGGATCATCGAGGCCTGACGGTTGCGGTTGAGGATCACCGCGTGCTGGTCGGTGATGTCGGTGATGATGTCGTGATAGAGCACCCGCGGCCGCAACTGGTCACTGGCCTTGTTGCCGGTTCCGGTGAGGATCGCCTCCCCGGCCCGGCGGACGTCGGACAGGCTGGCCGAGTGGATCTCCAGCACCCCGAACTGCCGCTCCACGTAAAGGATTCCGGGCTGGATGCCCGGCACCTCGCGCAGCGCCAGGTCGATCACCCGCTCGATGGCCAGCGCCGGGGACACCTCGACGATGAGCGCGTGCTCACCTTCGTAGGGCGGGTATCCCCTGGCGCGGGTCGGCGTGCCGAGATAGGCGGCGAACTGCCGTTGCAGATCCTCCACCAGCAGGTACACGCGGATGTCGGTGCGCGTCCCCGATGCCGTCGCGGGCATGGCCGTCACTTCCTTCGAGATGGTGCCGAGAGCGTGCGGCAGTGGGGTTACTGAGCGTTGACGGCGAAGTGTGCGCCGAGTTCGCTGTGCGGCCGCGGAATGACGTGGACGCTGACGAGCTCGCCGACCTGCGAGGCCGCCTCGGCGCCGGCTTCGGTGGCGGCCTTGACCGCGCCCACCTCACCGGTGACGATGACGGCGACGAGGCCGTCGCCGACCTGCTGACGGTCGGTGATGCTGACGTTGGCCGCCTTCACCATCGCGTCGGCCGCGGCCAGCGCCGCCACGTAGCCCTTGGTCTCGATGAGACCGATTGCGTTGCTGGGCATTGTTTCTCTCCTGTATCTCTTGTCGATCTCGTGGTGTCCGTCAGCGCACTTGCGCGGAGCCGGGGTCGTCGATGGAGCCGATGATCAGTGCGTCGACGGGCGGTGGGGTGCCGGTGAACCAGTTGGCGGCCACCGAACCCTGCGCGATCAGCACCCGTTCGCCCAACCCGGTGCCGAGCACGTCGAATGCGACCATCCGGCTGCCCGAGCCGTCGATCTCGACTTCGAGGAAGGCGCCCGCCGGGATGCCGTCGATCCGGCGGGTGGACCACACGTTTCCGGTCACGGTCGCGGCGATCATCTGCGCTTCTCCTTCTCGATGGACACCCCGAGCGTCCTGGCCTTCTCGCGCGCCAACGGCGTGAGCACCGCGCGGGGTCCGAGCACCAGTGAGGCGCCGGCGGCCGCGATGTCGGCGATGTGCCGTTCGGTGACGGCGCCGCTGTCGATGCGCCGGGTCTGGCCGCGGCCACCCGTCGTGGCGCCGGCCAGCCGGAAGGTCAGCCGACCGGCTTTGAGATCGGCACGGCTCTTGGGGTTCTCGAAGAGCCGGAGCAGCGAGCGGACGAAGGTGTCGAGTTCACGGTCGCTCGTCAGGCGCACCGACTCGCAGCGGTGCCTGCCGTCGGCGGCCAGTGGGCCGCTGGGCGTGACGCCGAACTGGTCGGCCACCGTCTGCACGGGCGGTGGTGCCGGGCTGGGTGCGGGCGCGGGCCGGGGGGCGGCCGTCGGTGCGGCCACGGCGCCGTTCTTCCCGGCGAGGTCCTTGACCGCCTCGCGCACGACTTCCCGTACCAGGGAGCGTAATTCGGCGCGGTCGATGGCGCTCACGCGGTGCTCCTGGCGAGGGCGTCCTGGGCCGCCTCGGCGGCCTGGCGGATGTCGGCCTCGGTGCCCGACAGGTAGACCCGGCCGGTGGCGCCGATCATCCGGAAGTCGACGACCTTGATGTCGGCGGCCTTCTCGGCTTCGTTGGTCGCCAGGATCGCGTACGAGGCCGGGGCGACCTCGAGGACGAACAGGGATTCGCCGGCGAGCACCATCGAACCGATCTTGTTGCGGTTGATCAGGAATGCGTGCTGGTGGTCGATGCTGGAGATGATGCGCGAGGCCAGGATCGTGGGCCGCACCGCCGAATCGAGCTCCTGGCCCAGGGATTCGAGCGCGGCGTCGGCGGCCGCCTTGACCGCACCCGTCTCACCGTGGAACTCCAGGTAACCGAATTGCCGCTCCACGACCAGGATTCCGGCCTTGACCTCGGCATGCTTGAGCGCCACGTCGGTGATGCCCTCGATGTCGAGGCCGGGGGCGACCTCGATGATCTGGGCGGCCATGTCGGCGCGTGGCAGCGCACCCTTGATCCAGGTGCCCAGGTACGACATCGTCTGCGGCTGCAGCCGGTCGATGAAGATGAAGGAACGCAGTTCAGCCACGACTCACCTCTTGATCAATTGTGCGAGCTCTTCGACGACCAGCGCCCGCAGCTCGGCCCGCAGGGCCTCGATGCTCGGGTCGGCCGCGCGGCGCACCGCCTGGCCGCCGCGGGGCGGTGCCGCCCGGGGTGTGTCGCGATCGTTGGACGCCCGGGGGTATTCGGGGACCGGACCCGCGGGCGACCGCCACGGGTCGATCCCGGCGAAGCTCGGCATGGCCACCCCGGGAGCGCTGTTGTAGGCGATGCGCGCCCAGTTCATCAGGTTGTCGGGGCGCAGGTTCTCCCCGATGGAGCTGCGGCCGACGAAGCCGGTGCCGATCGTCATCGACGGCGCCAGGTTGGTCTCCAGGCCCGAGCTGCCGGTGCTGTTGCCGACGTTGACCGATACCCGCAGCACCGGCACCTGGGTGGCGAATTCGGTGATGACCGAGGCGTCTTCGCTGTGGATCGCCGCCGAGTGCCCGGCGCCGCCGATGCGCACCACCGCCCGGGCCGCGCGGATACCGCGCGCCGCGTCGGGCACGGTGGTCATCCCGATGACCGGTGAGAGCTTCTCGTGGGCGAGCATCTCTTCGCTGATGACGTGACCGAACGGTGCGACGAGGACGCGGGTCTTGGGCGTGACCCGGATACCGGCCTGCGCGGCGATCCACGCGGCGTCGCGGCCCACCACGTCGGTGTTGAGATGACCGTCGGCGAACATGTACGCGCGCAGGCGATCTGTGGCGTCGGCGTCGAGGATGTGCGCACCGGCACGGGTGAGCGCCGAGCGCAGCGCGTCGGCGATCGACTCCTCGGCGATCAGCACCGACTCGTTGGTGCACAGCACCGAGTTGTCGAAGGCCTTGCTGTCGACGATGCGTGTGGCGGCCGCGGTGATGTCCGCGCTGGCGTCGACCAGAACGGGGACGTTCCCTGGTCCGACGCCGAGCGCCGGGGTGCCCGACGAGTACGCGGCGCGCACCACACCGGTGCCGCCGGTGGCGACGATGACGTCGGTGCGCTCGTCGGCCATCAACGCCTCGACCAGCGGAATCGACGGCTCCTCGACCACCTGGACGATGCCGTCGGGCGCGCCGGCCGCGACGGCGGCGTCGGCGAGCAGGCGGGCCGCGTCGGCCGAACACTGTTTGGCCCGCGGATGCGGCGCGACGACGACGGCGTTGCGTGTCATCAACGCCAGCAGGACCTTGAAGTAGACCGTGGAGACGGGATTGGTCGTCGGGGTCAGGGCCAGCACGACGCCCGCGGGCCGCGGGATCTCGACGATCTTGTTGACCGGGTCCACCCGGGGTGAGACGAAATCCTGTCCGCGGTAGAAGTCGACGATGCCGCGGGAGCAGGCCTGGTTCTTGAGGACCTTGTCCGCGACGACGCCCATCCCGGTCTCGGCGACGGCCTCCGCGGCGAACCGTTCGGCGGCGCCGTACGCGGCGTCGGCGACCGCTGCGGTGATGGCCTCGACGGCGGCCTGGTCGTAGTCGGCGTAGGCGCGCGCGGCCCACCGGGCGCGTTCGAGCATGTGGCCCGCTGACGCGATATCCCGTCGCTCCGCTCGCCCAGATCGCCCAGACGCGATCTCCCGTCGCTCCGAAGCAGACTCGGTCACGGTCTTCCCTTCCTGGCCGCCGTCATCGCCCGGCCCACCGCGACCTCCAGTCGGTCCAGCACGTCCTCACACAGATCGCGGCCCAGCAGCAGACCGGGTTTGAACTGCAGCACACGGGGATCGAGTGTGGAGAAGATCGCCCACACCCCGTTCTCGTAGAGTTCGCGCATCACGAATTTGGCGCCCTCGGGGTGGTCGAACTCCAGCCCGATCACGACGCCGTTCTGCCGGATCCCGATGAACCAGTCCGGGTAGTCGGCCTGGATGCGGCGCAGTCCGGCGTCGAAGATGTCGGCGATGTAGTGCACCATCGAGCGCACCTCGGGCCTCGTGGTGATCTCGAGGGTCTTGATCGCCGCGACGCACCCCAGTTCGGCGCCGCCGAAGGTCGAGATGTGGGCGAACCCGTCCTGGTCGAGCCACTGGGCGGCCCGGTCGCCGAGCAGCGCGGCGGTGATCGGGTAGACCCCACCGGACAGGCCCTTACCGGTGACCAGGATGTCGGGTTCGATGCCGTGTTTGGTGATCGCCCACAGTTCACCCGTGCGCATCAGCCCGGTCTGGACCTCGTCGGCGATGTAGAGCGAACCGTACTTCTGGGTCAGGGCGTGGACCGCTTCGAGGTAACCCGGTGGGGGAAGCGGGAATCCGTACGTCGCGGGGATTGTCTCCATGATCACCGCGGCGACGTCGTTACCGCTGAGTGCCTGCTCCATCGCGGCGACGTCACCGAACGGCACCTGGATGAACTCGTCGGGCCGGTCGGACAGGAACAGTTTGGCGAACCGCTCGTCGCCCGTGGCGACGGCCAGGCCGGTGTGGCCGTGGTAGGCCTTGATGATCGAGACGATCTTGCGGCGTCCGGTGGCGTGGCGGGCGCTCTTGAGCGCGATGTCGATCGCCTCACCGCCGCCGGAACCGAACGCCACCTTCTTGATCGAATCGGGCGCGGTCTCCACGAGGCGCTGGGCCAGCGCCGTGCGCGCCACCGACGGGAAGTGGTGGTTGCCGACGTCGAAGATCTCCATGCCCTGCGAAACGGCCTGCATCACTTCGGGATTGCGATGGCCCAGGTTGTAGGTGCCGCCGTTGAGGTGCATGTCGATGAGCCGGCGACCGCTCATGTCCCACAGGAAGTAGTCCTGCCTGCGGTCGATCACCAGATCGACGCCGGCGTCTGTCCAGAACTGCGTCTTGTCCGGATTCCAGAACGTCTTCGCCCGGTCCAGCACCTGAGTCTTGGACTCGAACGAGAACGTGCCGTAGTCGTACACGCGGCCCACCGTAAAAGGTCGTAACCATTTATGTCAATGGTTCGCTCTACCGGTTGCGGGGACCTATTGGTAGTGCCAATATACGTAGCGGTCCCGATGTGGCTCAGGCCACAGAGGCCTCCCCTTGGCAAGCAGGAAGGCATCCCGTATATGGCGGATCAAGCCGTTACACCACAGAAAACTCCAGCTCAGGGCGTTCAGCGATTGAAGCGCAACGCCGTGGGCACGCTCGGCGTGATCTTCATGGCGGTCGCGACCGCAGCGCCGATCACCGCAATGGTCGGCAACGTCCCGATCGCCGTCGGCTTCGGAAACGGTTCCCATGCGCCCGCCGGCTATCTGGTCGCGACGATCGTGCTCGGGCTGTTCGCGATCGGTTACGCGACCATGGCCAAGCACATCACCGCCACCGGCGCCTTCTACGGCTACATCTCACACGGGCTGGGCCGCATCGTCGGGATGGCCAGCGGCCTGCTGATCACGATGGCCTACATCGTGTTCGAGGCGTCGCTGATCGGCATCTTCGCGTTCTTCTTCAAGAACTTCCTGTCGTCGCAGTTCGGCATCGACATCCACTGGATCATCCCGGCGCTGCTGATGTTGGCGCTCAACGCGATCCTGACCTACTTCGACGTCAACCTGACCGCGAAGGTGCTCGGTGTCTTCCTGGTGACCGAGATCGTCATGCTCGCCCTCGGCGCGGTGGCGGTGCTGGTCAAAGGCGGCGGGCCGGAGGGCTTCGTCGTGGCCGAGACGCTGAACCCGATCGGCGCGTTCACCCCGGCGGCCATCGCCGGCGCCAGCGCGGGACTCGGCCTGTTCTTCGCGTTCTGGTCGTGGGTCGGCTTCGAGTCGACCGCGATGTACGGCGAGGAGTCCAAGGACCCCAAGCGGATCATCCCGCGCGCCACCATGATCGCCGTTCTGGGCGTCGGACTCTTCTACGTGTTCGTGTCGTGGATGGCGATCGCGGGCACCGGGCCGTCGAAGGCCCTCGAGCTGGCGCAGAACGCGGACACGTCGTCGGAGATCTTCTTCGGTCCGGTCCGAACGACCTACGGCGAGTGGGCGATCACGCTGTTCAACATCCTGCTGGTGACCGGTTCGTTCGCCTGCGGCATGGCGTTCCACAACTGCGCCTCGCGCTACCTGTACGCACTCGGGCGTGAGGGTCTGTCGAGTGGTCTGCAGAAGACCCTGGGCGCGACCCACCACAAGCACGGGTCGCCGTACATCGCGTCGTTCGTGCAGAGCGGTATCGCCCTGGTGCTGATCCTGGCCTTCTTCGCCGCGGGTATGGATCCGTACGTGCACATGTACACGCTGCTGGCGATCCTGGGCACGATGGCCATCCTGATCGTGCAGTCGCTGTGCGCGTTCGCGGTGATCGCGTACTTCCACTTCCACAAGGAACACCCGTCCAGCGCGCACTGGTTCAAGACGTTCCTGGCCCCGCTGATGGGCGGCATCGGCATGCTCTACGTCGTCTACCTGCTGTGGGAGCACAAGGAGTCGGCGGCGGGTACCGCGTCGGGCACGCTGCTGTTCAAGATGACGCCGTGGATCGTGGTGTCGGTCTTCGTGATCGGCGCGGCGCTGGCCACGTACTTCAAGTACCGCGACGCCCGCCGCTACGACATGATCGGACGGATCGTCTACGACGACAGCGAGGTTCGTGACTGATCCTCGGTGAAGGCCTGCCGGAGGGTGTCGCACTGGCTCCGGAAGAACGCCCGCGACACGTCGGCCTTCGGCAGGACCCCGTCGAATCCGTGGAAGGCGCCCTGGACCACCTCGACCCGGCACGGCACGCCGGCGGCCCGTAACCGCTCGGCGTACGCCAGATCCTCGTCGTGGAACAGGTCCAGGGTGCCGACACCCACCCACGCGGGCGGCAGGCCTTCGAGATCGTCGCGGCGGGCGGGCACCGCGACGTCGGGGTCGGCGTCACCGAGGTAAGCGGCCCAGCCGAACCGGTTGCTGGCCTGGTTCCACAGCCGGTGCCCGGGACTGTCGAGGCCGTGCCGCTCGACGGTCCGGTCGTCGATCATCGGATACACCAGAAGCTGTGCGACCGGCTCGATCTCGCCGCGGTCGCGGGTGAGCAGGGCGAGTGAGGCGGCCAGTCCGCCACCCGCGCTGGCCCCGCCGATCGCCACCCGCCGCGGGTCCACCGACGGCAGCCGGGCCAACCACGTCAGCGCGGCGTAGCAGTCCTCGACCGGCGTGGGATACGGATGCTCGGGCGCCAGGCGGTAATCGACCGAGGCGACGGTGATGCCGAGTTCGCGGCAGAACCGGCGGCACAGTTCGTCGTCCTGTGCGGCCGTGCCGATGACGTATCCGCCGCCGTGGATCCACAGCAGCGCCGGCGCGGGGACGGGTACCCCCGTCGGCCGGAACAGCCGGACCCGCACCCCCGAGGACAGCGTGAGCTCCTCGATGTCCTTGGGTGTGCGCTTGCCCTGCAGCCGGGTCACCATCCGCATCACCGGCAATGTCACCGGGGTGATCACCTGCCGCGGGATGTAGCGGGCGACCTTGCGCAGGTCGGGGTGGAAGTCGGCGGTACTCGTGTCCGGCATCTGACCAGTAATACCGCACGCAAGCAATTTCAACCGTTGACTCTGCGGGGAGATCGCATTTCCGGCGGCGGTTTCAAGCGGTCGATGCAACACCCTTCTGATTGAGGAGTGTTGTGGGTTCGAATCGTGTGTTGCGGTCGA
>NZ_LQIU01000025.1 GCF_001499995.1 Mycobacterium sp. IS-1496
ATAGATGGTCTCCGGGGACACGCGCATCTCCGCATCGTCGGGGAAGTCGATGAGCAACCGCGCTGCGATCTGCTCAGGGCTGTGCTCCTCAAGCAGTTTCGCCTGCACCTCATCATGCAACACCTGATTGCGGGCCAGCTTGCCCAGCTGCGGACGGCGAGCACGCTCCTCGGAGCGCGACTGCGCCACTACCGCGTCGTACCGCACGGTGGCGGTCGAACCGCTCTGACGCGCTCCGAACGCCTCCTTGCGCCGATACCCCGACTTGCGTCCGTCGTTGTGGTGGACACCGTTGACGTCGAGCTCGTACTTGATCGTCGACGCCGGCCGGCCCAATCGCCTGCCAATCGAGTTCAGCGATTCGTTGGCCGCGACTCCGATCTGGATCTGAATGCGGTCGGCCAACGTCAGACGCGGCCGAGGTCCCGAGGTCGTCGGCTCACGCTTTTGCGGGTTCACCCCTCCAGCGTGTGTGAACCAGCGAACCCCGGTAGCACACGACACACCGACCGCCACACCGGCTTCACGTGCAGTGCAACCCTCACCGATACAGCCCCAGAACTCACGAACAACACTCAACAACGGTGGACGTGGCACAGCAGCACTTCCCATCAGAATCAGCTGCTATTGCAACGACGCCTTGAAACCGCCGCCCGAGTATCGGGCACAGGATCACGTTCGCCCGCTGACGCGATCAGGCCCCCTCGAAAGGGGGCCTGATCAAAACGTGGCAGGTGCAGGATTCGAACCTGCGTAGGCGTAAGCCGACGGATTTACAGTCCGCTCCCATTGGCCGCTCGGGCAACCTGCCGGGTGGTCGCACCGTCCTCTCGGATTTGGTGCGACTAGCAGGGTACAACGAGGATGGGCCGAAGACGAAAACGCCCGAACACAAGCCAGGAGGGAGCGAGTCCATGGCGGATTCCAGCTTCGACGTCGTGAGCAAGGTCGATCGTCAGGAGGTCGACAACGCGCTGAACCAGGCAGCCAAGGAGTTGAGCACCCGCTTCGACTTCCGGGGCACCGACACCACCATCGCCTGGAAGGGCGAAGAAGCCATCGAGATCGTCAGCTCCACCGAGGAACGCGTGAAGGCCGCCGTCGACGTCTTCAAGGAGAAGCTCGTCCGGCGCGACATCTCGATGAAGGCCTTCGACGCCGGCGACCCGCAGCCCAGCGGCAAGACCTACAAGGTCAACGGCACCATCAAAGAGGGCATCACCAGCGAGCAGGCCAAGAAGATCACCAAGATCATCCGCGACGAGGGCCCCAAGGGCGTCAAGGCCCAGATCCAGGGCGACGAGATCCGCGTGAGCAGCAAGAAGCGCGACGACCTGCAGACCGTCATCGCCCTGCTCAAGCAGGCCGATCTCGAGGTGGCCCTGCAGTTCGTCAACTACCGCTGAGCAACTCCGCGGTGATGTCACGCCCGACGGTCTTGCCGTCGTCGCGGTGATCGGTGGTGTTGCGGCACTCCCCCTGGATCGTGAACGCCAGCAGCCCGTCGACGTTCCCCGGCCCCATCACGACCATCACCCCATCGCGGTGGATCACCGTGCCGTACGGCTTCTTGCCGGGCGGCGGCCCGTCGGTCCAACCGGCCGCCACCATCGCGTCGGCGACCTGCCGGGCGTAGGTGTCGGTGTCGGTGCCCGCCGGCAGTTGCGCGCTCATCTCGACCAGACCGCGGTAGGGCGGCTCACCCTGGTCGTTGCACGACTCGAACGAGAATCCGCCGCCGACGTCCTGCAGACCGGCGATGGTGCGCAGTTGCCGGCCGACGTCGACGACCTGGGCCTCGGCCTGTTCGTCGGACATCGGGTTGGCGACCTCCTCGGCATCGCCGCGGAACTCGGACATCGAGCAACCTCCTAACGCGATCGCGCACACCAGCAGCGTGACGGCCAGCGCCGCGCGCATCAGCTCAGCCGGTCGGTTTGTAGTCATGGTCGGTGGTCACAGAGCTCCCTGGTCGGCCGGCTTCCGGATCGATGAACGCGGGACTGCCCGGAATGTCGGTGTCGATGTGCGGCAACGGAATACGGCCGCCGAACGGTAGGTCGATGTGGGCGGGGGTGGTGATGTGCGGCTGCCGCCGCCCCTCGGCGAGCAGGTCCTGCTCCGCGAGCCGGTGGCTGTTGCCGCTGGCGATGTCGGTGATGGCCCGCATCGATTCACTGCCTCGGTCGTAGTAATGCGAATGATCATGCACGTCCAACCCGTCCTCGCCGGCGACTTCGGCGCGGAAACGCACCGACCCGAACTCGTCGCCCGCCGGATCGGTGCGGAGCCCGGCATCCGGCCCGACCGGATAACCCAGCGTGCGGTTGAGTACGTCGGCCGGAAGGTACCCGGGCATCCCGATCCAGCTGACCGGGTCGGTGGACGCGGCACCCACGTAGACCTTGCCGCCGTCGAGGTGGAAATCCTCGGCGCTTCTGGCCAGGTCGGTGCCGGGACTTCCGATCAGCACCGCGTCGTCGGCCCGCATCCCGCTGCCCGCGAACGCGTCGGCCACCGTCGTCGACCCGTAGGAATGGCCGATCACCGTGACGTGCGACGGACCGGTGTGCGTTGCCGCCAGCCCGTTCACGTCGGCCGCCAACAGATCACCACCCGCCCGAGCGAGGTCCGGGGTCGCGATCCGGGTGTCGGTGAACCCGTCGGGCGCGTCGTAGCCCATCCACATGATCACCGCGGTCGGATCGTCGGGGTCGGCCAGCCTGGCCTGGTCGTAGAGGTTGATCGCATCGTTGTGGCCGTCGGCCAGCCAGCCGTCGCGAACGCTGCTGCCGGTGCCCGGCACGATCACGACCGTGTTCTCCGCGCTGTCCGGGTCACCGATCACGATCGCCGCGCGGCCCTGACCGTCGTCGGCGAGCGGCTGATAGCCCCACAGCATCACCGGCCGCGGGTTCTTCGGGTTGGGCCCGCGTTGATGCGCCAGCCCCTCGCTGGTGCGCCGGGCGTTGTGGAAGCGGGTGGCGTCGGCCTGGGTCAGCCCATAGCGGGCCGGATCGGTCATCACGTCGTCCTTGGAGACCCCGTTGCGCGCGGCCACATCCCGGACGCGGCTCAGGTCGTCGGTCATCACCGCCTGGTTGACCCGGTCCCGGACCTCGGCGGGAATTCCGTTGAGATTGCCCAACTCCGGTGGGTGCCTCGCGATCAGCGCATCCTTCTCGGCCTGACTGAGCGAGTCCCACCACGTCTTGACGTCCTCGGGTGCGGTGTCCTTACCCGGCAGCCGCCGCGGATCACCGGGCGTTCCCGGCGGCGTCTGCGGCACCGGGCCGCCGAGCGCCGCGGTGACGGCCGCAGCCGTCGACCGGTCCATCTCGTCGTACTGGGAGAGCAGCTTCCTGATGACGGCCGTCCACGCCTGCGCCAGCCCGGTGAAGACCGGAGGCAGAAACGGCGGCGGACTGCAGGTGCCGTCGTCGGCGACCTGCCAGCCGGTCACGCGCAGACCGTTCACCAGCATCCGCAGTGCCTGCCGGGTCGACGACAGCTGCGCCCCACCCGTCTGCAAAGCCGACTGCACCGCCTGCAATCGGGCCCGCAGCTCCTCCTGGTGGTCGAGGTTGGCTTCGGCCTTCGCGATCGCCGCCGCCGCGGCCCTGCCCTGCCAGTTCGCGCGCAGGTCCGCCAACGCGTGACGCTGCTGGGCCATCAGACCGTCGAGGTGGGCGATCTTCTCGCGGACCCGGCCTGCTGCGTCGGTGAGGCCGTCCGGGTGGGAGGTCTCCACCACCGACAGCGAAACCGTCACCACACCCCCTGAGCCGACGAGATCTCATTATCCCGCCGCCCGCGACGCGCTTGCTGCACCAATCGAATCGCCCTCCCGGGCGGCGGCACCGTCCTACGCTGATCGCCATGGCACACGCGCAACGACAGCCCAAAGTCGTCGTCCTCGGGGGCGGGTCCTGGGGCACCACCGTCGCATCGATCTGTTCCCGGCGCGCACCGACGATGCAGTGGGTGCGCTCCGAGGACACCGCCAAGGACATCAACGCCAACCACCGCAACTCCCGCTACCTCGGTGAGGACTGTGTGCTCAGCGAGACCTTGCGCGCGACCACAGACTTCGCCGAGGCCGCCAACAGTGCCGACGTCGTCGTTATGGGCGTTCCGTCGCACGGGTTCCGCGGGGTACTCGAGGAACTGGCCACCGAACTGCGGCCGTGGGTGCCGGTGGTGTCGCTGGTCAAGGGGCTCGAACAGGGCACCAACAAGCGGATGAGCGAGATCGTCGACGAGGTGCTGCCCGGGCACCCGGCGGGAATCCTGGCCGGGCCCAACATCGCCCGCGAGGTCGCCGACGGGTACGCCGCGGCGGCGGTGCTGGCGATGCCGGATCCGCA
The DNA here is from genome assembly GCF_001499995.1 of Mycobacterium sp. IS-1496. Lineage (GTDB taxonomy): Bacteria > Actinomycetota > Actinomycetes > Mycobacteriales > Mycobacteriaceae > Mycobacterium. The sequence continues at coordinate 4,368 of NZ_LQIU01000025.1, forward strand.
CCTCGCGGCGCAGCTGGCGGAGTTGTTCCGCACCAAGCGTTTTCGGACCTACACCACCGACGACGTGGTGGGTGTGGAGATGGCGGGCGCCCTGAAGAACGTCTACGCGATCGCGGTCGGCATGGGCTACTCACTCGGCATCGGGGAGAACACCCGCGCCATGGTGATCGCCCGTGCGGTGCGGGAGATGTCGAAACTCGGCGAGGCCATGGGCGGACACCGCGACACCTTCGCCGGTCTGGCCGGCATGGGCGACCTGATCGTCACCTGCACCAGCCAGCGCAGCCGCAACCGCCACGTCGGCGAGCAGCTCGGGGCCGGCAAGCCGATCGACGAGATCATCTCTGCGATGAACCAGGTCGCCGAGGGTGTGAAGGCCTCCAAGGTGATCATGGAGTTCGCCGAGGAGTACCAGCTGAACATGCCGATCGCCCGTGAGGTCGACGGCGTCATCAACCACGGGTCGACGGTCGAGCAGGCCTATCGCGGCCTGGTCGCCGAGAAGCCCGGCCATGAGGTGCACGGCTCGGGCTTCTAGACGTCAGTTGAAGTAGGGGCTGCGGCCCTCACGGGGCAGCAGCAGCGGGTTGCTGGGCTGCAGCACGAAACTGGCCGTGGGGCTGATGACGAAGCCGGCGCCGTTGTGCGCGTCCACGCACGTCGTCATCGTGCCGTCGGTGCCGCAGCTGACGGTCTGGAAGCTGATGCGGGTGTTGGCCGGCAGCGGGTTGACCGTCTCGACGACGTTGGTGAACGGCGCCGCGGCGTTCGCGAACGTCGGCACACCGCCGATGCCGCCGCTGACCAGGTTCGCGCCACCCGGGGCGGCGGGGATCGGGCCGCTGCAGCCGTAGGCGCCGCCGCGCTGGATGACGCAGGTCAGGCCGCCGGGCGCGCCGAACGCGTACCAGGTGCCGTTCATCGCGGTGAACTCGGCGGGGCTCACGGGCGGCCAGGCGTTGACGTTGGGCGCCGGGGGCGGGGCCGGTGCGGGCGGTTGGGCCGCGGCGAAGCCCGCCGTCATGACTGCTGCGCCGATGACCGTCGCGGTTCCTGCCAGGATTCTGCTGAGCACGCCCACACCATATGTGCCGGTGCGACCGCGCGCATGAGCTGACTGCTGGTCCATGAACTGATCATCGCCGAGACCGACGTGAGGGTTACGAAGCGGCCGGCTTGACGACCCTGGCGTGCGTTTCGGCCCTACAGGGTTCAGTAGAGGCCCGGACCGCGCCCGGCCATGTCCTCGAGCCGGCGGATCCGGTCGGCGATCGGCGGATGCGTCGAGAACATCTTGCCGATCTTCTCCCCCGACCGGAACGGGCTCGCGATCATCAGGTGGGCCTGATCGGCCAATTGCGGCTGCGGCGGCAGCGGCGCGGCCTCCACCCCGCCGGAGATCTTGCGCAGCGCCGACGCCAGCGCCAGCGGGTCGCCGGTCAGCTCGGCGCCGGACTGGTCGGCCTGGTACTCCCGCGACCGCGACACGGCGAGCCGCACCACCGTGGCCGCGATCGGGCCCAGGAACGAAACCAGCAGCAGCGCAAACGGATTCGTCCCCTCGCGGTTACCGCCGAACATGCCGGCGAACAGCGCGATGTTGGCCAGCGCCGTGATCACCGACGCCATCGCCCCGGCCACGCACGAGATCAGGATGTCGCGGTTGTACACGTGCGACAGTTCGTGGCCCAGCACCGCGCGCAGTTCGCGTTCGTTGAGGATCTGCAGGATTCCCGTGGTGCAGCAGACCGCCGAGTTGCGCGGGTTACGCCCGGTCGCGAACGCGTTCGGGTTCGCGGTGTCGGAGATGTACAGCCGCGGCATCGGCTGGTGTGCGGCGTTGGCCAGTTCGCGCACGATGCGGTACATCACCGGCGCCTGCAGCTCGCTGACCGGCTGGGCGTGCATCGCTTTCAGGGCCAGCTTGTCGCTGTTGAAGTACACGTAGACGTTCATGCCGACCGCGAACAGCACCGCCAGCGCCATGATCGACCGGCCGAACAGCGAACCGACGAACACGATCAGCGCCGACATCCCCACCAGCAACAGGAACGTCTTGAACCTGTTCGCGTGCGGATTCCACGTCATCAGCTACCTCCTCGTGAAGTCTTCGCTGATCCAACGCCGCATACAGCCGTCCGGGTTCCGGCGAGGTTCAGCCGTGCCGGGTGATCGTGTAGTCGACCAGCGACGCCAGCGCCTGGCGCCCGGGCACGTCCGGCAGCGCCGCCAACTCATCGCGGGCCTGCTGCGCGTAGCGGGTGACGGTCGACTTGGCCTGCTCCATGCCTGGTGAGCGGCGCAGCAGCCGCAACGCCTCGGCCAGATCGTCGTCGTTGTCGACCGGCCGGGCGAGCAGTTGACGCAGCCTCTCCGCATCCGGACCGGATTCCCGCAGCGCGTACAGAACCGGCAGAGTGTGAACACCCTCACGTAGATCGGTGCCGGGAACCTTGCCCGACTCGTCCGGATCGCTGTCGATGTCGATGATGTCGTCGGAGATCTGGAACGCCGTGCCGACGATGCCGCCCAGGCGTGCCAACCGCTCGATCTGCGCCTCGTCCGCGCCGGAGAACGTCGCCCCGAACCGGCCCGACGCCGCGATCAGACAGGCCGTCTTCTCGTAGACGACCTTGAGGTAGTGCTCGATCTCGTCCACATGCTCGGCCGCCCCGCGCGTCTCGCGCATCTGACCGGTGACCAGCTGGGCGAACGTGTCGGCGATGATGCGCACTGCCTCCGGGCCCAGCCGCGACACCAGCCGCGAGGCCGTGGCGAACAGATAGTCACCGGCGAGGATCGCGATGTTGTTGCCCCAGCGGGCGTTGGCGCTCGGCGCCCCGCGCCGCATCTGGGCCTCGTCCATCACGTCGTCGTGGTACAGCGTGGCCAGGTGCACCAGCTCGATCACCGCACCGGCCACCGTCACCTGCCAGGCGTTCGGATCGGGCCCGAGCTGTGCCGACAACACCGTGAACAGCGGACGGAACCGTTTGCCGCCGGCCTGGAAGAGGTGCTGGACGGCCTCGGCCATCAGCTCGTCCGCCTTGCCCAGCTCGGTGGACATCAGATCCTCGATGCGGGCGACTCCGGCGCGGACTTCGGCCGCGAAGGCCGCGTCACCGAAATCCACGCCCGCCACCACAGTCGCCGGTGTCCTCACCCTGCCAACATACTGTGACAATGAAGACCCGGGCGGATGTGGTCGTTGTCGGCGCCGGACCTGCGGGTTCGTCGGCCGCCGCGTGGGCGGCTCGCGCCGGCCGCGACGTGCTGGTGATCGATTCCGCCCAGTTCCCGCGCGACAAGGCCTGCGGCGACGGGCTGACCCCCCGGGCGGTCGCCGAACTCGAACGCCTCGGACTCGGGCCGTGGCTGGACACCCGCATCCGCCACCGCGGTCTGCGCATGTCCGGTTTCGGCGCGGACGTGCAGGTCGCGTGGCCCGGACCGTCGTTCCCGTCCACGGGCAGCGCGGTGCCGCGCACCGAACTGGACGACCGGATCCGCTCCGTGGCCGCCGACGACGGCGCCAAGATGCTGCTCGGCGCCAAAGCCGTTGACGTCAGGCATGATTCCTCCGGCCGTGTCGAGACGTTGGTGCTCGACTCGGGTGCGGAGGTCGGAGTCGGGATGTTGATCGTCGCCGACGGGGCGCGGTCGACACTGGGCCGGGCGCTCGGGCGCCGGTGGCATCAGCAGACCGTCTACGGCGTCGCGGTGCGCGGATATCTCGCCAGCCCGCGCAGCCACGAACCGTGGATCACCTCACATCTCGAGTTGCGGTCCCCCGAGGGCAAGGTGCTGCCCGGTTACGGCTGGATCTTCCCGCTGGGCAACGGGGAGGTGAACATCGGCGTCGGCGCCCTGGCCACCGAGAAACGGCCCGCCGACGCGGCTTTGCGGCCGCTGATGTCGTACTACACGGCGCTGCGCCGCGAGGAGTGGGGCTTCGACGGCGAACCCCGCGCACCGCTGTCGGCACTGCTGCCGATGGGTGGTGCGGTCTCCGGAGTCGCAGGCCCGAACTGGATGCTGATCGGCGACGCCGCCGCGTGCGTGAACCCGCTCAACGGGGAGGGCATCGACTACGGGCTGGAGACCGGCCGCCTGGCCGTCGATCTGCTCGGCGCCGACGACCTCTCGCAGGCGTGGCCCGCCGTGCTGAGCGAGCATTACGCCCGCGGCTTCTCCGTGGCCCGCCGGCTGGCGTTGCTGCTCACGCTGCCGAAGTTCCTGCCGGTGACCGGTCCGGTGGCGATGCGGTCGACGACGCTCATGCGCATCGCGGTCCGGGTGATGGGCAATCTGGTCACCGACGAGGACGCCGACTGGATCGCCCGCGTGTGGCGGGCGGGCGGTCTGGCGTCACGCGGGCTGGACGCGCGCAAACCCTTCAGCTGATCACGCGTCGGGGCCGCGCTGTTTGTGTCTGGCGAAGGCCAGCGCGATCCGCATGTCGGCCGGCGGATCGTCCTTGCGGGTCCCGTCGGTCAACGCGAGCGCGATGAGGATGTCGGCGGTGGTGATGAACAACCCGAACCAGTACGCCCACTTCATCGACGGATCGGGCTGGGTGGCGAAGTACAGGATGAGGAAGATCGGCCCCACGATCCCGAAGACGAACATCATCGCCTGGAACCGCACGTAACGCCAGAACGTCTGCATCCGCACTCCCGCCACCGGTGTGGGGCAGCATATCCCGATGATGACGGACAGGGTGGCGGTGTACCGGGCGCCGATGCGCTCACGCGACGACGGCATCGACGTTGCGCAGACGATCGAGCGGGCCCGCCGGATCGGGCTGTGCGGCTTCGGCGAACTCGGGGTCGACGAGGATCGGCTGACCCGCCGCATCGCCCGCTTCGCCGACGCCCCCGACGGCGCCCTCGTGTGGACGCGCGACCCCGAGGGGCTGTTCTGGTTGGGCCGCATCGACGGGCCGTACCGACGCGACAACACGCGCGCCGCAGCGGCCGTCGACCTGGTGCACGTGCGCCCGTGCCGGTGGCTGTCCGCTCCGTTCCTCGAACCGGAGGTACCGTCGGCGGTTCTCGCGACGTACCGCCGCGGCGGGCGCAACTTCCAACAGACCCACGATTCGGCCGTCGCAGACGACAGCCTGCGCCTATGGGCGCGAGACTCGTGAAAGCAGCTCTCCGGCAATGTATTCGACGTCATTGACGGACGGATTCCGCATTTCGGGGGGCCGCACCGGGGCGGTCAGGGCACAATTCAGGGGTGCCGAGCCCACCCGTTGAGCCCCAGTTCGGCGTGGTGTGCGACGTGGACGGGGTCCTGCCGATCACGCACGTGCGCCGGCAGCTGGGCAGGGTGAGCGCGCTGTTCAACCGCAGTCCCCGCGATCGCCGGTCGGTGCTCGGCATGCCGCATCTGGTGCGGCATCTCGCGCACTCCGACCTCGCGCCGGCGGTGTTCTATCTGACCGCGGCCCCGGACTTGTCCGCGCCGCTGATCAGCGATGCGCTGACCCGTAACGGCTACCCGACCGGCACCGCGCTGCCCGCGGGAGGTGACCTCGCCCCCGGCTGGCTCGTCGGCCACAGCCTGACACCCAAACGCGCCGCGCTCGACCGGTTGGCCGAGCGGCACCCCCAGCTGCGCTGGATCCTGATCGGCGACGACGCCGGACCCGATCCGGACCTGTTCGCCGACTTCGCCCGTCGCCATCCGGGCCGGGTGGCGGTGATCGCGCTGCGCGAGGACCGCCGCCAATCGCGGCGGGCTCTGCGCGGTGACGATCTGCCCGGCGTGGCCGTGGTGACGGCGCCGAACGCCGAGGAGATCCTGCCGGGGTTGGACGCGAGCCTGAGCCTGCAGCCACAACAGCGCACGGCCGTCGACGCGTGGTTCCTCACCGCAGGTGAACGCGGGAACGACGTCACCCGGCTGCGCCCCTGGACCGCGAACAACGCCGTCCGCCCGCTCGTGCACGGGCGGACCTACTTCGCCGCGCTCGCCGACGCCCTGGCCGCCGCCGGGCCGGGTGACGTGGTCCTGTTCGCCGGGTGGCGCGCCGACTCCGAAGAGTTGCTCACCGACGACGGGCCCACGGTCGCCGAGGCGTTGGCCGCGGCCGCTCGGCGCGGGGCGCTGGTGCGCGGACTGCTGTGGCGCGCGCACCTCGGCACCTTCGGCTACCACCTCGAGCAGAACCGGCACTTCGCCGCCGACATGGCCGCCGTCGGCGTGGAAGTGCTTCTGGACCAACGGATCCGCGCGCTCGGCAGCCACCATCAGAAGGCTGTCGTGATTCGGTACGGCGGGCGCTCCCACGACGATGTGGCGTTCGTCGGTGGGATCGACGTCGACCGTGGCAGCCGCGACGACGCCGACCACCACGGTGACCCGCAGGCTGATTCGCCCGACGACCTGTACGGACCCACCCCGGCCCGTCACGACATCCAGGTCGAGGTGCGCGGACCCGCGGTGCGCGAGATCGAGGACGCGATCAGGGAACGGTGGGAGGATCCCGCGCCGACGACCCGGCTGCCCTGGCACGTCGTCTCAGACCTCGTCCACGGTTCACCGCGCACCGCGTCGCCGCTGCCTGCCCCCTCGCCGGATCCGCCGGACGCCGGCCACTGTGCGGTGCAGCTCCTGCGGACCTACCCACGTCGCCGGCCCGCGCATCCGTTCGCCCCGCTGGGCGAACGCAGCGTCGCCCGCGCCTACGCCAAGGCGCTGCGGCGGGCCCGCCGGCTGGTCTACCTCGAGGACCAGTACCTGTGGTCGGTGGACGTGGCGCGCATCTTCGCCGCCGCGCTGCGGCGCTCACCCGATCTGCACCTGATCGCGGTGGTGCCGCGTCGTGTCGACCAGAAGGTGGCCACGCGTGCGGCCGAGATGGGTCAGCTGGAGGCCATGGCGATGGTGCGGGCCGCCGGTGGCGCGCGCGTGCAGATCGTCGACATCGAGAACGACGAGAGCCGGCCGATCTATGTGCACGCCAAGGTCTGCATCGTCGATGACGTCTGGGCGGTGGTGGGCAGCAACAACCTCAACAACCGCTCCTGGACGCATGATTCGGAGTTGGCGGCCGCGATCATCGACGACGAGCGCGACGCACGCGCTCCCGACGATCCCGGCGGGTTGGGTGACGGCGCCCGGCGGTTCGCGCGCCGGCTGCGGCTCGACCTGATGCGCGAACACCTCGGCCTCGGCGAGGACGACGACTTGCTCGACCCCGACCGGGCCGCCGCCACCGTGCGGGAGCGGGCGGCGACCCTCGATGCGTGGCATGCCGAGGGATGTCAGGGGCCGCGCCCGCCCGGGCGGCTGCGCCCGCACGTGTTCGGACAGGATCGGGCGCGGCCGCCGGCCCGGCACCGGTGGTTGACCATTCCCGCGTACCGGATCGTGCTCGATCCGGACGGTCGGCCGCTGGGTATGCGACTGCGCCGCGCCTACTGATCCCCGTGATAGGCAGGACGGGTGAACACCCAACCGCCGCTGCTGTTCGCGCTCGACCTCACCGGCACCTTCGTGTTCGGGCTCAACGGGGCGCTGACGGCGTTGCGTGCGACACACCTCGACGTGGTGGGTGTGGTGACCCTCGGGATGATGACGGCCCTGGGCGGCGGGGTGATTCGCGACGTCCTCATCGACGCGCTGCCGCCCGCGACGTTCCTCGACTGGCGGTACTTCGCGCTGGCCGTCGGTGGGGCGCTGATCGCGTTCGCCCTCAACCGGTGGCTGGAGCGGCTGGGGATGGCGATCACCGTCTTCGACGCGATCGGGCTCAGCGTGTTCGCGGTGATCGGGGCGAGTAAGGCGCTGGCCTTCGGCCTCGGCGTCGCACCGGCGGTGCTGCTCGGCGTCATCACCGCCGTCGGCGGCGGCACGATCCGCGACGCGCTGGTGGGGCAGGTGCCGACGGTGTTGCGCAGCGAGTTGTACGCGATTCCGGCCCTGGTGGCGGCGTCGATCACCGTGGCCGCGGTCCGGTTGGACCTCTACGGCCTGGCCGCCGCGCTCGGGGCGACGGCGGTCTGCTTCGTCATCCGGATGCTGGGGGTCCGGTATCAGCTCAACGCGCCTCGCCCACCGGGATTCGCTCCGGACGGGTCATAGCCTCGACCGAGCGGCCACACGGTTGTTTCGGTCGCGGCCAACCGGGGCACCGGAGAGGGATGATGGACTCGCTGCTCGGCGCCCTCGGGCACGCGTGGTGGGCCTATCCGCTTCTCCTGGCGTTCTGCCTGTTCGACGCCGTCGTGCCCGTCATCCCGAGCGAGTCGGGTCTCATCACCGGTGGGATCCTCTCGGCGGACGGCGCGATGTCACTGCCCCTGGTGATCGCGATGGCGTCGATCGGGTCGTTCGTCGGTGACAACCTCGCGTACTGGATCGGGCGCTCCGCTCAGGACCGGGCCTGCCGGTGGATCACCCGCGGGGAGAAGGGGCGCCGGGGTCTGGAGTGGGCGAAGCGGGAGCTCGACGAGCACGGCGGATCGATCATCATCGTGGCCCGCTTCATCCCCGGCGGCCGTACGCCGACGATGATCGCCTCCGGCATACTCGAATTCCCGTATCGCCGGTTCCTCGTCTTCGACGCGATCGCCGCCGTGCTGTGGGGCAGCATCAACACGCTGATCGGCTTCGTCGGCGGGAAGGCGTTCGCCGAGAACACGATCGGCGCGTTCGCGGTGTCCTTCGGGGTGGCGGTGGCCGTGGGCGGCGCCGTCGAGGTGGTGCGCCGGGTGCGCCGGAAACCCGAACTCGTTGAGCAGCGTTAGCCGTCGCACGTGGGATGGTGGTCGAATGGACCTGATGCCCGCGGCGTTCATCGGACACGGCAGCCCCATGAACGCGCTCGAAGTCAATCGGTACACCGCGGCGTGGCGGGCGTTCGGTGAGCAGGTCACCCGTCCGCGCGCGATCCTGGTGATCAGCGCGCACTGGTACATCAACGCGACGGCGGTCACCGCGATGCCGCGACCGAGGACCATCCACGACTTCTACGGTTTCCCGCAGGAACTGTTCGACGTGCAGTACCCCGCCCCCGGACTGCCCGAACTGGCCGACGAGGTCGGCGAGGTGGTGCATCCGACGTGGGTGGGCGCCGACATCGACAGCTGGGGCATCGACCACGGCACCTGGTCGGTGCTGGTCCACGCCTTCCCCGACGCGTCGATACCCGTCGTCCAGCTGTCGGTCAACGCCGACAAACCGCTCGACTACCACCTCGAACTGGGCGCGAAGCTGGCTCCGCTGCGCGAACGTGGAGTGCTGATCCTGGCCAGCGGCAACGTCGTTCACAACCTGCAGGCCATGGACTGGACGCTCGACACCGGGTTCGACTGGGCCCACCGATTCGACGACGCCGCCAGAGAGTTGATCGCCTCGGAGCCCTCGGAGGCTGCGGGCCTGAGCCGGCACGCCGACTTCGGCATCGCGGCGCCGACCCCCGACCACTTCATCCCGTGGCTGTATCTGGCGGGGTTGGCCTCCGCGGGTGAGGACGGGGTCGACGTTCTGGTCGACGGGTACTCCTACGGGTCGCTGTCGATGACCGCCTACACGCTGGGCCTGGGGGCTATTGTTTCGGAACCCGCTGTTGGACAACAGCATCCGCCGAACGCGCCCGCCGACGCCTCGAACATCTGACGCGTTACGGCCAGCGGGTGTCCAGGATGTCCAGCGCGTTCGGCAGCTTTGCGCGGTAGCGCGCCCGGTCGGCCTGTTTGAACGGCACCCACCACGGCGCCTGGAACAACTCGACGATCTTGACCATCGGACCGCGATAGCCCGACGCCTGCAACACCCCGTTCGCGGCGTACCGGCCGCCCTCGTTGGCGCCCTCCATGGTGGTGACGTTCTGGTCGGTCTTCACCCACTCGCCGGCCAGGAACAGGTTGTCGATTCCCGTCACGGCCTCCGGACGGCGCGCCCACGATCCGGGGTCCTGGATGAACAGCGGTTCGTCGTTGCGGACCTGGGGCGTGCCCGAGTCGATGATCGCGGGGTCGAGGAACCACGAGTGCAGCATGTCGTCGGTGAGCACGGTGTCGGTGTCGTTGAGGTGCGCCTTGATCTGCGCCCACGCCTCACGAGCGATCTCCTCGGGCGTACAGTCCCTGGCGCTTCGGCGGTTGACGTTGCCCGGGGTCGTCCAGTCCGAGATGATCGCCGACAGACAGTCCTTGACCGTGCCGTCGCCGTAGCTGCTCAGGCTTCGTTTCCAGAATTGCGCCTCGCTGATCGAGGTGATCGCCCACCCCGAATCCACGTAGTTGACATGACCTTTCGTGACGTCGACCCGCTCCCTGAGGTAGAACATCAGCCCGTTCATCCATTCGGTGCGCAGCAGGGCGACGTCGGCCAGTTTCGGGTCCGCGGCGATGACGTCGGGGGTGAGCACCGCGGCGAGTTTCTCGCATGGGATCGCGCTGACGTACCAGTCGGCGACGACCGGACGCGTCGCACCACCGGGGCCCACGACCGTCGCCGACGCGATGTGCGCACCGTCCGGCGTCAGCCGCGCCAGCGCCTCACCCACACGGAACGTGACACCCTTCGACCGCAGATGGGCGACCCACGGGTCGAGCCACTGCGAACTCGTCGGTCCGTTCAGCACACGGTCGAAGCCCTTGTTGTCGTAGTCGTTGCCCAGCAACAGGATCGACCACACCGACGCCTCACCGACCAGACCGATGGAATGGGCGCTGGCATCCTTGGACTTCGAGGCGGCAAGGTTGCGGATGATGCCGTCGGCCAGATAGCGGTTGTACTCGTGTGACCGCTTGTTCGCGCCGATGTAGTCCTCCCACGTCATGTTCTCCCACTGCCCGAGCTTGCGCTCGTCACAGCTGGTCACGTAGACGGCCAGCTTCTGCGCGGCGTAGGCCGCCTCCCACAGCGGCAACCGGTACAGCGTCTGGAACACGGTGGTGACCGACTCGATGAACGCCTTCGGAGTGACCGGGTTCGGCAGCGTCGGCAGCGGAAACGGCAGCGGCACAGTCAGATCGGCCCGGTTGAGGCCCGAATGCAGATAGGACGTCGCCCGCGTCAGATTCTGCCAGGTGCCATGACTGTTGCCGGGGAACGGAATCCGTCGCATGGTGTCGGTGACGTTGCGGTAGAAGCCGGGGAAGAATCGGAAGCCGTGTTCGGCCGGCAGCGGCGTGGTACCGGAGTTCGGCACCGGAATCGATCTCGCCTTGCCGCCCAGGGCTTTCCGCTCGTAGACGGTGACGGTGTAACCGCGGTCGACGAGTTCGTGTGCGGCAGTGAGCCCGGCGATGCCTGCGCCGAACACCGCCACCGACATGCCCCGGGGCGCGGCGCGCGCTGCCGGCGGCACGGCCGTCAGCGTCGCCGCGGCCAGACCGGCGCTCGCGGTGCCCGCCAGAAACGACCGGCGCGACACGTGCTGTTGATGAACCCGACCCATGACCCACCGCCTCGCCGCGGAACCCCGTCGGCGATAAGTTAACGGTGATTCGCGCCACAACCGCGCATTTGGGTCTGCGCCGCGTGTCGGTGCGCTCAGCGCGGTGGTTTGACCGCGGCGTGCAGCGCGACGATGCCGCCGGTCAGGTTGCGCCAGCGCACCTGCGACCAGCCCGCGTCCTCGATGCGCCGCGCGAGACCCGCCTGATCCGGCCACGCCCGGATCGACTCGGCCAGATAGACGTAGGCGTCGGGGTTGGAGGCGACCGCGCGGGCCATCCGCGGCAGCGCCTTCATCAGGTACTCCTTGTACAGCGTGGCGAAGGCGCGGTTCGTCGGCGTGGAGAACTCGCACACCACCAACCGCCCACCCGGCCGCGTCACCCGCGCCATCTCCTTGAGGCCGGCCACATGATCGACCACGTTGCGCAGGCCGAAGCTGATGGTGACCGCGTCGAACGACTCGTCGGCGAACGGCAGCCTGGTCGCGTCGCCGGCGACCTTCGGTACGTCGCGCTGCCGCCCCGCGGAGAGCATCCCCACCGAGAAGTCCGCGGCCACACACCATGCGCCGGAGGCTGCGAGTTCGACCGTCGACACCGCGGTGCCTGCCGCCAGGTCGAGCACCTTGTCGCCCGGTCCGATACCCAGCGCCGAGCAGGTCTCGCGGCGCCAGAACCGGTCCTGCCCCAGCGAGAGCACGGTGTTGGTCAGGTCATAACGGCGCGCCACCGCATCGAACATCGACGCGACCTCGTGGGGGTTCTTGTCCAACGTCGCCCGGCTCACGACGCCGACGCTACCTGTGAATCCGCTGCCACCGGGAATGGGGGACGCCGCCGGCGCCCTTGTAACGCGATATGAGCGGAAAAGTATGGTTCATCACTGGTACATCGCGCGGATTCGGCCGGGAGTGGGCGATCGCCGCGCTCGAGCGGGGTGACCGCGTCGCGGCGACCGCGCGGGACACCGCGACGCTCGCCGACCTCACCGAGAAGTTCGGCGACGCGCTGTTGCCCATCGCCCTCGACGTCACCGACCGCGACGCCGACTTCGCGGCGGTCGAACAGGCCCACGACCACTTCGGGCGGCTCGACATCGTCGTCAACAACGCCGGTTACGGGCAGTTCGGCTTCATCGAGGAACTGTCCGAGCAGGAGGCGCGCGACCAGATCGAGACGAATGTGTTCGGGGCGTTGTGGATCACCCAGGCGGCACTGCCGTATCTGCGCGCGCAGCGCAGCGGCCACATCGTGCAGGTGTCGTCGATCGGCGGGATCAGCGCCTTCCCCAACGTCGGGATCTACCACGCGTCGAAGTGGGCGCTGGAGGGCTTCTCCCAGGCACTGGCGCAGGAGGTGGCGCCGTTCGGTGTGCACGTCACACTGATCGAGCCGGGTGGTTTCTCCACCGACTGGGCCGGCCCGTCGGCCAAACACGCCACCCCGTTGGACGACTACGCGGAGATCAAGGAGCAGGCGCAGCGAGCGCGCAGTCAGCGCTCCGCCAATCCGGGTGACCCGAAGGCGTCGGCCGGCGCGATCCTCAAGGTCGTCGACGCCGAGAACCCGCCGCTGCGCGTGTTCTTCGGTGAGGTGCCGCTGGGCATCGCCAAGGCCGACTACGAGAGCCGGCTGGCGACGTGGGAGGAGTGGCAACCCGTCGCGATCGAAGCGCAAGGCTAGCCGGTTTGCGCGCGCTCGTTCCCCTGCGAGCATGCGCAGACCGTCGCGGTTTCGCGGCGTGCCGGGGTACAGGCACGCACGCTCGCGGTGGGTGGGGACCCCGGCTCGCGGTGGGTGGGGACCCGAAAGCTAGGCGGCGCGGAGTGTGCGCCGGGCTGCCACGGCCTCGTAGTGGGCGAGCAGTTCGTCGCAGATCGCCGGCCAGGTGCGGCCCAGCACGCTGCGCCGCGCCGCGGTGGAGTACCGCGGGCGCTCGGCGATCAGGTGGTCGACGGACTCCCCGAGCCTGCCTTCGAAGTCGGCGACGTCGAGCAGCAACCCGGTGCGGTACGGCGCGACCAGATCCCGCGGCCCGCCGGCGTTCGGCGCGACCACCGGAAGACCCGACGCCATCGCCTCCTGCACGGCCTGGCAGAACGTCTCGTGCTCGCCGGGGTGCACGAAGACGTCCATGCTGGCGTACGCGGCGGCCAACGCGTCACCGTAGAGCGCTCCGGTGAAAACCGCTGTCGGCAAGACTGATTCGAGCTTCGCCCGGTCCACCCCGTCGCCGACCACCACGATCTGCAGATCGCTGCGGGCGCCCAGCGCGGCCAACCGCTCGACGTGCTTCTCCGGCGCCAACCGCCCGACGAACCCGACGATCGGCTTGCCGTCGGGCGACCACCGCCGCCGCAACCGCTCGTCGCGGGCCGACGGTGCGAAGCCGGTGATGTCGACCCCGCGCGCCCAGCGGTGCACCCGCGGGACGCCGTGCGCCTCGAGGTTTTGCATCGCCGAGGTCGACGGCGCCAGCGTGCGGTCGGCCCGGCTGTGCAGATGCCGGGTCCACGCCCACGCCGCGCGCGACATCGCCCCGACGCCGTAGCTCTGCGCGAACCCGGCGACGTCGGTCTGGAACACCGCGACCGTCGGGACGCCGAGATGGCGCGCGGCGTGCAGACCGCCGTAGCCGAGCAGCGCCGGGGACGCCAGGTGCACCACGTCGGGGTCGAAACCCCGCAGCACCCCCACCAACCGGGGCCGCGGCACGCCCAGCGGCAGGGAGGTCACCTTCGGAAACATCCGCGACGGCACCCGGTGCACCCGGACCCCGTCGTGCACCCGTTCGGCAGGCGGTTCACCGCGCGGGGTGTCCGGGGCGATGACGATCACCTCGTGGCCGGTGCGGCGCAGATGCTCGAGCACCCGCAGCACCGAGTTGGTGACGCCGTTGACGTTGGGGAGGAAGGACTCGGCAACGATCGCAACGCGCACGACCCGAGGGTCTCAGCGCAAGCTGTCGGGCAGGTTGCGTCCCGGGATACCCGACACGAAGATCAGGCGCGGTACCGTTTGCCTCGTGCGGATGTGGATCGCGCTGGTCATGGCGACGTCGTTGCTGTTCACCGTCGGCTGCACCCGCGAAATCAGCGGCACCGCACGGCAGGATCCCAACCAGCCCCGCGCCGCGGTCACCGAGGACGGCTACGGCATCCTCGTCGGCGACCCCGACGCGGCGGCGCAGATCGAGGTGTTCACCGAACCGCAGTGCCCGCACTGCGCGGCGCTGCAGGCCGACTTCGGCGGGGAGATGGCCGGCTACATCAGCCTCGGGCAGTTGGCGGTGACCTACCGGCCGGTGACGTTCCTGGACCAGAACGGCGACCACTCGGCGCGGGTGAGCAATGCGATGTTCGCCGCCGCCGACGCGTCACCCCGTGCGGTGGCCTTCCAGGCGTTCGTCGAGGAACTGTGGGCCCATCAGCAGCCCGGGGGCACCGGCCCGACCGATGCGGACATGGCCGACATGGCCGAGGACAGCGGGATCCCCGCGCCCGGCGTCCGTGCTGTCGGGAGCGGTGGCGAGGCCGTCGACACTCAGGCCATGTCCGACCTCAACGTCGAACTGCTCATCGAGATCAACGCGTACGGGGTCGGCACCCCGACGGTCTACGACCTGGTCAATGACGAAGTGCTCGACATCAGCGACGATGACTGGCTGTCGAAGCTCATCTCCACCATCTAGGGACGCAGCGCCACGCGGATGCAGTTGTCCTGCTTGTTCTTGAACATGTCGTAGGCGCGGACTCCCTCTTCGAGCGGGAGGTCGTGGGTGATCAACCTGGCCGGGTCGAGGTCGCCCTGCTCGACGTAGTCGAACAGCCGCGGCATGTACCGCTGACCGTGCTGCTGAGCCGACCTGATCGTCAGCGACTTGTTGGTCACCACACCCATCGGGAATTTGTCGGTCAGACCGTAGACGCCCAGCACGGACACCACACCGCCTTTGCGACACGCCAGGATCGCCTGCCGCAGCGCGCTCGCGCGGTCGGTCTCCAGCCGGAGCAGTTGCTTCGCGCGGTCGTAGACCTGCTGCAGACCGGTACTGTGGCCCTCCATCCCGACCGCGTCGACACACGCGTCGGGTCCGCGGCCGCCGGTCATCTCGCGCAGCGATTCCTGCACGCTGTCCGCGGCGGTGTAATCGATGGTCTCCAGCCCGAATTCGCGGGCCAGCGAGAGCCGTTCGGGGATGCGGTCGATGACGATGGCGCGCTCGGCCCCGAGCAGCAGCGCGCTCTTGGCCGCCATCAGACCCACGCCCCCCGCGCCCCACACCGCGACGGTGTCACCGGCGCTGACGTCGCAGAAGTCGGCACCCATGAACCCCGTCGGCACGGCGTCGGACAGGAACAGCGCCTGTTCGTCGGTGATGTCGCCGGGGATCGGGAAGCAGTTCGTGTCACCGAACGGCACCCGCACGAACTGGGCGTGCGAGCCGGCGTAGCCGCCGAACGGATGCGTGTACCCGTAGATCCCGCCGGACGGGTACCCCAGAAGTGGTTGCTGCAGTTCGGCATTCGGGTTCGTGGTGTCGCAGCACGAGTACAGGTCGTGGTCGCAGTACCAGCACCGGCTGCATCCGATGAACGACGGGACGACGACGCGGTCGCCGATGGCGACGTTGCGGACCTCGCGGCCGACTTCGACGATCCTGCCCATGAATTCGTGCCCGAAGACGTCGCCCTCCCGCATACCGGGCAGGTAGCCGTCGATGAAGTGCAGGTCGGATCCGCAGGTCGTGGTCAGCGTGACCTCGACGATGACGTCGTGCGGGTTGAGAATCTCGGGGTCGTCGACCGTCTCGACGGACAGCTTGTTGACGCCGTTCCAGCACAGTGCGCGCATGAGTGGCCTTCCTTACCGCGCGGAGCGCCGCGCGCTGGGGTTGTTGCGGATGGTGGGCACCTCGCCGGTCTGCAGCAGCGCCCGGCAGCGGTAGAGCACCTTGAACGCGAGGGCGCCGGAGAGCAGATCGGGCGCCGGCGTCTTGGTCCGCAGCGTGACCTCGGTGCCGAGATGGTTGGGCGCGGGCCGGAAATCGACCAGGATCTCGTTGCCGTCGTCGCCGGTGAACCGCAACCCGCCGTCGGTGCTGTGGACCCGGGATGCCCAGGTGGTCTCGACCGGCCCGGCGTGCAGTCGCCACGTGTACCGGTCCGGGTCGGTGTACTCCACGTCGCCGAGTTCGCCGAGCACGATCGACATCCGTCGCGCGTCGCGCCACAATTCCTCGACCTCGACGACGCTGCTGTCGATGGTCACCGACTGCCCGTTCGTCGCGTCGGGCGTCTTCTCGACCACCCTGTCGGCCACGCCGGCGGCCAGGCTTTTGGCCCGGTTCCTGGCCGAGTCCAGAATCGACATGTGGGGCTCCCTCCGTCGCGCGGGGCGATACCCGGCGAGGAGGCGGCCAAACGCCTCAGGCCGGCTCGGGCTCCCGGGCCAGCCGCTTCTGCAGCCACACCAGGCCGATCAGCGCACCCCCGGCGACCAGCCAACCGACGACCGCGATCGACCCGGCCGGGATGATCGCCAGCGACGCGTCGCGGTCGCGCACCCGCACCAGATCAGGGTCGTTGCGGTCGTATTCGACGTAGATGCGCATCCCCGTCTCGAGCTCCGACGGGTACAGCACGCCGAGTTCGGGCCGGTAGGTGACGCGGTCGGGGGTGACGAACTCGATGGTCGACCGGCGCGGGCCGGCGCTGAGGACCGTCGCCTCGGCGACGCCCATGTGGCGTTCGATCTGGCGGTCGTTCCGCCAGGCGCCGACGACCATGAGCACCGACTGCAGGGTCACCAGGCACGCCGCCAGGATGATCCCGATGCGCACCCGCCGGATGATCCGTTCGGCGCGGGTCTCGTCGCCGTCGCCCCAGAGGTGCGGGATGACCACGCGCCGGACGGCCGCCACCCGTTCGGCCAGTCTCACAGCGCGGCCTTGATCGAAGCGTGCAGCGCGCGCAGCGACGACCTGTCGGCTTTCACCTCCAGCACGCGCATCCCCTCGTGCGGTTCGTCGAGCGCGTCGGCGAGCTGGCCGACCTCGATCTGACGGTTGTCGACGTGATAGGCCCGGCACAGTGCGCCGACGTCGACGTCGTGCGGGGTGCCGAACACCCGCGAGGACACGTCGCCGAAGCGCGGATCGCCTTGTTCGAGCAGTTCGAAGATGCCGCCGCCGTTGTCGTTGGACACCACGATCGTCAGGTTGCGCGGGCTCGGCTCGGTCGGCCCGATCAACAGCCCCGAACTGTCGTGCACGAAGGTCAGATCACCCATCAGCGCGACCGTGCGGCCGCCGGTGCGATCGTGGGCCAGCGCGGCGCCGATCGCCGTCGACACCGTGCCGTCGATACCGGCGACCCCGCGGTTGGAGCGCACCTGCACACCGTGCGGGGTGAACCCGACCAGCGCAGCGTCCCGCACCGGGTTGCTCGCGCCGAGCACCAGCTGATCGCCCGGTCGCACCGCGTCGGCCACCGCCGCCGCGACGTGCAGGCCGGTGGTCAGCGGATGCGACTTCAGCTGGTTTCGCACGGCGGCGACGGCGTGCGCGTTGACCTCGGCGCAGCGCCGCAGCCACGACGGGTGCGGCGTGCCGATGGTGACCGCGCGGGTGCCGGTGGCCTGTGAGTTCCCGCTGACATCGGGCCAGCGCGGCCCGGTGGTCAGCGCGTACACCGGCACCGACGGGTCGGCGAGCAGCGCGGAGACCGGCCGGTGCAGGGTCGGACGGCCGAGCATGATGACCTGCTTGGGCCGCAGCAGCGGCAGCGCCAGGGGGTGCAGCGGATTGTCCGCAGGCGGTGCGGTCGGTTCGGCGACGGTGGGCAGGTCGGCGAGGTTCGGGTGCACACCGGCGCCGTGCCCGGCGATCACGACGGTGTCGGGGGTGAGGTCGATGTCGAGCGGCTGGTCGAACGTCACCGGCGGGGTGAGGGTCCACGGTTTGCCGTCGGGGCGCCCCGGTGGGCAGGAGCCGTCGTCGTCGAACGTGGGCACCAGCGGCTCGCGCAGCGGGATGTCGAACTGGACCGGCCCGGCGTTGGCGCTGCGCGAGCCCGTCGCCGCCACCACGACCCGGCACGTCGCCGACCGCCACTGCGCGTTGAACGAGTCCATCCGCTCGGGCGCATCCTCGGCGAGGCCGAGGCTGATGTTCGCGCGGACCTGGTTGCCGAAGTAGCCGAGCTGCTCGAAGGTCTGGTTCGCGCCGGTGCCGAGCAGTTCGTAGGGCCGGTTGGCGCTGAGCACGATCAGTGGCACCCGCGCGTAGTTCGCCTCGACGACCGCGGGGCCCAGGTTCGCGACCGCGGTGCCCGACGTCATCGCCACGCACACCGGCGCCCGGTCGGCGACCGCCAATCCGATCGCGAGGAAGCCCGCGGTGCGCTCGTCGATGCGGACGTGCAGCCGCAACCGGCCCGCGCGGTCCGCGTCGGCCAGCGCGAACGCCAGCGGCGCGTTGCGCGAACCCGGGCACAGCACCACGTCGTGCACGCCGCCGCGAACGAGTTCGTCGACGACGACACGCGCCTGTGCCGTCGAGGGGTTCATCGCTACAGGATATCGGCGAAGAATTTCAGCGCCGCGGCGTTGACTTCCTGGGGCCTCTCGATGAAGCCGAGGTGGCCGGCATCGGGGATCTCCAGGTAACGGCCGTGCGGCATCGCGTCGGCGACCTCCTTGCCCAGATGCGGCGGCAACAGGACGTCGTCGGCGAACCCGATCACCAGCGTGGGGTTCCGGATGCTGCGGTAGGCCGGCAGCCGGTTGTCCTTCGGCCCCACCGACCCCTGTGTGCGCAGACCCGGGGTGTACTTGGTCGGCCACATGGTGAACATCTCGATCCAGTCGCCGATCGCCCGGTCGTCGTTGATCGTCTTGGGCGAGAAGTTCTCCAGCACACGGACTTTCGCGTCGTACCGCGGCGGCAGGGTGACGCCGGCGTCGACCAGTTCGCGTTCGGCGTCGGAGAAGAAGTTGCGGGCGCGGTCGTGGCGGCCGCGGGTGGCCATCAGCACCGCGGACCGGACGAGTTCCGGGCGGGCCAGCATGAGTTCCTGGGCGATGAAGGAGCCCATCGACACCGCCACGATGCGGACCGGCGCGGCGCCCAGCTTCTCGATCAGCGCGGCGGTGTCGGCGACCATCTGCTCGACGCCGAAGCCCTCGGCGTTCTCGGTGGCGCCGACGCCGCGGTTGTCGAAGGTGATGGCCCGGTAACCGTTGCGCACGAACTCCGGAACCTGGTGCAGGTGCCAGGTGCGGCCGGCGCCGCCGCGACCGGCGATGAACAGCACCGGGATGCCGGTACCGCGGTCGTCGTAAGCGAGATTCACGCCTCCCGACGCTACTCGACGGCGTTTTCGGCGCGCTGACGTGCGCGCAGCGTCGGTCAGCGCGCCGAAATCACCCAGATACCTCCGTGAAGGCGAGGATCGGGATGGTGCGGCCCTGCGTCAGCTTCTCGTAGTCGGCGTAGCTGGGGATCCAGTTCTTCGCCAGCTCCCACAGCCGGTCCCGCTCGACGCCGGTGACCTCCTCGCCGAGGAACGTGCCCTCGTAACCACCGGCGGCCAACGTGACCCGCGGCTGTTTGCGCACGTTGTGGTACCAGGCGGGATGGCGGCGGCCGCCGTAGTTCGAGGCGACGACGATCACCCGGCCGTTGTCGGTGAAGTAGGTCAGCGGCGTCACGCGCCGTTCGCCGGTCTTCGCGCCGACCGAGGTGAGCAACAGCTCCGGGGTGACCATCGCCGTGGACACCCGGCCGCGGCTGACGCGCAGCAGCGGCGGGTCGATGCGCGGCACGATGTGACGAACCAGATAGCGCACCGGGCGGGGGCGCAGCAGTCGTGCGCCGACCTTCAGCATCGGCGAGCCGGCGGTCGGGTCCACCTCGGGTATGCCCATGCGGCGATCCTATGCAGACGCCCTCCGGCGGCTGTTGCGCGTGCGGACGGCCTGCAGTGCGGTGTCCCACAGCAGCTTCGCCGACGGCCCGAGCTGGCGGTGGGTGATGAAGGTGTCCTTGCCCAGCGCGGCCGTGGCGGCGGCCTTCGTGGCGGCCGACGCCTTCGACACGTGGCCCGAGTCGAACGGCGGCTGCGGGTCGTACTCGATGATCAGTTGCCGTGCCAGCGCCTGCGCCTCCCCGCCGATCTGCGCGGACAGCCACAGCGCGAAGTCGATGCCCGCCGAGACGCCCGCGGCCGTGACGACCTTGCCGTCACGCACCACGCGTTCGTCCCCGACGGGGGTGGCGCCGAAGGTCTTGAGCAGCGGGACGGCCATCCAGTGCGAGGTGGCGCGCCTACCGTCGAGCAGTCCGGCCGCCGCGAGGATCATCGAACCCGTGCACACCGACGTCGTCCACGTCGTCGTCGCGTGCGCGGCGCGGAGCCAGGCCAACAGCTTCTCGTCGCGCGCGTGTTCGGCCGACGACGGCCCGCCGGGCACCAGCACGATGTCGGGTGACGGGGTCTCGTCGAACGAGTGGGTGGCCCCGACGACGAGCACACCGGAGTCGGCGGTGACGGGTCCGGGTTCATGCCAGACGAAGCGGATCTCGGTGTCGGGCAGGCTGCGCAGCACCTCGTAGGGCCCGATGAAGTCGAGGGCGGTGAAGCCGGGATAGAGCACGATCGCGATCTGGGGCATGGCTGGTCCTCTCAGGCGGTGAACGTCTTGCGGTAGTGGTCGGGTGAGACGCCGAGCCTCCGGACGAAGGTGCGGCGCATGGTTTCCGCGGTGCCGAAGCCGCAGCGGGCGGCGACGGCGGTGACGGTGTCGTCGGTCTCCTCGAGTTGGCGGCGCGCGGCTTCGGTGCGGACGCGTTCGACGTAGGCGCCGGGGGTTTCGCCGACCTCGGCGGTGAACACCCGGGTGAAGTGGCGCGGGCTCATCGCCGCGCGCTGGGCCAGGTCGGTGATGCTGTGTGCGCCACCGGGTTCGGCCTCGACGGCCTCCTGCACGTCGCGGATCGGGGCGCGTTTGGCGCGTGGCGTCCACACCGGGGCGGCGAACTGCGTCTGCCCGCCCGGGCGGCGCAGGTACATGACCAGCCAGCGGGCGACGGTCTGCGCGGCCTCGGTCCCGTGGTCGTCCTCGACGAGCGCCAGGGCGAGGTCGATGCCCGCCGTCACCCCGGCCGCCGTCCACACCCGTGGCGAACTGCGCACGAAGATGGGATCGGGGTCGACGGCGACCGCGGGATAACGGGCGGCGAGGCGCTTGGCGAAGGCCCAGTGCGTGGTGGCCGGGCAGCCGTCGAGCAGACCGGCCTCGGCGGCGAGGAAGGCGCCGGTGCAGACACTGACGACGCGGCGGGCATGCGGGGCGGCGGCGCGCACCCAGCCGATGAGGTCTTTGTCGGCGACGGCGGCCTCGGTGCCCGCTCCGCCGGGCAGGAGAAGGGTGTCGAGCGGGGTGTCCGGCTTCGGGAGGGGTTCGGCGGCCAGCGACAGGCCGGTGCCGGTCGTGACGGGCTGACCGTCGAGGGAGCCGATGCCGACGCGGTAACCCTCGGCGCCCTCGTCGGCGAGGTATCGCGAGGCGCCGGTGAACACCTCGAACGGGCCGACGAGGTCGAGCGCCTGGATGCCGGGGAACCCGACGATCAGCACGGATCTCGTCATGGGTTCAGTGTGTCGGCCGCTGAGCGTGGCGTCTACGCCATGGATCCCACAGATCAGGACACGCGCGGCACGCGGCCCGCCTTCGCCGCTTGCGTAACGCAGTGGCGGCCGCGCGGCGCGTTTTCCGCCATGGCGTTACGCAGACGGTGCGTCTGTAACGGCGCTCACCACACCAGCGGCGCGAGGTGGGTACGCGCGTAGCGGGTCACCGCATCGTCGTCGGTGACATCGAGGACGGGTGTGCTCACCTGGACCAGCGACGCCGCGAGGCGGATGTGCAACTCGGACACGGCGAGCAGGGCGTCGTCGGCCATGGTGGCGCCCGCGGCCCGCAGCGCCTTGGCCATCGCGGTGGCCGCGCTGACCAGGAATACGCGCGCCTCGTCGTACATCCCGGTCGTGGCGGTGAAGTCGCCGTCCAGTTGCAGGAACCGCCGCATGACCGGTTCGCCCGTCAGCAGCCGGACCCCCTCCCGGAACGCGGCGACCGCGGCCTCCTGTGGATCGGCGCCCACGCCGACGGTCTGCAGCCGCGCCATCGCGAAATCGAAGGTCTGCCTGCCCAGTTCGGTGATCAACTCCTCGCGGCTGGGATAGCGGCGGTACAGCGTGCTGCGGCTGACCCCGGCTTGGCGGGCGACGACGTCCATGCTCAACCGGCCGACGCCGACGAGCGCGACCTCCTCGGCGGCGGCCTTGAGGATCGCGGCTTCCTGTTCGGACCGGTTGGCGCTGGTGCGGCGCATCCGCTCAGCCCGCCGGGCACCCGGGCGGCGGCGCGAACGACTCGAGCGCGACCGACCGGTGCAGCCGGACCAGCTTCTCGTATTCGATCCGGTTGCGTGCCAACGGGATGAGCAGCAACTTGTCCGGCAGGACCCGCCACGCCACCTGGAGCAGGCGGCAGTACAGCTCGAACTCCCGGTCATGACGGGCCTGCCAGTCGAAACCGGTCATCGCGCGGATCCCCGGGTGCAGGATCCCGAACGAGCACACCTTCACGACGCGTCCGGCGACGGGTCGCAGCAGCAGCCACGGCGGCGTCAGCGCCCGCCGGACCGGGGCCGGCAGCAACAGCGTGGGCAGCGGCAGCCGGGTCAGGTCGGTGGTCACGCGCCGCAGGAACGGGTTCGCGCGCAGTTCGGTGGCGACCATCGCGTCGTAGTACGCCACCGCGTCGGCGTAGGTGGCGGGCAGTTTGGCATTCTTGCCGGGCAGTTCGAGACCCCGGAAGGCGTCGAGCAGTTGCAGATAGGCGGCGTCGCGTTCGGCCTCGGAGAGCACGATGCCGGTGCACGGTGTGAACGAGTTCAGCACCAGGAAGATGCCGCTGACCGCGATCCAGTTCCACAGCTTCGGGTCGAGCGCGCTGTACCGGAGGTCGGCGAAGTCACCGCTGCCTCGGCCGCGCACGTCGCGATGCAGCATCTTGAGCCGGTCGGACTCGGCGACCCGGTCCTCGGCGTCACCCCAGATGGCCAGGAACGCCGAAAACCCGCTGCGCACACCGCGATCGGCGAAGTTCGCGGCGAACCGGCCGGTCCTGTCGACGGCGGCGGCCACCGGAACCAGGGCCACCTCGTCGAAGGCGGCCGCACCGAAGAAACCACCGAGCGTGCTACCGCTGTGTCTGCGGAACTCGCGCATGACTTTCGGCCGCACGGCGGCGGCCGGGTGCTGCGGAGAAGTGTGGGCAACTGCGACCATGTCGCCTCCAGCCGTCGACGGTTGACACAAAGACTATGCGTTTGTGTCAACATGTCAACGCTTTCACAGGCGCTTGAGCATTCGCACGGTCTGGTAGAACGGCACCGACGCCTCGGCGCTGCGTCGCAGGCTGCGCTGCAGGAAGGTGGCGTTGAGGAGAACGAGGTGGCGGACGCCGCAATCCCGCCACTCCGCGGCCTTCTCGACGATTTCGTCCGGGGTGCCGATCAACCCCAACTGTTTCACCACCGAGGGCGGAACGCCCTTGACGTACGACAACGCGGTCTGTTCGTCCCAACCCTGGGGCATGATGTCGTGCGCACCACCGAACCCGGCCCCGAGCGGATGCGTCGCGCCGTGCCTGGCGAACGCCGCGTCCGGGATGTTCAACGCGCCCGCCCTGACCACCTCGGAGTCCAGCGCCTCGTCGAGCAGGTCGCGGGTGCGGGCCGTGAGCGTCGCCAACACCACCGCGGGCACGATCGACATCGGATCGCGGCCCGCGTCGGAGGCCGCGCTGCGCACCGCGTCGAGACGCACGGCGTACTCCCGTGGTTCGGTGAGGAAGGCCGGGAAGTACCCGTCGCCGTACCTGCCGACCGCGCGCAACATTCGTGGGCCGTGCGCGGCGATCCATATCGGCGGCCACGCGCCGCGGTACGGCGGCAGCGCGAACACCGCGTTGCGCAACGGGAAGTACGGCGAATCCCGGTTGACCAGTTCACCTTTGGAGTCCCACAGCGCCCGGATGGTGGCCATCGCCTCTTCGAAGCGTGCGACCGGCTTTGACCAGTCGACACCGTAGGGCTCGTTGCCCTCCCTCTCCCCCGTGCCGATGCCGAGAACCGCCCGCCCGCGCGTCAGCAGGTTCAGGGTGCAGGCGGCCTGCGCCGTGACCGCAGGGTTGCGCCGGCCGGTGTCGGTGACGGCGACGCCGAGTCGGAGCCGGCCGATCCTGTTGCGCGCGGCCAGGTTTCCGAGCATCGTCCACGGCTCCATGTAGGCGTCGACGGACGGGGTGATCTTCGCCGTCTGGCAGTACTGCGGCTGCCACAGCGCGCGCGGGAACAATGCGTTGAGATGGTCGGGCACCCAGAAGGAATCGACCCGGCTCGCCGCCGCCCCCAGATAATTGAGTCTGGTGAGTGTCTCGGCCCTCGGCCGGCCTGCCACAATGAGATCGCTCAACCCCACCTGCATGTGCCCAGTGTGCGCGCGGCCGGATGCGTTGCCTAGAGGCGTTGATCAGCCATCTAGCACTTGCAAACAGTCAGCAACGCGGTCGATCCACCACTGACGCCGCTCCGGCGCCGCGGCCAACGCGGTCAGACGGTCCCGGTCCGGCACCACCGCCGTCACGGGCAGGTGACCGTCCACGGGAACGAGCGGGGCCGCGACGTCCTCCACGAACAGTCCGCCGGTGCCCAGCCCGCACGCGTGGTCCAGCCGGGGCAGCGCCGCCGCCGCGTACAGTCCCGCGGAGATACCGACCGCCGAATCCAGCGCACTGGACACCACGACCGGGATGTCGATCTGCGCCGCGATGTCGAGGAGGGGGCGCACCCCGCCCAGCGGGGCGACCTTGACCACCGCGACGTCGGCGGCGTGCGCCCGCACCACGTGCAGCGGATCGTCGGCCTTGCGGATGCTCTCGTCCGCGGCGATGGGAACAGAAGTGCGCGAACGTAATTCAGCGAGCTCCGGCACAGTCGGGCACGGTTGTTCGAGGTATTCGAGCGGCCCGTCGGCCGTCAGCGCCGCCGCGGCGGTCACCGCCTCCTCGACGGTCCAGCCGCCGTTGGCGTCCACCCGCACGGTCGGCACCGCCGCCCGCACGGCGTTCACCCGGGAGACGTCGTCGGCCAGCGTCTGCCCCGGTTCGGCGACCTTGACCTTGGCCGTCCGCGCCCCGGGGAACCGCGCGAGCACGTCGGGCACCTGCGCGGCGCTCACGGCGGGGACCGTCGCGTTGATCGGGATCCGGTCGCGCCGCACGGTGGGCCGCGCCGAGTAGGCCGCCTCGATCGCCGACGCCAGCCACGTCGACGCCTCCGGCGGTGCGTATTCGAGGAACGGCCCGAACTCCCCCCACCCGGCCGGGCCGTCGATCAGCGCGAGTTCGCGAACCGTGATGCCGCGGAACCGCACCCGCATCGGCAGCGATACGACGTGCAGGCGGTCCAGGAGGTCGTCGAGCGTGGGGTTCACGCCGCCAGTCTCGCCGACCTCACACCGTGGTCCGGTCCCGGCCCTCCCAGAACGGCCTGCGCAGATCCTTCTTCAGGATCTTGCCGGTCGGGTTGCGCGGCAGTTCGTCGACGATGTCGATGCTGCGGGGGCACTTGTAACGCGCGAGCCGCTCGCGGCACCAGTCGGTCAGCTCCTCTTCGGACGCCGAACCATTGACCGCGACAACTGCTTTGACGGCCTCGCCCCACTTCTCGTCGGGCACGCCGATCACCGCGACCTCCGTCACCGCCGGGTGTTCGGCCAGCACCCGCTCCACCTCGATCGAGTAGACGTTCTCCCCGCCCGAGATGATCATGTCCTTGAGGCGGTCCTCGACGAAGATGAACCCGTCGGGGTCGATGCGCCCGACGTCGCCGGTGCGGAACCAGCCGTCGGCGGTGACGGCCTCGGCCGTCGCCTCGGGCTTGTTGTGGTAGCCCTTCATCAGTTGCGGTGTGCGGAACCACAGTTCGCCCTGCTGCCCGGTGGGCACCTCCTCGCCGGTGTCGGGGTCGACGACCCGCAACTCGGCCTTCGGGATGAGCTGACCCGCGCTGACCAGCCGCTCCGGATGCTCGGTGTCACGGTGCGCCTCGGGCATCAGATGGCTGATCACCCCGCACACCTCGGTCAACCCGTACACCTGGATGAAATCGGTGTCGGGCCAGGCTTGCAGGGCCTGCCGCAGCAGTGGGAGCGGCATCGGCGACGCGCCGTAGCAGAAGGTCTTCAACGCCCCGAACAGCTTCACCGCGTCCGGCCCGGTGTCGAGCACCTTCGCGAGAACGGCCGGCACCAGGAACGTGCGATTGGCGCCGGCGAGGATGGCGCCCGCGAGCGAGGCCCCGTCCACCTCGCGCGTCATCACGCTGGGGACACCGTCGTGGATCCCGAACTGCACGTACGACTGGCCGCCGACGTGGAACAGCGGCATCGACACCATGTTCTTGTCGCCCTCGTCGAAACCCCACCCGTCGTGGGCGTTGACCGTGTGGGCGATGAGGTTGGCCTGCGTCAGCTCCACACCCTTGGGCCGCCCCGTGGTGCCCGACGAATACATGATCACGCAGGCGTCGTCGGGCGAGACGTCGTCGGCGCGGCCGGCCGGTGTGGCGCCGGCGAGCAGCGCCTCGTATTCGTCGCCGTCGGCGCCGTCGGGCGTCACCTCGATGACGTGCTCGACGTGGGTGAGCCGGTCACGGATCTTGTCGATCGTCGGGCGCAGCTCGCGGCCCACGATCAGCACCTTGGCGCCGCTGTCGCCCAGCACGTAGTCGAGTTCGTCGCCCGCGAGCCGGAAGTTGACGACGGCGTTGGCTGCGCCGAGCGACGCCGCGGCGAAGGTCAGCTCGACGCAGGCCGGGTGGTTCTTGTCGAGGAAGGCGACCGCATCACCGTGGCCGACCCCGAACCCGCTGAGCGCGCCGGCGAGCCGGCGGACCCGGTCGTCCCACTGTGCCCACGTCCAGCTCCGGTCGAGATAGACGATGGCCTCGTCGTCGGGTGTGGCATGCGCCCAGTGGCTGAGTCGGTCGTCGAGGAAGCGGGGTTCGGGCAGCTCGGACATACGACGAGCCTGCCATGACAACGGCAGTTGTCAGAGTCGTTTCGCGTAAACGCAGCGGCCCGCCAAGTAGGTGGCCAGGACGTCGAGTTCGGCGATCTCCTCCGGCGGCACGCTGCGCGGATCGGCCGACAGGACCACCAGATCGCCGTACTTGCCCACCTCGACGGATCCGATCACGTCGTCGGCGAACAACTGCCACGCGGCGTCGAGGGTCTGCGCGCGGATCGCCTGCTCGACGGTCAGCCGCTCTTCCGGCGCGAGCACCCGCCCGCTCGGCGCCGTTCGCGTCACCGCGACGCTGATGTTGCGCAGCGGCTCCTCCGGGGTGACCGGTGGATCGTTGTGCAATGAGATGCGCATACCGGTCGCGAGGGCCGAACCGCACGGCATCCACCGGTTGCCGCGCTCGGGTCCGAACAGCCCGTCCACGATGACGTCACCCCAGTAATGGATCTGGTCGACGAAGATGCTGCAGGTGACGCCCAGCGCCTGCGCCCGCTTCAACTGCTCGTCGGTGATCGCGCCGACGTGTTCGAGGCGCAGGCGGTGATCGGTCCGCGGATGGGCTTCGAGCACCTCCTCGTACACGTCGAGGATCGTGTCGACGCCGGCGTCGCCCTGGACGTGACACGCCATCTGCCAGCCCAACGGGAAGTAGGCGCCGACGATCTCGCGTA
Source organism: Mycobacterium sp. IS-1496 (assembly GCF_001499995.1). Classification (GTDB taxonomy): domain Bacteria; phylum Actinomycetota; class Actinomycetes; order Mycobacteriales; family Mycobacteriaceae; genus Mycobacterium. The sequence continues at coordinate 32,620 of NZ_LQIU01000025.1, forward strand.
GCTGCTCGCGGCTGTAGTTGGCGTGACCGCACGAGCCCGGCACCACGCCGATGGTCCGGGTGGCCGCGGTGTCGAGGTAGGGAAAGGTGAGGTCGATGTTGCCGATCCACGGCGAACCGTCGACCCAGATCTTGATGCCCACCTGGCGCACCAGGTCGTCGCCGTCGCCCGGATGGGCGTCACTGGTCATCTGCGGGTTGGAGATCTCGTACGAGCGCAGCCGGACCGTGAGCTCGTCGCGCAGCGCGGTGAGCATGGGCCGGAAGACGGGATCGAACGCCATGTCAGAGCACGTCGTGAGGCCGGCGCGGTTGAGCCGTGCGCACTCGGCAACGAGCATCGACGGGTAGTCGCTGGGCGAGACCACACCGGCGAGCAGCGGGAACACCGCAGCCGTCTCCTCGGCGGTGCCGTCGAGTTCGCCGTCGGCGTCGCGACCGAAGCGCGCGCCCTTCGGATCCGGGATGTCGCGGTGCAGCCCGGCCCGTTTGGCCGCGACGCTGTTGAAGAAGGCCTTGTGACCGGAGTTGTGCAGGATCACCAGCGGGCTGTCCGGGGCGATGTCGTCGAGCCACGCCAGCGTGGGGTCCGGAAGGCCGTTCTGCAGCAGCGGGTCCCACCCGTTGAGGTACGCACCCTGCCGGCCGCGCCGCGCCACCTCCTTGCGCACCGCGGCGACGACCTCGTCGGCCGAAGTCATGGTGACCGGGCGGATGTCGACCATCCGCTCGGACAGCGCGATCGCCTCCATCAGCGGATGCCCGTGCGCCTCGACCAGACCGGGCAGCACGCAGCCCGTCCCGACGTCGACGACCTCGGTGCCGGACCCGATCCAGGCCGCCACCTCGGAGCGCGACCCCACGGCGACGATGCGCCCGTCGGCGACCGCGAGTGCCTCGGCGGTGGGTTGTGCGTCGTCAACGGTGAGCACGGTGCCGGTCAGGACGAGGTCGGCGATCGACATTGCCGCATGTTAACGGGATGACCTGCGATTACTCGGGAGCCGCGAAAAAATCGGGAGAAATTTTTTCGACCGTGTCTATTCACGGCGACGCCGTTCGACGTATGTGCGAGGGGCACCCTGGTACAGAGACGAACACGCCCCTTCACCACTCGAGAAGGAGACACACCAATGGCGCGTTACATGCTGATCATGCGGGTCGGACCGGAGGCCGAGGCGGCCATGGCCGAGCAGGAGATCGACTTCGATCAGGTCATCGAATCGATGGGCCGCTTCAACGAGGAACTCATCAAGGCCGGCGTGCTGCTGGCCGGGGAAGGGCTCACCGGCCCCGAGGACGGCTTCGTCGTCGACTTCGACTCCGATCCGCCGGTGGTGACCGACGGTCCGTACACCGAGGCCAAGGAGCTGTTCAACGGTTTCTGGATCCTCGACGTGTCCTCGAAGGAGGAGGCCAAGCAGTGGGCGAAGAAGGTGCCGCTGGGGCCCGGCGTGAAGCTCGAGGTACGGCGGGTGTCGGAGACCGAGGAGTTCCCGCAGGACAACCCGTGGGTGCAGAAGGAGATCCGGTGGAAGGCCGAACTCGCCGAGAAGGTCGCGGCGCAGGCCCGGGCCGACGCCGACAAGCTGGGCTAGGAGTCGTCCCTGGCGCGGATCCGGACGGGTCCGCGCCAGGTCGCGTCCGGGTCGAGCACCTCGCCCTTCTGGGTGATCTCGACGTCTCCGGCCCTGGCCAGCTCGCGGGCGGTCTCGCGGGCCTCGTCCATGAGCCCGCGCCAGCCGTCTCCCCCGACGGCCCGCGCGGCGTCCGACGGGCAGATGGTCTTGGCGGGCCCACGCTCGCGCGCCATCCGCAGGATCGCCGTGCGCAGCTCGTCGCCTTCGGCTGGGGCCATGAGCGCCTCCCGATGTCGTCTGCGGCGAGCCTACGGGCCCATTCGCGGGGACCGGCTGACTGGAATTGGAACACGTTCTAGTCTGATGCCCATGAGTGATCAGCTGCGCCATTTCCTCCACTCCGGCCACCTCACCGTCGGCGCGTTGAAACGCCACAGGGACAAGCCGGTGCTGTTCCTGGGCGAGACCACGATGACCGGCGGTGAGCTCGCCGACCGCATCAGCCAGTACATCCAGGCCTTCGAGGCACTGGGCGCGGGCACCGGTGCGGCCGTCGGCCTGCTGTCGCTCAACCGGCCCGAGGTGCTGATGATCATCGGCGCCGGCCAGACCCAGGGCTACCGCCGCACCGCACTACACCCTCTAGGGTCCCTGGACGATCACGCCTACGTGCTGTCCGACGCCGGGGTGACGTCTCTGATCATCGACCCCAACCCGATGTTCGTCGAACGCGCGCTGGGCCTGCTGGAGAAGGTGCCGTCGCTCAAACAGGTGCTGACGATCGGCCCGGTTCCCGAGGCGCTCTCCGAGGTCGCGGTCGACCTGAACGCCGAGGCGGCCAAGTACCCGGCCAAGCCACTGGTGGCCGCGGACCTGCCGCCCGACCACATCGGCGGGCTGACCTACACGGGCGGCACCACCGGTAAGCCCAAGGGCGTCATCGGCACGACGCAGTCGATCACGACGATGACGACCGTCCAGCTCGCCGAGTGGGAGTGGCCGGAGCACCCGCGGTTCCTGATGTGCACGCCGCTCTCGCATGCCGGCGCGGCGTTCTTCACCCCGGTGATCGTCAAGGGCGGCGAGCTGATCGTGCTGACGAAGTTCGACCCGGCCGAGGTGCTGCGCGTCATCGAGGAGCAGAAGATCACCGCGACGATGCTCGTCCCGTCGATGATTTACGCGCTGATGGACCACCCCGATTCGCACACCCGCGACCTGTCGTCGTTGGAGACCGTGTACTACGGCGCCTCGGCGATGAACCCGGTCCGCCTGAAGGAGGCGATCCGGCGGTTCGGGCCGATCTTCGCGCAGTACTACGGGCAGTCCGAGGCGCCGATGGTGATCACCTATCTGTCGAAGAAGGAACACGACGACAAGCGGTTGACCTCGTGCGGGCGGCCGACGCTGTTCGCGCGGGTGGCGCTGCTCGGCGAGGACGGTAAGCCGGTGCCGCAGGGTGAGGTCGGGGAGATCTGCGTGTCGGGTCCGCTGCTGTCGGGCGGGTACTGGAACCTGCCCGACGCGACGGCCGAGACCTTTCGCGACGGCTGGATGCACACCGGAGACCTGGCACGGGAGGACGAGGACGGTTTCTACTTCATCGTCGACCGCACCAAGGACATGATCGTCACCGGCGGCTTCAATGTGTTCCCGCGCGAGGTGGAAGACGTTGTGGCCGAACATCCTTCGATCGCGCAGGTGTGCGTGATCGGCACCCCGGACGAGAAATGGGGTGAGGCGGTGACGGCGGTCGTGGTGCTGCGGCCCGACGCCGATTCCTCGGAGCAGGCCGTCGAGACCATGACCGCCGAGATCCAGGCGTCGGTCAAGGAGCGCAAGGGTTCGGTGCACGTGCCCAAACAGGTGGTCGTCGCCGACTCGGTGCCGATCACCGCGCTGGGCAAGCCGGACAAGAAGGCGGTGCGGGCGCAGTTCTGGGAGGGTGCGGGCCGCGCCGTCGGCTGAGCCGACAATCCAGCAGGAGTCGGCTGAGCCGACAAACCAGCCGGAGTCGGCTGAGCCGACAAACCAGCCGGAGTCGGCTGAGCCGACGCAGAATGAGTCGGTGGCCTCCGACATCAAGCAGACCGTCGACGCGGTGTGGCGGATGGAGGCCGCCAAGATCGTCGCCACGCTGACCCGCACCGTCGGCGACGTCGGCCTGGCCGAGGACTTCGCGGCCGACGCCCTGGTCGACGCGCTCACCCAGTGGCCGTCGTCCGGGGTGCCGAACAATCCCGGCGCCTGGCTGACCACCGTCGCCAAGCGCAAGGCGATCGACCACTGGCGGCGCCAGGACAACCTCGGCGCCAAGTACACCGAACTGGCCCGCGACCTCGAAACCCACCTCGACGACCCCGCGTGGGACCCCGACCACATCGACGACGACGTGCTGCGGCTCATCTTCGTCGCGGCCCACCCGGTGCTGTCGCGGGAGAACCAGATCGCGCTGACGCTGCGGGTGGTCGGCGGCCTGACCACCGAGGAGATCGCCCGCGCATTCCTGTCTTCCAAAGCCACTGTGGCGCAACGGATAGTCCGGGCGAAGAAGACCCTCTCCGAGGCGCACGTCCCGTTCGAGGTGCCGTCGCGCGAGCACTTCCCGCAGCGCCTCTCGGCCGTGCTGAGCGTCATCTACCTCATCTACAACGAGGGCTACTCGGCGTCCTCCGGACAGCGGTGGATCCGCGACGAACTGTGCCGGGAGGCGTTGCGGCTGGGCCGCATCCTCGCCGCGCTGGTACCCGACGAGCCCGAGGCGCACGGCCTGGTGGCGCTGATGGAACTGCAGACCTCGCGGTTCGCCGCGCGCACCGACGACGCCGGCCGCCCGATCATGCTCGAGGACCAGGACCGCACGATGTGGGACCGCGCCCAGATCGGCCGCGGCGTCGCCGCGCTGCGCCGGGCGGCCGAGGCCGTCGACCGGCGTGGCACCGGGTGGGGCCCCTATGCGCTGCAAGCCGCGCTCGCCGAGTGCCACGCGACCGCACCGTCGGCGGCCGAGACCGACTGGCGGCGCATCGTGACCATCTACGACGCCCTGCTGCAGATCGCCCCGTCACCCGTGGTCGCCCTCAACCGCGCCGTCGCCGTCGCGATGGACTCCGGGCCTGCGGCGGCACTGGACATCGTCGACGGCATCTCCGGGCTCGCGGACTCATACCTGCTGCCCAGCGTGCGCGGCGAACTCCTGGCCCGCTTGGGCCGCGCCGAGGAGGCCGCCGCGCAGTTCGAGCGGGCCGCCGCGCTCGCCGACAATGAGCGCGAGCGAGAGGTGTTGAGCGGCAAGGCTGTTCGCATGCGACGGTGATGACGTGGCACCATGGCTGAGATGACTGTCCGAGCGGCGCTCTTCGACTATTCCGGAACGCTCTTCCGCCTCGAGGAGGACGACAGCTGGTTCACCGGTATCGAGGTCGACAACCGGGAGGTCGACGACCACGTCCAGGCCGAATTGCTGCGCCGCCTGACCGCGCCGACCGGACGGTCGGTGCAGATGACCCCGGAGGCCGACCACGCGTGGGTCAACCGTGACCTCGCACCGCACCTGCACCGCGAGGCCTACCTGCACGTGTTGCGGGAGTCGGGGCTCGCCGACCACCACGCCGAGCAGCTCTACCGACGGGTGATCGACCCGGCGTCGTGGACGCCCTACCCCGATACCGCAGACGTCCTCGCGGCACTGCGCCGCCAGGGCGTCAAGACCGCGGTCGTGTCCAACATCGCGTTCGACGTGCGGCCGGCGTTCGCGGCGATCGGCGCCGACGGTGACGTCGACGAATTCGTGCTGTCCTTCGAGGTCGGCGTCACCAAACCCGCCCCGGAGATCTTCACCACCGCGTTGACACGGCTGGGTGTCGAGGCGGCCGACGCGGTAATGGTCGGCGACAGCGACGAGGCCGACGGCGGGGCGCGCGCCGTCGGCTGCCCGTTCGTCCTCGTCGACCCGCTGCCCACCACGGAGCGCCCCACCGGGCTGCGCGATGCGCTGACCGCCGTCGGAATCCACGTCTAGGAGGCCTATGTCCGAGGAACGCATCCGCCCGCCGTGGTGGCTCAAACCGCTCAACAAGGTCGTGATCGCCTCGGCGAAGCTGCGGCTGCCGATCTTCGGCAAGCAGGGGCCGATGATCCTGACCGTGACCGGCCGCAAGAGCGGCAAGCCGCGGCCGACACCGATCAGCCCGATGTACGTCGACGGCAAATGCTATGTGGTGGGCGGCTTTCCGGGTGCGGACTGGGTGCGCAACGCACGCGCCAATCCCGAGGTGACGCTGACGCAGAACCGACGCGACGAGCGGGTGCGGATGGTGGAGGTGCCGGCTGAGGAGGCCCGCCCGCTGCTGCGGCAGTTCCCCACCCTGGTACCCACCGGGGTCGACTTCATGAAGAACGCCGGACTGGTCACCGATGCCACGCCCGACGAGTTCGAGGCGCTGGCGGGCCGCTGCGCCGTCTTCCGTTTCGACCCCATCACGTAGGTTCTCCTGGCATGAGCGACAACCCGTTCGACGCGTCGGTCTGGCAGCCGGTGCCCGGCTTCGACCTGACCGACATCACCTACCACCGTCACGTCGTCGACGGCGCCCCGCAGCCGACGGTCCGGGTGGCCTTCGACCGGCCCGAGGTGCGCAACGCGTTCCGCCCGCACACCGTCGACGAGCTCTACCGGGTGCTCGACCACGCCCGGATGTCCCCGGATGTCGGGGTGGTGCTGTTGACCGGCAACGGCCCGTCCCCCAAGGACGGGGGCTGGGCGTTCTGCTCGGGCGGTGACCAACGCATCCGCGGGCGCACCGGCTACCAGTACGCCGCCGGGGAAACAGCCGAGACGGTCGATCCGGCGCGCGCCGGCCGGTTGCACATCCTCGAGGTGCAGCGCCTCATCCGGTTCATGCCGAAGGTGGTGATCTGCCTGGTCAACGGCTGGGCGGCCGGCGGCGGGCACAGCCTGCACGTCACCTGTGACCTCACACTGGCCAGCCGCCAGCACGCGCGGTTCAAGCAGACCGACGCCGACGTCGGCAGCTTCGACGGCGGGTTCGGCAGCGCCTACCTGGCCCGGCAGACCGGCCAGAAGTTCGCTCGCGAGATCTTCTTCCTCGGCCGCGCCTACGACGCCGAGCAGATGTATGCGATGGGGGCGGTCAACGCCGTCGTCGACCACGCCGACCTCGAGATCGAGGCGCTGCAGTGGGCCGCCGAGATCAACGGCAAATCCCCGCAGGCGATCCGCATGCTGAAGTTCTCGTTCAACCTCATCGACGACGGGCTGGTCGGTCAGCAGGTGTTCGCCGGCGAGGCGACGCGGTTGGCGTACATGACCGACGAGGCCGTCGAGGGCCGTGACGCCTTCCTGGAGAAGCGCGATCCGGATTGGTCGGGGTTCCCCCGCTACTTCTAGCCCCCGATTTCGGCGCGGTAATCGACGCCTGGCGTACGTGAGCGCGCCGAAATCGCCCAGTGGGATGCGGGCCTAGACTCCCGGAGTGAGCAACAACCCGCTGCGCCGTCTGTCCGACAGTCTGATGCTGACCAGCATGCGACCCTCGATGGCCGAGCAGTTCCTGCAGCCGCGCGCGGACGTCGACCTCACCGGCAAGCGGATCCTGCTGACCGGCGCCTCCTCGGGGATCGGTGAGGCCGCCGCGGAGAAGTTCGCCCGGCGCGGAGCCACGGTCGTCGCGGTGGCCCGCCGTCAGGATCTGCTCGACGCACTCGTCGAACGGATCACCACCGCGGGCGGCGACGCCACGGCCAGGGCGTGCGACCTGTCCGACCTCGATGCGGTCGACGAGTTGGTGGCCGAGGTCGAGGAGCGGCTCGGCGGTGTCGACATCCTGATCAACAACGCGGGCAAGTCGATTCGCCGGCCGCTGGCCGACTCGCTGGACCGCTGGCACGACGTCGAACGCACGATGATGCTCAACTACTTCTCACCGCTGCGGCTGATCCGCGGCCTGGCGCCGGGCATGATGGAGCGCGGCCACGGCCACATCGTCAACGTCGCGACGTGGGGTGTGTTCAGCGAGGCCTCACCGCTGTTCGGGGTCTACGTCGCCTCGAAGGCGGCGCTGTCGGCGGTGAGCCGGGTCATCGAGACCGAGTGGGCCGACAACGGTGTGCACTCGACGACGCTGTACTACCCGCTGGTGAAGACACCGATGATCGCGCCGACACGGGCCTACGACCGAGTGCCAGGGCTGAGCGCGCAGGAGGCGGCCGACTGGATGATCGCCGCGGCGCGCCACCGCCCGGTGCGCATCGCGCCGCGGATGGCCGTCACCGCGCGGGCCGTCGACTCGCTGGCGCCAACGTGGTTCAACGCGATCGTCAAGCGCCAGCAGTTCCAGCCGGGCGCCTGACACCGTGATAGACACGACCCCATGGAGATCCTGGCCAGCCGGATGCTGCTGCGGCCGGCGGACTATGAGCGGTCGCTGCGGTTCTACCGCGACGGTATCGGGCTTGCCATCGCGCGTGAGTACGGCGGCGGGACGGTGTTCTACGCCGGCCAGTCACTGATCGAACTGGCCGCCCCCGGCGGCCCCGACGCCGGCGGCACCCTGTGGCTGCAGGTACGCGACCTCCACGCCACCCAGGACGAGTTGCGCGGGCGCGGCGTCGAGATCGCCAGGGAGGCACGGCAGGAGCCGTGGGGTCTGCACGAGATGCACGTGACGGATCCCGACGGCGTCACCCTGATCTTCGTGCAGGTGCCCGACGACCATCCGTTGCGCCGCGACACCCGCGGCTGACGGTCTCAGTGCACCGGTGAAGCCAACGGCCAGCCCACCGAGGCCAGCCGCGCCGCGACCTGGTGCACCTCTTCGGGGTTGGGTTCCTTCGCGATGACCTCGTGCACCGCTGTGCGGATCTCGTCCTCGGTGACCGTGTCAGAGTCCGTCGAGCGCAGGATCGACTGCGCGGCCCTGACGACCTCCTCCTCGGTCAGCGACCGCTTGAGCAGCGCCAGCAGCGGGAAGTAGTCCTTCGGCGGGACACCCTGCGGGTATCCGTCGCGCAGCCAGGTGAGCACTTTCTCCATGACGCCGGTGTTGTCTGTCATCGCCGGGATCTCACTTGGCGAACGGGAAGAGGTCGATGCCGAACTGATGCTCGATCGTCGACCGGGTGATCCACAGCAACCCGACCAGGATCACCGCCCCGACGATCGTGAACAGTGCCACGCCAAGGTATTTCAGCGCGGGGTTCGGGGCGTGGGCGGCGCCGTCGCCGTCGGCGCCGTCCGTTCCGGCGGAATACGCCACCAGTCCGCAGGCGAACAGGGCGGGCAGGCCCGCGCCGAGGATCAGGCCGACGACCAGCACCCGCAGGATGCTCTCGAGGTGAACCATTCCCAATGTCCTTCAGTCGTTCTCGGGTGTCGGTCGGGTCAGACGGCCGCGACGTCTCGGGCCGGTGCGCCGGGTGCGGATTCCCGCACCTCGACGGGCACCACGGAATTGGTGCTGGCGTCCCAGTCGGCGTTGACGTTGCGGTGGTCGACCTTCTGCTGCTGGGCGCGCCACCACAGCCCGAACGACGTGCCGACCAGGATCAGGAAGATCAGGCCGTCGCCCACGAGCTGGGTGGTCATCCCCGCCACCGAGTGGGAGAGCCAGAAGGCGAGCGCGCCGACCAGGCCCGCGGCGGGCAGGGTGACCAGCCAGGCCACCGCCATCCGGCCGGCGACGGCCCAGCGGACCTGCGCGCCCGGCTTGCCGACGCCGCTGCCGAGGATCGACCCGGTGGCGACGTGGGTGGTGGACAGCGCCATGCCCGCGGCGCTGGAGCTGAGGATGATCGCGGCCGACGAGGCCTCGGCGGCCAGTCCCTGCGGCGACTCGATCTCGACCAGACCCTTGCCGAGCGTGCGGATGACCCGCCAGCCGCCGAGGTAGGTGCCCAGGCCGATGGCCAGCGCACAGCTGGCGATGATCCAGAAGGGCAGGCCGTCCTCGGCCACGTCGCCGGTCAGGTGGCCGGTGGTGATCAGGGCCAGCGCGATGACACCCATGGTCTTCTGGGCGTCGTTGGTGCCGTGGGACAGCGCGACGAGCGACGCGGTGGCGATCTGCCCCCACCGGAAGCCGGAATCGCGGCGCTTGCGCGCGACCTTGCGGGTGATGCGGTAGATCAGCCAGGTACCGCATCCGGCGACCAGTCCGGCGATGACCGGGGCGGCGATCGCCGGGATGAGGACCTTCTGGGTGACGCCGGACCAGTTCACCCCTGCCAGCCCGATCGCGGCCAGACCCGCACCCATCAGCCCGCCGAACAGCGCGTGCGACGAACTCGAGGGGATGCCGAACAGCCACGTCAGCAGGTTCCACAGGATGCCGCCGACGAGTCCGGCAAAGATGATGGTCAGCCCCGTGGACGCGTCGATGTTCGGGAGCAGGGATCCGGTCTTGCTGTCCTGGATCTTGAGCACCGAGGTGGTCACGGTGACGGCCACTTCCACCGAGAGGAACGCGCCCACCAGGTTGAGCACCCCGGCCAGAGTCACCGCCGTCTTGGGCTTCAACGCGCCGGTGGCGATCGACGTGGCCATCGCGTTTCCGGTGTCGTGGAAACCGTTGGTGAAGTCGAAGGCCAGTGCTGTCGCGATGAGCAGCACCAAGATGATCAACTCGGAACTCACGAGTCCACATTCTGCTGTGCCACGACTCTCAGAACCAAAAACTAGCGGTCCTAATTTCCGGTGTGTCCTGGACTTTTGCCCTATTCCCCGTGGTGTTCACCAAGTGTTCATCCGGCGTGCAGTCGCCGTTGGCCGTCGGCGCGCGTCACCGGCCGGAGTTACCATCGACTGCCTGCGGGCACACCGGTCTTCGGCGCGCCCGGGAAAGTGACCCACGTGCCCAACTTCCTCGCCAGAATCGTCGCCTGGATCACCGCCGGCTATCCCGAGGGCGTCCCGGGGCCGGACCGGGTGCCGCTGCTCGCGCTGTTGCGCCGGCGGTTGACCGACGAGGAGGTCGCGGCCGTGGCGCAGACCCTCGTCGACCGCGGCGAGTTCGATCAGTTCGACATCGCGGTGATGATCACCTCGATCACCGACGACATGCCCACCGAGGCCGACATCGACCGGGTGCGCGCCCGGCTCGCCGCGCGCAGCTGGCCACTCGACGACCGACGATCCGGGGAGGACGCATAGCCGTCCTGCGCGCCCTCGCCGTCCCGTCCGGCGCTGCGGCGCTCGAGATCCTGCCTGCCGTCGAGGACATGCTGGCCGGCCGCGGGCCGGCGCTGCTGCCCACCCCGGCCGGCGACGCCGAGCACGGCGCGCTGCTGTGCGAGGCGTTGCGATCCGGTGCGCCGATCGGGGACGACGTCGCCGTCGTGGTGCCGACGTCGGGCACCACCGGCACACCGAAGGGTGCGATGCTCTCCGCCTCGGCGCTGATGGCCAGCGCCGACGCGACGCACTCGCGGCTGGGTGGGCCCGGCCGCTGGCTGTTGGCGCTGCCCGCCCATCACATCGCGGGGCTGCAGGTGTTGGTGCGCAGTGTGGTGGCCGGTGAGCGGCCGGTCGCCATGCCGGCGAGTTTCGAGGCACGGGACCTGGTGTCGGCGGTGGCGGGGATGGCCGCGGGACGGCGGTATGTGTCGCTGGTGAGCGTGCAGGTGGACAAGGTGCTGCGCGATCCGGCGGCCACCGCGGCGCTCGCCACGTTCGACGCGGTGCTGATCGGCGGCGGGCCGATGCCCGCGGGCCTGTCCGAAAAGGCCTCTGCTGCAGGCATTTCCGTGGTGCGGACCTACGGCATGAGTGAGACCGCCGGAGGGTGCGTCTACGACGGGGTGCCGCTGGACGGAGTGCGGGTGCGTCTCGACGGATCCCGGATCCTGCTCGGCGGGGCGACACTGGCCACGGGATACCGCAATCCCGTTCGGCCGGATCCGTTCGCCGAGCCGGGCTGGTTCCGCACCGACGACGTCGGCGCGCTGGACGACGGCGTGTTGCGGGTTCTGGGCCGCGTGGACGACGCGATCAGCACCGGCGGGCTGACCGTGATGCCCCCTCTGGTCGAGGCGGTGCTGTCCCGCCATCCGGCGGTCGCCGACTGCGCGGTGTTCGGGGTGGCCGACGAGCGGTTGGGCCAGCGGGTGGTGGCCGCGATCGTCGTCGCCGCGGGTCGGCCGGCGCCCACGCCCGCAGAGTTGCGCGCGTACGTCGCGGCCGAGTTGGACGCGACGGCCGCCCCGCGTGAGGTGCATGTGGTCGAGGAGGTGCCGCGCAGGGGGATCGGCAAGGTGGACCGCCGCGCGCTGAGCGCGCAATTCAGCTAGGGCGCGCTGAGCGCGCACTTCAGCTAGAGCGCGCTGAGCGCGCGGTTCAGCGCGGGGGCTTGAGCGGGTCGTGTCCGATGGTCATGAGGCGATGCCGCCAGTTCTCCTGCCCGGCGGTCGGCTCCAGATCGTCGCGCCGTTCGGCATGGACCCGGTCGACCACCCGCCGCATCACGTGCTCGTCGTCGGCGGTCAGGTCCACCCGTCGTTTGCCGAGGATCTCGAGCACGTGTCTGCCCGTCTGGGTGCCGGCCTGGTCGGGCAGTTCCTCGCTGCCCTCGGTGGCGGAACGCGTGCGCAACCAGTCGAGCAGCTCTCGGGACGTCATGTTGACCACGCGATGGAACTCGTTCCACAGGTCGTCGTCGACCTCGACGTGTCGGCTCATGTCGGTCACCTCCTTCGCGTCGGCTACCCGCACCGCCAACCGGTCAACCGGCGGCCGCAGCGCGAGAGCCCGGCATGATGGGGCGCATGCGTCGAGAAGTCACGACCGTCGAGGAACTGCGCGCGATCGTCGGCCACCCGAACAGCTTCGTCGCGAACAAGGTCGGGCCGCGGTTGTCGTCGGTGCAGCAGGAGTGGTTGCGCGCCGCGTCCCTCGGTTTCGTCGCGACGACCGACGCGCAGGGCAACCTCGACGTGTCCCCGAAGGGTGACCCGGCCGGCTTCGTCCACATCATCGACGACCGGACGATCGCGATCCCCGAGCGGCCCGGCAACAAGCGGGTCGACGGCTACCTCAATGTGCTGGAGCGGCCGCGGGTCGGCACTGTTTTCGTCATCCCGGGCCGCGGTGACACGCTGCGGATCAACGGCAGCGCTCGCGTGCTGGCCGATGCCGACTACTTCGACGCGATGGTGGTCAGCGGGAAACGCCCGATCCTCGCGCTGGAGATCAGCGTCGAAGAGGTCTTCTTCCACTGCGCCAAGGCTTTTCTGCGTTCCGGCGCATGGAGACCGGAGTCGTGGACCCCGGATGCCGTGCCGAGCGTCGCACAGCTGGCCAAGACGTTCAAACCCGATCTGACGCAGGCCGAACTCGACGAGTACTACTCCGAGGACAGCATGCGCAAGCAGCTGTACTGACCCGGTCAGCCGCCGATCTCGAGGATCGCGAGCAGCCCCAGCACCACGGTGGCGACGGCGAGTACGCCGTGTCCGATCACCACCGCCACCGGGAACGACCGCTCGGGCGCGTCCGTGAGCGCCGACGCTCCGCCGCCGCCGACCGGCTGGTGCCGGCTCCGGTACACGGGCAACCAACGCATCACCATGACGACGCCGAGCGCGGCGACCGGTACCAGAAGCGCGAGCGCGACCCAGCCGATCGGGTGGTTGTCGGTGACGACGTAGACGATCCAGAGCACCAGCCCGAGGGCCGCCAGGGCGAAGTGGCCGAACACCACCGCGGGCGGCAGATGGGTTCTCGTCCGGTCGCGATGACCACCACCGCCCACCCACTTGGCGAGCATGAAGGCGCCGCCGCCCGCGGTCAGGATCCAGGCGATCAGTGACGCGATACCCATGGTTACCTCCCTGTGCCGGTTACTCGACTCCCCCCGAATCCCTCCGCCTGCGTCGACTCGTCGGCGACGCGCACGCCGTACCGGTAGGACAGCATCCCGCCCAGGTAGCCCGACACCGCGAGCGCCGCGAACGCCGCCAGCGACAGCGCCAGTTGCCCGAATCCCACCGCGGCCTCTTGGGGATAGGTCGCATGTCGCCAGGCGAAGCCGGCGATGTAGAGCCCGGTGACGGTCAGGTTGAGTGCCATGTGGAGCAGGCCGATCCGGTGCGCCCGGGTGCCCGAGGGGATCGCGATCAGATCGAGGAAGCCGACCGTCGCGGCCGCCAGCGCGCCGAGCACGCCGATCGCGATCAGCCACTCCGCTCCCCGGGCCAGGAATGCCGGTTCGTCGACGATGCGCGAGGCGATGTCGAAAACCAGGCTGGCGGCCCACGCACCGATCGGAACGGTCACCAGGATCGGATGGAACGGGTGTCCGTAGGGTCCCGCCAGCATCGCGCTGACGGGGCGCTTGGCCTGGTCGGGTGGTGTGCTCACCTCCACCTCCCACTTCGCCGTGGTTTAGATAATCAATTTTGGTCTTATTGACTCTGGCCAGTCAAGACCGTATTTCGACCATCTTTGTTGGCGATATCGTGATGGCGTGGAACACGACGGCCGAAGCGCGCACGCCGGTTCGATCCGGGCGGTCTCGGCGCTGGGTGACGACATCCGGCGGAGGCTCTACGACTTCGCGCGCCACGAGCGTCGTCCCGTGAGCCGCGACGAAGCGGCGTCGGCCGTCGGCATCTCGCGCAAGCTCGCCGCGTTCCACTTGGACAAGCTCGTCGACGTGGGCCTGCTGCGTTTCCGGTTCCTCCAGCCCGCCGGGGCCCGTGTCGGCCGGCCGCCGAAGGTGTACGCACCCGCCGACGCCGAGTTCACGGTGAGCATCCCGCCGCGCCGACCCGAGTTGCTCGCCGACATCTTGGCGCATGCGGTCCTCGACGGGGGCGGTCAGACATCGGTGCGGGCCGCCGCGGTGCGGATCGCTCGCGAGCGCGGTGTGGCCGCCACCGCTGCACCCACCCGCGCACGGCGGGGACGCATCGGGGCCGAGCGCGCGCTGCGCCTGGCCGAAGAGGTACTCACCGACAACGGGTTCGAGCCCCACCGCGACGGAGGCGGATGTATCCGGCTGCGTAACTGCCCGTTCCTCCCGCTCGCCCGCGACCTGCCGGAGCTGGTGTGCCGGCTCAACCACGCCTTCGTATCGGGTGCGCTCGACGGGTTGGGCAGCGACGCCGTCGAGGCCGTACTGTCACCGGCCGCCGGGGAATGCTGCGTCGAGGTGCGGCCGACGCGATGACGTGATCAGGGCTGGCGGGCGACGATCACCGGCATCCGGGCGGACTGCACCACCTCGGAGCTGACCGAGCCGAGGAGCATGCCCGCGAACCCGCCGCGGCCGTGGCTGCCGACGACCAGCAACTGGGCCCCTTCGGACTGCTGCAGCAGCTGGTGCGCAGGCCGGTCGCGCACCAGCACCTTGCGCACCGTGACATCGGGGTAGGTCTCGCAGTAGCCGGCCAGCCGCTCGGCGATGATGCGCTCGCCGCGGTCGGTGTAATCCACCCACTTGATGTCCGGGAACTCGTAGTCGACGTCGTTCCAGGCGTGCACGGCGACCAGGTCGACACCGCGGCGCGATGCCTCGTCGAACGCGATCGCGATCGCGTGCTCGGCGGCCGCTGAGCCGTCGATCCCGACCACGACGGGCGCCTGGTCCGGATGGTCCATCAGCGGGTCCTCGTCGTGGATCACCGCGACCGGACAGTGCGCATGGTGTACGACGGCGGTGCTCACCGATCCGAGCAGCCGCCTGCCCCAGTCGCCGAGGCCGCGGCTACCGACGACGACCATCTCGGCGTCCTTGGACATGTCGATCAGCGTGGCCTTCGCCTCACCCGGGACGACCTGTTTCACGACCGTGAGGTGCCTGCCCTCGGCGGCCCGCTCGGCGATCGCCGTCGCCTCGGCCATCACGCGCGTACTGCGTTCGGCCTGCCAGCGCAGGTACTCCTGCGGCGCGGGCACCTCGATCCACATCTGGATGTTCTTCGGTGCGATGACGTGGACGATCGTGAGCGGCACGCCGCGCCGGGCGGCGTCGCGTGCCGCCCAATCCACCGCGACCTTGCCGGCCGCGGAGCCGTCGGCACCGACGACGATGCCATGAAGCGTTGTGGGCGAGGACATCCGAACCTCCCTGTACGGTCAGGCACAGGTTAGCCGAGGAGGGTGTCCCCTACGCGGGGCCATGGTCCCCGCGCCGATGGACCAAAGTCCCGAACGCTCGGCGGCGGATCAGCCCTCAGCGGCCGTCCAGTCGTACGGCAGGAACTTGCCGTCGAGCGTGACCACCACGCGGTCGCCTGCCGAATGCGGTCTGCGCTGCACGTCGATGCTGAAGTTGATCGCGCTCATGATGCCGTCGCCGAACTCCTCGTGGATGAGTTCCTTGATGGCGCCGCCGTAGACCTGGAGAACCTCGTAGAAGCGGTAGATGGTGGGGTCCGTCGGCACCGCGGTGGGCAGCCCGCCGCGCATCGGGACCGCCGCCAGCACCGGAACCGCCGACTCGTCCAGGTCGAGCATGTCGACGAGGATCTTGCCGCTGTCCACGGGGATCGGGTGCTGGCCCAGCAGCGCGGCGATGGTCCACACCACCGGCCGGTCGATGGCATCGGCGAGTTGTTGCCACGTCAGCTGTTTGGCCAGCCGGGCGGCCACGATCTCGGCGGTGATCTGCTCCCGGGTCATGCGCGCGCTTCCACCGGGAGCGTGAACTGCTCCGGTTCGACGGGCCGGTTCCACTCCGTACCGGTGCGGGCATGGGTGGCGTACAACGTCAACCCGACGAAGGCCAGACCTCCGACGAGATTGCCCACCACAGTGGGGATCTCGTTCCACACGAAGTAGTCCATCACCGAGAAGTCACCGCCGAGCATCAGACCGGACGGGAACAGGAACATGTTGACCACGGAGTGCTCGAAACCCATGTAGAAGAACAGCATGATGGGCATCCACATCCCGATCACCTTGCCCGACACCGACGTCGACATCATCGCCGCCACGACACCGGTGGAGACCATCCAGTTGCACAGCACACCGCGGATGAACAACGTCAGCATGCCGGCGGCGCCGTGTTCGGCATACCCTACGGTGCGGCTGTGTCCGATCTCGCCGAGTTTCTGGCCGACCTCGTTGGGATCCACGGAGAATCCGTAGGTGAAGATGATCGCCATCATGAACGCGACGGTGAGCGCACCGGCGAAGTTGCCGACGAACACCAGCCCCCAGTTGCGCAGCAGGGACCGTACGGTCACGCCCCGCCGCTTGTCGAGCAACGCGAGCGGGACGAGCGTGAAAACGCCGGTGAGCAAGTCGAACCCGAGCAGGTACAGCAGGCAGAACCCGACGGGGAACAGCAGCGCGCCGACGAGCGCGTTGCCGGTCTGCACGGTGATGGTCACCGCGAACGCCGCGGCCAGCGCGAGGATCGCCCCGGCCATGTAGGCGCGGATCACGGTGTCGCGCGTGGACATGAACGCCTTGGTCTCCCCGGCGTCGATCATCTTCGTGACGAACTGCGCTGGATTCACATAGGACATGAGTCGTCGCTCCTTTTCGGACGGTGAGTGGCAGCGGCGGACGACGGCACTGAAGGTGACCTCAGCTTGGCGAGCGCCTGTGTCGGGCACGTAAAACGACGTTGACGGCGCGTCACGGTTAGTTCACCGGAGGCGATGCGCGGCTGTGAGCCGCGGCGGACGGCGGCCCCATAGGCTGGCCGGGTGCGCGCCTATCGCAGGGAGACGATCGCCGCCGTCGTCGGTCTGGTGCTCGTGGCGGCGGCGTTCGTCGTCCCCCATCTGCACCTCGAGGTCGTCACACCGCTGATCAACGCCACCCCGGAGCGCTTCCGGAGCTTCGCCGCCACCTCACCCATCTTCGGGTGGTGGAGGCCCCACGTGGGGTGGGGCACCGTGCCCGCCGTCGTCATCGGCGTGGCCGCCGTCGTCTGGGGGCGTGCGCCGGCACAGCGGCTGAACTGGCGGACGCTGGTGCTCGCGACGTGGGCCACCTCGGCGGCGTGGGCGTTCTCGCTGGCGATGGTCGACGGCTGGCAGCGCGGGTTCGCCGGCCGGCTGACCGCGCGCCATGAGTACCTGCGGCAGGTCCCCACCGTCACCGACATCCCCGAGGCGGTCCGCACGTTCGCCGACCGCATCCTCGACTACCAGCCCGATTCGTGGATCACCCACGTCTCCGGGCACCCGCCGGGTGCGCTGCTGACGTTCGTCTGGCTGGACCGCATCGGACTCGGCGGCGGCGCCTGGGCCGGGCTGCTGTGCCTGATCGCCGGTTCGAGCGTGGCCGCGGCCATCCTCGTGGCGGTCCGCGCGCTGGCCGACGAGCGCACCGCCCGCCTCGCCGCGCCGTTCCTCGCGGTGGCGCCGACCGCGATCTGGGTGGCGGTGTCGGCCGACGGCTATTTCGCGGGCGTCGCCGCTTGGGGTATCGCGCTGTTGGCGCTGGCCGTGCGCCGCGCCGGCCGCCGCCCCGAACTGTTCGCGGTCGGCGCCGGCCTGCTGCTGGGATGGGGCATCTTCCTCAACTACGGCCTGGTGCTGATGGCACTGCCCGCCGTCGCGGTGCTGATCTGCTCCGCCGACTGGCGCTCCGCGCTGCGCGCGCTGCTGCCCGCCGTCGGCGCTGCGGTGGCCGTGGTCGTGGTGTTCGTCATCGCCGGATTCTGGTGGTTCGACGGCTATCAGCTGGTGCAGGAACGCTACTGGCAGGGCATCGCCAACGAGCGGCCGTTCCAGTACTGGGGGTGGGCGAACTTCGCCTCCGTCGTCTGCGCGATCGGGCTGGGCAGCGTCGCGGGGCTGGGACGGGTCTTCGACATCGCGGCCATCCGCGCGCGCTGCGGTCTGCACCTGCTGATGCTCGGGGCCCTCGCGGCGATTGTCTGCGCCGATCTGAGCATGCTGAGCAAGGCCGAGACCGAACGGATCTGGCTGCCCTTCACGATGTGGCTGGTCGCGGCCGGGGCGCTGCTGCCGGTGCGCGCGCAGCGGTGGTGGCTCGCCGTCAACGTGCTCGGCGCGCTGCTGATCAACCACCTCGTCCTGACCAACTGGTGACGAAGCGCCTTTCCGGACACCGACGGCGCCACGGATCGGCAGAATGCCTGCATGGGTCCCGAGAAGCCGGGGGGTCGTCCGCTCCGGCGGCACAGCCCGCCCCGCGGGCTCCGGTGGCGCAGCCCGCTCCGCGGCCGGTGGCTGACCTCCGTCCTCGGCGCCGCGCTCCTGGTGACGCTGCCGATCGTCACCGTCACCGGCCTGCTGTCCTACATCGCCTACGGTCCGCAGTTCGGCCAGGCCATCCCCGCCGACGTCGGCTGGCTGAAGCTGCCGACGTTCGACTGGCCCACCGACCCGTCGTGGCTGTACCGGTTTACCCAGGGTGTGCATGTCGGGCTGGGCCTGGTCCTGATCCCGGTGGTGCTGGCCAAACTGTGGTCGGTGATCCCACGGCTGTTCGTGTGGCCGCCGGCCCTGTCGATCGCCCAACTGCTGGAACGGATCTCGCTGCTGATGCTGGTCGGCGGCATCCTGTTCGAGATCGTCACCGGCGTGCTCAACATCCAGTACGACTACATCTTCGGCTTCAGCTTCTACACCGCCCACTACTTCGGGGCCTGGATGTTCATCACCGGGTTCCTGGTCCACATCGCGATCAAGATCCCGCGGATGCGGGCCGGGCTGCGGTCGATACCGCTGCGCGAGGTGCTGCGCACCGACCGCGCCGGCACCCGGCCGGAAGACTTCGAGCCCGACGGGCTGGCAGCGCCCGACCCGGCGGAACCGACGATGAGCCGCCGCGGCGCGCTGGCCCTGGTCGGCGGTGGTGCGCTGTTGATGGCGGTCCTGACCGCGGGCCAGACCCTCGGCGGAATAACCAGACCGGCGGCACTGCTGCTGCCCCGCGGCCGCTCGTCCGGCGATGGCCCGAACGACTTCCAGGTCAACCGCACCGCCCGCGCGGCGGGCATCACCACCGCGGCGACGGGTCCGGGCTGGCGGCTCACGCTGCGCGGCGGCTCGCAGCCCGTCGTCCTCGACCGCGCCGCGCTGGCGGCACTGCCCCAGCACACGGCCCGATTGCCGATCGCCTGCGTCGAGGGCTGGTCGACCACCCAGACGTGGAGCGGGGTGCGGTTACGTGACCTCGCCGCGCTGGCCGGGGTGCCCGAGCCGGTGTCGGCCCGCGTGTCGTCGGTCGAGCGGCGCGGTGCGTTCAATCGGGCGAGGTTGCAGGCCAACCAGATCCGCGATGACGATGCGCTGCTGGCGCTGCGCGTCAACGGTGCGGACCTCTCCCCCGATCACGGGTTCCCGGCGCGGGTGATCGTGCCCGCGTTGCCCGGTGTGCACAACACCAAGTGGGTGGGCGCGATCGACTTCGAGGCGCGTTGACATGCGGGCCTTCCGCGCGGTGTACGGATCGCACCCGCTGCATCTGCTGACGCTGATCGCCGGCTTCGCGTTGTTCGGCTACACCGTTGCCACGCTCGGCATCGCCGCCCTGTGGAATCCGCGCACGTGGTGGCAGTCGATCGTGGTGTGGTTCGCGGCCGCCGTCATCCTGCACGACCTGGTGCTGTTCCCGCTCTACGCGCTCGTCGACCGCATTCTCACTCTCTCCCAGCGCTTTCCGGCTCCGGTGCCGGTCCTGAATCACCTCCGCGTTCCGATTCTGGGTGCCGCCCTGACGTTCGCGGTGTTCAGTCCCGGCATCCTGCGGCAGGGTGCGCCCGCTTACACCGCGGCCACCGGACAGACGCAGGAGCCGTACCTCGGCCGCTGGCTGCTGCTGGTCGCCGCGATGTTCGCGCTCAGCGCCGCGGCGTACGCGGTCCGGCTGGGGAGAACCCGACGGGCTACGGCGCCGCCAACGTCGCGAGCACCCGGCGGCCCGCCGGATGCAGACCCGTCATCGTCAACCCCGCCTCCTGCGCCAGCGCAGCCGCACAGTCCACCCCCACCGACGCCCACCTGAACCACGGCCCCACCGTGTTCGAGGACTCCAGGCGCACCATGGTGTCCTGCACTCCCCGGGTCTCGGAGTCGAACTCGACGACGCAGCGGCCGCCCGGGCGCAGCAGTTCGGCGGCGCGGCGCAGCACCCGCCTCGGATCGCCGCCGAGGCCGATGTTGCCGTCGGCCAGGAGCGCGGTCTGCCACCGCCCGAGTCCGGGCAACACCCCGAACACGTCGCGGCGCAGCGCGGGAGCGCCGTTGCGCCGCGCCAACTCGACCGCGGTGGCGGACTGGTCGACACCGAGGGCCGGGATGCCGCGGCGGACCAGATCGGCCACCAGACGGCCTGGGCCGCAACCCAAGTCGATGGTCGGCCCCTCACAGAGCAGCACGACCGCCCGGTCGAAGAGCCGGTCGGCGTGCCGTCCGCCGAGCCAGCTGCGCACCGGCAGCGTCTTCACCGCCCCGTCGCCGCTGCGGATCCAGCACCGTTCCCCGTCGAGCGCGCGGTCGTAGAGGTTGCCGAGCACCGGTCACAACCCCGCCGCGGCCGTCGCGAACGGGAACCGCCCACCGGGCGGGCAGCAGCGTCGGACGGTTTCGACGTCGGCGGCGGTGTCCACATCGGCGAGCTCGTCGACCATTATCACGCTGATCCCCCTGTCCTGCAACGCTTTCCGCGTCAGCGCGCCGGTGTCGTCCCGCGACATCGGCACCTCGCGCAGGCAGTCGGCCATCGTCGCGGTCCGCACCCCGAGCAGCCACCAGCCGCCGTCGCGTGCCGGCCCCAGCACCGCCTCGGCGGCGAGCAGCGTCTGTGCGCACCGGGCCAGCAGATCGGCGGTGACCTGGGGGGTGTCCATCCCGATCTGCAGGATCGGACGGTCCCCCACCGCCGCGGCGGCGTCGACGTGCGCGTGGGCCAGCCGTTCGGCGAACGAGTCACCGCGCTGCTCGACGACGGTGAATTCGGCCAGGCGGGCCCGCAGCGCCGCGCTGTCGTGGACTTCGTCGAGGTCGCCGGTCAGCGCCACCACCCGCGCCGACACGGGCGTCGCCAGGACCGCGTCGAGGGTGTCGAGCAGCGCGGCCGCCGCGATCACCGCGGCCATCTCGAACCCGACCGTGACCGCCAGCCGCGTCTTCGCCAAACCGGGCACCGGGGCCTTGGCGACCACGAGCACCGTCACCGGCAACTCCGTCACTCGATCACCCGCCAGAAGTCCAGCGCGGCCACCGCGCTGCCGCGCAACGAGCCGCTGACCTTCGATCTCCCGCCGGTGCGCGGGCCGTAGGTGACGTCGCGTTCCACGACGCGCCAGCCCGCGGCGGCGGCACGGACCAGCAGTTCCAGGGGATACCCGGATCGGCGATCCTGCACACCGAGCGCGAGCAGATCCTCGCGGCGGGCCACCCGCATCGGCGCGATGTCGTGGACGGGCAAACCGTGGCGGTGCCGTAACCGCCAGCACACCGCGGCCGTGCCGAGGCGGGCATGCCACGGCCAGCGCAGACCGGGCACCGCCCTCCGCCGGCCGACCGCCAGGTGGGCACCCTTGTCCAGTTCGGCCACCAGGGCGGGCAATTCGCGCGGGTCGAGCGACCCGTCGGCGTCGAGCACGGCGACCACCGGGGTGCCCGCGGCCAGCACCCCCGCGTGCACCGCGGAGCCGTAACCGGGGCGTGCCTCGTGCACAACCTCGGCGCCGTGCCGCCGTGCCACGTCCGCGGTGCCGTCGGTGCTGTTGTTGTCCACCACCAGAGCGCGGTAGCCGTCGGGCAGCGCGGCCAGGACCGCCGGCAGCGATGCCGCCTCGTCCAGGCACGGCAGCACCACCGTCACGGGACACTCGGGCATAGCAACGAGGCTAACCACGCCCGTCGGCACCCACCTGGGGCAACAGTGACGAATCTCTGACATCGGCGCAGGTGGCGGGCGCTGACGGCTAACCTCGAAGGGTGACACGGGTCCTGATCGCCGACGACGACTCCGTCGTGCGGGACGTCGTGCGTCGGTATCTCGAACGCGACGGCCTGGAAGTGGCGATCGCCCGCGACGGCACCGAGGCGCTGCGGCTGCTCGGCACCGAACGCATCGACGTCGCCGTGCTCGACGTGATGATGCCCGGCCCCGACGGGCTGACCCTCTGTCGCACCCTGCGCCAGCGCGGCGACCACACCGTTCCGGTCATCCTGCTGACCGCCCTCGGGGAAGAGGACGACCGCATCGCCGGCCTCGAAGCCGGCGCCGACGACTACCTGACCAAACCGTTCAGCCCCCGGGAACTGGCGCTGCGGGTGCGCTCGGTCCTGCGCCGCTCTCCGACGCCGGTCGGGGTCACCCCGGTCGACCTGAAGGTCGGCGCGCTCACGATCTCGGCGGCCGCACGGTCGGTCACCGTCGACGGTCAGCCCGTCAGCCTCACCAACCGCGAGTTCGATCTGCTGCTGTTCTTCATCACTCACGCCGACACCGTGTTCACCCGCGAAGAGCTGCTCAAGCAGGTGTGGCGGTGGGACTTCGGCGATCTGTCCACGGTGACCGTGCACGTCAAACGGCTGCGTTCGAAGCTCGGCGACCAGCACCGGGTGCAGACGGTGTGGGGCCGCGGCTACATGTGGAGCGATGCCGCGGGCGCGCGTGAGGGCCTGAGCACCGGTGCCGTCAACTGACGTCTGGGAGATCGGC
Organism: Mycobacterium sp. IS-1496; assembly: GCF_001499995.1. Taxonomy (GTDB): domain Bacteria; phylum Actinomycetota; class Actinomycetes; order Mycobacteriales; family Mycobacteriaceae; genus Mycobacterium. Next base: position 55,818 of record NZ_LQIU01000025.1, read on the forward strand.
GCCTGGGCGCTGGCCTGTTCCATTCCGGTGGTGCTGGCTGGTGCGCTGATCATCCGGTTGGCCCGCACGTGGTCGCTGGCGGTCAGCATGGTCGTGCTCGTGCTGATCCCTGTGCTCGCGACGTTCACCGGCGTGCTGGGCGCCAGCGGTTTCATGATCACCGAGACCTTCGAGCCGATCGCCGTGGTGCTCGTGGTGGTGGCCGTCGTCACCATCCCCGCCGCGGTGATGCTGGGCCGCTATCAGGCCCGCCGCACGGTGTGGGAGCAGGAGATCCGGGAGTCCGAGCAGGCGGCCGAGATGTCGCGGCGGCAACTGGTCGCGTTCGTCAGCCACGACCTGCGCACCCCGCTGGCCGGGATCCGCGCGGTGTCCGAGGCCATCGCCGACGGTCTGGTCGGCGCCGACGAGGTGCGCGCGCACGCCAAGCACATCGAGCAGGAATCGATCCGGCTGTCGGAGATGGTCGACGACCTGTTCGAGATGAGCAAGATCAACGCCGGGGCGGTGCAGCCGGCGTTCGACCGGGTCGCGCTCGACGAGGTCGTCGACGACGTGCTGGCCGCCCACCGGATCGCCGCCGAACGCGCCGGGGTGCAGCTGCGCGCCGAACTGCCCGACGAACCCGTGCAGGTGCTCGGCAGCGACCGAGCGCTGGTGCGGGTGCTGTCCAATCTGGTGGCCAACGCGATCGCGCACACCCCGGAGGGCGGCCGCGTGCAGCTGGCGCTCGGCTCCGACGACGACGTCGCGTGGGCCCGCGTCGACGACACCGGCGTCGGCATCGACGAGGCCGACCTGCCGCGGGTGTTCGACGTGGCCTACCGCGGCTCCAACGACCGCATCCCGCGCGACGACGCGTCGCTGCCCAGCGGATCGGGTCTTGGCCTGGCCATCGCCGCCGGCCTCGTGCAGGCGCACCGCGGCACGCTGTCCGCGCACAACCTCGGCACGGGCGCCCGTTTCGAGGTACGGCTCCCGCTGGCCGTCGATTAGAACTCCCTTCGCCGACCGTCGTGGACGAGGGCGGTCAGTCGGGCAGCGAGTTGCCCAACCGCTCCGCGGCGGCCAGATAGTCCTCGATGAACTCGCGCACCACTTCGCGCGCCGGTTTGACCTTGTTCATCAACCCGACGCCCTGGCCGACGAAGTAGGTCGACAACTGCTGCGCGCCGGGGTGCCCCTGCGCGGCGAGCACGTCGATGCGGCGCAGCAGCGGTTCGGCGAGCATGTTCTGCAGCGGCAGCGGCAGCGGACGGCGCTCCCCGCGCGGCGCCCAGGCCTGCGTCCAGTCCGACACCAGCTGGCGGGCCGGTTTACCCGTGCGGCCCGCCGAGCGCACGGTGTCCCGCGACGTGGCGGCCAACATCTTCTGCACGGTGTGCGGCGCTGTCTCGGCCTCCTCGGTGGTCAGCCACACCGAACCGGTCCACGCGCCGTCGGCGCCCATCGCCACCGCCGCGGCCATCTGCCGGCCGGTCACGATGCCGCCCGCGGCGAGCACCGGCACCTTGGTGCCGGTCTCCTCGACGGCCTGGATCACCTCGGGAATCAGCACCAGCGTGGTCACCTCACCGCAGTGCCCGCCGGCCTCGGTGCCCTGCGCGACGATCAGGTCGACCCCGGCGGCGACCTGTTTGACGGCGTGCTCGCGCGCGCCGACGAGCGCCGCGACCGGCACACCGCGTTCGCGGCCCGCCTCGATCATGTAGTCCGGCGGGACGCCGAGCGCGTTGGCGATCAGCTTGATCGGGTGACTCATCGCGACGTCGAGCAGTTCGCGGCCGGTGTCCCCGGACAGCGACGACCCGCCGAGCCGCGGCGCACTGTCGAGTTCGATGTCGTGGTCGGCCAGCAGCTGGGTGACGAACTCGCGGTACTCGGCCGGGATGCGGTCGGCGAGGTCGGTGCGCGAGAGGTTCTCCCCCTTGCCCTCGAACTTGGCCGGCACGATGATGTCGGCGCCGTAGGGCTTGCCGCCCACCTGCTCGTCGATCCAGGCGAGTTCCCGGTCGAGCTGTTCGGGGGTGTAGGCGGTCGCGCCGAGCACCCCGAAACCGCCGGCGTTGGTCACGGCGGCGACGACGTCGCGGCAGTGGCTGAACGCGAAGAGCGGGAAGTCGATGCCGAACTGTTCACATATCGCGGGTTTCACGCCACCAGTATCGCCCCGCCTCAGGCGCCGAATCCCGGGGCCTGCGCCAGGAACCGCTCGATCGCGGTGAGCATCCGGCGGCCGTCGAGCAGCGCCGGGTCGTTGTGCCCGGCATCGGGCACGAGCACGAACTCCTTCGGTTCGGCTGCGGCGTCGAACAGCCGCCGGCTCATGCCGGCCGGGACGATGTCGTCACGATCGCCCGCGATCACCAACAGCGGGGCACCGATCCCGCCGATCCGCTCGATGGACGGATAGCGGTCGATGAGCAACCGCCGCACCGGCAGCCACGGGTAGTGCACCGCGCCCACGTCGGGCAGCGAGGTGAACGGTGAGCGCAGGATCAGCGCGGCGGGCGGTTGTTCGGCGGCGAGGCCGACCGCGACTGCGCCGCCGAGCGATTCACCGAAATACACGAGGCGGACCGGGTCGACCTCGGGTTGGGCGGCCAGCCACTCGCGGGCCGCGCGGGCGTCGGCGGCCAGCCCGTCCTCGCTGGGCCGGCCCGGGTTGCCGCCGTAGCCCCGGTAGTCGAACAGCAGCACCGACGACCCCATGCGCCGCAGTGCGATCGCCAGCGCCGCCCGCATGGACCGGTCGCCACCGTTGCCGTTGAACATCACCACACCCGGCCCCCGGCCGGCCGTCGGGAAGTACCACCCACCGAGATCCAATCCGTCCGCGGTGCGCAGCACGACGTCGCGCGCACCCGGCGACACCGTGCTCGCCGACGGCACGGGACCCGGTGCCGGGAAATAGATCAGCCGCCGCTGCTGGGTCCACAGCAACCCCAACGCTCCCGTCGCCACAAGGGCGACGATAACGAGAATGCGCGCCCAGCGGGGCATGTCACGCCCGCAACGGCGCGAAGGCGAACTCCCGCAGTCCGTCCCGCGGATCCACCGCGGCCCGGAAACCTAACCGCTCGGCCGCCCGCCGCGGCGAGGCGACGATGTGGCGCACGTCGCCGCTGCGGTACTGTCCGGTCACCAGCGGTGGTGCGGCGGCGCGGATCTCGCAGAGCTCGGTGGCGACCTCGATGATCGAGATCGGCCGGCCGGAGCAGACGTTGAACGCCTCGAAACCCGGGAGCCGCGACTCGACCGCGGCCAGATTGGCCGCCGCGACATCGTCGACGTGGACGAAGTCGCGCATCTGCCCACCGTCCTCGAAAACCCTCGGCACGTCCCCGTTCTCGAGTTCGGAGCGGAAGATCGCCGCCACCCCGCTGTAGGGGGTGTCGCGGGGCATGTGCGGGCCGTAGACGTTGTGGTAGCGCAGGGCCACGACGGAACCTCCGACAGCGTCACTCCATGCCAGCGCGTAATGCTCCTGTGCGACTTTGCTTGCCGCGTAGAGGCTTCTGGGCCGCAGCGGCTCGTCCTCCTCGACCAGCCGCCAGTGCAGTTCCTCGCCGCCGACGGGGCAGCGGTGCTCGAACACCCCGGCGTCGAGATCGGCACGGGTGCGCGGCAGGGGGTCGACGGGTCCGTGTGCGGGACAGTCGAACCGGCCCTGCCCGTAGACCACCATCGACGACGCCAGCACCAGTTTCTGGACACCCGCGGCGAACATCTCGGCGAGCAGCACCGTGGTCCCGTAGTCGTTGTGGCTGCCGTACGAGGGCGCATCGGCCGCATTGACCCCGGCGCCCACCACGGCCGCCTGATGACAGACCGCGTCGATGCCGTCGAGCAGCGGGGCCAGCGCGGTGGGGTCGGCGACGTCGACCCGGTGCGTGCCTTCGGGAAGGTGCGCCGATCCACCGTGCGCGGCAGGCAGCATCACGTCCACGGCGACGACGTCGTGACCCGCCGATTCCAGCGCCGTGCGCACCCGCGAGCCGATGAACCCGGCGGCGCCGGTCAGCAACACCCTCACGGCAACTCGATCGGCAGCGTCACGCCTTCGTGCGGCAGGCAGTGCTCACACGTCCGCTCGACGGCCACCTGGTCGATCGCCTCGTGCACCACCTTCTTGAACGGCACGAGGTTGCGCTGGAACTCGGCGAAGACGTCGACCGCCCGCACCCCTTTCCCGGTCTCGATGCCCGCATCCAGGTCGGTGACCAAGGCAATTGCGGCGTAACACATCTCGAGTTCGCGAGCCAGCACCGCCTCGGGGTGGCCGGTCATGTTGACCAGGGTGAAACCCTGGCTCGCGAACCACTTGCTCTCCGCGCGGGTGGAGAACCGCGGCCCCTGGATCACCACCATGGTGCCGCCGTCGACGACGCCGGGCAGTCCCGCGGCGGCCGCGCGCAGCGTCGGGCAGTACGGATCGGCGAAGCCGACGTGGATGCCGCCGGAGTCGAAGTACGTGTCGGCCCGCCCGCTGGTGCGGTCCACGAGTTGATCGGGCACCACCATCGCGCCCGGACCCAGGTCGGGGGTCAGGCTGCCCACCGCGCACGGGCCGAATATCCGCCGCACGCCCAGCGCGCGCAACGCCCACATGTTGGCCCGGTACGGCACGGTGTGCGGGCTGAACTCGTGGTCGGCGCCGTGCCGGGGCAGGAACGCGACCTCGTGCCCGCCGACCGTGCCGACCGTGATCGCTGCGCTGGGAGCGCCGTAGGGGGTGTCGAGCCTGACGCTGCGCGCGTCGGGCCCGAAGAACGAGTAGAAGCCGCTGCCGCCGATCACTCCGAGCATCGGTCCATTGTCGTCCATGCCCCCGTTCCCCGGGGTGACGGAGGGGGCGCGGCCGTCAGGCGTGCGACGATGGCGCGCGTGGCAAGTTTCGCCGAATGGGTCGAGGGCGCGCGCCCCCGCACACTGCCCAACGCCGTCGCACCGGTGATCGCCGGCACCGGGGGCGCCGCGTGGCTGGACGGCGCGGTGTGGTGGAAAGCGCTGCTGGCGTTGGTCGTCGCCGTCGCGTTGATCATCGGGGTGAACTACGCCAACGACTACTCCGACGGCATCCGCGGCACCGACGACGTGCGCGCCGGGCCGCTGCGACTGGTGGGGTCAAGGCTGGCCTCCCCGCGGGCGGTGCTCACGGCGGCGATCGCCAGCCTGGCCGTCGGCGCGGTGGCCGGGCTGGTCCTCGCGGTGGCCAGTGCGCCGTGGCTGATCGCCGTCGGCGCCGTGTGCATCGCCGGCGCGTGGCTCTACACCGGCGGCTCGAAGCCCTACGGCTACATCGGGCTCGGCGAGGTCGCGGTGTTCGTGTTCTTCGGTCTGGTCGCCGTGCTGGGCACCCAGTACACCCAGGCGCTGCACGTCGACCGGGTCGGACTCGCGCTGGCCGTCGCGATGGGTGCGCTGTCGTCGGCGGTGCTGGTCGCCAACAACCTGCGCGACATCCCCACCGACCGCGAGTCGGGCAAGATCACCCTGGCCGTCCGCCTCGGCGACACCCGCACCCGGGTGCTCTACCAGGCGCTGCTGGGCACCGCGCTGCTGCTCACGCTGGCCTTGATGCTCGCCACGCCCTGGTGCGCGGTCGGCCTGCTGGCGCTGCCGCTGGCGGTGCGCGCCGCGCGCCCGGTGCGCGGCGGGCTCGGCGGCAAGGAGCTGATCCCCGTCCTGCGCGACACCGGGCTCACCATGCTGGTGTGGGCGGTGGCCGTCGCGCTCGCGCTCGCCTTCGGTTAGGACGTCAGCTCGTCGACGTCCCGGTCCAGTACTCGGCGAACTTCCCGTCGGCCACCCGCAGGATGTCGTTGCCGGTGAAGCGCATCGGGCCCTGCTCGCCGCGGCCGCTGCCGACCCAGCGCCCGGCCACCATGTCCCCCTCGACGAACGGGCCGACCTCGATCTCGAAGGTCAGGTCCGAGAGCATCTCGTGGGTCTGGTCGATGATTGCCTGCAACTCCGCGGGCCCGCGCACCTCGCGGTCCGGCCAGTGCCCGACGAAGTCCTCGGTCACCAACTCGGCGGCCACGGGCTCGCCGGCCCACAGGCGGGTGATCCACTGCGCGTAGAGATCCTTGGGAGTCGTCATGATCACACAGCTACCCACCGGGTCATCGCGTTATGCCGGGTGACGGTTCACGCGAGCGCGTCGAGCAACCGGTCCAGGTCGTCGGCGGTGTTGTAGAGATGGAAGCCGACCCGCACCGCTCCCGCCCGCACCGAGGCGCGGATACCGGCGCGCTGCAGACGGGCCGCGGCGTCCGAGTTGCGGGCGGACGGCAGTGACACGATCGCCGACGGGTGTGGCGGCAGGTCCAGTGCGGCCCGCAGCGTCGCGGCCAGGCCCACGGTGTGCGCCTCGACCGCCGCACGGTCCAGCCCGGCCAGCCACGGCAGCGTCAGCCCGGCGCCCAGCGCGCCGAACCAGGCCGGCGAGGCGTCGAAACGCCTCGCGTCGGACGCCAGGCGCAGCGGCAGCCCGTAGATCGAAGTCCACGGTTCCTGCCCGGCGTACCAGTTCGCCGCGTGCGGCGTCATGAGACCGGCGGTCCGCTCACTCACCGACAGGAACGCGGTGCCGCGCGGCGCGAGCAGCCACTTGTAGGCCGACGCCACCGTCGCGTCGGCCCAGCCGAGGTCGAGCAGCTTCCATCCGGCGGCCTGGGTGACGTCGAGGATCGTGAGCGTCCGGCCGCCCGCCACACTCGCCCGCAGCGCCTCCGCGTCGAGCACGGCGCCCGTCGCCGACTGCACCAGACTGACGGTCACGAAGTCGTAATCACCGGCGGTGGCAACGAGTTCGTCGGCGCCCAGTTCGGCCACCGACACCCCGCGGCCGGCCTGCGCGGCGAACGGGAAGGTGGTGCTGGTGAACTCACCCGCCAGCGTGGCGCCCCGGCTTCCGTCGGGGATCGCGGCGGCCAGCAGACCCAGCGCCGCCGACGTGCTGCCCGCCATCGCCACGGTGTCGACCGGCACCCCGACCAGCGCCGCGTACCCCGCCCGGGCGTCCCGCACGGGCTGGTCGAACGACGTCGCGTCGAGCGTGCCTGCCTGCCATTCGGCAAGACAGTCGTGCAGTGCGCGCATCAGGAACTGCGGGGGCAGTCCGTACGTCGGAGAGTTGAGAAAGCCTGCCGCGCCGGCGAATTCACTGCCGTAGATCTGCCGCGGCGTCATGCCCCGGGATCACCGGGCGGCTCCTCGCCGCGCAGTCGGGCCTGCAGCTGCTCGCGGTCCTTGCGCCGCTGCGCGTCGAACGCGGCGATGCTCGCGGTGGCCCGCTGCCGCAGCGGCGCGAACACCCAGATGCCCAGGGGCAGAGCGATCACGAGCGCGAACAGGATCGCGATGACCAACGGGAACTCCCGCAAACCGAGCAGGTGGCCGACGCCCAAGATCGCCGCCGCGAGCGCCGCCACCAGGAGCAAGCGCGCCGCGACGTAGACGAGTACATCGACCACGAGACGGGCACCCTGGCGACCTTCTGACACGCACCCGAGCCTACCGACGGCGCGTATATTCGATGTCAGGAGGTTTGAGTGGCGTATTTGCTCCTGATAATCGTTCTGGCCGGCTTGCTCTACATCGGCTGGCGGCTCATGCGGGTCAGTGCGACCCGGCCGCAGCGGCGTGTGATCGGCCCCGATGACGACCCAGATTTTCTCCGGCGTCTCGGCCAGGACGACAACAACCCGCGGCAGTAGCCCCGCTTCGGTCGGCGGCTACCCGCGGTCGTCGTCGCGCCGCACCGCGCCGGCGAATCCGTCGGCCACCACACCGGCCAGTTCCAGCAGCGCCTGCCGCGTCGCGGGCTTGAGGCGGTCCAGGCTGATCTCCGCACCCTCTTCCAGATGCGGATCGAACGGCACCACCTGCACCGCGCGGCACCGCCGCGAGAAGTGGTCGGAGACCTTCTGCAGGTCGACCTTGCCCGAGCGTGGCCGCACCGCGTTGATGACCGCGATCGCGTTCGACACCAGGGCCTGGTGCCCGTGCGCGTCGAGCCAGTCCAGGGTGGCCGATGCGCTGCGCGCCCCGTCGACCGAACCGGAACTGATCACCACGAGCACGTCGGCGTGCGCGAGCACCGACGTCATCGCTGAGTGCATCAACCCGGTGCCGCAGTCGGTGAGGACCAGGCTGTAGAAGCGCTCCAGCACCTCGAGCGTGCGGGTGTAGTCGTCGGAGCTGAACGCCTCCGACACCGCCGGGTCGGTCTCCGAGGCCAGCACCTCGAGCCGGCTCGGCCCCTGTGAGGTGTAGGCGCGCACGTCGCTGTAGCGCTCGATGCCCTCGGCGTCGCGCAGCAGGTGACGCACCGTGGCCGTCGTCTCCAACGGCACCTTCTGGCTCAGCGTGCCCCGGTCGGGGTTCGCGTCGACGGCCACCACGCGGTCCCCGCGGATCGAGGCGAACGTGGCGCCCAGCGTGGCGGTGATCGTGGTCTTGCCGACGCCGCCCTTCAGCGAGAGCACCGCGATGCGATAGCAGCCGCCCAGCGGTTGCTTCACGCGTGTGACGAGGCTGTCCTGCTGCGCCGCCTTGGGGCTGTCGCCGATGTTGACGAGGGTGAACGTCGCCAGGTACAGCCACTTGCGCCACCCGCGGGCCGGCGGCTGTTTGGGCTGGCCCAGCAGGGCCACCGTGGACAGATCGAGATAGGGCGTGGGCGGCACCGGCAGGGGCTGGGACACGGGGTGCGACACCGGTGGCCGGGGTTCGGCGGTGGGCGGCGACGGTACGGGCGGTGCCGCCCACGCCCTATCTCGACA
>NZ_LQIU01000026.1 GCF_001499995.1 Mycobacterium sp. IS-1496
ACACGGCACAATAACCACGACCACGTGGCCTACTTTTCAACCGTCGCTTCTGGCCTAGTTTTCGACCGTCGTCAACACCGCTCGTCATCGAGGGGTTCGATGCAGCCGTCAAGTCCGCGAACGAGCGATTCGAGACGGAGCACTTAGTACGGCTCCGTGAGCGTTTAGCCAAGCTGGATGCGGCGCTGGATGCTGCGAATGCACGGCAGGGCGAGCTCGATAATCTGGCCGAGCACTTCAGAGAACCCGGTCGGTTGCCATGGGATCAGCGCGACTTAACCCACCCGGGCGATGACGACAACCACGAGTAGCCCGTTTGAGGTGTTTCGACCTGCGGGGAACTGGGTGTCGCGAGAAGATTTTCAACCGGTCCATCCCTCGCCAACCTCGCGGCTCTTGCCGCGAAACTACTACGCCGTTGTGAAGGTGTTTCCGAACTTCGTCCGTCGATAGCCGACGGATCTTACTGGCGCAGGGGTCGTATTCATTCGGGGTGAATACGCCCTCACGCTGGTCGGCATGTAGCGCCGGGTATTGCTCTGTTCGCTTCTCACCTCTCCTGGACCAGCACGTGAGGTGCGTCCTTCATGCCTCCTGCGTTGGTCTGACCACGTCGCGGGTTTGTTGCTTTGGTGGGCCACCAGCTGGCTTCGCGTAGGAGTGTGGCGATGGCGGGCACGGTGAGGGTGCGCACGAGGAAGGTGTCGAGCAGCAGCCCGAAGCCGATGATGAGGCCGGCTTGGATCATGATGGCGACTGAGCCGACCATGAGGCCGAACATGCTGGCGGCGAATATCAGGCCAGCGGAGGTGATGACGGCTCCGGTGTTTGCCACGGTGCGCAGGACGCCGACGCGGATGTTGGTTCCGGATTCTTCGCGGAGCCGTGAGACGAGCAGCATGTTGTAGTCGGCGCCGACGGCGACGAGGATGATGAACGCCAGCAGCGGTACGGGCCAGGCGATTTCGTGGCCCAGTCCCCATTGGAAGACCACAACGCCGATGCCGAGCGAGGCGAGGTAGTTCAGCACGACGGTGCCTAGTAGGTAGAGGGGTGCCAGGAGTGCGCGCAGCAGTAGGACCAGGATGACGCCGACGATGATTATGGTGGCGATGGCCAGTTGTGCGAAGTCGGCCCATAGGAGTCGTTGGATATCGGAGTTGACGGCGGGGAAGCCGGCGACGGACACGGTGGCGTCGGCGAGTGACGTGTTGGGTCGTGCGGTGTTGGCGGTGTCGGTGATGCGGCTGGCGAGGTCCATCGCCTCAACGCTGTATGGGTCGTGGCTGCTTTCGATCATGAACCGCGCTGTTTTGCCGTCCGGTGAGAGGAATTGTTCGGCGACGTCGGTGAATTGCCGGTTCTCGAATGCGTTGGCGGGCAGGTAGAAACCGCTCGAGGAGTCGGAGTCGGCCGCTGCGCGTGAAGAGTTTTGCAGTTGGGTGGCAATCTGGCTCATGCCGGACAGCATTTCGATGTTGCTGTCGGCGAGGGTGCGGACGCCGGTGGCGAGTGCTTGGGCGCCGGAGGCCAGCTGTCCGATTCCGTCCTGCAATCGGCGGAGGTTGGTGGCCAGGTCGGCGGGGTCACCGAGGGCTCCGAATGCCTTGTCCAGCGAGGCGACTGCGTTCTCGACGTTGGCGAGGGTGCCACCGACTGTGGCATTGGTGGCGGGATCGTAGCGGTCCCCGAGGTCGGCGATCTGGGTGAAGAATCCGCTGTCGCGCAGAGTGACCAGGATCTTCACCTGGTCGCGGATTTGGGCGCATTGCGGGGTGGTGGCACACCACGGTGAGGTGTTGAGGGCGCCGACGAGTGGGTCGAGCTGGGTGATTGCGTTTTGGGCTTGGTTGGCCAGCGGTCGTAGTCCTGGGCCGGATTGGATGGCTTGGTCGACGGCGGGGGCAGTGGCGGAAAGCTGTTGCAGCAGTGGCCGGAATTGGTTGACCTGAGTTCCTGCGGATTGGGCTTGGGTGAGGATTCCGGCCAGTGGTGTGAGGGCGGTGCGCACGGTGCTGTCGAGTTGGGCGAGGCCGTCGGCGAGCTGGTCGGCGCCGCCGGTGAGTTTGGCGAGGTCGTCTTTGCGTGAGTTGCCCTCGGCGACCGCGCCGGCCATTTTGTCGCCGATCTGGCCGTTCTGCCAGGCCAGTTCTGCTTGGTCGAGGCGCTCTCCGGTGGGGCGGGTGACTCCGGAAACTTTGGTGACGCCGGGGATCTGGGAGACGCGGGAGGCCATCTCGTCGAGGTCGGCCAGTCCTTTCCCGGTCCGCATGTCGGTCGGGTTTTCCACGACGAGGAATTCGCTGATGACGACGTCTTTGCGGAAGTGGCGGTCCAGCAGGTGGTAGCCCTGGTTGCTGGCCGTGGTGTCTGGTTGTCCCTTGCGGTCGTCGTAGCTGATTTTGATGGTTGCAGCGGCTGCTGATAGGGCGAGCAGGATGACCAGGCTGACGATCAGTAGTGGCACGGGACGGCGGACCACGGCGACGGCGACGCTGTTCCAGTAGCGGCGGGTGCGGTCGGGTTTGGGTTCACCGATGCCGCGTTTGGCGGCTAGCGACAGCACGGGTGGCAGCAGGGTGACGGTGGCCAGAAATCCGAACAGCACGGCGATGGCGCACGCGGGGCCTAGGGCGGCGAAGACGCTGAGCCGCGCGAAGACCATGGCCAGGAACGCGAGTGCGACGGTGGCGGCGGAGGCGAGGATGACACGCCCGATGCTGGCGGTGGCGTGGATGATGGCCTGATCGGCGGGTACTTGGGCGCGGCGCTGCTCGTGGTATCGGCTGATCAGGAACACGGTGTAGTCGGTTCCGGCGCCGAGCAGGATCGCCGTCATGAAGGCGACGGTGAACTGGGAGACCGGCATGCCCATCTCGCCGAGGGCGGACAGCACGCCGCGCCCGACCGCCAGGCTCAACCCGATTACCAGCAGCGGTAACAGCGCGGTGAACACCGACCGGTAGACGATCAGCAGGATCAGGGCGATCACGCCCGCGGTAGCGATTGAGATCAGCAGCAGGTCGTGCTCGGCCGAGGCGATCATGTCGCTGAAGGTCGCCGGTGGTCCCGTCACTTGCACGGTCGTGGTCGAGCCGGTGAACACCTCCGCGGCGATGTCGCGCACCGCGTTGACGGATTCTGCGGCCGTGGGGTCTCCGAGGGTGCCGGCGACGCCGACGGGCAGGTACCAGGCTTTGCGGTCGACGCTGACCGCCTGGGCTTCGGTAATCGGATCGGCCAGTAGGTCCTGCACCAGCAGGACGTGGTCGCCTTCGGTCTGCAACCGGCTCACGAGTTCGCCGTAGCGCTGCCGTGCAGTCGGAGTCAAGCCATTGGGGTCTTCCATGGCGACAAACACCATGGTTTTCGAGCCTTCTTCGCCGAACGCGGCGCTCATGCGGTCAACCGTCTGCAAGGACGGCGCATCGCGAGGAATGAGGTCCACCGACTGTTGGCGCACCACGGTTTCCAGCTGGGGAAACAGCAGCGCGAGAACCACCGCGGCGCCCAGCCATACCCCGATGACCAGCGCTTTGTGCCGGAGGGTGAATCGGGCTAGCGCTGCCAACCGTTCGCTGTACTCGCGAGTGTCGGCCGGGTCGGGGGATCCGTTGGCGCGCCGACCAGAACGCGTGGCCTGGCTTGGGGAATCTGCAGTGCCGTCGGTCACTAGACCTCCACTGGTCGCGAATGGTAGCGATACTGTCGGTATCGCTACGCTACCGCATGTAGTGCACGTGGTGGCGGCCGCTATCGAGTAGGCCCGCGGCCGCGGTCACAGTAGGCAGAGGAATGGTCGAACACTCAATTGGCTTCTGGAAGCCAAGGCCGACGCTGTTCAGTCGACGACACTGGCCTTGGATGTCGTTCAGGGCCTTGCTGTTGCTGGTCCTCGACGTTGACATCGAATGCACGGACGGCCACATCGCGTAGCGGGGCCGCGGGCCGCTACCTGTGGGGTCGGGCTTCGGTTGTGGCCGACTGGTCCGAGTTCTGCAGCAGCACGTAATTGCCGAGGCTGCCCAGGAAACCTGCGCAGTGCTGAACGAGTTCATCGGTGGTGAACTCGAGTTCTCCGTCGAGTCGGCGGCGCAAGACTTCGAATAGCCCTCCCACGCCCAAGGTCGAAGCCAAATGGGCAACCCCAACGGCGGAGTCGGCGATGTCGAGGTGGAGTCTGGCTTCGCGCAAGACGAGGTCGGTGAAACCCGCCATCAGTTCGCTGCGTAGCTCTCGGAGCAGCGGCTCGGTTGCAGATTCCACGAACAGGATCCGACCCAGCCGAGGGTCGTTGTCGATCATGCTGACCAGCCTGCGGATCGGCGCGTACGCCAGCACCTCCGGTGGCTCGCCGGCATCGGGGATCGCGTCGACTATCACCTCCTGGAAGGTGGCATAGAGCTGCTGGTAGACAGCCCGCAGGAGGGCGTCTCGGCCGGAGAAGTGCTGGTAGAAGTAGCGTGACGTGACACCTGATTCAGCGCAGACGGCAGTCACAGTGGCGGCGGCAACACCGCGCGTGCCGATCAACTCGGTTGCGGCCTCGATGAGACGGGTGCGCCGGTTCCGGTGACGCTCCTCGGCGGACATCCCGCTATACACCCGCGCCGAAACCACGTGGATAGCTTGCCATCTAATTCTGACAAGGCTTAGAGTCAGATTGCCAGCGTGCCTTTGACGAACGGGAGAACAACATGAGCGACGATTCGTCCACACGGCCCACCACGCGGGTCGTCCCGAAGCCCCGCCGTGTTCGATTCGACATGCCTGCCGGGACCAGTCGGCAGCACTTCGTCGATGGCGACTTGGTGATGAGCCACTTTGTGTCCACCTTGTCGGCCACGTTCCCCGAAGGGGAAGACTTCTTCATCCGGTCAGTCCGCGAGTACCGGGACCACATCAGCGACGCTGACCTCAAGGAGGCGGTCAAGGGATTCATTGCACAAGAGGCCACCCACCGACACCAGCATCAGCTGCTCAACGATCGGCTCCAAGCGATGGGCTATCCCACCGAGGGGATCGATCGGCATATCAAGAAGTTGGTTGGCCGACTTGAGAAGCGTTTTTCTCCCACGATGCGCCTGGCTGTGACGGCCGCCCTGGAGCACTATACGGCGACATTCGCCGAAATCATTCTCACCAGCGACGAAGCTCAAGAACTCATCGGCTACACCGAAGTGCGGCCTATTCTGCTCTGGCACGCACTGGAAGAATGCGAGCACAAGGCCGTCGCTTTCGATGTCTATGAGACGGTCGGTGGAAGCGAACGCACCAGGGTCTGGGGGATGCGGATCGCCAGCCTCCTCTTGTTCAGCGAGTTGGTCATCCAGACCACCCGCTCTCTGGCCGGTGACCGTGCCGCCTACAACCCGGTGCGGTTGCTGCGCAGCCTTCGAGCCTTCCGGCATAACCCGCTATTCAGCTCAGCAGCAATTGAGCGCTTTCGTTCCTACACCCGCGGCGGATTTCATCCCGACGACTGGGACAGCGCAGAAATCCTCGAACGCTGGACCAAGGAACTCTTCGACGCCGATGGTGGCCAACAAGTGCGTAGCAGCGTCTAGCTCGACCAGAGCCTGTCGCGGTCTATTCGGCGTGCCGAAAGGCGTTGTGAGGGCCTCCTCTTAGTCATAGGCAGCGTTTCAATAACCTTGGTGGGGCCCACTTTTACTGGCCGCTCGACGCTGCCCGATCACGGCGGGGGCTGGAGGATGCTTCGGCCGAGGAACTCGGTGACGGCGGAGCTGAAGGCGTCGTTGTCGTCGCCGGCGATCATGTGTCCGGTACCGGATACGTCGACGGTCTCGGCGTGGGGAACCAGTTGCTGGAACTCGTCGACGGTGGCTTGGGAGACCACGTCGGACAACAGGCCCCTTACGAGAAGTGTTGGGGCGCTGACCCGTCGGGCTCCGTCGATCAGCAGGTGGCTGATCGCGTCGAATTGCTCCGTTCCCGTGGTCGATTCGTCGCGGAGGAAGTCGAAGTTGGAGTGAATGAATGCCGGGTCCCACCGCCAGATCCAGCGGCCGTCGTGACGCTGCCGTAGCACCTTGCGCAGGCCGTCGACGTTGGCCGGGCGCGAGCGATGGGGGTTGTACGCGGCGATCACCTCGGCGGCGTCGGTGAGGGTGCCAAAGCCGTCGGGATGTGCGGCCATGAACGTCACTACGCGACGAGCGCCCTGGAATTCAAGCCGCGGGGTGACGTCGACCAGGACAACCGCCGCCCACAACGCCCCGGATGTCAACAGATGCGTGCCGAGCACGGTCATGCCCCCAAGGGATGCACCTACGACGGCAGGGGCGATATCCGCGCTGAAGTGCTCACGCACGGCGAGCAGATCGGTCGCGAGTCGCTCGAGGTCGTACCTGCCGGCGGGGTCCCAGTCGCTGTCGCCGTGACCGCGGGTGTCGTAGGCGACGACTGTGTATCCGCATGCGTGGAGGCGACGCGCTGAAGTGCTCCACGCGTGCCGGTTCTGGCCGCCGCCGTGCAGGAGCAGCACGACGGGACGGGCGTCATCGTGGTCGTAGCAGTCGGCGGCCAGGGTGATCCCGTCCTGGGTTCGGACCCGATGCTGCACGGCGGAGGTCATGACAAATTCCTGGCGAGATCGGAGTCCGCCCGAAGTGTGCGACCGGCTACAAGCGCCTTCATTGTGCGTTGCCCGCGGCGTTCACGATCGTGACCGTGCCCTGGGCTACGCAGACGGCTTTGTCGCCGTTGCTGATGTCGATGCGCGCTACTCCGCTGCGCTTGCCCAGTGACACGATGTCGGTGACGGCGACACACACACCGGTGGACACGGGTCGCAGCAGGTTCAGCTTGAATTCGGTGGTGGCGACCCATGATCCGGCCGGAATGACGGGGTAGAACACGACTCCGAGACAGTGGTCGACCATCGCCGATAGACATCCGCCGTGCAGGGTGCCAAAGGGTGTGAGCAGTTCGGCGCGGGTTTCCATCTCTGCCACCAGCCGACCGGCGGCGAGTTCGGTGTGCCGAAAGTTCAGGAACGTCGACAGTCCACCGGCTGTGGTCGCCGATCTGAGCAGCTGGTCGGCGATCTGCTCATCGAAGTGCGCGAATGTCATTGCCACCACCATGCCCCTTTCTCCTGTCCGGCCATGGGTTCAATCACCGTTCGAGCCTGCGAATCGTTTGAGCATGTCGCCGAATGCGCCGAGGTCGACGGCGCGGCGGAGTGCTCGACATCGACGGCGATGAACCTGGCCGTCGCGGTGAAGCACACGACGCGTCGTCGAAGAGGGGCACGGGCTAGACCGGTGTGGTCCAAGTGATGGGCAGCGATGTGTAGCCCCGGATCGGCCCGGACCGCAGCCGCCGCGCCGATTCAAGATCGACCTCCCAGTCAGGCACCCGGTCCAACAATGCATCCAGAGCGATGCGGGCCTCCATCCGCGCCAGCGCCGCACCCAGACAGAAGTGAATGCCGCGACCGAAGGCGACCTGGTGCTCACTGGTGCGCTCGATGTCGAACACGTCCGGATCGGGGAAGGCACGCTCGTCGCGGTTGGCCGACCCGAACAACAGCAGCACCTTCTCACCTTGACGCATCGTCGTGTCGTGCAGGGTGACGTCGCGGGTCAGGGTTCGTGAAAGTCCCTGTGCAGGTGAGTCGTAACGCAGCAACTCTTCCACCGCAGGCCCCAACAGTGTTCGATCGGCGGCTAGGCGTCGGCGGGTTTGCCGATGCTGGGCCAGCACGACCGCGGAGTTCCCCAGCAGATTGGTGGTGGTCTCGTAGCCCGCGACGAGCAGCAGCGCGCAGAAGCCGAGGACTTCCTCGTCGGTCAGTCCGATCCCGTCGACTGTGGCGTTGGCCAACGCCGACATCAGGTCCTCGCGGGGGTTCTTGCGGCGGTCGGCGAGGAAGTCGGTGAAGTAGGCGTAGATCGCGGCGGCGGCGGTCAGTGCGTCGGTGGTTTGTCCGTGGTTGACGTCGACCTGGACCAGTTGGCTCGACCACAATCGGAACTGATCACGATCGGTGGCGGGAACGCCCAGCAGATCGGCGATCACCGCGGCGGGCAGGATCGCGGCGAAGTCGGTCACGAAGTCCGCCGATCCGGAACCCTCGTCGAGGCGCTCGAACAACTCCGCGGCCATCTGTGTGATGGCGCCCTGCAGCCCGGCCACCCGCCGGGGAGTGAACGCCCGGCTGACCAGGGCACGCAACTGGTCGTGGCGCGGAGGGTCCATCACGATCATCATCGGCAGGAACGAACCGATGAAGTCCGATCCCGGCGGGGTGGGGAAGATGCCGTCCACCGAGGAGTACGTGCCGTGATCCAGTGCTGCGGCCTGGACATCGGCGTGGCGGCTCAACACCCAGGTATGGGATTCCTCGGCGCGGTACACCGGAGCCGCGTCACGCAATAACCGATACGTCGGATAGGGGTCGTTGAGGATCGAGGCGTCGAACGGGTCGTAACGAATCTGCACCGAGACCACAAGACCTCCTACCACCAAAGTAACGACGGTTTAGACTGGCAGTCTAAACCGGCCGAACGGGACAGGTGGGGCAAATGCGCAAGATTCCACGTCAGATCTCTGACCGGCTTCCCGCCGCGGCGGACTTGTTCGCCGAGAAGGGGCTCAACGACTCCAAGATCGAAGACGTCGCCGCGGTGACCGGTGTGCCGAAAGCGACGCTGTACTACTACTTCGCCGGCAAAGAGGACATCCTTGCCTTCCTGCTCGAAGACCTCCTCAAGGACATCTCCGATGCCGTGACCGCGATCGTGCACACCGACGGCTCCGGTGCCGAACGCCTCGCACTTGTCATCCGCGCACAACTGCGGGCAATGGCGCAGCGGCCAGCGGTATGCCGGGCACTCATCGGCGAACTGGGACGAGCGGCCCGCATGCCTGCCATCGCCGAGATGATCAATACCGCCTACCAACAACCCGTTGAAACTCTGCTCATCGAAGGAGCCCGCGACGGATCCCTCGTCGCCCAGCCCGATGCACGATCGACGTCCATTGCGCTGTTCGGCGCGGTCACCATCAATGCACTCATGTACCTGGTCACCGAGAACCACCTCGACGAGACGGTGGTCGCCAGCACCCTCAGCGCCGTCATGTTCGACGGCCTGCGCCCGCGCACAGGAGACCAGTCATGAGCACCTACGGCCTGTCGGTTCTCGGCGCGGATTTGAAGTCACTGGCCCAGACCGCCCAGGCCGCCGACGCGGCCGGGTTCGACGCCGTATGGGCCTCGGAGTTCTACTCCCGGTCCGGATCGATCTCCATGGCCGCGATGGCCAACAGCACACAGAACTGCCGGATCGGTTCCTCCATTCTCTACGGCGTCGGCCGAAGCCCCCTGGTGCTGGCCACCGAGGCGCGTGATCTCGACGAACTCTCCAACGGACGGCTGGTACTCGGAATCGGCAACGGCACCAAACGGATGATGAGCGACTGGCACGGCGTGCCCGACACCTCCGCGCCCGCGCTGCGGATGGAAGAACTCGTGATGCTGCTGCGCCGGATCTGGAACCTGCATGAAGGGCCGATCCATCACGAGGGCCGTTTCTACAGAATGAATCTCACCCCGACCGGCGACGTGGGACCCCCCAGCCGGCCGATCCCGATCGTCACTGCCGGTGTCCGGCCCCGGATGTGCGAGGCGGCCGGGCGGGTGGCCGACGGCCTGGCCGGACATCCCCTGTTCACCACCACCTACGTCGAGGAGATCGTCCGGCCCGCTATCGCCCGGGGTGCCGCGCACACCGGCCGCGACCCCAATGACGTGGAAATCATTTCCATGGTGATGTGCGCCATCCACGACGACGCCGAGGTCGCCAGGCGCGAACTGGCGCAGCAGATTGCGTTCTACTCCTCGGTCAAATCCTACGAGACGGTACTCGATGTGAACGGATTCGCCAGCGAAGGCCGAACCATCCGGGAAGCATTCGCCCAGCGCGATTTCCCGGCGATGTTCGCCGCGGTGTCCGACGAGATGATCGACACCATGGGCGTCGCCGGGACGGCACACGAAGTCCGTGAACAACTGAGACGCTACGACGGCGTCCTCGACCACATCATGCTGTATTCACCATCGGTCGGCATCGCTGCGGAACGCGTGCAGCAAAACCTCGACAGCATCATCGGGGAATGCTCGCCCGCCTCGATGTCGCCAGGGCAGTCCGGTCCACGTTCAACCTGATCCACGCATTGCCGCCCACGTCGACCCGTCGCCGCGTCCGCGGCCGCATCAGTGGCTCTGCCGCGCCGACCCCGCCGATGATTGCGTGGCGCTGTTGACGATGTTGGCGTCGTCGGTGTCGGGGAGGTCATGGCGGACCACGCGAACCCGTCCTTGAGGTAGGCAGGCCATGTAGCCGTGGCGCATGCCATAGAGCTCCCACGCTGTCTGTTCAGTGTCGGGATCGACATCGATGCGATGTCCGCGCGAGAAGCTCAGGTGTAGTCCTCCATCGTCGCTAGAACAGGCCTGGGTGCACACTGCGCCGGCGAGGTTCAGCAGTGGGCGTTCGTGGGTCGCGATCCTGAGGGGGTCAATGCGCACCGCCTCGATGGGGTAGGTGCCGACGGCCGGAAGGGTCAATAGCAGGGGGCAGGAGATGACGATTTCGTTGTAGTCATCGAAATCCAGAACCAGGCCGCCATGCAGCGAGAGGCGTTGTACGACAAGGTTTTCGATCCATTGGGTGTACATGGCAGTCTCTTTTCGACGCATCGTTGAGCCGTATCCCCAAAGAGTACGCTAAGTAGCGCTGCGATACCAGTAGTATCGTTATCGGTTGGCGGTGGGCCGAGCAGCGTTGGTCACGACGCGCCTGGTGGCTCGGTCAATGCGCTCGCGGGTGTCGGCGGCTGTCGCGCGGTCGCCGCTGAAGGCCACGAGGTTGGCCAACCAGATGTCGGAGATGACCCCAGCGACGTGCAGATCGGCGGGGGTGGGTTCGCCGCCCCTGAGCGTGCGGGCTAGCAGGATCTGGATCTCATCGGCCGCGCGGTCGAGTTCCGCGGCGGCGCGGGTGTCTGCGACGGCGAAGGCCCGTGTCATGGCCGTCGTCAGCCATGGGTCGCGCTGCCAGCGGTCATGCAGATGTGCGGTGAGCCGTTCGAGCCGTTCCAGCGGTGTGCCCTCACCACCCGCCCAGTCGCCGGCCGAGTCGAGTCGACGGAACTCGCGCGTCAGCGCTGCTACCAGCAAGTGGGTTTTCGCCGGGAAATAGCGGTAAAGCGTGCCGACGGCGATGCCGACCCGCTCGGCAACCGTCCGCATCTGAACCGCCTCGTAACCACCGGCCGCGGCCACGGCCAAAGCTGCATCCAGAATCGTTTCCCGGCGCCGTGCGGAGGCGCGTGAACGCGACGCGTTAGCGGCCCGCTTCTCTGCAGCGACCGAGTTCGCTTCCGAAGGCAGGGTTTTCCCGCGGCTGCGCGCCTGAGGGAAAGTCATGACGGCCCCGGGTCCAGACCGCCGCGGCGCGAGAACTGCTCCAGAAGATCGCCGAAAGCGCTGACATCGCCGTGTGCGGCGAAGTGCTCAGGGCTGACGACAATGAACACTGCACTGGCGGTGAAGCGGGCGATCCCACCCTCACCCGTGCCTGTCGCCGTGACATGCAGCGCCCGCCCTTCACGAGAGACGATGTGGGCAGTAATCCGGTGGGTCTGATGCAGCGGCACCGGCCGCAAATATTCGACCGTCAGGGTGCGGGTCACCGCCGGGGTGCCGGCGATCCACAACGTGAAGCCCAGGACGTCATCACATGCGGCGGCCACTGCCCCGCCGTGAGCCAGGCCCGGGGCCCCGATATGCCGCTCGTCGAACCTCACATCGGTGTACACCGCGTCGCCGCTGCGATGCACCACTAGCCGCAGTCCGTGAGGGTTGTCCGGGCCGCAACCCATGCAGGTCGTGGTGTGCGAGGGCAGCCGCTCCGGCGGCAACACGCTTTTGGGCACCATCACCCCCCAATACGATCGGTTTCGCTGCGCTACCGTTAGTACCACACTGCTAGACTGCCAGGACAACATCGCGTGAAAATCGACCGCCCGAGGTGAATGAGTGAGCAACAGTCAGTCAGCGCCAGTCCCTGACGATGACGTGGACCCGCGGCGCATCCGGTCACGCACCCGGCTGCTGGATGCTGCGGCAACGCTACTGAGCACCGGTGGGGTGGAAGCGGTCACTATCGATGCCGTCACCAAAGCATCCAAAGTGGCCCGAACCACGCTGTACCGCCACTTCCACAGTTCGTCGCATCTGCTCGCAGCCACGTTCGAACGCCTACTTCCGCAAGTGACCACTCCGGCACCGACCAGCGGACCCCTCCGTGAGCAGCTGATCGAATTGCTCAGCCGCCAAGCCGCACTCTTCAACGACGCACCGCTGCATGTCACGACACTCGCGTGGCTCTCATTGGGGCCCACCGGCTCCACTAACGAAGCGGATGAGCGCCACACATCCGGGGCGCTACGGGCCCGAGTCGTTGACCAGTACCGTCAACCATTTGACGCCATACTCACCAGCCCGAGAGCACAAGCCGAACTCGACGACTTCGACCGGGAACTGGCGCTCTGCCAACTCGTCGGACCACTCGCCTTCGCCCGAATGACCGGGCTTCGCACCATCACTCACAATGACTGCGCGAACATCGTCGATGACTTCCTCGCCGCCCACCGCAAGACCGATAGCGACGCCAAAGAGTCGAAGATCGCCACCAAGAAGACGGGCCGCCCCGCGCGCTTAGCTCGCTAGGCACAACGAAATCACAGCGTCCAGCCGGCTGGTCTTCGGGCTCTTTTCGCCTTCTCGCAAATCGCGTCGGCGATGGCATCGAAGGGCCGTTCGGCGCCGTCATCGGCGAGGCCGTGTGCGCAGATTCCATGGGCATCCGCGTGACGATTCGTGCCGGCAAAGTGAGTGCACCACCCCAGCGTTCGGACCGCCGTTTCCCGCGTTGAGAACTCTTCCCCCTACGTCCGTGAGGTGTCTCGCAGGCAACTCCTCCCATCCGCGGTCTCGCACTGCTTGGGGCGCGGGGTGTCCGCGCCGAGGATCTTTACCCGAATATCGTCCGTCGTTGAATGATCGTGCTGGCCCCGGAGTGCAAGAGGTGTGTGCCTGTCTGGCCGTTGCCGCTTGGCCGTGCGTGAAGGCGGCAACACGCCCTCGGAAACGGCACGTCGGGATCACGTGCGGTTGAGTAGCCCTCGGGGAGCCTGTCGTTGGCTCGCTTTACTTTGGGCGAATATGGCTGTGGTGGTGGCCGCCGACAGGAGCGGGGTCCTATCGTTCGGCCGTGGATAGAAAAACGCGTACCGACAATGCCGACGCCGAACGGGAGTTGGCCAATATGGCCGATGGCGTGATCCTCACACGTGCACTGGCTGGCGTTGCCGAGGTGCAAGTGTGGAAGCTCGAGACTCTCTCGGCGGCTGGCGATGACATCGATGACCATGAGCGCGTTGAGGCTTCGGCGGAACTCACCATGTCTCTGTGCACGTACAGCAAGCAGGTGAAGCAGATGGTTGATTCCGGACAATCGTTGGCCGACATCGCCCACCTAACGGGCCTGGAAGTCGATGAGCTTCGGCTGGCTGTGTCGTACGCGCCTTGACCGGTGGCTACATAGGCCTCGGGGCTGTGCCTGTTGGCGAACGCACACGAATCTGGGTTGTAGGCGAATGTGGCTGTGGTGGTGGACTATTTCGTCCGTCGGTTCGTAGGTTGCAGGCATGGGAGCGAACGAGAAGCTGAAGGCCCGGTATCGGGCGGTCGAACTGCAGCGCAAGAAGAATGCTTCGCGGGCTCGGCGGGATCGCGCCAATGCGTCTGATGCCGAGTCGATCCGTGCAATGCTGCACAGAGTCGGTGCTGTTGATTCATGGGAGCGCAAGCGTTTTGACCAGGCGGCGGAGAACATCCGTGCTGATGCCGTAAAGCGCAGGGCCGGTCACTTTCGTGGTCTGCAGGCGCTGGTCGGGCAGATGCGTGGTCGTGGTCTGACCTTCGCGCAGATCGCTGAGCTTGTCGGTGTCGATGTCCGTGAGATTCAGGCACAGCTGCGCCGGGCCGGGGGCGAGGGTGGACATGATTCGGCAATCTCCCCGGCAGCACGTTCGAGAGCTGCTGATGTCGTACCCGAAGGCGCTGCAGTCAACGATGATCCGATCTGTGATGGTGTTGAAAGAAATGAGAGCGAGGGCGGTGCCTACGATCCGACTCGGTGTGTCCGCTGCGATGCGGTGATGCTCGATGAGGACGCCACTCCTAGACGTGGCCGACGCCGGCTGTATTGCTCGGATACGTGTCGTCGGGACGCATCGGCGGCCCGTATCGCCGCACAGCGATACGGGGCGCCGATTCGCGTGATCGAAGTCCCGAAAGCCGCTGCATCGCAGAAGCAATCTGCGGGAACACCCGAGCCGCACCGGCCCGTCGCACCGGTGGATGCCGCCAACAGGGTCCTGGACGATGGCGAGGCTTTACGCGGGTTGCTTACTCGCTTGGCAGAGCAGGCTCGGCTCAAGAAACTTGATCGTGCCACGCTGACGGCTGCCCGTGACCTGTCCAATGCCGTTCATCCGCGCCGTAGTTGGTGAGAAGTCAGCTGATTCGGCGAGGGCCATTTCTATGGGGACGTCGTGCGGCGGGACTGCGCCCGGTCATGCTCGCGACGGTACGGCCAGCGGTGTGCGTAACCGTCTGAGCGAGGTCATCGGCTAGGTACTCGATGCTGGCCTCCAACTCGTAAACGGCGTCCTTTCGTGCTTTGGTGATCATCGTTGATGCGTACTCATGATGAGGCAAGTACCCGTTCTGCCGGCCGAAATCGTCGATCATGACGTCGATGGCGTCGTCGAACCGGGTGGCCAATCGTTGGGCTTCGGTGTCGGCGCGTTCCTCGATGAACTCATCGCGCTCGTCCGGGGTCCAGGATGGCGGGAACCGCAGATGCGTCCGGTATAGGTCGCGGATCGCCGCATCAAGCCGGCCGGAGAATACGATCTCGGGCCAATCGCTGACCGCGGCAGTGGCCAAGTTCTCCAGGTCGTCATCAAGGCTCATCGCAGCTGCTCCCTCTCGGCTGCTCCTGATACTGCCTGCAGGCACCGACAGCTCGTCGAATCTGGACCGCGGGGTGCCGTTATGCGGAGAGGTCGTCGCGGCGCTCGTCGGCGCTAGAAGTGGTCGGGTTCTCTCGGGCGGGCGCTGCGGGGGGACTGGGCCGTAGCAGCGAGGGACGCGAGGGCTGCGAGGCTTGATGGGCAGCCACATCTTTGTGTGGTGGATAGATGGTCCACAGCAGGACGTTGCGGTGGTTGCGGGCTCCGTCGTTCTCGATCGCCCATCCCAGGTTTCGCAGCGCCGGCGCGTGTCTACGGAGCAGGCTTGTCACATCGCGGCCGTTCTTGGGCCATTCCTTGGGGCGTCGCCAGTGATCGCCTGTCGGGGTGAAGAGGGCGAGCAGGTCGACACCGGACTGTCCGCGCAGCGGTTCTAATATGTGGTGGCGCAGCTGTTCGATGAAGAGATCGCCGGACAAGCTGTCCTCCGCGAGCTGATCTGCGCGGGACATGTAGCGGCGTAAGCCATGAGTCGACAAAAGTTCGTCGACGGCCGCCAGCACGCGACCAAAGTCCGCCATGCGTGGCGCATCATCGACCACGATGGTTTCGAGGCGTTGATGAACGGTGGCGGCCAGGTTGAGGAGCCCGCTTAAAATGCCTGGTAGAGCCGTGCGCCACTGTTGTCGCAGAGTGGCCTCAGACTGTCGCATGTGGCGTTCGATGCGTCGCAGATCAACCATTGCCATGCGTTCGGCGAGGTCGGGACGTATTGCGCCGACGTCGATGCCGTTAACGATGATGCAGCGGCGGAACTTGATCACTGCGAGGTCCGCATCGGTGTAGAGCGCGCGTTTGACGTTGCCGTCGCCTGTCGCAGCTCGACACAGCGAGTCCGACAACCACGGTGGGATCGCGGACAAATTGTCCAGGGCCACTACCCAGGAACCGGAGGCAGCGGTCACCCACGAGTCGGCGTCGCGGGGCGCCTGGCGCACTTCAATAGAGGAGGGGTCGATGAGATCGACCAGCATGCGCGTCGTCGTGGTTTTGGCGCTGCCTTGCTCGGCGAACAGCGCCAACACAGGGTGCGGGACATCGCACTGGACGAGCGCAGCGATGAGCACTGCAAGCAACACGGGTTGGTCCTCGACGGCAACGTTAACGAAGTTCCATAGCTTGTTGACGTCACCGTTGGCGGGTGGGAGAGGCATCTCGGCGGTCAGCGCTGTCCGCAAGAACCGAACCGGAGCTGAGTCGGCGACTGTCCATCGACCCTGGCCGATGCGGATGACCTTTCCGTCTTGTCGGCCGGTGTCGATGTAGCTCGTGCCGTGGTGGTCGGCGATGCGCAGGTGCAGTTTCTCCGGGGGCTGGTTGGCGGCCAAGCCTTCGAGGACCAGCGTGGCGTCGGTGAGGGCCTGGCCGCCGGCAACGGTCCCGGTGTCATTGAAGTACCGGGAGGCGAGCTCGGCGCGCAGGCCAGCTTTTCCTGCGCGCAGTAGTATCGCCAGATGGGGCCGGCTGCGTTCGGCGCCGAAGGGCTTGCCGTCTTCGGAAACTCCGAGGAGATAGCGTTCTTGGGCCATAGTGACCAGGCGTGCGGCGACGGATTTCTTGTCATTATCTGCGTTGCTGCTCATAGGCAATCAAGCCTGTGGTGCTTCCGCAGGCCGGCATGACGGGTTAGTCTCATGGGGAACTTCCGTTTTGGGTAATCGGGTGGTTCGAACGAAAGGCCTCGGCTAGACCCCGAGGTCTTTCTCATTCGTCGGCGTCACGCGGCGTCGCCGCCTCCGCGCCGGGTTGTGCTCTCCCGCTGGGAGATCCATCGCAGAACCTCATCGCGTCGATAAACGACCCGGCGGCCCAAGGTGAAGCTCGCTGGACCGATGTCCGAATGACGCCAGTACCTCAGCGTCCCAACCGGGACACCGGTCAGGTCCGAGACTTCCTTGGCTCCTAGCAATTCCATCAGATTCCTCCTGAATTACGGTTGGTTTGGCTGAGCCAACAGTGACTGCGGCTATGGCGCCGTGTCCACCACCACAGCCACATTGACCGAAAAGTATTTCCGGTCATGCTGCTTCGGATTGAGTAGGCCGAAGGTCGAAGAACGATGGATCGCAAAGCGGACGGATGACGCGGATTACTGCGGTATGTTCGATTCGTGATCACCCGGAACGAGCGAGCGGGTATCGACGACCGCTGGCACAAGCGCGTCAAAGATCCGGACGGAACGATGCGCACCGAGAGATCCGCGGTGTACGGCAAGGTGTCGCGCTGGCGCGTCAGGTGGGTTGATGCCACCGGAGCCGAGCGCACCAAGAGCTTCCAGCGCAAGCCGGATGCACAGGCCTATCTGAACGGTCTCACTGCGGACGTTCAGCGCGGTGAGTATGTCGATCCCCGCAAGAGTGCCGAAACGTTCGGCACGGTCGCCGAGCAGTGGTTCACCACCAAACAGCATCGGAAGCCGAAAACCGTTGCAGGGTATCGCTCGTTGCTCGACACGGTGGTGTTGCCCAAGTGGGAAGACGTCCCGCTGAAACGGCTCGACTACGAGTCGTACTCGACCTGGCTGGGCGCTCTGTCTGTCGATGGTGGGCAACGAGGCGCGGGTCTGTCGGCAAGCCGGATCACCCAGGCGCACCAGCTCGTCGGCGCTGTCCTCAAATACGCGCAACGAACCGGCAAGGTCGCGAAGAACGTCGCTCTGGAGATAAAGCGGGATGAGGATCTTCCCGAACAAGCCGAGCGTGAGCGGCGGTATCTGAGTCATGCCGAGCTGTTGATGCTGGCCAAGGCTGCCGATCGGTTCGAGACGCTGACGCTGGTCCTCGGCTACTGCGGGCTGAGGTTCGGCGAAGCCGTAGCACTGAGGCGCCGGCATGTGGGTGACCGCGTGCTCACGGTGCGATCGTCCGCGACCGCGGTCACCGGTAAGGGCATCGTCGAGTCAACGACCAAGACGAAGCGGGATCGCCACGTGCCGGTACCCGAACCTGTGTGGAAGCGGCTTCACGCTGAATTGCCTACCGATCCGAATGCACTGGTGTTCCCGAGCCGCAAAGGCGGGTTCTTGCCGCTCGGCGAGTACCGGTGGGCGTTCGACAATGCGTGCGCCGAAGTCGGGATCGAGGGGCTGGTACCCCATGGCCTAAGGCACACCACGGCGTCGCTGGCGATCAGCGCAGGCGCTAACGTCAAGGTCGTGCAACGGCTACTTGGACACGCGACGGCGGCGATGACGCTCGACCGCTACGGTCACTTGCTCAACGATGATCTGAGCGGTGTCGCCGATGCGCTGGGCAAGGCCATCGACAGTACTGCGGTATCACTGCGGTACTCGGGACGTCAGAAAAAGGCCGAAACGGCCTGAAGTATGCTCTGAGCTGCAAAGCCCCCATAGCCCAATTGGCAGAGGCAGCGGACTTAAAATCCGCCAAGTGTCGGTTCGAGTCCGACTGGGGGCACCGGAGTTCTTGCAGGTAGGGGCCGATTGCGGCTCGAACATTCGAGCGGTCGCTGTTGTTGGCAGCTCCGTGCGTCAGCACCTCGTCAGCGAGGAACGTCGACAATACCTAGACTCCGAGAATGCGCGTGCCTCGCCGAATCGCAGAGTTCAACAAGCGAGTCACCAATCCGGCGGCTCGCACGATCACACCGTGGCTTCCGAACCTCGGAACGCTCGAGCACGTCGGGCGGAAGTCGGGTAAGCGATATCGAACGCCCCTTCTGGTATTCAAGACCCATGATGGGTACGCCATCCTCATCGGCTACGGCCTACAGACGGACTGGTTGAAGAACGTGCTGGCCGGCGGGCCGACGGTGCTACGCAAGCGTGGACGGGCTGTCGCGCTCGTCAACCCACGGGTGGTAAGCAAGGCCGAGGCCGCGGCCCTGGTCATACCGCGTTCTCGCCTCCTCTACCGAGCGTTTCCCTACAACGAGGCAGCCGTGCTGCTGACGAATGTGGGCTCTGCGGGTTGACCTCTGCACCGCACCGCGCTTGGAGCCGAGAAAGCGGCTCAAGTCCGCACAGTGTCGGTTCGAGTCCGACTGGGGCACGGCAGAACGTAGTGCGAAAGGCGCCCATGAAGTCCACCCGCGTGGCAGCGACCTCAACGGCCGCGCCCGTCGCCTCCCGCTCAGGGTGAGCGTCACCGCGTGTGGTCGTACTCGACGTCGATGTCTCGGGTGACGTCTCGACACGCGGCCGAGGACGAAATCCATGAGGTCTTAGGATCCCACTCATGGCTGACCTCAATCCCCTGGTCACGGGTCGCGCATTTCTCGAGGGCCCGCGTTGGCACGACGGCGCGCTGTACGTCTCTGACATGCACGCTGACGCCGTGCTGCGCGTGGGCGAAGACGGTGAAGTGTCCACCCTGGTGGAAATCGAGCAGCCTTCCGGGCTGGGCTGGCTACCTGATGGCTCGATGCTGATCTGTTCGATGGTGGGTCGTCGCGTGATGCGCTTCGACGGTTCGGATCTCACCGTGCACGCCGACCTCAGCCCATTCGCGTCCCATGAGATCAACGACATGTGCGTCGACCGCCACGGTCACGCCTTCGTCGGCCAGTTCGGCTACGACTACGCCGGAGGCGGAGATCCGGCGACCGCCGCGCTGCTGCGCGTCGACCCGGACGGCTCGGTGCGCGAAGTGGCCGACAACCTCCGATTCGCCAACGGCATGGTGATCACGGCCGACGGATCGACGCTGCTGGTTGCGGAGAGCATCGGGCAGTGCATCACCGGTTTCGACTTGGCGAGCGACGGCTCGTTGAGAAACCGCCGAGTGTGGGCCGAACTCGAGGATTTTCCCGACGGCATCGCCATCGATGAAGACGACGGCGTCTGGGTGGCCAGCCCGGCGTTCGACCGGTTCGTCCGCGTGATCGCGGGTGGCGAGGTGACGGCCACCATCGACACCCCAGGTCGCCACGCGATCGCATGCGAAGTGGGCGGTGCCGACGGACGCACGCTGTTCATGCTCACGGCGACCACCCTCGGCCAACGCGCCGAGTCGCGGACGGCGATGAGCGCCGCCATCGACACAACACGCGTCTAGGAACGGCCCCCGCCGGCCCGGGCAAGCGGCCTCTCGAGATTCGGTTGCCCCAGCCTCGATCGCGATCGTCGTCGACGGCTGTCTGCTGCCAGTTAGGACACCGTCGGCAATCGCGATGTGACACAGCATGTTTGCGCCTTGGTGGATCGTCCTCCGCCCGGTTGCCTGTGCCCGTGATCTCTACGTGTTCTCCACACAGCCTCCAAGTACCGCGAGCGTGCGTTTCGTCAAGTGGTTTGGCCCCCACAGTCGTCGATTGTGGCCCCACCGCGTTTCGGGTGGTGGGTTTGTTGCGATTGATCGTTTTGCTGGTGCGTAGTCGGTAGGACTTGGTGCCGGTTTCGATGATGTGGGCGTTGAAGGCGTTCAGTGATGATCCGGAAGGGCAATTCGGCTCCGCGGAATCCATTTGGACGTATCCGAGTTCGTCGAGACCCGAGTCAGAAGCGGTGAAGCTAGACGCGATTCGCGACGCGCTCGACAGGCGGACCTTGGTGCCCAAAACCGAAGTGTCGTAGCGAGTAGTCAGCTGCTCCCCGGTAGCGGCAAGGCCCGCGAGAGCGTCGGGCACCGCACCGGCCGGCAGATCGTTTCTCAGCTCAGCGCCGGGCGCACTTCTGGCGTGTTCAGATCGACCATCGGCGTCCTCTGCGGTGCATTGATGGGGGGCTGGACCCGCACGGTCGGCAGATCGACTTTCGACCCACCCGGAGTCAGCGTTGGGCCCGCGCCTTGAGCGGGCGGAGCGACGCAGCCCTGCTTCTCGGTCCAAACACCGCCGGACTTATAGCAGCACCATTTCTGGTTCTCGATCTCCTGTGCGATCGGTTCGCTCTCGCTGCCGTCGATACCGCCCAGCGTCCTCGTGCAGGAGTCGTATTCGCCGATGTCCCAGACAGGTTCGGCGACGGCCACCGCCGGAAAGGCGACAGCAACCGCTGCTCCAGCCACGACAGCCGATCCGACTAGAAATCGCCGGGCACGCACTGGCCCGGAAATCATTGCGCTCATGTCATGTCCTCCTAGTCTGTGTGCAACGCAACGGCGCCGTGGTCTCGCGATGGTTTCCACCGCGACGTGCGAAGTCAGGTAATCGTGCTTTGCCGGTTGACGATTCGTAATGTCGGCGAGGCCAGATTTCACCCCGCGCGAGGGAAGGGTTCACTATCCGCCCGGCAACACCCGCGGGTCATCGACGGCGCTGACCACCGTCAAGGCTGCGATCAGCAGTGTGACCGCGACCCAGCAATGGAAAACGAAACGGGCGATCACGGCCCGCAGCCCGCCCCACGGGAAACCGCCGCCGCGCACATGTGCGCGGTCCCGCCGACGATCTCCACGTGTTCTCCACACAACCTCCAAGTTCCGCGGATGCGACTGCGAGACGATCGGTGTCAGTCAGATGACTGCGGTTCTTCGGAATCGGAACGCACAGAAGGGTTTCCACCATGAACTTCATCGCCACCCACGCGCCCGTCCTGCAGGCCATCGCGCTCTCCACGTTCGCCGGAGCCGCCGCCGTAGGAGCCATCCTGCTCGGCCCGGCGCCGCCGGCCCGGGCCGACTCGGCGGCCGCCACGATCCACCAGTTGGAGGCCACCGGCTTCGACGTCAGGCTCAACCGCATCGGTAGCGCACCGCTCGAGGAGTGCCGGATCACCGAGATCGGCCGGCCGCGGGAGCAGAAGCGCCTGACCCTGGTGGAGGGCCGCGACGACGACAGAGCGCTCGTCCCGGTGGTGGTCAAGCGCACCATCACCGTCTCGCTGAACTGCGCGTGACCCGTGACCACGGCGCTCGAGCACTTCAGGCCGCGCAGTCCGGTCAGGCCGGCTGAAGCGGTTTGGCCGTCGTCCTATCGGGTGACTCTGAGGCATGGTTCAGCGAAACGATCCGCCCGCCAAGCCCCTCGACGCCACCCAGGCAACCGACGAGCAGCGCGAGATGCAAGAGCAGCTCGATGATCAACATGGCGACTCGGACGCCCCCGGCGCCCACCAGAGCCGCCACGGGGTCGCCGACGAGACGTAGACCGCCGGCAACCGGTCACCGACGGGAAACGAACCGATCCGTCGCGGCGATAAATCGATGGCGGGGTTTCGTAGAACGGATCGAAGATATGCGCCCAACATCGATGTTGGCCCCTGTGTTGCTCTCCGTCGGTGCTGTGCTGGTCGCGCCGGCGATCCCCGCGCACGCCGAAACAGCGCTCGAGACCATCGCAGCGCTCGAGGCCGCGGGCTACACCGTCAACATCGACCGGGTCGGCAGCGCTCCACTCGAGGAGTGTGTCGTCACCAGCGTCCGTAATCCGCAGACCGTCACCGAGTTGGCGCGGGTCGAACATCGTGACGGACCCTTCGGCTTCGGCGGTGACGGTGACGATCACGGCCGCCTGGTTCCGGTCGTCGTGTCCCGGTCGATATCGGTGTCGCTGAACTGCGCGGGCTAGTACGACCAGCGCACGCACCGAAAATCCGGTCCATCCGCGATACATGTTTTCTCGCCGCGCCGGAAGCTGACGTGACACGATCCTGGTTCACCGCAATGGCGGCCCGGGAGGGGCTCGAGCATGCACATCACCAGGGCCGGCACCGGGGATCCTCCGTTGTTCTTCGTGCACGGGTTGGCCTGTGACCGGACGGACTGGCACGCACAGGTCCGGACGCTGAAGCCCAGAATGACGGTCGTGGCGTGCGACCTGCCCGGCCACGGCCTCAGCCCCGGAACACCTGCCGAGTGCACCATCGAGGCCTACGGCACCGCGGTCGCCCAGGCCCTGGCCGCGCTCGATGTGCCGCCTGCGATCTTGGTCGGCCACAGCATGGGATGCCGGGTGGTGCTCGCTGCGACCCGGGCGCGACCCCAGGCCGTGGCGGGTCTGGTGCTTGTGGACGGCAGCCGTATCGGCGCCGGGGACTCCGAGGCCGCCGGTCAGTCCATGGCCGACGAACTCGTCGGTGACGGCTACCTGCGATTCATGCGGAGTTTCTTCGAGTCGATGTTCGTACCGTCGAGTGAGCCCGCGATCAGGCAAGCGATCGTCGACCGTGCGCTGTGTTTCCCCGCGGCGCTGGGCAGACCCTTGCTGACGGACCTGGCTCGCTGGGACGCGGGCGATGTGGAGGGCGCCCTCGACGCGGTCGACGTTCCCCTCCTGGCCATCCAGAGCACGACCATGGACACCGCCCGCGAGCGGGTCTCGCTGGCGCCGGGCGTGGCATCGCCCTGGCTGGATCTGGTCAGCAGCCATGTGCCCAGATCTCGACAGGCGATCCTGCCGGGCAGCAGCCACTTTCCGCAGATCGAACGGGCCGACGAAGTGACTTCGCTGATCGCCGATTTCGCGGTCGCCGTGAGGCACGACGACCGCCCACGAGTAGGCGGTACGGAACACGTGGACCACCTGAGCCGCGAACCCTGACAGGGGAAATCGGGACCCTGCCTTCGGTTTCGGGGGCGCGCGGCGGCATCGGCCGGCAATCGAGGCGCGTCGAGTTGCGGGTCGTGTTCCAAATGCTGCTGGGCCGGACACCGATCTGCGAGACTGGTGCGCCATGACCGATCCGGCCGTCGATCGCGACCAGCCCGCTGAATCCGGGCGCGGGTGGGTCCTCCTCTGCGCGACGGCGGTCGTCGCCGGTGTGGCGATCGGTTTCATCGGTGGCGCCTTCCGCTGGTGTCTGCAGGCCGCCGACCGGCTGCGGATCGACTTCGTCGACTGGGCCCACGACCTGTCGGGTCCGGGATGGCTGGCGCCCATGGCCGCCGCCGCACTCGGCGCGACGCTGGCGGCGCTGATCGTGCGCTGGGTGCCCCTGGCCGCCGGCAGTGGGATCCAGCATGTCGAAGCCGTCTACCGCGGCGACGCCCGCGCGCCGCTGCTGATCCTGTTGCCCGCGAAGTTCATCGGCGGTGTGCTGTCCATCGGGTCCGGACTGGTGCTCGGGCGCGAAGGTCCGACGGTGCACATGGGCGCGGCCATCGGCGCCGAGGCGGGCCGCCGCGCCCGACTTCCCGACGCCGACATCCGGATGATGCAGACGGCCGTCGGCGGCGCCGGTCTCGCGGTCGCCTTCAACGCGCCGATCGGCGGCACCCTGTTCGCACTCGAAGAGGTGACCAAGTCGTTCCGCCTGCAGACCGTGCTGACCACGCTTCTCGCGGCCGCCACCGCCGTCGGCTGTATGCGGTTCATTCTCGGCAACGAACCGGACTTCTTCGTCACGTCGGTCGACACCCCCGCGCTGGCGTGGCTACCCCTGTTCGTGGTCTTCGGGCTCCTGACCGGATGCCTCGGTGCGGCCTACAACCGACTGGTGCTGTGGTTCCTCGACCACGTCGGCGGGATACGGCGGATACCGCCGATCGCCAAGGCCGCGATGATCGGGGCCGTCATCGGCCTCGCGATGTTCGTCTACCCGCAAGCCGTCGGGGGCGGTGACACCTTGACGCAGCTGGTCCTCGGCGGGCACGAGATCGTGCTCCCGGTGGTGGTCGGATATCTGCTGGTGCGCTTCATCGCCGGACCGCTGTCGTACGCGGCCGCGGTGCCGGGTGGACTGTTCGCCCCCTTGCTGGCGGTCGGCGCACTGTGGGGGCTGCTCTTCGCCGGAGTGGCCGACCCGCTGTTGCCCGGAGACATTGCCGCGCTGAGCATTCCGATGGCGCTGGTGGGCATGGCCGCATTCTTCGGGGCAACGGTGCGCGCACCCGTGACGGGCATCGTCGTCGTCATCGAGATGACGGCCACCACGGCCGTCGCCATCCCGATGCTGGCCGCCACCGCCGCGGCGGTACTGGTCGCCGAACTGACCCGGTCACCACCCATCTACGACTCCCTGCGCGAGCGCATGCAGCCCGAGGCGAGACGCTGAAGGGGTACGTTGAAGACCGTGCAGGATCAGAAGACTCGTCGGCCCGGACGACGGTTGGTGATGCTCGGTGCGGTGGCGACGGCATGCGGTGTGATGACCGTGTCGGCGTGCGGAACCGACGCACCCACCCCGCCGTCGAGCACCGCTGAGGCCTCCGTCGCCCAACTGGTGGATCCCGCCGAATTCGCGGACGCCGTCGCCGAACCCGGGCGGCTGACCGTCAACGTGCACGTGCCCTTCGAAGGCGACATCGCCGGTACCGACCTGTCGATACCGTTCGACCAGATCGCCGACCAGGCCGACCGCCTCCCGGCCGACCGGTCCACCCCGCTGGCCGTCTACTGCCGGTCCGGGCCCATGAGCACCACCGCGGCCGCGACCTTGCGCGATCTCGGCTACACCGACGTCATCGAACTGCGCGGCGGTATGCGGGCGTGGCAGGCCGACGGCCGGCCGCTCACCGGCGTCTAGACAGCGGTCATCGTCCTCGGGCGAAGCCGACCCGTCCGGTCGAGCCGGTACAGCGCGGCTGCCGACGCCAATCCGATCACGGCCAGCCCCACCCACGTCAGCGCCGCCATACCGGCGTCGCGAGCGGCCTGCATCAGGGTTCCGGTGGCGAGGTTCCCGGCGAGGATTCCGATCCCGACGATGGTGTTGTAGAAGCCGTAGTGCGTGCCGACCAGCCGGTCGTTCGCCAGTGAGACGACGGTGTCCATCTCGAACGGGAACACCGCCGCCGACCCGACCGCCAGCACGCCCGCGGCCACCAGTAGCGCGGCGATCGCGACACCCTCCCCGAAGCGACCGTCCGGTACCACCACCAGCGGCACGAATGCCGCCGCGAGGATCACCAGTCCCACCGCGAGAGAACGGCCCGCCCCCCACCGGGCGCTGAACCACCGCGTGATGCGCAGTTGGCCGAAGACCGCCACCAGACCGGAGATCACGAACACCCCTGCCACGATGCGGGTCTCGTCGTCCGGAGCGAGCAATCCGGCCTGCAGCGGCAGCGCCAGGTACACCTGGAACGACAGCACGTACGAGCCGATCATCGCCGCCGCGAACAGCAGGAACGACCGATTGGCCAGCACCACACGCCAGTCCGCCAGCACCGAACCCTTCTCGGTCGGTGTGGTGGCGCGGTGCTGGGGTAAGGCGAAGAGCTGGGCGACGGTCAACGCGGCGAAGACCGCGGCCGCCGCCGCAGCCGCCGTGCGGAAGTCGAGAACCATCAGCGCCAAGCCGACCAGGGGACCGGCCAGAATGCCGGCCTGGTAGAAGATGTTGAACATCGCGAACGCTTCGACACGTCGCGGACCCGCATCGGCGGCGAGGTATGCGCGGACGGCTGGGTTGAACAACGCCCCGGCGAATCCCGTTGCCGCTGAGGCGATCAACACCGCCGGTAACGACTCGGCGAAGATCAGCAGGCCGAAACCCGCGGTCCGCAGGAGGCACCCGGCCACGATCAGCGGTTTGTAGCCGAGCCGGTCGGCCAGGGTGCCCCCCACGATGAACATGCCCTGCTGGGAGAAGTTGCGCACCCCCAGCACCAGGCCCACCGCCCACGCGGCCAGACCCAGCGGGCCGGCCAGGTAACCGGCCAGATACGGCATCAGCATGTAGAAGCCGAGGTTGATGCCGAACTGGTTGATCATCAGCATCCGGCTGGGCCAGCCGAAGCTGCGGAACTGCGTCAGGACGCCCGTCACCGCGCCACCGCCATCGGGTCGACGACATCGGTGCAGCGCGTCCACGACGACACCACCTGCTCCCGCGGATGGCCGATCACCGCGGGCTCGGCGGGCGGCGGGGCATCGAGCAGGTCATGGTCGCGGCAGTACTCGTCGTTGTAGACGGTGTCGAAGTAGCGCTGCGGCCCGTCCGGGAAGATCGCGGCGACCGTCGTCGTGGCCGGAAGGGTGCGGGCAGCCCACCCGGCCACCAGTGCGACCGCTCCGACGCTCCACCCGCCGCTGCTGTAGTGCGTGGCGGCCAGCGTGCGGCACGCCCACACGGCCTCCGCGGGAGCGACCCAGTGCACCTCGCTGAACGCCGCGTAGTCCACGTTGCCCGGGTAGATGCTCGACCCGAGGCCGCGCATCAGGCGCGTGCTGGCGGGTTGACCGAAGATCGTCGACCCGATCGTGTCCACGCCGATCAACCGTAGGCCGGGATTGGACTCGCGCAGTACCCGGGCCACACCGGCCGAGTGGCCGCCGGTGCCCACCGAGCACACGAGAACGTCGATGCGGCCGAGCTGCGCCTGCAACTCGAGTGCCAGCGGCCGGTAGGCCTCGACGTTGTCGGGGTTGTTGTACTGGTCGGGATACCAGGCGTGCGGATCGGAAGACAGAATCTGCTGCACACGTTCCTGACGCGCCCGTTGCCAGCCCCCGACGGGGTGCGGTTCGGTGACCAGGTCGATGCGAGCGCCGAACGCCGTCAGCATCCGCTGGATGATGGGTTCCATGCCGGGGTCGGTGACCAGGGTGACGGGATGTCCGTACGCCGTCCCCGCCAGTGCCAGCCCGAGTCCGAGCGTTCCGCTGGTGGATTCGACGATCCTGGCACCCGGCCGCAGGGCGCCCCTGGCTCGACCGCGTTCGACCATGTGCATGGCGGGCCGGTCCTTCATCCCGCCGGGGTTGAAGCCTTCGAGTTTGGCCCAGAACCCGCGTTCGTCTGGGGTGAAGGGTGCTCCGATGCGTAGCACCGGGGTGTCGCCGACCATCGTGCCCGGGCGTTCATAGCGGCCGAGATGGCGCTGCCGGGACGGGGACAGGGTGAATGGGCGTAGGGACAGGACAGGGTTCATAGCGTGCGTCGCTTCGGTTCGAGCCGCGACGGCGTGCCGCGCAGCGCTGACGGGGGGCAGCCTCGGCCGGCCGGGCTCATGGGGAGCACGGGCCGGCGCTGCCTGATCAGCGGCGCGAGATGCAGAGCCGGGTCAGCAGGACCCGACCGGTCAGGGGTGCGGCGAGGCTGCGGGGTGGGCCGCGGATGGGGGCCAGCGTCGTCCCCCGGTAGAACACGGCGACGACGACCATCGCGGTGAGCAGGCCGAGCGCCATCAAGGCCACGGTGGCGCGCGGCCGCACCGCGTCGGCGAACGTGTCGGGAGAGACGGGTGTCGAGCCGTTCTCCAGGTGCGCGTGGTCAGCCACCACGGCGGGGTCGCCGTGCAGACCGGCAGCCAGGGCGTGCGGTCCATGGTGCGGCTCGTCGGCCCTGGGCGGGGTCCAGTCGAATCCGACCGCGACGAGCCAGAGCGCGAGCATCAGCGCGACGGCTGGGCGCCATCGCTTCTGAAGAACTGCGTCGTTGCACCGCACGATGGCCCCGACCCTAACAGCGGATCGCGATCCGTCCATCGGACAGCCAACTCGACACCGCGATGTGACCGCCCCGCGATGTCGCCCCGCGAGACGCGCTGCGGTCAGGCCGGATGCAGGCTGACCGCGATCCCGGAGTAGCGGACCATGCCGGTCACGACGTCGATGTCGTCCTTGCTGGTGAGCCGGTTGACGTTGGCGACGTGATGTCCGTGGGGAATGGACACCGCGCCGCGCCGCATCGACTGGTCGAGCTTCGCGACACCGGTGATCTCCCCGTTGGCGCTGCGCACCGTGACCGGCGCGCCGGTGACGACACCCGCGGCGGCCCCGTCGTCGGGGTTGATCAGGATCTCGGGTGGCTCCCCGAGGAAATCGAGTTGGCCGTTGAGCTTCTTGCGCTGCCTGCGCGGCACCATCACCAACGGCGGCGGCGGGTCCAGCGCGCGAAGCTGATCGACCAGCAGCGGCGGGGCGAGCCGCCAGCCGCCCATCCGGTCGATGTGCGCGTCGACCCATGCCGCAGGAAGCTCGCGGCCCGCATCGGCATAGCCGGTCGCGGCGACCTCGTCGTACTTCGAGCGTGCACCGGCGAGCAGGACGCTCAGCACGTCATCGTCGGTGCTGGTCGCGGGGTCGCCGAGGCTCCCGAGGTCGTAGCCGAGGCGCCTGCCGATCTCGGCGAACACCCACCACATCGAGCGTCGTTCGCCGACCGGTTCCACCACCGCCGGGGTGTACTGCACCGACACCCGTGCGCTGAGGATGTCGTGGATCGTGATGTCGGGACGCTCCAACGGATCCTTGGTGGGCAGCACGTGCGTCGCCAACTGCGTCGTCTCGTTGTTGACGATCTCGGTGGTGGCGAACACCTCCAGCGACTGCAGCGCGGGCACCAGCTTGCCGGTCTCGGGGAAGCTGGTCACCAGGCTGCCGCCGACGTTGATGAGCGCGCGGATGTTGCCCGCGGCGATCTCGTCGGGCAGGACGGCGCACGGCCACTCGTTGATGAAGGCCTGGGCCTCGGGCCGGCTCCGTGGGCCGGGTCCGAATGCGCCCTCGATCGGCGTGACCGGCAGAAGATCGCCGAAAGCCTCGAGCTGATAGGCGAATCCGGGGTGGAACCAGGTGCCGCCGGGCCGGTTCATCGCGCCGGTGAGGATCATCAGCACCCAGGCCAGCCACTGCGTGACGTTGGCCCGGTCGGCGGTCATCGTGACACCGGTGCCGGTCTCGATCGCCACACAGTCGGCGGCGCGTACCGCCGCGACGAGCCGGGTCAACTCGTCCGCGTCGACGTCGGCGAGGTGCGCGGTGTGCTCGAGAGTGAACGGCTCGACCGCCGCCGCGAGATCGTCCAGTCCCTGCACCGGCACGTCGGGCTTCATGCCGTCCCGCAGGATCTCGCGCACCAGGTACGCCAGCACGGCGTGATCGGTGCTCGGCCGCGGCGCGAGGTGGCCGGTGGCCAGCCGGGCGGTCTCGGTGCGGCGCGGGTCGATCACCCACACCTGACCGCGCTTGGCGATCGCACGCACCGTCCCGGTCGGGTTGGGCATGGAGATCGCGTGGCCGTGGGACACGACCGGGTTGACGCCGACGAGCATCAGGAAGTCCGCGTGGTCGAAATCGGTGCGCCCGGACAGGCCCATGAACCCGCCGACAAGATCGGAGACCAGCGGTTTGGCGGTGCCGTCGATGGTCAGCGGGCTGAACTTCGCGGGCGTGCCGATGGCTGCGTGCAGCGCTTCGGCCATCCGGAAGCCGGCGCTCTCCATGGTGCTGAAATAGAAGGCCACCGACTCCGGCCCGTGCCGGTCGATGATGTCTTTGAGCCGCGCGCCGAGGTCGTCGAGGCACACCTCCCATGGGGTGTCCTGCAGTGTGCCGTCGATCCGCATCTGTGGCCGCTCGAGCCGGTCCGGATGATGATGCAACAAGGGCAGCGCCCGGCCCTTCCCGCAGGTGTAGCCGCGGGAGAACGGATGATCTTGATCGCCGTGAACTCGGACGACCTGGTCACCGTCGACGTCGACGAGGATGCCGCACACCGAGGTGCAGATCCGGCAGAAACTGCGGACCGTCTGCATGAGGGAAACGTACTCTCCGAGGCGGAGAAGGCACCCAGCATTTGTCGAAAATCGCGTATCGAATTCGAGAATGCGATTTCCGTAGGTTGCTAGAGCGCGGCGCGCCGCAGCCGGGCGATGATGCCGTCGAGGTCGACGCGGAAGACGTCCGGCCGGAAGACGTGCCCGCCGGGCGCCTCTCGTGACTCGTACGGGATCCCGGCCGCCCTCAGGCGTTGGCCGAACTCCCGCTGGCCGGCGAGCACCTGGGTCTCGTTCACGCTGTCGAACCAGTTGAGCGGGTCCGGGCTGGTGCCGGCGACCATGAACACTCGTTTGTTCCGGTAGCTGTCGATCCGCTCGACCGGATTGTCGGCGGTCACCCTGGCCTGATCCCAGAACGGTGCGCCGTAGACCGTCCCACCCGCCAGGTCCAGCACCGCGGAAGTGATGTTCGCCCAGTGCACCACCAGGCCGAAGTCACGGCGCAGGCTCGCCGGTCCCGAGTGGCTGCTCACCGAGGCGAAGTGGCCGAAGTACTTGGCCGCGTACTTCAGCGCACCGAAGCCACCCATCGAGAACCCACACACCGCACGGCCGTCGTAGTCGGCGTACGTCCGGAAGTTGGCCGCGATCCACGGCAGCAGTTGGGCGATGTGAAAGGTCTCCCAATTCCTCGGACCGACGAAGGAGGTGACCGGGTTCGAGTACCAGCCCGCCTGCCCGCCGTCGGGCATCACGACGATGATCGGCCTTCCTGCGGTGAGTTGACGGATGCCCAAGAAGTCGAACTGACGGAAGTCGGCGGCCCCGCCGTGGAACAGGTAGAGGACGGGATAGGTGCGCCCGCTGGTGCGGTAGTCGTCGGGCAGCAGAACGTTGACACCGGGATTCCACCCGATCGCCGCGGTCTGGAATCGGTAGTACCACAGACGGGGGTCGTTCTCGTTGCGGTCCACGATCCGCAGGCCGAAGCCGTCGCTGCGTCCGACGAAGACGACCAGGCGCTGTCCGACGTCGATGACATCGGCATCGGCGATGCGGTTGACGGTGGCGATCAGCGGATGAAACGACGCGTCGCCGTAGAACCGTGACGCCAACGCCTCCAGCGTGTCGCCCTCGGCCACTGAGTATCTGGCGATGTCGGGGATGATGAGCCGCTGACCCACCTTGATGGTGCCGGTCTCGGTGATTCCGCTGGCGCCGGCGATCAGCGAGTTCAGTGAGGCATCGCCGTAGTAACGCGATGCCAGCCCTGACAACGTGTCACCGGCGACCACCGTGTATTTCGTGTAGTCGGGCATGATCAGCCGTCGCCCCACGCTGATGACATCAGGATCGGCGATCCCGCTGGCGGTGGCGATCAGCCGGTACAGCTCCACATCGTTGTAGAAGCGCAGTGCCAGTGCCGACAGCGTCTCTCCCGCGGCGACCGTGTGTGTTCTGACCATGTGTTCGCTCCTTCGGTCGAAGGACGCGCCGGCACTATGAACGTTACGACTTGCCCGTCATGCGCGGTAGCGTTCCGAGGCAACCCATTTGGTGATCACGAGGAACGGCCCGGCCTCCTCGACCGGCCTACGCTGGAGTCGAGCACTGGTACCGGCGGAGGCGAGAGGAATCCCGTGGCCGAGGCACGACCGTGGACCGGTGACCCGGTCTGGCTCGCAGACGTGCTGCGCGCCGAGGGGGTTCGGCTCGTGGAGTATCCCGGTTGGCGCGATCGCGGCCACGGTGACATGAAGGACATCCGTGGCGTGATGGTCCATCACACCGGATCCGACACCGCCAGCGCCGCCTCCATCGCCGACGGCAGGCCCGACCTCCGTGGGCCGTTGTCGCAGCTGCACATCGCACGGGACGGCACCGTGACCGTGGTGGCGGCCGGAGTCGCGTGGCATGCGGGCGTCGGAATGTACCCATGGCTGCCGACCAACATGGGCAACTGGCACACCGTGGGAATCGAGTGCGCCAACAGCGGAACCAGCCCAACGGCGCCGCACCGCACGAATTGGCCCGACGCCCAGTACGACGCGCTCGTCCGGTGCTGTGCCGCGATCAATCGGCGGCTCGCGCAGAATTCGAGTCGCACAATAGGACACAAGGAGTACGCCGGCCGCGCGCAAGGCAAATGGGATCCGGGCGCCATCGACATGACCATTCTCCGGGCCGACATCCAGGCCCGCATCGGCAGCATCCCCCATCCGGCGCCGACGCCGAGACCGCCCGTTCCGGTCGGTCAGTACGCCGACGTCCTGCTCACCCGCGGATCCCGGGGACCTCAGGTGGCGCGGCTGCAGCGCCTGCTCAAGGCGAACTACTCCGCGTACGCGGGACATCTGGCGGCCGACGGCATCTACGGCCCGCAGACCGAGGCTGCCGTCAGGGAGTTCCAGCGGCGGACTCACGGACTCAAGGTCGACGGCATCGTCGGCCCCGCAACGGCTGCGGCCATGAACCTGGCGCTGGTGTCGCCGGCGCGGATCGAGCCCATCGGCGGTTTCTTTGCGTCGTCGCAAGGGTAGAAGACCGACCATGAACAAGCATGTCACCGTCGCCATCGCTTTGCTCGCCGCGCCCGCCGCCGTCCTGACCGCTTGCGGAAACGAATCGGGGGAGGGTGAGTCCACCTCCACCACGTCAGGGGCCGCCCCGGCGGCACTGACCACCCAGATCAAGACGACCGACGGCAACGCGGTCGCCGACGCCACCATCGACTTCGCCGGCGGATTCGCCACCGTGACTGTGGAAACCGTCGGCGACGGCACCCTGTCGCCGGGCTTCCACGGTTTGCACATCCACCAGTTCGGCCGGTGCGAGCCGAACTCGCCCGCACCCAACGGCGGACCGACGGGGGACTTCGCCTCGGCCGGTGAGCACTTCCAGGCCGAGGGCAGGACCGGCATGCCGGCCAGCGGCGACCTGCCGCCCCTGCTGGTGCGCTCCGACGGGGCGGGCAAGCTCGTCGCCACCACCGACGCGTTCACCGAGGAGCAGCTCAAAGGCCCCGACGGCTCGTCGATCCTCCTCCACCAGGGCTCCGACATGCCCGGTTCGACCGAAGGCGCCGACACCCGCATCGCCTGCGGCGTGATCAGCCCGGCGAGCACCGAGACGTCGGTGTCGACGTCGACCTCCACGTCGACGGTCACCACCACGGTCGCGCCCGTCCCGCCCGCCACGGTCACCGAGACGACGACTCCGCCGCCGACCACGAGCCCCAGTCCGACCACCACCGCCACCACCACGGTCACCGAGACGACACCGCCGACGACGACGACCGTCAGCCCCAGCCCGGAGAACCCGAACCCTCCGGCCAACGGCTGACCCGGTCAACCGGTGGTCACAGCATGGCGGTGAGGAACGAGACGATCGCGAGGACCACCAGGATCAAACCGACGAGGACGAGGAACGCCCCCATCGAGGCCGACCGCTGACGCCGGTCGGCATCGGAATCGGTGGCTCCCTTGACCGAGGTCTTCATCGTCGAGAAGAGATCCGACCACGCGATCCGGGAGACGCCCCGCCGGGTGGCGGTCGCGTCACGCATGGGCTGGTCGGGGACCGTCCCCACACCGTTGCCGTAGAAGACCAGGCCGACCAGTACGGCCACAGCGGCCAAGATCAGCAACACCACACCCAGACCCACCATTGCGCGCCTCCTCGTCGGACCCGTTCGCTCTGCTCCGGCATACCCACATGTGACGCGGCCCGAACTCCCACGGCGTGCGGGTGTGCGGAGGGTGACAACTGTACAGATTCGGATGTACTGTCGGCGCATGCCGACGCTGACCCACACCGACTCCCTGGCGCGCTTCGGGCATGCGCTGTCGGACATCACTCGAACGCGGATCATGCTCGAGCTCAACCGATCGTCGGCCTACCCCTCGGAACTGGCCGATCGGCTCGGCGTCAGCCGCCAGATCCTGTCGAATCATCTGGCCTGCCTTCGCGGTTGCGGTCTGGTGACCGCGGTGCCGGAAGGGCGGCGCACCCGTTACGAGTTGGCCGACGGGCGGATCGGCGCCGCGCTCAACGATCTGATGGGACTGGTGCTGGCCGTCGACCCGAACTGCTGCTGCGCCGGGGACGACGGCAACGGGTGCGAGTGCTGCTGATGCCTGCCGATCGGATTCTGACGGCACACCGGCGCGACCTCCTGGCGCGGCGCATCCGGTGGTTCGTCGCGGCGACCATCTCGTACAACGTCGTCGAGGCGATTGTCGCGCTCACCGAGGGTGCGCGGGTGTCGTCGTCG
Source organism: Mycobacterium sp. IS-1496 (assembly GCF_001499995.1). Taxonomy (GTDB): domain Bacteria; phylum Actinomycetota; class Actinomycetes; order Mycobacteriales; family Mycobacteriaceae; genus Mycobacterium. Next base: position 34,693 of record NZ_LQIU01000026.1, read on the forward strand.
GCGCTGATCGGGTTCGGGCTGGATTCGGTCATCGAGGTGTCGTCCGCCGCGGCAGTGGCCTGGCAGTTCGCCGGCCGTGATCCCGAAGCGCGCGAGAAGCTCGCCCTGCGCGTCATCGCGTTCTCCTTCTTCGGGCTGGCGGCGTTCGTGACGGTGGACTCCGTTCGCGCACTGTTCGGCATCGGTGAAGCGCGGCACTCGACGGTCGGCATCGTGCTGGCCGCCGTGAGCCTGGCGATCATGCCGGTGTTGTCCTGGGCCCAGCGGCGAGCGGGTCGCGAACTGGGTTCGGTCTCGGCCGTCGCCGACTCCAAGCAGACGCTGCTGTGCACGTATCTGTCGGCGGTCCTGCTGGCGGGACTGGTGCTCAACAGCGCCTTCGGGTGGTCGTGGGCCGACCCGGTCGCCGCGCTGGTGATCGCCGCCGTGGCGGTCAAGGAAGGCCGCGAGGCCTGGCGCGGAGAGGCCTGCTGCGACGGCGGTCGCTGATCCGGCGCCGCCCACCCCGCGAAACCGCCCCTCCACCACGCTGACCTGTGCCACCATCCGTCTCGGCGGACGCCGCGAGACGGGGGTTGAGGATGGAGCGCATTCCGATCTGGCTGGGGATCGGTGTGGTCACCGCGGGTGTGTCGGCGGCTGCGCTGGCCGGCGCGGGGGCTGCCGCCGCCGAGACGGAGGCCGACGGTCCTGGTCCGTCCCCCGCCTCGAGTTCCGAGCAGACGAATCCCGGCCCGGATGCCGCCGACGACACGACCACCCTCGACGACGACCCCGAGCCCGAAGCTGAAGAAGCCGAAGACGAAGAGACGCTCGACGAGCGGCCTGTCGACGAAGAACCGGTCGACGAAGAACCGGTTGACGAAGAACCGGTTGACGAAGAACCGGTCGACGAAGTACCGGTTGACGAAGAACCGGTTGGCGAAGAACCGGTCGATGCAGAACCGCGCGACGAGAAACCCGCCGACGAGCCGACGGACACGAACCCCGTCGTCGAGAACGAGCCCGTCGAGAACGAGCCCGTCGAGAACGAGCCCGTCGGGAACTTACCCGTCGACGACGTCGCCGTGGCGGACGAACTCGAGCCGACAGCGACCGCGATGTTCGAAGCGGACTCCGCCGCGGCGAGGGTGGGTCGGCAGGACGAATTTGATGCTCCTGCACACGATTTCGTCGCACCACTGACCGTCCCGGCGCTGCCGTCCCCGCTGCCGTCACCGTTCGGGTTCATAGATCAGCTGCCGCCGGTGGTCAAGGCGTTCGGCTCCGTCGTCTTCGACTTCCTCGGCGCCGTCACGAAGGTGATCACCGGGCCGCCGCAACTGCCGCCGGGCAGCACCGTGACCGTCCGCACGTCGACGCTGGAGATCGCCGACGGCCGCCGGGTGAGCGCCGACTGGTACTTCCCCGACACCGACGAACCGCCCACGCGCATCATCTATCTGCAGCACGGGTTCCTCGCCAACGGCACCATGTACAGCCACACCGCCGCCTACCTCGCCGAGCGCACCAACAGTGTCGTGGTCGCACCCACGCTGACCTCGAACCCGTTTCGGACCGACGACTTCTGGCTCGGGGGCGACCCCATGTACCGCGCCGTCGCCGAACTGTTCACCGGCGACCGCGAGGCGCTCAACGCGAGCGCCGTGGCCGCCGGCTACACCACCCGCTACGGCGCCACCGCCACCCTCCCGCAGGACTTCGTCCTGGTCGGCCACTCCCTCGGCGGCGGCCTGGTGGCCGGGGCCTCGGGTCACTACGCCCGGTTCGTCACCGCCAACGGGGAAGCCAACCACCTCGCCGGTGTGATCTCCCTCGACGGTGTCCCGCCGCGCACCGACATCGTGGGGAACTCGCTGCAGGCGTTGGACGCCACCGGCACCTACGTCCCGTTCCTCGAACTGCACGCGCCGACCAACTACCTGAACTCGACCAGCAACATCACCCAGGCCTTGAATGCGGGCCGGGCCGGGAAGTTCCACGGTGTCGAACTCAACGGCGGCGTGCACATGGATTCGATGCTCGGCGGCAACCCCGTCATCCAGCTGTCCGCCTACCTCGTCGCCGGGTTCCCCGAACCCCAGAACCCGCCTGCCGCACAGCATCTGATGGCCGGCTGGATCAACGACATGTTCGCCGGCCGCATCGACGCCGACACCGGGACCTGCACCGGCGCCGACTGCACCGGCATCTACGGGCTACCCGGCTCGCGTGTCGAGATCCCGACCCGCAAGGGCCGCGCCACCGCCACCGTCCTCGGCACCCCGGTGGCGACCTCGCGGCCGGCGATCATCCCGGTGTCGCTGTGGCAGCCGACGCGGTCGGTGCTCCTGCCGGTGGCCTAACCCGTCAGCGAGGACGGGTCGACGGGGAAGTCGAAGTAGGTGTCCGGATACGTCTGCGGCTTGAACGTGAAGTGCCACCACTCCTTCTCGTAGTTCACCAGCCCCTGCTCCTCGAGCCCCTCCTTCAGCAGCAGCCGGTTCTTCAACTGCTCACCCTGCACCCGCGGATCGAGCGTGTGCGCCAGGGTGTCGAAGCAGTCGTAGCCGGTGCCCATGTCGATCGTGTTGTCTCCGAAGCGCTGCGAGACCGGTGCGGCACAGTCGACCAGTGGCTGTCCCGGCAGGAACGGCAGCTGCTCTCGCGCGGGCAGCGCGACGAGCGTGAGGTCGACGGTGCTGCCCCGGCTGTGCCCCGAGTTGTCGGCGATGTAACCGTCGGCGAACAGCCGCGTCTTGTCCACACGCGGGTAGAACTCCGCCTTCATCCGCTGATCGGGCAGGTCGTTCGCCCAGGCGACGAACTGGTCGACGGCGCGCTGCGGCCGGTAGCAGTCGTAGACCTTCAGCGAGTAGCCCTGCGCCGTGAACTCCTGCTGTGCACGCCGCAGCGCGTCGGCCGCCGGGCGGGTGAGCAGGCACAGCGGAGCCCGGTACCCGTCGACCGGGGCGCCGGTGAAGTTGTGCGGTGTGACGTAGCGGATGTCCAACAGGATCGACGGATCGACGTCGCCGAGCGAGACGAAATCCGCCGGTGCCGTCGGCTCGGGCTGGGCGGAAGCGACCGGTGCCGCCACCACCGCGGCCAGGACCGCGGCGGTTGCGAGCCGCAGCACGCCCGTCGGTGTTTTCGGCATGCGCCCATTGCAGCATCCGAACCGACAGCGCGCTGCGTGATGGTGAGCGGAAAGTGAACGGGCGATGTAAAACTATCGAGGATCGTCACCACATCGCTGAAGGATGGACACCGCAACGGCGCGGCTGGCCTCTCATCGGAGAACAGGAACCGCCATGTCCGCTGTCGCCACCGGCGAGCCGACCCCCGAGGTCACCGAGCGCCTCGAATCCGACCTCACCGTCATCCCGGAGTCCGGCAGGACGACCGATGTACGCGGGCAGTTCTGGATCTGGGCCGGTGCCAACATCGCGCCGATCAACTGGGTGCTCGGCGCCCTCGGCGTCACGATGGGCCTGGGCCTGTGGGAGACGATCGCGGTGCTCGCGGTCGGCAACCTGATCGGGATGTCGCTGTTCGGCATCTTCGTCGTGATCGGGCAGCGCACCGGGGTGACCGGAATGGTGTTGTCGCGCGCCATCTTCGGACGCCGCGGCGCCTACGTACCCGCCGCCGTGCAGGCGATCGTGTGCATGGGGTGGTGCGCGGTGAACACCTGGATCGTGCTCGACCTGGTGATGGCGCTGCTCGGCCGCATCGGCATCGTCGATCCTGAGAGCACCGCCCACGGTCCGCGGATCGCGGTGGGCGCCACCATCATGGTGATCCAGGTGGTGATCGCCTGGTTCGGCTACCGGGTGATCGCGGCGTTCGAACGCTGGACCGTGCCGCCCACCGTGGCGATCCTGGTCGCGATGACGGCGGTCGCCTGGTTCGGCCTCGACGTCGAGTGGGGGTACGCCGGTGACGCGACGCTGACCACCGGAGAGCACATCGCGGCCCTGTCCGCGGTGATGACGGCCATCGGAATCGGTTGGGGTGTCACCTGGTTCGGCTACGCGGCCGACTATTCGCGATTCGTGTCCACCACCGTGCCCGCACGCAAACTGTTCGCGGCCAGTGCGCTGGGCCAGTTCATCCCGGTGGTCTGGCTGGGCGCCCTCGGCGCGACGCTGGCGACGCTCAGCTCGTCCGCGGACCCGGGTGAGATCATCGTCGACGCCTACGGCGTACTGGCCATCCCGGTCCTGCTGCTCGTCGTGCACGGACCGCTGGCCACGAACATCCTGAACATCTACACGTGCACGGTCTCGACCCAGGCGCTCGACATCCACATCGACCGCCGGATCCTCAACCTCGTCATCGGCGCCGTCGCCATGGCCGGGGTCGTGCTCTTCGTGTACAACGGCGACTTCGCGCTGATGATCGACAGCTGGCTGATCGGCATCGTCGGCTGGGTGGCGCCGTGGGCCGCGGTGGTCCTCGTGCACTGGTTCGTGATCGCGCGGCGGCAGGTCGACCCCGAGGCGCTCCTGGCTCCGCCCGGCGCGGGGCTCCTTCCGACGGTGCGGCCGACGGCACTGTTGGCGCTCGGCGTCGGCATCCTGTTCACCTGGATGTTCATGTACGGCATGACGCCGCTGCTGCAGGGACCGATCGCGACCGCCCTCGGCGGCGTCGACCTGTCGTGGCTGGCCGGCGGTATCGCCGCGGCAACCACCTACCTGGCGCTGGAGACCGTCCGCGGGCGGCGACTGCAGACGTGATGTCACAGGACGGCGTTAGCGTCCGTTCCATGAGTCACCGACTTGTGCGCATCTATCGCGAGGGGCAGGCGGCATTTCCCCACACCATCGACTGCCCGTACGCGGGGGATCTGCTGGCCGCGCGCATGTGGCGGCTGGGTTGGCAGAAAGCCTGCGACGAACACCGCGGCAGGCCGCCGGTCACGGAAACCCTGCAGCGGATGAGTGAACAGCTCGCCGACCTCGAACCGCTGGTCGTCCGGTTGGGGGAGCACGACTGACGGCCCGGCCGGGTGCCGTGATCACCCCACACGGTTGCGCGCGAACCCCCGCTGAGGCGCGGACGTAGGTCTTGTCGACCCCTGGGGCCACCCCTACCATTCGGAGGACAATCTTCCTTCAAATGCAGGAGCCGCAGGTGAGAGCGTTTTTTCGGGTGATCGCGGCGACGGTGGCCACGCTGACCGTGATGGCCGCGGTGGCGCAGCCGGCGCACGCGCAACCCGGGTTCGCGCTCACCTCTCCGGTGCCGACGCTCGAGGAGTTGAGCGCCCAGATCCACCTGCTCGTGGCCACCCAGGCCCCGGACGCGGTGCGGGCCGAAGCCGTGAGCACCGCCGAAACCCCGTGGCTGTGGACGCTGTTCGTCCCCGTGGCCCCCGGGCTGCCCGACAAGAAAGTGGTCAATCGATGACGGACAAGAGTTCGCTACCCCTGGCCCAGCGTTCCGACGCCGACGTCCCTGGGCACTGGCTGTTGGCGCGGCTGGGCAAGAGGGTGCTGCGCCCAGGCGGTCTGGAACTGACCTCGCGCGTGCTGGCCGCCGCGAAGATCACCGGCGCCGACGTGGTGGAACTCGGTCCCGGGCTGGGTCGGACCGCCCGCGACATCGTCGCGTCGAATCCGAAGTCCTACGTCGGCGTCGACGACAACGCCGCCTCCATGTCGACGGTCGAGGCGGTCGTCGCCCCCGCCGGCGGCCGGGTCGTGGTGGCGGATGCGGCCGCGACCGGGCTCGGCGACGACAGCGCCGACGTCGTGATCGGTGAGGCGATGCTGACGATGCAGGGCGGGAAGGCGAAGAAGGCGATCCTCGACGAGGCGTTCCGGATCCTGCGGCCCGGCGGTCGGTACGCGATCCACGAACTCGGCCTGACCCCCGACACGCTCGCCGTCGAGACCAAAGACGCCATCCGGCGCGACCTCGCCCGGTCCATCAAGGTCAACGCCCGCCCGCTGACGGTCCAGGAGTGGACGGATCTGCTCACCGCCTCCGGCTTCCGGGTGATCACCGTGGACCGGGCGCCGATGGCGCTGCTGCAACCCGCTCGTGTACTCGCCGACGAGGGGTTCCTCGGCGTCCTGCGCATCGTCGGCAACCTCATCACCCGGGGCGCCGCGCGCAAGCGGGTCCTGTCGATGAGGCGCACCTTCACGAACTACCGCGACCACCTGACCGCTGTCGGCGTGATCGCCGTCAAGCCGAAGGCCGGCCGGCCATGACCTACGACGTTGTCTACGCAGGCGGCGCGGAACACCTGCCCCCACCGCAGGAGGAGGGCCGGTCGACCGCCAGCAAGGTGGTCCACCAGGCCGGCGACGTCCGCGCGGTCAACATCGCGCTCGCCGAAGGGGCCGCGCTGTCCGAACACGCGACCGCGCACCCGATCTACGTTCACGTCCTCTCGGGCGAGATCGAGGTCACCTGTGAGGGACGCACCGATTCGCTCGGCGCGGGCGGGCTGGTGTTCGTCGATCGCAACGTCCCGCACGCCGTGGTCGCGGTGCGGCCGAGTTCGATCCTGGTGACCTTCCTGCCCTGATGGGACTGTGCCCGGCGTGGGAGGATGTCACCGGCATTCCTGGTGAGCGACCGAGGAGAGCGATTGCCCGGCAGCGGCGTCGACAGACCGTCGACTGAGTCGGCGTCGGAGCGCGCCGCCGGTCTGCAGCGGCAGCGGGTCCTCAGCCTGGTGCGCAGCGCCGGCGGGCCGGTGGACGCCAGACGGGTGGCCGACGCCCTCGACATCCACGTCACCACAGCGCGGTTCCACCTGACCACTCTCGAGCGTCAGGGGGCGATCCGCCGCGGGGGAGGGGCGCGCAGCGGAGGCGTCGGACGTCCGCGCCTCACCTACGAACTGGCGCCGAGGCTCGACTACGCCGACATCGTCGCTCTGTTCGCCACCCACCTGGGCGGCACCCCCGGCGAGCGGGAGGAGCGGGCCGTGCGCATCGGCGCGGATCTCGCCCGTCGGGTCCGGCTCACCGAGGTCGCCGGCGAGGACTCCGTCGTCGACGTCGTCGTGGGCGCACTGGGCCAGCTCGGCTTCCAGATCCGTTCGGTCACCGACGCGTTCGGGGAGGTGACCATCCAGATCTGCGCCTGCCCGCTGGCCGAGATCGCCGTCGACTCCCCCGAGGTCGTGCGCGGTATCCAACAGGGACTGATCCAGGAGGTCGTCGACGCCAACGCGGCTCGAGCGGGCCGCCGGTACTCCGTGGCGGTGCAGCCTGATCCGCACCGCGGCTCCTGCGAAGTCGGCCTCGTCCTGAGGCCAAGCGCCACAACCTGATTGGCGCGTCATCGGGTGATGTCCGATGACCCGCGGGCCGCCGTGATTAGAGTGACGTGGGTGGACAACACGCTCGCCTACATCGACCAGGCATCGTTTCTCGGGCTGCGGGCGCTCGGCCGGGGGCCTCTCATCCAGTTCACCTGGGTCTACGACAGCCCCGTCGACATCGAAGGCCTCCGCCGGTTCCACCGCAACCTGGGCCACGGTCTGCTGGGCCGCCGTGTCGAACGTTCGCCGCTGCCGTTCGGCAGGCATCGCTGGGTGGCGTCCACCGGACCCGTCGACCTCGACATCGCCGCCGACGACCGGCCGCGCCACGACGTGTGGACGTGGGCCGACGAGCGGGCCGCCATGCCCATCGACCCCGAGTTCGGACCGCAGTGGCACCTCGGGGTCCAACCGCTGGTCGGCGGGGGTGCGGCAGTCAGCCTGGTGGTGTCACACACCACCGGGGACGGGTTGGCCATCTGCGAGGCGGTCTCCGATGCGGCCACCGGTGTGCGGCGCGACCTCGGATACCCGCCACCGTCGTCGCGCAGCCGGAGGCAGGCGATCGCCGAGGACGCCCGACAGGCGGTCCGGGCCCTCCCCGACATGGGGCGGGCGGTGGCCGCCACCGTGCGGGTGGCCCGGTCGCAGCGCGACGACCTGGCGTCGTCGATGTCCTCGGCGCGCGCGCAGACGGTTACCGGTGAGACACGCACGGTGGTGGCGCCGTGCGTGGTGACGCTGGTCGACACCGACCAGTGGGATGCCCGCGCAAAAGAGTTGGGCGGCAACAGTAATTCGTTGCTGGCCGGTTTCGCCGCACGCCTCGGACACCTGCTGGGCCGCACCGACGACGCCGGTCTGGTGACACTGTCCTATCCCGTCAGCGAACGCGTCGCAGGCGACACCCGGGGCAACGCCCTGACCGAGGCGCGGATGAAGGCGGACCCGGTGCGGGTCACCACCGATCTCACCGAACTGCGCGCCACCATGAAACGCGAATTCGCCGCGCTGCGGGAGAAGCCCAACGAGTTGCTCGAACCGCTTCCGCTGACGCCGCTCACACCTCGACTGCTCGTCCGCAGGCTCGAGTCGATGATCGTCGAACGGGGCGCCCCGATCGGATGCTCGAACCTCGGTGACCTGAACCCCGTGGTGAACCGGCCGGACGGTACGGACGCCGCCTTCATGGCGCCGCGCATCGTCGAACCGAAGATCACCACGACCATTCTGGACAAATCGGGCGGCCTGCTGTTCGTCGGCTCCTGCCGGCTGGGTGGGCTGGTGTCGGTCACGGTGGCGGCCTGGCGGCCCGGCGGACGCAACGCGAAAGACGCACTGCGCGAGGTCGTCACCGAGGCGCTGGGCGACCTCGGCCTCACCGGCACCGTCGAACCGCAACCTCACAGTCTCCGCAAGGTCTGATAACAAGCGGGTCAAGGCCCGCGCTTCACCGGCGATGCGTCGCCGGGCCGCTGTTAGCGTCGCCGACGTCCGGAGACGAGATGGAGAAGCGGTGGCACAGCGATTCGACGGCAGGAGATGGACACGGGTCTTGGGTGCGGTGCTGCTCACCGCACTGCTGTCGGTGTCGTTGACGACGGCGCCGGCCGCGACCGCGTACTCCCGCGACGGTTTGCCCATCGAGACCCTCGAGGTGCCCTCACCGGCGATGGGACGCCCGATTCGCGTCCAATTCCAGGGCGGCGGACCGCATTCGGTGTATCTGCTCGACGGGCTGCGCGCCCAGGAGGACGCCAACGGCTGGGACATCAACACCGCGGCGTTCGAGTGGTTCCACGAGTCCGGCGTGTCGGTCGTGATGCCGGTCGGCGGGCAGTCGAGCTTCTACGCCGACTGGTACGAGCCCGCCGCGAGCAACGCCGGGCCGGTGACCTACAAGTGGGAGACCTTTTTGACCCAGGAGCTGCCGGGCTGGCTGGCGGCCAACCGGGGTCAGGACCCGCGCGGCAATGCCGTTGTGGGACTGTCGATGTCGGGTGGAGCGGCGTTGAACCTGGCGACCTGGTATCCGGCTCAGTTCATCTTCGCGAGCTCGCTGTCGGGCTATCTCAACCCGTCCGCCGGGTTGTGGCCCACGTTGATCGGTTTCGCGATGAGGGATGCCGGCGGCTTCAACCCGAAGAACATGTGGGGGCCCACCAGCGACGTCGCCTGGCGCCGAAACGATCCCATGGTCAACGTCGGCAGGCTGGCCGCGAACGGCACCGCGCTGTGGGTCTACTGCGGCGGCGGCGTGGCCTCGGATCTCGACACCGGCACCGACTTCGGCGGCAACTTCAGCGCGGGATACCTGGAGAACATCACGCTGTCGACCAACAAGGAGTTCCAGCAGAAGTACCTGGCCGCCGGTGGGCACAACGCGGTGTTCAACTTCCCTCCGAAGGGCACCCACAGTTGGGGATACTGGGGTTCGCAGTTGCAGGCGATGAAACCGGACCTGCTGCGGGTGCTCGGGGTGGGGGTCGCTCCGCCGCCACCCCCGCCCGCCGCCCCGGTGCTCCCGGCGCCGGCCGTTCCACCGGCCGTCCCGCCGGCCGGCGTGTCACCGGTGCCCGCGCTGCCCGGAGCCTGACCGCCGAAGGGGGAAGTGATGGACGGACGTCGGAGTTGGGGTGTGGTATTCGCCGCGGTGATCGGCCTGGCGGCGCTGCCCGGCTCGGCCGCCGCCACACCACCGGAAGGTGACGTGGTGCGTACCGACATCGCGAAGGGGGACACGGGACAGTCGGTGTCGATAACCACGGCGCCCGGTCAGCAGAGCACGCTGCTCGTGCAGGATCTGCAGATGCGGCCCGGCTCGAGCAGTGGCTGGCACACCCATCCCGGTCCGGAGCATTCGGTGATCACCGACGGGACGGTCGAGTTGCAGACCGCCGCCGACTGCGCCGTCGTGCCGTACAGGGCCGGGCAGGCCGTGTTCATCCCGGCCGGCCTCGCGCACCGGGTGGCCAACACCGCACCGCACGACGCCGGGGTCGTCGCCACCTACACGGTGCCCGTCGGCGCACCGGTCCGCGGCGACTCGCCGGACATGTGCCGCAAGTAGACCGGCGGTCCGGCGGACACCTCGAGATCGACCCGCCGGCTCCGCGGCGGTGCGGTGCGAAGATCCGGTAGCCCGTCTCGCCAGCGAATACCCGGTGACCGGGCGCGGAGGCAGCCGTGGCACGTCGCGGGTGCGCGCCGGGGGCGGGGCCGTCCAGCGGGGCGCCAGCGACGAATTTGCTGGGGTGTCCCGGTGTGATCTGCCGCTCATTTTCGGCGGAAAAGGTAAGAAACCGTGATTTCGGGCATCGGGATGTTTGATCATGAGAGTTTTGCCGAACGCGTTAACCTGCAGGTCACCGATCCTATGCAATTCGCCACGAAAAGGTCACAGCGCAGTAACGAAGAGTTTCCTAAGCGTGCTCTGAGAGTCTGCGCAAGCCGGGTGGACAGAGGACGAAATCGCCGGGATTCGGTGGGTTGCGCCGTCGCTAGACTCGGCTCGGACCGCGCCGTCCTGGCGCGATGAACGACTGAATTCAACGGCCGGTGCACGTCATGCCGGCGGAGGTGCCGAGAACCATGGCAAATATCTTCACGCGTAAGAAAACGCCCGTGGCCGCCCCGAAGGCGACGACGACGGGTCTGACCGCACACGACCCGCAGGTCGCGGTGCTCGACGCCGCGGTGTTGCCACGCGGACCCGTCGGCGACATCGCCGTCGACAGCGCATCCGGCTTCGTGGTGACGACCAACCCCACGGACCGTTCGATCTCGGTGATCGACGCCGACACCCTCGGCTCCGCGAAGGTGATTCCGGTGGGCGGTGACCCCGGCCTCGTCGCCGTGGCCGAGGATCGTGCCTACGTCACCACGTCGTCGCTGCACGACGATGCGGTCACCGTGGTCGACACGCGGGCGGGCGCCGTCATCGCGCGCTACCCGCTGGCCTTCACCGCGACGGCGATGACCATCACGCCCGACGGCAAGCGGCTCTACATCGGCCGCACCGGCGACCACGACGTCGACGTCGCCGTGCTCGACACCGCGGCGGAACGCTTCGGCACCATCGGCATCGCCTACCGGCCCGGCACCACGGTGGACGCCGTGCGGGTCGACGCCACGGGACGACGGCTCTACGCGGCCACGACCGGCCTGGCGGGCAGCGCGCTGCTGACGATCGACACCGAGACCGCACGGGTGGTCAGGCGGCTGCGGCTGCTCTCGCCGATCCGCGACCTCGCCCTCGGCCGCGACGGTCTGGCGTACGTGCTGCGTTCCGACCGTCGCCACGGCGGCAGCATCGACGTCGTCGACCTCGGATCCAACATGGTCATCGACTCGGTCGCGATCGGCGGTGCGCCCACGCAGTTGACCGTCAGCGCCGACAAGGCCCGCGTGTACGTCGTCGACTACGACCGGGTCGCCGTGTTCGACGCGATGACCAGCGAGGTCATCGACGAGATCACCGGCGACGCCACCATGGCCTGCGTGGCCGTGCGCGACGACGGCCGCCGGCTGTTTGTGGCCGACTTCGCCGGGGTGATGAGCTCGCTGGCCGTGCCGTCGGCCGCACCGCGCACGCGCCCGCAGTTCGCCGCGACCGCCGCGACCGATCCGATCGCCCGGCCGGACCTGCGGGAGCTGACGCCCGCCGTCTAGCGGTCAGCGCCACTGGTAGCGGGTCTTCGGGCGGCCGGCCCTGCCGTAGTCGGTGAGGCGGGTGACGGTGCCGTCGTCGGCCAGCCGCTCGAGATAGCGCCACGCCGTGACACGGGAGACGCCCACCTGCGTGGCGACCTGGTCGGCCGTGAGCCCCTCGTCGGAATCGCGCACCGCCCTGGCGATCTCGTCGTTCGTGCCGGGCGCCGTGCCCTTGGGTGTCGCGGCACGTTCGGCGGAACCCCGCAGTTCGGCCAGCGCGCGGTCCACCTCGGCCTGGCTGGCCGCATCGATGCCCGCGTGCAGCGCCTCGCGATAGCGCCGGTACCGCTCCAACCGATCCCGGAACGCGGCGAACGTGAACGGTTTGAGCAGATACGCCAGTGCGCCGTGGGACACCGCCGCGCGCACCATCTCCAGGTCGCGCTCCGAGGTGATCGCGATGATGTCCGGTGCCGGGCGCAATCCCGACAGCGCCGACGCCAGCGAGATGCCGGTCGCGTCGGGCAGGCCCAGGTCGAGCAGCACCAGATCGATGGGGTGCGCACCCGCGGCCGCACCGGACGCCGCGCGCATCGCGTCACGGGCGGTGTGCGCGACCGCCGCCGTGGCGAATCCGGCCAACCGGGACAGGTAGCTCTGATGCGCCTCCGCGATCAACGGATCGTCCTCGACGATGAGCACCGAGATCGGCGGTGCGCTCACGAGGCCCCCACCGGCACCGTCACGGTCACCACCGAACCGTAGGTGACGTCGGCGGTGACCGTACCGCCGTGCCGGGCCGCCACCTGTGCGACCAGCGCCAGCCCCAGCCCGTGATGCGCCTGCCCGTCTCCCGATTTGGTCGAGTACCCGCGCTGCATGGCCCGCGCGAACGTGTCCGCGTCCATCCCCGCACCGCTGTCGGCCACCCGCATCAGCAACCGCTCCTCGTTCTGGTTGACCGTCACCTCCACCCACGGGTCGTCGCGATCGCAGGCGTCCATCGCATTGTCGACGAGGTTGCCCAGCACGGTGACCATCTCCTGGCCCGACAGAGCGTCGCTGTGCGACGGCAGATGGGTGTCCTCGGTGACGGTCAGCGCGATACCCCGTTCGTCGGCCTGCGCCGTCTTACCCAGCAGCAACGCCACCAGGGCGGGTTCGGCGACGGCCTCCGACAGCCGATCGACGAGGCGCTGCGACAACTCGAGTTCGTGGGTCGCAAAGCGCACCGCGTCCTCGGAACGGCCCATCTCCACCATGGTGACGACGGTGTGCAGCTTGTTGGCCGCCTCGTGCGCCTGCGCGCGCAGCGAGTCGGCGAGAACCTGCAGTGAGCTGAGTTCGCCGAGCGCGCCCTGCAATTCGGTGCGGTCACGGATCGTCACCACCTCCGAATCGGAGCCGGCCACCTTGGAGCGGTTGACCACCAGCACCCGTTCGTCGGTCACGTGCACCTCGTCCCGAACCCCGGGATCGGAGGTCTGCAGGAACCGGGGCAGCGCGGTGGTGTCGATGGGCCCCGGCGGTAACCCGAGCAGACGGCGGGCCTCGTCGTTGACCAGTGCCACCCCGTCGCGGTCGAGCACGATCAGCCCCTCGGACACCGAATGCAGGATCGCGTCGTGGTGTTCGTACATCACGCGCAGTTCGTCGGGCCGCAGACCGTGCGTCTGGCGCATGAGGCGTCGCCGGATCAGCCATGTGCCGAGTGACGAGATCGCCACCGCCGCAAGCGTCACCGCGGCGATCGTGGGCACCTGCGCGCGCCAGCGCTGCGCCAGCGTCTGCTGGGTGATCCCCGCCGACACCAGGCCGACGATGCGTCCGCCGTCGTCGCGCACCGGTGCGACGGCGCGGATCGAGGGGCCCAGCGTTCCGGTGTAGAACTCGCTGAACGTCTCACCGCGCAGGGCGGGTGCCGTGGTGCCGAGGTAGCGGCCGCCGATCTGCTGCGGATCGGTGTGGGTGAACCGGACGCCGTCCGGCGCCATGATCGTGATGAACGCGATGTCGGTCTGCGTGCGGACCGCTTCGGTGACCGGTTGCAGAACCGCTGTCGCACTTCCGGATTCGATGGCCTGCGCGGTCGACGGCGAGTCGGCGAGCGCGGTGGCGATACCGACGACCTGCTGGCGGGCGGCCTCGTCGCCGTCGCGCCGCGCGTCGATCAGCGCCAGCGTGCTGCCGGCGAGCACGATGACGGCGATCACGACGATCTGCAGGGCGATCGCCTGCCCAGCGAGCGATGTGGGCCGCGAGCGGCCGATCCACCGGGGCCACGGACGGGTCACCGCCACCTCCGCCTGAACGAAATGAACTAAAACGTGACCTGGCTCACGTCGTGGCCGAACCTACTTGCAGACCGCACCCGATGTCGACCTGGAGGAAATCATGACCGCCGCCCTGGACCCACCACCCGAGACCCGCACGCCCCGGCGCGACCGCACGCACTGGCTCTACATCGCCGTCATCGTGGCCGTGGTGGCCGGCGTGGCGGTCGGCATCCTGGCACCGGGTGTGGGCAAGAGCGTCGGCGTGCTCGGCACCATGTTCGTCGACCTGATCAAGATGATGATCGCGCCGGTGATCTTCTGCACGATCGTGCTGGGCATCGGATCGGTGCGCAAGGCGGCCACCGTCGGCAAGGTCGGCGGGCTGGCATTCGCGTACTTCCTGGCGATGTCCACCTTCGCGCTCGCGATCGGCCTGGTGGTCGGCAACATCCTGCACCCGGGGACCGGCATGAACCTGTCGGAGAGCGCGGCGGGCAAGGGTGTCGAACTGGCCGAGAAGGCCCACGAGTCCGGGGGACTGATGGACTTCGTGCAGGGCATCATCCCCGACACCCTGGTGTCGGCGCTGACCGCGGGCAGTGTGCTGCAGGCGTTGTTCGTCGCGCTGCTGGTGGGTTTCGCACTGCAGGCGATGGGCCGTCCGGGTGAGCCGATCCTGCGCGGCGTCGAGCACCTGCAGAAGCTCGTGTTCAAGGTCCTGGTGATGATCCTCTGGCTGGCGCCCATCGGCGCATTCGGCGCGATCGCCAACGTCGTCGGCCAAACCGGTTGGGCGGCAGTCACGCAACTGCTCACGCTGATGCTCGGCTTCTACGTGACCTGCGCGGTGTTCGTCTTCGGCGTGCTCGGTGTGCTGATGCGGGCGGTCGCCGGGGTCTCGATCTTCAAGCTCGTCCGCTACCTGGCCCGCGAATACCTGCTGATCGTTTCCACGTCGTCGTCGGAGTCGGCGTTGCCACGGCTCATCGCGAAGATGGAGCACCTCGGAGTGGAGCGCAGCACCGTCGGCGTCGTCGTACCGACCGGGTACTCGTTCAACCTCGACGGCACGGCGATCTACCTGACCATGGCATCGCTGTTCATCGCAGGCGCGCTGGGTGATCCGCTCGCCCTGACCGAGCAGATCGGGCTGCTGGTGTTCATGATCGTCGCCTCCAAGGGCGCGGCGGGGGTGACCGGTGCGGGGCTGGCGACGCTCGCCGCAGGCCTGCAGAGCCACCGTCCCGACCTGCTCGACGGCGTCGGCCTGATCGTCGGCATCGACCGGTTCATGTCGGAAGCCCGTGCGGTGACCAACTTCTCGGGCAACGCGGTGGCCACCATCCTGGTCGGTTCCTGGACCAGGACCATCGACAAGGACCGGGTGGACGCGGTGCTGCGCGGTGAGGATCCCTTCGACGAGCTCACCATGGTCGACGACCACCCCGTCGAGGAGCGGCGCGCCGAGGAGCGCGTCCCCGCGCCGGCATAGCGCGCGCCCGGAACGACCCGACCGGTGTCCGCTCCCGGTCGGGTCTTCCGGCGTCTCAGCCCGCGCAGTTCAGCGTGACCGACACCGACCGGCTGACGACCACCGGGTCGAACACGGTGATGTCGTCGTCGAGGCCGATGCGGTCGATCGGGTTGAACGACGTGACGGTGCGGGGATTACGGATGTTGGCCACCACACATTCGCTCAGTGGGGCGCTGCCGACACGGTCGATGTTGACCGTGTATCCCTCCCGCTGCAACCGGTTGATGGTGTCCTGTGCCGACTCCTGCGCGGAGGCAACGCCCGCCGGCGCCGCGATGACCCCGCACACCGCCGCGGCCGCGGTGACGATTGCCCACTTCGTTCGCATGGCCGATCTCCGATCAGATCCGTTTCATTGTCCACCCACTACATCGCTCGTGGGAAGGGAAAGCTTCCCCGACTCGTGGCGGACCTGCCCTGATGACGGAATCGGGGCACGGCCGGTTCGAACTGACGCAGTTTCAGCGGTCGGCGCGCTGGTAGGCGGTGACCACCGCCGCACCACCCAGGCCGATGTTGTGCTGCAGCGCCGCGGTGACGTTGTCGACCTGGCGCTTGTCGGCCGTGCCGCGCAGCTGCCACGTCAGCTCGGCGCACTGCGCCAGACCGGTCGCGCCGAGCGGGTGGCCCTTGGAGATCAGGCCGCCCGACGGGTTGACCACCCACCGCCCGCCGTAGGTGGTGTCCTCGTTGTCGATCAGCTTGGGCGCCTCGCCCTCACCGCACAGGCCCAGCGCCTCGTACAGCAGCAGTTCGTTGGCCGAGAAGCAGTCGTGCAGTTCGATCACCTGGAAGTCGCCGGGGCCGAGACCCGACTGTTCGTAGACCTGTTGAGCCGCCTTGACATTCATGTCGTAGCCGATGAGGTTCTTGGCGCTGCCGTCGAAGGTGCTCTCGAAGTCGGTGGTCATCGACTGGCCGACGATCTCCACCGCCTGCCCGGCGAGTCCGTGCTTGTCGACGAACGCCTCGCCGGCCAGGATCGCCGCACCGGAGCCGTCCGAGGTGGGTGAGCACTGCAGCTTGGTCAGCGGGTCGGAGATCATCCGCGCGCCCAGGATGTCGTCGAGGGTGTACGCGTCCTGGAACTGGGCGTACGGGTTGTTGACCGAATGCTTGTGGTTCTTGTGGCCGATCTTCGCGAAATGCTCGGCGGTGCTGCCGTGCTGACGCATGTGCTCGCGGCCGGCCGCCCCGAACATCCACGGCGCCACCGGCATCGCGAACTCGTCGATCTCGGCCATCGCCTTGACGTGGCGGCCCATCGGCGACTCCCGGTCGCTCGCCCCGCCCCCCAGCGATCCGGGCTGCATCTTCTCGAAGCCGAGCGCGATGGTGCAGTCGGCCAAGCCACCGCGGATCGTCTGAGCGGCCAGGTACAGCGCCGTCGACCCGGTGGAGCAGTTGTTGTTGACGTTGACCACCGGGATGCCGGTCATGCCGAGTTCGTAGAGCGCCCGCTGACCCGAGGTGGAGTCACCCGAGCAGTATCCGACGAAGCCGTGCTCCACCTGCGAGTACTCGATGCCGGCGTCGGCGAGCGCCTTGGTGCCCGACTCCTTCGCCATCTGCGGGTAGTCCCAACCCTCCCTGCGGCCGGGCTTCTCGAACTTCGTCATCCCGACCCCGACGACGAACACGCGGTTGCCCTTCATGGCGTTCCCTTCGCTGATGGCAGAAAGTGGTGTAGACCACAATAGAACGCGTTCTAGTTCCGGGGTCAAGAGGAGGTTCCATGGCGTTACGAGTGGTGCAGTGGGCGACCGGAGGCGTGGGCGTCGCCGCGATCAACGGTGTCCTCGAGCACCCGGACCTCGAACTCGTCGGCTGTTGGGTGCACTCGGAAGCCAAGGCGGGCAAGGACGTCGGTGAGCTGATCGGGACGGACCCGGTCGGGGTCACCGCCACCGACAGTGTCGAGGACATCCTCGCTCTCGACGCCGACGCGGTCATCTACTCGCCGCTGCTGCCCGACCCGAAGGAGGTCGCCGCCCTGCTGCGATCGGGCAAGAACGTGGTCACCCCCGTCGGCTGGTTCTACCCCGGGGAGAAGGAGGCCGCACCGCTGCGCGCCGCCGCCATCGAGGGCGGCGTCACCCTGCACGGAACCGGGATCGCCCCCGGCGGGATCAGCGAGAAGTTCCCGCTCGTCATGTCGATCATGTCGACGGGCGTGACGTTCGTCCGCGCCGAGGAGTTCTCGGACCTGCGCACCTACGACGCCCCCGACGTGGTGCGCTACGTGATGGGCTTCGGCGACACCCCGGAGAAGGCGTTGTCGGGGCCGATGCAGAAACTGCTCGACGGCGGGTTCATCCAGTCCGTGCGCATGGTCGTCGACAAGATGGGATTCCGGGCGGACCCGGTGATCCGCTCGTCGCAGGAGATCGCCGTCGCCACTGCCGCGATCGAGTCGCCGATCGGCGCCATCGAACCCGGGCAGGTCGCGGCGCGGCGGTTCCACTGGGAGGCGACCGTCGACGGGGAGGTCGTCGTCCGTGTGACGGTCAACTGGCTGATGGGCGAGGAGAACCTCGATCCCGCGTGGGAGTTCGGCGAGGCGGGGGAGCGCTACGAGATGGAGGTCCGCGGCAATCCGGATTTCACGGTGACGGTCAAGGGTTTTCAACCCGACAGTGTCGAAGCGGGCCTGGAGAGCAACAACGGCATCGTGGCGACCGCCGCGCACTGCGTGAACTCCGTGACCGCCGTGTGCGCCGCCGCTCCCGGCATCGCCACCTACCTCGATCTGCCGTTGATCAGCGGACGGGCGGCCGGAGCGCTGCGCTGAGTCAGACGCGGGCCGCGCGCTTCCTGATGTCGTCGGGAAGCGCGTCGACGTCGTGCAGCCGGGCCAGCAGGTCCGGTTCGCCGAACATCGCGCGGAACACCAGACCGACCGTGACCTCACTGTCCGGCCGCTCGATCACCTCGATGCCGTCGCCCGCCCGCACGGAGCCGGGTTCGATCACCCGCAGATAGGCGCCGGGAACGGCGGCCTCGGTGAAGGTCCTGATCCACCCCCGGATGCCGAGGAACGCGGCGAAGGTCCGGCACGGCGTCCGCGGCGAGGTGACCTCGAGGAGCAGACCGTCGCCACCCACCCGCCACCGCTCGCCGATCACCGCGCCGGTGACGTCGACGCCGGAGGTGGTGAGGTTCTCGCCGAAGTTGCCGTCCATCAACGGCCTTCCGAGCGCGGCCTGCCAGTGGTCGAGGTCTTCGCGCGCATAGGCGTACACCGCCTGGTCATCACCGCCGTGCAGCTTCAGGTTGCCGATCACGTCGCCCGGCAGACCGCTGCCGAGCCCCGTGCGCAGCGGGCCGGGCGCCCGCACGTGGACAGCGTCGTCCGTCGGCACCTTGTCGATACCGGTGACCTTCCCGGCCCGAGCCGGGTTCGGCCGCGGCCGGGCGACGTTGACACTGAGCACGCGAGACACCCGTACAGGGTAGGGCGGTGCGATGCGTGGCACACTGCCTGCCTGTGACGAAGCGAGCACTGGTGCTGGCCGGTGGCGGCATCGCGGGCATCGCGTGGGAGACCGGGGTGCTGCGCGGCATCGCCGACGAGGCGCCGGACACCGCGAGGGCGCTGCTGGCAAGCGATGTCCTGGTCGGCACGTCGGCCGGGTCGACAGTGGCCGCGCAGATCGGCAGCGGCCTCGGCATCGAGGCCCTGTACGACCGGCAGTCGACCCCGGAGTCCTCCGAGATCGACCCCGGGGTGAGTATCGAGACCATCATGGGCGTGTTCATGGCCGCGATGACCGATCCGGACGCGACGACCGCCCAGAAGCTGCGACGCATCGGCGAGATCGCGCTGTCCACCCCGACCGTCGCCGAGGACGTGCGCCGTGCGGTCATCGAACAGCGACTGCCCAGCCACGACTGGCCCGACCGGGAGCTCCGGGTCACGGCGATCGACACCGCCACCGGGGAACTCGTCACCCTCGACCGGACCTCGGGCGTGAGCCTGGTCGACGCCGTCGCCGCCAGTTGCGCCGTCCCGGGCGTGTGGCCGCCGGTGACGATCGGGTCGCGGCGCTACATGGACGGCGGCGTCGGCAGCACCGTCAACATGGCCGTGGCCGCGGACTGTGACGCCGCGGTGGTGCTGGTGCCGTCCGGCCGGTCGTCGCCGTCGCCGTTCGGCAGCGGCGCCGTCGCCGAGGTGGACGGCTTCCCGGTTCCCACGTTCGGCGTCTTCGCCGACGACCAGGCGTTGGAGGCGTTCGGCGCCAATCCGCTCGACCCGGCGTGCCGGATACCGTCCGCGCAGGCCGGCCGGGCGCAGGGCCGGCGGGTGGCCGCCGACGTCGCCGGCTTCCTCGCCGGTCAGGTCTGAGGCGGCGAGGCGCACCGCGGCTGCTCGAACTGGTCGAGCGCCCGGATGGCCAACTGCCTGCCCACCTCGATGACCTCGGCTGCGCGGTGGAAATCCAAACTGCGACAAGCTGACCGGGGAACCTCGATGAGCAGGTCGGGCGGATAGGCGGCGAGGGTGTGGCGGGCCAGCGCCGCCTGGGCGATGTCGATGGTGCGGTTCATCACCTCGAAGCTGCCCAGTTTCGGCACCGCGACCTCCTTGGCGGAGTCGACGAGTTGGTCGGCGCTGCCGTCCGTTTCGGTGTGCTCGTCGGTGGTCTCCCCGTCCTCGTCCACCGGGGTGGTGCCGAAGCGGTTGAACATCGACCGCACCGCCGGGGTGTCGAGCACGCTGCGCGCCGACTTCGTGTCCAGCAGCGCAGTGGTGCTGCGCAGCAGGCGGTCCAGCCAGTCGGCCGTGGAATTCCCCTCACTGACGTCGGGTTCGTAGCCGCCGGACTCGCTGCCGCCGAGGCTCACCGCGATCGTCACGTCGGCGTTGACCGCGGCGACCGGTGCCATCGGCAGCGGGTCGAGGATGCCGCCGTCGGCCAGCAGTCGTCCGTCGAGGACGTGGGGCGTGATGACGCCGGGGATCGCGATCGACGCGCGGATCGCCGCGTCCACCGGACCGCGCTGCAGCCACACCGATCGGCCGGCGATCAGATCCGTCGTGACCGCGGTGTACGGCACCGGCAGGTCTTCGATGCAGACCTCACCGAGCATCTCGCGGACCGCGTCGAGGATCTTCTCGGCGCGCAGCACGCCGGGCGCGGTGAGCGAAGGGTCCAGCAGGCGCAGGACCGCGCGCTGGGTCAGGGATTTCGCCCACTCCGAGTACTGGTTGAGCTTGCCGGCCGCCTGCAGACCGCCGACCAGCGCGCCCATCGACGACCCCGAGATGCCGACGATCTCGTAGTCGCGTGCCCGCAGTTCCTCGATGACGCCGATGTGCGCGTAACCGCGGGCGCCGCCACTACCCAGTACCAGAGCGACGCGTTTGCTCATGGGGCCATTGTCCGCCCGTTTCGCGCAGCGTGATTCGAACTCAGCCGCAGAGTTCGTCGGCGGCGGCCTCGGCGGCGACGATCACGGCGGCCTGACGCGCAGGGTTCAGCTTCGACCACGGCTCGCCGAAGGTGCCCGGCCCCGGCGCATCGGACTTCTGTAGGTCGGCGAGATACGGCTCGAGCTGGGCTTTGAGGTCGCCGCCGCGTTCGGCCATCCACAGCCGGGCCGTGTTGCAGGCCTGGAAGTACTCGTCTTCGGTGGACTCCGCCGGGGCGCCGACGGCCGTCGTCACCCCGGCCGGTGAGACGCCGACCTGACCAGGGGCCGCGGTGCGGGCGGGTGTGGTCGTCGGTGACGCCATGGCCTGCGACGACGACGGCTCCGCAGCGTCGTCACCGCCGCCCGAACAGCCGGTGAGGACGACGCCGCCGGCGACGGCGACGGCCGCGAAGTGGCGGGGGAGGCACCTGCGCATGGGCCCAATCTATGCAACACTGGCCGCCGTGACGGAGCGGACCGCGGTTCTGGAGTGTTGTCGGGCCTGACGCCCACCCTCAGACCCGTCTGCCTTCTGGAGCTCCCGTCATGTCCGTGCCCACCCTTGCCCCTGCCGTACCCGCTGTCTCCGCACCCACCCGGTTGCGCCTTCCCGACCTGCTGCACGCCACCGACCGCGGTGCCGACGATCTGATCAGCGGGCGCTACGACCACCTGCTGCCCCGCGGCGGCGTCCCCACCGACGACCGCTGGTACACCAAGCTGCACGGTGACGACGAACTCGACATCTGGCTGATCAGCTGGGTGCCGGAACGGTCGACCGAACTGCACGACCACGGTGGTTCGCTCGGCGCGCTGACCGTGGTGTCCGGGTCGCTGTCCGAGACCCGGTGGGACGGCGAAGGTCTGCGACGGCGACGGCTCGCGGCAGGCGATCAGGCCGCGTTCCCGCTCGGCTGGGTGCACGACGTGGTGTGGGCGCCCGAGGTCACCAGCGGTCCCACCCTCAGCGTGCACGCCTACTCGCCGCCGTTGACCGCCATGTCCTACTACGAGGTCACCGATCGGCAAACGTTGCGCCGCAACCGAACCGAACTCACCGAATCGCCGGAGGGCTGAGATGGCCAGTCGCATCGACCGCGTACTCGACCAGGCCCGCGCCAAGCTGCGGCGCATGCCCGCGGCCGCGGTGCCCGCCGCGCTGGACCGCGGCGCGGTGCTCGTCGACATCCGTCCGCAGGCTCAACGCGCGCGGGAGGGCGACGTGCCCGCCGCGCTGGTGATCGAGCGCAACGTGCTCGAGTGGCGCTGCGATCCCACCAGCGACGCCCGGATACCGCAGGCCGTCGACGACGACGTCGAATGGGTGGTGCTGTGCTCGGAGGGCTACACCTCGAGCCTCGCCGCGGCGTCGCTGCTCGACCTCGGGCTGCACCGGGCCACCGACGTCGTCGGCGGCTACCACGCGCTCAAGGCCGAAGGTGTCCTCGTCTAGCTGTTCTCGTCGGAGTGCAGCACCGGTCGCAGGCGCTCGGTCTTCTCCGGCGTCCACCCCGGCGGCTGCAGAACGGCCGCCCAGCCGTTGACGACATCCTTGACGTACACGTGACCGTGGCCGTCCGGAACGTCGACGGCCACCGCCATATCCGCCGACACCTGCAGGAACGTCACCACCGGGATCCACTTCATCCGGGCCGTCCGGTCATAGCCCGGTGGCTCCTTCAGCCAGTCCGGCCGGGCGAACAACAGGTCGGGGTTCCACCACGCGATCGGGTCCGAGGCATGCTGCAGGTACACCACTCTCGGTGTGCCCCAGGGGTCTTCGGGCCGGCCGAGGTCGTCGGGGCGGGCGACGAAGCGGACGTTCTCACCCTTGTCGTAGACCGGCAGCCACTCGGGCGAACCCGGGTCGCGCTGTCCGGTCAGGTCGGTCCAGATGGTGTTGTTGAACGTCGGCCCGGAGAACAGCGCACCGTCGGTGCGCGCGATCAGGTTGTTCAGCGCCAGGAACGGCGCCTCGCCGCCGAACGAGCCCAGACTCTCACCGAACACGACGAGACGCGGACGCCGGTCCTCCGGCAATTCCCGCACCAGCGCGTCGACGGCCTCGAACAACGCCTGTCCGGCCTGTCGCGCGTTCTCCTTGTCGACGAGGAACGACAGCCAGCTCGGCAGGAACGAGTACTGCATCGACACGATCGCGGTGTCGCCGTTGAACATGTACTCCAGCGCGGAGGCCTCGGCCTCGTTGATCCAACCGGTGCCCGTGGTGGTCGCGACGGCGATCACCGCGCGGTCCAGACCGCCGGTGCGCAGCAGTTCCCGGGCGGCCAGACCGGCGGTCGCGCGGATGCCGTCGGCCGAGTTGAGGCCGGCGTAGGCGCGGATCGGCTCGGTCGCGGGTGCGCCGTTGAAGGCGCTGAGTTCGGCGACCGTCGGCCCGCCCGAGACGAAGATCCGGCCCTGATGGCCCAGCGACTCCCAGCTGGCCAGCGACTGCGGCCCGCCCGACCGCAGGGCGCTGACCGGGGCCGGAGTGTCCGGATCGGTCTCGTCGTTGACCGTCTCGAAGGTGTTGTTGATCGCGCTCATCGCCCCGCGGACCACGACGCCGTTGAGCAGTGCGATCGTCAGCGCCACCAGCAGGACCACCACGACGACGGCCGAGACCCTGGGCGGGGCAACACGATTGAGCTGCCCGACCAGGAACCGGACCAACCGCCGGATCAGCTGGCCCACCTCGACGAGCGCGAACAGCACGACGATCGCCAGCACCGCGGTCAGCGGGTGTTCCCAGAACCCCATCCGCGGCACGCCCATCGCGTCGCGCACCTGGTCCTGCCAGACGTGGAAGTAGACGATCATCAGCACCTGACCGACGACGCCGACCACGACCAGCGCCCACCAGGCCCACCGCGGAGCCGCCGGACTGGTGTCCCTGGAGAGCATGTAGCGCACGAGCCAGACCGCGAACACGCCGATCCCGTACCCGGCGGCGCCGGCCCCGCCGCTGACCAGACCCTGGAACAGCGGGCCGCGCGGCAACAGCGACGGGGTGAGCGAGAACCACAGGAATACCAGCCCGACGGCGGTGCCGAAGAACGTGTAGTGGCGCAGCCACCACGCCCGTCTACGTGGTGGCCGGTCCTGCGGCGGAGACTGCTCGGTGACCTCCGCGGTATCGCTCACCAGAGCAGATTAGCGATGGGTGAAGTTGGCGGGGCGCTTCTCGCTGAACGCCGCCATGCCTTCCTTCTGGTCCTCGGTCGCGAACGTGGAGTGGAAGAGCCGGCGTTCGTACAGCAGGCCCTCGGTCAGCGTGGACTCGAAGGCGCGATCGACGGCTTCCTTGGCCATCCGGGATGCGTTGCGCGACATGCCCGCAATCGTCGCAGCGACCTCGTTGGCCTCGTCGAGCAGCCGGTCGGCGGGCACCACCCGCGACACCAGGCCACTGCGTTCGGCCTCCTCGGCGCCGATCGTGCGGCCGGTCAGGATCAGGTCCATCGCCTTGGCCTTGCCGATCGCGCGGGTCAGCCGCTGCGATCCGCCCATACCGGGCAGCACGCCGAGTTTGATCTCGGGCTGCCCGAATTTGGCGGTGTCGGCGGCGATCAGGATGTCGCACATCATCGCCAGCTCACACCCGCCGCCGAGTGCGTAGCCCGCGACGGCGGCGATGGTGGGGGTGCGGGTGGCGGCGAACTTGCCCCACAACGCGAAGAAGTCGGCGGTGAAGACCTCGGCGAACGACAGGCTCGCCATCTCCTTGATGTCGGCGCCCGCCGCGAAGGCCTTCTCGCTGCCGGTGACGATGATCGCGCCGATGCCCTCGTCGGCGTCGAACTCCGCTGCAGCCGTGGTGACTTCGGCCATCACCTGCGAGTTGAGGGCGTTGAGCGCCTTGGGGCGGTTCAGCGTGATCGTGCCGACCCGGCCCTCGCGGGTGACGAGGATGGTCTCGTAATCCATGGCTACTCCTATGCGGGAAAGGTGAGTTCGGGGTCGGCGGGTGCGAAGTAGGCGTCGACGTCGGCTCGGGTGACCTCGGCGGCCGACTGGTGCGACCACCGGGGATTGCGGTCCTTGTCGACGAGTTGGGCGCGGATGCCCTCGACGAAGTCGTGTGAGCGCAGCGACGCACAGGAGACGCGGTATTCGTCGCGGAGCACGTCCTCCAGTGTGTCGAGTCGGGCCGCCCGGCGGACCGATTCGAGCGTGACGGCCAGCGCGACGGGGGAGCGGGACTCGATGAGGTCGGCGGCGTCGCGGGCCGGGCCGGCGTCGTGGCCGCGCAGCGCTGCGATGATGTCGGCGACGGTGTCACCGGCGTAGCACGCATCGATCCAGTCCCGTTGGGCGAGCAGCGTGCTCGCGGGCGGTTCGGCGGCGTGGGCGGCCAGCGCGGCCTCGGCCCCGTCGGCGACGACCGCCGCCTTGAAGTCGTCCAGCTTGTCGTGCGGCACGAAGTGGTCGGCGAACCCCATCGCGATCGCGTCGGCGCCGGAGAACGGGGCGCCGGTCAGTGCGGCGTGCAGGCCGAGCAGCCCGGGAGCGCGCGACAACAGGTAGGTGCCACCCACGTCGGGGATGAAGCCGATGCCGACCTCGGGCATGCCCATCTTCGTGGTGTCGGTGACCACCCGCACGTCGCCGTGCGCGCTGACGCCCACGCCCCCGCCCATGACGATGCCGTCCATCACCGCCACATAGGTTTTGGGGTAGCGGCCGATGTACGAGTTGAGCTGGTACTCCTCGAACCAGAACCGCCGCGCGTCGGCGCCGCCGGCCTTGGCGCTGTGATAGAGCGCGATCACGTCGCCGCCGGCGCACAGACCGCGTTCGCCCGTCCCGGAGAGCAGCACGGTGTGGACACCGTCGTCCTTCTCCCAGGCGTGCAGCGCATCCGCCAGCGTGGTCACCATCCCGTGGGTCAGCGAGTTGATCGCCTTGGGCCGGTTCAAGGTGACGAGCCCGACGCCGTTCTCCACAGAAACTAGGACATCCTCGTTTTCCGCCACGGGAAGCAATGTAGATCGTCGCCCGCGGTGCGCGCACGACGGGTAAGGTTTCGCTCGACCGTCCTGGGAAGTTCCTGTGAGATCTTGCCTCGATTTCGGGAACTCACGCCGGACCGTCGATCGTTGACCGTGTGTTCGTCATCGAACCACCTATGAGAGGACCCGACGGTGCGCGAGAGCAGCAACCCGGTATTCCGCTCCCTGCCGAAGACGCAGGGCGGATACGCGACATTCGGTACCGGAGCCGCCGGCTACGGTGCCCAGCAGGTACACGCTGAGCCGTATACGACGCAGTACCCGGAGCAGACCGGCGTCGCCCGGCCGATGACCATCGACGACGTCGTCACCAAGACCGGCATCACGCTGGCCGTGCTGTCGGCCGTCGCCGTCGTCTCCTACTTCCTGGTCGGGATGAACCCGGGCCTGGCCGGCCCGCTGACCATGATCGGCGCCATCGGCGGCCTGGTGATGGTCCTGATCGCGACCTTCGGCCGCAAGCAGGACAACCCCGCCATCGTCCTGACCTACGCGGGCCTGGAAGGTATGTTCCTGGGCGCGATCTCGTGGCTGTTCGGCAACGTCGTCGTCGCGGGCGGCAGCGCGGGCGCGCTGATCACCCAGGCGGTGCTCGCCACGCTCGGCGTGTTCTTCGGCATGCTCGTCGTCTACAAGACCGGCGCCATCCGCGTCACCCCGAAGTTCACCCGCATGATCGTGGCCGGCCTGTTCGGTGTGCTGGTGCTCATGCTCGGCAACTTCGTGCTCGCGCTGTTCGGCGTGGGCGGCGGCGAGGGCATGGGCCTGCGCAGCGGCGGCACCATCGCCATCATCTTCTCGCTGGTCTGCATCGGCCTCGCGGCGTTCAGCTTCCTGATCGACTTCGACGCCGCCGACCAGATGATCCGCGCCGGTGCGCCGGAGAAGGCCGCGTGGGGCGTCGCCCTGGGCCTGACCGTCACGCTGGTCTGGCTGTACATCGAGATCCTGCGGCTGCTCAGTTACTTCCAGAACGACTAGCAGCCTTTCCAAGGAAGCCCGGCACCGGTGGTGCCGGGCTTTCTGCTTTCTCGACGTTGATTCTGTGCACAGATCGCGATCAGTCCACAAACGGCGATCTGTGGGCAATGTCAACGGCGGGCCGCGTCGGTGCGGCGGCCGAATCTGCGGTCATGCTCGACAGACCCTTCGTCGGCACGGAGGCGTTGCGCGCAGGCCTCGTCCGTAAGCACCAGCTGCGCGCGCACTTCCGGACCGTCTTCCCGAACGTGTACGTGCGCCGCGACGCCACGCTGACGCTTCGCGATCGGGCCAGGGCCGCCTGGCTCTGGTCGAATCGGCAGGGCGTGCTCGCCGGGTTGACGGCGTCCGCGCTCCATGGCGCCAAATGGGTCGACGACACGCAACCCATCGAGATGATCGTCCATGGCAGCCGCCCGCCCGCGGGCCTGCGGACCTCGGCGATGTCGCTGCTGGACGCCGAACGCTGCCTCGTCGGCGGGCTTCCCGTCACCACGATCGACCGCACGGCCTTCGATCTGGGCCGACGCGGCGCAATCGACGAGGCCGTCGCACGACTCGACGCGCTCGCCTGGGCAACCCGATTCGACGTGGCGAGCGTGCAGGACACGGCGCGGCGCCATCCCCACACTCGAGGCCTGCGCCGACTCGAGCAAGCGCTGGATCTGGTGGACGCCGGCGCCGCGTCGCCACAGGAGACGTGGCTGCGGCTGCTGCTCATGCGCGCCGGATATCCACGACCGAGAACCCAGATCCCGGTGCTCAGCCCGGACCGATCGCGGAAGTACTACCTCGACATGGGTTGGGAGGACACCATGGTCGCCGCCGAGTACGACGGCGATCACCACCGCACGACCAAGAGTCTGTTCGCCTACGAGATTCAGCGGTTGGAGGACATCGCAGCGGCCGGTTGGCATGTCGTCCGCGTTGCGGCGCGCAGTCGTGAGTCCGACGTGTTGGGCCGCGTACAGCGGGCCTGGCAGCTACGCGCGGGTTGACTCTGCGCACAGATCGCGAACTCGCCGGGCGGTTTCAAGCGGTGGATGCAACAGCTGGTGGGTTTGAGAGTAGTTCGTTGAGTTTCTCGGCTGGTGTTCTCCAG
>NZ_LQIU01000027.1 GCF_001499995.1 Mycobacterium sp. IS-1496
CACTGCCCCCGCCACGCCGAGCATCGCCCCCACCGTCGGGCCGCCGCCGCCGGCCGCCGCTCCGTCGGATCCGTGCGCGGTGAACCTGGCCGCCCCGGAGATCGCCAAGGCCGTCTCCTCATTGCCGCGGGATCCGCGCAGCGATCAGGCGTGGAGCCCCGAACCGGTCGCGGGCAACTACAACGCGTGCGCGCAACTGTCGGCCGTGATCGTGCGTGCGAACACCAACGCCGAGAACCCCAACACCCGCGCGGTGATGTTCCACCTCGGCAAGTTCATCCCCACCGGGGTGCCCGACACCTACGGGTTCAACGGCCTCGACCCGGCAGGCACCACCGGCGACACCGTTGCCCTGCGCTATTCCGGCGAGGTCGACGGGCTGGCCAGCATTGTCCGGTTCCGCTGGAACGGCAACGGCGTGGAGCTGATCGGCAACACCGGATAGCTGTCGGACCGCTGCCCTACAGTGGCTGGCGTGTTCGTCGAATCCGTTGGGGCGCAGGACGACGCCGCACACCGCAGGGTCATCTACAGCGCATCCGATCTCGCCGCGGCCGCCCGCTGCGAGTACGCGCTGCTGCGCTCCTTCGACGCCCGGCTGGGGTGGGGTCCGGCGGTGGCCACCGAGGACGATCTGCTGGCCCGCACCGCCCACCTCGGCGACGAACACGAGAAGCGTCACCTCGAGGCGCTGAGGGCCGGCGGTGACCACAACATCACCGTCATCGGCCGGCCGCCGTACACGGTGGCGGGGCTGACCGCCGCCGCCGAGGCCACCACCCGCGCCGTCGCCCGGCGCGCCCCGGTGATCTATCAGGCCGCCATGTTCGACGGCCGGTTCGCCGGCTTCGCCGACTTCCTGGTCCTCGAGGGCGACCGCTACCTGCTGCGCGACACCAAGCTGGCGCGCTCGGTGAAGGTCGAGGCGCTGCTGCAGCTGGCCGCCTACGCCGAGGCCCTGACCGCGGCCGGCGTGCCGGTCGCCGACGAGGTGGAGCTCGTGCTCGGCGACGGAGCCACCGCCCGGTATCCGCTGGAGGAACTGCTGCCGGCGTACCGGCCTCGCCGGGAGGCGCTGCAGCGGCTGCTCGACGGCCATCTGGCCGGCGGCGCGCCGGTGCGCTGGGAGGACGAACACGTCCGAGCGTGCTTCCGCTGCCCGGAGTGCAGCGTCGAGGTGCGCGCGCAGGACGATCTGCTGCTGGTGGCGGGTATGCGGGTGAGCCAGCGGGCCCGGTTCCTCGACGCGGGGATCACGACGGTCGACGAACTCGCCGCGCACCGCGGGCCGGTGCCGGAACTGGCTGCGCGCACCGTCGCCGCGCTGAGCGCGCAGGCCCGGCTGCAGATCGCGCCGCGCGTCGACGGGAAACCGCCGTACGAGGTCGCCGATCCGCAGCCGCTGATGCTGCTCCCCGAACCCGACAAGGGTGACCTGTTCTTCGACTTCGAGGGCGACCCGCTGTGGACCGACGACGGCCACGAGTGGGGGCTGGAGTACCTGTTCGGCGTGCTCGACACCGCGGACGGGTTCCACCCGCTGTGGGCGCACGACCGCAGGCAGGAGCGCACGGCGCTCGAGGACTTCCTCGAGTTCGTGCGCAAACGGCGCAGACGCCACCCCACCATGCACATCTACCACTACGCCGCCTACGAGAAGACGGCGCTGCTGCGGCTCGCCGGGCGGTACGGCGTCGGCGAGGAGGCGGTCGACGACCTGCTGCGCAGCGGTGTGCTGGTCGACCTGTACCCGCTGGTGCGCAAGAGCTTTCGCATCGGCACCGAGAACTACAGCCTCAAATCGCTCGAACCGCTCTACATGGGTGGCCAACTCCGCACCGGCGACGTGACGACGGCCGCGGCGTCGATCACCCAGTACGCCGAGTACTGCGAACTGCGCGCCGCGGGACGCAACGACGAGGCGGCGGGTGTCCTCAAGGAGATCGAGGACTACAACCGGTACGACTGCACCTCGACGCGCAAGCTGCGTGACTGGCTGGTGTGCCGGGCCATCGACTGCGAGGTGCCGCCGCGGGGGCCGCAGCCGGTCCGCGACGGCGCCGAACCCGAACCCGTCGACGCCCTGGACCGCGCGCTGTGCCGCTACGCGGGCGACGAGCTGGAGGGCCGCACCCCGGAGCAGTCGGCGGTCGCGATGGTGGCCGCCGCCCGCGGCTACCACCGCCGCGAGGACAAACCGTTCTGGTGGTCGCACTTCGACCGGCTCAACAACCCCGTCGACGAATGGGCCGACAGCACCGACGTCTTCCTCGTCGACACCGACGGCGCGCAGGTCGACACGGACTGGCACACCCCGCCGCGCGCCCGCAAACCGCAGCGCCGGGTCCGGCTGACCGGCGCGATGGCCGCGGGTGGGCTCAGCCGCGAGATGTACGCGCTGTATGAGCCGCCCGCCCCGGAAGGGCTCGGCGACGATCCGGACCGGCGGGCCGCGGGCAGCGCCACCGTCGTCGAGTACGACGACGCCGACGCGCCCACCGAGGTCGTCATCGTCGAGCGGACCCCCCGGGGCGGCGGGGTGTTCGACCAGCTGCCGTTCGCGCTGGCGCCCGGACCCCCGATCCGCACGACCGCGCTGCGCGACTCGATCGAGGCGACCGCCACCGAGGTGGCCGAGAGCCTGCCGCGGCTGCCCGCCACCGCCGTCACCGACATCCTGTTGCGCCGTCCGCCCCGCACCCGTAGCGGCGGCCCGCTGCCCACGGGGCCGGACACCCCGGCGGTGATCACCACCGCGCTGCTCGACCTCGACTCGTCCTATCTGGCCGTGCACGGCCCGCCGGGCACCGGCAAGACGTTCACGGCGGCGACGATCATCGCGACGCTGGTCGACACCCACGGCTGGCGGGTCGGCGTGGTGGCGCAGTCCCATGCGGTGGTGGAGAACCTGTTCCGCGGGATCATCGGCGCCGGGGTGGACGCGGCGCGGGTCGCCAAGAAGCGGCACGGTGACGACGCCTGCTGGACCGTGCTCGACGAGGCGCAGTTCCCGGCGTTCCTCAGTGACAACGACGGCTGCGTCGTCGGGGGCACCGCGTGGGATTTCGCCAACGGCAACCGGATTCCGCGCGGCTGCCTCGACCTGCTCGTCATCGAGGAGGCCGGGCAGTTCTGCCTGGCCAACACCATCGCCGTCGCGCCGGCCGCGGCGAACCTGCTGCTGCTCGGCGACCCGCAGCAGCTGCCGCAGGTCAGTCAGGGCACACATCCCGAACCGGTCGACACCTCGGCGCTCGGCTGGCTGGTCGACGGTGCGCACACGCTGCCCGCTGAACGCGGTTACTTCCTCGACGTGTCGTACCGGATGCACCCGCGGGTGTGCGCGGCGGTGTCCCGGCTGTCCTACGACGGTCGGCTGCAGTCGTTCGACGCCGTCACCGCCGCGCGCACCCTCGAGGGCTGGTCACCCGGCGTGCACCAGGTGACCGTCCCGCACGACGGCAACGCGACCGAGAGCCCGGAGGAGGCCGACGCGATCGTCGCGCGGATCCGCCCGCTGCTGGGCGCGGTGTGGACCGACGAGGACGGGCCCCGGCCGCTCACCGAAGACGACGTGATGGTGGTGACGCCGTACAACGCGCAGGTGGTGTTGCTGCGGCAGCGCCTCGACGCCGCGGGGCTGGCCGGTGTGCGGGTGGGCACCGTGGACAAGTTCCAGGGTCAGCAGGCGCCGGTGGTGTTCATCTCGATGGTGGCCTCGTCCATCGATGACGTGCCGCGCGGAATCTCGTTCCTGCTCAACCGCAACCGCCTCAACGTGGCGATCAGCCGGGCCAAGTACGCGGCGGTGATCGTGCGGTCGGAGGCGCTCACCGAGTACCTGCCCGCCACGCCGAGGGGGCTCGTCGAGCTCGGCGCGTTCCTGTCGTTGACGACGTAGGCGCGCCCACAGCGGTGCCGGGCCCGTCGTCGTCAGTCGCCGCGCGAATGGCGGCCCCGCGACTGCTCGGGCGCCCGCCGCAGCCACTCGGGCTCGCCGTCGCCGTCGTCGCGGTACCGGCGCCGCCGCCCGTTCGTCGGCTCGACGGCGGGCCGTGGCGGGGTCTCCGGCAGCAGTTCGTCGAGGACGCGACGCCACGGGTCCTCGGCGGGGGCCGGTTCGGGATGCACCGACCTGCGCGGCGCATGGGCGACGAGCGGCTGGGTGACGCTGTCGTCGGCGCCGACGTCCGGGCGTGGCGTGATCGGTTCGGTGAACTGCAGGTCGTCCCAGGTGACCGCGTACTCGAGATAGTCGTCGTCGTCGACATAGCCGTCGCCGTCGTCCTGCGGCTCGGCTCGTGCCGCCGGCGCGGCGGGAACCGGCGCGGGGCGATCACCGAAACCGCGCAGGAAGATCGCCGCGACCACACCGATCAGCGCCACGAACGCCGACAGCAGCAGCGACTGCGACATCGCCGCGGCGAACGGCGCGTGCAGGAACGGCGGCAGCGCGGAGACCGCACCCTCCCCGCGCGGCGCCGCGCCCGTCGCCGACGGCATCTCCGCGCTGATCCGCGACGTCATGAACGCCGCCATGCTCGCGCTGCCCAGCACGGACCCGACCTGGCGCGTCGTGTTGTAGACACCCGATCCCGCGCCGGCGAGGTCCGCCGGCTGGTTGCGCGTCGCGGTGGCTGCCAGCGGTGACCAGATGAACGCCATGCCGATACCCATGACGAGGAACGGCAGCACCAGCCGCCAGATCGGCGTGTCCGGCGCCATCTCGACGGACAACCACGTCAGCGCGATCGCCAGCGCCGAGAACCCGAACCCGATGATCGGTCGCGGGTGGGTGCGGTCGACGATGCGCCCCACCACGGGCGCCAGCACTCCGGTGGCGATCGCCATCGGCGCGGTCAACAGCGCCGACTCGGTGGGCGTCAGCCCGCACACCGCCTGGGCGTAGAACATGACCGGCACGATCATGCCCGTCACCACGAACCCGATCACGGCCACACCGAAGCTGGACAGCGAGAAGTCGCGGTCACCGAAGATGCGCAACGGGATCAGCGGTTCGTGCGGGTTGACCGACTGCCAGTAGACGAAGCCCGCCATCACCGCGACACCGGTCAGAATGACCGCCCAGATCCAGGGCTGCCAATCATGGGACTGCCCCTCCTGCAGTCCGAAGACGATCGCGAACATGCCGATGCCCGACAGCAGCACCCCGAGCAGATCGAACCGGTGCGCGGTGGTGGGCAGCGCGGGCACCCGCCAGAACGCCAGCGCCAGACCCGCCAGCCCGACCGGCACGTTGACGAAGAAGATCCACTGCCATCCGAGGTGGTCCACCAGGACGCCACCCGCCAGCGGCCCCACCAGCGTGGCCACCCCGGCCGTCGCGCCCCAGACGCTCATCGCCACACCGCGGCGTTCGGGCGGGAAGATCCGGGTGATCGTCGAGAGGGTCTGCGGCGTCAAGAGCGCGGCGCCGATGCCCTGGACGACGCGCGCGGCGATCAGCATGTCGATGGACCCGGCCAGCCCGCACCACAGCGACGCGGCGGTGAAGACGGCCAGACCGAGCAGGTAGAGGTTCTTGGGTCCGAACCGGTCCCCGAGCCGGCCCGCCACCAGCAGCGGGACCGCGTAGGCGAGCAGGTACGCGCTGGTCACCCAGATGACCGCGTCGTAGTCGGCGCCCAGCTTCTCCATGAGGACCGGGTTGGCGACCGCCACGATGGTGGCGTCCACCAGGATCATGAAGAAGCCGACCATCATGGCCCACAGCGCGGGCCATGGGTCACCGGTCACCGGTCGGGCTTGTGAGGTGGAGAACATATCGGGTCGACTCGCCTATCGAAGGATGCAGCCAGCCGACGCTACGTACCCGGCACCGGACGAAACAAGTCCACGGGCGGCCGGGCACTCACGCGGGTTCGGCGGCCGCCTCGTCCAGGGCCTGGTCGAAGGCCTCGTCGAGCTCGTCGTCGGTGAGCTCCCCGTCGTCGCCGGTCCCCCGCAACCCGACGGCCACCAAGGCGACCAGCGCCACGATCGTGCCGACCGTCATGACCAGGGCGAGTGCGAACTCGTCGTTGCCGAGCACACCGACCAGCGGTGCCACCGCCGCACCGAGCCCGAACTGCCCGGCGCCGAGCAGGGCCGCCGCGGTGCCCGCGGCCTCGTGGTGCCGCGACAGCGCGACCGCAGGCGCGTTCGGCAACACCAATCCCATCGCGGCCAGGATCACCCATACTGACACCAGGAATCCGGCCAGACCGCCGGCACGGGCGAGCGTCAGACCGACGAAGACGACACCGGCCAGCGACGCCACGGCCAGCGCCCACACCATGATCTGCTGCGGCGAGAACCGGCGCAGCAGCACCACGTTGAACTGGGTGGTGCCGATCAGCGCCACCGCTCCGGCGCCGAACACCAGCGCGAACGTCTGCTGATCCAGCCCGTAGTCGCCCTGCAGCACGAACGCCGCGCCGGCGATGTAGGCGAACAACCCGGACATGCCCAGCGCCGCCACCACGACGAGCACGACGAACCGCAGGTCACGCAGCAGCGAGGCGTAGGTGCCCGCGATGCCGCGGACGTTGAGCGGACGGCGGTGCGCCGCGGGCAGCGTCTCCGGCAGCACCAGGGCCGCCACGAGCAGCAGCCCGCCGGCCAGCACGACGAGCGCGGCGAACACCCACTGCCACGACGCGTGCAGCAGCACCGCCGCGCCCAGCGACGGCGCCAGCACCGGCGCGACCCCGAGCACGAGCATCAGCCGCGACATCACCGTGGCCGCGGCCCTGCCGGCGAACAGGTCGCCCACCACCGCGATCGCCACCACCGTGGTGGCGGCGGCGCCCATGCCCTGCAGTCCGCGGGCGACTCCGAGCACGGTGATGTCGGGCGCCAGCATGCACAGCACCGACGCCAGCATGTGCAGCACGATCCCGGCCATCAGCGGGCGGCGCCGCCCCAGCGAATCCGACAGCGGGCCCACCACCAACTGGCCGAGCGCGAGCCCCGCCAGGGTGCCGGTGAGCGTGAGCTGCGCGACCGACGAGGACACGTTCAGTTCTTCGGCGATGCTCGGCAGCGCAGGCAGATACATGTCGATCGTGAGCGGACCGAGAGCGACCAGGGCGCCGAGCACCACGATCATCCGCACCCGGCTCGGCGCGACGGGCACCGGCGCACCGAGGGCAGGGGTCTCGTTCACGTGGGGGGATGTTGCCATGGATAGGGTCAGCGAGTCGCGTCGATATTTTCTTCCATCCGCCACCGAACAGTGACTGCAGTCACTGCCCGGCACCCCGCGGCGGTGGTCGTTCGTTGTCATCGCGTTAGCCTGGGAAGTCAGGCGCCACGGTAAGGGAGGCCTCGCGATGAGCGCTCGATCGGACCGCAAGAAACAGCTGGCGCTCGCCGGCCAGAACCCCGACGACAAACCGGGCGCGGCGGCCAAGGTGCTGTCGCAGATCATCGAACGCAGCTCCCGGGTGCAGGAGCCCGCGGTGAAGGCGTACGTGAACCGGGTCCGCGCCGGTGACCGCAACGCCTCCCCGGCCCAGATCATCGGCAAGCTGGAAAAGCACTACATGAGCGCGGTGATGGCCAGCGGCGCCGCGGTCGGCTCCACCGCGGCCCTGCCCGGCATCGGCACGCTCGCGGCGATGTCGGCGGTGGCAGGCGAGACCGTGGTGTTCCTGGAGGCGACGTCGCTGTTCGTCCTCGCGGTCGCCGAGGTGCACGGCATCCCGGCCCACGAACGGGAGCGGCGCCGGGCGCTGGTGCTCTCGGTGCTCGTCGGGGAGGACAGCAAGCAGGCGGTCGCCGACCTCCTCGGCCGCGGCCGCACCGGTGGCGCGTGGGTCAGCGAAGGGGCGGCAACGCTTCCGCTGCCCGCGGTGTCGCAACTCAATTCGCGGCTGCTGAGGTACTTCGTCAAGCGCTACACCCTCAAACGCGGCGCGCTGGCGTTCGGCAAGGTGCTGCCGGTCGGCATCGGCGCCGTCGTCGGCGGGGTCGGCAACCGGATGATGGGCAAGAAGATCGTCGAGAACGCCCGATCGGCCTTCGGCCCGCCGCCGTCGCGCTGGCCGGCGACACTGCACGTGCTGCCGTCGGTGCAACCGAATTCATGACCACTACGACCACAACCCGCCCAAGGCGGCATTGCCGTGGTCCGCTGGTGGCCGGAGCGCTAGCCTTTAGTCGGCGCCAAAGCGGGTAACCCGCAGAACAGAACATGAGCGGCGAGCATCCTTGCCATGCTCGCCTGAGACGACGGAATCGAGGCGAGTAGCTGCCGTGAGCAGTTCACCTTCACCATTCGGCCAGAACGAATGGTTGGTCGAGGAGATGTATCGCAAATTCCGCGAGGATCCCTCGTCGGTAGACCCCAGTTGGCACGAGTTCCTCGTCGACTACAACCCGGAACCGACCACCGACTCCAGCGGGAGCGGGAACGGTCAGCAGACGGCCACCACCGCGGCACCGAAGACCCCACCGGAGCCGGCGCCCGCCCCGGCGCCCAAGGCCCGGGACTCGAAGGCGCAAGCCGCCACGTCACCTGACTCGAAGCAGGACTCGAAGTCGCAGGATTCGAAGTCGCAGACGAAAGCCAAGCCCGCCGAATCGAAGTCGTCGACCAAGCCGGCCGACACCAAGACGTCCGACAAGTCCGCGAAGTCCGACAAGTCGAGCAACGGCGCCGCCAAGCCGGCGTCGCAGCCGTCCGACGACAGCGACCAGAACCAGGTGCTGCGCGGCGCCGCCGCGGCCGTCGCCAAGAACATGTCGGCGTCGCTGGAGGTGCCGACCGCGACCAGCGTGCGCGCCATCCCGGCGAAGCTGATGATCGACAACCGCGTCGTCATCAACAACCACCTCAAGCGCACGCGCGGCGGCAAGATCAGCTTCACCCACCTGATCGGCTACGCGATCGTGGCGGCGGTCAAGAAGTTCCCCAACATGAACCGCCACTTCACCGAGGTCGACGGCAAGCCGAACGCGGTCACCCCCGCGCACACCAACCTCGGCCTCGCCATCGACCTGCAGGGCAAGGACGGTAACCGGCAACTGGTCGTCGCGGCGATCAAGAAGGCCGACACCATGCGGTTCGGCCAGTTCATCGCCGCCTACGAGGACATCGTGCGGCGGGCCCGCGACGGCAAGCTCACCGCCGAGGACTTCTCCGGTGTGACGATCTCGCTGACCAACCCGGGCACCATCGGCACCGTGCACTCGGTGCCCCGGCTGATGCGCGGACAGGGCGCGATCATCGGCGTCGGCGCGATGGAGTACCCGGCGGAGTTCCAGGGGGCCAGCGAGGAACGCATCGCCGACCTCGGCATCGGCAAACTCATCACGCTGACGTCCACCTACGACCACCGCATCATCCAGGGCGCGGAATCCGGTGACTTCCTGCGGACCGTGCACCAGCTGCTGCTGTCCGACGAGTTCTTCGACGAGATCTTCCGCGAGCTCGGCATCCCGTACGAGCCGGTGCGCTGGCGCACCGACAACCCCGATTCGATCGAGGACAAGAACGCCCGCGTCATCGAGCTGATCGCGGCGTACCGCAACCGCGGCCACCTGATGGCCGACATCGACCCGCTGCGGTTGGACAAGGACCGCTTCCGCAGCCACCCCGACCTCGACGTGCTCACCCACGGCCTGACGCTGTGGGATCTGGACCGCGAGTTCAAGGTCAACGGGTTCGCCGGCGCCGAGCGCAAGAAGCTGCGCGACGTGCTCGCCGTGCTGCGCGACTCCTACTGCCGCCACATCGGCGTCGAGTACACCCACATCCTCGAACCCGAACAGCAGCAATGGCTGCAGGATCGTATCGAGGGCACCCACGAGAAGCCGACCGTCGCGCAGCAGAAGTACATCCTGAGCCGGCTCAACGCCGCCGAGGCCTTCGAGACGTTCCTGCAGACCAAATACGTTGGGCAGAAACGGTTCTCACTGGAAGGCGCCGAGACCGTCATCCCGGCGATGGACGCGGTGATCGACCAGTGCGCCGAGCACGCGCTCGACGAGGTCGTCGTCGGCATGCCGCACCGCGGCCGGCTCAACGTGCTGGCCAACATCGTCGGCAAGCCCTACAGCCAGATCTTCAGCGAGTTCGAGGGCAACCTCAACCCCTCGCAGGCGCACG
This sequence comes from Mycobacterium sp. IS-1496, assembly GCF_001499995.1. Lineage (GTDB taxonomy): Bacteria > Actinomycetota > Actinomycetes > Mycobacteriales > Mycobacteriaceae > Mycobacterium. Next base: position 10,115 of record NZ_LQIU01000027.1, read on the forward strand.
GCTCCGGCGATGTGAAGTACCACCTCGGCTCTAGCGGCACGTACCTGCAGATGTTCGGCGACAACGACATCACGGTGTCGCTGACCGCCAACCCGAGCCACCTCGAGGCCGTCGACCCGGTGATGGAAGGCCTGGTGCGCGCCAAACAGGATCTGCTCGACAAGGGCGCCAGCGACGACGGCTACACCGTCGTACCGCTGATGCTGCACGGTGACGCCGCGTTCGCCGGCCAGGGTGTGGTGGCCGAGACGCTGAACCTGGCGCTGCTGCGCGGCTACCGCACCGGCGGCACGATCCACCTCATCGTCAACAACCAGATCGGCTTCACCACCTCGCCTGCGGCCGCGAAGTCGTCGGAGTACTGCACCGACGTGGCGAAGATGATCGGCGCGCCGATCTTCCACGTCAACGGCGACGACCCCGAGGCCGCGGTGTGGGTGTCCCGGCTGGCCGTCGACTTCCGGCAGAAGTTCAAGAAGGACGTCGTCATCGACCTGCTGTGCTACCGCCGCCGCGGGCACAACGAGGGTGACGACCCGTCGATGACCCAGCCCTCGATGTACGACGTGATCGACACCAAGCGCGGGGTCCGCAAGAGCTACACCGAAGCGCTGATCGGCCGCGGCGACATCTCCATGAAGGAGGCCGAGGACGCGCTGCGCGACTACCAGGGGCAGCTCGAACAGGTCTTCAACGAAGTCCGCGAACTCGAGAAGCACGAGATCGAGCCCAGCGAATCGGTGGAAGCCGACCAGCAGATCCCGGCCAAACTCGCCACCGCGGTGGACAAGTCACTGCTGGCCCGCATCGGCGACGCCCACCTGGCGGTGCCGGAGGGCTTCACCGTCCACCCGCGCGTCAAGCCGGTGCTCGAGAAGCGCCGCGAGATGGCCTACGAGGGCAAGGTCGACTGGGCGTTCGCCGAACTGCTGGCCCTGGGCACGATGATCGCCGAGGGCAAGCTGGTCCGGCTGTCCGGTCAGGACACCCGCCGCGGCACGTTCACCCAGCGCCACTCGGTGGTGATCGACCGCAAGACCGGCAAGGAGTTCACGCCGCTGCAGCTGCTGGCGACGGACTCCGACGGCAACCCGACCGGCGGCAAGTTCCTGGTGTACGACTCGCCGCTGTCGGAGTTCGCCGCGGTGGGCTTCGAATACGGCTACTCCGTCGGCAACCCGGACGCAATGGTGTTGTGGGAGGCGCAGTTCGGCGACTTCATCAACGGTGCGCAGTCGATCATCGACGAGTTCATCAGCTCCGGTGAGGCGAAGTGGGGTCAGCTCTCCGACGTCGTGCTGCTGCTGCCGCACGGCCACGAGGGTCAGGGTCCCGACCACACCTCGGGCCGCATCGAGCGGTTCCTGCAGCTGTGGGCGGAGGGCTCGATGACGATCGCGTTGCCGTCGACCCCGGCGAACTACTTCCACCTGCTGCGCAGGCACAGCCTCGACGGGATCCAGCGGCCGCTGATCGTCTTCACGCCGAAGTCGATGCTGCGCAACAAGGCCGCGGTCAGCGACATCCGCGATTTCACCGAGCAGAAGTTCCGCTCGGTGCTCGAGGAGCCGACCTACACCGACGGCGACGGCGACCGCAACAAGGTCACGCGGGTGCTGCTCACCAGCGGCAAGATCTACTACGAGCTGGTGGCGCGCAAGAACAAGGAAGGCCGCGACGACGTGGCGATCGTGCGCATCGAGCAGCTCGCCCCGCTGCCCAAGCGACGGCTCGCCGAGACGCTGGACAAGTACCCGAACGTCGAGGAGAAGTTCTGGGTGCAGGAGGAGCCGGCGAACCAGGGTGCGTGGCCGACGTTCGGGCTGACGTTGCCCGAGATGCTGCCGGACCACTTCACCGGCATCACGCGGATCTCGCGCCGCGCGATGTCGGCGCCGTCATCGGGTTCGTCGAAGGTGCACGCCGTCGAACAGCAGGAGATCCTCGACGAGGCGTTCGCCCCGTAACGGGGCCCGTGCCGAGATCGACGTTCGGGCGCGATCTACTCGTACTTCCGCGCCCGAACGTTCGTTTCGGCGTTCCTAGAGACCGGGGAGGGGCAGCGGCGACTTGCCGTACGCGAGCGCCGCGACGGCGCCCGGGCAGAAGACCTGGATCGCCAGTCCGGTGAACATGGTGGCCGGCCCCAGCGGGCGGCCGATCATGTCGGCGACGTCGGCCGCGACGTTCGCGACGTTCTGCCCCGGCTCGGCCAGCATCGGGCACACCGACTGGCCGACGCGCACCGCGGTGGCCGTGTCGACCCCGCTCACACCGGACCCCGCCAGCGCGGACAGGAACATGTCGGTGGCCGTGTCGGCCCCCGCGGTTCCCGTGCCCAGCGACATGGCGGACCCGATGATGCCGGACACGGCGAGCGACGCGACGGCCGCGCGGTGGAAGCGCTTCATGCCAGGACCATCGCGGCGCGGTCACAGACCGTTACCCCGCTGTACCGGTACCGCGAGTACCGACTAACCTCGACGCCAGTCAACCGACACGAGGAGTGCGTATGCAGGGCTTCGCCGGCAAGGTCGCCGTCGTCACCGGCGCCGGATCGGGTATCGGGCAGGCGCTGGCCGTCGAGTTGGCCCGCTCCGGGGCCAGCGTCGCGATCAGCGACGTGAACATCGAGGGGCTGGCCGAGACGGAGCGGCGCATCAAGGAGATCGGCGGCCAGGTGAAGGCCGACCGCCTCGACGTCACCGAGCGCGAGGCGTTCCTGCTCTACGCCGACGAGGTCGCCGAGCACTTCGGCAAGGTCAACCAGATCTACAACAACGCAGGCATCGCGTTCACCGGCGACATCGAGGTCAGCCAGTTCAAGGACATCGAACGGGTGATGGACGTCGACTTCTGGGGCGTGGTGAACGGCACCAAGGCGTTCCTGCCCCACCTGATCGCCTCCGGCGACGGACACGTCATCAACGTCTCCAGCGTGTTCGGGTTGTTCGCGGTGCCCGGCCAGGGCGCCTACAACGCGGCCAAGTTCGCGGTGCGCGGCTTCACCGAGGCGCTGAACCAGGAGATGACGGCGGCCGGGCACCCGGTCAAGGTGACCACCGTCCACCCCGGCGGCATCAAGACCGCGATCGCGCGCAACGCCACCGCCGCCGAAGGACTCGACCCGGAGGAACTGGCCAAGCTGTTCGACAAGAAGCTCGCCAACACCAGCCCCGAGACGGCGGCGCGGGTCATCCTCGAGGGGGTCCGCAAGAACAAGGCGCGGGTGCTGATCGGCAACGACGCCAAGGTGCTCGACGCCGTCATCCGAATCGTCGGGCCGCACTACCAGCGCCTGTTCTCCTCGGTGACCGGAAAGCTGCTCCCCCGCCCGCACTGACCGTCAGTCGCGCAGCGGGTGCTCCGCCAGCCATTCGCCGGCGACGACCGCCGGGTCGTCGCCGTCGCGGACACGGGCGCGCATCTCGGCCAGCGCCGCGGTGTCCAGCACACCCGCGACCTCGTTGAGCGCGAGCACCTGCGATTCGCCGAGGGTGTTGCGGCGGTACAGCGGCACGACGTTCTCGGCGCGCACCAGCGAGGTGCTGTCGGCGAGTACCACCAGGTCCGACGGGATGCCCGGCGTCGCGGTCGTCGTCCACGCGGCGTCGACCTCACCGGCCTTCACGGCGTCGAACAGCGATGCGGTGTCACCGAATTCGCGCGGCGCGGGGAGTCTGCAGGTGCCGATCGCCGCCGGGGTGCGCGCCCCGCGGACCCGGCCCGGCCGGACGTCGCCGCACCGGCGCACCACCGCCGAGAGATCCTGGCCGCCCAGTTCGGCGACCGTGTCCTCGGTGACGGCGAGGGCCGGCTTGTCCTCGGCCGCGGTGGTGTAGTCGCCGGCCGCGACACCCTCGGGCAGCGCCGAGACCATGTCGCGGTACACCTGTTCGTCCGCGCGCGCGGTCGCGTCGGGCTGGAACCGGTTCAGCAGGCGGCCGGTCAGCCCCGGCACCACCGCGACGTCACCGGCATCGAGGGCGGTCAGCGGGTCGGCGGTCGGCTCCACCCGGGTGCCGGTGCCGTAGTGGCGCAGGGCAGCGGCATAAAGATGGGCGGTCACCAGCGACGCGTCGTCCTCGGCGGATCCGATCGTCAGCGACGGCCCGGTCTGCGGTCCCCCGCACGCGGTCACCAGGACCGCGCACAGGGCGATCAGCAGACGGCGCACGGTGTGGTGCGGCTCAGCCGACCTGCGAGGCCGCACCGACCGCGGCGGCCACCGCCGGGGCCACCCGCGGATCGAGTGCGCTGGGCACGATGTGGTCGACGGCCAGGTCGTCCCCGACCACCGAGAAGATCGCCTCGGCCGCGGCCACCTTCATCCGCTCGGTGATCCGTCGCGCCCCGGCGTCGAGCGCGCCGCGGAACACGCCGGGGAACGCCAGCACGTTGTTGATCTGGTTCGGGAAGTCGCTGCGGCCGGTCGCCACCACGGCGGCGTACTTGCGCGCGGCGTCGGGGTGGATCTCCGGGTCGGGGTTGGACAGCGCGAACACGATGCCGCCCGGCGCCATCGTGGCGATCAGCTCCTCCGCCACGACACCGGCCGACAGCCCGAGGAACATGTCGGCGCCGTCGAGCGCCTCGGCGACTCCGCCGGTGCGGCCCGCGGGGTTGGTGCGTTCGGCGAGTTCGGCCTTGAAGGAGTTCAGGTCCTCGCGCCCGCTGTGGACGATGCCTTTGCTGTCGAGCACGGTGACGTCGGCGATGCCCGCGGCCAGCAGGATGTTGGCACACGCGACGCCTGCGGCGCCGGCGCCGGAGATCACCACCCGCAGCCCGGTCATGTCCCGGTCGAGCACCCGCGCCGCACCCATCAGCGCGGCGAGGACGACGATCGCGGTGCCGTGCTGATCGTCGTGCATGACCGGGCAGTCGAGCGCCTCGATGACGCGGCGTTCGATCTCGAAGCAGCGCGGCGCCGAGATGTCCTCGAGGTTGACCGCGCCGAACGTCGGGCGCAGCCGCACCAGCGTCTCGACGATCTCGTCGGGGTCCTTGGTGTCGAGCACGATCGGGATCGAGTCGAGCCCGCCGAACGTCTTGAACAGCGCGCTCTTGCCCTCCATCACCGGCAGCGACGCGGCCGCGCCGATGTCGCCGAGGCCGAGCACCGCGCTGCCGTCGCTGACGACGGCGACGAGCCGGTTGGCCCACGTGTACCTGGCGGCCAGGGCGGGGTCCTTCGCGATGGCGCGGCTCACCTGCGCGACACCCGGGGTGTAGGCGATCGACAGCGCCCGCTGGGTGTCCAGCGGCGCCTTGAGCTCCACCGAGAGTTTGCCGCCCTCGTGGGCGGCGAAGATCTCCTCGTCATCGATGACGACCTGCGGGGTGGGAACCGCTGACGAGCGCTCGCGCGAGGAACCAACAACTGTTTCAGCCACGAGTGAACACTATCGGACCCTCAGTTCTCACCGGCCATGCTCACCCCTCGGTGAGGTCCTGGCGGGCGGGTCGGGCGCGTACCATTCCCGGATGCCGTCTTCCCACGTCTCGGTGGCCCGGGCGGTCGTCGACTGCGCGGTGTACTGCGACGGCGAGCGCCTGCCGGGCACGTTCACCCACGCCTCCGCGCTGGAGCGCGCGCACGACCTGGCGCACCAGGGCCGCACCGCGTTCGTGTGGATCGGTCTGCACGAACCCGATGAGCCCCAGATGCAGACGGTCGCCGACGTGTTCGGGCTGCACGAACTCGCCGTCGAGGACGCCGTGCACGCCCACCAGCGTCCGAAGGTCGAACGCTACGACGACACGTTGTTCCTGGTGCTCAAGACCGTGAAGTACATCGAGCACGATTCGATGGCGAAGGTCCGCGAGATCGTCGAGACCGGCGAGATCATGATGTTCGTCGGCCGCGACTTCGTCGTCACCGTCCGCCACGGCGACCACAGCGGGCTGACCGGTGTCCGCCGCCGCCTCGAGGACTCCCCGGCGAGCCTGTCACTGGGGCCGTACGCGGTGATGCACGCGATCGCCGACCAGGTGGTCGACAGTTACCTCGAGGTCACCGAGATGGTGGAGACCGACATGGACGCGATGGAGGAGGAGATCTTCTCGCCGCGGTCGCGCACCAATATCGAGAACATCTACCTCCTGAAGCGGGAGGTGGTGGAACTGCGCCGGGCCGTCGCGCCGCTCACGCCGGCACTGCAGCGGATCACCGATCTCGAGGACCTGATCTCGATCGAGGTGCGGCGCTACCTCAGCGACGTCCTCGACCACAACATCCGCGCCTCCGACCGGATCGGCAGCTACGACGACATGCTCAGCTCGCTGGTGCAGGCCGCGCTCGGCAAGGTCGCGATGCAGCAGAACGTCGACATGCGCAAGATCTCGGCGTGGGTGGCGATCGCCGCGGTTCCCACCGCGATGGCCGGGGTCTACGGGATGAACTTCGACCACATGCCCGAACTGCATTGGCAGTGGGGCTATCCCGCGGTGCTGCTGGTCATGGTGACGGTGTGCGCGCTGCTGTACCGCACCTTCCGCCACAACGACTGGCTCTAGCTCGGGCTGGCCGCCCTACGGTCGGGATCCAGCACGTCTACCCCGTCTGTCGTCCACGCCTCCCGCATCGCGTCGGCACCCTTGAGGCGCACCCACGCGGCCTCCGTCGGGGTGATCGGGGTGGCCGAGAAGACCGTCACCGCCGGCATCGGGCCGGGTAGCGGGATGTCCTCGATTTCGCTGCGCCCCAACAGGAATGCGGTGAACGGGGAGGGTTCCCACAGCGGTGTCTCGAGGTCGATCAACGCGTCGGCCTCGAGCACCAGACCTTCGACGGCGGGTGCGGCGGCCAACACCGCCAGCGAGCGGGACAACCCCTTGGGCGTCGGACCCCGAAGGGCGACAACGACTTCGGCGCGCGGTCCGTGGACCGGATCGGTCACCAGTTCGGTCGGGTCGAACATCGGATGCCGCGAACACCCCAGCGAGACGTAGTGTGCGACGCCGTCGTCGTCCGGCCCGAACCGCAGCACCTCGATCCGCTCGGTGCCCAGAAAGGTCACGCTGGCGGAGGCGGGTTCGCTCGTGATGCCGACCCGCCGGAAGTGCTCGCCCAGGTGGGCGCGCACCGCGCTCAGGACATCGGTCACTCTTCGGGCTTGGCCGGTTCCACGATCGTCGGCGCCTCCGTGGACCGCTCGTCGGGGATCGTCAGGTTCTCCCCCGAATCGCCGTCGAAGATCACCAGCTTCGAGGTGTCGAGCGCGAGTTCGATGGTGGCGCCCTGGCGGACCGGGGACTCGGTGGACACCCGCGCCACGAACTCGTTCTCGCCCTGGCCGGATTCGACGGCGAGCTGGGCCAGCTGGTCGGACTGCGCGCCGGCGCCCTCCGTGCGGAAGTGCACGTACTTCTCCGCCCCCAGCGATTCCACGATGTCGGCGGTGACCTCGAACGTCAGCGCGCGGATACGGGCGTAGCCGTCGAGCACCGAGGAGTCTTCGAGGTGTTCGGGGCGGACACCGACGATGATGTTCTTCGGCTTACCGCGCCGGTTGATCAGGTCGTGCGCCTCCTGGGTCAGCGTCACCTCGCCGAAGGGCAGCCGCACCCCCACGTCGGTCAGCGACGCCGGGAAGAAGTTCATCGCGGGTGAGCCGATGAAGCCGGCGACGAACAGGTTCGCCGGGCGGTTGTAGAGCTCCTCGGGCGAGCCGATCTGCTGCGCGACGCCCGACAGCATGACCACGACACGGTCGCCGAGCGTCATCGCCTCGGTCTGGTCGTGGGTGACGTAGACGGTGGTGGTGCCCAGCCGGTTCTGCAACCGCGAGATCTCCGAACGCATCTGCACACGCAGTTTCGCGTCGAGGTTGCTCAGCGGCTCGTCCATCAGGAACGCCTTGGGGTTGCGCACGATCGCGCGTCCCATCGCCACCCGCTGGCGCTGCCCACCGGAGAGCTGACCGGGTTTGCGGTCCAGCAGTTCGGTCAGGTCGAGGATCTTCGCGGTCTCCTCGACCTTGGCGTTGATCTCCTCTTTCTTGACCTTGGCCAGCGTCAGCGGAAACCCGATGTTCTGCCGCACGCTCATGTGCGGGTACAGCGCGTAGGACTGGAACACCATCGCGATGTCGCGGTCCTTGGGCGCCTTGTCGTTGACCCGCTGCCCGCCGATACGCAGTTCACCCGAGGAGATGTCCTCCAGCCCGGCGATCATGTTGAGCGTCGTCGACTTCCCGCACCCGGACGGTCCGACCAGGATGATGAACTCGCCGTCGGCGATGGTGATCGACAGATCCTTCACCGCCGTCGCGCCGTTCGGATAACTCTTGGTCACCTTGTCCAAGACGATTTCGGCCATCGCGCTACCCCTTCACCGCACCGGACGTCAACCCGGCGACGATTCGTCGCTGGAAGATGAGAACAAAGACAATGATCGGGATCGTGATCACCATCGCGCCCGCCGCGATCGACCCGGTCGGCTCCTCGAACTGGGAACTGCCCGTGAAGTTCGCGATCGCCACCGGCGCCGTGATGGCCCGCTGCGTGGCCGTCAGCGACAGCGCGAGTAGCAGGTCGTTCCACGCGAAGATGAACACCAATATCGCGGCGGTGACGATGCCGGGCGCCGCGAGCGGGGCGATCACCTTCCGGAACGCCTGCGCCGGTGTGGCACCGTCCATCTTCGCGGCCTTCTCCAGATCCCAGGGGATCTCGCGGAAGAACGCCGACAGCGTGTAGATCGCCAGCGGCAGCGCGAACGTGATGTACGGGATGATCAGGCCCGGCCACGTGTCGAACAGGCCGAGTGAGCGCTCGATGTTGAACAGCGGTGTGACCAAGGAGATCTGGGGGAACATCGCGATCAGCAGCGCGACACCGACGAGCAGCTTCTTCCCGGGGAACGCCAGCCGCGCCACCGCATAGGCGGCCATCCCGCCGACCAGCACCGCGATGACGGTGGTGATCAGGCCGATGCCGATCGAGTTGAACAACGCCGAACTGAACGCGTCGCCGTTGAAGATGCCCTTGTAGTTGGCGAACGTGATCTCCGTCGGGATCAGCTTGCCGTCCTTGACACTCGAGGTCGGCTTCAGCGACAGGCTCAGGATCCACAGCACCGGGAACAGCGCGTAGAGCACGACGAGGACGTTGACGACGGCCCATCCCGTCGCCCGCCCGGCAGTCACCCGCTCGTTCATCTAGCGCCTTTCCTCCTCTGACCCGGGGGCCGACGCGCCGAACAGCTTGATGAAGATGAACGCGATGATCGCCACGCACAGGAAGATCAGCACGCTGATCGCCGAGCCCAAACCGAGGTTGAACGCCTTGAACAGGTTGTCGTAACCCAGGATCGACACCGAACCGGTGTTGTTGGCGCCCTGGGTCAGCACGTAGATGTTGTCGAACACCCGGAACGCGTCGAGCGTACGGAACAGCAGCGCCACCAGGATCGCCGGTTTGATCAGCGGCAGAATGACTTTCACCAACCGCTTCCACGAGCCGGCACCGTCCATCTGCGCGGCGTTGAGCAGATCCTGCGGCACCAGCGCCAGACCGGCGAGCAGCAGCAGCGCCATGAACGGCGTCGTCTTCCACACCTCGGCGAGCACGACGATCGCCAGCGACGGTAGCTGTTCGGTCAGCGGCGCACTGCCTTCGGGCAGCAGGTTGGCCAGGTACCCGGTGCCCGGGGTCCAGGCGTAGTACCAGCTGTAGGACGCGGCGACGGTGACGATGCCGTACGGAATGAGGATCGCGGTGCGGACCACGCCCTTGCCGAAGATGGTCCGGTGCATCACCAGCGCCAGCGCCATGCCGAGCACGAATTCGATGGCCACCGAGACGATCGTGATGCCCAGCGTGACCGCCAGTGCGCTCCACCAGTAGCCGTCGGTGAGCACGGTGACGTAGTTCTGCAGGCCGACGAACTCGGTGTCGTCGGGGGTGGCGAGGTTGTAGCGCTGCAGGCTCAGCCACACCGAGTAGATGATCGGGTAGCCGGTGACCGCCAGCATGAGGATGACCGCGGGAGCGATCAGCAGGAAGGCCAGCCGCCGCTCGGATTTCTCGTCGTCGGTGCCGCCGCTGGTCGCGGTCGGCGCTGCGGTGGCCGGTGCTTGGTCCACAGTGGCTGTCACGGGATGAGCCCCTTGCCGTCGATCGCCTTCTGGACCTGCTCGGCCAGTTCGTCAGCGGTGCGCTCCGGATCGATCTGGTTGATCGGCGCCAGCGTCACCGAGATCCGCGTCGACACGGCCTGGTACTGCGGGCTGGCTGGACGCACCGCGGCGTCGATCAGCTGCCTGCGGATGATGTCGTACTGCGGATACCGCGCCTGGAATGCGGGATCGTCGTACAGCGACGCCCGCACCGCGGGCAGACCGCCCTCCACAGAGGTGGTCCGTTGATTCTCCGGGCTGCGCAGGCACCGCATCACCTCGAAGGCCTCCGCCTTGTGCTGGGAGGTCTTCGCCACGGCCAGGTTGAGACCGCCGAGCGTCACCTTCGCGGGCGTGCCCGGGTTGACCTCAGGGAAGGGCGCGAATCCGAACACCTCGCGGCTGGCGTCGTAGGCCGTGCGGAACTGCTCGTCGCTCGGCGAGAAGGTGCCCGCCTCGTTGATGGCGCTGGTCAGGTCTGGACGCTGGTCGAGCGGGAGGAAGCCCACACCGCCCTTGACCGCGTTCTCCAGCATCGACGGCAGCACGAACGGCCAGTTCACCTCGAGTGCGGCCTTGCCCTGCTCGAGCGCCAGGCGCGCGGTGCTCTCGTCGGTCTGGGTGATCGACGGGTCGGCGCCCGGGGCGGTGGCGACGGACTTGATGACCTGCAGCGCCTTGACGGTGGCGGCCCGGTGTTCGGGTGTGTCGGTCAACGTGACCGTGGTGCCGTCGTCGGAGAGCACCTGCCCGCCGGCGCTCTCCAGCAGCGTGTTGAACCACACGACCAGACCCTCGTACTGCTTGCCCTGCACCGCGATCCAGCTCGGCTGGCCGGCCTCGTGCAGCCGGGTGGCCTCGGCGACCATGGCGTCCCAGTTGCCGGGCGGGGCGGGCATCAGGTCGGCGCGGTACCAGAGCACCTGGGTGTTCGTGGTGATCGGCGACGCGTAGAGCTTGTCCTGCCACGTGGCGGTCTCCAGCGGGCCGGGCAGCGTGTCGGTGGTCGCATCCCGTTCGGCCAGGCCCGCGGGATCCTCGGAGAGCGGGACGATCCAGCCGGCCTCGGCGAACTCGGGGGTCCACACGACGTCCATGGCCATCATGTCGAGCGTCTTGTCGTTACCGGTCAGCCGCCGCGCGAGCTGGAGCCGTTGCTCGTCGGCGCTCTTGGGCAGGCTGACCTGCCGCACCGTGAACCCGTTGTCGAGTTCTTCGGTACACCGCTTGGCCAGCGCCGTGAACGTGGCGAGTTCGTTGGCCGAGGTGTACAGGTTGATGACTTTTCCGTCGCCGCCGGATCCACACGCCGAAACCATCGACGCGGTCGCCAGCGCGGCGACTGCTGCAGCACCTAGCCGCCGAGCGCGCACCACCAGCCTCCCGTCTGTTCCCCTTCAGCCGCTCCGAGCGGCCCCGGCGGGGAACTTCCCGCGCGCAAACCGTAGAGGGAGACGCGCGTGATGTGCAACACTTCGGCGGGTCGGGCGGTGGATTCGCCCCCGATCGTGACCTGGTCGTGTCATCCGCGCCGCGGATGCGTCGCCCACCTCAGATCGTCAAGCGCGCCAGCAGATCCCGGCCCTGTTCGGCGTTCTTCGGATCGCACAGCACGTCGTAGCGGCCGGCGACCAGCTGCATGGTCGAGCTGAAATCCCTTGTGCCGCGGGCCATCGCGTACGGGATCGCGGATGTGATGAGACCGAAGAACACACCCGCGATCAGGCCCGTGAGCAGTGCGCTCCACGGGTTCGGGCTGAAGAACCCCAGGATCAGGCCGATGAACAGACCCAGCCACGCACCGGTCAGCACCCCGCCGCCGAGGACCTTCGGCCAGGACAGCCGGCCGGTCACGCGTTCCACCTGCATCAGATCGACCCCGACGATGGTCACCTGCTGTACGGGGAACTGCTGATCCGAGAGGTAGTCGACCGCGCGCTGCGCCTCCGCATAGGTCGCGTAGGACCCGACCGGCCACCCCTTGGGCGGGGTGGGCAGCGCGGCGGGCACCCCACGCGCGCCTGCCGGTGAGGTGGGTGGCGCGCCCGGTGTCGGCCCGGATTGGAAAGGACTCGTCATCGCTCGTCATTCTCCTCTAGGACGCCGGATTCGGCAGCGGGTTCTCACCAGATCAACGTCTCAGAGGCCCGATTCGTGCCCACCCGGTGCGCTAGGTTGAGATCATGACGACCCCGGACCGCGACCCCGAGACCTCGTCAGCGGCCGAACCCGGCCCCAGCGGCGCCGAACCGCCCGCCGGCGGCTACGAAACACCCGCCTACGGCGAGCAACCCGGCTATCCGCCGCCGCCCGCATTCGAGCAACCCGGCTACCAGCCCGGGTATGAACAGCCCGGCTACCAGCAGCCCGGTTATCCGCAGCCGGACTTCCAGCAGCCCGGATACCAGCCGCCCGGGTACCAGCAGCCGGGGTATCCGCCTCCGCCGCCCGGGTACCAGCCCTACGGCGGGTACGGCGCCCCGTTCGACACGCCCGCCGGCTATCCCCCGCCGCCGCCCGGATACCCGTCCTACGCCGGCGGATACGGTGCGGGCCAGAAGACCAACTCGCTGGCGATCTGGTCGCTGGTGGCCTCGCTGATCGGCTTCGTGTGCTGCATCGGCTCCGTGGCCGGCATCGCGCTCGGCCTGGTGTCGCTCAACCAGATCAAGCAGAACCAGGAAGAGGGTCAGGGCCTGGCCATCGCCGGGATCGCCGTCGGAGCGGTGTCGCTGCTCGCCGGGCTCCTCATGGCCGTCGTCCTCATGAACCCCTGACTAGCGGTCGGGCGGGCGGAACGGTTCGCCCTGGCGCGTCATCCCGGCGGCCCGCCCCTTGGCCGCGATCACCAGCGCCATCTTGCGGCTGGCCTCGTCGATCATCTCGTCGCCCAGCATCACCGCGCCGCGGGCGCCGCCGGCGCCGGACGTATGCCACTCGTAGGCTTCGAGGATCAACTCCGCGTGGTCGTAGTCCTGCTGGCGCGGGCTGAAGATCTCGTTGCCCGCGGTGATCTGGTCCGGGTGCAGCACCCACTTGCCGTCGAATCCCAGCGCCGCCGACCGGCCCGCCACCCGGCGGAACGCCTCGACGTCGCGCACCTTGAGGAACGGTCCGTCGATGGCGTGGATCCCGTGAGTGCGGGCGGCGATGAGGATGCGCATGAAGATGTGGTGGTAGGCGTCGCCGACGTCGTAGCCCTCGGGTTGTTCGCCGACGACCAGCGTGCGCATGTTGAGGCTCGCCATCAGATCCGCGGGGCCGAGCACCAGCGCCTGCATCCGCGGCCCCGCGGCGATCGCGTCGATGTTGGTCAGCCCCTCGGCGTTCTCGATCTGCGCCTCGATGCCGATGCGCCCGACGGGCAGCCCGTGCGTCGTCTCCAACTGGCCGAGCAGCAGATCCAACGCGTGGATGTGGGAGACGTCGGTGACCTTGGGCAACACGATGAGGTCGAGGTGCACACCGGCGGTCGACACCACCTCGATGACGTCGGCGTAGGTCCACGGCGTCGTCCAGTCGTTGACCCGCACGCCGCGTAACTGTCCGCCCCAACCGGATTCGGCCAGCGCCACCGCGACACGGGTGCGCGCTTCGGCCTTCGCCTCCGGTGCGACGGCGTCCTCGAGGTCGAGGAACACCTCGTCGGCAGGCAACCCCTTGGCCTTGTCGATCATCTTCGCGCTGCTGCCCGGCACCGAGAGGCACGTCCGGCGCGGCCGGGCGGATTCGTCGGGTTCGCGGGGTCGAATCGCGTGGTTCACGGCTCTACTCTCTACCCTTTGAGTCATGGCGGCGGTGAACAGGGTCTACGCGGCACGACTCGCGGGAATGGTCGTGCTGGGCCCCGACGGCGAGTCGATCGGCCGTGTGCGCGACATCGTGATCAGCATCAGCATCGTCCGCCAGCAGCCGCGCGTCCTGGGACTCGTCGTCGAATTGCTCACCCGCCGAAGGATTTTCGTGCCGATTCTGCGGGTCACTGCGATCGAGCCCAGCGCGGTCACGCTCACCACGGCCAATGTGTCCCTGCGCAAGTTCGTCCAGCGCCCGGGTGAGGTGCTGGTGGTCGGTCAGGTCCTCGACACCCGGGTGCGTGTGGAGGACCCCGACCTGACCCAGCTCGCCGGAATCGACGTCGTGGTGGTCGATCTCGGCATCGAGCAGAGCCGGACCCGTGACTGGCTGGTGACCCGCGTCGCGGTGCGCACACAGCGGCGGCTGGGCCGGCGGTCCAACATCCACGTCGTCGAATGGGCGCACGTGCACGGCCTGACGCCGTCCGGTCTGGCGATGCCCGATCAGGGGGTGGCCTCACTGCTCGAGCAGTTCGAGGGCCAGCGGCCGGTCGAGGTGGCCGAGGCCATCCGGGAACTGCCCGCCAAGCGCCGCTACGAGGTGGTCAACGCCCTCGACGACGAGCGCCTCGCCGACGTGCTGCAGGAGCTGCCGGTCGACGACCAGGCCGACGTGCTGCGTCAGCTCAAGACCGACCGCGCCGCCGACGTGCTCGAGGCGATGGATCCCGACGACGCCGCGGACCTGCTCGGCTCCATGACACCCGCCGACGCCGAAACGCTGCTGCGCCGCATGGATCCCGAGGACTCCGAGGACGTGCGCCGTCTGCTGAGCCACTCCCCCGATACCGCGGGCGGTCTGATGACCTCCGAACCGGTGGTGCTGGCCCCGGACGTCACGGTTGCCGAGGCGCTGGCCCGGGTGCGCGATCCCGACCTGACGCCCGCGCTGGCGTCGCTGGCGTTCGTCGCGCGCCCGCCCACCGCCACGCCGACCGGCCACTACCTCGGGTGTGTGCACCTGCAGCGGCTGCTGCGGGAGCCGCCCGCCACGCTGGTGAGCGGGATCCTCGACACCGACCTGCCCAGCCTGAGCCCGCAGGATTCCCTCGGCGCGGTGACGCGGTACTTCGCGGCTTACAATCTCGTCTGCGGTCCGGTCGTCGACGAGGAGAACCACCTGCTGGGCGCGGTGTCCGTCGACGATGTCCTCGACCACCTGCTGCCGGACGACTGGCGCGAACGGGTCACCGAGCCCGAACTGACCCGCACCGAAGGGACGACATGAGCGACTTGTCGGCGCGCGGACGGCTGGACACCCCGCGTAGCCCGCGTCGCATCTCGTTCACCGTGGACCGGGAGGCGGTCGGCCAGTTCGGCGAGCGGGTCGCGCGCTTCCTCGGCACGGGCCGTTACCTGGCGGTGCAGACGATCATCGTGATCGTCTGGATCGCGCTCAACCTCTTCGCCGTCTCCCTGCAGTGGGACCCGTATCCGTTCATCCTGCTCAACCTCGCGTTCTCCACCCAGGCGGCCTACGCCGCGCCGTTGATCCTGCTGGCGCAGAACCGCCAGGAGAACCGCGACCGGGTTTCGCTGGACGAGGACCGCAGGCGCGCCGCGCAGACCAAGGCCGACACCGAGTACCTGGCCCGCGAACTGGCCGCGTTGCGGTTGGCCGTCGGTGAGGTCGCCACCCGCGACTACCTGCGGCGTGAGCTGGAAGAACTACGCGACATGGTGGCGACGCTGATCGCCGCGAACGACGGTGAGGACCGGCGGGCCAAGCGGACCGGCTGAATCGGTTTTGTTGCATTGCTGCAACGGACGTGACACGAGGTATGTATGGTGACTTGGTTCACACACCTGGGTCGGGCCAGCGCAGACGCTTAGGACGGTTGGAGTGCACATAGGGGGAACAGCCGCGGTGACGGCGGCCCGGCGCCGCGCGGTCAAGGCACTACGCAAGCCCGCCGCCGGAGTGGTCATCATCGCGCCGCTGGTGCTGGCAGGCGCCGTCGGCGCGTCCGCGCCGACATTGCAGCATTCGGTGAGCAACGCCGCGGTCACGCCGCTGGCGGCCGTCGCGAAAGCTCCGCAGAACCCCCCGGGTCCGTCCGTCGTGGCGGTCAAGAAGGGGCCGAGCGCGTTCCGCATCGCCGCGTCCACCGTGTCCTCGCCGCCTCCGGCCGTGGTCGTCAACTCCCCGGGCCACATGCGGATCCCCGCCATGGCACTGAGCGCCTACCGCAACGCCGAACGGATGATGGCCGCCGCCGCCCCGAACTGCGGGGTGAGCTGGAACCTGCTGGCCGGGATCGGCCGCATCGAATCCGGGCACGCCTCCGGCGGCGCGACGGACTCCCGCGGCACCGCGGTCAACCCGATCTACGGTCCCGCGCTGGACGGCACCCTGCCCGGCAACGAGGTCATCGAGCTGAGCCGCAACGCCAACCGGGTGACCTACGCCAGGGCGATGGGGCCGATGCAGTTCCTGCCCGGCACCTGGGCCCGCTACGCCTCCGACGGTGACGGCGACGGCAAGGCCGACGTGCAGAACCTCTACGACTCGACGCTGGCCGCCGCCCGCTACCTGTGCAGCGGCGGGCTGAACCTGCGCGACCCGTCCCAGGTGATGTCGGCGATCCTGCGGTACAACAACTCGGTCGCCTACGCCCGCAACGTGCTCAGCTGGGCCGGCGGCTATGCGACCGGCGTGGTGCCGGTGGACCTGCCCCCGATCAACGGACCCGTCCCCGCGCTCGGAGCCTCCCACACCAACGGCGCCGATGGTCTGGGCCCGGGCACCCCGGTCAACGCGATGGGCCTGCCCGCCGACGATCCGCTGGCCCTGGTACCGCTGCTGACCCGCACCGACGCCAGCCGGATGCCCGGCACCAACGTGCCCGGCTTCGCGCCCGGACAGCGGCTCGGCCCGCTCCCCGGCCCCGCCCCGGAGGCGCCGGCGACCACCGCCCCGGCGCCCGGCGCGCCCGCGCCCTGGGTGCCGCCGTGGATGGCTCCGCCCCCGGCGCCGCAGCCGAGCTGCGTGGTCTTCTGCCTGGAGGACAAGCCCGCACCGGCCGCCGCGCCCGCACCCGGACCGGTGCTGCCCGCGGCTCCGGTCCCAGGGCCGGCGCTTCCCGGCCCGCCCGCCGCGCCCGCCTCGGGTCCGGCCCCGGGTCCCGTCCCGGCGCCCGCCGCCCCTGGACCGGCCGCCGTGCCGGCGGCTCCTCTGCCCGGCCCGGCACCGACCGGTCCGGCCCCTGGTCCGCTGGCCTGACCGGCGGCACCGCCCGCGTGTGGGAACGGCCTGCCGGGTCGGCCTAGACTCGCAGGTGATGTCCCAGAATTCCGATGAGCGCCAGACGGCGATCCGTGCCGCACTGGCCAAGGTGATCGACCCCGAACTGCGCCGACCGATCACCGAGCTCGGCATGGTCAAGAACGTCACCGTCGATCCCGGTGACGGCTCGGTCCACGTCGAGGTGTACCTCACCACCGCGGCGTGCCCGAAGCGCGCCGAGATCACCGAACAGGTCCAGCGGGCGGTCGCCGACGTGCCCGGCACCGGTGCGGTCCGGGTCAGCCTCGACGTGATGAACGACGAGCAGCGCGCCGAACTGCGCAAACAGCTGCGCGGCGACCCCCGCGAGCCGGTGATCCCGTTCGCCCAGCCCGGTTCGCTCACCCGCGTCTACGCCGTCGCCTCCGGTAAGGGCGGGGTCGGCAAGTCGAGCGTCACGGTCAACCTCGCCGCGGCCATGGCGGCCCGCGGCCTGTCCGTGGGGGTGCTCGACGCCGACATCTACGGCCATTCGGTGCCCCGCATGATGGGCACCACCGACCGGCCCACCCAGGTCGACTCGATGATCCTGCCGCCCATCGCGCACGAGGTGAAGGTCATCTCGATCGCGATGTTCACCCAGGGCAACACCCCGGTGGTGTGGCGCGGCCCGATGCTGCACCGGGCGTTACAACAGTTCCTCGCCGACGTGTTCTGGGGCGACCTGGACGTATTGCTGCTCGACCTGCCCCCGGGCACCGGTGACGTGGCGATCTCCGTGGCCCAGCTGATCCCGGGCGCGGAGATCCTCGTGGTCACCACACCGCAGCTCGCGGCGGCCGAGGTGGCGGAGCGGGCCGGCGCGATCGCCCTGCAGACCCGCCAGCGCATCGTCGGCGTCGTCGAGAACATGTCGGGCCTATTGATGCCCGACGGGACGACGATGCAGCTGTTCGGTGAGGGCGGAGGCCGTCAGGTCGCCGAGCGGCTGACCCGCGCCGTCGGCGCCGACGTACCGCTGCTCGGTCGGGTCCCGCTGGATCCGGCGCTGGTCGCCGCGGGCGACTCGGGCGTGCCGTTGGTGCTCTCGGCGCCCGACTCACCGGCGGGTAAGGAACTGCGCGGTATCGCCGACGCGCTGTCGGCACGCAAACGCGGGCTGGCCGGCATGTCGCTCGGCTTGGATCCCGCAGGACGCTGAACCGCTACGTGGCGTCGCTGTCGAACGGCGTCGCGGTCGACTCGCCCGGCGGGGTGGCCGCGGCGGGCGGGCTGACCGGGGTGACCGGCTTCTCCCGACCGGCGGCCGGTGTGCCGTTCTGCTGATCGAACTTCCCGGTGAAGAACGAATCGTCGCCGTCGAGCAGGTGTTTGGTCAGCGCCGCGCGCGGGGTCATACCGCGCAGCTTCTGCAGTTCGGTGATGGGTTCGCGGAGGTCTTCGAACTCGGGGCCGAAGTCCTGACGCAACTGGGAGGTCGCACCGCTGACGTAGTCGCGGGCCTGGCGCAGCGCGCTCGAGGTCCAGCGGATCGCTCCGGGCAGCCGTTCGGGTCCCAGGATCACCAGCCCGGCGATCACCAGGATCAGCATCTCCCCCCAACCGATGTTCGCGAACATCAGTCGGTGCTGGCGTCAGGCGTGGGCGTGACCGTCAGCGTCACCGGGCGGCCGTCGCGGACGACCTCGATCGGCGCGGGTTCGCCGATCTTGAGCTGACGCACCGCGACCACGAACTCGTCGGCGTCCGCGACGTCGCGGCTGCCGACCTTGACCACCACATCGTTCTCCAGGATGCCGGCCCGCTCGGCGGCGCTGCCCGCCTTGACGTTGGCGACCTGGGCGCCGGAGGCCACGTCGTTGCTGACCGATTTCGCGGTCAGGCCGAGCGTCGGGTGGGAGATCTTGCCGTCCCTGATCAGCGCCTCGACGACGGTCTTGACCTCGTTGACCGGGATCGCGAAGCCCAGGCCGCTGGCGCTGTCCGACAGCGACTTGCCTGCGGTGTTGATGCCGATCACGTTGGCGTCCATGTCGATCAACGGGCCGCCGGAGTTGCCGTGGTTGATCGACGCGTCGGTCTGCACACCGTCGATCACGGTGTCGGTGTCGGAGCCGTCGCCCGATAGCGGGACCGGCCGGTGCAGGGCGCTGATGATGCCGGAGGTGACGGTGCTGCGCAGACCCAGCGGGGCGCCCGCGGCGATCACCTCCTCGCCGACCTGCAGTGTGTCCGAGTCGCCCATCTTGGCGACGGTGAGGTTGTCGATGTTGTCGACCTTCAACACGGCCAGATCGGTCTTCGGGTCGCGGCCGACGAGGTTGGCGGGCACCTCTTTGCCGTCGTTGAACACGACGGACATCTTGTACTTGGCGGGGTTGGTGGCCGCCTCGGAGATGACGTGGTTGTTGGTGACGATGTAGCCGCGGCCGTCGATCACCACACCGGAGCCCTGGGAGCCCTCCTGGTCGCTCTTGGCCTCGATGGTCACCACGGAATCGGCGACCGCGTCGGCCACCTTGGTGATGCGGCCCTCCGGCGGGTCACCGCTGTCGCTGGTCTCGAGCGTCACCTTCGAGGTGGTGAACGCCTGCACCGTCTCGGCCGTCTTGTTGCCGACCCAGCCGCCGAGCGCGCCGACCATCAACGCGGTGAGCAGGAGGATGGCGAGGCCGACGTAGGACACCTTGCGGCCGAAGAGCACGTCGCGGACACCGAGCTTGCCGACCTGGGCAGGGGCGTGCGCCGGCGCAGGTGCGTGGACGGCCGGGGTGCCCAGCGCGACGGGGGCGTTGGGGTCGCGCCATGGATCCGGTTCGATGTCGCCGGTGTCGCCGCGTTCGGCGTCGAGCGCTCCGGCGTCGGCCGGGTGGCGCTGCAGGGAGTCGGCACCGGCGTACGGCGGACGGCCGAAGGCTTCGGCCAGCACCGGGTCGGGCGCCTTGTTCGTCGGGGTGTACTCGCCCTGGCCACGGAATTCGTCGACACCGAGAAATGAACCGCTGACACCGCTGGGCCGGCCGAAGGCGCGTTGGGCCGCCGGGTCGACCGGGGGACGCTCGACGGGGCGAGGTGCCATGCGTCGGCTGGCCTGGTCCTGATTGGTCACCGGTGGTATCACTCTCTATCGGAGCGCCCGGCATGGCCGGGCGCAGGCGCTGCTCGACTCCTCAGAACTCAGCCTACCGGCGTCTGCGCCGGTCACGCGTAGGGTCGTCAGCAAACTTCGACTGCTCGGCTTCCTCGACCGGTGAATGCGGCATGTGCTGCGGGATCTGCGACAGCATTCCGAGCAGCGTGTTCGGTATCGCGATCGGCTGCGAGTCCCGCAACGCTTTGCGGGCCTGGCCCTGCGCGTCGACCTCCGCGGCGCACTGCGGACACAGCGACAGATGGTTGGCCGCCCGCATGTGCGCGGTCATGCTCAGTTCCCCGTCGACGAAGGCCGCGACGGCCTCGATGGACAGATGCTCCGTGGAGCCGAACTGGCGGGGTGCGCCCACCGGGGCGTTGCTCTGAGACGCGAACTGAGCGGGGAGCCAGGAGAACGCCCGCCGGAACACATGCCCGGGATCGACCATCACCTGACTCCTCTCGGTTCGCTCACCGGTCTGTACGTCACCGCTCCCACGAATGTAGCGCGGACCGGTCCGCCAGGACATCGTGATCAGGCGGATGCGGCGGCGTCCGGCGCGTGACGGGCCAGGTGGTCACGCAGCGCCTGCCTGCCGCGGTGGATCCGGCTGCGGACCGTGCCGAGCTTGACGCCGAGCGTGGCGCCGATCTCCTCGTAGGACAGACCTTCGATGTCGCACAGGACGACCGCGGCGCGGAACTCCGGCGGCAGCGAATCGAGCGCGGCCTGCAGGTCCGGTCCGAGCCGGGAGTCGTGGTAGATCTGCTCCGGGTTCGGATCGTCGGCGGGCACCCGGTCGTAATCCTCGGGCAGCGCCTCCATGCGGATGCGACCTCGGCGCCGCACCATGTCGAGGAACAGGTTGGTGGTGATGCGGTGCAGCCAGCCCTCGAAGGTGCCGGGCTGATAGTTCTGCACGGAGCGGAAGACGCGGATGAACGTCTCCTGCGTGAGGTCCTCGGCGTCGTGCTGGTTACCCGACAGGCGGTAGGCCAGCCGGTACACCCGGTCGGCATGCTGACGCACGAGCTCGTCCCAGGACGGCATCGTCGTCTTGTCGCCGGTGGCGTCGAACACGGCCGTCCCGGTGAGTTCGTCGGTCGGCTCGACCCAGTCCGAATCGCTGAACTGTTCGAGATGCGCCATCGAAACGGGAGCGGCTTGCGCCGCCGCAGTCGTGGTGGTCGTCGGATCCTCCAAGTCAAGGCCGGCGCAGTCATGGCCGGCGTCGGTCATGGTCGTCGGCTGGTCACTGTGCGCAACACGATCGGCGGGGTTCCTATTCCCGAAGCGGAGACGCCTCCCGTGTTCCATGCCAGCCACCGTTCCCGAACGGGGTGTGGGAGCGATATGAGCAATATGAACGTTCCCTGAGAATGCCGGATACCCGTTTGTTCACCTGCGAAAACAGGCCCGATTGGACGTACATCACACGTTGCCGTGCGGGCGTGTCGCGGGCGCGCGCCTCGTGGCCGCGCTCTACAGTGCGGGCATGGCCAGCACCGACGACCCGGCGGGTCAGCGACACGACCCCCGGGGTCAAGAGCGACCCAGCCGCGCCGAAGCGATCGTCGCGCACGCCGAACAGTCCATCTCCGAGGACGCGATCGTCGCGGCGGCCCGCGACCGTGCGGTCGATATCGGCGCCGGGGCGGTCACGCCCGCGGTGGGGGCTCTGCTGTCCGTGCTCGCACGGCTGACCGAGGCGAAGGCGGTCGTGGAGGTCGGCACCGGCGCGGGCGTGAGCGGGCTGTGGCTGCTGTCGGGTATGCGCGAGGACGGCGTGCTGACGACCATCGACGTCGAACCCGAGCACCAGCGCATCGCCAAGCAGGCGTTCGCCGAGGCCGGCATCGGGCCGGGGCGGACGCGACTGATCAGCGGTCGCGCCCAGGACGTGCTGACCCGGCTGGCCGACGAGTCCTACGACCTGGTGTTCATCGACGGCGATCCGGTCGATCAGCCGCAGTTCGTGGTCGAGGGGGTGCGGTTGCTGCGCGCCGGCGGGGCGATCGTCGTGCACCGCGCCGCGCTCGGCGGCCGCGCCGGAGACGCAGGGGCCAACGACGCCGAGGTCAGCGCCGTCCGTGAGGCGGCCCGGCTGATCGCCGAGGACGAACGCCTCACGCCGGTGCTGATCCCGCTCGGCGACGGGCTGCTCGCCGCCGCCCGCGACTGAAGCTTTCCCCCTGCGCCGAAACGAACAAACGGGCGCAAAAGTGCGAGTAGTCGCCGCCATTTCGTCGATCTCGGCGCGATGCGTGTCCAGGCCTTGACCCGCGACTGAACGCGCGTTTAGCATATTGAACATGCGTTCAGCCGCGGAGGACCGCACCACCCTCGCCCGCATCCGCGATGCGGCGATCGAGCAGTTCGGCCAGCACGGCTTCCGCGTCGGGGTGCGCACGATCGCCGAATCCGCCGGGGTGAGCGCCGCTCTGGTGATCCACCACTTCGGCTCCAAGGACGGTCTTCGCAAGGCGTGCGACGACTACGTCACCGAGGAGATCCGCAGTGGGAAGTCGGCGTCGATCCAGAGCAACGACCCGGCCACCTGGCTGGCGCAGATGGCCGAGATCGAGTCGTACGCCCCGCTGATGGCCTACCTGGTGCGCAGCATGCAGTCCGGCGGCGACCTCGCGAAGACGTTGTGGCGGCGCATGATCGACAACGTCGAGCAGTATCTCGACGAGGGGGTCAGGGCGGGCACCGTCAAACCCAGCCACGACCCCAGTGCCCGGGCCCGCTTCCTGGCGATGGCCAACGGCGGCGGCTTCCTGCTGTACCTGCAGATGCACGACGACCCGACCGACCTGCGCCGGGTCCTGCGCGACTACTCCTCCGACATGGTCCTGCCCGCGCTCGAGCTCTACACCAACGGGCTGATGGCCGATTCGACGATGTACGACGCCTTCCTCGCACAACGCGACGCCCTTCTCACACACCAAGGAGACGGTGATGACGGTTCAGACGAGCAGGTCCCCGCGACGGCCTGAGGGCACCGCCCCACGCGCCGTCGAGATCCGCGGACTGGTCAAGACGTTCGGCCGCACCCGCGCGCTCGACGGCCTGGACATGAGCGTGTCCCCCGGTGACATAGCCGGATTCCTCGGCCCCAACGGGTCGGGTAAGTCCACCACGATCCGCGTCCTGCTCGGGTTGCTGCGCGCGGACGCGGGCGAGGTGCGCCTGCTCGGCGGGGACCCATGGCGCGACGCGGTCGACCTGCACCGCCGCATCGCCTACGTACCCGGCGATGTCACACTGTGGCCCAACCTCACCGGCCTGCAGGCCATCGACTTCCTCGCCCGGCTGCGCGGCCCCGGCGCGCTCGACACCCGCCGCCGCGACGAACTGATCGAACGCTTCGAACTCGACCCGCACAAGAAGGCCCGCACCTACTCCAAGGGCAACCGGCAGAAGGTGGCCCTGGTCGCCGCGTTCAGCACCGGCGCCGACCTCTTCATCCTCGACGAACCGACGTCCGGTCTGGACCCGTTGATGGAGAAGGCTTTTCAGCACTGCGTCCGGGAGGTGGCCCGCGACGGGGCGGCGGTCCTGCTGTCCAGCCACATCCTCGCCGAGGTCGAGAAGCTCTGCGACACCGTGACGATCATCCGGGCGGGCCGCACCGTGCGCTCGGGACCACTCGACGAACTGCGCCACCTGATGCGCACCACGGTGACCGCGCGAATCCGCGGCGACGCCGCCGCGTTGCGCGACGCCCCGTTCGTCCACGAGTTCACGACGGTCGACGGCGGTGCCAGGTTCGCGGTGGACCGCGCGGATCTCGACGCGGCCATGGCCCGGTTGTCCGAGCTGGGGATCACCGAACTCACGGTCACCCCCGCATCACTCGAGGACATGTTCCTTCGCGAATACGCGGGGGCCGGGCGATGACCACCACCGTGGCGACACCGGCCCGCACGGCCTCCCCGTACACCGGTGTGGGCCAACTGATTCGGCTCGCGCTGCGCCGCGACCGAGTGCGGCTCGGCGTCTGGATCGCCGTGCTGACACTGATGATGGTCTACGCCCCGAACGCGGTGAAACTCGCCTATCCCGACGAGCCACAGCGGCTGGCCCGGGTGAACCTGATGAAGACGCCTGCGGGAATCATCATGGGCGGACCCATGTTCGGCGTTCGCGAGACCGACCTGGGCGCGATGATGGCCAACGAGCTGATGCTCACGCTGATCGTCGCCGCCTCGATCCTGTCCATCCTCACCGTCATCCGGCACACTCGGGCCGAAGAGGAAAGCGGCGCAGCGGAACTGGTGCTGTCCTCGGTGGTCGGCCGCTACGCGCGCACGACCGCGGCACTCATCCTGGTCGGGGCGGTCAACGCCGTGCTCACCGTCACGATGGCGGTGGCGATGTCGGCGGCGGGTTTCGCGTTCGTGGACACCTTCGCGATGTGCCTCGGCGTCACCGCGGTGTCGATGCTCTTCGGCGCCGTCGCCGCGGTCACCGCCCAGCTGTGGCGGCAGGCCCGGGCGGCGACCGGCGCCGCGATGGGGGTGCTGGCGGCAGCCGCGCTGGTCCGCGGGATCGGTGACGTCATCGACAACTCGGGAAGCGCGCTGAGCTGGTTGTCCCCCATCGCCTGGGCGCAGCAGATGCGGGCGTTCGTCGCGCTGCGCTGGTGGCCGCTCGCCCTGCTCGTCGCCGTCACCGTCGCGCTCATCGCGCTCGCCGCGTACCTCGAGAACCGCAGGCAGTACGACGACGGCACGCTGCCCACCACCGGTGACCGGCCCGGCGCCCCGGCCATCCGCGGCGTGCTGGGTCTGCACCTGACGCTGCAGCGCGGCCTGACCGTCGGCTGGGGTGTCGGCCTGTTTCTCGGCGGACTGGCGTTCGGCTCGATGACGAAATCGCTGATCGACGCCGCGGCGACCAACGACCTGCTGGCCCGGGTGCTCGCCGTGCAGGGCAACGACGGCGTCTACACGACGATGACGCAGTTCCTCGCGGCCGCGGCGACCGCATACGTGGTGAGCGCTGTGTTGCGGGTGCACGCCGACGAACAGTCGGGCACCGGCGAAGCCGTGCTGGCCGCAGCGGTGTCCCGGTGGCGCTGGCTGCTCGGCGCGGTGGCCGCCGCGATCCTGGGGGCCACGCTGCTGATGCTGGGCGCGGGACTCGGCAACGGGCTGGGTGCCGGTCTGACGCTCGGCGAACCGGCGACCATCGGCAAGCTCACCGTCGCCGGGCTGGCGTTCGTGCCCGCGCTCGCGGTGGTCGCCGGTGTCGCGGCGCTGGCCGTTGCGGTGCGCCGGCCGTGGGTCGCCTGGCTGGCGGTGGCGTTCATCGTCGTCTCGCTGTACCTCGGGGCGCTGCTGCGGCTGCCGCAGTGGCTGCTCGACGCGTCACCGGTCCTGCAGACGACCGCCCCCACCGACTATCCGGTGACGGCGATGGTGGTCATGGGTGTGGTGGCCGCGGCGTTCACGGCGCTGGCCGGGTGGCTGTACCGCCGTCGCGACGCGATCTGAGCCGGTCAGCGGCCGTTCAGATCCAGATGCCCTTACCGACCGCAACGACGCCACCCGCGCTGACCGAGAACCGTTCCCGGTCCTTCTCGAGGTCCACGCCGACCATCTCGCCCGGGCCGACGACGACGTTCTTGTCGAGGATCGCGTGCCGGACGACCGCCCCCCGACCGATCCGGGTGCCGGGCATGATGACGCTGCCCTCGACGATCGCGCCGTCGTCGATGTAGACGTTGGACGACAGCACGGAGTTGCGGACCGAGGCCGCGGAGATGATGCTGCCCGCGCCCACCACCGACTCCTGCGCCGAACCGCCGTTGACGAACTTGGCGGGCGCGAGGTTCTCGGACTCACCGCGGATCGGCCAGCGCTTGTTGTACAGGTTGAAGATCGGGTGTACCGACACCAGATCCATGTGTGCGTCGTAGAACGCGTCGAGCGTTCCGACGTCGCGCCAGTAGCCGTGGTCGCGTTCGGTCGCGCCGGGCACCTCGTTGTTGCTGAAGTCGTAGACCGCGGCCATCCCGTCGGACACCAGGCGCGGGATGATGTCGCCGCCCATGTCGTGATCGGAGTCGTCGTCGTCGGCGTCGGCGCGGATGGCGTCGATGAGCACCTTGGTCGTGAAGATGTAGTTGCCCATCGACACGAACGCCTCGTCGGGGTTGTCCGGTGTCCCGGGCGGGTCCGCGGGCTTCTCGACGAAGCTGCGGATGCGGCCCGATTCGTCGGCGTCGATGACCCCGAACGCGCTGGCCTCCGACCGCGGCACCCGGATCCCGGCGACCGTCGCGCCCGCCCCGCTCTGGATGTGGAACTGGACCATCTGCTCGGGGTCCATCCGGTAGACGTGGTCGGCGCCGAACACCACGATGTAGTCCGGATCCTCGTCGTAGATGAGGTTCATCGACTGGTAGATCGCATCGGCCGAACCGGTGTACCAGCGGGGTCCGAGCCGCTGCTGCGCGGGAACCGGGGTGATGTACTCGCCGGCCAGGCCGCTCAGCCGCCAGTTCTGCGAGATGTGCCGGTCCAGCGAATGCGACTTGTACTGGGTGAGAACGCAGATCCGCAGGTAGCGCGCATTGACGAGGTTCGACAGCACGAAGTCGATGAGCCGGTACGCCCCACCGAAGGGAACCGCCGGCTTGGCACGGTCCGCCGTGAGCGGATACAGCCGCTTGCCCTCCCCGCCGGCCAGGACGATGCCCAGCACGTGTGGCAATTCCCTCATGTCTCAAACCTATCCGGCGCCGGGGACTGGGGCCAGCCATTGACACCTTTGGTCACGCGTTCGCGGGTGGTAGAACGTCGATTTCGACAGTTGGCATACCCGCAGGCATCCGCGGCAATCGCGTTCGCGAACCGGACTGTCGTCAGCGGGGTGCGACCACTACCGTCGTACCCATGCGGGTGGCGATGATGACTCGGGAGTACCCACCCGAGGTCTACGGCGGAGCAGGCGTACACGTCACCGAACTCGTCGCGCAGTTGCGCCGCCTGTGTGAGGTCGACGTGCACTGCATGGGGGCACCGCGCGCGGATGCCTTCGTCGCCGCACCCGACCCGGCGCTGGCTGGCGCCAATCCGGCGTTGTCCACACTGTCGGCGGACCTGAACATGGTCAACGCCGCCGGGGGCGCCACGGTCGTGCACTCCCACACCTGGTACGCCGGGCTCGCCGGCCATCTGTCGGGGCTGCTGTACGGCATCCCGCACGTGCTGACCGCGCATTCGCTGGAGCCGATGCGGCCGTGGAAGGCCGAACAGCTCGGCGGCGGCTACCGGGTGTCGTCATGGGTGGAGAAGACGGCGGTGGAGGCCGCCGACGCGGTGATCGCGGTGAGCTCCGGGATGCGCGACGACGTGCTCAAGACCTATCCCGCGCTCGACCCCGGCCGGGTGCACGTGGTGCGCAACGGCATCGACACCGACGTCTGGTATCCCACCCAGCCCGAGCCGGGCGAGTCGGTGCTGGCCGAACTCGGCGTGGATCCCGGCCGGCCGATCGTCGCGTTCGTCGGCCGCATCACCCGGCAGAAGGGGGTGGCGCACCTGGTCGCCGCCGCCCACCACTTCGCCCCCGAGGTGCAGCTGGTGTTGTGCGCCGGCGCCCCCGACACCCCGGAGATCGCGGCGGAGGTGACGGCCGCGGTGCAGCAGCTGGCTCGGGCCCGTACCGGGGTGTTCTGGGTCCGCGAGATGCTGCCCATCGGCAAGATCCGCGAAATACTCTCGGCGGCAACAGTTTTCGTGTGCCCGTCGGTCTACGAGCCGCTGGGCATCGTCAACCTCGAGGCCATGGCGTGCGGGACGGCGGTGGTCGCCTCCGATGTGGGCGGAATCCCCGAGGTCGTCGCCGACCACCAGACCGGGTTGCTGGTGCACTACGACGCGAACGACACCGGATTCTTCGAGACCCGGTTGGCCGATGCCGTCAATTCACTGGTCGCCGAACCGCAGCGGGCCCGGGCGTACGGCGCCGCGGGCCGCGAGCGGTGCATCGCCGAGTTCTCGTGGGCCCACATCGCCGAGCAGACCATGGAGATCTACCGCAAGGTGTCGGAGTAGCCGACCGACAGGCAGTCGGGGTCCGGCGCGGGGCTCGAAGGCCGCCGCGCCGGGAAGGACGAAAACTGCTAGCTGGTGACGTTCTTCAATTCGTCGCCCAGCGCAGCCGCCTCGTCGGGAGTCAATTCGACGACGAGCCGGCCACCACCTTCCAGTGGTACCCGCATCACGATGCCGCGCCCCTCCTTGGTTGCTTCCAGGGGACCGTCACCGGTCCGGGGCTTCATCGCCGCCATCGAGAGCTCCCTCCACACTGAACCAACCGCCAGGCCGCCCACCTCTCGGCGGAACCGGCACTCAACTCCTCCATTGTTCCCTATCCGCGCGACCACGTGTGCAAAGACCCGTTTTAACCGCTGTGTCGGGGCGCCTCGGTGGCCGGCCGCACCCAGCATGTGACGACGTGGTCGTCGACCATTCCGGTTGCCTGCATGAGGGCGTAGGCGGTCGTGGAACCGACGAATCGGAATCCACGGCGTTTGAGTTCCTTGGCCATGGCGGTCGATTCGGGGGTCACCGCGGGCACCTCTGACAAGGTCGCGGGCCTGGCGCGTCGGGCCGGTGCGAACGACCACAGCAACTGCGCGAGGTCGACCCCGCCGTCGGAGAGGGCGGTGGCCGCGCGGGCATTGGCGATCGTCGCCTCGATCTTCGCGCGGTTGCGGACGATTCCGGTGTCGGCCATCAGCCGCTCGACGTCGCGGTCGGTGTAGCCGGCGACCCGTTCGATGTCGAAGCCGTCGAACGCCCGCCGGAAGTTCTCCCGCTTACGCAGGATGATGAGCCACGACAGACCACTCTGGAAGGCCTCCAGGCTGATCCGCTCGAACAGCGCGGGCGACTCGCGAACCGGTTGGCCCCACTCGAAATCGTGATAGTCCCGGTAGAGCTCGAAATCCGTTGCGGCGAGCCGGGATCCGTCGAGCCAGCCGCACCGGACCCGCCCGTCGTCGACGGGCCCACCCCCGGCGGTGACGGTCACGGGGAGTCCTCGGCCATGTCGGCGGCGGCGCGCACCGCGGCCAGTTCACCGCGCAGCGCGTCGATCTCCTGCCCCAGCCGGTCGAGCACCCAGTCGACCTCGCCGGCCTTGTAGCCGCGCAGCGTCTGGGTGAATTTCACCGCGTCGACGTCGGCGCCGGTGACGCCGGAGGCCGGTAACACCGTCGCGGTGGTGGCGTGCGGGAGCGGCGGCAGGGATTCGCCCCGGCCGAACAGCACACTGCCCACCCCGAACAGCACGACGGCCACGAGGATGAGCACCACCAGGTAGAGCAGAATCAGCGTCACGACACCGATACTGCCTGACCGGTGTGACAGCGCTAGCCGGGCAGTCTGCTCTGCGCGCGAGCGCTCATCGCGGACGCAGCGTGACCATCGGCGGCCGGTCCTCGAGCGAGACGCCCGATGCGCGCGGGGTGAACCCCTCCCCGTCGGCGAAGAACTGGGTGAGCCCGACGCCGGAGTCACCGACCCCGCAGCGTGACATCAGCGTCGCGATGACCTGGCGGCTCATCGACGCCAGTTCGGTCAGCGGGCGGTTGCGGTGGCTGCGCACGCCGAGGTTGACCTGGGCGATGCCGTCGAGCCCCAGCCGGTCGTAGGTGTCGACCAGCAGGCCGATCTCCACGCCGTAGCCGGGTGCGAAGGGCACCGAGGTGAGCAGTTCGCGGGTGCCGGCGTACTCGCCGCCCAGCGGTTGCAGCAGGCAGGTCAGCTCGGGCCGCAGCGACGCCAGCAGCGGACGGGCCACCAGTTCGGTGACGCGGCCGCCGCCGTTGGCGTCCTCGCGGCCGCTCACCTTCAGCGGCCGCCGGTAGAAACCCTTGACCAGATGCACACCCGGGGTGAGCAGCAGCGGGCCGAGCAGTTTCGGCACGAACATCGGATCGGGGTCGAGCAGGTCGGAGTCGACGAAGGCCACCACGTCGCCGGTGGTCGCGGCCAGCGAGCGCCACAGCACCTCACCCTTACCCGGCTGCGGGCTCACCTCCGGCAGTGCGGTCTCACGGCTGACCACCCGCGCTCCGGCGGCCAGCGCCCGGATCGCGGTGTCGTCGGTGGAGCCGGAGTCCAGCACGATCAACTCGTCGACCAGGCCTCCGAGCAGCGGGCTGATCGTCTCGATCACCCCTGCCACGGTCTCCTCCTCGTTGAGCGCGGGCAGGACCACCGACACGGTGCGTCCGGCCTTGGCGGCTTCGAGTTCGTCGATCGTCCACGTCGGTCGGTTCCAGCTGTGGGTGTCGAACCAGCGGTGCCGCGCGATCGCATCGGCGGAGTGCAGTTCGGGTGTCTCCAGTTCCGGTAACCGCGAAACAACAGTCATGCCAGTCCCCTCACCGTGCGCGTCGGCGGACGCACGCCTTGAATCGACGCGACCATCTCCAGTACGCGCCGAGTGGGCCCGACCTCGTGCACCCGGAACATCGCCGCCCCGGCCGAGGCAGCCAGAGCGGTTGCAGCGAGGGTGCCCTCGAGGCGTTCAGTCAAACCCACACCCAGAGTCTCCCCGACGAAGTCCTTGTTGCTCAGCGCCATCAGGACCGGCCATCCAGTTTTTACAAGCTCTTCCACGTGCCGCAACAAACTAAGACCGTGGTAAGTGTTCTTGCCGAAATCGTGCGTCGGATCGATGAGGATGCGGTCGGGCGCCACGCCCGCGGCGACCGCCCGCTGCGCGGCCGAGGTGACCTCGGCGATGACGTCGTCGACCACGCCGCGTTCGGTGATGCCGTAGTTCACGCGGAACGGGCGGGTGCGCGGCACCGCTCCGCCGGTGTGCGAGCACACCAGGCCGGCGTTGAACTCCGCGGCGACCGCGGGCAGTTCCGGGTCGACACCGCCCCAGGTGTCGTTGATCAGATCGGCACCGGCGGCGCAGGCCTGTTTCGCCACCGCCGCACGCCAGGTGTCGACGCTGATCACGACGTCCGGGAACGTGCCGCGCAACCACTCGATGAACGGCACGACGCGAGCGATCTCCGCGTCGGCGTCCACGGTCTGACCGGGCCCGGCCTTCACTCCCCCGACGTCGACGACGTCGGCCCCGTCCTCGATGACGCGGTGCGCGGCGGATTTGGCGGCCTCGTCGGTGAACGTCGCGCCCCGGTCGTAGAACGAGTCCGGCGTCCGGTTCACGATCGCCATGATCAAGGCACGGTCACCGGCCACGCGGCGTCCGCAGAAGGTCGACTCCACCTCTTCAGGCTACGGACGGCGTGCTTCCGGCGTGTGTGAGCGCGGCCGGCCGCTATTTCGGCTTCTTGCCGTCCTTCACCTCGGTCAGGTACTCGTCGTAGAACGGGACGTAACCCTCGTCGGGGCCGGACAGCACATAGATCGGGTCGTCGATCTTGACGTCCTCGTCGTCGCCCTCGCCGCTACTGCCGCCGTAGCCCTCCTTGCGCAGGTCGACCTTCTGACTCTTGAAGGTCGAGGTGTGCGCGAGTTCCTCCACCACGCGAACGAACAGCGGCACCGCGTAGACCGGCAACTTGTCGAACGCGGCCTTCGCCAGCGCCTTGCCGTCGAACTCCTGACCGTCCTTGAGCTGGATCGCCACCATGCCGGCGCGGCCGCCGGTGTCGGGCACCTCGACGCCGAACACCGTGCACTCCTCGACCTGCGGATCCGTCGACACCGCGGCCTCCACCTCGGTGGTGGCGACGTTCTCGCCCTTCCAGCGGAAGGTGTCGCCCAGCCGGTCGGTGAACGCCGCGTGCCCGAAGCCCTGCGAACGCATCAGGTCGCCGGTGTTGAACCACACGTCGCCGTCCTTGAAGGCGTCGCGCACGAGCTTCTTCTCGGACTCCTTGTCGTCGGTGTAGCCGTCGAACGGCTGGAAGCTGCTCACCTTGCTCAGCAGGAGACCCGGCTGGCCGCGGCGGACCTTCTTCACCCGGCCCTTGTCGTCGCGGACCGGGTCGCCGGACTCCTCGTCGTATTCGACGAACGCCACCGGGGTCGGGCAGATGCCTGTCGTCTTGTCGAGGTTGAAGAAGTTGACGAACGCGGTGTTGCTCTCGCTGGCGGAGTAGAACTCGCACACCCGGTCGATGCCGAACCGTTCGGTGAACTGGTCCCAGATGGCCGGCCGCAGACCGTTTCCGGCGACCACCCGCACCCGATGCTTGCGGTCGGTGTCCTTCTCGGGCTGGTTGAGCAGGTAGGCGCAGATCTCTCCGATGTAGACGAATGCGGTGGCGTCGTAGCGGATCACGTCGTCCCAGAACTTCGACGCCGAGAACGACTTGCCGATCGCCAGCGTCGCCCCGGAGTTGAGCACCGAGGACAGGGCGACGGTCAACGCGTTGTTGTGGTAGAGCGGCAGGCAGCAGTAGACGACGTCGTCACTGTTCAGCCGCATGCCCATGCCCCCGAACCCGGCGAGCGCGCGCAGCCAGCGGTAGTGCGTCATCACGCTGGCCTTGGGCATCCCGGTGGTGCCCGAGGTGAAGATGTAGAACGCCTTGTCCTTCGCGTGTACCTCGGAGGCGGACGACGGGTTCGACGTCGACTGGGACTCGGCGAGCGACTGGAACTCGTCGAGGTCGATCAGGTTGTCGGTGTCGGCGCCGCACTCCCGGATCGGCTCGAGGAAGTCGGGGTCGGCGACAACGACCTTCGCCGACAGCAGGCCGAGGCTGTGCTCGAGCACGTCGCCACGCTGGTTGTAGTTGAGCATCCCGGAGATCGCGCCGCACTTCACCGCCGCCAGCATCAGCAGGATCGGTTCGGGCGAATTGCGCAACATGATCCCGACGACGTCACCGGGCCCGACACCGCGCTGGGCGAGCACGGCCGCGTAGCGGTTCACCGTCTCGTTCGCCTCGCGGTAGGTGACCTCTCGATCCTCGAACTTGAGGAAGACCTTGTCGGCGTGTTTGGCGGCCCGCTCCTGGAACACCTTCCCGATCGACGTCTTTGCCGACGGGCGTGCCAGAAACCCCGTCAGCACGCCACGGACGATCACGGGCACATCCATGATCAGACCCGGAACCTGGCCGGCGATGTCGAACAACCCGACGCTGTGCCGAGTCCCCGATTTCTCGTCGCTCATGCGGTGCAACCCCTCCGATCGTCGTCCGTGCGCAACACCTAACCACGCCCGAACTGGAGGCGAGGGGCGCACGCTTCCATCGCCTCGTCGAGGTCGCTGACGACGATCAGCCGTTCCAGCGCACCGCGGGCGACGTAACCGCTGTCGACCAACCCGTGCAACCAGGCCAGCAGGCCGTCGTAGTGACCGATCGGATCGAGCATCACCACCGGCTTGCTATGCATACCCAAATACGCCGCAGTCCAGGCTTCGAAAAATTCCTCGAGTGTGCCGATACCGCCGGGAAGCGACAGAAACGCGTCGGCGCGCTCCTCCATCACCTGCTTGCGCTCACGCATCGTGTCGGTGACGACGAGTTCGTCGGCGTCGACATCGGCCACCTCCCGGTGCACCAGCGCCTTGGGGATCACGCCGACGGTCCGGCCGCCGTGGGCACGCGCGGCGTGCGCGACGGCTCCCATGGCCGAGACGTTTCCGCCGCCGGACACCAGGGTCCAACCGCGGTCGGCGATCGCCTCACCGACGCGGGCGGCCAGGTTCAGCAACCGCTCGTCGGTCGGGCTGGAGGCGCAGTACACACAGACCGCCCACGCGCGGTCGGGTCGATCGGGCACACGCACAACCTAGACGGTCCTACAATCCGGCGGTGCCTGTCGACTGGGTGGTGGCGCCGCACGAACCGGCGCTGGAAGCCATCGAGGCGGGGGTTCGCGGGCGCTCCGGCGCGGTCCTCATCGGCCCGGCCGGGGTGGGTAAGACGACGTTGCTGCGGGCGGCCGCGCAGCGTCTGGGGCCGGGCCCGGCGGTGACGGCAACCGCGTCGCAGGCCGTCATCCCGTTCGGCGCCTTGGGCGATCTGATCGACATCCCGGCCACCGGCAAGACCGCCGCGATCGTGCGGGCCGCGCGCGAGAGGCTGCGCGATCAGGTGCTGTACGTCGACGACGCGCACCTCCTCGACCCGCTGTCGGCGACCCTGCTGTACCAGCTCGGCCTGACCGGCACCGCGAGCCTGGTGGTGTCGGTGGCCGCAGACGGGCCCGTGCCCGCGCCGTTGGCGGCGCTGTGGGAGGACGATCTGCTGGCCCGCATCGACCTGCAGCCGCCGGGACACGACGACGCCCGGGTGGCGGCGCAGGTCGAGTCGTTCATCGCCGATCTCCCCGTCCCGGCGCGGCACGCGCTGGAGTACCTGGCGGTGTGCGATCCGCTGCCGACGGCGCAGTTGGGTCAGC
Organism: Mycobacterium sp. IS-1496; assembly: GCF_001499995.1. Classification (GTDB taxonomy): domain Bacteria; phylum Actinomycetota; class Actinomycetes; order Mycobacteriales; family Mycobacteriaceae; genus Mycobacterium. Next base: position 44,821 of record NZ_LQIU01000027.1, read on the forward strand.
TGGCCGGTGAGGATGCCGTGGCCGCGGCGACCGCGGCAGGAGCGGTCAGCGTCGACGGTGCGTCGGTCCGTGCCGGGCATCCGCTGTTCGTCGACGCCGTGCGGGATCTGATCGGCGGGCCGGAACTGCGCAGGCTGCGCACCGAGGTGGTGGCCCGGCTGTCGGCCGGCCGCCCGACGGGTGTGCTGGAGCGACTGCGGGTGGCGGCGATGGCGCTCGACAGCGACCACCCGGTGCCCGCCGCGGAGTTGACGTCCGCGGCCGAGGAGGCCTTGCGGCTCGGCGACCTCCGGTTGAGCGAACGGTTGGCGCGGGCGGCGATGCAGGATCCAGGTGACCTGCGGGCCCGGTTGGCGCTGGGCTACGCGCTCGGTTGGCAGGGCCGCGGACGCGACGCGGACGAGGTGCTCGCCGGTGTCGACGAGGCCTCGCTCACCGATACGGAGTTGATGGCGTGGGCGCTGCCGTGCGCGGCGAACCGGTTCTGGATGCTGTCGGAACCCGAACGGGCGACGGCGTTCCTGCGCACGGTGCGCAAGCGGGTCCAGCGCCAGGGCGCCAGGACGACCATCGACGCGCTGTCATCGACTTTCGCGATGAACGCGGGCACGCCGGCAAGGGCGGTGGAGATCGCCTCCGAGGTACTGGCCTCCGCGGACGCCGACGACACGGCGATCGGGTGGGCGGCCGCCGCCGCGGCCCTCAGCTGTGCGCGGATGGGCCGGTTCGCCGAGGTCGACGCGCTGGCGGAGCGGGCGGCCGCCGCCCATCATCCCGGCCTGCTGCGGTTCACCAGCGGGTTCGGACAGACGACGGCGCTGATGATGTCCGGCGACCTGGACCGCGCACACGAACTGGCCCGCCGGCTCACCGATTTCGCCGAACTGCAGCAGCCGGGCCGGGCCATCGGCGAGGTGCTGATCGCCGACGTCCTCATCGCCCGCGGTGACGTGGACGACGCGGTGGCTCTGTTGCGTGAGGCCGCCGCGGCGCTCGCACCGACGGGTTATTCGTGGGGTCCGTTGGCGTGGATGCTGCTCGCGCAGGCCCTCGGTGAGCAGGGCGCCGCCGTCGAGGCCGGTAAGGCGTTGGCCCGCGCCGAGTCTCGGCACGGGCTCAAGTCGATGCTGTTCGCGCCCGAACTCGGTCTCGGCCGGGCATGGACGATGTCGGCGCGGCGCGACACCCACGGAGCGGTCGCGGCGGCCCGTGACGCGGCTCGCGCCGCCGAGCGGGGCGGTCAGCTGGCGGTGGCGCTGCGGGCGTTGCACATCGCGGTGCGCCTCGGTGATGCCCGCGCCGCCGACCACATGGCCCGCCTCGGCGTCGACTGCGCGTTCGGGCGGATCGCCCTCCTGCACGCCAGGGCCTTCACGGCGTCGGATCCGGCCGGTCTGGACGAGGCGGCAGCGGCGTTCGCCGGGATGGGCCTGCAGGGCGCCGCGGCCGACGCCGTACGCCAGGCCGACGCCGCGCGCACCGGGAAACTGCCGCCGACCGGTCCGCCGGCCCGCCCTTAAACTGGCTCCATGACCGGTGGGCCGCTGTTCGTGCAGACCGATGGGCTGCGCCAGTTCTCCGAGAAGCATGCCGAGATCGCCGCGGGCGTCTCCCAACTGATGGGTGGCTCCCCGACCGTCGCGGGTGTCGAGACCTCCCACGGGCAGGTCGCCTTCGCGGTGCAGAACGCGCTCGGCACCCTGCTCGGGGCGCGGCAGGGCACGCTGCAGACCACCGCCAACAGCGGTGACAAGATCGCCGAGCTGCTCCGCAAGGCCGCCGCGGCCTATGACAAGGGCGACGAACGTTCGGCGGGCAAGCTCAAGGCGGCCATGGGCGACGCCGGCGCCGGGACTCCTCCGAATGCGAGCGGTCCGGCGAGTGGTGGTGCCAACGCGGCGGGCGGGGCGACCGGCGCGATCGCCCAGATGCTGGGTCAGCTCGGCCAATTCGGGCAGTCAGGTCAGCAGGGCAGCGGTGCGATGCAGGGCATCGCGCAGGCGGCACAGCAGATCCCGCAGCAGGTGATGCAGGGCGTACAGCAGATCGTGGAGTCGGCGACGGGCGCCGCCGGGGAGACCGGCGCGCAGGCGGGCCCCGAATCCGAACGGGCGCCCGTGGACGAGACGCGCGAGGGTGAGCCCGAGCCGGCCACCCCGCCCCCGACGCAGCAGGTCTGACCCTCACATCTCGGCCAGCACCCCGTCGGCCAGGCGCAGCCACCGGTTCACGCCGATCTCGGCCAGAAACCGCTCGTCGTGGCTGACCACCACGAAGGCCCCCCGGTACGCGTCGAGCGCCGACTCCAGCTGGCCGACGCTCACCAGGTCGAGGTTGTTGGTCGGTTCGTCGAGCAGCAGCAGTTGCGGCGCGGTTTCGCCGTAGAGCACGCACGCCAGCGTCGCCCGCAGCCGCTCCCCACCCGAGAGCGCCGACACCGGCAGCTGGATCCGGTCACCGCGGAACAGGAACTGCGCCAACAGGTGTCGACTCCTGGTCACCGTCATGTCGGGGGCGAAGCGAGCCAGGTTATCGGCCACCGACAGATCGTCGTCGAGCAGGTCCAGCCGCTGCGAGATGTAGGCGGTGCGTCCGTCGGCCCGCTGTACGACACCGGCGTCGGGCTCGACGGCTCCGGCGACGATCCGCAGCAGCGTGGATTTGCCCGCGCCGTTCGGCCCCGTCAGCGCGATGCGCTCCGGCCCGCGGACGGAGAGATCGATCCCGTTGTCCGCGAACAGAATTCGCTCGCCTCGGTGGGCACGCAACCCCCGGCCGGTGAACAGGGTCCGGCCCGCGGGCACGTGGGTGTCCGGCAGGTCCAGCACGATCGCGTCGTCGTCCCGCAGGGAACGCTCGGCGTCGTCGACCCGTGCTCGCGCGTCCCCCACCCGCCTGGCGTGGACATCGTCGGCCTTGCCCGCGGACTCCTGCGCTCTGCGCTTTCTCGCTCCGGCGAGGATCTTCGGCAGACCGGCGTCGGAGAGGTTGCGGGCGGCGGTGTTCGCCCGCCGCACCGCGCGTTCACGGGCCTCCTGCATCTGCCGTTTCTCGCGTTTGAGCTGTTGTTCGGCGTTGCGCAGGTCGCTCTCTGCCGCCCGCTGCTCGAGCGCCACCGCCTCCCGGTAGACCGTGAAACCGCCGCCGTAGAAGACGATCTCGCCGCGGCTCAGCTCGGCGATCCGGTCCATCCGGTCGAGCAGCACCCGGTCGTGGCTGACCAGCAGCAGGGTGCCGCCGAACTCGTCGAGCGCGGCGTACAGCGAACGCCTCGCCCCGGCGTCGAGGTTGTTGGTCGGCTCGTCGAGCAGCAGGACGTCGGGCCGCTCGAGGAGTTGTGCCGCCAAGCCGAGCGACACGATCTCGCCCCCGGACAGCGTTTCGAGGCGACGATCGAGACCGACGTGGTCGAGCCCCAGCCGGTCCAGTTGGGCGCGGGCGCGTTCCTCGACGTCCCAGTCGTCGCCGATCGCGGTGAACACGGCGTCGCCGGCGTCACCGGCGGCCAGCGCGTTCAATGCGGCGATCACCGGGGCGACGCCGAGCACGTCGGCGACGGTGAGGCCGGCGGCCAACGGCAGGGTCTGCGGGAGATGACCGAGCGAACCGGTGACCGTCACGGTGCCGGCCGACGGCCGGAGTTCGCCCGCGATCAACCGCAGCAGGGTCGATTTGCCCGCACCGTTGGGGGCGACCAGCCCGGTGCGGCCCGGGTTGAAGGAGGCGGACAGGTCGGCGAAGACAACGGTGTCGTCGGGCCAGGCGAAGGACAGGCCGGAACAGACGATCGATGGATCGGACATGCGTGGGATCTCTCGTGAGCTGCGGGTACGGCGGCACCGCGGAACGGAACAGGACGGCTCAGGCGTCGATTCCCAGCATGCTTCTCACGATACGGAGACGGTCAAGCGGATAAGTAGCGCCGCAGCACGCCGGTGGTCGCGGTGATCTGGCCTACCTCGACCCGCTCGTCCGCGCGGTGGGCGAGGTTCGGATCACCCGGCCCGTAGTTGACGGCGGGGATGCCCAGCGCCGCGAACCGCGCCACGTCGGTCCACCCGTACTTCGCCCGCGCCCGCCCGCCGGCCGCCTCGACCAGGGCCGCGGCGGCCGGCTTCGTCAGCCCCGGTAGCGCCCCGGCGGCCGCGTCGGTCTGCTCGATGGCGATGTCGAGTCCGTCGAGCACCTCGTGCACATGGGTCAGCGCCTGCTCGACGGTGCGGTCGGGCGCGAATCGGAAGTTGACGGTGACCGACGCGGCGTCGGGGATCACGTTGCCGGCGATGCCGCCGTCTATCCGGACCGCGGAGAGCCCTTCGCGGTAGACGCAGCCGTCGATGTCGACGCTGCGCGCCTGATAGGCCGCCAACCGGTCGAGGACCGGGGCGAGTTTGTGAATCGCGTTGTCGCCCAACCAACTTCGTGCAGAATGCGCCCGTGTCCCGGTGGTGCGCACCACGACTCGGAGGGTGCCCTGGCAACCGGCCTCGATGAAGCCGCCGGACGGTTCGCCGAGGATCGCGACGTCGGCCTGCAGCCAGTCGGGCAGTTCGCGTTCGATGCGGCCGAGCCCGTTGGCCGACGCCTCGATCTCCTCGCAGTCGTACATCACCAGCGTGATGTCGTGGGCGGGCTGCGTCACGGTCGCGGCGAGGTGCAGGAACACCGCGTCGCCGGACTTCATGTCGGAGGTGCCGCAGCCGTGGAGTTCGTCACCCACCAGGCGGCTGGGGACGTTGTCGGCGGCGGGCACCGTGTCGATGTGCCCGGCCAGCAGCACGCGGGAGGGCAGCCCACGGTTGGTGCGGGCCAGCACCGCGTCACCGTTGCGGATGACCTCGAAGCCCTCGGTCTGTTCGCGTAGCGCGGCTTCGATCTCGTCGGCGATGCGCTTCTCGTGACGCGATTCGCTGGGGATGTCGACCAGGGCGGCGGTCAGGTCGACGGGGTCACCACGGAGGTCGAGCGATGAGCCGCTTGCGCGAAGAGCCTGTGGGGAGACCATGGGGTCAACGGTAATCTCTAGCCCCGTGACTTCAGCTGCAGGAATCGGCCTGGCCACCATCGCCGCCGACGGAACCGTCCTCGACACCTGGTACCCGGCGCCCGAACTGGGCGCGGACCTCGGCCAGTCGGGCACGGTGCGTCTGTCTATTGCCGAGGTGCCCGCCGAACTCGGCGAGCTCACCGGCCGCGACGAGGACCGCGACGTCGACATCGTCGTCGTGCGCACCGTCATCGGGTCGCTGGAGGATAAGCCGGCCGACGGGTACGACGCCTACCTGCGGTTGCACCTGCTCTCACACCGGCTGATCCAGCCGCGCGGCGCGAACATGGACGGCATCTTCGGGGTGCTGGCCAACGTGGTCTGGACCAACTACGGGCCGTGCGTGGTCGACGGCTTTGAGACCGTCCGCGCCCGGCTCCGGCGCCGCGGCGCGGTCACCGTCTTCGGCATCGACAAGTTCCCCCGGATGGTCGACTACGTGGCCCCGACGGGTGTGCGCATCGCCGACGCCGACCGCGTGCGGCTGGGTGCGCACCTCGCCGCGGGCACGACGGTGATGCACGAGGGCTTCGTGAACTACAACGCCGGCACCCTGGGTTCGTCGATGGTGGAGGGCCGGATCTCGGCCGGTGTCGTGGTCGACGACGGCTCCGACGTCGGTGGCGGCGCCTCGATCATGGGCACCCTGTCCGGTGGCGGCAAGGAGGTCATCTCCGTCGGCAAGCGCTGCCTGCTCGGCGCCAACGCCGGGGTGGGCATCTCGCTGGGCGACGACTGCGTCGTGGAGGCCGGTCTCTACGTCACCGCGGGCACCAAGGTGCAGACGTCGGACGGGCAGACGGTGAAGGCCCGGGAGCTCTCCGGCGCGAACAACCTGTTGTTCCGGCGCAATTCGGTGTCCGGCGCCGTCGAGGTGGTCAAGCGCGACGGGTCCGGCATCACGCTCAACGAGGCGCTGCACGCGAACTGAGCGGCAATCCTTTGGCGTTGTCGAAATCGTCGTCGATCAGGACGACGTCGCGGCCGGCACGGTCGAGGACGGACGCCGCGATCGACGACCGGTAGCCCGACGCGCAGTGCACCCAGACCGTTCCGGCGGGGACGTCGTCGAGTCGCTGTGGGAGTTCGTGCAGCGGGACGTTGACGGCTCCGGTGATGTGGTCGTCGTCGTATTCGTGGCTCTGCCGCACGTCGAGTACGGCAACCGCGTCATCCTCCAGTTGTGTTGCCAGGCCGGCGAAATCGGACACCGGATAGCTGCCGATCGCGGCCCCGTCGCGCAGGTCGTCGATGTCGCCGGTGGCCGAACCGGTGAGCCGGTCCACCCCGATGCGCACCAGTTCCCGTTTGGCGTCGTTGATCTGGTCCTGCGACTCCCCGATCAGCGTCACCGGGGCGCCCCACTCGTAGAGCCAGCCGAAGTAGCTGACGAAGGACCCGGACAGCTCGAAACCGAGGGTTCCCTGCAGGTGTCCCGCGGCGAACGCGGTGCGGGTGCGCAGGTCGACCACCCATTCACCGGCTTCGATCCGGCGGCGCAGTTCGGTGGGGTCGACGGGCGCGGGCGGTGTGAGGTCGACCGGTGCGGGGCCCTCGCGGTTGATGACGCCCATGTGCGCGTAGTAGGCGGGGTAGGCCGCCAGTCCGGCGAGCAGTTCGTCGACGAAGCTCTGTTCGTCCTGGGTGAGCGCCGGGTTGGCCTGCCGCTGTTCGCCGATGGTCGACGCGTCGCCGGAAGCCGGTGTCGCCGAACAGAAACTGCCGAATCCGTGGGTCGGGTAGACGCGGGTATCGCCGGGTAGGCACTCGGCGAGCCTGCGCACCGAGTGGTACTGCGCGTGCGTGAGCTCTTCGGTGTCGTCGGCCGCGACCAGATCGGTGCGTCCAGTGGTCCCGAACAGCATCGAGCCGCCGGTGAAGACGCCGTGGACCGCGCCGGTGTCGTCGCGCAGCACATAGCTGACGTGGTGATGGGTGTGGCCCGGCGTGTGGATCACCTCCAACCGGATGGGTCCGGCCTCGATGACATCACCGTCGGTGACGGCGCGCCGGGTGTAGCCGACGTCATCGCCCGCGGGCACCACGTATTCGGCTCCGACGGTGCGCGAGAGTTCCAGCCCGCCGGTCACGTAGTCGTTGTGCAGGTGGGTCTCCAGCACGTGGGTGATGCGTGCGCGGCGTTCGGCCGCGAGTGCGAGCACGCGGTCGATGTCGCGCTGCGGATCGATCGCGACGGCGGTGTCACCGTCGCTGATCAGGTAACTGCGGTCACCGAGTCCTGAGGTTTCGATGATGGAGACGTCCATGGAGATCCCTTCTGGGTCAGCGTAGGAAGATGGTGTCGACGAGTACGTATGCGGCGACGGCGAACACGAGGTAGGCGAACCACCGTTGCAGCCGGCCGGTGTCGATCTTGGTGCCGAGATGTCCGGCCACCAGCGACGCCGCCATCGCCGCGGCGACGAACACCGCGGTCACCGTCCAGTCGACGGTGACGGCGTCGAGGTGGGAGAGCACGCCGGCGACGGAGTTGGCGGTGATGATGAGCAGCGAAGTGCCGATGGCCGTGGCCATCTCGACGCCGAGCACCACGACGAGCGCCGGGATGATGAGGAACCCGCCGCCGACGCCGAAGAGGCCGGTCAACAGTCCGACCAGCAGGCCGGCGCCGATCGACCGGGGTGCGCAGCGCCGCCAGTTCACCCGCCCGCCCCGGACCTCGCATGCGGTGCCGGTGTTCTCCTGGTCGGTGAGCATGCGGGTACCGGCGACCACCATCACCGCCGCGAACCCGATCAGCAGCGCCGACTGGGGTAGGTGCCTGCTGATCGCGCTGCCGACGACGGTCGCGGGGACGCCGGCCGCCGCGAAGATGCCGGCGAGCCGCCACTGCACCTGTCCGGCACGGACTTTCGGCAGCACCCCGACGACGGAGGCCGCGGCGACGACGATCAGCGAGATGGGGATGGCCTGCTCGATTCCGAGTCCCATCCCGTAGACCAGCGCGGGGACGGCGAGGATCGATCCCCCGCCGCCCAGCAACCCCAGCAGGACGCCGATCAGCGCACCGAGGCCCAGTCCTGTCGCCACCGCCATACGACCTCCTCTACCCGGTCACCGGCGCCAGAACCGGCCGGCGGTGCGGCGCGGTGGTGCAGCGGCTCGTTCGCAGCGACAACGGTCCGCGGCCGGAACCGACCGCATCACGTCGTCGACGTGCTGGCCGCAGCCGTCCCACGACGTCTTGCCGCAGGACGGGCACGTGACGGCGTAACACATCTGCCTCTCCTTTCCCGATCAGAGCGTCGCGTGGGCGTCGACCCACGCGTTGTATCCACCGAGCAGGTCGGATACCTGCTCGAAACCGTTGGCACGCAACAACGACGCCGCAACGCTGGATCGCCAGCCGCCCGCGCAGTGCAGGACGATCGGCTTACCGGCGGGCACCTCGCCCAGTCGCGTCCGCAGCTGCGCGAGCGGAATGGGCAAGGAGCCGGGGATGGCGCCCGCTTCGCGCTCGCCGGGGTTGCGGATGTCGATCAGCGTCACCGCATCCTCGGCCAGCAGCCGGTCGAATTCGGCGACCGTCGTACGAGGGGCGGTGCGCACCAGATCGGCCAGCTCGGCGGGGAACCGACCGTCGCGACCGACGTTGAGGTAGCCGATGGCGTTGTCGGAGCCGATGCGGGCCAGCCGCAGCGCGGCTTCCTGCTCCTCGCCCGGATACGTGATCAGGGCGATCGGGTCGCCGACGTCGGCCACCATGCCGCCGGTCTCGGCGAATCGGCCGTCGAAGCCGACGTTGACCGACCCGCGCAGGTGTCCCGCGGCGAAGTCGTCGACGGTGCGGGCGTCCACCACCCGCACCCCGCTGTCGAGGGCGGTGCGCACCTGCTGCGGCGTCATGCGGGGCACGAGACGGTCCTGGACCAGCAGCGGGTGGATCCGCTTGTTCATGGCGGCATCGGAGGCGAAGTACGCGGGTGCAGCCGGTTGCCCCTCGGTGATCATCGCGACGAAGGCGTCTTCGCTCATCGGCTGCACCGATGGGTTGCTCCTGCGCTGTTCGCCGATGGTGGAGGTGAGTTCGGTGGACAGGTTCTTGCCGCACGACGAGCCGGCGCCGTGGGCGGGCATCACGGTGACGCCATCGGGCAGGGCCATCAGCGTGTCGTGGATCGTGTGGTACATCGCCCGGGCGAGGTCGCCGGTCGAGCTGTCGCCGATGTTGACCAGATCCGGTCGGCCGACGTCGCCGATGAACAGCGAGTCCCCGGTCAGCACGGCCACGGGTTCGGCGTCGACACGCTCGCGGACGAGCACGCTGATCGATTCCCAGGTGTGGCCGGGGGTGGACAGGATCTCCAGGTCCACCTGCCCCAGTGAGAGGTGCTCGCCGTCGGCGAGGCGGCGGATCGGGTAGTCGGTCTCGGCGGCCTCTCCGAAGCCGATCCAGGCGCCGGTGGCGTCGACGAGCTCCAGGTGGCCCGAGACGAAGTCGGCGTGGAAGTGGGTGTTGATGACACCCTCGATCGTCAGACCGTATCTGCGCGCGTCGAACAGGTAGTCGGTGATGTCGCGGCGCGGGTCGACGACGACGGCGCGACCGGTGGTTTCGTCACCGATCAGGTACGACGCGTGCGACAGACACTCGATGTAGTACTGCTCGAGGATCATCGGCCATCCTTTCGATAGATACCCTAGGGGGTATATATGGTTCGTAACAATACCCCCGCGGGTAATTATTTCAAGCGTCCAGCTATCTACAGGGTGATACCCGGACGGGTATGCTGGCCCGTAGGTAGACGAAAGGAACAGCCATGGTCGGCGACCAGGAAGCCATCGACGCGGTTCTCAACCGGCTCCGCCGGGCCCAGGGTCAACTCGGCGGCGTCATCTCGATGATCGAGCAGGGGCGCGAATGCAAGGATGTCGTGACACAGCTGGCCGCGGTGTCACGCGCGCTCGACCGCGCCGGATTCAAGATTGTGGCCACCGGATTGCGGGAATGCGTCGCGGGTGAGGGTGCCGATGCGAGGGACCCCATGACGGTCGCCGAGCTCGAGAAGCTGTTCCTCGCACTGGCTTGATCCGCATCGGCCGGACGAATCGACAAAGGAGTCACGATGAGCATCGCACTGTCCACCAGCCTCAAGACGACCTTCGACGACGCCGTGGCGCGTACGCGTGAGGCGTTGTCGGAACAGGGTTTCGGCGTCCTCACCGAGATCGACGTCAAGTCCACACTGAAGAACAAACTCGACGAGGACATGGAGAACTACCTGATTCTCGGCGCCTGCAATCCCCCGCTGGCCCACCGCGCAATCGGCGTGGACCGGCAGATCGGCCTGCTGCTGCCGTGCAACGTGGTGGTGCGCAGCGATCCCGACGATCCGCAGACCACCCTGGTCGAGGCGATGAACCCGCAGCTGCTCGTGGACGTCAGCGGTGAACCGCAGCTGCAACCGATCGCCGAAGAGGTCACCACCCGGCTGCAGGCCGCCATCGACGCCCTTGCCGCCGCCTGACGGCGAGATCCTCGCGCCGGGCTCATTCGCCCGACGCGTCGGCGCGTCATTCGCCGGAGAGGACGCAGAACTCGTTGCCCTCCGGATCGGCCAGCACCACCCAGCTTTGGTCGCCCTGACCGATGTCGACCCGGCGGGCCCCGAGCCGGATCAGCCGGTCCACCTCGGCCTGCTGGTCGTCGGGTGTGAGGTCGATGTGCAGGCGGTTCTTGACCACCTTGTCGTCCGGCACGGCGAGGAACAGGATGTTCGGGCCGGTACCGTCCGGTGGCCGGAGGATCACGTCGCCGTCGTCGGTGACCTCCTGAGTGTATCCGAGCACCTCGGCCCACCAGCCGCCGAGCGCGTGGATGTCGGCGGCGTCGACGCACAGATCGGTGAACGTCAAACCCATTGCGTCAGCTCCTTCTTGAGCACTTTGCCCATCGCATTGCGGGGCAGGCTGTCGACGAGGCGCACTTCACGGGGCCGCTTGTGCGCTGAGAGTTGTTCGGCCACATAGTCGATCAGTGTGGCCGGCGTCGCGTCACCGACGACGAACGCGACGATGCGCTGGCCGAGGTCGTCATCGGGCACCCCGACCACTGCGGCCTCGTCGACGCCGTCGTGACCCAGCAGCACCGTCTCGATCTCCCCCGCCCCGACCCGGTAGCCGCCGGTCTTGATCAGGTCGACCGACTCGCGCCCGACGATGCGGTGCATACCGTCCGCATCGACGACCGCCACATCACCGGTGCGGTACCACCCGTCCGCGTCGAGCACGCCTGCCGTCGCGTCCGGCCGGTTCAGGTAGCCGACGAACAGCATCGGGCCCTTAACCTGCAGGCGCGCAATGGTTTCGCCGTCGTGGGGCACGGGCGCACCGTCGTCGCCGACGAGACGGGTCTGCACACCGGTCAGCGGGAGTCCCACCCAGCCGGGACGGCGTTCCCCGTCGACGCGGGTGCTGAGGGTGATCAGCGACTCGGTGCTGCCGTAGCGCTCCACCACCTCATGCCCCGTCGAGCCCGCCAACCGGTCGAACACCGGAACCGGCAGCGGCGCACTGCCCGACACCAGCAGCCGCGCTGACGTCAGTGCGCGGGCGGCGTTGTCGTCGGCGGCGATGCGGGACCACACCGTCGGCACCCCGAAGTAGAGCGTGCCCCGCGCCTGCGCGTAAGCCTCGGGGGTCGGCTTGCCCGTATGGATGAACCGGTTTCCGATGCGCAGAGAGCCGAGCAGTCCCAAAACCAGGCCGTGCACGTGGTAGAGCGGCAGACCGTGAACGAGGGTGTCCTCGGCGGTCCACTGCCACGCCTCTGCGAGCGCGTCGAGGTCGGCGGCGATCGCGCGGCGGCTGATGACGACGCCCTTCGGCGGGCCTGTCGTGCCGGAGGTGTAGATGATCAGCGCGGCGTCGTCGGGACGGGGTTCGGCATAGCGGTGCCAGGACCGGGCGTGCAGGCGGACCGGGATGTGTGGAAGGTCGGTGTCGTCCGGCTGTTCCCCGAGCCAGGCCTGGGCACCGGAGTCTGTGAGGATGTGGCGGCGTTCGGCCACACCCACGTCGGCGGGAACGGGTACGACGGGGACGCCCGCGATCAGGCAGCCGGTGATCGCCAGCACGGTAGCCGGCGTCGGCGTGGCCAGCACCGCCACCCGGTGTGCGCCACCGACGCGCTCGGCGACCGACGTGGCGGCCCCGACGAGATCGCTTCGGCTCAGCACGGCCTCCCCGATCGTGACCGCGTCGGCGATGTCGGCGCCGCCGGCCACCGCGGCGGGGTTCAGCGAGGTCAGCAACACGCCGACGAGGCTACTCGTCCGGGCTGGGCGATACTGGGCCCGTGGATTCGATCCGGCAGGTGTCGTCGCGCGAGGTGTACCGGAACGACTGGCTGACGTTGCGCGAGGACGACATCAGACGCCCGGATGGCAGTGACGGGATCTACGCCGTCGTCGACAAGCCGAACTATGCGCTGGTGATCGCCTGTGACGGTGACCGCCTGAAGCTGGTGGAGCAGTTCCGGTACCCACTCGGGTTGCGCCGGTGGGAGTTCCCGCAGGGCACCGCCCCGGGGCGGGCCGACATGGACTCGCGCGACCTGGCCGAGCGGGAGTTGCGCGAGGAGACAGGGCTGCGGGCCGGGAACATCACGAAGCTCGGCCTGCTCGACGTGGCGCCCGGGATGAGCAGTCAGCGCGGCTGGGTGTTTCTCGCCACCGAACTGACCGAGGGTGACCACGACCGTGAGCACGAGGAGCAGGACATGCGCAGCGCGTGGTTCACGCGGGGCGAGTTCGAGCGGATGGTCGCCGACGGCGAGATCACCGATGCGCAGAGCATCGCCGCCTACGGGATGCTGCTGCTCCGGGAACGCTTGCCGCGCTGAGGGTTGTCCACAGCGGCGAATTCATCCACAGGGTTTCTCTGGGTTGGGGTTCTCGGGGTGGTTTGTGTCGGGGGTGCTGGGGAGTGTCGGTGGTGTGTTTGATGGATCGCTGCCCGAGATCGCCGACCTGCAGGGGTTGGACTATGCGGCGTTGGTGTCGGCGGCGGCGGGGTGGGCGCGGGTGGAGGCGGCTGCGGCCGCGCGTAAGCAGGCCACCATGGCCGAGCTGTTCGGCCGCGCCACCGACCTGGACACCCCCGAAGACCGCGACGCGTGGTTCGTCGACCCGGAAAAAGCCGTCGGCAACGAGTTGGGTGCGGCGCAGAACATCAGCGCCGGCAT
>NZ_LQIU01000028.1 GCF_001499995.1 Mycobacterium sp. IS-1496
CGCTGGGCATCTGGGGTGCGGTGGCCCTCGGTGGGGTGGGGGCGTGGATCGCCTGCCGCCGTCGCGGCATCCCGCTGCCCGCGTTCGGCGACGCCATCGCGCCGGGCATCATCTTGGCGCAGGCGATCGGCCGGCTCGGCAACTACTTCAACCAGGAGCTCTACGGGCGCGCGACGACCGTGCCGTGGGGTCTGGAGATCTATGAACGGGTCGACGCCAGCGGAGCGCGCAACGACCTGATCGGGGTGTCGACGGGTCGCGTCATCGAGGTCGTGCATCCCACGTTCCTCTACGAACTGCTGTGGAACCTGCTGGTGTTCGCGGTGCTGATCTGGGCGGACCGGCGGTTCAAGCTGGGACACGGCCGGTTGTTCGCGCTGTACGTCGCGGGCTACTGCCTCGGCCGGTTCTGGATCGAGCTGCTCCGCAGTGACCTGGCCACCGAGCTGGCGGGCATCCGCGTCAACTCGTTCACGTCGATGTTCGTGTTCATCGGGGCGGTGGTGTACCTGATGGCGGCTCCGCGTGGGCGAGAGGATCCCGCCACGCTGCGTCCGGCTGCAGAGGAAGACGTCGAGGTGCACACGAGTTCACCAGATGACTTCCAGAGCGACGGCACCGAGCCCGCAGACACCGAACGAGACGACGCCGAGACCGAGGAACTCCTCAAGGGACTTGTCGCCACTGTCGCGGTGACCACCGGTGTGGGGGCGGCGGCCAAGATCGCAGGTGACGCCGAAGACGAGGACGCTGCACAAGAGGACGCCGAGGACACGCCGGTGCCCGTGGCCGAGGCGGACGCGGTGGCGGAGGATGGCGAGCCGGCGCCGTCGACGGTTGGTGCCGTCGAGGGTGAGGACGCGGTCGCGGCGGAGGAGTCCGCTGAAGAGGCACATGAGGCCGCGGTCGAGCGCGCCGAGGAGGCCGAGGCCGTCGCCGAGGAGGTCGCCGCTGAGGACACGACCCCCGAGACGCCCGCCGAAGCGCCGAGTGTGAAACCTCCGCGATTCTTGGGCCGATTTTTCGCAAGAGGTTCACACTCGGCGAAGCCGGAGCCGGTGGCCGAGGCTGAGGCGTTGGCGGAGGATGTCGAGTCGGCGCCGTCGGAGGACATCGCTGAGGCGGTGGCGTTTGCGGAGGCGGGTGAGGCCGCCGATCGTGAGCCGTTGACGACGGTTGGCGCGGTTGAGGGTGAGGACGCGGTCGCGGCGGAGGAGTCTGCGGAAGAGGCGCATGAGGCTGCGGTCGAGCGCGCCGAGGAGGCGGAGGCGGTCGCCGATGAGGTGACTGCTGAGGAGACGGCGGAGCCGGTCGCCGAGGCTGACGTGAACGAAGTCACGAGCGAAGACCAAGCAGAGCCCGAAGAAGACCTCGAGGCGGCAGTGGAACGCGCCGACGAGGCGGAGGCCGTCGCCGAAGAGATCGCCGTCGCCGACGCCGCGGGTGAGTTCGCCGACGACGAGCCCGTCGAAGGCCGAGACGCCGAAGCAGTCGCCGGCGAAGTCGGCGCGGCCGAAGCAGATGCGCTCGACACCGTGGACGCGCAGGATCAAACCGCCCCCGCCGAACCGATCGTCGAGGACGAAGACCTGGCTGCGAGCGTGCAAGATGCACCCGGCGAGGACGTCGCCGACACCGACGAGGACGTCGCGGACACCGGCGAGGACGTCGCCGACACCGACGAGGACAGCGCCGACACGGGTGAGGAACCGCTGGAACCCGGTGAGGACGCCCCGGCCGATGAGTCCGCGTACCAGATCATCACGGCGCCCGAACCGGGACAGGAGCGTCGCCGCTGGTGGCGTCGCCGCCAGCGCCGAACGTGAGCTCACAGCGACATCCGGACCCCTTTTTCGCAACCACTGCACACTCGGCGCAGCGCCGAGCGGTGCACGAGTGAGATTGGCGACGTAAGAAGGCTCCCGCACACTGTCGGCGCTTCTGGCATGCTGATCACATGACCGATCCCTCGCAGTTCGGTAACACGCCCGACGGCCCGCCGCCACCGCCGGGAGGCTACTCACCGTCGTATCCGCCTCCGGGCAACTACCCGCCGCCGCCGGGCAATTACCCACCGCCCTATTACGACCCTTCCGCGCCGTACGGCAGGCATCCGATGACCGGGGAGCCGTACTCGGACAAGTCGAAAGTCGTCGCGGGCCTGCTCCAACTCGTGGGCCTGCTCGGAATCGTCGGTATCGGACGGATGTACCTCGGCCAGGTCGGCCTGGGTGTCGCCCAGTTGGTGGTCGGGCTCGTCACCTGCGGTATCGGCGCGGTCATCTGGGGGATCGTCGACGCGGTCCTCATCTTCACCGACAAGGTCCGCGACCCGAACGGTCTCCCACTGCGCGATGGAACCTGACGCACCCGCACCGAGTCGCACGCCGCTCTACCTCACCATCGGCGCCGGCGCACTGTTCGCCGGGGCGCTGACCTACATCGGGATCGCCGACCCACACCGGCCGGGCTTTCTCGCGCCGCTCTGCCCGTTCAAGCACGTGACCGGGTGGGACTGCCCGGCGTGCGGGGGACTGCGGATGACCCACGACCTCTTGCACGGTGACGTCGCCGCAGCGGTGGCCGACAACGTCTTCCTCCTCGTCGGTCTCCCGTTGCTGGCCCTGTGGGTGCTCATCCGGCGCCGTCAGCACAGATCGGTCGTGCCCGTGGGCGCGATCGTCGCCATCGCAGTGGCCACCATCACCTGGACGGTGGTGCGCAACCTGCCCGGGTTTCCGCTGGTCCCGACATTGCTCGGCGGGTAGGCGCTCACCTGCGCTGATACACTGGCACTTCGGGCCGCCGCAGTCCCGGCAACGATTTTCCGGAACTGCGGAGGTGCAATTCGATGCTCTACTCGGCTACCCCCGGCGCACAGGGACTCTACGATCCTGAGCACGAGAAGGACTCGTGCGGCGTCGCCATGATCGCCGACATCCAGGGCCGACGGTCGCACTCCATCGTCGCCGACGGTCTGGTCGCCCTGGAACACCTCGACCACCGCGGCGCAGCAGGCGCCGAGACCAACAGCGGCGACGGCGCAGGCATCCTGCTGCAGCTGCCGGTCGAACTCTTCGCCGAGGTCGTGCACTTCGACCTCCCGCGGCCCACGGCCGAGGGCTGCAACACCTTCGCGGCCGGCACCTGCTTCCTGCCGCAGGACCCGGCGGCGCGCGCCGAAGCGACCCAGCGCGTGGAGGCGCTCGCCGCCGAGGAGAACCTCGAGGTGCTCGGGTGGCGCCCGGTTCCCGTGGACCCCGAAGGCGCCGACGTCGGGCAGACCGCGCTCGGCTGCATGCCGTACATGGCCCAGTTGTTCGTCGCCGCACCGGAAGTCGACGGTGTCCGCCCCGGCGGGATCGAACTCGACCGGCGGGTGTACCCGCTGCGTAAACGCGCGGAGAGGTCCGCCGAGGTCTACTTCCCCTCCCTGTCCAGCCGCACCATCGCCTACAAGGGCATGCTCACCACGGTGCAGTTGCCGCTGTACTTCAGCGACCTGCGCGACCCGCGGTGCACCAGCGCCATCGCGATCGTGCACAGTCGCTTCTCCACCAACACCTTCCCGTCGTGGCCGCTGGCACACCCGTTCCGGTTCGTCGCCCACAACGGCGAGATCAACACCGTGCGCGGCAACCGCAACCGCATGCACGCCCGCGAGGCGATGCTGGCCAGCGCAGACATCCCGGGAGACCTGAGCCGGCTGTCCCCGATCTGCACGGCGGACGCGTCGGACTCGGCCAGTTTCGACGAGGTCCTCGAACTGCTCCACCTCGGTGGCCGCAGCCTGCCGCACGCGGTGCTGATGATGATCCCCGAGGCGTGGGAGAACAACGCGTCGATGGACGCCGACGAGCGCGCCTTCTGGCAGTTCCACGCCTCGCTGATGGAGCCGTGGGACGGTCCGGCCTGCGTCACCTTCACCGACGGCACCCTGGTCGGAGCGGTGTTGGACCGCAACGGTTTACGGCCCGGCCGCTGGTGGCGGACCATCGACGACAGGATCATCCTCGCCAGCGAGAGCGGTGTGCTCGACGTGCCGCCCGACCGCATCGTCGCCAGGGGCCGCCTGCAGCCCGGCAAGATGCTGCTCATCGACACGGCGGCTGGCCGCATCGTCGGCGACGACGAGATCAAGCTCGAACTGTCGAAGGCCGAGGCCTACGGCGAGTGGCTGCACGCCGGACTGCTCGAACTCGGCACGCTCCCGGACCGCGTGCGCGTGCAGCCCAATCACGAATCCGTGGTCCGCCGCCAGATCGCCTTCGGCTACACAGAGGAGGAATTGCGGATCCTCCTCACGCCGATGGCGGCATCCGGCGCGGAACCTCTGGGGTCGATGGGCACCGACACCCCGACGGCGGTCCTGTCCGAACGGTCCCGGCCGCTCTACGACTACTTCGTCGAGCTCTTCGCCCAGGTCACCAACCCGCCGCTGGATGCGATCCGGGAGGAAGTGGTGACCAGCATGGCCCGGATCATGGGACCGGAGCAGAACCTGCTCGAGCCGACGGCGGCATCCTGCAGGCAGATCCTGCTGAAGTGGCCGGTGCTCGACAACGACGAACTCGGCAAGATCGTCCACATCAACGACGACGGCGAGCATCCGGGCCTGCGCGCGACGGTCCTCAAAGCGCTCTACGAGGTCGAGCGCGGCGGGGAGGGGCTGGCCGAAGCCCTCGACGATCTGCGCACCCGTGCCAGTGATGCCATCGCGAACGGCGCTCGTACCCTGGTCATCTCGGACCGCGACTCCGACCACACCCGCGCACCGATCCCGTCGCTGCTCGCGGTGTCCGCGGTGCACCACCACCTCGTGCGCACCAAGCAGCGCACCGCGGTGGCGTTGGTGGTGGAGTCCGGTGACGCCCGCGAGGTGCACCACGTCGCGATGCTCATCGGATTCGGCGCCGCCGCGGTCAACCCCTACCTCGCCTTCGAATCCATCGAGGACCTCATCCGTGAAGGCGAGCTCACCGGTATCGACACCGCGGCCGCCGTGCGCAACTACCTCAAGGCGCTCGGCAAGGGGGTGACGAAGGTGATGAGCAAGATGGGTATCTCCACGGTCGCCTCGTACACCGCCGCGCAGGCGTTCGAGGCCGTCGGCATCGACCGCGACGTCATCGACGAGTACTTCACCGGGACGCCGACCCAGCTCGGGGGCATCGGCCTCGACGTCATCGCCGAGGAGGTCAAGCTCCGGCACCGGCGTGCCTATCCGGAGAACCCGACCGAACGTGTGCACCGCCGGCTCGAGGTCGGCGGGGAGTACGCGTTCCGCCGCGAGGGTGAACTCCATCTGTTCACCCCGGAAGTCGTCTTCCTGCTGCAACATTCGACACGCACCGGCCGCCAGGACGTCTTCCGGCAGTACTCCGAGGAGGTCGACCGGCTGTCCCGCGACGGCGGCACCCTGCGCGGGCTCTTCGAGTTCAAGACGGGTAGTCGCCCGCCGGTGCCGCTCGACGAGGTGGAGCCGGCGAGCGAGATCGTCAAGCGATTCAACACCGGGGCGATGAGCTACGGCTCGATCAGCGCCGAGGCGCACGAGACCATGGCGATCGCGATGAACAATCTCGGTGGGCGGTCCAACTCCGGTGAGGGCGGCGAGGATGTCGACCGGCTCTACGATCCGCGGCGGCGCAGCGCGGTCAAACAGGTCGCCAGCGGCCGGTTCGGCGTGACCAGCGACTACCTCGTCAACGCCACCGACATCCAGATCAAGATGGCGCAGGGCGCCAAACCCGGTGAGGGCGGCCAGCTTCCGGGTTACAAGGTGTACCCGAACATCGCGAAGACCCGGCACTCCACACCGGGGGTGGGCCTGATCTCCCCGCCGCCGCACCACGACATCTACTCGATCGAAGACCTGGCTCAACTCATCCACGACCTGAAGAACGCCAACGACCGGGCCCGCATCCACGTCAAGCTGGTCAGCAGCGTCGGTGTGGGCACCGTCGCGGCGGGGGTGTCCAAGGCGCACGCCGACGTGGTGCTGATCTCCGGACACGACGGCGGCACCGGCGCCGCCCCGTTGACCAGCCTCAAGCACGCCGGTGCGCCCTGGGAGATCGGCCTGGCCGACGCGCAGCAGACGCTGGTGCTCAACGGACTTCGCGATCGCATCACCGTGCAGTGCGACGGCGGCATGCGGACCGCCCGCGACGTGATGGTCGCGATGCTGCTGGGCGCCGAGGAGTTCGGGTTCGCGACGGCCCCGCTGGTGGTGGCGGGGTGCATCATGATGCGGGTCTGTCACCTCGACACGTGCCCGGTCGGCGTCGCCACCCAGAACCCCGAACTGCGGGCACGGTTCAACGGCAAACCGGAGTTCGTGGAGAACTTCTTCCGCTTCATCGCCGAGGACATCCGCCGCCACCTCGCCGAACTGGGCTTCCGCAGCGTCGACGAGGCCGTCGGCCACGCCGAGATGCTCGACACCGCAACCGGGGTGGAGCACTGGAAGAGCAGGGGACTGGACCTCGCGCCGATCTTCGCCGTCCCGACCGACGCGCACAGCGGCACGACCCAGCGGCGCAAGCTCAAGGACCAGTACCACGCGCTGGACCGGGCGCTCGACCAGACCCTCATCCAGTTGTCCGAGGGCGCACTCGAAGACTCCCACCCGGTCACGCTGGAGCTGCCGATCCGCAACGTCAACCGCACGGTCGGGACCCTGCTCGGCGCCGAGGTGACCCGTCGCTACGGGGCGGCCGGGCTCCCCGACGACACCGTCCGCGTCAGCCTCACCGGGTCCGCGGGGCAGTCGATCGGCGCGTTCCTGCCGCCCGGCATCACGATCGAGCTGACCGGCGACGCCAACGACTATGTCGGCAAAGGACTCTCGGGCGGACGGATCATCGTCAAACCCGCCGACGACGTGTTGTTCCTGCCGGAGGACAACGTCATCGCCGGCAACACCCTGCTCTACGGAGCCACGTCGGGTGAGGTCTTCCTGCGTGGCAAGGTCGGAGAACGGTTCTGCGCCAGGAACTCCGGCGCGCTGGCGGTTGTCGAGGGCGTCGGTGACCACGCGTGCGAGTACATGACCGGCGGCCGGGTGGTGGTGCTCGGCAGGACCGGTCGCAACATGGCCGCCGGCATGTCGGGCGGCATCGCCTACGTGCTCGGCCTCGACCCGGCGAAGGTCAACACCGCCATGGTGGAGTTGCAGCGACTCGATCCGGAGGATCTGGTGTGGCTGCACGACGTCGTGGCCCGGCACGCGAGGAACACCGGGAGCACGGTGGCCACCTCGGTGCTCTCGGACTGGCCGCGGCGCAGCGCCCAGTTCACCAAAGTCCTGCCCACCGACTACCAGCGCGTCCTGGAGGCCACTCGGATGGCCAAGGCCGAGGGACGCGACGTCGACACCGCGATCATGGAGGCCAGCCGTGGCTGATCCCACCGGATTCCTCAAGGTGCCCAAGGTCGAGGCCGCCAAGCGGCCCGTCGACGAGCGGGTCGGCGACTGGCACGAGGTGTACGAACGTCAGAGCCTGCCCGAGCGCGCCGAGGAGGTGTCGCAGCAGGCGCGTCGCTGTATGGACTGTGGAATCCCGTTCTGCCACTCCGGTTCCGCCGGGTGCCCGCTGGGCAACCTGATACCCGAGTGGAACGATCTGGTGCGGCGCGGACGCTGGGACGCCGCCAGCGAACGCCTGCACGCCACGAACAACTTCCCGGAGTTCACCGGGCGGCTGTGCCCGGCGCCGTGCGAGGCGGCCTGTGTGCTCTCGATCGGCGAGGACCACACCGGCGGCAGCGTCACCATCAAACGCATCGAGAACACCATCGCCGACCAGGCGTGGACGCTGGGACTGGTCGATCCGCAACCGGCGTCGATCCGCACCGGTAAGCGCATCGCCGTCGTGGGCTCCGGGCCTGCGGGTCTGGCTGCGGCACAACAGCTCACCCGCGCCGGCCACGATGTCACGGTCTTCGAACGCGACGACCGTGTCGGCGGGCTCATGCGCTACGGCATCCCCGAGTACAAGCTGGAGAAGCGGACACTCGACCAGCGGTTGGCGCAGATGCGCGCGGAGGGCACCCGGTTCGTCACCGACTGCGAAGTGGGCGTCGACTTGACTGTGGAACAGCTCCGCGAACGCCACGACGCGGTGGTCCTGGCAGTCGGTGCGCTGCGCGCCAGGGACAACGATGTCGAGGGACGGGATCTCGAAGGCGTGCACCTGGCGATGGAGCACCTGGTGCCGGCCAACAAGGAGTGCGAGGGTGACGGCCCGTCATCGCTGTCGGCCCGCGACAAGCACGTGGTGATCATCGGCGGCGGAGACACCGGCGCGGACTGTCTCGGCACCGCGCACCGCCAGGGCGCGAAATCGGTCACCCAGCTCGACTACAACCCGGAACCACCCGAGATGCGCGACGACACCCGTACCCCGTGGCCGACGTGGCCGCTGGTGCTGCGGACGCGGCTGTCCCCGGCCCACGCCGAGGGCGGGCAGCGTCGCTACCAGGTCGCCGTGCAGCGCTTCCTCGGTGACGAGCGCGGCCACGTGCGGGGCATGGAGATCGCCGAGGTGAAGGTGGAACGTGACGCCGAGGGTCGCAGGCGGATCGTGCCCGTCGGGGACACGCTCGAGATCCCCTGCGACATGGCCCTGCTCGCCATCGGATTCGACGGCGTCGAGCACATGCCGCTGCTCGACGGGCTCGAGCTGCGCCTGAACAACCGCGGCGCGCTGCCCTGCGGCAGCGACTGGCAGACCGACGCGCCGGGGGTGTTCGTCTGCGGCGACGCCCACCGCGGTGCGTCGCTGATCGTGTGGGCGATCGCCGAAGGGCGCAGCGCCGCCCACGCGGTCGACGCGTACCTGATGGGCGAGTCCGACCTGCCCGCACCCGTGCGACCAGGCGCGCTGCCACTGGCCGTCGTCTGAATCGATCAACGACTACGATGAGTCAACGTGAATAGACGCGGGAAGATCGTCTGTACCCTCGGCCCGGCCACGGCCTCCGACGAGGCCGTCCGAAAGCTCGTCGAGGCCGGGATGGATGTCGCGCGGCTCAACTTCAGCCACGGCGACTACCCCGATCACGAAGCCAACTACAAGCGGGTCCGCGCGGCCTCCGACCACACCGGACGCGCCGTCGGCATACTCGCCGACCTGCAGGGCCCGAAGATCCGGCTCGGCCGGTTCGCCGACGGACCGACCGAATGGGCCGAGGGCGAGACCGTCCGGATCACCGTCGACGAAATCGACGGCACCCACGACCGCGTGTCCACCACCTACAAACGGCTGGCCGAGGACGCCACCCCCGGGGACCGGGTGCTGGTCGACGACGGCAACGTCGCACTGGTGGTCAACGCCATCGAGGGCAACGACGTCGTCTGCGAGGTCACCGAGGGCGGCCGCGTCAGCAACAACAAGGGGATGTCGCTGCCCGGGATGAACGTCTCGGCGCCTGCGCTGTCGGAGAAGGACATCGAGGACCTCGAGTTCGCGGTGCGGCTCGGGGTCGACCTGGTCGCGTTGTCGTTCGTGCGTTCGCCGGCCGACGTCGAACTCGTGCACGAGGTGATGGACCGCGTGGGGCGGCGGGTCCCCGTCATCGCCAAACTCGAGAAGCCCGAGGCGATCGACAACCTCGAGGCGATCGTGCTGGCGTTCGACGCGATCATGGTCGCCCGCGGCGATCTGGGTGTCGAGCTCCCGCTCGAGGAGGTCCCGCTGGTCCAGAAGCGCGCCATCCAGATGGCCCGGGAGAACGCGAAGCCGGTCATCGTCGCCACGCAGATGCTGGAGTCGATGATCGAGAACTCCCGCCCCACCCGCGCGGAGGCCTCTGACGTCGCGAACGCGGTGCTCGACGGCGCGGACGCGGTCATGCTCTCGGGGGAGACCTCGGTCGGCAAGTATCCGCTCGAGGCCGTACGCACCATGGCGCGCATCATCACCGCGGTCGAGGAGAACTCCGTCGTCGTCCCGCCGTTGACCCATGTGCCGCGCACCAAGCGCGGCGTGATCTCCTACGCCGCCCGCGACATCGGGGAGCGGTTGGACGCCAAGGCGCTGGTCGCGTTCACGCAGTCCGGCGATACGGTGCGGCGCCTCGCGCGGCTGCACACGCCACTGCCGGTGCTCGCGTTCACCGCGCTGCCGGAGGTGCGCAGCCAGCTGGCGCTGACGTGGGGCACCGAGACGTTCATCGTGCCGCAGATCGGCACCACCGACGGCATGATCCGGCAGGTCGACAAGTCGCTGCTCGAACTGGGCCGCTACAAGCGGGGCGATCTGGTGGTCATCGTCGCGGGCGCGCCGCCGGGCACAGTAGGCTCCACGAATCTGATCCACGTGCACCGGATCGGGGAGGACGACGTCTAGAGGGGGCGATCTTGTCGGCAGCGGATTTCGAAGAGCTGCTGGCGGTTCTCGACCTCCGACGCGTCGACGAGGACACCTTCCTCGGATCGCACCCGAGTAAGAACCCGGTCCGCACGTTCGGCGGGCAGATGATGGCCCAGGCGTTCGTGGCGGCCAGTCGCACCGTCGATCACCGGATCTCGCCCAGCGCGCTGTCGGTGCATTTCATCGCCGGCGGCGACCCGGCCAGGGATCTCGAGTTCCGGGTGACGCGGTTGCGTGACGAACGGCGGTTCGCCAACCGCCGGGTCGACGTGTGCCAGGGTGACGACCTGCTGACCACCGCGATGGTGTCGTACATGAACGGCGGGCGCGGACTCGAACACGGCGTCGCCGCGCCCGACGTCCCGGGACCCGACGAGTTGCCCGGGATCGGTGACCTGTTGCGCGGCTACGAGAAGACCGTGCCGCACTTCGTCGACGCACTGCGGCCCATCGAGTGGCGCTACACCAACGATCCGGCATGGGTGATGCGCGACAAGGGGGAACGCCTCGAACACAACCGAGTGTGGCTCAAGACCGAAGGCGCCATGCCCGACGATCCGGTGCTGCACAGCGCGGCGCTGGTCTACTCGTCGGACACCACCGTGCTGGACTCGATCATCACCACGCACGGTCTGTCGTGGGGGTTCGACCGCATCTTCGCCGCGACGATGAACCACTCGGTGTGGTTCCACCGGCAGGTGCGGTTCGACGAGTGGGTCCTCTACTCGACGTCCTCGCCGGCAGCCGCAGAATCACGCGGCCTGGGCACCGGACACTTCTTCGACCGGTCCGGCGCGCTGCTGGCGACAGTCGCGTCGGACGCGGTCGTGAAGTACTTCCCCGGCCGCTAACGCGAGGGCGTCAGCGTGACGCTGAACTGGTCTTCGATGTTGCGCTGGAACTGTTCCTGGCACTCCTGCTGCGCATCGACGTCGTTGCCGGCCTGCTGCAGGCATTCGAACAGATCGCCCGCGCCGACCTCCCTGGCGAACATGACCGTCATCGCGATCGCGGCGATCGACACCACGACGGCCAGCGCGCCCAGGACGATGCCGGCCATCGCCACACCACCGTTGGTCGCCTCACCGCGCTTGGCCCGGCCGCGGCCGAGGACGCCGAGGATCACCGCGACGACGCCGAGCAGGATCCCGCCGTAGACCGAGAGCAGACCGACGATCGCGACGATCAAGGAGGCGATGCCGAGGCCGTTCTTCGGTGCGGTCTGCATCGGGTAGCCGCCCGGGTAACCGCCTGGATAACCGCCGCCGTAGGAGCCCTGCGGCGGTGGGGGATAGCCGCCGGGGTAGGCGCCGTACTGGTACGGCTGTTGCGGCGGGTATGGCTGCTGCTGTTGCGGATACCCCTGCTGCGGTGGGTAGGCCTGCTGCTGTGCCGGATCAGGTTGGGGTGGCGGCGGCGGTGCCGACGGCGACTGTTCGGGCTTGTCCGACTCGGTCATGTGTGCTGACGTTACCCGCTGACGGCCAGATTCAGGCGTAGACAGGCAACGTCGTCGTCGGGTAGGTGGTGGGTGGCCACGACGACGGTGCGGTCGGCCGGGAAAAGCCCACCGGGAGTGAGCAGTTCGACGAGCAGTCGCGCGGCGTCGTCCGCGTCGAGGTGTTCGGTCGGCTCGTCGAGCAGCACGACGGGAAACGACGAGAGAAGTGCGCGCGCGAGCAGCAGGCGTCGGCGCTGGCCGGCCGAGACCGCGGCCGCGCCGCCGACCAGAACGGTGGACAGCCCGTCGGGCAGGTCGTCGAGCCACGTCAGCAGGCCGACCTTCGCGAGCGCGGACCGCAGTTCCCCGTCGGTGGCGTCCCCGCGAGCGACCAGCAGGTTGTCCCGCACGGTGGTCGAGAACAGGTGCGCATCCTCGGCGAAAAACGCGCGGGCACCGGTGAAGTCGTCGGACTGCTCGGCCATCGCCATCAACAGCGTGGTCTTCCCCGAACCGCTCGGTCCGGTGACGGCCACGCGGTCGCCTCTGTGCAGGGGTATGGGCGACACGGCGGGCCTGCGCCGGTCGCCGGGCGCGGGATCGGTCAGTTCGGACAACCGCCGGGCCGCGATGCGCGAGCGGGTGAGTTGCACCGCCGCGGCGGGCAGTGCCGTGGTCGCCTCGAACGCGGACAGCGGAAGCAACATCAGGATTGCCACCGTCGTCGGCGCCACCGATCCGGCGAGTGCGATACCCGCGACGGCGGCGCCGAGCACACTGACGCCCATGGCCGCACCGGGGACGGCGGCGGCCAGGGCCGCGGGGGCCGCTGCGCGGTCGGCGGCCTCACCCCAGTCGTGTTGACGGCGTTGCGCTTCGGCGACGACACCGGCCAGCCGGCCGCTGACCCTCAGCTCGGCGGCGTGGTCGAGGGCGAGCATCGCCGCGACGTCGCGATCCGCGTGGTGGGTCACCGCGGCGTTCTCGGCCGCGGCGACCGCGCGCGCGGCCAGAAGGGGTGCGGCGACGCCGGCGACGAGCAGGCAGGCCGCCAGCAGGGCCGCGGACCCCGGCGAGATGACCGCCAGCAGGCCGACCGCGGCCACCGACAGCACCGCGGCCACCGCGATCGGCACCACCGCCCGCACGAGGACGTCGGCGAGATCGTCGACCGACGCCCCGATGCGGGCGCCGGGCTGACCGCCGGCCAGCCGCATCGAGACCTCCTGGGGTGCCGCGGCGAGCGTGCGGTACAGCCCCGTCCTGGCATGACCGGCCGCGCGCAACGCGGTGTCGTGGACGGCGAGCCGCTGGCAGTAACCGAGGACACCGCGCGAGATGCCCAGGGCACGCACCGCGACGGCGGCAACGCTCAGATCGAGTACCGGCGGCATCTGCCAGGCGCGGGTGATCAGCCACGCGGCGATGGCGGCCAGGGCCAGGGCGCTGCCCAGCGAGAGCACACCCAGGCCGATTGCGAGCGCCAGTCGTCCCACCCGGGGTCGCAGGAGGTCCACGGTCAAGCGCAGCAGGGGATCAGTGGTCGACAAGGACCTCAGCTCCCATCCTGACGACCCGGTCACCGACCGCCAGCACGCTGTCACGGTGTCCGACCACGATCGCCGTTGCGCCGGCCCGCGCCCGCGCCGCGATCGCCGCGAGGACGCGGGCTTCCAGCGCCGCGTCGAGGTGGGCGGTCGGCTCGTCGAGCAGGAGCACCGCGGCGTCGGAGCCGAAGACCCTCGCCAGGCCAAGCCGCTGACGTTGGCCGAGTGACAGGCCGACCCCGTCGCGGCCCAGTACGGTGTCGAGGCCCTCGGGCAGGCCCGCCAGAACCTCGTCGAATCCGCTTTCACGGCAGGCGCTCTCGACATCGTTCAACGGCCCGAACAGGTCGAGGTTGTCGCGGACGGTGCCGGGGACGAGCACCGGCCGGTGCGGCAGCCAGGCGATCTGCTCCCACCATGCGGGCAGGTCGAGTTCGGTGACGTCGACACCGGCGACGGTCACCCTGCCCGACAGCGGCGCGCCTAGCCCGAGGATGGCCTGCAGGGTCGTGGATTTGCCGCAGCCGTTCGGGCCGGTCAGCACCGTCACCCGTCCGGGCAGCAGATCGGACGTCAGGCCGTCCACGTGGATCACTGCACCGCGTCCCGTCACGGTCCCGGTGCCCGACGGTGTGACGGTTCCCAACTCGATCAGCGTGAAAGCTCGTTCGGCGGCGGTCTTTCCGTCCTGGGCGGCGTGGAACTCGACGCCGACGCGGCGCAGCGGCCAGAACACCTCGGGGGCGAGCAGCAGGGCGGCCAGACCGGCGAACAGCGTCATGTCGCCGAACACCAACCGCAGCCCGACGCTCACCGCGACCAGCGCGACACCGAGCGTCGCCAGCAGCTCGAGGACGAAGGCGGACAGGAACGCCACCCGCAGCGTCGCCATCGCCGAGCGGCGGTGGGCGGCGGACAGTTCGGCGATGCGCTGCGCGGATCCGCCCGCACGGCCGAGCGCGGCCAGGGTGGGGATGCCGGCGACGAGGTCGAGCAGCCGGGACTGCAGTGTCGTCATCGCCGCCAGCGCTGCTGCCGACCGGTCACGGGTCACCAGGCCGATCAGGACCATGAAGATCGGGATCAGCGGCAACGCGATGAGCACGATGACCGCCGACCGCCAGTCGACGACGAGGATGGCGAAAACCGCTGCGGGAGTGAGTATCCCGGCGAGGAACACGGCGGGCAGGTATCCGGTGAAGAACGGCCGCAGACCGTCGAGACCTCGGCTGACCACCGTCGCCGCATCGTCGCGCGCCGCGGCCAGCTGCCGCGGCGACATCGCGGTCACGGTTCGGAGCACCTGTGCGGAGAGGTCGGCGATCACCGCGGTGGCGCCCCGTTGCGACAGCCGGCCCTGCAGCCATTGGGCCAGAAACCGCACCGTCCACAGTCCGGCGAGCAGCACGAGCATCGGCGCCCACGCCGCCAGAGTCCGGGACGCCGGGTCGGTGACCACCCCGGCCACCACACGGGCCAGCACCACCGCCGAGGCGATGGTCGCGGCGCTGATCACCACACCGCAGAGCACCGATGCGGCCAGGAAGCGCCGCATCGCCGGTGAACTGCGCCAGAGGTTCAGCTCGACCGCCTCCGCAGACCGATCGGTTCGGGGATGCGTTCGGCGGAGATCCGCTTGCTGAACACCCAGTACGTCCACGCCTGGTACGCGACCACCAACGGGGCGAAGATGAGCGCCGCCCAGCTCATGATCTTCAACGTGTACGGCGACGAGGAGGCGTTGTCGATGGTCAGGCTCCAGGCTGGGTCGAGCGTCGAGGGGATCAGCTGGGGATAGAGCGAGCCGAACAGCAGCACGACGACGGCGGCCACGACCACCGCGGTGTAGGTGAAGGCCCAGCCTTCCCCGCTGCGACTCCAGACGCGGATCACCGCGGCCAGTTGGGCGACGACGGCGACGCCGAGCACCCACCACGTCCAGCTCTTGCCGTAGGCCAGTTGGGTCCACAGACCGAACCCGGCGACCAGCACGGTGACGGGCAGAGCCAGCACACCGGCGAACCGCAACGCGTCATCCCGCACGGCGCCTTCGGTTTTCAGCGCGGTGAAGACCGCGCCGTGCAGGAGGAACAGCCCGCAGGTGGCCGACCCGCCGAGCAGGGTGTACGCGTTGAGCAGGTCACCGACGGACAGGTGGACCTGCTTGTCGGCGTCGACGGGCAGCCCGCGCACCAGCGCGGCGAACGCCACACCCCACAGCACGGCGGGCAGCCACGACCCCGTGGCGATACCGATGTCGGCCCACCGGCGCCAGTCCGAATCGTCGATCTTGCCGCGCCATTCGATGGCCACCACCCGCAGGATCATCGCGAACAGGATGACCAGCAGCGGCAGGTACAGCCCGGAGAACATGCTGGCGTACATGTCGGGGAACGCGGCGAACATCGCCCCGCCCGCGGTGATGAGCCACACCTCGTTGCCGTCCCACACCGGGCCGATGGTGTTGAGGGCGGTGCGCCGGTGCACTTCGACGGCCTCGGGTCCGCGGTCGCGCGCGGCGCGGCCGAAGAAGCCCATCAGCATCCCGACGCCGAAGTCGAAACCCTCGAGCACGAAGAAGCCGAGGAACAGCACCGCCAGGAGGATGAACCAGAGTTCCTGAAGTCCCATTGTCGTCGACCCCCTCAGTACGCGAAGGACAGCGGTGCGACCTCGTCGTCACCGGGTGGACTGGGGGGCGTGGGTTCGGAGTCGTGTTCCTGGGGCCCCTCGGCGACGTATCGCTTGAGCAGCCAGAACCAGATGACCGCGAGCACGCCGTACACCAGCGTGAGGGTGGCCAGTGAGGTGATCACCATCCCGATCGAATGCCCGGACACGCCCTGGTCCACGGTGAGCCGGACGCTGAGGTCGCCGTCGAGGTTGGGCACCACGACCCACGGTTGACGGCCCATCTCGGTGAAGATCCAGCCGGCGCTGTTGGCCAGGAACGGAGTCGGAAGGGTCACCAGCGCGAAGCGGGACAGCCAGGGCTGATGGGCAACGCGGCCGCGGCGGGTCAGCCACAGCGCGGCCATCGCGAAGAGGACGGGTACGGCGAGGAAGCCGATCATCGCGCGGAACGACCAGTAGGTGACGAACAGGTTGGGCCGGTAGTCGCCCGGCCCGAACTGCTGCTCGTACTGCTCCTGAAGATCTTTGACGCCGTCGAGGTGGACGCCACTGAACTCGCCCTCGGCGAGGAACGGCAGCACGTAGGGCACCTCGATGAGGTGTGTGACGCTGTCGCAGTTGTTGTGCGTGCCGACGGTCAGGACCGAGAATGCGGGGTCGGTGGCGCTGTGGCACAACGATTCTGCCGATGCCATCTTCATGGGCTGCTGTTCGAACATCAGCTTGCCCTGGACGTCACCGGTGTAGAACAGCGCGCCGGCGGAGACGATCGCGACCAGGCAGCCGAGGATGGTGGCCGGCCGGTAGAGCGCGGCGGCCGTGTGCTTCTCGGCAGGCGTCCCTCCCTCGCGGTGCGCCTTGACCATCCACCAGGCGCACACGCACGCGACGAACGTGCCCGCCGTCAGGAACGACCCCGCCACGGCGTGGCTGAACGCGGCGATCGCGGTGTTGTTGGTGAACAGCGCGACGATGCTGGTCAATTCGGCACGCCCGGTCTCCGGGTTGAACTGTGCGCCCACGGGGTGCTGCATGAACGAGTTCGCCGCGATGATGAAGAACGCCGACATGTTGACCGCGATCGCGACGATCCAGATGCACGCCAGGTGGACCAGGCGGGGCAGGCGCGTCCAGCCGAAGATCCACAGGCCGATGAAGGTGGATTCGAAGAAGAAGGCGGCGAGCCCCTCCATCGCCAGCGGCGCGCCGAAGACGTCACCGACGAAGCGGGAGTACTCGCTCCAGTTCATGCCGAACTGGAATTCCTGGACGATGCCGGTCGCGACGCCGATCGCGAAGTTGATCAGGAACAGCTTGCCGAAGAAGCGGGTGAGGCGATACCACGTCGGATTGCCGGTGGCGACCCACACGGTCTGCATCACCGCGATCAGCGGCGCGAGACCGATGGTCAGCGGAACGAAGATGAAGTGGTAGACGGTGGTGATACCGAATTGCCACCGTGACACGTCCAATGCGTCCATCTGACCAACCCTCGCGATTACTCAACGTATCTACGACGAAGTGTAGTAGCCGCGCGGGGTCACGGAGCAGGGACTTTGGTCCCTTCTTGGGTGCGTTACGTCACGTTGTCCGCGCGTGGCGAAGCGGCGACGCCCGCCGACTCCCTGCGGATCCGGATACCGGCGACGACCTCGACGATGCCGATGACGACGAGGATGACGCCGGTCACCTGGGTGAGGGCGACCAGACCCTCGAGCGGCGCCACGAACATGATGATGCCGGCGATCACGCTGATGACGCCGACGATGATCTCCCAGATGCGGCCCGGCAGTGACTGGTCGCTGAACGCCGACATCGCGGTGGCGACGCCGCGGAAGATGAAGCCGACGCCGATCCAGATCGCCAGCAGGTCGATCGAGTTGGACAGGTTGATGAAGCACAGCACGGCGAGCACCAGGGCGGCGGCGCCGCTGATGAACAGCAGCGCGCGCCCGCCGAACGACGAGCGGACGCTGAAGGCCAGGACGACCTGCGCGATACCGGTCACGAGGAGGTAGGCGCCGAAGAAGATGGCGGTCACCAGGATGGCCGCGCCCGGACGGATGAAGATGAGGACGCCGAGCAGCACGGCCAGGAGACCCGAGACCACGGTGTAGATCCACAGGTGCCGCAACATGGTTGGGGCAGCGGTAGTTTCCATGCGCGCAGTGTGGCACAGCGTCGGGCACAGGGCTGACGATTTGGCGGTACGCCTGTGGCTTCGGTGCCAGGTCGTTAATGTTCCGTTACCGGAAGTGCGTGCCGCGACCGCGATGGTTAACGTCGTCGGCTTGGAGACCGGGAACGGCCCGATGCAAGAGAAAGAGGCAACAGTGTCACGATGCCAGATCCGTACGGGAAAGATGTGGCGCATCGCAGCGATTCTTGCCGTCAGCGGCGCGATGGCGTTGTCGGGATGTGCGCAGAACACCGACACCACCGGTCCGGCGGAGGAGACGACGGCGGCGAGTGCGGAGAAGGTCGACGAGATCGCCAACACGCTGCCGCAGCCGATCAAGGACCGCGGTTCGCTCATCGTCGGCGTCAACGTGCCCTACGCCCCGAACGAGTTCAAGGACCCCAGCGGCAAGATCGTCGGCTTCGACGTCGACCTGATGAACGCGATCGCCTCCACGCTGGGCGTGACGGCCGACTACCGCGAATCGGACTTCGAGAAGATCATCCCGTCCATTCAGGGCGGCACCTACGACGTCGGGATGTCGTCGTTCACCGACACCAAGGAGCGCGAGGAGTCGGTGGACTTCGTGACGTACTTCTCGGCCGGTATCCAGTGGGCGCAGAAGGCGGGCGGCGGCATCGATCCCGCGAACGCCTGCGGTAAGCGGGTCGCCGTTCAGTCGACGACCATCGAGGAGACCGAGGAACTGCCTGCCAAGAGCAAGGCCTGCACCGACGCCGGCAAGCCGGCCATCGAGATCGTGAAGTTCGACGAGCAGGACGCGGTGGCCAACGCCGTGGTGCTCGGACAGGCCGATGCGATGTCGGCGGATTCGCCGGTCACCGCATACGCCGTCAAGCAGAGCAACGGCAAGCTCGAGACGGCCGGTGACATCTTCGACGCGGCGCCTTACGGGTGGCCCGTCGCCAAGGGATCGCCGCTGGGCCAGTCGCTGCAGCAGGCGCTCGAGCACCTCATCGAATCCGGCGCTTACGAACAGATCGCGAAGAACTGGGGTGTCGAGGACGGGATGATCGACAAGCCGGTGATCAACGGCGCGATCAGCTAGCGGAGCCGACCCGACACGATGACCGATGCCGATTCGTCGCCGCGCGCCGACCCCGCTCCCATCGATGCCGTACCGCTGCGACATCCGTGGCGGTGGGTGGCGGCGGTCGTCATCGTCATCCTCGTAAGCCTGTTCCTGTACGGAGCGGCGACCAACGAGGCGTACGGATGGTCGACGTACAGCAAGTACCTGTTCGACCAACGCATCTCCGAGGCCGCGTGGAACACCCTGCAGCTGACCATCTTCTCGATGGTGCTCGCGCTGGTGCTCGGCGTGATCCTGGCCGTGATGCGGCTGTCCCCGAATCCGGTGTTCAAATCCGTTGCCTGGGTGTACCTGTGGATCTTCCGCGGCACACCGGTGTACGTGCAGTTGGTCTTCTGGGGCCTCTTCCCGACGCTGTACCAGAACATCCGGATCGGCGTCCCGTTCGGGCCGTCGTTCTTCGAGATGAATCTGCAGGGTCTGTCGATCAGCTTCACGCTGGCGATCATCGGCCTCGGTCTCAACGAGGCCGCCTACATGGCCGAGATCATCAGGGCCGGAATCAGTTCGGTGCCGGAGGGGCAGTCCGAAGCGTCGACGGCGCTGGGCATGTCGTGGGCGATGACGATGCGGCGCACGGTGCTGCCGCAGGCGATGCGCGTCATCATCCCGCCGACCGGGAACGAGATCATCAGCATGCTCAAGACCACGTCGCTGGTGACGGCCGTGCCCTACAGTCTCGAGCTCTACGGTCGGGCCCGCGACATCGCCGGGGTCATCTTCCAGCCCATCCCGCTACTGATGGTCGCCGCCACCTGGTACCTCGCGATCACCAGCGTGCTGATGGTCGGCCAGTACTACCTCGAGCGCTACTTCTCCCGGGGGGCGTCGCGGAAGCTGACCACCAAGCAGCTCGAGGCGCTCGCGAAGGCGCAGAGAGTGGGTGAACACCCGTGACGCCGATGGTCAAGGCGGAGGGCGTCTGCAAGAACTTCGGTGCGCTGCAGGTGCTTCGGGGAGTGACGCTGGAGGTCGAGCGGGGCGAGGTGCTGTGCATCGTCGGGCCGTCCGGATCCGGGAAGTCGACGTTCCTGCGCTGTATCAACCACTTGGAGCACGTCAACGCGGGACGCCTCTACGTCGACGGCGAGTTGGTCGGCTACCGGGAACGCGGCGGCAGGCTGCACGAGCTCAAACCCCGTGAGGCGGCGAAGCAGCGCCGTGACGTCGGCATGGTCTTCCAGCACTTCAACCTGTTCCCGCACCGCACCGCGCTGGGCAACATCGTCGAGGCGCCGCTGCACGTCAAACGGGTCAAGAAGCAGGACGCCGAGGCGCGGGCGAAGGATCTGCTCGAACTGGTCGGGCTGGCGGACAAGGCCACCGCCTATCCCGCGCAGCTGTCGGGCGGTCAGCAGCAACGCGTCGCGATCGCACGGGCGCTGGCGATGAATCCGAAACTCATGCTCTTCGACGAGCCGACGTCGGCGCTCGACCCGGAACTGGTCGGTGAGGTGCTGGGCGTGATGAAGAAGTTGGCGTCGGAGGGTATGACGATGCTCGTGGTCACCCACGAGATGGGGTTCGCACGCGAGGTCGCCGACAAGCTCGTGTTCATGGACGGCGGGGTGATCGTCGAGTCGGGGAACCCGCGCGAGATGATGGCCAACCCGCGGGAAGAACGCACGAAGGCCTTCCTGTCCAAGGTGATGTAGATGTCCCAGCGGGTGGACCCCGCGACCCCGTTGTGGCGGGCGGCGCAGGTGTTCCGGCTGCTGAGCTGGCTCTACGCGCTGGGCTTCCAGCTCGCGGTCAACGACGACCTCGACCGCCGTGTGCTCGCGTGGACGCTGTTCGCCGCGCTGACCGCCTGGAGCATCGCCTGCGCCGTCGCCTATCTGCGGGGTTTCGGGCGCACACCGCTCTGGGTCGCCGCGGAGGTCGGCGTCGTGGCAGCGCTGATGTTGTCGACCGAGCTGGTGGCCGACGACCAGTGGGTGGCCGACAACCAGTCCTGGCCGACGACGCTGTGGGCCACCAACGCCGTGATCTCGGCGGCGATCCTGCGCGGACCCGTGGCCGGCATGGCCACCGGCCTCGTGGTGATGGCGGCCTACGCCCTGCTCAAGGGTCACGTCAGCATCAACGTGTTCCGCAACGCCACGATCGTCATCGAACTCGCGGTCGGGCTGGTGGTGGGAATGGCCGCCCAGACCGCGCGCCGTGCGCACGCCGAACTCGAACGCGCCACCCGGCTGGCCGCCGCCCTCGAAGAACGCGAGCGGCTCTCCCGTCACGTCCACGACGGGGCCATCCAGGTGCTGGCGCTCGTCGCGCGGCGCGGCAAGGAGATCGGCGGTCCGACCGCGCAACTGGCCGAACTGGCAGGCGAACAGGAACGTGCGCTCCGACGTCTGGTCAGCGACGGCGACACCGCCGACGCGGTCGGTGCGCAGACGGACATCGGGGCGGTGCTGCGCCGTCGCGCGTCCGACCGGGTTTCGGTGAGCCTGCCACCCGACCCGGTCGTGCTCGACTCCGACGTCGCGGCCGAACTCTGTGCGGCGGCGGGGAACGCGCTCGACAACGTGGCCGCCCACGCCGGGCCGAACGCCCGGGCCTTCGTGCTGGTGGAGGATCTGGGTGACGCGGTGACGGTGAGTGTGCGGGACGACGGGGTGGGCATCCCCGCGGGCCGCCTGGCCGAAGCCGCCGCCGAGGGAAGGATGGGTGTGGCCAAATCGATTGTCGCGCGGATGAATTCGTTGGGTGGTGTGGCCGAGTTGTACACCGAACCGGGTCGCGGGACGGAATGGGAGCTGACGGTGCCCCGTCAACGCGGGAACGGTGGCCGTGGCTGACCCGCAGCGGACCACCGTGATGGTCGTCGACGACCACCCGATCTGGCGGGACGCGGTGGCCCGCGACCTCGCCGACGATGGTTTCGCGGTGGTCGCGACCGCCGACGGGGTGGCGGCGGCCCGCCGCCGCGCCGCCGTCGTCAAACCCGCCGTGGTGGTGATGGACATGCGGTTGGCCGACGGCGACGGCGCCCGGGCCACCGCGGAGGTGCTGGCGGTCTCGCCGTCGTCGCGGGTGCTGGTGTTGTCGGCGTCCGACGAACGCGAGGACGTCCTCGAGGCGGTGAAGGCCGGTGCCACCGGCTATCTCGTCAAGAGCGCGTCCAAGGCCGAACTGTGTGCGGCGGTGCGCGCCACCGCCGACGGCCGGGCCGTGTTCACTCCCGGGCTCGCCGGGCTGGTACTGGGGGAGTACCGCCGTATCGCGCAGCGTCCGGACACGGGCGCGTCGGTGCCGACCCTCACCGAGCGCGAGACCGAGGTCCTACGCCACGTCGCCAAGGGGCTGACGGCCAAGCAGATCGCGGCGCGCCTGTCGTTGAGTCACCGCACCGTCGAGAACCACGTACAGGCGACCTTCCGCAAGCTGCAGGTGGCCAATCGGGTGGAACTCGCGCGCTACGCGATCGAGCACGGGCTCGACGAATAGCGAAGTCGGGTAGTCCTACTCATCCGCTCCGGGTGCCTGCGCGCCGACGATGAGTACATGACCGAATCCCACCGTGCCGTGATCGCCCGGCTGTCGACCGATTTCGCGGCGATCTCCCGGCAACTCGCCCGGGTGTCGGCGGATCTGACGGAGTTGGACCGGTTGCTGGCCGGCACACCGCAGGCACCGCAGCCGGCGCCACAACAGCCACCGGTCTACATGCCCTCGCCGGTGCCGCGACCCGTGCTGCCACCCCCGCCGCCACCGCCGCGACCCGCGCCGTCGCCACCGCCCGCGCCGCGTGTCCGGCGGGAGCGGTCGGAAGGGTGGATCGGCAAGGTGCTGGCGGTGGCCGGTGTGGCCGTGACGCTCATCGGTGTCGTACTGCTGCTGGTACTCGCGGCGCAGGCCGGCATTCTGCGACCGGAGATCCGGGTGGGCGCGGGCGCGTTGCTCGCGGGGGCGCTCGTTGCCGTCGGCTGCCGGCTCAACGGCAGGGACGGTGGCCGGGTGGGCGGTATCGCGTTGACGGCCACCGGGATCGCCGCGGCGTACTTCGACGTCATCGCCGTCACGACGATCTACGAGTGGATCGCCGCCCCCGTCGGACTGGTGCTCGCCGCGGCCGTCGGCGGGGGCGGGCTCACGCTGGCCCGCCGTTGGGACTCCGAGCATCTGGGGCTGCTGGTGCTGGTGCCGCTGATCGCACTCGCCCCGGTGCTCACCGACGGGGTGACGCTGCTGCTCGTGTCGTTCATGCTCGCGCTGTCGGCCGCGACGCTTCCGGTGCAGTTGGGCAGGGACTGGCTGTGGCTGCATGCCTCCCGGACGGCGGCGGTGACGCTGCCGCTGTTGGCGGCGCTCGCGTTCGACCGCGACCACGATCTGCTGTTGGCCGGGGCGTGCGGGATCGCCGCACTGCTCGCATTGGCCGGCGCGCTGCTCGTGCTGCCCCAGACGTCTCGGCGGGCGGCGATGGCGCTGCTCACCGCGGCAGGGGTGGCGCCGGTGCTCTGCGTGTCGCTCACCGCCGACCGGGTGGTGGCGTCGTTGATGATCGCTGCACTGGCCGCGGCGCTGCTGGCGATCGTGTTGAGTGCTCAGTGGTTGCCCGCGGTGACCGGTCCCGTCCGGCAGATCTGGTCGGCGCTGTCGGCGGTGAGCGCGCTCATCGCGGTCACCGTCGCGTTCGACGGCGAAGTCGCCGCACCGCTGTTGCTGGCGATGGCGGCCGTGGTCGCCGTGGCCGGGCGCCATGACGATGTCGCTCGGTGGTCGGCACTCGGGTTCGCTGTGATCGGCGGTGGTCTGTACGTCGCCTACGCGCCGCCGAGTGCCCTGGTGCACGCGGTCGCGACCAGCGGCCCGGACGCGGCGGCCGTACTCGTCTCCAGCCTCCTGCTCATCGCGGCGGCGGTGGCGATCGCGCGCGCCTGGACCGGCCGGGCCGGCGCCGGGGAGGACGACGCCCGGATGTCGTGGGCGGCCACGGGGGTCGTCGCCACCTATGCGGTGACGGCGTTCTGTGTGTGCGCGGGCGTGCTGATCGGCGGCACCGGCGGGGGGTTCTTCGGCGGCCACGTGGCCGCGACGGTCTGCTGGATCGGCGCCGCTGCGGCCCTGTTCGGCTACGCCGCCCGCCGACCGAGGACCGAGCGGCCGCCCTTCCTCGCCGCCGCGCTCGCCCTGGTCAGCGCGGCCATGGCCAAATTGTTCCTCTTCGACCTGGGCACCCTGGACGGGATCTTCCGGGTGACGGTGTTCCTCGTGGTCGGCCTGATCCTGCTCGGTATGGGTGCCGGCTACGCCCGCCTGTTGGCCGTCCAGGACCGCCGGGCGGTGTGAGGAGAGTCACGCAATAATCTGGATCTATTCCAATTTAGGGGTCGTTGATACAGACATGAACACAACACGTCGCACCGAAGCAGAAGTACAGGGATTCACCGCCTCACCCGGGTTCGCTGCCAGCCTGCAGCGTGTCCTGGTCGACCTGATCGAGTTGCACCTGCAGGGCAAGCAGGCGCACTGGAACGTCGTCGGCACCAACTTCCGGGACCTGCATCTGCAACTCGACGAACTGGTCGACTTCGCCCGTGAGGGCAGCGACATCATCGCCGAGCGCATGCGGGCGCTCGACGCGGTGCCGGACGGCCGGTCCGACACGGTCGCGGCGACCACGAGCCTTCCGGAGTTCCCCGCCTACGAGCGCAGCACCGCCGAGGTCGTCGACCTGATCACCGTCCGGATCCACGCCGCGGTCGACACCATGCGCAGCGTGCATGACACCGTCGACGCCGAGGACCCGAGCACCGCGGACATCCTGCATCAGCTGATCGACGGTCTGGAGAAGCTGGCCTGGTTGATCAAATCGGAGAACCGGAAGGTCTAAACCGGCCCACGACGGGTACACGTCCGGCGTGACTGTGACCCGAGATATCGCTGCGTCGCGCCAACGCGTATGGGAAGTGATCGCCGACGGCTGGACGTACTCGCAGTGGGTGGTGGGCAACAGCCGGATGCGGGCCGTGGACCCCGACTGGCCCGAGTCCGGCTCCACCATCCACCACTCCATCGGCGTGTGGCCCGTGCTGCTCAACGACGAAACCGTGGTGGAGGAGTCCACCCCGCCGGAGCGGCTGGTGCTCCACGCGAAGGGTAGACCCTTCGGCGGCGCCCGAATCGTGCTGGAGCTGAGCGACATTCCCGACGGGTGCCGGATCTCCATGCAGGAGTTCCCGATCAGCGGTATCGGCAAGCTCATGCCCGAGCGTCTCGCCGACGCCGCCGTGTGGCCGCGCAACAACGAAACCCTGAGGCGGCTCGCCTTCCTCGCCGAGCGCCGTGACGACCGTGACGTCGACGGCAGCTGACGCCGTCGTCATCGGCGCCGGCCACAACGGACTGGTCGCCGCTGCGCTGATGGCCGACGCGGGGTGGGACGTGGTGGTGCTCGAGGCGCAGCCCGAACCCGGCGGCGCCGTGCGCAGCGCCGAACGCATCCCCGGCTACACCAGCGACCTCTACAGCGCGTTCTATCCGTTGTCCGTCGCCTCACCGGTGTTGGCGGGCCTGCACCTGGAAGACCACGGTCTGCGGTGGACACACGCGCCCGCGGTCGTCGGCCATCCGCGCTCGGCCACCGATGACGACGCACCGGTCATCTACCGCGACATCGCCCGCACCGCTGAGGAACTCGCGCGCCACCACCCCGCGGACGGTGACAATTGGCTGGCCCTGTTCGAGCTCTGGCAGCAGGTCAAAGACCCGCTGTTGCGCAGCCTCTTCTCGCCCTTCCCTCCGGTGCGCGGTGCGGCCGGGCTGTTGAGAAGGCTGGGCGCGGCCGACGCGCTGCGCCTGGTGCACCGGCTGGTGTTGCCCGTCGGCGAGATGGCCCGGCAACTGTTCGCCGGCGACGCCGCCCGCCTGCTGCTCCTCGGCAACGCCCTGCACGCCGACGTCCCCGTCGATGCCCCAGGAAGCGGCGTCATGGGGTTCATGCTGATCATGATGGCGCAGGACGGCGGCTGGCCGGTCCCCGTCGGCGGCGCCGGACAACTCACCGCCGCGCTGGTCAACCGGGCGCAAGCCGCCGGTGCGGAGATTCACTGCGGCCGGCCGGTCACCGGGATCGAGGTGCGCGGCGGCCGGGCCGTCGGCGTGCGCACCGCCGATGGGCGGACGATCTCCGCGCGCCGCGCCCTGGTGGCCGATGTGTCGGCGCCCGCGTTGTACCGCGAACTGCTGCCGTCGTCGGCCGTACCGCCTCGTGTGCTCGAGGATCTCGAGCACTTCACCTGGGACACCCCGGTCCTGAAGATCAACTACGCGCTGGACGCGCCGATCCCGTGGCGGTCGAAGAACCTCAACGAGGTCGGCACGGTGCATCTCGGTGCGGACGCGGACGGGCTGGTCCGGTGGATGGCCGACCTCAACACCCGCACGGTCCCGGACCACCCGTTCATGTTGTTCGGGCAGATGACCACCGCGGATCCGTCGCGCTCACCGGAGGGCACCGAAAGCGCCTGGGCGTACACGCATCTGCCGCGCGACGTCACCGACGACGCGTCGGCGGATCGACTGTCCGAGGCGGTGGACCGGGTGCTCGAGGAGCATGCACCCGGGTTCTCCGATCAGATCGTCGGGAAGTTCATCCAGCGTCCGTCGGAGCTGACGGCTTCCGATGCGAACCTCGTGGGGGGCGCCGTCAACGGCGGCACCGCCCAGTTGCAGCAACAGCTCATCTTCCGGCCGACGCCCGGGTTCGGCCGTGCCGAGACGCCGATCGACGGCCTGTTCCTGGGCAGTGCGGGCGCGCACCCCGGCGGCGGGGTGCACGGTGTCTGCGGGCGCAACGCGGCCGCGGCCGCGATCGCGAGCGACGGGCTGACCGGCTGGCCGCGGCGCAAGGTCAACCAGCTGGTGATGTCGCTGTTCGTCCGTTAGCGGGGTGTTCGACCGCCTCGCGCACCGCGTTGTCGTTGCGCCGTCCGACCAGGTACCAGGTGTGGATCACACCCTTGCCCTTGACGTCGACGTCGCCACGCTCCTCCAGGATGAATGAACTCCTGATGCGCTCATAGACGTTGTGCGGCACCTGGATTCGACCTTCCTCGTCGGTGGTCTCCATCCGGGCCGCCACGTTGACCGCGTCGCCCCACACGTCGTAGAAGAACTTGCGCGCCCCTACCACGCCGGCCACCACCGGTCCGGACGCCAACCCGATCCGTAGCGGCACCGCACGGCCCAGCGGATCCTTCAGGTCGGCGACCGCTTCCGCCATGTCGAGGGCGAGGCAGGCCAGCGCCTCGACGTGGTCCGGTCTCGGCCGCGGCACACCGCTGACCACCATGTAGCTGTCGCCGCTGGTCTTCACTTTCTCCAGTCCGTGGCGGTCGACGAGCCCGTCGAGATCCGTGTAGAGGCGGTCGAGGAACCGCACCAGTTCGGTCGGGGAGGTGTCGCTGGCGCGTTTCGTGTAGCCGGCGATGTCGGCGAACAGGATCGATGCGTCGTCGTACCGGTCGGCGATGATCGTGTGCGCCGGATCCTTGAGCCGTTCGGCGACCGAGGCGGGCAGGATGTTGGCCAGCAGTCGCTCCGAGCGCTGATACTCCGATTCCATCGCCCGTTCCGCGCGGTCGGTTTCGCGCAGTGCGTACCAGACGGTGGCGAAGACCATCACCGTCGCCGACACCGCCGACAGGACGAAGCCGACGGTCATCATGCCCGGCGGCCCCAGATCGCGGTCCTCGGGCACGGTCAACTCGATCGCGATGCAGGCCGCGAGGCCCACGGCGACGATCACCGCCGACATCACGATGCGTTCGATGCCCAGCACGAGCACCACCAGCGATGCGGCCACGAGGTAGTA
Source organism: Mycobacterium sp. IS-1496 (assembly GCF_001499995.1). GTDB lineage: Bacteria > Actinomycetota > Actinomycetes > Mycobacteriales > Mycobacteriaceae > Mycobacterium. The sequence continues at coordinate 28,116 of NZ_LQIU01000028.1, forward strand.
GAACTGCAGACCGGAACCGGTGCCGACGGAGTAGCAGATGAAGGTCACCGAGAGATAGGCGAGGAAGAAGAACGTCAGCGGCGCGATCAGTTCACCGAAGCGGTAGAGCAGCGGGTTGGCCAGGAAGAGGGCCGCAAACGCGAGGTTCAGAATGCCTATCCACCATCCCGGACCGCCCATCGTCACCTGGAGGGCGCCGAACAGCCCGGAGACGACCGCCGCGATCCACGTCGCGATGGTGAGCACGCGTAGCCGGCGGACCACCGCTTCGGCGTAGTGCCGGGTGCGTGCGGGCATGCGGCTCTGCAGTGCCAGCTCCGGCACGCAGATGGCGCGCGAAGCGTCGCGGACGGCCATTGACGCAGCGTATCGCCGCGGACGTCCGGTCGGCCGGCAATCGCGTGGCCGATCGAGCGCGCGATCGGTGGACCTCGGCGAGGCTGGGTCCATGAACACCCCCATCGGTCCCGTCGACGCAACCAAGGTGCCCCGGTATGCCGGGCCCGCGACCTTCGCCCGCCTGCCGCGGCTCGACGAGGTGAGCCGCACCGACGTCGCCGTCGTCGGGGTGCCCTTCGACTCGGGGGTGTCCTACCGGCCGGGTGCCAGATTCGGTCCCGCCCACATCCGCGCGTCGTCGAAGCTGCTGCGTCCCTACCATCCGCGCCTGGACGTGGAACCGTTCGCGGCGCAACAGGTGGTCGACGCGGGGGACACCGAAGTCAACCCGTTCGACATCGCCGAGGCCATCGCGACCATCGAACGCCATTCCGACGAATTGCGCCGGGGCGGAACGAAACTGATGACGCTCGGCGGTGACCACACGATTGCGCTGCCGTTGCTGCGGTCGCTGCACCGCGAGCACGGACCCATCGCGGTCCTGCACTTCGACGCCCACCTCGACACCTGGGACACCTACTTCGGCGCGCCGTTCACGCACGGCACACCGTTCCGGCGCGCCGGCGAAGAGGGGCTGCTCGATCCGGAGCACTGTCTGCACATCGGGATTCGTGGCCCCCTTTACGCGCCGACCGACCTGTCCGACGACCGCGTGCTCGGCTTTCAGGTGATCGGCTCCGGGTGCCCACGTCGTCGGCGCCGACATCGTCGAGGTGGCGCCGGCCTACGACCATGCCGAGATCACCGGGATCGCCCCGCGCATGTGGCCTACGAACTGATCTCGGTGCTGGCCGCCAACCTCTGAGAGCTCAGGCGGCGTGGCAGCGTATGCCGTCGACGTCGATCGTGACCCGGGTGTCGAGCCTGGCGACGGTGATGATCGGAGCCCCCGGTAACGGAGGCGCGGTGGATCGGTACCGCGCTCCGGTGGGGGTGACGAGGTTGGCCGTGTGCGGTCCTGTTCGGGTGTCGGTGGTGGCGCGCCAGCCGGGGGCTTCTTTGTCGTAGTTGCAGCGTTCGCACTTGCCCTGTCCGTTGACCGCGCTGGTGGGTCCCCCGTCGCGGCGGGGGCGGGCGTGGTCGATGTGGCGGATCGGGGCGTCACAGTACGGGGTGCGGCAGGTCTGATCACGGAAGGTGATGAGGCTGGCCAGGCCTTTCGGGAACCGACGCGACCGCGACTCCATCGCCACCAGGGATCCGGTGGCGGGACGGCGGTAGAGCCTGCGCAGGGACGCCGTCGAGCGGGCGTCGGTGAGTGCGGCCGCGGTCATGTGCCGGGCGACCGCGGCGGGGATGGGTCCGTAGCCGGCCAGTTCGGCCGGTTCCCGACCGCCCGCGATCAGGCTGCGGTCGGTCATCACCAGGTTCACCGCAACCGGCGTGGCCACGTCGGCGGGGGTTCCGGTGACCCGTTCGACGAGGGTGTCGGCCATGACCTGCCTGCGGGAGCGATCGTCGAAGGTGGTGTCGGCGGCCCGCTTGAGTGCGGCGTACACCCCGACGCCCTGGCCAACGGGCAGCAAAGCCGTCACATAGACCATGGTGTCGGGGGCCGGACGGCAGGTGACGGTGCGTTCAGCGGGAGCCTTGGCAGCCCTGTCGACCACGGCCTGGGGGTCGAGCCGATAGGCGATTCTCTTCGCGTCCGCTTCGATGGCCTTGTCGCCCTTGCCTTCCAGAGCCGTGACGTCGGCGCACATCTCGGCGTCGAGTTGGCGACGGTGTTCGACGCCCAGGCAGGCCGATTCGCGCACGATCAGGGTCGCCCGCCATTCCGAGAGCGCCCCACGCTCGAGGGCTCTCAATGTGTGAGGCATCTCGTTCACTAGAGCCTTGGCGAAGCCCAGGTGTGTTCCGCCGCGGACCGGCGAGTCGCGGCGGGCGAGGCCGACCTCGCTGGCCAGACCGCGGCCACGTTTGGCGGCGGGCACCCCCTCGGCCGCCTCCCGACTCCGCCGCGCAGCGTCCAACGCTGCGGTCGCGCGGGCCTGACCGGCCGCGGCGGCGGCTTTGACCCGCTCGAGGTGAGCGATGCGGGCGACCAGCGCGGCCTCCTCGGCCAGCGGGTCGACCCCTGCGAACACCTCTAAATCGAACATACGTTCGACTATACCACCCCGGTCGACAACCCGCCACGAAGATTTCCGGGTCGCCTGGATCGACACCGCGACGGGGTGACGTTGCGGGACGCGGGTTGGCGGGTATCAAACAGGGATGAATCCGAGCAGCGAGCGGGTGGCCGACGAACCACGACACGTGGGAGGGCGCCCGCAGGTGCCGGATGTCGACCCCTTCTACCGACCGCCCGCGGGTTACGAGAACACGGAGCCAGGAACCGTATTGCGCTGGCGCGAGGTGCAATTGGCGTTCCTCGGCGTGGTTCCACAGCGGTTCACCGCGACGCAGTTGCTGTATCGCACGGCCGATATGGCCGACAACCCGCTGGCCACGGTGACGACCGTGCTGACCCCCTCCGAGCGCACCGAGCCCTGTCCGATCGTGTCGTACCAATGTGCCATCGACGCGTTGGCGGGCCGCTGCTTCCCCTCCTACGCCCTGCGCCGCCGGGCCAGGGCGGTGGGCGCCCTCGCGCAGGTCGAACTCCTGTTGATCGCCGCGGTGCTCGCCGAAGGTTGGGCCGTGTCGATCCCCGACCACGGCGGACCCCACGGTGTGTTCGGGGCGCCGTTCGAACCCGGTCACTGCGTGCTCGACGGGCTGCGCGCCGCGCTGAATTTCGAGCCGCTGGAGCTGTCGCCGACGGCGCCGATCGGTCTGTGGGGCTACTCGGGCGGCGGCCTGGCGACCGCATGGGCCGCCGAGATGTACGACCGGTACGCGCCCGAACTCAATATCGTCGCCGCCGTGCTGGGGTCACCCGTCGGGGACCTAGGCAACACATATCACCGTCTCAACGGCAAGTTCTTCTCCGGGCTGCCGGTGATGGTGGTGGCGGCGTTGATGCACACCTATCCGGAGTTCCGCAGAGTCATCGGAGAACACCTGACCGACGAAGGCAGGGCGACGCTGGAACAGCTGACCAGGATGACCACGGCGCACGCGGTGATGCGCCTGGCGAAGAAGGACATGGCGACGATGCTGAGCAGATCGCTCGACGAGGTCCTCGAGCTCCCCGAAGTCCAGCACGTGTTCGACAACATCCGACTCGGCACCGCCGCCCCCACGATGCCCGTCCTCATCATCCAGGCCGTCCACGATCGGATCATCTCGGTCGACGACATCGATCAGCTGGCGCAGACCTATGAACTCGGCGGCACCGACGTCACCTACCACCGGGACCGGTTCTGCGAGCACATCCTCCTGCATCCGCTCTCGGCGCCGATGTCGCTGCGGTGGCTTCGCGACCGGTTCGAGGGTCTGCCTGTCGAGGAGCGCAGGAGCCGGACCACCTGGCCCACGCTGTTGAACCCGTCGACGTATCGGGGGATGGCTCGGCTCGCCGTGGTCAGCGGGAAGGTGATCGCCGGTCGAGGCGTCGAGCGCCGCCCGTTGTCACAGCTGGACCGGTAGCAGAATCTTGAGTGCCCTCGGTGAGATTCGAACTCACACTGTACGGGTTTTGAATCCGTTTCCTCTGCCAGTTGGGATACGAGGGCGTGCGGTCTCCCACCATAGAGGATGGCCCCGAGGTCGCTGATCGCCCGGGTTACCGCCACAATGACATCCATGACCGGCTCACCGACCGACGCGCCGACGCCCCGCCGCGTGCTCATCGCCGAAGACGAGGCGCTCATCCGGATGGACCTGGCCGAGATGCTGCGCGACGAGGGCTACGAGATCGTCGGCGAGGCCGGCGACGGGCAGGAGGCCGTCGAACTGGCCGAGGCGCTCAACCCCGACCTCGTCATCATGGACGTGAAGATGCCGCGCCGGGACGGGATCGACGCCGCATCGGAGATCGCGGGCAAGCGGATCGCCCCGATCGTCATCCTCACCGCCTTCAGCCAACGTGACCTCGTCGAGAAGGCCCGCGACGCCGGGGCGATGGCCTATCTGGTCAAACCGTTCAACGTGAACGACCTGATTCCGGCCATCGAGGTGGCCGTCAGCCGCTTCAGCGAGATCCACGCGCTCGAGGAAGAGGTTGCGACGCTCTCGGACCGCCTGGAGACCCGCAAGCTCGTCGAGCGGGCGAAGGGGCTGCTCCAGGCCAATCAGGGGATGACCGAGCCGGAGGCTTTCAAGTGGATCCAGCGCGCTGCGATGGACCGCAGGACCACCATGAAGCGGGTGGCCGAGGTGGTCCTGGAGACGCTGGACACCCCGAAGAGCGAGCCGTCAGCCGGCTAGATCCGTCGCTTTCCACCTGCGCGGACGCGCCGCGCGTTTTCCAACAACACGCACCATGGCCGGGTGTTGGCTATGTTCTACCGGAAGCGTCAGCGCCCAGGCCGTTCCGGCCGCGGGGGTCGATGCCGATGACAACATCGACCAGGAGGTGAAAACGTGCGCGGTCGCGTGGCACGGAACGCATTCGCTCTCGGTAGCGCGGGGCTGTTGGCGCTCGCCCTTGGCGGCTGCAGTCAGTCGACACCCGAAGAGGAAGCGGCGCAGACGAATCTGAAGATCGTCGAGCAGGTCCAGATCGACGAGAACGGCGCGGAGGTCAAGGCCGCCGAAGGCGCCGCCCCGGCAGATCCGGCCGGTGACGGCAAGGCGACCTGCCCGCCACTGTCGATCGCGATGGCAGGCGCGCTCAACGGCCCGGACGCGGCCCTGGGTATCAACATCAAGAACGGCGTGCAGTTGGCCGTCGACAAGCACAACGCCGCCAACCCGGGCTGTCAGGTCCAGCTCAAGACGTTCGACACCGAGGGCGATCCGCAGAAGGCCAGCGCGATCGCACCGCAGATCGTCGACGACCAGTACACGATCGGCCTTGTCGGCCCGGCCTTCTCGGGCGAGACCAACGCCACCGGCGACGTGTTCAACCAGGCCGGCCTGGTCGCGGCGACCGCCTCGGCCACCAACGTCACGCTGTCGGAGAAGGGGTGGCGGACGTTCTTCCGCGGCCTGGCCAACGACGGTGTGCAGGGCCCGTCGGTCGCCAACTACCTGAAGAACACGCTCGGTCACCAGAAGGTATGCGTCGTCGACGACAGCACCGACTACGGCCTGGGCCTGGCCCAGGCGGTCCGCGAGACGCTCGGCCCGGTCGCCGACCCGGCGTGCAACATCTCGGTGAAGAAGGGCGACAAGGACTTCTCGGCCGCCGTCACCCAGGTCAAGGGTGCCAGCCCGCAGTCGGTCTTCTTCAGCGGTTACTACGCGGAGGCCGCGCCGTTCGTGCAGCAGCTCAAGGACGGCGGATTCGAGGGCACCTTCGTCAGCGCCGACGGCACCAAGGATCCGGAGTTCGTCAAGCAGGCCGGTGAGGCGTCGAAGGACGCCCTGCTGTCCTGCCCCTGCGGCCCGGCCACCGGCGGCTTCGCCGACGAGTACACCCAGAAGTTCGGCCAGGAGCCCGGCACCTACAGCACCGAGGGCTACGACCTGGGCACCATCCTGGTGAAGGGCATCGATTCCGGCGCCATCACCCGCCAGGCGCTACTGGACTACGTGCGCAACTACAACGGCCAGGGCGTGGCGCGCAACTATCAGTGGACACCGCAGGGTGAACTCACCACCACGCTGATCTGGATGTACAAGGTTCAGTGATCGACTAGACGAGACGCGTCCGAACCGGTTGGCTCGGACGCGTTTCGCTTAGCACTCCCACCGCGCGAGGAGCCCACCGCACCGATGATCGCCGATTGCGTCGACCAGTACGCCTGTCTGGCGGCGAATATCAGCTTCAACCTGGAGGGCCTGCGAAACGGCTTCTGGCAGTTGACGATCGACGGGTTGTCGTGGGGCGCCATCTATGCGCTGGTGGCAGTCGGTTACACGTTGGTGTTCGGCGTGCTGCGGCTGATCAACTTCGCCCACTCCGAGATCTTCATGCTCGGGATGTTCGGCGCCTACTTCTGTCTGGACTTCATCCTCGGCTTCACCCCGTCGGGCAACGCCTACAACAAGGGCATCGCGTTGACGGTGCTGTATCTGGCGATCGCGATGCTGTTCGCCATGTTGGTGTCCGGATCGGCGGCCGTCGGTCTGGAGGCGGTGGCCTACCGGCCGCTGCGAAGACGCGGGGCGCGGCCGCTGACCTTCCTCATCACGGCCATCGGCATGTCGTTCGTGCTGCAGGAATTCGTCCACTTCATATTGCCGAAGATCATCAAGGGTTACGGCGGCAGCAACGCGCAGCAGCCGATCACGCTGGTGCAGCCGAAGACCCAGTTCGAGATCTTCGGCGCGGCGGTCTCCAACGTCACGCTGGTGATCATCGGGGCCGCCCTGTTCTTCGCATTGCTCACCGATATCGCCATCAACCGGACGAAGTTCGGACGCGGCATCCGCGCGGTGGCGCAGGATCCGAACACCGCGACGCTGATGGGGGTGTCGCGCGAACGGGTCATCATGCTGACGTTCATGATCGGCGGTCTGCTGGCCGGCGCGGCGGCACTGCTCTACACCCTCAAGGTCCCGCAGGGCATCATCTACTCCGGCGGGTTCCTGCTCGGTATCAAGGCGTTCTCCGCCGCGGTGCTCGGCGGCATCGGCAATCTGCGCGGCGCGCTGCTCGGCGGGCTGATCCTGGGGGTCATGGAGAACTACGGGCAGGCCGTGTTCGGCACGCAGTGGCGTGACGTCGTCGCCTTCGTCCTGCTGGTGCTGGTTCTGCTGTTCCGCCCGACGGGGATACTCGGTGAGAGCCTCGGGAAGGCACGGGTATGACAGAACAGCAGGGAGGCGCGACGCGAGCGCCCATGAGCAGGACGGACAAACTGCTCGCTCCCGGCGACGGCCTGCGCGCCTGGTGGGCGAGCCTGAGCCGGCCGGTGAAATGGCTGTTCGGGGTGCTGCTGTTCGGCTTGTTGGCATTGCTGCCGCTGTTCACCCCGCCGTTCCTCAACACACCCGGCATCAGCTTCGGCGGTACCATGGCCCAGTTCGCGATGGTGGCGATCATCGCGATCGGCCTCAATGTCGTTGTGGGACAGGCAGGTCTGCTCGACCTCGGCTATGTCGGCTTCTACGCCGTCGGCGCCTACACCGTCGCACTCCTGACCAGTCCCAGCAGCCCGTGGAACCAGGCCGGTCCCGGTGGCTGGTTGACGACGGACTGGGCGTGGCTGGCGTGTGTGCCCCTGGCGATGGCGGTGACAGCGCTCGCGGGGCTCATCCTGGGCACCCCCACACTGCGGCTGCGCGGTGACTACCTGGCGATCGTCACGCTCGGCTTCGGGGAGATCATCCGCCTGCTCGCCGACAACCTCTCCGACGTCACCAATGGGCCCCGCGGCCTCAACGAGGTCGAGTACCCGCGGGTGGGGGAGAGTGAGCGGCTCCCCGAAGGCGTGTTCTCGCGGGCCAATTCGACGGGCGAGGCGAACTACGGCACCTGGTGGTTCTGGCTCGGCCTGCTGCTGATCGTCGGCATCCTGCTGCTGGTCGGCAACCTCGAGCGCAGCAGGGTCGGCAGGGCGTGGGTGGCGGTCCGCGAGGACGAGGACGCCGCGGAGGTCATGGGGGTCAACACCTTCCGCTTCAAGCTGTGGGCGTTCGTGATCGGCGCCGCGATCGGCGGGCTGTCCGGGGCGCTCTACGCCGGCCAGGTGCAGTACGTGGCGCCGCCGACGTTCAACATCATCAACTCGATGCTGTTCCTGTGCGCGGTCGTCCTCGGCGGGCAGGGCAACAAACTGGGCGTGATCTTCGGCGCGTTCATCATCGTCTACCTGCCGAACCGGCTTCTCGGCGTGCACTTCCTCGGCATCAACCTCGGCGACCTGAAGTACTTGTTCTTCGGACTGGCGCTGGTGGTGCTGATGATCTTCCGCCCGCAGGGGCTCTTCCCGGCGCGTCAGCAACTGCTCACCTACGGCAAGGCGGCGCGTGACCTGTTGCGCCGGGCGCCCGGCGAGAACGAGGGGGCGGTGCGATGACGATCGAAGAGCTCTCCGGTGTGCACCGGGAGATCGAGGCGGCCGAGGGCGAGACCCTGCTGCAGACCCACGATCTCACCGTGAAGTTCGGCGGTCTGACCGCGCTGGATTCGGTGACCTTCGACATCCGGCGCGGCGAGATCCTCGGTCTGATCGGTCCGAACGGCGCGGGCAAGACCACCTGCTTCAACGCCATCACCGGTGTCTACCGCCCCAGTTCGGGTTCGGTGACGTTCGACGGAAAACCCCTCGGCCGCATCAAGCGCCACCAGATCACCCGGCGCGGAATCGCCAGGACGTTTCAGAACATCCGGCTCTTCGGGGAGATGACGGCGCTGGAGAACGTCATGGTCGGCACCGATGCGCGGCACCTGACCTCGGTGCCCGGGGCGCTGATCCGCACGCCGCGGCACCGCCGGGAGGAGAAGTCGGCGATCGAGCGCTCGGCGGCGCTTCTGCATTTCGTCGGAATCGCGCACCGCGGCGAGGAGAAGGCGAAGAACCTGCCCTACGGCGATCAGCGGCGCCTGGAGATCGCCCGCGCGCTGGCCACCGAACCCAAACTGCTGTGCCTGGACGAACCCGCGGCCGGCTTCAACCCCGCCGAGAAGGCCGCGCTGATCGAGTTGATCCGCAAGATCCGCGACGACGGCTACACCGTACTGCTCATCGAGCACGACATGCGGCTGGTCATGGGGGTGACCGACCGGATCGTCGTCCTGGAGTTCGGCCGCAAGATCGCCGACGGGCTGCCCGCCGAGATCCGCGAGGACCCGAAGGTCATCGCCGCCTACCTGGGAGTGCCTGATGACGAAATCGGTTGAGCCGCGCAAGGTCCTGCTCGAGGTCCGCGACGTCGTCGTGCACTACGGCCGGATCCGGGCGCTGCACGGGGTGTCCATCAAGGTGCACGAAGGTGAGCTGGTCACGCTGCTGGGGTCCAACGGCGCGGGGAAGACCACCATGATGCGGGCCATCTCCGGCCTGCGCCCGCTCACCTCGGGGTCGGTGTGGTTCGACGGGAAGGACGTCTCGCGGGTGAAGGCCCACCGTCGGGTGGCGGACGGTTTGATCCAGGCGCCCGAGGGGCGTGGCGTGTTCCCCGGGATGACCGTGACCGAGAACCTCGAAATGGGTTGCTACTCACGGAAATTCGCCAGCAAGGCGGAGCATCGTGAGCGGTTGGACTGGGTGTTCGAGACGTTCCCTCGGCTCGCGGAGCGGCGCTCACAGGTCGGCGGGACGTTGTCCGGCGGCGAACAGCAGATGCTGGCGATCGGGCGGGCGCTGATGGCCCGGCCGAAGGTGCTGCTCCTCGACGAGCCCTCGATGGGGCTTGCGCCGATGGTGATCTCGCAGATCTTCAAGATCATCGCCGACATCAACGCTCAGGGCACGACCGTGCTGCTGGTCGAGCAGAACGCGCAGCAGGCGCTGTCACGCTCCGATCGTGCCTACATCCTCGAGACCGGCGAGGTCACCCGGACGGGCAATGCCCGGGAACTGCTGCACGACGACAGCGTTCGCGCCGCCTACCTGGGTGTCGCCTGAGCCGGGTCCGCCGGTTCTGCGCGGCTACCGCGCGACGACCACCGATGAGCCGTGGCCGAACAACCCCTGGTTCGCCGTCACGCCGACCTTCGCGCCCTCGACCTGCCTGCCGGTGGCCTGACCCTTGAGCTGCCAGGTCAATTCGCAGACCTGCGCGATCGCCTGCGCCGGGATGGCCTCGCCGAAGCACGCCAACCCGCCGGACGGGTTGACCGGGATCCGGCCGCCGATCGTCGTGGCGCCGCTGCGCAACAGCTGCTCGGCCTCGCCCTTGGGGCACAGCCCGAGGTGTTCGTACCAGTCGAGTTCCAACGCGGTGGACAGGTCGTAGACCTCGGCGACGCTGAGATCCTCCGGACCGATCCCGGCCTCGGCATACGCCGCGTCGAGGATCTGGTCCTTGAACACCCGCTCGGGTGCCGGCACCACGGCCGTCGAATCAGTGGCGATGTCGGGCAGTTCGGGCAGGTGCTGCGGGTACTGCGGCGTCTGTAGGCTCACCGCGCGCACCGACGGCACACCCTCGACCGAGCCGAGGTGCTTCTCGGCGAACGACTTGCTGGCCACAATGAGCGCCGCCGCGCCGTCGGACGTCGCACAGATGTCCAGCAGGCGCAGCGGATCGGACACGACGGGGCTGGCCAGGACGTCCTCGACGGAGGATTCCTTGCGGTAGCGCGCGTTCGGGTTGTCCAGGCCGTGGCGGGCGTTCTTGACCTTCACCTGAGCGAAGTCCTCGAGCGTGGCCCCGTACAGATCCATCCGCCTGCGCGCGAGCATCGCGAAGTAGACGGTGTTGGTGGCGCCGATGAGATGGAAGCGCTGCCAGTCGGGGTCGTTCTTGCGCTCGCCGCCGACGGGGGCGAAGAACCCCTTCGGGGTGGTGTCCGCGCCGATCACCAGCGCGACATCGCAGAAGCCGGCGAGGATCTGCGCGCGGGCGCTCTGCAGCGCCTGCGATCCGCTGGCACATGCGGCGTAACTCGAGGTGACGGGCACGCCGTTCCAGCCCAGTTTCTGGGCGAACGTCGATCCTGCGACGAAGCCGGGATACCCGTTGCGGATGGTGTCGGCGCCGGCCACCAACTGGATCTGGCGCCAGTCCAGGCCGGCCTCGGCCAGTGCGGCGCGGGCGGCGACCACTCCGTACTCGGTGAAGTCGTTGCCCCACTTGCCCCATGGGTGCATACCGGCGCCGAGGATGTAGACGGGTTCGGGGCTCATCGGGCGATCCTCCAGGCGTGCACGATGCGCTCGACGCCGTCGTCGTCGATGTAGAGCGGCATGGTGGTCAGTTCCATCTCCATGCCGACCTTCAGGTCGGCGGCGAGCGTTCCCTCGACCACCTTGCCGAGCACGATCAGGCCTTCGTCGGCCAATTCGACCGCGGCGACGGCGAAGGGTTCGAACGGATCCGGGGACGGATACGGCGGGGGCGGGGCGTAGCGGTTCTCGGTGTAGCTCCACAGCTTTCCGCGCCGGGACAGCGGGACCTGGGCGAGGTCGTCGCCGTCACAGGCGGGATTGGGGCAGTTGTTCGCCCGGGGAGGGAAGACGTAGGTCCCGCACTGATGGCATTTGCCGCCGATCAGATAGGCCCCACCGGACCCGTCGGTGGCGAACCAGCCGTCGATCGCCGGTTGCGTGGAAGCTGCTGACACGCGGTCAGCGTACCCAGACGACCGGTAAAACTGAAACGTGTTCCAGTCAGCGGGCGGGCACTTCGGCATGGCCCGCGAACACCTGTGTGTCACCGCGGGTGCCTAGAGTTGTGCCCGTGAGCCCAGTCAGCACCTCTGCAGACAAGAAGACGGCCGCCGCCAAGGCGGACGACAAGCCGACACTGATGCTGCTGGACGGCAACTCACTGGCGTATCGCGCCTTCTACGCGCTGCCGGCGGAGAACTTCAAGACCCAGGGCGGGCTGACCACCAACGCGGTCTACGGATTCACCGCGATGCTCATCAACCTGCTCCGCGACGAGCAGCCCACCCACGTGGCCGCCGCCTTCGACGTCTCCCGCCAGACGTTCCGCGTCGACAAGTACCCCGAGTACAAGGCCGGGCGCTCGTCCACGCCCGATGAGTTCCGCGGACAGATCGACATCACCAAGGAGGTGCTCGTCGCGCTGGGCATCGCCGTGCTGGCCGAACCCGGCTTCGAGGCCGACGACATCATCGCCACGCTCGCCACCCAGGCCGAGACCGAGGGGTTCCGGACGCTCGTCGTGACGGGTGACCGCGACGCGCTGCAACTCGTCAGCGACGACGTCACCGTGCTCTACCCGCGCAAGGGCGTCAGTGAACTGACCCGCTTCACCCCGGACGCGGTGCTCGAGAAGTACGGGCTCACGCCGCAGCAGTACCCCGACTTCGCGGCGCTGCGGGGCGATCCGAGCGACAACCTGCCGGGCATCCCGGGCGTGGGGGAGAAGACCGCCACCAAGTGGATCGCCGAATACGGGTCCCTGCAGGCCCTGGTCGACAACGTCGACCAGGTCAAGGGCAAGGTCGGCGACGCGCTGCGGGCGAACCTGTCCCACGTGGTGCTCAACCGCGAACTCACCGACCTCGTCAAGGACGTCCCGCTGCCGCACACCCCCGACACCCTGCGGGTGCAGCCCTGGGACCGCGACCAGATCCACCGGCTGTTCGACGACCTCGAGTTCCGGGTGTTGCGCGACCGGCTGTTCGAGACGCTGGCGGCCGTCGAACCCGAGGTCGAGCACGGCTTCGACGTCCGGGGCAAGGCGCTCGAGCGCGGCGAACTCGCGGCCTGGCTCTCCGAACACAGCCTCGGCAACCGGTTCGGGCTCGCGGTCGTCGGCACTCACCTCGCCTACGACGCCGACGCCACCGCGCTGGCCATCGTCGCCGCCGACGGCGACGGCCGCTACATCGACACGACCTCGCTGGACCCGGACGACGAGGCGGCGCTGGCGTCCTGGCTCGCCGACCCCGGCCCGCCGAAGGCGCTGCACGAAGCCAAGCTGGCGATGCACGACCTCGCCGGCCGCGGCTGGAAGCTCGCCGGGGTCACCTCCGACACCGCATTGGCCGCCTATCTGGTGCGGCCCGGGCAGCGCAGCTTCAGCCTCGACGACCTGTCCCTGCGCTACCTGCGTCGCGAACTCCGCGCGGATAACCCTGCGCAACAACAACTCTCACTGCTCGACGACAGTGAGGGCGGCGACGATCAAGCCGTCCAGACGCTGATTCTGCGTGCTGTCGCGGTCCTCGACCTCGCCGCGGCCCTCGACGAGGAACTGGCCCGCATCGATTCGTCCTCGCTGCTGGGCCGGATGGAGTTGCCGGTGCAGCGGGTGCTCGCCGAGATCGAGCACATCGGGATCGCCGTCGACGTCGACCAACTGCGACAGCTGCAGAGCGAGTTCGCCGACCTGATCCGCGACGCCGCCGAGGCGGCCTACGCGGTGATCGGCAAGCAGATCAACCTCGGTTCCCCCAAACAGCTCCAGGCGGTGCTGTTCGACGAACTCGAGATGCCGAAGACGAAGAAGACCAAGACCGGATACACCACCGACGCCGACGCGCTGCAGTCGCTGTTCGACAAGACCGGCCATCCGTTCCTGCAGCACCTGCTGGCGCATCGCGACGCCACCCGGCTCAAGGTCACCGTCGACGGGCTGTTGAACTCCGTCGCCTCGGACGGGCGCATCCACACCACGTTCAACCAGACCATCGCCGCGACCGGTCGGCTGTCCTCGACCGAACCGAACCTGCAGAACATCCCGATCCGCACCGAAGCGGGTCGGCGAATCCGCGACGCGTTCGTCGTGGGTGACGGATACGCCGAACTCATGACCGCTGACTACAGCCAGATCGAGATGCGCATCATGGCGCACCTGTCGCAGGACGCCGGGCTGATCGAGGCCTTCAACACCGGCGAGGATCTGCACTCATTCGTCGCGTCGCGGGCGTTCGACGTGCCGATCGACGAGGTGACGCCGGACCTGCGCCGCCGCGTCAAGGCGATGTCCTACGGCTTGGCCTACGGCCTGAGCGCCTACGGTTTGGCCGCCCAGCTCAAGATCTCCACCGAAGAGGCCAAGGTCCAGATGGACCAGTACTTCGCCCGGTTCGGCGGTATCCGCGACTACCTGCGCGATGTCGTCGACCAGGCCCGCAAGGACGGCTACACCTCGACGGTGTTCGGTCGCCGCCGTTACCTGCCCGAACTGGACAGCAGCAACCGCAACGTCCGTGAGGCCGCCGAGCGGGCCGCGCTCAACGCCCCGATCCAGGGCAGCGCCGCCGACATCATCAAGGTCGCGATGATCAACGTCGACCAGGCGATCAAGGACGCCGGGCTCTCGTCGAGGATGCTGCTTCAGGTGCACGACGAATTGCTGTTCGAAGTCGCCGACGGCGAGCGCGAGACGCTCGAACAGCTGGTTCGCGACAAGATGGGCGGCGCATACGCGCTCGACGTGCCGCTCGAGGTCAGTGTCGGGTACGGGCGCAGCTGGGACGCGGCGGCGCACTGACGTGCCGTCGCACCCGTGCTACTTCAAAGCCCGAGCGTCGCGCGGTAGCCGGCCATCGACTGCAGCGCCGGCGATGCCGCCCTGGCCGCGTACACCGCGTAGGTCTCCTCGTGCAGGAGCCCGACCACGCGTGGGTCGCCGAAACCGCGGTCGATGCGGTCGCGGACGAACGCCAATTCGACGACCTGGTGGGCGAAACGCTTGACCGAATCGCCGGCCTGGCTGCCGCCGATCCGCCTCGCTTCCGCGACGGCCAGGTTGCGGCCGCGGAGGGAGCCCAGCCATGCCGCCTCGCCGGGCGTCACCACTCCCGCGGCCACCATCCCGGGGAGTTTGGCCGCGACGATGTGCTGTTCGCGACGGCGGCTCCGGATGGCCAGGAGGATCGCCAGCCCGAAGATCGGCATCATCCAGAACACGTACAGGCCGAAGTACGCCTCGACCCCGAGCAGCGACGAACCGTTCCACATGGCGTGCAGCAGCACTGCCCCGGCGTAGCCGAGGAGCAGGAATCCGGCTCGCGCGGCGGCGTCGCGGCGGTGCAGGGCGAACCACACGCCGATCGCGAACACCGTCGTGAACAGCGAGTGGGCGAACGGCGCCATGATCAGCCGGAGCGCGGCGGTCAGCAGTGAATCGGCCAGCGATTCGCCGTTGGCGATGTAGAGGATGTCCTCGAGCCACGCGAAGCCCGCACCGACCAGGCCGGCGTAGACCAGGCAGTCGGTCAGCGAGTTCATCTCGTTGCGACGCGCCCCGGTCATCATGATCAGCAGGAACAGGCCCTTGGCGGCCTCCTCTGTCAGCGGGGCGCCCAGGACCAGCGTCACCGGACTGGCGCCCGAGTCGGCGGTGCCGACAGCGGGGTTCAGCCACACCTCGAGGAACATCTGCAACACCGCAGAGATGACGACGGCCGCCGAGGTTCCCCAGATGAACGCGAACACCAGCAGCCGCGGCGGTTCGGGCTCCCACCGGTCCAGCCACAGGTAAGCCAGCACGACGACGGCCATCGCGATGCTGGACAGGACGAACCCGACCGCCGTGCCGACCGGGTTGACCGCGGTCAGCAGGATGACGAGGACGCCCGCGAGGGTCCCGAGCGCGATCAGCAGCCCCAGCGGGGCGCCGACCTTGCGGACCTGCCGGGCCCACGGCGAAACGGGCAGATGCGGGGGAGGCGGGGTGCCGACGGGGGACACCAGAGCAGGGTAGCCCCCTGACCGGGGCGATCTGGGCTTTCGCCGCGGCACGCGGGGCGGCGGAGACCGGGCTGATCCGGGTTTGTCCTGCATGGACCGAGTCGAGTAGGCTCGACAGGTACCTGTGTGCGCGATCTCAGGTCACCAACCAATCACCTGTACCTACGAGTAAACCTGTCCGGAGCAACCCACCACATGCCAAGTCCCTCCGTCACCTCGCCGCAAGTAGCCGTCAACGACATCGGCTCGGCTGAGGATTTCCTCGCCGCCATCGACAAGACCATCAAATACTTCAACGATGGCGACATCGTCGAGGGGACGATCGTCAAGGTCGATCGCGACGAAGTACTCCTAGACATCGGTTACAAGACCGAAGGCGTCATCCCTTCCCGCGAGCTCTCCATCAAGCACGACGTCGACCCCAATGAGGTTGTGTCCGTCGGCGACGAGGTGGAAGCCCTGGTCCTCACCAAGGAGGACAAGGAAGGCCGCCTGATCCTGTCCAAGAAGCGCGCCCAGTACGAGCGCGCCTGGGGCACCATCGAAGAGCTCAAGGAAAAGGACGAGGCCGTCAAGGGCACCGTCATCGAGGTCGTCAAGGGCGGCCTGATCCTCGACATCGGCCTGCGCGGCTTCCTGCCCGCCTCCCTGGTCGAGATGCGTCGGGTCCGCGATCTGCAGCCGTACATCGGCAAGGAGATCGAGGCCAAGATCATCGAGCTCGACAAGAACCGCAACAACGTGGTGCTGAGCCGCCGCGCCTGGCTGGAGCAGACCCAGTCCGAGGTGCGCAGCGAGTTCCTCAACCAGCTGCAGAAGGGCGCCATCCGCAAGGGTGTCGTCTCCTCGATCGTCAACTTCGGCGCGTTCGTCGACCTCGGCGGCGTGGACGGCCTGGTGCACGTCTCCGAGCTGTCCTGGAAGCACATCGACCACCCGTCCGAGGTCGTCACCGTCGGCGACGAGGTCACCGTCGAGGTGCTCGACGTCGATATGGACCGCGAGCGGGTTTCGCTGTCGCTCAAGGCGACTCAGGAAGATCCGTGGCGTCACTTCGCCCGTACCCATGCGATCGGCCAGATCGTGCCGGGCAAGGTCACCAAGCTGGTGCCGTTCGGGGCGTTCGTCCGCGTCGAGGAGGGCATCGAGGGTCTGGTGCACATCTCCGAGCTGTCCGAGCGCCACGTCGAGGTCCCGGACCAGGTGGTCCAGGTCGGCGACGACGCGATGGTCAAGGTCATCGACATCGACCTGGAGCGTCGCCGGATCTCGCTGTCGCTCAAGCAGGCCAACGAGGACTACACCGAGGAGTTCGACCCCTCGAAGTACGGTATGGCCGACAGCTACGACGAGCAGGGCAACTACATCTTCCCCGAGGGCTTCGACTCCGAGACCAACGAATGGCTCGAAGGTTTCGAGAAGCAGCGTGAGGAGTGGGAGTCCCGCTACGCCGAGGCGGAGCGCCGGCACAAGATGCACACCGCGCAGATGGAGAAGTTCGCCGCGGCCGAGGCCGAAGAGGCCGCGCGTCCGGTGTCGAACGGCTCGTCGCGCTCGGAGGAGTCTTCCGGTGGAACGCTCGCCAGCGACGCCCAGCTCGCCGCACTGCGGGAGAAGCTGGCCGGCAACGCCTAGCAGCCATCTCGACGAACGCCCCGGCTCACCGCGAGCCGGGGCGTTCGCCGTATCCGGGTCCTGACAGACTGGTGCGGTGCTGAGAATTGGATTGACCGGCGGCATCGGGGCGGGCAAGTCGACCGTGTCCGCGACGTTCGCCGACTGCGGCGGCGTCATCGTCGATGGTGACGTCATCTCCCGCGAGGTCGTCGCGCCGGGCACCGAGGGTCTGGCCGCGCTCGTCGAGGCGTTCGGCGAGGACATCCTGCTGCCCGACGGTGCGCTGGACCGGCCGGCGTTGGCCGCCAAGGCATTCCAGGACGACGAACAGCGCGCTATTTTGAACGGCATCGTGCACCCGCTGGTCGGCAAGCGCCGGCAGGAGATCATCGACTCGGTCGCCGACGGCACCGTCGTGGTCGAGGACATCCCGCTGCTGGTGGAAACCGGGATGGCGCCCTTCTTCCCGCTCGTCGTGGTGGTGTGGGCCGATGAAGAAACCCGCGTCGCCCGCCTCATCAAACGCGGCCTACCGGAGCACGACGCCCGCGCGCGGATGAAGGCTCAGGCGTCCGATGAGCAGCGACGCGCCATCGCCGATGTGCTGCTGAACAATTCGGGCACCCAGGAGGAACTCGTCGAGAAGGCGAGGCAGCTCTGGTTCGACCGGGTGCTGCCGCTCGCGGAGAACATCCGCAACGGGCAGGCGGTGCGCCCCGCGCCCGGGCTGGTGCCGCACAATCCGGTCTGGGCGGCGGACGCGCAGCGGATCATCAACCGCGTGAAGGCGGCCGCGGGGGCGAAGGTGCTACGGGCGGACCATGTCGGATCCACCTCGGTCGGCGGGCTCGACGCCAAGGACGTCTTCGACATCCAGGTGACGGTGGCGTCGCTCCAAGACGCCGACGAGATCGCCGGTGCGCTGGCCGCCGTGGGCTACCCGCGGTTGCCGGACCATGAGACCGACGTGGCGCACGACGACACCGGGCGGTGGGGTAAGCGGGTGCACGGCGCAGCCGATCCGGGCCGTCCCGCCAATATCCATCTGCGCGTCGAGGGCTGGCCGAACCAGCGGTTCGCGCTGCTGTTCCCGGCGTGGCTGACCGCGAACCCCGAAGCGCGTGAGGACTACGTGCAGGTCAAGCGGGCGGCGCTCAGCGCGCCGGACTACGCGGACGCCAAGGAACCCTGGTTCGCCGAGGCCTACCCGAAGGCGCTGGCGTGGGCGGAGGCGACCGGCTGGCGGCCCTGAGCGGTCACAAACCGGGAGGAACCGGTTCGGCATCCGCCGGTGGCGCGGGATCGACCGGTGCAGCCGGGTCTACCGGCGCGGGCGCCTGCATGGCGACCGGCGCCTCGCACGTCAGGGCGGCGTAGTCGGGGTCCTGCGGCAGGAAGCGCGGGGCGATGAAATCGTCTGCTTGAGCCACGATCTGGTCGTCGACGAGGATCTCGCAGTGCAGATTCGCCGAGTACGGCCACTGCACCGACACCTTCATGGTGGCCACACCGGTCTCCGGCAGGACCGTGTTCACCTCGAACACCCGGCCCGGCACCATGGTCGGGTTGGCCGTCAGCGTCTGATCGTTCTCGGCGCTGTAGGTGATGGTGGCGCCGCGGGACACGCCGTCGATGCGGGCCCGGTAGACGACGTTGCGGAGCACCTGCGGGTTCTCCTGCGCGACCGGTTGCGGCTGAACATCCGGGTCGGCGAACGCGACGGCGGGACTTAACTGGAAGCCACCGACGACGGCCGCGGCCGCGGCGCCCGCGGCCAATCCGCGCATGACGGAGTTCATGTAGATGACCTTACAATGTCCGCCACGACAGGACCATACCGTTGCCGGCAAGCCAGCGGTGGAGGTCGTAGTCGTGCCGCGCGAGGCCGTCGACGGTGTTCACCGCCGTCTGCACGGCCCGCTCGCCCACCTCCGGGGTGAGCAGGTTGTGCCGCACCGCGGTGAGCAGTTCGTCGACGTCGCACAACTCCGCTCCGACCCCGGTCCGCACCACCAGATCGAGATAGTGGTCCTCGGCCGTCCACCGGTGTGGCCCCGGCGAATAGCTGCCGACGTCGAGGTAGAAGTCCTGGTCCTTCTCGAACCCCGGGTTGAAGTGGAACACCGACGCGCGCAGGTTCAGCGACGGCAGCAGCCACGACTCGAGATAGTGGAACTGCGCGCGACCGGGTGTCGGGCGGGCCATGTAGAGCCCCCACGGTTCCACCGAATAGACGTCGACGGCCCGCACGATGCCCTTGGGGTCGGTGTTCGTGCAGGCGAGCAGGTCGAACGTCTCGTGTTTGGGTGGATGGATACCTCAGCATAGAACCGCGAACAAGAGGTTGTCGGTGGCTGGTTCTACCCTGGTGAAATGGCTTTCGCTACCGAACACCCAGTGCTCGCGCACTCCGAGTACCGCCCGGTCGAGGCGATGGTGCGTACCGGCAACCGGTTCGAGGTGGTCAGTCCCTACCAGCCCGCCGGGGACCAACCCGCGGCGATCGACGAGCTGGAGCGGCGCATCCGGGCGGGAGAACGTGACGTCGTCCTCCTCGGCGCGACCGGTACCGGCAAGTCGGCCACCACCGCGTGGCTGATCGAGCGGCTGCAACGGCCGACGCTGCTGATGGCGCCCAACAAGACGCTCGCCGCCCAGCTCGCGAACGAACTGCGGGAGATGTTGCCGCACAACGCTGTCGAGTACTTCGTGTCGTACTACGACTACTACCAGCCCGAGGCGTACATCGCCCAGACCGACACTTACATCGAGAAGGACAGCTCCATCAACGACGACGTGGAGCGGCTGCGGCACTCCGCGACGTCGAGCCTGCTGTCGCGGCGTGACGTGGTCGTGGTGGCGTCGGTCTCCTGCATCTACGGTCTGGGCACGCCGCAGTCCTACATGGACCGGTCGGTCGAGCTGAAGGTGGGCGACGAGGTGCCGCGCGACGGGCTGCTGAGGCTGCTCGTCGACGTGCAGTACACCCGTAACGACATGGCGTTCACCCGCGGGACCTTCCGGGTGCGCGGGGACACCGTCGAGATCATCCCGTCCTACGAGGAGCTCGCGGTGCGCATCGAGTTCTTCGGTGACGAGGTGGAGGCGCTGTACTACCTGCACCCGCTGACCGGCGACATCGTCCGCAGAGTCGATTCGCTGCGGATCTTCCCCGCGACCCACTACGTCGCCGGCCCGGAACGGATGGCGCAAGCCATCTCGACGATCGAGAAGGAACTCGAGGACCGGCTGGCCGAGCTCGAAGGGCAGGGCAAGCTGCTCGAAGCCCAGCGGCTGCGGATGCGCACCAACTACGACATCGAGATGATGCGTCAGGTCGGGTTCTGTTCCGGCATCGAGAACTACTCGCGCCACATCGACGGGCGCCCCGCCGGGTCGGCCCCGGCGACCCTGCTCGACTACTTCCCGGAAGATTTCCTGCTCGTCATCGACGAGTCCCACGTGACGGTGCCGCAGATCGGCGGCATGTACGAAGGGGACATGTCGCGCAAGCGCAACCTGGTCGACTTCGGGTTCCGGTTGCCGTCGGCGGTGGACAACCGGCCGCTGACGTGGGAGGAGTTCGCATCGCGGATCGGCCAGACCGTGTACCTGTCGGCCACGCCGGGTCCCTACGAGCTCAGCCAGTCCGGCGGCGAGTTCGTCGAGCAGGTGATCCGCCCGACCGGCCTGGTCGATCCGAAGGTGGTGGTCAAACCCACGAAGGGGCAGATCGACGATCTGATCGGCGAGATCCGCAAGCGCACCGAACTCGACGAACGGGTGCTGGTCACCACGCTGACCAAGAAGATGGCCGAGGACCTCACCGACTACCTGCTGGAGTTGGGCATCCGGGTTCGCTATCTGCACTCGGAGGTGGACACACTGCGCCGCGTCGAGTTGCTTCGCCAGTTGCGGCTCGGCGAGTACGACGTGCTGGTCGGAATCAACCTGCTGCGTGAGGGTCTGGACCTCCCTGAGGTCTCGTTGGTGGCGATCCTCGACGCCGACAAAGAAGGTTTTCTGCGGTCGACGCGCAGCCTCATCCAGACCATCGGCCGTGCCGCCCGCAACGTGTCGGGTGAGGTCCACATGTATGCGGACAAGATCACCGATTCGATGCGCGAGGCGATCGACGAGACCGAACGTCGCCGGGCCAAACAGATCGCCTACAACGAGGAACGGGGCATCGACCCGAAACCGTTGCGCAAGAAGATCGCCGACATCCTCGACCAGGTGTACCGCGAGGCCGACGACAGCGAGACCGTCGAGGTCGGCGGGTCCGGCCGCAACGCGTCGCGAGGCCGCCGCGCTCAGGGCGAGCCGGGCCGTGCCGTCAGTGCCGGCATCGTCGAGGGCCGCGACACCACGAACATGCCGCGAGCCGAACTGGCAGACCTGATCAAGGATCTCACCGAGCAGATGATGACTGCGGCCCGCGACCTGCAGTTCGAACTGGCCGCCCGGATCCGCGACGAGATCCAGGACCTCAAGAAGGAACTGCGCGGTATGGACGCCGCAGGCCTGAAGTGACAGGGGTTGACCTCAACCGCCCTTGAGCTCCTAGCGTGGGCGGCGTGACTGACACTTCACGCGTCTCGGTGGCGACCTGGCGGGACCTGCTGGGCCCCGCCCACCTGGGTACGTCGACCGTGCTGGCGGGCGGTGTCGCCCTGTACGCGACGAACGAGTTCCTCACCATCAGCCTGATGCCGAGCGCCGTCGCCGACATCGGCGGTCAGCGGTTCTACGCGTGGGTGACGACGGTGTATCTGGTCGCCTCGGTGATCGCCGCGACAACGGTGCACCCGCTGCTCATGCGTCTGGGTCCGCGTCGGGCGTACTGGTCTGGCCTGAGCGTGTTCGCGGCCGGGAGCCTGGGGTGTGCGCTGGCCCCGACCATGGAACTGCTTCTCGTCGGGCGGACGGTGCAGGGTGCGGCGGGTGGGTTGCTCGCCGGCCTCGGGTACGCGGTGATCAATACCGCACTGCCGAGCCGATTGTGGACGCGCGCATCGGCATTGGTGTCCGCCATGTGGGGCGTGGGCACCCTCGTCGGCCCCGCCGCGGGTGGGCTGTTCGCGCAGTTCGGCAGTTGGCGGTGGGCGTTCGGACTGTTGGTCGCGCTCACCGTCGCCATGGGAGTGCTGGTGCCGTTCGCCCTGCCCGGCCGCGTCGAGAGCCCGGACGCGGATCGGCCACGCCTGCGTATCCCGCTGTGGTCTCTGCTGTTGCTGGGAGCCGCGGCGCTGGTGGTCAGCACGGCGGGGATCCCGCACGACACTCGCGCGACGGCCGGATTGCTCGCCGCCGGCGTCGCCGTGGTGGTCGTCTTCGTGCTCGTGGATCGCCGCGCCGAGGTTGCGGTGCTGCCGCCCAGCACGTTCGGCCCCGGCCCGTTGAAGTGGATCTACGCGACGCTGGGGCTGCTGATGGCCGCCACCATGGTGGACATGTACGTGCCGCTGTTCGGGCAGCGTCTCGCCGGTATGGCACCGGTGATCGCGGGGTTCTTCGGTGCCGTGCTCTCCGTCGGATGGACGGGCGGCGAAATCGTGAGTGCCTCGCTGACCCGCACCCGGGTCATCGTGCGCACTGTCGCTCTCGCCCCGCTCGTCATGGCGGCGGGTCTGACGCTCGGCATGATCGCGCTGCGCGACGAGATGTCGCCGGGCTGGGCGGCGCTGTGGGCGGTCGGGCTGCTCGTGACCGGTACCGGAATCGGGATCGCGTGGCCACATCTGTCCGCATGGGCGATGAGTCGCGTCGACGATCCGGCCGAAGGGCCAGCGGCCGCCGCGGCGATCAACACCGTCCAACTCATCTGCGGGGCCTTCGGGGCGGGGCTTGCGGGGGTGGTCGTCAACCTCACCGACGCCGGGAACGCGACGGCGGCCCGTTGGCTGTTCGCGGTGTTCGCGGCCTTCGTCGCCATGGGCGTCATCGCGTCCGCACGAAGTTGCCGGACCCATTGACCAAGTGGCTCACCCAGCCGGCGCCAGAAGGAATCACGGCGAGCGAAAAGATGGGCCCGGAGACGGCCGTCGGGCATTGTCGATGGCGACGCGGGTGTGGCTGAGTGGCTAGGCACCGGCCTGCAAAGCCGTTTACACGGGTTCGAATCCCGTCATCCGCTCCAGAACTACCGGCAGCAGTTCGGGTCGAGCGCCGTTGATCAGAGACCCGTTGCGGCGACTCCGTACGCGGCTTGACTCGGGGTGAACCCGCTGTACACAAGCTGGTCGATCAGTCCGCTTCGGGAGAAAGCGCTGACTTCGAGGTACTCCTGAGCGGCCTTTACTGCCTGTTCATTCCAGTCAACGACGATGGCGTCGACCGCGAACGTTGCGTCCGCGGTCGAAAACCCTGAGTATTCGAGTTGCTCGATCAGCCCCTGCCGGGAGAAGGCGCTTACTTCCAGATACTCCTCTGCGGCCCGCACGGCGTTCTGCTGGCTCACCGGCGATGCGGGCAGTTCCGAGCTGGATGAAGGGCCGACGGCGAAAGGTTCAGCCAACACGGTCGGAGCCAAGCCGAAGCCAGCTACGCCGATGGCAGTTGCCGCAACAAGAACGCGAATCATGTTTCCCCCTGTGGTCGATAGTTTTGATGCCCCCCTATTCCAAAGGTACGCCGCCCTCCGTTGCAGGCCCGTGTTCAACCACGCGCCTCGGGCACGATCACCTCGCGATCCTCTGACATGCGGTTCGTCCTAGCGATCGCAAAGTTTGCCTCCCGAAACTCACTGAACTGGCGACACATGCGGGACCAGGGTTGCGTCTGCGTGGGGTCGATGCGCGCGAAGCGAGGTAGGTGGACCGGAGAAGCGCCTGATGTGTTTGCTTTCGTTTCCGAAAGCAACTTCTGGTTACGCTGGCGCGCACCGCGCTGCAGCATCCCGCTGACGTCGTCACCATGCAGTCGCCTCATTGGCGATCCGGGTTCGAATCCCGTCACCTGCTTTAGAACTACCGGCAGCAGTTCGGGTCCAGCACCGTGCAGAGCGCGATGAGAGACTCCCGCCGCGGTCGGTGGTAGACGTTCATACCGCGCCGTTCCGACTCGATCAGTCCCGCCCGGCGCAGGTGCGAAAGATGGTGGCTGACAGTGGATTCGGCGAGGCCGACGGCTGTCGCGAGGTCGCTCCCGCGCACCTCACCGTCCTGGGAGCTGAACAGCAGTGACACCAGCTTGACTCGTACCGGATCGGCCAGCGCCTTGAGTCGCAGAGCGATCTCGAGTGCCGCCTCGTCGCCGACAGGTCCGGCCGCGACCGGTGAGCAACAGACCGGTGCGGAGATGTCGACGGTGGGCAGTGTCTTCGGCATGCACAACATTCTGCCACACCTTGTTGACATATATCGAAAAGGGGGTGATTCTGGACGGCATCAGAAGTTCGACATAAGTCACACAGGTAACGGAGGTCGCCATGTCCCGTGCACAACTCGCCCTCAACGTCGATGACCTCGACGAGGCTGTCGCCTTCTACTCGAAACTGTTCGGCACCGCACCGGCGAAGGTCAAGCCGGGCTACGCGAACTTCGCGGTCGCCAACCCGCCGCTGAAGCTGGTTCTCATCGAGAACCCCGGGCACGGCGGCACCCTGAACCACCTCGGGGCCGAAGTCGAGAACAGTCAGACGGTTCACACCGAGATCGCCCGCCTCGCGGGCGAGGGTCTCTTCACCGAAGAGGAGATCGGCACCACCTGTTGTTTCGCCACCCAGGACAAGGTGTGGGTCACGGGCCCGGCGGGGGAGAAGTGGGAGGTGTACACCGTGCTCGCCGACTCGGAGACGTTCGGCACGCACTCGTCCGCGCTCGGCGACGACGGCGGCGAAAGTGCCGCGTGCTGCGGCAGCGCCAGCAGTGCGGCGTCGTGACCCAACGGGTGGATAGCGGCACCGACTCGGCCGTCGTCAGGCAACTCTCCGGGCTGGATCGATTCCTCCCGGTGTGGATCGGCCTGGCGATGGCCGTCGGGCTGCTGCTCGGCCGTTCGTTGCCCGGATTCGACGACGCTCTCAACAGCATTGCGATACAGGGCATTTCGATACCGATCGCGCTGGGTCTGCTCGTCATGATGTACCCGGTGCTGGCCAAGGTGCGATACGACCGGCTCGACACCGTCACCGGCGACCGCAGGCTTCTCGTGAGCTCCGTGGTGCTGAACTGGGTGCTCGGTCCTGCGCTGATGTTCGCGCTGGCGTGGCTGCTCGTGCCGGATCTGCCGGAATACCGCACGGGGCTGATCATCGTCGGGCTCGCGCGCTGCATTGCGATGGTCATCATCTGGAATGACCTCGCATGCGGTGACCGGGAAGCCGCGGCCGTCCTGGTGGCGCTCAACTCGCTGTTCCAGGTCGTGATGTTCGCCGTTCTGGGATGGTTCTACCTGTCCGTCCTGCCGGGATGGCTCGGCTGGGAAACCGCCACCATCAGCGCTTCGCCATGGGACATCGCGCAGTCGGTGCTCGTCTTCCTGGGCATCCCTCTGCTTGCGGGCTATCTGTCGCGCCGCGTGGGTGAAAAGGTCAGGGGGCGGGCCTGGTACGAATCGACGTTTCTTCCCAGAGTCGGGCCGTGGGCGCTCTACGGCCTTCTGTTCACCATCGTCGTTCTGTTCGCGCTCCAGGGTGAGCAGATCACCAGTCGCCCACTCGACGTTCTACGCATCGCCGTGCCGCTGTTGATGTACTTCGCGCTCATGTGGGGCGGTGGCTACCTGCTCGGCGCGGCGCTCGGTCTCGGTTATCAGCGCACCACCACGCTCGCGTTCACCGCAGCGGGCAACAACTTCGAACTCGCCATCGCCGTTGCCATCGCCACCTACGGGGTGACCTCCGGCCAGGCCCTCGCAGGTGTGGTCGGCCCGCTCATCGAGGTCCCCGTTCTCGTCGCCCTCGTGTACGTGTCACTGTTGTTGCGCAGACGTTTTCGCTCACCTGTCAGTGCTGAAACACAGCGGAGGGCAACGGACGATGAATGACCGAACACCCGGCGTGCTGTTCCTGTGCACGCACAACGCCGGCCGCTCCCAGATGGCCATGGGCTTCCTCAAAAGCCTTGCCGGCGAGCACGTCCGGGTCTACTCCGGAGGGTCCGAGCCGGCGCAGGAGGTCAATCCCGCCGCCGTACAAGCGATGGCCGAGAGGGGGATCGACATCGCGGGTGAACAACCGAAACGGTGGACAACGGACATGGTGGAAGCCGTCGACGTCGTCGTCACCATGGGATGCGGAGACGAGTGCCCCTACATACCCGGCAAGCGTTACGAGAACTGGGAACTGGCCGACCCGGCCGGAGGGGACCTGGACTCCGTGCGTCCGATCCGCGATGAGGTGGAACGACGCGTGCGGACCCTTCTGGACCAGCTCACGCTGTGATCGGTCCCTAAGCGGGCGCGGTGTGCGCGAGACAGCACACGAAATGGCTTATTCGTCCCCGCGTACGACGCCGCGCACCTAGAGTCGGAAAGCCCGTGTCAGCCGAGTGATCGGGCCCGACGAGATGGGCGGCCCTGGGTGAGTTTGTGGTTGGTCGGTCATCTGCCGTCATGGCTTCTGCTCCTCGGGCTGGTAACGCTCACAACGTGCCTAGCTGTCGGCGTCCAGATGATCGTCCGCCGCCGGTTCGCAGAACACCTGCGGGGCGACGAGCACAACGATGTCACGAAGTTCGCCTTCGGAGTCGTCGGTTTCGTCTTCGCCTTCTTCATCGGATTCGTGGTGTCGGCGACGTGGGGTCAGATCAACGGCGCGGATGACAGAGCGCGTGCCGAAGGGTCGGCGGGCGCACAACTCGCCCGGGATCTCCACGTGTTCGACGAGCCTGACGAGAGTCGGATCCGGCAGAGCCTGCTGGCCTATCACCAGGCCGCGATCACCGAGTGGGACGAAGCCGCCAAGGGCGGTTCCTCGACTGACGCCGACGATGCGCTCACCCGCCTCTACGCCGCGTACGAGCAGGTCGAAGTCCGTGGCGACGCGCAGAAGGCGCTCTTGTCCGCCTCGTTCTCCAACCTCAACGACATGAGCAAGGCACGCTCCGAGCGTGTGCTGCAGGCACGAACCGACACCGGCCCGCCGTGGTCGTTGTGGGCCGTCATATTCCTGACGAGTGGCCTGCTGCTGGGGTGCGCGATCATCTACAGCGTCGAGAAGGCCGCTACGCACTACACGATGGTCGCCATTCTGGGCGTACTCGTCGGAGCGCAACTGTTCCTGGTGCTGGAGTTGTCGCATCCGTTCGTCGGGGAGGTTGCGACGTCATCTGAGCCGTTGCATCAGGTGGTCCGCCTCCTTCAGCGCGTCCCCGGGTAGGCGAGCGCCCCTCACCAGGCTGGTCGGGCGAAACGACGCGCGATCGGCGCCGTCGACCGTTCGCCGCGGTAGGTCATGGCGTTTCCCGCGGTGGGCCGTGAGTTCGCCCAGTTCGTTGCCTAAGCGAAGCAGATGCCCTGCTCACCTGCGTTGACCCGCGTCCGGTCACCGAAGCACTTCTCATTTGCAACAGTTCTATAAACGCCAGAATTGTCGCAACGGCCAATTCGCTGAACCGGCATACGTTCCCCCCGACGCAAGCGTCAGTAGGAAGCGCACAGAGAACTGAGGGAACATGTCGCGGACCACGAACCGATTGGGCTTCACCGCCCTGGCTACCGCAGGGGCCTGCTGGATCGTTCAGCTGTTCAATCCTGCGACGGCGATCGCTGAGCCTGGGGCAGTGAGCCCCGGCGTTCCGTGCGTGAACATCATGCAGCAGCTGCTCACCGTGCCGGGGCGCCTGCCGCAGACGTTGCCGGGGGCTAATTCCGCTCTGACCAACACCGCACCGCCGGCGGGTCCCATCCCGCCGGCCGGATCGACCAACGGCATCGCCACCGCGACGCCGCCGTCGGTGGGGATCCCGCCGGCCGGGTCGCTGAACGGCACCGCATCGGCGACACCGCCGTCGGTCGCGATCCCGCCTGCCGGGTCGCTCAACGGAACCGCCGCCGCGACACCGCCTCGTCCGCCTGTCCCGGGTGCGCCGGTGACGACGTCGTCGCAAAGCATCACTCCGCCGTCGGGTCCGGTGCCGCCGACGGCACGCGTCGACACCGCCAGCGGCGCGACACCGCCGGCTCCCGGCGCGCCGGGTGTGCCGACGGCCGGTGCAGGGGGTGGCGCAGTTCCTCCGGCGCCTGCCGCGCCTGGTGCTCCGGTGGCCACCTCGGGTGGGGCGGGTGCGCCTGCTGCGCCAGCGGCTCCGCCGGCGGCCGTGGTGCAGCCGGCTGCCGGCACGGCGGTTCCCGCGCCGGGCGCTGTAGGCGGACCGGCCGGTGGTTCGGGTGGGGCGGGTGCGCCTGCTGCTGCGCCTGCCGTGCCTGCCGGTGTGGTGGAGCCGGCCGCCGGTGTGGCGCCTCCTGCTCCTGCGGGTCCGCCGGCTGCTGTGGTTGAGCCGGCTGCCGGTGTGGTGGAGCCGGCTTCGGGTGTGGCGCCTCCTGCTCCGCCGGCTCCGGGTGCTCCGGCTGGTGGTTCGGGTGGGGCGGTGGCGCCTCCCGCTCCGCCTGCTCCGCCGGCTGCTGTGGTGGAGCCGGCCGCCGGTGTGACGCCGCCTGCTCCGCCGGCTCCGGGTGCTCCGGCTGGTGGTTCGGGTGGGGCGGTGGCGCCTCCTGCTCCTGCGGCTCCGCCGGCGGCCACCGTCGATTCTTCGAGCGGCGTGACTCCTCCGGCGCCTCCGGCTCCGGGTGGTCCGGCGGTGAGTTCGGTCGAAAACGTGGTTCCTCCGGCGCCTCCGGCTCCGGGTGGTCCGGCGGTGAGTTCGGTGGAGAACGTGACTCCTCCGGCGCCTCCGGCTCCGGGTGGTCCGGCGGTGAGTTCGGTCGAAAATGTGGCTCCTCCGGCACCTCCGGCTCCGGGTGGTGGGTCGACGAGCACGGTCGAGAGGTTCTCGCCTCCGGCTCCGCCGGCGCCGGCTGTTCCGGCTGCCAATTCTGTTGAGGCCGTGACTCCTCCGGCGCCTCCGGCTCCGGGTGGTGGCTCGACGAGCACGGTCGAGAGGTTCTCGCCTCCGGCGCCGCCCGCACCGGCTGTCCCGGTTGGCAATTCCGTGGAGGCCGTGACGCCTCCGGCGCCGCCGGCTCCTCCGGCTGCGGTGGTTGAGCCTGCTGCGGGTGTTGCGCCTCCGGCTCCGCCCGCACCGGCTGTCCCGGCTGGCAATTCCGTGGAGGCCGTGACGCCTCCGGCGCCGCCGGTTCCTCCGGCTGCGGTGGTGGAGCCTGCTGCGGGTGTTGTGCCTCCGGCTCCTGCGGCTCCTCCGGCTGCGGTGGTTGAGCCTGCTGCGGCTGTTGTGCCTCCGGCTCCGCCGGCTCCTCCGGCTGCGGTGGTTGAGCCTGCTGCGGGTGTTGCGCCTCCGGCTCCTCCGGC
>NZ_LQIU01000029.1 GCF_001499995.1 Mycobacterium sp. IS-1496
GGTGCGGGCGGAGGTGGCGGCGCCGGGGCCGGGGGCGGCCCGTGCGGCTCGTCGGCGATGGTCTTCCACAGCGACGTGTACCAGGGCTGTCCGGACGGGGCATTCGGCTGCTCGTCGGCCGGGGCGCCGCCGGGCCGCACCGCCCCCGGCGGCAGCTGCACCTGGAACGGGATGTCCCCCGGCATCACGAAACCGAGCCGCTCCCGTGCCTGCGCGGCGATGAACACCGGATCGGCCAGCTTCACCTTCTGCTGCTCGAGTTCGGCGATCTGCTCACGCAACTGCTCCTCGGTGGCCTTGAGCTGCTTCATCTCCGTGCGCTGCGAGAAGTAGGTGCGCACCGGCCCGGCGATCGTCAGGGTCAGCACACACACCACCGCCGCCAGGATCGCGGCCCGGCGTGCCGCCGAACCGAACCGCTGCTCGGACTGCTCGACAGCGAGCCGTTCGGCCCGGCGCACGATCGCATGACCGACCGGTTCGGAGTCCTGCTGTTCGGCCGCCGGTCTGGCCTCGATGGCGCGCGGTTCGCGGCGGGGAGTCGACGTGCCCTTCGGGCGGCCCCGGTTCGCACCGCCGGGCTTACCCGGCCGGGAGGCCGGGGACCGACGTTTCGGATCGGGCCGCTTCGATTCGGGCATCGTAGTTCAGCACACCACGTCTATTTGGTCTCCAGGGCGAAGCGCGGGAAGGCCAGGTCACCGGCGTAGCGGGCGGCGTCGCCGAGGGTCTCCTCGATGCGCAGCAACTGGTTGTACTTGGCGACGCGCTCGCTGCGGGCCGGCGCACCGGTCTTGATCTGACCGCTGCCGACGGCGACGGCGAGGTCGGCGATCGTGGTGTCCTCGGTCTCGCCGCTGCGGTGGCTCATCATCGTGCGGTACCCGCTGTTGTGGGCCAGCGCGACGGCGTCGAGCGTCTCGGTGAGCGTGCCGATCTGGTTGACCTTCACCAGCAGAGCGTTGGCCGCGCCGCGTTCGATGCCCTCTTCGAGGCGTTCGGGGTTGGTGACGAACAGATCGTCGCCCACCAACTGAACCCGGTCACCGATGCGCGTCGTCAGCGACACCCAGCCGTCCCAGTCGTCCTCGGAGAGCGGATCCTCGATCGACACCAGCGGGTAGGCCTCCAGCAGCGAGGCGTAGAACTCGGCCATCTGCTCGGCCGTGCGGGTCTCCTTCTCGAAGCTGTAACCCGTGCCCTCGGTGTAGAAATCGGTGGCCGCGACGTCGAGCGCCAGGGTCACATCGGTGCCGAGCGAGAACCCGGCGGCCTCGATCGCCGACGAGATCAGGTCCAGCGCGGCCTTGGTGCCCGCCACGTCCGGCGCGAAACCGCCCTCGTCACCGAGTCCGGTGGACAGCCCCTGCTTCTTGAGCACCGACTTGAGCGAGTGGTACACCTCGGCACCCCAGCGCAGCGCCTCCTTGAACGACGGCGCACCGATCGGGGCGACCATGAACTCCTGCACGTCGACGCCCGTGTCCGCGTGCGCACCGCCGTTGAGGATGTTCATCATCGGCACCGGCAGGATGTGGGCGTTCGGGCCGCCGAGATAGCGGAACAGCGGAAGTCCGGCCGATTCGGCCGCGGCCTTCGAAACCGCCAGCGAGACCCCGAGGATCGCGTTGGCGCCCAGCCGGGACTTGTCCGGGGTGCCGTCGAGGTCGAGCAGGGCCTGGTCGATGAGCCGCTGATCGTCGGCGCTCATCCCGATGACCGCGGGGGCGATTTCGTCGAGCACGGCCTGCACGGCCTTGTCGACGCCCTTGCCGAGGTAGCGGGCGCCACCGTCGCGGAGTTCGACGGCCTCGTGCTCACCGGTCGACGCGCCAGAGGGCACCGCGGCGCGGGCGAACGTGCCGTCGGTCAGCGCCAACTCGACCTCGACCGTCGGGTTGCCGCGGGAGTCGAGGATCTCGCGGGCTCCGACCTGCTCGATGATGGGCACTGGCGTCTCCTTCGGGGGGCTGTGCGGACGTCGCCTCAGCCTAAAGGCTGCGTGCGGCGACGGCGTGACCAGAGGCCGGTTACAGACGGCGGCCGTCGGCGTAGGCGGTGGCCCAGTCGCGCACCGTGCGGGCGTACTGCTCGGAGTAGTTGTAGGCCCGCAGCCCGTTCATCCAGCCGCGCGGCGTCGACAGATCCTTGCCCGTGTAGCAGAGGTAGCCCGCCGAGGACAGTGCGGCGTCGTCGATGTTGTCGGGGTCGACCTTGCCGTCGCCGTTGGCGTCGACCCCGTAGAGCCGCCACGTCTCGGGGATGAACTGCATCGGCCCCATCGCGCGGTCCAGCTCGTCGTCACCGTCGAGCAGACCGGAGTCGGTGTCCCTGATCTCGAGATTGCCGCTCGACCCATCCAGGCGCATCCCGCGGATCGGCGGGGTGACCTCGCCGTTGGAGGCCACCATCGCACCCCGGTAGTTGCCGTGGTGGCTTTCGACCATGCCGATCCCGGCAAGCGTGGTCCAGGTCAGGTGACAGTCCGGATTCTCCACCTCGGCTACCCGGGCGGCGTAGGCGTAGGCCTCCAGCGCGGTCACCGGGATGCCGAGTTTCGGCGCCCGCTCCGCAGCCCACTCGTGCAGCGCATCGGCGGGCCGCCCGTCGGCGTAGGTGTCGACCGCGGGGACGGGATCTCCCGGCGGCGGCGGAACACCCTCCGGAATGGGGATGCCCATCTGCCATGAGCAGCTCGAGGCCAGCACCAGGAGCGTCGCGACGACGACGGCGGCCACCATCATCAAGCGACTCTTCGTCCGGGTCGACAGGCTCCCCTCGTCAGACAACGCACTCCCTCAAACCGACTGTCGTCGCTTCATACTCCCATGCGACGGTACGCAACCGGCCGATTCGCAACCCGTGGCGAGGTTGCTGTCCCGGGTCGACAGGCCGGTCTCCCAGGGTAACGACTCCCCCGGAGTGCGGCCGCCGTCCGAACCCCCGGGGCTTTCTTTAGGTATGCCTACCCTCTTGGTGCGGGTGCAGGGTAATGTTCGGCTCCGACCAAGGAGGTCCGATGGGACGGCAAATCGCCTGGCAGGTACCAGTGGTGGCGCTGGCTGTGGTTCTGGCCGGTTGTTCGAGCAACAGCGAGAGCGGCGGCGAGTCCGAGACCGCATCGGCGACGTCGGAAACCTCCGCTGCCGCCGCGGCGCCCAGCCCCGAGGCACAAAAGGCGGCCGCCGACTACAAGGCGTACGCGATCGCGCAGGCCGACGAGCTCGTCGGGGCCGTCAAGACGCTGACCGACGCGGTGCGGGCCAACAACCTGCAGGCCGCCCAGGACGCCTACGCGCCGTCGCGCCTGCCGTGGGAGCGCATCGAGCCGCTGGCCGGCCTCGTCGAGGAGATCGACGGCAAGGTCGACGCGCGCGTCGACGACTTCGCCGGCGTCGACGACCCGGCGTTCACCGGCTGGCACCGCCTCGAATACCTGCTGTTCTCGCAGAACACCACCGAGGGCGGCGCCCAGTTCGCCGATCAACTCGACGCCGACGTCGCGACGCTGCAGAAGCAGCTGCCGACCGTCGACGTCAAGCCCGTCGACGTGTCGACCGGGGCGGCCGAGCTGATCGAAGAGGTGTCGGAGGGCAAGATCACCGGCGAGGAGGATCGCTACTCCAAGACCGACCTGTGGGACTTCCAGGCGAACCTCGAGGGTTCGGAGGCCGCGGTGAACCGGCTGTCGCCTGCGCTGGTGAAGTCCGACCCCGCACTGTTGGGCGAGATCGAAGCCGGCTTCTCGGAGATCTTCGCGACGCTGGGACCGCTGCGCCGCGGTGACGGCTTCGTGCTGTTCTGCACCGAGAACGATCCGTACCCGTCGCCGCGCTGCCCGGAGGTGACCGTCGATCCCGCGACGATCGACAAGTTGAAGGCGCAGCTGGCCGGTCTGTCCGAGAATCTGTCCCAGGTGTCGGGAGTGTTGAAGCTGACGTGACCCGAGGTTCGCGGCGTACCGGTCTTTCGCGCCGATCGTTCTTCACCGGCGCCCTGGGCACCGGCGCCGCAGTCGGCGTCGGTGCCGCGCTGTCGGGATGTTCGGACGCGCCGCCGGCCGCGCCGGCGTCCGGCCCGCGTTTCGTCCCGTTCGACGGCCCGCACCAGGCCGGGATCACGGCGCTGCCGATCCCCGAACAGGGGCTGATCGCCTCGTTCAACGTGTTGTCGAAGGACCGGGCCGGGCTGAAGGCGACGCTGGTCGAACTGACCGACGAGATCCGCGGGCTGATGGCCGGCCGGCCACCCGAGGTGCGCGATCCCGCCTATCCGCCGGTCGACTCGGGCATCCTCGGTGAGAAACCGCCGGCCGACGACCTGTCGGTGGTCGTCGGCGTCGGCGCGTCGCTGTTCGACGACCGGTTCGGCCTGGCCGACCGCAAGCCCCGCGAACTCGAGACCATGCCGTTCATCGCGAACGACCGGCTGGACCCCAAGCTCTCACACGGGGATCTGTCGATCATCCTTGAGGCCGGCCACCACGACACCCTGCAGTTCGCTCTGCGTCAGCTGATGCGCCGCACCCGCAGCCATCTGGTGTTGCGCTGGATGATCGACGGGTACGCCCGCGGAATCGGCGCCGGATCGGCGTCGGAGGCCGCGACGCCTCGGAACCTGTTGGGATTCAAGGACGGAACGTCGAACCTCGACGCCGAGGACGACGCGGTGATGGACCGTCACGTGTGGGTGGGACCCGATGACGGGGAACCCGAATGGGCGGTCGGCGGCTCGTACCAGGCCGTGCGCATCATCCGCATGTTCGTCGAGTTCTGGGACCGGACCCGGCTCGCCGAGCAGGAGGCGATCTTCGGCCGGCGCAAGGTCAGCGGCGCACCGATCGGGATGACCGACGAGTTCGCCGACCCGGACTACGCGGAGGACCCGGACGGCAAACGCATCAAACTCGACGCGCACATCCGGTTGGCGAACCCCCGCACGGCCGAGACCGAGCAGAATCTCATTCTGCGCCGGGGCTTTTCGTACTCACGGGGCTTCGACGGCGCCGGCCGCCTCGACCAGGGACTGGCGTTCGTGTCGTACCAGCGCAGCCTCGAGAGAGGCTTCCTGACCGTTGCGCGGCGACTCAAGGGCGAACCGCTCGAGGAGTACATCCTGCCGGTCGGCGGTGGGTTCTTCTTCACGCTGCCGGGCGTGACCGGTGAGGATCGCTTCCTCGGGGATCAGCTGGTCGACTGAGTCACGCCCGACGGCCAGTGCGCCCGCCACTCCTCTTCGGTGATCCGGGTCGGTGGCACACTGTCGAGTCCGTCGGGGACGTCCTCGCCGCGGCGGGCCGCCGCAACCGCGCGCTCGACGCGGCGCACGGTGTCCATGAACTCGAGAAGGTCAGCGCGCAAGGCGTTCTCGGCGTCGTGATCCGCCGATACCCGCACCGTCGTCAGCGCTTCGGGGATCAGGTCGGCGGGCAGACCCGCCGTGGCGACCCGGGCCAACACCTTCTGCGCCAGCGCCAGCGCCGGCTGGGCGGTCGGCACGTCGTCCATACAGGATTGGCGGGTCTTCTCGGCCGCCTTGCGCTCCTCCCACTGGGCGAGTTGCTCGTCGAGCGAAACCGATTCTCCCGCAAGCACTGCCGGGACCCTGTTGCCGAGTTTGCGGACCAGGGAATCGGCCACGTCGTCGATCGTGAACGCATGCTGGGACGCGTCCTCGGCGATCCGGGCGTGGAACAGCACCTGCAACAGCACATCGCCGAGTTCGCCGCGCAGCTCCTCGGCGTCGCCGCTGCGTACCGCGTCGAAGAGTTCGTAGGTCTCCTCGAGCAGGTAGCGGCGCAGCGAATCGTGGGTCTGCTCGCTCTCCCACGGCCCCGACGTGCGCAGCTTGTCCATCATCGCGACGGCGTCGACGAGGCGTTCGCCGGGCTGTGGATCGGGTGCGGAGATCAGCCGGTCGCCCGCCGCGAGGCGAGCCCTCACCGCGGGATGGTCCGGATCCGACGACAGCAGCACCGGGGCGTCTTCGCCGTCGTAGGCTGGCCGGGCCGCGGGCAGCGACCACGGCACCTTGATCGGCATCTCCTCGGTGTACTGCACGTCGCCGGCGAGCAGGGCGATCGCGTCGACCGGGACGAGGGTCGGGCGGCGGGGATCGACCAGGACGACCGTCATGCTCGTGACCCCCCGAATTTCGCCATATCGATCTCAGCCTGCGGTTTTCCATTGAGCGCCGCAATCAAACCGGCGACCATCGCGACCAGTTCGGCGTCCCGGATGCGCGGCGACCCGACGCTGTCGGTGGTGCGCGGGATCGGCACCGTCACGGTCTGCGTCGTCGCCCGGTACCCGCCGCCCGGGTACATCCGCTTGAGCCGCAGTTGCGCGGAATCCGGCAGCTCCATCGGCGACAGCTTGACCGTCGACGCCGACACCGAACTGACGTCGGTGATGCCGTATTCGCGGCACAGCAGACGCAGCCGGGCCACCCCGACCAGTCGCTGCGCCGGCTCCGGCAAGGGCCCGTACCGGTCGACGAGCTCGTCGACGACGGCGTCGACCCCGGCGTCGTCGGGGGCCGCGGCCAGCCTGCGGTAGGCCTCCAACCGCAGCCGGTCACTGCCGATGTAGTCCGGCGGCAGGTTCGCATCGACCGGCAGGTCGATCCGCACGTCCTTCGTTTCCTCCGGTGTGGCAACGGTTTTGCCGTCGGCCGCCGCACGGTAGGCCTCGACGGCCTCGCCGACCAGCCGCACGTAGAGGTCGAACCCCACCCCGGCCACGTGGCCGGACTGTTCGGCGCCCAGCACATTGCCTGCACCGCGGATCTCGAGATCCTTCATCGCGACGGCCATGCCCGCACCGAGTTCGTTGTTCTGCGCGATCGTGGCCAGCCGGTCATAGGCGGTCTCGGTCAACGGCTGCTCGGGCGGGTAGAGGAAGTAGGCGTACCCGCGCTCGCGCGAACGCCCGACCCGGCCCCGCAACTGGTGCAGCTGCGACAGACCGAACGTGTCGGCACGCTCGACGATCAGCGTGTTGGCGTTCGAGATGTCGAGGCCGGTCTCGACGATCGTCGTGCAGACGAGGATGTCGTACTCGCGGTTCCAGAACCCTTCGACCGTCTTCTCGAGCATCTCCTCCGGCATCTGGCCGTGCGCGACCACGACGCGGGCCTCGGGCACCAGCGCCGCGATCTTCGCGGCGGCCTGATCGATGGTCCGGACCCGGTTGTGGATGTAGAACGCCTGGCCGTCGCGCAGCAGTTCTCGGCGCAGCGCGGCGGCGATCTGCTTGTCGTCCTGCGGCCCGACGTAGGTCAGCACCGGATAGCGCTCCTCCGGCGGCGTGAGGATCGTCGACATCTCGCGGATCCCGGCCAGGCTCATCTCCAGGGTGCGCGGGATCGGCGTCGCGCTCATGGTGAGCACGTCGACGTGGGTGCGCATCGACTTGATGTGTTCCTTGTGCTCCACGCCGAACCGCTGTTCCTCGTCGACGATGATCAGCCCGAGGTCCTTCCACAGCACCCCGGTCTGCAACAGGCGGTGGGTGCCGATCACGACGTCGACCGACCCGTCCTTCATGCCTTCGAGCGTCGCCCGCGACTCGGCGGGGTCGGTGAACCGCGACAGACCCTTCACGGTCACCGGGAAGCCGGCCATCCGGGCGGTGAAGGTCTGCAGGTGCTGGTCGGCGAGCAGCGTCGTGGGCACCAGGACCGCGACCTGCTTACCGTCCTGCACCGCCTTGAACGCCGCGCGCACCGCGATCTCGGTCTTGCCGTAGCCGACGTCGCCGCAGATCACCCGGTCCATCGGGACCGGCTTCTCCATATCGGCCTTGACCTCTTGGATGGCGGTGAGCTGGTCGACGGTCTCGGTGAACCCGAACGCATCCTCCATCTCGTTCTGCCACGGGGTGTCCGGGCCGAACGCATGGCCGGGCGCGGCCTGCCGCTTGGCGTACAGCGCCACCAGTTCGCTGGCGATCTCCCGGACCGCCCGCCGGGCCTTGGTCTTGGTGTTGGCCCAGTCGCTGCCGCCGAGTTTCGACAGTGACGGCGCCTCGCCGCCGACGTAGCGCGACAGCTGGTCGAGCGAATCCATCGGCACGTACAGCCGGTCGGATCCCCCGCCGCGCTTGCTGGAGGCGTACTCGAGCACCAGGTACTCGCGGCGCGCGCCGCCGACCACGCGCTCGGTCATCTCCACGAACCGGCCGATGCCGTGCTGATCGTGGACCACCAGATCGCCCGCGGTCAGCGCCAGCGGGTCGACGACGTTGCGCCGCTTGGCGGCCAGCCGCTTGCCCTCGGTGGCCGCGACGCGGCTGCCGGTCAGATCGGCCTCGGTGATGATCACCAGCGAGGCGCCCGGCAGCACGACGCCGTCGTGCAGGGGCCCCTTGAGCACCCCGACGACACCGCCCTTCGGCTCGGCGCCGGGCTCGAGCATCGTTGCGGGCGTGTCGTTTTCGCCGAGCTGCTCGACGACGCGCTGCGCGGTGCCCGCACCCGGTGTCACGACCGCGGCGTATCCGCCGGTCGACACGTGGGCGCGCAGCATCGCGAAGATCTCCTCGACCGACGACTGCTGCCCGCGCGCCGACGGCGCCGAGCGGATGTCGAGTTCGATCGCCGACTCGGTGGACAGCTGGCTCAGGGTCCACCACGGGTGTCCGCCTGCGCGTGCGCCCGTGCGCACCTCGTCGAAGCCGAGGAAGCCCGACGCCCCCATCGCCTCCAGATCGATCGGGGCGTCACCGCCGACCGCGGCCGTCGACCACGAGGCCTCGAGGAATTCGCGCCCGGTCTTGATCAGGTCGGCGGCGCGGGTGCGCACCTTCTCCGGATCGCACACCAGGATCGGCGCCGAGTCCGGCAGGTGGTCGGACAGCATCGCCAGATCGCCCGGGCCGCCGGCCGACGTGAGCAGGGGCAGCAGCGCCTCCATCCCGTCGACCGGGATGCCCTCGGCGAGTTTGGCCAGCATGTCGGGCACGCTGCCCGGCACGGTGTTCTCGTGCGTGGGGTGCTCTGCCGACAACGCGGCCGCCCGCTTGCGGACGTCGTCGGTCATCAGCAGTTCCCGGCACGGCACCGCGATGACGGTGTCGACCTCGATCTCCGGAATGGACCGCTGATCGGCGACGGCGAACATCCGCATCTCGGAGACCTCGTCACCCCAGAACTCGACGCGCACCGGATGCTCGGCCGTGGGCGGGAAGACGTCGAGGATGCCGCCGCGCACCGCGAACTCGCCGCGTTTGGAGACCATGTCGCAACGGGTGTAGGCCAGATCGACCAGCCGCTTGATGACGCCGTCGAATTCCAGCTCGGCGCCGACGGCGAGTGACACCGGCTCCACGTCGGCCAGCCCCGGCGCCATCGGCTGGACCAGCGAGCGGGCCGTGGTGACCACGACCCGCAGCGGCGGGCCGAGGCGGGCGTCGTCGGGATGGGCCAGCCGGCGCAGCAGCATCATCCGCGCGCCGACGGTGTCGACGCCCGGCGAGAGCCGCTCGTGGGGCAACGTCTCCCAGGACGGGAACAGCGCGGCGGACTCCCCGATCACGCCCTTGAGTTCGGTGGTCAGATCGTCGGCCTCACGGCCGGTGGCGGTGACGACCAGCAGCGGGCCGGCCTGCGCCAGCGCGGCGGTGACGAGCAGCCGCGCACTCGACGGGCCGACCATCGCGAGGTCGTCGGGTTTGTCGGCGGCGCGGGCGGTCAGATCGGCAAGGCACGGATCGCGCAGTGCCGATTCGATGAGACCCGCGATCGGGGTCTGGACAGAAGGGTGCCCCGGTGCGGTCATGATGACCCCATTCTAGGCGCCGGCACGGGGGCCACGGACCGGCCCGGCGCACCGCCGCGCGCCCGATCCCCCGGACGTTGCCCAGCACATCCGCGGGAAGTTCAGCGAATTATTGTTGATTCCGTAAGCATCTTGTCTAAGCTTTCCGAGAAGCCCTGGATGTCAGCGATTCATGGGCAGTGGAACGGAAGCCGAATGGCATGCTCGTGCTGGACTTCAGCAGCGCAGGTTCAGTATGAGCAACGCCGAAGGCTTCTCTGGCAGACACCATTCGTGATCGCGGGCGGTGCACATCGAAAGGTCACGATGGCGCGTACGCCTGTCGGTCGAATCGCAGTACTCGCAGCCGCCCTCGGGGTCGGATTCACCCCTGCCCTCGCGGCTCACGCCGCCACCGCTCCGACGCCGGGCCACCTCGCCATCTCGATCAACGGCGAACTCAAACACCAGGAGGGCACCGCGACGGCCAGCTCGGTCGGCGGAGGGGAGAACGATTGGTCGTCAGATAGCCGGGCGATCGCCAGAGGCGCGAACGCCAGGGCCGAAGTAAGCCGTGATCGCTCGGTTGCCGAAGCCACCGGCGACGGGGCCACTGCCGTGGTGACCGAGGAGAGGAGCCGGGCGTTTGTGCAGGGAGCCGGCAGCCGCGCCACGATCAACAGCTCCTACAGCCGCGCCACGGTCAAGGGCGACGGCATCTCCGTCCTGATCGACCTCGGGCGTGCGACCCAGGTCGACGCCGAGGGCTCGAATTTCGTCTTGACGATCCTGGGAACCGAGAACACCGTCGACTACCGCAACGTGCACGGCGGTAGATACGACCTCCGGGGTTCCGGGCAGGTGTTCTGCCGCAATGGCACGGTCGTGTGCTCCACGCCGCTCAACCCCGGGCCGTTCGGACGTCAGACCCTGGCGCTGACAACCCTGGCAACGGTCCGCGGGCCGCTGTTCGGGTTGTTCGGTGACGGGGTCGATGCCGCCGCCGATTGCACCGGCACAGCCTGCAACGGCGGCCGCGGTGGTCTGATGTGGGGCAACGGCGGCAACGGCGCCAACGGCGGAGTCGGCGGCGCGGCCGGATTGTTCGGTAACGGCGGGCGGGGCGGTAACGCGACGGACACCGCGGCGGCGGGTGATGGCGGGACCGGTGGCCTGTTGTTCGGCAACGGCGGCACCGGCGGGGCCGCGAGTGGGGAGTTCGTCGAGGCAGGCGATGGCGGCGACGCCGGCTGGTTCGGCAACGGCGGGACCGGGGGCTTCTCCGGCCATGAGTACGGGATCGCCGGAAACGGCGGTCGCGGCGGGCTGATCGCGGGCAATGGCGGCGACGGCGGGATCGGCACCAACGACTACGGCGTCGCCGGCGACGGCGGCAACGCCGGCCTGATCGGGAACGGCGGCCGCGGCGGCCAGGCCGGATCGGAGTCGACCGAGGCCGCGTACGGCGGGGACGGCGGCAATGGCGGACTGCTCGTCGGTAGGGGCGGCCACGGCGGCGACGCCGACGCCACCACCACCGCGGTCGCCGGCTGGGGTGGTCACGCCCGAGGCGTCGGCGACGGCGGCGACGGCGGCGACGCCACGGCCAACGGCCCCGTCGACGGTATCGCCGTCGGCGGTGACGGGGGTGACGGCGGATACCGCGGCGATGGCGGTAACGGCGGCAAGGCCACCGGCACCTTCGCCGGGATCGGCGGCGACGGCGGAGCCGGGGGTGCGCAAGGCGGGAGCGGCGGTGATGGCGGTGACGGCATCGGCGACGACGACGACGGTATCGGCGGTGGTGGCGACGGCGGCGACGCCAAGGGCTTCGGCGACGGCGGCAAGGGTGGCGATGGCAGCGGCTGGTCAGGGTCCGGCGGCCGCGGCGGCGACGGCGGCGGCGGCGGCGGCGGCGAATCCCGCTCGCGGTCAGGCCACGACGGCCGCGACGGCAGCTCCATCGACTAGCGCCGCGACTACTTACTCCTCGTCCTGCAGACGGGGGTCGGCCTCGAGGTGCGTCAGCCCGTTCCACATCAGGTTCACCAGATGCGCGGCGACGACCTCCTTCTTGGGCACCCGGGTGTCGAGCCACCACTGCGCGGTCATCGACACCGACCCGACCAGCGCCTGCGCGTAGAGGGGCGCGAGTTCCGGATCGAGGCCGCGGCGGGAGAAGTCGCCGGCGAGGATCGAGCTGACCTGGTTGACCGCGTCGTTGAGCAGCGTCGAATAGGTGCCGGAGGTGATCGACGCGGGCGAATCGCGGATCAGGATGCGGAAGCCGTCGGTGCGCTCCTCGACGTAGGTCAACAGTGCCAGCGCCACCCGCTCCACCCGCACCCGCGAGCGGTTGTTGGTCAGCGACGAGGTGATGCCGTCGAGCAACGCCGACATCTCGCGGTCGACCACCACCGCGTAGAGCCCCTCCTTACCGCCGAAGTGCTCGTAGACCACGGGTTTGGACACATTCGCCCGCTGTGCGATCTCCTCGATCGAGGTGCCTTCGTACCCGCGCTGGGCGAACAGCGACTTCGCGATCTCGACGAGCTGCTGCCGCCGCTCGCTGCCGGTCATCCTGGCGCGGGGTGGACGCACTTCCTTGTCGGGCGCTGCCATATTCGGAGCGTATCGGCTTCGACTACAGTCTCGAGGTGATCGATCCGTCGTGGTGTAATCGGCAGCACCTCTGATTTTGGTTCAGATAGTTCAGGTTCGAGTCCTGGCGACGGAGCAATCGGCGGCGCAAACGCCGGTTCGCGCCAGGTGAGGACGACACCGATGACCACATCGACCGATACCGCGGTTCTCGTGCTGGCCGCAGGCGCCGGGACGCGGATGCGCTCGGACATTCCCAAAGTGCTGCACACTCTCGGCGGGCGCAGCATGCTCGCGCACGCCCTGCACACCGTGGCCGAGGTCGCGCCGCAGCACCTCGTGGTGGTGCTCGGGCACGACCGCGAGCGCATCGCCCCCGCCGTCGACGCGCTGGCCGCCGAACTCGGCCGCCCCGTCGATGTCGCGATCCAGGATCAACAGCTCGGCACCGGCCACGCCGCGGAATGCGGCCTCTCGGCGCTGCCCGACGACTTCACCGGGACCGTCGTCGTGACCGCGGGCGACGTGCCGCTGCTCGACGCCGACACCGTGGCCGACCTGCTGGCCACCCACGGTTCGGCCGCGGCCACCGTGCTGACCACGACGGTCGACGACCCGACCGGATACGGGCGCATCCTGCGGACCCAGGACAACGAGGTCACCCGCATCGTCGAACAGGCCGACGCCAACCCCTCGCAGCAGGCGATCCGCGAGGTCAACGCCGGCGTGTACGCCTTCGACATCACCGCGCTGCGGTCGGCGTTGCGCCGGCTCGGGTCGGACAACGCGCAGCACGAGCTGTACCTCACCGACGTCATCGCGATCTTCCGCCAGGACGGCCTAAGCGTGCGGGCCACACACGTCGACGACAGCGCCCTGGTCGCCGGCGTCAACGACCGCGTGCAACTGGCGGCGCTGGGCGCCGAACTCAACCGGCGCATCGTCACCGCCCACCAGCGGGCCGGTGTCACCGTGATCGATCCGGGCTCCACGTGGATCGACGTCGACGTGACCATCGGCCGCGACACCGTCGTCCGGCCCGGCACCCAGCTGCTGGGCCGCACCCGCGTCGGCGGGCGCTGCGACGTCGGACCCGACACCACGCTCACCGACGTCACCGTCGGCGACGGCGCCTCGGTGGTGCGCACCCACGGCTCGGAAGCCGCCATCGGCGACGACGCCACCGTGGGTCCGTTCACCTATCTGCGCCCGGGCACCGTCCTGGGCGCCGACGGCAAGCTCGGCGCCTTCGTCGAGACCAAGAACGCGACCATCGGCGCGGGCACCAAAGTGCCCCACCTGACCTACGTCGGCGACGCGGACATCGGCGAGCACAGCAATATCGGCGCGTCGAGCGTGTTCGTCAACTACGACGGCGAGACCAAGAACCGCACGACCATCGGCTCGCACGTGCGAACCGGATCGGACACCATGTTCGTCGCGCCCGTGACCGTCGGAGACGGCGCCTACACCGGCGCGGGCACGGTGATCCGGGAGGACGTCCCGCCGGGTGCGCTGGCCGTCTCGTCGGGGTCGCAACGCAACATCGAGGGCTGGGTGGCGCGCAAACGCCCCGGGTCGGCGGCGGCACGCGCGGCGGAGCGCGCATCAGCCGAAGCGGCGGAGCAGGCTTCCGGTCACCGCGACGACTCCCAGGGGTCGTGACCTCGACCACTTCTGTTCGCGATCTGGCAACCCGGGCACGAACACCCAGATTCGCTACGTACGATTGGGCCGACACGATCCCCGACCGGCGAGGGCGCACAGTGGGCACCGAGTGGACCGACAACCGCAAGAACCTGATGCTCTTCTCGGGCCGCGCGCACCCCGAACTGGCTGAACAGGTCGCCAAGGAACTCGACACCCCGGTGACCGCCCAGACCGCGCGCGACTTCGCCAACGGCGAGATCTTCGTCCGCTTCGACGAATCCGTGCGCGGCTGCGATGCGTTCGTCCTGCAGTCCCATCCGGCACCGCTGAACCAGCACCTGATGGAACAGCTCATCATGATCGACGCGCTCAAGCGCGGCAGCGCCAAGCGGATCACCGCGATCCTGCCGTTCTACCCGTACGCGCGGCAGGACAAGAAGCACCGGGGCCGTGAGCCGATCTCGGCCCGACTGGTCGCCGACCTGCTCAAGACCGCGGGCGCCAACCGGATCCTCACCGTCGACCTGCACACCGACCAGATCCAGGGCTTCTTCGACGGTCCGGTCGACCACATGCGGGCGCAGAAACTGCTGACCGGCTACATCGCCGAGCACTATCCCAGCGAGAACATGGT
This sequence comes from Mycobacterium sp. IS-1496, assembly GCF_001499995.1. Taxonomy (GTDB): domain Bacteria; phylum Actinomycetota; class Actinomycetes; order Mycobacteriales; family Mycobacteriaceae; genus Mycobacterium. Next base: position 14,643 of record NZ_LQIU01000029.1, read on the forward strand.
CGTGGTCTCTCCCGACTCCGGTCGCGTCCGGGTGGCCGAGAAGTGGGCCGACTCGCTGGGCGGCACACCGCTGGCCTTCATCCACAAGACCCGCGACCCGCTGGTGCCGAACCAGGTGGTGTCCAACCGCGTGGTCGGCGACGTGCGGGGCAAGACCTGCGTGCTCACCGACGACATGATCGACACCGGCGGCACCATCGCCGGAGCGGTCAAACTGCTCAAGCAGAACGGTGCGGGCGACGTGATCATCGCGGCGACCCACGGTGTGCTGTCGGATCCCGCGCGTGAGCGCCTCGCCGAATGCGGCGCCCGCGAGGTCATCGTCACCAACACCCTGCCGATCGGCGAGGACAAGCAGTTCCCGCAGCTCACCGTGCTGTCGATCGCTCCGCTGCTGGCCAACACCATCCGCGCGGTGTTCGACAACGGTTCGGTGACAAGCCTTTTCGACGGGTCGGCGTAGATGGCTGCCCGGGCCACCATCTACCACAACCCCAAGTGCTCGACGTCGCGTAAGACTCTGGACCTGTTGCGCGAGAACGGGATCGAGCCCGAGGTGGTGCAGTACCTCAAGACGCCGCCGTCGCGCGAGCAGATCGCCGCGATGATCGAGGCCGCAGGCATCGATGTGCGCACCGCGGTCCGCAGACGCGAATCGCTCTATGCCGAACTGAATCTGGCCGACGCGACCGACGACGAGCTGCTCGACGCGCTCGCCGAGCATCCGATCCTCATCGAGCGGCCGTTCGTCGTGACCGACAGGGGCACCCGGTTGGCCCGGCCGATCGACGCGGTGCGCGAGATCCTGTGACGGGTCGCCGCGTCGCGGCGGCCGCAGCCGCGCTGCTGGTCCTCGCCACCACTGCGTGCGGCGCGGAAACCCCTGACTATCAAGCGCTCTGGAGCACGTCGAGCAGCGCTCCCCCGCCGTCGGAGACACCCACCGAGGCACCGGTGCCGATCGCGGAGTATCTGGAGGGAGTCGGCGTCACCGGCCGCACGGTCGCCCCCGAGAAGCTGCCCGACCTGACCGTCAGCATCCCGACGCCGCCCGGCTGGCAGCCGTACCCCGGCACCCAGTTCGAACCGGGTACCCGCGTCATCGCCAAGGGCGACACGTATCCGATCGCGATGCTGCTGGTGTTCGAGTTGACCGGTCGGTTCGACGCCGCCGAGGCGATCAAACACGGCGACGACGACGCCCGGCTGTCGGAGAACTTCAAGGAACTCAACGCCTCGCAGGACCCGTGGCGCGGCCTGCCGTCGGCGATGGTCGAGGGCACCTACGACCTCAACGGCCAACGGATGCAGACCTACAACCGGATCGTCATCGCGACCGGGGCGCCGCCGGCCAACCAGCGCTACCTCGTCCAGCTGACGGTGACCAGCTTCGCCGACGAGGCCGAGAAGCACGGCAAGGACATCGAGACGATCCTCGCCGGCTTCACGGTCGCCCCCAAGACGTGACCCGGACCGGCGGCGCCCCGGCATTACAGTGGCTGCCATGAGTGACTGGACCGCTGCCGACCTTCCTTCCTTCGCCGGCCGCTCGGTGATCGTCACCGGCGCCAACAGCGGTCTGGGCCTGGTCACCGCCCGCGAGCTGGCCCGCGTCGGCGCCGACGTCGTACTCGCGGTGCGCAACACCGCCAAGGGCGACGAGGCCGCGGCCACGATGACCGGCAACGTCGCCGTCCGCAAGCTCGATCTGCAGGACCTCGCGTCGGTCCGCGAGTTCGCCGTGGGCACCGACAAGGTGGACGTGCTGGTGAACAACGCCGGGATCATGGCAGTGCCTTACGCGCGGACCGTCGACGGGTTCGAGAGCCAGATCGGCACCAACCATCTCGGGCACTTCGCGCTGACCAACCTGCTGCTGCCCAAGATCACCGACCGCGTGGTGACGGTGTCGTCGTTCATGCACGTCTTCGGCCGCATCAACCTCGGCGATCTCAACTGGAAGGCGCGGCCGTACTCGGCGTGGCTGGCCTACGGGCAGTCGAAGCTGGCCAACCTGTTGTTCACCAGTGAACTGCAGAACCGGCTGCGGCGCGCCGGGTCGCCGGTGCGGGCGCTGGCCGCCCACCCGGGGTACTCGCACACCAACCTGCAGGGGCAGTCCGGCCGCAAGCTCGGTGACACGGTGATGGCGGTCGGCGGAAGGTACTTTGCGACCGACGCCGACTTCGGCGCCCGTCAGACCCTGTACGCGGTGGCCCAGGACCTGCCCGGGGACACCTTCGTCGGCCCGAGGTTCGCGATGCGCGGTCCGACCGGGCCGGTGTGGCGCACCCCGCTGGCCCGGGACATGAAGACGGCCGCCGCGCTGTGGACGCTGTCCGAGCAGCTCACCGGCACCACGTTCCCGCTCTGAATTTCCGCCGAACCACCCGTGTGCGGTAACCTCGACGCCGCATCACGGCGAGGGTGGCCCGGCCACCGTTATCGACGGGAACACACTGTTCACGCTGTTGTCCTCCCCCTGCCGTGTCCACCACCGGCACACAGGAGCACACATCATGGCCAAGAATGCGGCCTCCACCCCGAACAAGCTGACCGCCGCGGTCCGCACCGAGACCGGTAAGGGCGCCTCCCGCCGCGCCCGCCGCGAGGGCAAGGTGCCCGCGGTCCTCTACGGCCACGGCACCGATCCGCAGCACCTCGAGGTCAACGCCCGCGACTTCGCCGCGGTGCTGCGCCACTCCGGCACCAACGCCGTGCTGACCCTCGACATCGACGGCACCGAGCAGCTCGCGCTGACCAAGTCGCTGGAGATCCACCCGATCCGCCGCAACATCCAGCACGCCGACCTGCTGGTCGTGCGCCGCGGCGAGAAGGTCACCGTCGAGGTCACCGTCGTCGTCGAGGGTGAGGCCACCCCGGGCGCGCTGGTCACCCAGGAGGCCAACGCCATCGAGGTCGAGGCCGAGGCGCTGTCGATCCCCGAGCAGCTGACCGTGTCGGTCGAGGGCGCCGAGGAGGGCACCCAGATCACCGCGGGCCAGGTGGAGCTGCCCTCGGGCGTCACCCTGATCTCCGATCCGGAGACGCTGGTCGTCAACATCGTCAGCGCGCCGAGCGCCGAGGAGCTGGAGGCCGAGGGCGGCGGCGCGTCGCTCGAGGAGCAGTCCGCGGAGGTCGCCGAGGCCGAGGCCGCGGAGGCCGAGGCTGCCGAATCCGCCGAGGAATCGGCCGAGTAATTCGACATGGCCGACCCGTTGCTGGTGGTGGGCCTGGGCAACCCCGGGCCCAACTACGCCAAGACCCGCCACAACGTCGGCTTCGTCGTCGCGGATCTGCTGGCCGGGCGGATCGGATCGGGATTCAAGGTGCACCGGAAATCGGGCGCCGACATCGCGACCGGCCGCCTGGCGGGCAGGGCCGTCGTGCTGGCCAAGCCACGCACGTACATGAACGAGTCGGGCCGCAACGTCGGCCCGCTCGCGAAGTTCTATTCGGTGGCCCCCGCCGACGTCATCGTCATCCACGACGAACTCGACATCGACTTCGGCCGCATCCGGCTGAAGTTCGGCGGCGGCGTCGCGGGCCACAACGGCCTGAAGTCGGTGGCGGCGGCGTTGGGCACCAAGGATTTCCAGCGTGTCCGGGTGGGCGTCGGCCGTCCGCCCGGCCGCAAGGACCCGGCGACGTACGTGCTCGAACCGTTCACCGCGCCCGAACGGGCCGAGGTGCCGACGATCTGCGAACAGGCCGCCGACGCCACCGAACTGCTGATCGCCCAGGGGCTGGAGCCCGCCCAGAATCTCGTGCACGCCTGGGCATGACGCTGCTGACGGCCGGGCACGGGCGGCTCTCCGGCGCGGAGCTGACCGACCTGCTGCGCGGCGCCGGGGTGCAGACCCTCGTCGACATCCGCCGATTCCCCGGCAGCCGCACCCACCCCGACATGTCCCGCGACGCGATGGCGTCCTGGTTGCCGGACGCGGGGATCGCCTACCGGTGGGAGGAACGCCTCGGCGGGCGGCGGCGCCTGGCGGCCGACGCCCCTCGCGACGATCCGTGGTGGCAGGTCGAGCAGTTCGCCGCCTACGCCGCGCACACCAGGACCGCCGAATTCGATGCCGCACTGGGCGAGGTGCTCGACGAAAGCGGCTCCCGCACAGTGGCGGTCATGTGCAGCGAGAGCGTGTGGTGGCGTTGCCACCGGCGACTGGTGGCCGACGTCGCGGTGCTGCGCTTCGACGCCGCGGTCCGCCATCTCATGCATGACGGCAGGTTGACGCCCCATCCGGTGGCGGCCGGCGCCCGCGTGCGCGTCGACGGCTACGTCGTGTGGGACGGTTAGACGCTCCGGATGGCGCTGCCGACTGTGCCGTGAGGGCGGGAAAACGCCCGGATCTTCACCCTCAGTTCACAGTGGCCGCCCTCAGGGCACCGTCGATCAGCCTCCGGTGCGCTTGGCGTAGGCGCGCAGCGCGAACGGTGCGAACACCGCCGTCAGCGCCAGCGACCACAGCACCGTGGCCAGCACCGGATGGTGCAGCGGCAACTGCGCATCCGGTGCGGCCGGGCCGCCGTTGCCCCACAGTTCCCGCATGGCCTGCGCCAGCGACGACACCGGATTCCATTCGGCGATCACCCGCAGCCAGTGCGGCATCGGCTCGGTCGGCACGAACGTGTTGGCCAGGAACGTGATGGGGAACAGCGCGGTGAACATGACGCCGTTGACCGCCTCGACCGTGCGCATCAGCGACCCGATCAGGATGCCGAACCAGATCATCCCGAAACCGAACAACAGCAGCAGCGCGAACGCCAGCACCGCCTCCCCCACACTGCCCCGGATCCGCCATCCGATCGCCAGACCGGTCAGCGCCATCACGACCACCCCCAGCGACGAGTGGATCACGCTGGCGATGCTGCGCCCGATGAGCACCGAGGACCGGGAGATCGGCAGCGACCGGAACCGGTCGATGATGCCCTTCTCGACGTCGGCGGTGATTCCCGAGGCCACCACGAACGCGGAGAACACGATGGTCTGAGCCTGGATGCCGGGCAGCAGGAACTCCCGGTAGGACGCCCCGCCGGTGTTGGTGATCGACGCCCCGAACACGAACGCAAACAGCAGCACGAACATGATCGGCTGCGCGGTCACGTCGCTCAGCATCTCCGGCATCCGCTTGGTGTGGATCATGTTGCGTTTGACCATGATCCACGACTGCTGCGCGAGGTTGGTGCGATGGGTGAGCGGGCGCCGCGCCTGGCCCTGCAGGCGTGGTTCGACGGCGGTCATGCGCTGGCCTCCTCTTCTTCGGTGCGGTGGCCGGTGAGCGACAGGAACACGTCGTCGAGGCTGGGCCGCGACAGCCCGATGTCGTCGACCTCGATATCGCTGTCGCGTAGCCAGCCGGCGACGCGGACCATGTCGGCCAGCCCGTCTGCGGCCGCGGTCAGCCGGCGGGCGCCCCGGTCGACGAACACCTCGGCGCCGGTCTTCGCCAGCAGCGCCTGGGCGGCCGGGAGATCGTCACCGTCGGCCACCGTCACCACCAGGCTGGCGTTACCGGCCTGCCGTTTGAGCTCCAGCGGCGAACCCTTCGCGATGATGCGGCCCTTGTCGATCACCACGATGTCGTCGGCCAACTGGTCTGCCTCCTCGAGGTACTGGGTGGTCAGCAGCAGCGTCGTGCCGCCCTCGACGAGACCGCGCAGCACCTCCCAGAGCTCGCTGCGGCTGCGCGGATCCAGCCCGGTAGTCGGTTCGTCGAGGAACAGCACCGGCGGCGCGGCGAGCAGGCTGACCGCGAGGTCGAGCCGGCGGCGCATCCCCCCGGAGTAGGACTTCACCACGCGGTCGGCGGCGTGGTCGATCGAGAACCGCTCGAGCAGTTCGTCACCCACCCGGGCCAGTTCCTTGCGCCGGATGCCGTAGAGCCCCCCGATCATCCGGATGTTCTCCCGGCCGGTGAGCAGTTCGTCGACGGTGGCGACCTGACCGGTCAGCCCCATGTGGCGGCGCACCTCGTCGGGGTCGCGCACGACGTCGAACCCGGCGACCCGGGCCGTCCCGCCGGTGGGCCGGGTGAGCGTCGTCATCATCCGCACGGTGGTGGTCTTGCCCGCCCCGTTGGGACCGAGCAACCCAAGGACAGTGCCCGCGGGCACCGAGAAGCTGACGTGGTCGACGGCCGTGTGGTCGCCGAATCGCTTCACCAGGTCGATCGCTTCGATGGCCGGTGTCATGCCACGACGGTAGCCGCGACCCCCGACACGGGGCCAATGACTTTCGGACGGCGAGCCGGTAAGACGCACCCCGGCCGACGACTCCCCCACACGCTGCCGGACAGGATGCATGATGGGTACACGGAGGAGCAGGCCGTCGTCTCAGGAGCACCCGACGTGGACGCGCAGTGGTTCGTAGCACCCGAGTACTGGCTGGCCAGAGAGGTCCTACAGCGCGGTGTCGCGGCGATCTATCTGATCGCCTTCGTCGCTGCGGCGCGACAGTTCCGAGCGCTGATGGGCGAACACGGCATGCTTCCGATTCCCGCATTCGTGGCGCGCGTGTCGTTCCGGGCCGCGCCGAGCATCTTCCACATCCGCTACTCCGACCGTCTGTTCGCCGTTGTCTGCTGGTTCGGCGCGGCAGTGTCCGCGGCGATCGTCGCCGGCGTCGCCGATGTGGTTCCCCTGGCTGCGGCGACGGTCATGTGGCTGGTGATCTGGGTGCTCTACCTGTCCATCGTCAACGTCGGTCAGCGCTGGTATGGATTCGGCTGGGAGTCAGTGCTTTTGGAGGCGGGGCTGGTGGCGCTCCTGCTCGGCAACGACGAGACGGCGCCACCGCTGCTGGCGATCCTGCTCGCCCGATGGCTGGTGTTCCGGGTGGAGTTCGGCGCGGGCCTGATCAAACTTCGCGGCGACCGGTGCTGGCGCGACCTGACCTGTCTGGACTATCACCACGAGACCCAGCCGATGCCCGGTCCGCTGAGCTGGTTCTTCCACCATCTGCCGAAACCTCTGCACCGTGTCGAGGTCGCGGGTAACCACTTCGCCCAACTCGTCGTCCCCTTCGCGCTCTTCGCTCCGCAACCGGTGGCGAGCATCGCCGCGGCGGTCGTCATCATCACCCAGCTGTGGCTGGTGCTCTCCGGTAATTTCGCATGGCTCAACTGGATCACGATCGTCCTGGCCGTCAGTGCGCTCGATCAGGCCGCGTTCGCGTCGGTGCTGCCGGTGGCGGCTCCGCCCGCCCAGCCGGAGACACCGGTGTGGTTCGCGGCGCTGGTGACCGCGGCCGCCGCCGCGGCTGTGGTGATGAGCTACTGGCCGGTGCGCAACATGGTGTCGACCCGGCAGCGTATGAATGCGGCGTTCAACCCGTTTCACGTGATGAACACCTATGGCGCGTTCGGCAGCATCAGCCGCGTGCGGTACGAGGTGGTGATCGAGGGTACCGACGACCAGGAGATCACCGGCCACACGACGTGGAAGGAGTACGGGTTCAAGGGCAAGCCGGGCGATCCGCACCGGCGTCCGCGCCAGTGGGCGCCCTACCACCTGCGTCTGGACTGGCTGATGTGGTTCGTCGCGCTGAGCCCCGCCTACGCGCGGGACTGGTTCGGCGAGTTCATCGTTCGGCTGTTACAGAACGACAAGGCGACACTGCGTCTGCTTCGGCACAACCCGTTCCCCGATTCGCCGCCGCGTTATGTGCGGGCCCGGCTCTACGAGTACCGGTTCAGCACGTGGCACGAATTGATGCACGAGCGGATCTGGTGGCACCGCACCCTCGTCGACCAGTACCTGCCGCCCGTCACCCTGGACAGGGCCCTGCGCCGCCACACTGGTGGCCGTCGCGGGACTACATGACCAGGGAGACCGAGTTGGCGCGACGCAGCTTGCCCGACGAGGTCTTCGGGATGCTGCCCGGTCCGAGCACCACGACATTGCGCGGACGCATCTCGACCTCGGCCACCACCTCGTGGGCCACCTGGTGCTCGATGCGGCGCACCTCGGCGGGATCCTGCCAGGCGTTCGACTCCACCGCGACGGCGAACGTCTCCCGCGAGTGTCCGGCGTCGAGTCGCACGGCGACGGCACAGCCCGGCCGGACACCCTCGACGCGGCCCGCCGCGCGTTCGATGTCGGTCGGGTAGATGTTGCGCCCGGCCATGATGATCACGTCCTTGACGCGACCGCAGACCACGACGTGGCCGTCCTCGGTGATGTAGCCGAGGTCGCCGGTGTCGTACCAGCCGTGGTCGTCCTGGGCCGGGATGAACCCACCCATGGTCATGTACCCGGGCGTGACGCATTCGCCGCGCAGTTCGATGACGCCCACTCCGCGGGGCGGCATGACGTTGCCGTTCTCGTCGATGACGCGCGCTTCGAGATCGGTGAGCAGCGGGCCCAGATCGGCCAGCCGCTTGGTGTTGCCCTTGGTGGCGGGCACGGCGCGGCGCAGCGCGGCCAGCAGGTCGGCGTCGACCTCGTCGACCACCAGACCGGCGCCGCACGGCGAGAACGACACGGCGAGCGTGGTCTCGGCCATGCCGTAGGCGGGCAGGATGGCCTCGGGCTTGAGGCCGAACGGCCTACCGGCGTCGATCAGGTCCTCGACGTCGGCCGGCTCGACCGGCTCGGCGCCCGAGAGCGCGAATCGCAGCGTGGACAGGTCGAAGTCGCCCGGTTTGGCCTGGCGGCGCAACCGCTTGGCCAGCAGCGCATAGGCGAAGTTCGGCGCCGCCGTCATCGTGCCCTTGTACTTGTCGATGAGCTTGGCCCACAGCAGCGTGTCGCGCAGGAAGTCCATCGGCGTGACCTTGACGAGTTCGGCGCCGAAGTACATCGGGATCGTGAGGAAGCCGACCATGCCCATGTCGTGGAAACACGGCAGCCAGCTGACCATGACGTCGTTCTCGACGTCGTATTCGGCGCCGATGAACATCGCCTCGGCGTTGGAGTGGATGTTGCGGTGCGTGACCTGAACGGCCTTCGGGGATCCCGTGGATCCCGACGTCAGCTGCATCAGGGCCAGATCGTCCTCGCCCACCTCGATGGGGTCGATCGGCTCGGCCGCCAGCAGGTCACTGACGGTGAGGACCTTGATCCCCTTCTCCTCGAGCACCGGAATGGCGACCACGAACGGCTCGGAGACGATCACCGCCTTCGCCTCGATCATGCCGATGACGTTCATCGTGTCTTCGGCCCACATCGCGAGGTCGGTGCGCGGGGTGGGCTGGTGCAGCATCGTCAGGCTCGCACCGCGCATCCACAGGCCCTGGGCGGTCGGGGCGATCTCGACGGGGAAGCCGGCCAGCACACCCACGGCGTCCCCGAGGCCGACACCGGCCGCGGCCAGGCCACCGGCGACGCGGCGGGCCCGCTCGTGCACCTCGCCCCAGGTGTGGCGGATGGGGTCGTGCGGCTCGCCGGTCACCATGCCGGTGCTCACGGTTCGCGCGTTGCGGTACATCTTCTCGGTGAACCTGCTCACGACATCCTCCTGGGGACCGGCGCCACTGCCCGGCTTCTCATGCTCCGCCTGTTCAGACGCGTTGCCGAGTAGGCACGCGCACACGATTGAGGAGCAGTTGGGTATCGAAACGGTGATGGGCGATCGGCCCGGTGGTGCACTGCGGCCGGACCGGGTCCGGTGGGACCACATGGTGACCCACCGACGGCGCCGGCGGGGAAAGGACGCGCGTCCGGCGCTCGACCGCTAGCTTTCACCGCGGACCATCTTAAGAGACCCTTAAGTAACCTGCCAAACCGTCGCGCCGATTGAGGCGTGGGTCACACATTCCGCGTGCAACGACCTCACACCGAGGACGACGGTGCGGGCACCACGCGGGCCCCCTGGACGGGCCCGCTGGCCACCCGCACGGTCCGGCACACCCCCGCGCCCGCCAACCGGGCGCCGACGTCGATCGCCCCGGGCGACGACGCGCACAGGAACGCGCACGTCGGCCCCGAACCGGACACGATCGCGGCCAGCGCACCCGCGTCCAGTCCGGCCCGTAGGGTCCTCCGCAGCTCCGGGTAGAGACTCAGCGCGGCCGCCTGCAGGTCGTTGCCGAGCAGGGGCGCCAGCTGATGGGCGTTCCCGGACGCCAGCGCGGCCAGCATCGGCTCCGGATCGCCCAGCCGGGCGGGTTCGGACCGGGCCCCGCCGGCCGACGCGCGCAGCCGGTCGAGTTCACCGAACACCTTCGGCGTGGACAGGCCCTTCTTCGCGAACGCGAGCACCCAGTGGAAGGTGCTGCGGGCCAGCACCGTGGCGAGCTCCTCGCCGCGGCCGGTGCCCAACGCGGTGCCGCCGTGCAGCGCGAACGGCACGTCACTGCCCAGTTCGGCGGCCATCGCGTGCAGGTCGCGCCGCGGCACACCGAGCTCCCACAGATGGTTCATCGCGACCAGTACTCCCGCGGCGTCGGCGCTGCCGCCGGCCATCCCGCCGGCCACCGGGATCGACTTCTCGATCGAGATCGCCACATCGGGCGATCTGCCGACGTGCTCGGCCATCAGCTCGGCCGCTTTCCACGCCAGGTTGCGGTGATCGGTGGCCAGCAACTCCATACCTTCGCCGGCCAGGTCCACCGACAGCGTGTCGGCGGTCGAGACGGTGACCTCGTCGAGCAGGGATACGGCGTGGAAGACCGTGGTCAGGTCGTGGTAGCCGTCGTCACGCAGGTCACCGACGCCCAGGAACAGGTTGACCTTGCCGGGCACCCGCACGGTGACCGACCCGGTGGGAACCCACTCGGAGGCGGTGTTGCCGTTGCGCACCGCTCGACACTATCGCCGCATGTGAGCGGCGCAAACTCCAGCCGCGACCGAATCCGGCACTACTGGACGCGAACCTGCTCCTCGGCTTCACCGGAGCGCTGCAGCAACCGGACGAAGTCCGCGATCGCAAGGGTCTCACCGCGCCGCGACGGGTCGATACTGGCCGCCAGCAGCCGGCGTGCGGACTCGTTGCCGGATCCGGCCCACTCGGCGAACGCGTTGCGCGACGTCTTGCGGCGCTGCGCGAACGCGATGTCGATCAGGTCGAAGACCTGGGCGCGGAAATCGGCGTCCGTCGGCCACGGGGACGTCTCGTAGCGGTCGATGCGGACCAGACCGGAGTACACCCGCGGGATGGGCCAGAAGACCGTCGGCGACACCATGCCGTAGCGGCGGACGTTGCCGTAGAACCGCACTTTCGCGCTCGGCACGCCGTAGTCCTTGCCGCCGGGGTCGGCGGCGAGCCGCTCGGCCACCTCGGCCTGGACCATGACCATGACCGAACGGATCGTCGGAAACTCCGCGAGCAGATGGAGCAGCGCGGGCACCGCGACGTTGTACGGCAGGTTGGCGACCAGCGCGGTCGGCTGGTTCTCCAGGTCGGACGGCATCAGCGTCAGGATGTCCTGGTTGAGGACCGTCAGCCGGTTGATCTCGCTGTGCGAGTGATCGGCGATCGTGGTGGGAAGCTGTTGCGCGAGAAGCGGATCGATCTCCACCGCCGTCACGTGCGCACCGCGGTCGAGCAGCGCCAGCGTCAGCGAGCCGAGGCCCGGCCCCACCTCGAGGACATGGTCGTGGCGGTGTACACCGGAGGCCGAGACAATCCGGCGCACGGTGTTGGCGTCATGGACGAAGTTTTGCCCGAACGACTTGCGCGGGCGGAAATCGATGTCCTTCGCCAGGCGCCGGATCTCGGTGCGCCCGAGTAGTCGGATTGTCACGACGCCCCCAACCTTCCACTACACGTGGGCCAGGCTCCCCAGCCTTGCCTTGCCCGCGTGACCTCAGCAATCGCGATCTGTTCTTCTCTTGTCGCCAGATCTGCCCTCGGAGCATACCGCAGACCCCCGTTGCGCTCCCAGGTGTTTTGATCAAATTGGACGCCACCGAAATATCCGTTACCGGTATTGATGGACCAATTACCTCCGGCTTCGCACTGTGCGAGGGCGTCCCACGTCGCCGCTGCGCGCACCGGGGGGACCTCGGTGCCGGGCTTGGCACCGACCCGCAAAACCGCGTTCCTTGCAGGTGAAACAACGACATTGGCTACTGGCAGCCTGCCGGTTTCCACGCCGTTGACCTTTGAAACAGCAAAAGTCACGTCCTGTACGCCCGGGCTTCCCGGATCTTCGACGATCTGACGGCTCATGTTGAGTTCGACGTCCTCGATGCGGGTGTCGGCCGGCTGCAGCGGCAGCCGCTCGGTCACCTTCGCGACCCGGATCCGAGTTATCTGGATCTGCATCCCGTCGACCACCGGGGCGGATGCGGCGGGCACCACCTTGTCCCGTTGCTGCAGCGGTGCGCCCGCGGCCTCGAGCAGCCCGGCCACGTTCGGCGCGGCAAGGCGCACCGTGCTGATGGCCCCGCCGTCATCGATCTGGACGGTCTTGGGGGTGACGACCGGAAGCGACATCCCGCCGAGCGGCACCCGGCTCGCGCGCGAGGCGGCGGCCGGGGCGCTGTCGGTCATCTGCAGCTGCGCCAGCGCCTCGTCGACCGTCGACGCCGTGGTCCACACCTGACGGGTGTGCTGACCGTCGAGCGAGATGTCCAGCGGCCGACTGCGCCGCAGCACGATGGTCTCCGACTGACGCACCTCGGCGTCACCGGCCGGGAAGAGGTCGTCGCGGTCGCCGACCTCGAAGCCGTTCTCCTGCACGACGTCGATCACGCGCGACTTCATCGTGGACACCGTGGTCTCGGTTCCGTCCACCGAGAGTGTGACGGTCTTGTGGGCGGTGACGGCGTAGCCGCCGGCGAAGGTCAACGCCACCAGCAGTGCGCCCACGACGATGCGCAGCATGGGCGAACGCGCCTCGTGCAGCCTGTTCAGAGCAGTCAAGTTCGGCCGAATCCCTGTTTTGGTACAAACGTTTCAAAAAATGCGGCGCTAAGTCCGCTTACGATCACAAGACGGTAACGAACTCCTTTACTGAGATCAACTCGCACCGAGCCCGTATGCGCCGATGGCGTTGTCGGCGGTTTGCTGAGCCAGCTCCTCGGCCGGTTGGTCGCGGACCTCCGCCAGTGCCCGCACCGTGTAGGGCAGGCAGTACGGCTCGTTGGGCGCTCCGCGGTATGGATGCGGGGTGAGAAAGGGTGCGTCCGTCTCGACGAGCAGCTGTTCGCCCGGGATGAGCTGCGCGGCCTCCCGCAGCGCGTGCGCGTTCCGGAAGCTCACGGTTCCCGAAAGGCTCAGCAGCCAGCCCGCGTCGACACAGGCGCGCGCCATCTGGGCGTCCGAGGAGAAGCAGTGGAAGATCACCCTCTCCGGGGCCCCTTCGGCGGCGAGCACGTCGAGGACGGCGGCGTCGGCGTCGCGGTTGTGGATCATCAGCGGCTTGCCGATCCGCTTGGCCAGGTCGATGTGCCAGGCGAACGCCTCGCGCTGCACGTCCGGTGCGGCGCATCCGTCGAGCTTGCCGGGCCAGTACAGATCCAGTCCGGTCTCCCCCACCGCCACCACGCGCGGGTGGGCGGCGAGCCGCTCGATCTCGGCCTTCGCCTCGTCGGTGAGCGCCCCGGCCCGGGTGGGGTGCAGCGCCACCGCCGCGTACACCCGGGCATCCCACTCGGCGGCCTGGGTGGCCCAGCGCGCGGCGGCCAGGTCGTCGGCGATCGTCACGACGGCCTGCACCCCGACTGCGCCCGCCCGGTCCAGGGCCGCCCGCACGTCGTCACCGTCACGCGCGCCGCAGGCGTCGAGGTGGGTGTGCGCGTCGATCAGCGGCGTCAGCGGCTCGGGAGCCGGCGGTGCCGGACGGTTCGATCGACTCACGCCCCACACCATAGAGTCAGTCCACGTGAGCACCACCCTCCCCGGCGCGGGGACGCCCACCCCAGGGGCCCCGTTCTACATCACGACCGCGATCGCCTATCCCAACGGCGATCCGCACGTCGGCCACGCCTATGAGTACATCGCCACCGACGCGATCGCCCGGTTCAAGCGGCTCGACGGATACGACGTGCGCTACCTGACCGGCACCGACGTGCACGGGCAGAAGATGGCCGAGACGACGGCGGCGCTGGGCGTCTCGGCCGCCGACCTGGCGCGGCGCAACTCCGATGTGTTCCAGAAGCTGCAGGAGAAGCTCAACGTCTCGTTCGACCGGTTCATCCGGACGTCGGACGCCGACCATTACGAGGCCTCCAAGGACATCTGGCAGCGGATGAACGCCGCGGGCGACATCTACCTGGACGCCTACTCCGGCTGGTACTCGGTGCGCGACGAACGCTTCTTCACCGAGGGTGAGACCAGCGTCGGGCCCGACGGCTCCCGCATCGCCACCGAGACCGGGGCGCCGGTCACCTGGACCGAGGAGCAGACCTACTTCTTCCGGCTCTCGGCCTACACCGACCGGCTGCTCGCCCACTACGAGGCCCACCCCGAGTTCATCCAGCCCGACGTCCGGCGCAACGAGATCGTCAGCTTCGTCTCCGGCGGGCTGCGGGACCTGTCGATCTCCCGCACCACGTTCGACTGGGGCGTGCCGGTGCCCGACCACCCCGACCACGTCATGTACGTCTGGGTGGACGCGCTGACCAACTACCTCACCGGCGTCGGCTACCCGGACACCTCCTCGGAGGCGTTCCAGCGCTATTGGCCGGCCGATCTGCACATGATCGGCAAGGACATCATCCGGTTCCACACCGTCTACTGGCCCGCGTTCCTGATGTCGGCGGGCCTCGAGCTGCCGCGCAAGGTGTTCGCGCACGGCTGGCTGCTCAACCGCGGCGAGAAGATGAGCAAGTCGATCGGCAACGTCGTCGACCCGGTGAACCTCGTCGACACGTTCGGCCTCGACCAGGTGCGCTACTTCTTCCTGCGCGAGGTGCCGTTCGGCCAGGACGGCAGTTACAGCGAGGACGCCATCATCGGCCGCATCAACGCCGACCTGGCCAACGAACTGGGCAACCTCGCGCAGCGCTCACTGTCGATGGTCGCCAAGAACCTCGGCAGCGCCGTGCCGGAGCCGGGCGAATTCACCGCCGACGACCAGCACATTCTTGGCCTAGCAAGCGATGAACTGCTCAACGCCGTACGAATCTATTTCGATGTTCCTGCTATGCACACCGCCCTCGAAACGATCTGGTTCATGCTCGGCCAGGTCAACCGTTACTTCTCCGCCCAACAACCCTGGGTTCTGAGCAAGTCGGAAGCGGCGGAGGACCAGGCGCGGTTCCGCACGGTGCTGTACACGACGCTCGAAGCCGTCCGTGTGGCGGCACTGCTAGTTCAGCCGGTGATGCCGGAGTCCGCGGCCCGACTGCTCGACCTGCTCGGCCAGCCGGGCGATCAACGCACCTTCGCCGCCGTTTCGGCACGCCTCACCCCGGGCACCGCACTGCCGAAGCCCGTCGGGGTGTTCCCGAGGTACCAGGTGGAGGAAGCATGAACGGGCTGCACGAGAACCTGCAGGACATCTTCGAGGAGGTCGCGCGGCGCAACCCCGGCGAGACCGAATTCCATCAGGCCGTCTACGAGGTGCTGCAGAGCCTCGGACCGGTGGTGGCCAAACATCCGGAGTACGCCGACGCCGCGGTCATCCGCCGGCTGTGCGAACCGGAGCGGCAGATCCTGTTCCGGGTGCCGTGGGTCGACGACAGCGGCACCGTCCAGATGAACCGCGGCTTCCGGGTCGAGTTCAACTCGGCGCTGGGCCCGTTCAAGGGTGGCCTGCGGTTCCATCCGTCGGTGTATCTGGGCATCGTGAAGTTCCTCGGGTTCGAGCAGATCTTCAAGAACTCGCTGACCGGCATGCCCATCGGCGGCGGCAAGGGCGGTTCGGACTTCGACCCCAAGGGCCGGTCCAACGGCGAGATCATGCGGTTCTGTCAGTCGTTCATGACCGAGCTGTACCGCCACATCGGCGAGTACACCGACGTGCCCGCCGGCGACATCGGGGTCGGCATGCGCGAGATCGGCTACCTCTTCGGTCAGTACAAGCGCATCACCAACCGCTACGAGTCCGGTGTGCTGACCGGTAAGGGCATGACGTGGGGCGGCTCGCTGGTGCGCACCGAGGCGACCGGCTACGGGACCGTGTACTTCATCGCCGACATCCTCAAGGCCCGCGGCGAGTCCTTCGACGGCAAGCGCGCCGTGGTGTCCGGATCGGGCAACGTGGCCATCTACGCGATCGAGAAGATCCAGCAGCTCGGCGGCACGGTCATCGCGTGTTCGGACTCCGACGGGTACGTCGTCGACCCCGACGGCATCGACCTGGCGACGCTCAAGGAGATCAAAGAGGTCCAGCGCGGCCGGGTGTCGGACTACGCCGAGATACACGGCGGCCGAGCGCATTTCGTGCACGGCAACGTGTGGGACGTCGAATGCGACATCGCGGTGCCCAGCGCCACCCAGAACGAGATCAACGGCGCCGACGCCGCGCAGCTGGTCAAGGGCGGCTGCCGAATCGTCGCCGAGGGCGCGAACATGCCGTGCACGCCCGAGGCGGTCAAACTCTTCGCCGAGGCCGGCACCGTCTTCGCCCCCGGTAAGGCCGTCAACGCCGGCGGTGTGGCGACCAGCGCGCTGGAGATGCAGCAGAATGCGTCGCGCGATTCGTGGACCTTCGATGAGACCGAGGAGAAGCTGGCCGAGATCATGGGCCGCATCCACGACCGGTGTCTGCGGACCGCCGACGAGTACGGGCAGCCGGGCAACTACGTGGCCGGCGCCAACATCGCCGGCTTCACGCGGGTGGCCGACGCGATGCTCGCCCTCGGCCTCATCTGAGTGATCTGGCTCACATGTAGCGGCTACGGCGTGACGTTCCGGTCGCGGGCGGTGTCTCAGGGGCATCACATCCCCGAGACCTGGAGGAACCATGAACCACCGCCCACATGTCGTCGTCATCGGCGGCGGATACAGCGGAACCCTGGCGGCCAACCATCTGCGGATGCGCGGCGATCTCGACATCACGCTGGTGAACCCGCGACCGAGATTCGTCGAACGGATCCGGCTGCACCAGTTGGTGGCCGGCACCGCCGACGCCACCGTCGACTACGGCGACCTGCTCGGTGAGGGCATCCGGCTCGTCGTCGACACGGCCACCCGCATCGACACCGCAGCCCGCTCGGTCGAACTCGCCTCGGGCGACGCGCTGCGCTACGACTACGTGATCTACGCGGTCGGCAGCACCGGCGCGGTGAGCGAATCGGTACCCGGCGCGGCCGAATCCGCCTATCCGGTAGCGGAACTGGAGCAGGCGCAGCGATTGCGCGTGGCCGTCGACGAGCTGCACCCGGATGCACCGGTGACCGTCGTCGGAGGCGGCCTGACCGGAATCGAGGTCGCCACCGAACTCGCCGAGCAGGGCCGCAGGATCACGCTCGTATGCGGTGGCCGGCTCGGCCCGTCGCTGTCCGAACCGGGCCGGCGGTCGGTCGCCAAGGCGCTGGCGAAGCTGCGGATCGCGGTCATGGAAAACGATGTGGTGACCGAGGTTCGGCCCGATGCGGTGGTCTTCGCCGACGGCGCGGTGCGTCCGAGCGCGTTGACGATCTGGACCGGCGGCTTCGGGGTGCCCGAGTTGGCGGTGGCCAGCGGACTCCGCACCGACGCCATGGGCCGGCTGCTCACCGACGAGACATTGACGAGCCTCGACGACCCCCGCATCATCGCGGCCGGCGACTGCGCGGCCCCTTCGGGTGAGCCATTGCGGATGTGCTGCGCATCGGCCTCACAGCTCGGTCCACAGGCGGCCAACACCGTGCTGAGCCGGATCGCGGGCACCGAACCCGCGGTTTTCGAGTACGGCTTCGCGGGCACCTGCACCAGCCTGGGCCGCCGCACGGGCATCGTGCAGTTCGGCCGCAGGGATGACACCCCGGTCGACGTCTACGTCGGCGGCCGGATCGCCGCGGTGCTCAAGGAGATCATCTGCAAGGGCACGATCTGGGGGCTGCGCCGCGAGGCCCGCAAACCGGGGTCGGCGTTCTGGTTCAAGGGCGGCCCGCGGCCGCAGCAACCGGCGGTCGAGGTGGGCACCGCACCGTGACCACCACCGGCGAACACGCCGAACGGTTCACCCTGCTGCGTCCGCTGCTGTTCACGATCGCTTACGAGATTCTCGGCAGCACAACCGAATCCGAGGACGTCCTACAGGACAGTTACTTGCGGTGGGCGGAGGTGGACCTGGCGACGGTTCGGGACACCAAGTCCTATCTGGCGCAGTTGGTGACCCGTCAGGCCCTCAACGCGGTGCGGGCGAACGCACGCAGGCGAGAGGAGTACGTGGGCCCCTGGCTGCCCGAACCGCTGTTGCTCGAC
Source organism: Mycobacterium sp. IS-1496 (assembly GCF_001499995.1). GTDB lineage: Bacteria > Actinomycetota > Actinomycetes > Mycobacteriales > Mycobacteriaceae > Mycobacterium. The sequence goes on from NZ_LQIU01000029.1 coordinate 32,893, forward strand.
GACGGTGACGCCGCGTCCGATGTGGTGCTGGCCGAATCGGTGTCGATGGCCATGCTGGTCCTGCTCGAGACCCTCACCCCGGACGAGCGGGCGGTGTTCGTGCTGCGTGAGGTGTTCGGCTTCGACCACCCCGAGATCGCCGCAGCGGTCGGCAAGTCCGTGGGTGCGGTGCGCCAGATGGCGTACCGCGCCCGCGAGCACGTCCACGCCAGACGGAAGCGGTTCGGGCCCACCGACGCCGCCGACGCCGCGAAGGTGACCGAACGGTTCATGGCGGCCGCGGCCACCGGTGACATCCAGGGTCTGCTGGCGGTGCTCGCGCCGGACGCGGCGTGGATCACCGACAGCGGCGGGCGCGTTCAGGCGGTCCGGCGGCCGGTGGTGGGTGCCAGGAAGGTGGCGGCGCTTGTCGCCGGCTTCTTCCGGGTGGGGCCGCAGCGCGTCCCGGACCTCCGCTTCGAGACGGCGACGTACAACAACACTCCGGCGGTCGTCGTGTTCAGCGGCGACGAGATGAAGGGGCTGTTCCTGGTCGACGTGGTCGACGGCAGGATCGCCACCTTCTACGCGATGGCCAATCCCGACAAGCTGATCGGCGTCACGGTGGCGCGGGCGATCCGGCGAGAGTGACCTCGACCACATCCGGCTCCGAAGTGTCACACTCCTCGTGTGCGTGGTGTCTCGAGGTCATACCGGCTCTTCACCGTCTGGCCGCCTCCCGGTGGCCGCGAAGCGCCGGACGACCGAAGGAGGGCGACATGAAAGAACGCACAGACCACGTCGTGGTGATCGGCGGCGGTTACGCCGGCGTGATGGCCGCCAACCACCTGCGCCTCGACGAGCGTGTCCGGATCACGCTCGTCAACCCCAGGCCGCAGTTCGTCGAGCGGATCCGCCTGCACCAGATGGCCACCGGATCCGATGACGCGGTCGTCGACTTCGGCACCGTGCTCGGCGACGGCATCGAACTGGTCGTCGACTCGGCGCACCGGATCGACGCGGCGGCCCGTCGGGTGGACCTCGCCTCCGGCGATACGCTCGACTACGACTACCTGATCTATGCGGTCGGCAGCACCGGCGCCGCGCTCGATGTGCCCGGGGCCGCCGAATTCGCTTATCCCATCTCCGAATACGAACACGGCGAACCGCTGCGCGCCGCGGTCGCCGGGGCCGTGCCCGACGCGCCGATCGTCGTGGTGGGCGCCGGGCCGACAGGGATGGAGATGGCCGCCGAACTCGCCGAGGCGGGCCGTCGGGTCACGCTGGTGTGCGGCAGTGTCCTCGGCCCCTACCTGAGCACCGCGGGACGCCGGACGGCCGCCAGGCGGTTCGCCAAGCTCGGCGTGACCGTGCTCGACGGGCCGGGTGCCGTGGTCACCGAGGTGCACCGCGATGCGGTCACGCTGTCGGACGGCCGCCGGCTGTCCAGCGCGGTCACCGTCTGGACGGCGGGCTTCGGGGTGCCCGACCTCGCCGCGCGCAGCGGGCTGGCCACCGACCGCATCGGCCGGTTGCTCACCGACGAGACCCTCACCAGCGTCGACGACGCCCGCATCGTCGCCGCGGGCGATGCATCGGCGCCGTCGGACCTCCCGCTGCGCATGAGCTGCCAGGCCGCCATCCCGCTCGGCGCGCAGGCCGCCAACACCGTGCTGAGCCGCATCGCCGGCGCCGAACCCAAGGTGCTGAACCAGGCGTTCACCGGCCAGTGCATCAGCTTGGGGCGCAGGGCCGGGCTCATCCAGCTCGCGCACCTCGACGACCGGGTCATGCCGCTGCACATCGGTGGCCGGGTCGCGGCCTCCATCAAGGAGACGGTCTGCAAGGGCACGGTGTCGTTCCTGTCCCGCGAGGCGCGCAAGCCGGGAAGCTACTTCTGGCTCAAGGGCGGCAAGCGCGGGCAACGGCTCGCCATGAACGGCCCAGAGGTGCCGGTGCCGTGAACGACCACGCCGAGCGGTTCACGTTGCTGCGGCCGCTGCTGTTCACGATCGCCTACGAGATTCTCGGTAGCGCAACCGAATCCGACGATGTGCTGCAGGAGAGCTATCTGCGCTGGGCCGAGGTGGACCTGTCGACGGTGCAGGACACCAAGGCCTACCTCGCCCAGCTCGTCACCCGGCAGGCCCTCAACGCGCTGCGGGCCCAGACCCGCAGACGCGAGGACTACATCGGTCCGTGGCTCCCCGAACCGCTGCTGGTGGAGACCAGGGACGCCGAGGCCGACGTGGTGCTCGCCGAGTCGGTGTCCATGGCGATGCTGGTGGTGCTCGAGACACTCACCCCCGACGAGCGCGCGGTGTTCGTCCTGCGCGAGGTGTTCGCGTTCAGCCACGACGAGATCGCCACGGCGATCGGCAAGTCGACGACCGCGGTGCGGCAGATGGCGCACCGCGCCCGCGAGCACGTCCAGTCACGCCGCAAGCGGTTCGAGCCGGTCGATCCGAAGACGTCGACCGAGATCACCATGCGGTTCTTCATCGCGGCGTCGACCGGTGACGTCGACAGCCTGATGCAACTGCTCGCACCCGACGTGGTGTGGACCGCCGACAGCGCGGGCAAGCGGAGCGCGGCGCGCCGACCGGTCAGCGGTGCCGAACGGGTCAGCAAGCTGGTCCTCGGCCTGATGCGGATGGCCGGCGAAGGCGGACGCGTCGAACCAGCCGTCTACAACAACTCCCCCGCCTTGAAGCTCTACCTCGGCGACAGCTTCGAGGGCATCGTGATCGCCGAGGTCGTCGACGGCCGGATCAGCCACTTCTATGCGATGCGCAACCCGGACAAGCTGGTCGGCGTGGACGTCCCGCGGGAGATCACCCGCACGATTTGAGAAGCTGGGGCGGTGCGGATCGAGCGGCTCGTCGACCTCGGCGACGCGCCCTCGGTGCTCGCCGCGGTCGCCTCGGCCGGAACCGCGCTCGGCCTCCCCCCGCCCGCCGCGCTGCTCGGGGACTGGTTCGGCGCCACGGCCGTCATCGCCCCGTCGGTGGCGATCGCGCCCGTCGAGGCCACCTCGGTGTTCGACGTGACGCCCGGCGCCGGACGCGCCGTCGGCGGCGGGTGGTTCGGCTACCTGTCCTATCCCGACCCGGGCGCCGACGGAGCGGGCCCGCGTATCCCCGCGGCGGCAGGCGGCTGGTCGGACTGCGTCCTACGGCGCGACCGCGAAGGCTGCTGGTGGTACGAAAGCCTCAGCAAGGCAACGGCTCCCGTATGGGTCGTGGACGCCGTCCGGCGGCCCACGGCGCCGTCGGTCCCCGAGATCGACTGGACACCGCCGGATCGCGACGCCCACCGCAGCGGTGTGATCGACTGCCTCGCCGCGATCGCCGCGGGCGAGGTCTACCAGGCCTGCGTGTGCACGCAGTTCACCGGACGCCTGCGCGGATCCCCGCTGGACTTCTTCGTCGACACCGTGCGCCGCACCACCCCGGCCCGCGCCGCCTACCTGGCGGGTGACTGGGGTGCGGTGGCGTCGCTGTCCCCCGAGCTGTTCCTGCGCCGCCGCGGTACGGCGGTGACCTCCAGCCCGATCAAGGGCACGCTGCCGTCCTGGGCGGACCCCTGCGAGCTGCGGAACTCGGTCAAGGATGTGGCGGAGAACATCATGATCGTCGACCTGGTCCGCAACGACCTCGGCCGCGTCGCCCGGACCGGGACCGTGACGGTGCCCGAACTGCTGGCCGTCCGCCCGGCGCCCGGGGTCTGGCACCTGGTGTCGACCGTCACCGCGCAGGTCGACGCCGGCCTGCCGATGGCCGAGGTGCTCGACGCGACGTTCCCGCCGGCGTCGGTCACCGGCACCCCGAAGGGCCGGGCGCGCAGCCTACTGCGGCACTGGGAACCGAACCGACGCGGGATCTACTGCGGCACAATCGGTCTGGCCTCCCCGGCCGCGGGATGCGAGTTGAACGTCGCGATCCGGACCGTCGAGTTCGGCGCCGACGGATCCGCGGTGCTCGGCGTCGGCGGCGGCATCACCGCCGACTCCGATCCGGACCGCGAATGGGACGAATGCCTGCACAAGGCCGCGTCCATCGTCGGGCCCTGGTCGCCGACGCCGCGCGAAGACCGGTCCGTGGCGGTCACCGCCGACCGGTCCTAACCGCGCGAGCGCAGCACCGCGTCGTAGAGCTCACGCCGCGACGGAGCCCCGGGATTGGCGGCGATCACCTCCGCGCACGCATCCTTCACGCGCGCGCCTGCCGCGACGCGGTCGTTGACGTCGGCGACGAGGGTGTCCAGATCGGCGGACGGCACCGCACCCGCGAGGACCACGGTGATCTCCCCCAGCACACCGTCGGCGGCCCAGTCGGCGAGTTCGGCCAGCGTGCCGCGTCTGACCTCCTCGTGGGTCTTCGTCAGCTCCCGGCAGACCACGGCCCTGCGGTCGCCGCCGAGCGCCTCGACGGCGTCGCGCAGGGTGTCGGGCAGTCGGCGGGGCGATTCGAAGAACACGCAGGTGCGCTGCTCGGAGCTCAGCGCCTGCAGCCAGGCGGTGCGGGCGACGTGCTTGCGCGGCGGGAAGCCCTCGAAACAGAACCGGTCCGCGGGCAGCCCGGAGACCGCCAGCGCCGTCGTCACCGCCGAAGGCCCCGGCAGGCAGCTGACCGTCAGCCCGGCGTCCACGCAAGCGCTCACCAGGCGGTAGCCGGGGTCGTTGATCAGCGGCATGCCCGCGTCGCTGACCACCAGCACCGTCGCCCCCGACTTGATCGCCTCCACCAGCGCGGGAACGCGTGACGCCTCGTTCTGGTCGAACAGGCTCAGCACCTTGCCGACGGGCCGCACGCCGAGCGACTGGGCGAGCTGGCGGACCCTGCGGGTGTCCTCGGCGGCGACGACATCCGCCCGCGCGAGCGCGTTCACGAGCCGCTCCGAGGCGTCGCCGGGCTGGCCGAGTGGGGTGGCGCCGAGCAGCAGACGACCGGCGGTCATGCCCCACAGCCTACGATCTGAAGGCGTGACCGCACCCGCCACCGACGCTCCGCGCGCGGTTCCGGTCATCAGCCCCGCCCCCCTGATGCCGTTGGCCGACTTCGGACCTGTCGACCGGCTGCAGGGCTGGGCGATGACGGCGGTGATCACCGCGCTCGCCGCACTCACCCGGTTCCTCAACCTGGGCTCGCCCACCGACGCGGGCACGCCGATCTTCGACGAGAAGCACTACGCCCCGCAGGCCTGGCAGGCGCTGCACAACCACGGCGTCGAGGACAACCCCGGCTACGGGCTGGTGGTGCACCCGCCCGTCGGCAAGCAGTTGATCGCGATCGGCGAGGCGCTGTTCGGGTACAACGGCGTGGGCTGGCGGTTCTCCGGGGCGGTGTGCGGGGTGGTGCTGATCCTGCTCGTGGCCCGGATCACGCGGCGTATCAGCCGTTCGACGGCCGTCGGGGGCATCGCCGGGCTGCTGCTGATCGCCGACGGCGTCACGTTCGTCACGTCGCGCACCGCACTGCTCGACGGGTTCCTCACCGTGTTCGTCGTCGCGGCGTTCGGCTGCCTGATGGTCGACCGCGACCAGGTCCGCGAGCGGATGCACGTCGCGCTGCTCGAGGGCCGGATCGCCGAGACGCCGTGGGGGCCGCGGCTCGGCGTGCGGTGGTGGCGGTTCGGTGCGGGCGTGCTGCTCGGGCTGGCGTGCGCCACGAAGTGGTCGGGGCTGTACTTCGTCGCGTTCTTCGGTGTGCTGACGCTGACGCTCGACATCGTGGCGCGGCGGCAGTACCGGGTGCCGCGGCCGTGGCGCGGGGCCTTCCGGCGGGATCTCGGGCCGTCGCTCTACGCGTTGGTGTTGATCCCGTTCGGCGTGTACCTGGCGTCGTACACACCGTGGTTCGCCTCCGAGACCGGGGTGAACCGGCATGAGGTCGGGCAGTCCATCGGCGAGGACAGCGCGTGGCCGGTGCCCGACGCGGTGCGGTCGCTGTGGCATTACACGTACGCCGCCTACCGGTTCCACTCCGGCCTGACGAACTCCGACGGCAACCACCACCCGTGGGAGTCGAAACCGTGGACGTGGCCGATGTCGCTGCGGCCGGTGCTCTACGCGATCGACAACCAGGACGTGCCGGGCTGTGGCGCGCAGTCGTGTGTGAAGGCGGTGATGCTGGTCGGCACGCCGGCCATGTGGTTCATCGCGGTGCCGGTCCTCGGCTGGGCGGTGTGGCGGGCGTTCGTCAAGCGCGACTGGCGCTACGCCGTTGTGCTGGTGGGCTATTCGGCCGGCTTCCTGCCGTGGTTCGTCGACATAGACCGGCAGATGTACTTCTTCTACGCGGCGGTGATGGCGCCGTTCCTGGTGATGGCGATCGCGCTGATCCTCGGCGACATCCTGCACGCGCCGAGGCAGAACGCCGAGCGGCGCACGCTCGGGCTGATCGTCGTCGCCGGCTATGTGGCGCTCGTGATCACGAACTTCGCGTGGCTGTTCCCGATTCTCACGGGCATCCCGATCAGCCAGTCGACGTGGAACATGCAGATCTGGCTGCCGAGCTGGCGCTAGAGTCCGTCGGCGGCGCTCGTTTTTGCACTGGCGGCTGCGACCCGGCGGTTATCCACAGCCCTGGACGCAAAGTCTCGACCTGCCAGGCGGTTCTGTCGGCGACGCGCGACAGCATCAGGCCATGCAGGAGGTGGTCGTGGGCGGTGAGCTGCTGGCGAGCGGAGCGCTGACCCGCGGCCAATTGCGGTGGCACTACCGCCGGCTCTTCCCCGATGTCTACGCGCCGAAGGAGTTGCCACCGTCGCTGCGACTGAAGGCCGCCGGAGCCTGGCTGTGGTCCGGCAAAAACGGCGTCATCACCGGTCGCGCCGCCGCCGCGGCACACGGCGCGCTGTGGGTCGACGCGACGACACCCATCGAGATGCTCTGGCAGTGTGGACGGCCCCCGGACGGGATCATCGTCCGGAACGAGCGGATCGCCGACGACGAGATACTCGATCTCTCGGGTCTGCGCGTGACGACGCCGCGCAGGACGGCCTTCGATCTGGCGAGGCATCTGCCCCGTGACGAGGCGGTCGCCCATCTCGATTCGCTGGCGCGGGCGACCGGCGTCAGGACGGCGGAGGTGCTGGCGCTCGCCGAGCGGTATCCGCGAGCGCGCGGATTGCCCCGTGCACGCATCGCGCTCGATCTGATGGACGGTGGTGCGCAGTCGCCGAAGGAGACGGCGCTTCGGCTCACGCTCGTCGACGCGGGACTTCCGCGGCCGCGCACGCAGATCCGCGTGAGCGACGGACACCGCGAGGCGTTCATCGACATGGGCTACGACGAACCGAAGGTCGGGTTGGACTACGAGGGCGCCCACCACAGCACCGATCGCGATCAGTACGTCTACGACATCGGGCGGGCGGAGCTGATCGACGGTGAGGGCTGGATCGACATCAAGGTGGTCAAGGAGCACAGCCGGCGGTTCGTCGTCCACCGGGTCCGCGAGGCATTGGCCCGCCGCGGATGGACACCGCAGACATTGCGCTGACGGTTGTGAACGGCGCCGCGACCACAGCCGTGAGCGCAATCTTCGCCAAAGGCCAGCGGCGTCAGAGCGGGTCGCGGGCCGCCGGACACGACATGCACCGCGGCCCACCCCGGCCCGTCCCGAGCTCCGACGCGGCGATCGGCAGCACCTCGATACCCGAATCCGCAAGCCTCGCATTGGTTTCCATATTGCGCTCATAGGCGGCCACGACACCCGGCGCCAGCGCGAGCGTGTTGTTCCCGTCGTCCCACTGCTCGCGTTCCGCCGTGACCGGATCGAGGCCCGTATCGATCACCCGCAACCTGTCGATGCCCATCGCCTCGGCGGCGGCGCTCACGAACGGCGCGGCGTCGTCGATCCGCACCCCGCCGTCGCCGTTGCGGCGAATCGTGAACGCCGACAACGAGTCCACGACATTCGGGTACATCACCACCGCGTCGACGTCGACCATCGTGCACACCGTGTCGAGGTGCATCTGCGCCCGCTCCTGGGCGATCGGCACGGCGAGCACTGTGTGCGCGAGATCGTCGTCGAACAGGCTGCGCGCCAACGCCTCCGCGCCCGCGGGCGTCGTCCGCTCCCCCACCCCGACCGCCACCACGCCGGGCGCGAGCAACAACACGTCACCGCCTTCGACCGGAGCCGACCGCGATTCGTAGGCCCGTCGCACGCCGAGGAACCGCGGATGGTGAGCGTAGATCAGGTCGGTCAGCGACGTCTCCCGCGACCGGGCGGGCAGCGCCAGCGACGTGATCGCCACCCGCGGGCCGATCCAGAACGACGAGTCGCGCGTGAACAGCAGGTTCGGCAGCGGGTCGATCACGAAATCGCCGCCGTGGTGCATCCGACGCACCAACGACAGGTCACTCGCCGCGAACGGCAACTCGTTGAACGTCATACCGGCGACGAGCACGTGCGCCAGCGGAGCCGCCTCAAGCGTCCGCAGATACGCCGAGAGTTCTTGCGCCAGAGGCAGTCCCAACCGACGCGGATCGACGGCGGCGGCAATACCGTGCATCCGCGCCGCCCCGCTGGCGAGCGCCTCGGCCAGCAGATCCGCCAGCAGCAGCACCTCGACACCGCGGGAGCGCAACAGGTCCGCGAACGCATCGTGTTCGTCCTGCGCACGCGACACCCACGGCAGCCCGTCGAACAGCAGCGCGTCGTTGTTGCGCGGGGTCAACCGCTGCAGTTCCGCACCGGGACGGTGCAGGATGACCACACGCAGCGTGCCGACCTCGGAATCGCAGCCCAGTGTCACATCTAGCACCGTAGCGCCAACGCCTCCGTGCCGAGACCTGAAGTATTGTTCAGGTCATGGACGGCCATGAGCTGACCCCGAGCGAGATGTCGGCCCGCAGCGGTGTCGCGGTCTCGGCGCTGCACTTCTATGAACGCGAAGGCCTCATCACCAGCCGGCGCACCGCGGGCAACCAGCGCCGCTACGCGCGCGAGACGCTACGGCGCGTCGCCTTCATCCGGATGTCGCAACGGCTCGGCATCCCGCTGGCCCGCATCCGCGCGGCGCTGGCCACCCTGCCCACCGACCGCGTGCCGACGAGCAAGGACTGGGCGAAGCTCTCCGAGAGCTGGCGCGCGGACCTCGACGAGCGGATCCTGCACCTGCAGCGACTGCGCGACAACCTGGCCGGCTGCATCGGCTGCGGCTGCCTCAGCCTCAAGACGTGCAGCCTCGCCAATCCCGGTGACGTCCTGGCAGGGAGCGGACCCGGACCCGTTCGTCTCTGAGGAGTCGAACGCGTGTGCGATACACTGGCTCCCATGGAGCTGGCTCTACAGGGCTCGCTTTTCGAGCACGCGGAGCGCCGCGCACTCGGCAACGGCGCATGGCTCGACGTCCGGTCGGGCTGGCTGACCGATGCCGACACCCTGTTCGAGGAACTGCGCGAGGGCATCCCGTGGCGGGCCGAACGCAGACAGATGTACGACCGGGTGCTCGACGTGCCGCGGCTGCTGAGCTTCCACAACCTCGTCGAGGACGAGGCGCCGCATCCACGCCTCAAACAGATGCGCCGACGGCTCAACGACACCTACGGCGGCGAACTCGGCGAACCCTTCACGACCGCCGGCCTGTGCCTGTACCGCGACGGCAACGACAGCGTCGCCTGGCACGGCGACAACATCGGCCGAAGCAGCCGCGAGGACACGATGGTCGCGATCGTCGGCCTCGGCGCCACCCGGGTCTTCGCGCTGCGGCCGCGCGGCGGCGGGCCGTCGCTGCGCATCCAGCACCACCACGGCGACCTGCTCGTGATGGGCGGATCCTGCCAGCGCACATGGGAACACGCGATCCCGAAGACCACCCGTCCGACCGGCCCCCGGATCAGCATCCAGTTCCGGCCGCACGACGTGCGGTGACCGGTCAGCCCTGTACGGCGGCCACCGCGTCGACGAGCAGGCGGCGGGCCCGTTCGGTGTTCACCGGCGCCACCGGCTTGTCCGGCGTGACGAGGGGATTGGCCGTCACGATCACCATGTAGGACCCGAAGCGTGCGGTGTAGTTGTACAGCTCACCGATGCGCGGTGCGCCGGCCACCACGGTCTGCAGGACGCGATGCGTGCCGCTGGTCTGCGCACCGTCGATGTGCGGCGCCTCCACGACCTCGACGGCGCCGCGCAGTCCCGGCCCGCTGAACTCGACCTTCTTGCAGGAGTCGCCCGGCTCGGTGACCGGTACCGGTTCGTTGGTCTCGACGGCGAGGGCGATGAACCGGTTGCCCTCACCCTCGGCGGTGGCGGCGGCCATGTTGCCCTTCAGATCCGCCTCGGGCAGCTGTCCTTCGGCGAACTTCGCGCAGTCCGGGGGCTGAAACGTCATGCCGGGCGGCATCTTCTGAGGTTGCAGCAATTTCGGGTCGATGCCCGTCGGTGCGATGTCGCGGTACTGGAACCGGTCCCCGAACGTCGCCTTGACCTCTGAGATGCGGGCGATGTCGGCGCCGGCGAGATCGGATTCGGCGGCGGGGGCGGGCCCACATGCGGCGAGCAGTCCGACGCACGCCGTGGCCGCGAGCTTCTTCGGGGTGGACATCGCCGCCAATGTACCGGGCCACCGGCGTTCAGCCCCTCAACGCCGCCACGGTCCGGGTCAGCAGATCCGCGGCGAAACCGCCGTCGAGCGCGGGGCTCGGCGAACCGGGGTCGGTGACGACGGTGACGTACACCAGGCGCCCGTCCTCGGAGGCCACGAATGTCTCTGCGTGCGAACGGGTTTCCGTCCCGCCCTCGACGACCGTGACGGTGTCGGCGACCATGCCGAAACCGACGACCCCGGGCACCGGGGGCGGATCGGCGCCGCGAACGGCGCCGGTCGTCGGCCCGGCCGCCAGGGTCCACCGGCCGCATTCGTCGAGCAGCACGGGGTCGACCGGCATCGCCCCGTCCGCCGCCACCGCGTACACGATGCCGCCCTCCCCGGACGCCGAGAAGCCGCGTACCGTCGCCGGGTCGACCGGGGGTTCGGCGAGCGCACCGCACTGCGGTGGATCCGCCGACCAGTTCGGGCCGTATCCCCACTGCGCGAGCGGCGCGACCCGTCCCTGCAGTTCGGCCACCTCATATCCCGGCGGCAGTTCGTAGCGGGCGCGGTTCATCCGGGACGGGTCGATGGGACCGGCCGCTTCGGTGGTCGACGGGGCGGGCGGTGGAGGTGACGGCTGACCGCACGACGAGACACTGACGGCGACGGCCACAACGACCGCGAAGCGGCGCACGTCGCGTTGATATCACAACGTGCGCCGCGTGTCGGTCAGGCTGCGCCCGGGTCGCTCTCGGCCGCGCCGGCACTGCTCGCCGCGTCCGTCCCGCCTTCGGCCGCACCACCCGCGTCGTCGGGCCGCTGGAGACGCTGGCCCGTCACGCTCTCGACCACACGTCGCACCACGCGCTCACCCGGGAGACGAACAGACGGCAGCTTCGGCGCGTCGGCCTCGTCGCGCTCGGTCAGACCGCGGATCACTGAGGAGAGCCGACGTTCCTTGACCTCTGCGGGAGCCGCGGGGACGACAGGATCGCCGCTCGGCGTGCCCAACTGATCGCCTTCCCGCTGATCGAGCGGGCCGCCGTCGGCCACGCCGTTCGCAGCCGGCCCGGCGGGCGGCTCCGACCCGACCGGCTCTGAGGGCACCTCGGCATTGCCTGCCGTGGCGTCGGCGCCAGAGGCCTCGAGGGCCGGCTCGTCGTCGGCAGTATCGCCCGGCTGGGGCAGCTCCTCACCGCCCACGCCGTACGGCCGGAAGACGTCCTCGGTGCCCAGCGCCCGGCCGAGCCCGGCCTCCTGCAACCCGTCGTCGATGCCGACCGGAACCGACCGGGCGAGGTTCACCAGGAAGCGGAACGGATCGCCGATCGGCAGGAGCCGGAACTGCACGTGTTCGCCCGGGCTGCTCTCGCGGTCGTAGCCGGCTTCGACGATGACCCGCAGCGGCGCGTCCAGCACGGCCAGGATGGGCGCGGGGACACCGGCCTGCTCGAACGGCATGAGCAGCGGCAACCGCTCGGCCGGAATCAGGTAGTACTGCGTATCGCCGAACTCGCCCTGGTCGATGACGTTCGGATCGTCGAGGGACTTCTGCGGAACCGCACCGTGCAGGTAGTAGTAGGCCGCCAACGAATTCGCCATCGCCACGACATTGAGCGGCGCGACCGGGGCGTCGCCGCCCATGAAGTCGTACTGCTGAGCGACGTCCACAGTCCGGTAGCAGGGCCCGGATTCCTCACAGGAGTCGGTCGGGGTCGGACCGTGGAAGGTGACGCCCAGTATCGGGATGGTCATGCCCTCGAAACCGCGCGCCAGGATGCCGCCGTTGGGCCGCATCGCGTTGGAGAGGAGCACGAAGGAGACATTAGGCGCCTGTGCGGCCGGGATCTTCATCAGGTCGCGTTTGACGAGCGAGGCGATGACGGCACTCTGGGAGTAGCCGAAGACGATGAAGTTGTCGCCCTCCTGCGGCGCCTCCGATCCGAGCGCCGCGCTCTCGTTGTACTCACACGACGCAGCCCCGGCCACGCAGTTGTTGAGGTTGTCGCGGCCCTCCTGCACCGAATCGTCGAACGTCATGGACCCGAATGCGGGAAAGAACTGCTCCGGCGTGATGACCGCGACCTTGTTGATGGACAGGTCGGTGTTCGGATCCGGATCGATGTAGTTGTCGACGGCATCGTCCATGTAGCCGTCCACGAAGGCGATGCTGTCCGGCGGCGTCGACAGCGGGTGGTCCGTGCCGCCCATGATCAACGCCGTCGTCGCCAGAAGCTGAACAATCCCTGTGAGCATTCCTGAGAACGCCAAGAGAACGGCACCAGCGATGGCGGCAACAACAGTCAGCAGCGAACCGACAGAAACACGCATGAGAAAGGCCCCTCCGATATCCCCAGGTGTGCCAGGAGGGGTCTTCCGGTAACTGCCGCATCGACAGATAACCGGAATTCCCACATCACCAGCAGCTCAGAAGAATTTTGCCGGGTAGAGGCGAACCAGTCGAGGTTCTCCCGCCCTCAATTCTCAGGTGATTCCCAAAGAAATTATCGATCGTTGACTACACAAAGTGCTGCGCTCTCAGCAAACCTGAGAAAACATTTGCACACGGAATCACATTATTTGCCGAAAGGAGGAATCGACCTCGGCTTGAAACCCCCCGTAGTGCGCAAACCTCGAGACCGTTGCGCTGCGTGGACAGACGGGGGAACCGAACGACACCGACGGATCCCGGCGGCGTTTCGTCCCTGACCGGGAGCCTCCGGACCGTAGGCTCATTCCGACTTTTCTTGATCGACGAGGAGACGGCCATGGCAACGTCACTGCGGGTGGGCGGCGTCGCGGCCCTCGCCGTCACGCTCGGCATCACGCTGGCCGGATGTGGTTCCGACTCGTCATCCTCCGAGCAGTCGAGCGCAGGCGAGGAAACGTCGACCAGCGCGCCGGAGACGCCGGCAGCCGCGGAGAGCGCAGCACCGGATCAGCCGGGGCCCGCCTACACGATCGTGGACTACATCCGCGACAACAAGATCGAGGAGGCGCCGGTCAAGCGCGGCGCCCCCGGCGCGCCGACGGTCGACCTGCCGCTGCCTCCGGGGTGGCAGGACGCCGGGGACCGCGCACCCGAATGGGCCTACAGCGCAATGGTGTTCACCGACCCGGCGATGTCCGAGGATCCGCCGACGATCGTCGCGCTGATGTCGAAGCTCACCGGTGACGCCGACCCGGCGAAGATCCTCGAATACGCCCCCAACGAGATCAAGAACCTGCCCGGCTACGAGAACCTGGGCGACGGCAACCCGAGCGAGCTCGGTGGCTTCGACGCGTACCAGATCGGGGGTGCGTACACCCGCGACGGCGCAAAGCGCATGATCGCGCAGAAGACCGTGGTCATCCCGGGTGACGGCGGGCTCTACGTGTTGCAGATCAACGCCGACGGCCTCGAGGACCAGATCGGGCCGCTGATGGACGCCACGTCGGCGATCGACGAGCAGACGACGATCACCCCCTGACCGGTCAGCCCTGCCGGGACACGGCCGACGCCTCGGCCACCTGTTCCGGCGTGGGCCGCACACCGGTGTAGCGCTCGAACTGCTCGGCGGCCTGCAGCGCCACCACCTCCGCACCGGTGATCACGTCCACGCCGGCCGTACGGGCGGCGCGGATCACCGGGGTCTCGGCGGGCATCGCGACGACGTCGAACACGGTGTGAGCTTTGACGATCGTGTCCGTGTCGAACGCCTGCTGCCGCTCTTCGGGACCTCCGCCCATCCCGATGGGCGTGACGTTGACGATCACGTCGGCAACGCGCGCTCCCACGTCGGCGGCGTAGTCGTAGCCGAGGCGTTCGGCCAGGGCACGGCCGGCACTCTCGTTGCGCGCGACCAGCGTCCCTGAGGCGAACCCACGGTCGCGGAACGCCGCGCCGACCGCGGACGCCATCCCGCCGCTGCCCCGGATGAGCACGGACTGAGCGGGGTTCAGGGCGTACTGGTCGATCAGGCGCTGCACAGCGAGGTAGTCGGTGTTGGCGGCGGTCAGGTGCCCGTCGTCGTTCACAATGGTGTTGACCGCGTTGATGACTCGCGCGGACGGCTCGACCTCGTCGACGAGGGCGAGCACGTCCTGTTTGAACGGCATCGACACCGAGCAACCCCGGATGCCGAGCGCGCGCACCCCGCCGACGGCCGCACCGATGTCGGTGGTGGTGAACGCCTTGTAGAGGAAGTCCAGACCCAACACCTCATAGAGGTGGTTGTGGAAGCGGGTGCCGATGTTGCTCGGACGGCCGGCCAGCGAGATGCACAGCCGGGTGTCCTTGGTCAGCGGCGGCCGTCCCATCAGCCGACGGCCCGGATGACCTGACGGGTGACGTCGCGGATCTGGGCGGTCAGTTCGGGCGGGAACGGCAACGTGGCGGGATCGGGTACGTCGACGGTGGTGGTGACCACGCCGAGATCGTCCCGGTGCCACTTCGCCCCGAACCGGTCGAGAATCCGGCGCATCGCGTAGTTGTCGGTCAGGACCCGGGCGGTGAACCGGCGGACCCCGTCGTAGCTCGCCGCGACGACGAGCGCGTACATCAGGGCGGTGCCGATGCCGCGGCCCTGGTAGTCGTCGCCCACGGTGAACGCCACCTCGGCAGTGGCGGGATCGCCCTCGTCGCGGACGAACCGCGCATCGGCGACGACCGGCCCGTCGGCGCCGTCGGTCATCACCCAGACGAAGTGGTCGGCGTAATCGACCTCGAACAAATAGGCCATCAACCGGGGTGTGGGTTTACGGGCCGACTGGAACCGCCGGTAGAGGGTCTCGCTCGAGAACTCGACCGGACCGTTGATGGTGCGTTCGTTGTCGCCGGGAAGCACCGGACGAATGAAGAACTCAGATCCGTCACGCACCGTGAGGGGGATGGGGGCGACGAACGCCGCGAGTCGCTGACGAGCCAGGCGGACGAGCTTGGCCATCATGGTCGGCACTTCGAGCATGGTGGCGAAGGCTTCGTGGGCACCGACCCAGCCGGTCACCTCGTCGAGCGCGATGACGGTGGCCGTGCGCGGGGTCTCGCGCATCAGTGCGATCTCGCCGACGATCATGCCGTGGTGGACGTCGACGACGGCGTGTAGCCCCTCCGCGCCGGTGTGGCTCACCTGGACCCGGCCGGAACAGATCAGTAGGAACGACACCGCGTGTTCGCCCTGGCGCATCAGGATCTCGCCGGGCGCCGCGGTCAGCGGCCGCAGCTGCGCGGCCAACGGCTCCAGGTTCTCGGGGGAGCAGCCGGCGAAGAAGTCCAGTTCCGCGAGATCGTCCGCGCGGGCGGCAGTCGCACCGGCCATGCGTCCGAGGCTACGGCGCACGCGCGGGGCCCGCCAAGGAAAGGCCGGTGACGTCTTGCGCACAACGAGAAGCGCCCGGCCCCGTCGAAACGGAACCGAGCGCTGGTCGTCGATCTGAACCGGCTGGGCCGGGGTTACCAATCCCAGATCGGGGCGCCTGCGCCACCGAACGGACCGAAGTCGATGTACGAGCCGATGCCACCGGTGATGGACGGCACGGCACGCAGCGAGTCCTTCGTCTCACCGCCGGCGGGCGGCAGCGGCGCGTTGACGTCTGCCGCGCGCACCTCGGACGGACCGGCGTTCACGACACCGGGATCGGCGACGCGGATGCCGTCTTCTGCGACGGGGAATGCGGACGGCGCCGCGGGGTCACCCTCGACGTCCTCGACGTCCGCGCCGGCCGTACCGGCTCCGAACGCCAAGAAGGCTCCGGTGACGGCGACCGCACCGAATCCCAGGATGCCCAGCTTCTTGGTTCTGCGGACGAGGGCTTCGGCGTGTTCGGCCATCTGCCTCCCCTTTCTCTGCGGGATCAGCTCCCGGGACTGTTCACGTCAAGCGCGCTGACGAAGATTATCAGGGAAGGACATACCCCGCACCTGCACGGACGTATCAGATTCTGTGAATTTTCGAGGCCGGATTCCGGCATCGAATCGACATCGATGTGGCGGGGAGGAGAACGGCCGCCGAAGCCGGCCCTGTGAAGTGGAGCTAAGGGGAATCGAACCCCTGACCTACTCGATGCGAACGAGTCGCGCTACCAACTGCGCCATAGCCCCTGATACCGGAACGAAAGGCTACCAGCCGTCACGCACCGGTCGAAACCGACCTACTGCCCCGCGGCCTTGGGCAGGTCGAAGTGCCGGGCGAACGCCACCTCGTCGAGGTGCTCGAAGATCGGGTCCTCATCGTCGATCTCCAGCACCGCCGCGCCGGGCCTGCGCAGGCGCGCGGGCACCACGTCCAGTTCCGGGTCGTCGGTGTTCTCCACACCCAGCCGGGAGCGGCGGATGCGCTGGGCGCGCCTGCGCCGCACCTGCTCCTCGATACGGGTCTGCCTGCGCAGGTAACCGAGGTAGAGGGCGGTCACCACGCCCACCGCCCCGCACAGCCACCACGCCCACGGCGCGACGAGGTAGGCGAGCACGGCCGACGCCAGCAGTGCGACCGCCATCGAGGTCACCATCCGCTTGCGGAACCGGTACTTGCGGGCGCTGACGGCCTCGGCGGTCTTCGACTCGTAGCGCCGTCTGCGCGCCGCACCGATCACGTCCTCGGCCTGTTCGGACTCCGGGGCGGTCTCGATCCCCGACGAGTCCGGCACGTACTCGTACTCGTCTTCGGTGCCGTCCTCGGCGTGGTCGCCGTAGTCGGTGTGGTCGCCGTAGTCGGTGTGGTCGTCGTTGTCGGCGTGGTCCGAATCCTCTGCGAGACGGTCGGATTCGTCGTCGGCCTCATCCTCGACCTCGGACTCATCCTCTACCTCGGCCGCGGCCGAGGTCGGCAGGATGTCCTCGAGTGGCTGGTCGGCCGCGGACCCGACGGGCAGCGCACCGGAGTCCTCTTCGACGATGTCGACGTCGAGGTAGTCGGGTTCGGCGTCGCGCTGCGGCGCGGCAGCCAACACCACGGTGCCCGCAGGTTCGTCGTCGAGGGGTTCGTCCTCGACCTCCTCGGCGGAGGGGCGCCAGTCCGGATCGGAGTGGTGGCCGGCGGCCGGACCGGACCGGCGGAGCAGTCGAGCACTCTGCCCGGAGTTCAGCACGCGGGTGGCCAAGGCGACGTCACTCGTGCGCCGCACGGCATCGCGCTTGCTCACCAGCATGGGCACCAGCACGAAGAGCCAGAGCACCACGAGCGAGATCCACAGCAGAGATTGGGGGATGCTTGGCATTTCGCCTGCTCCTTTCCCCTACAGGCTAGGTCGGATGACCAGCGCGCCTGGGGTCGACGCGCCGAGACAATTACACACCTGTAATTCGCTTGTGACAAGCACCACTAGTCACACGTGTCACATCAGTAACAGCCGTCAGGCCCAGTCGGCGCGCCCGGACCGCACCAGCGTCGATGACGCCGACCCGCTGAGTTCCTCGACGGTGATCGCCACCAGCAGGTGGTCACGCCATCCGCCGTCGACGTCGAGATAGCGTTTGAGCAGACCCTCCTCGCGGAAGCCGACCTTTGCCAGCACCCGGCGGCTCGGCGCGTTCTCCGGTCGCACGGTCGCCTCGACCCGGTGCAGCATCACCGGTCCGAAGCAGTGGTCCACGCCGAGCGCCAGCGCCGCGGTCGCCACTCCCCCGCCGATGCGCTCACTGGCCACCCAGTAGCCGATCCACGCCGAGCGCAGTGCGCCGTGGGTGACGTTGCCGATGGTCAACTGCCCGGCGAAATGCCCGTCGACTTCGATGACATACGGCAGCATCCGCCCTTTGCGGGCCTCCGACCGCAGCGTCGAACACACCGAGGGCCACGACGAAAACGCGTGTCGCACTTCCCAATCCACCCCGGTCACCGGTTCCCACGGTTCCAGATGCGCGCGGTCGGCCAGCCGGATGCGGCTCCACTGTGCGGCGTCGCGCAGCCGGACCGGACGCAGCCGCACCACACCGGCGGGCACCCGCAACGGGCCCACCGGCATCGGCCATCCGGGATGTAGAGAACTCGACCGCAGCAGGTTCACCTCTAATCGGGTCAGCCGCGTTGCGCCAGGAAGGCGACGTCCACGGTCTCACCGGTACGGACCTCGTCGACGTCCGTCGGCACGATCACCAGACAGTTTGCCTCGGCCAGCGTGGCGAGGAGGTGCGACGAGGCGCCGGGGGCGCCGCCGAGCGCCT
Organism: Mycobacterium sp. IS-1496; assembly: GCF_001499995.1. Taxonomy (GTDB): domain Bacteria; phylum Actinomycetota; class Actinomycetes; order Mycobacteriales; family Mycobacteriaceae; genus Mycobacterium. Next base: position 51,554 of record NZ_LQIU01000029.1, read on the forward strand.
GGACGAGGTATTCGCCGGTGTCCTGGTCGCGCATCAGCTGGCCGCGCAGATAGCCCTTGCGGCCCGACACCGAGGTGATCGGCGACAGGGCGCGGGCCTCGACGATGCGGCGCATCGGTGCCCGCTTGCCCAGCGACAACCGGATCAACGGCCGCACCATGACCTCGAAGACCACCAGCGCGCTGACCGGGTTGGCGGGCAACAGGAACACCGGAACCCGGTCGCGGCCCAGCTGACCGAAGCCCTGCACCGAACCGGGGTGCATCGCGATCCGCGACACCTCCATCTCGCCCAGCTCCGAGAGCACCGTGCGGACCGACTCGGCCGCGGCGCCGCCGACCGCCCCGGCGATGACGACGATCTCGGCCCGGTTGAGCTGCCCCTCGACGACTTCGCGCAGCCGGACGGGCTCGGTGTCGACGATTCCGACGCGGTTGACCTCGGCACCGGCATCGCGACCCGCGGCGGCCAGCGCGTACGAGTTCACGTCGTAGACCTGGCCGTTGCCCGGGGTGCGCGAGATGTCGACGAGCTCGCCGCCCACGCTCATCACCGACAGCCGCGGCCGCGGGTGGACCAGCACCCGCTCACGTCCGACAGCCGCCAACAGTCCGACCTGCGCCGCGCCGATGATGGTGCCCGCGCGCACCGCCACGTCACCGGGCTGTACGTCGTCGCCGGCACGGCGGACATACGCGCCGGACCGCACCCCGCGCAGCACCCGCACCCGGTTCGCGCCCCCGTCGGTCCACCGCAGCGGCAGGACCGCATCGGCCAGCGTCGGCATCGGCGCGCCGGTCTGCACCCGCGCGGCCTGCCGGGGCTGCAACCGGCTCGGGGTCCGGGCACCCGCCTCGATCATGGCCATCACGGGCAGGCTGACGTCACGGCCGTCGTGGTCGTCCGCCCCCACACCGCCGCCGACACCGAGAACATCCACGCTGCGCACCGCGTAGCCGTCGATCGCGGCCTGATCGAACCCGGGCATGGGCCGCTCGGTGACCACCTCTTCGGCGCACATCAGACCCTGGGCTTCGGCGATGGCGACCCGTACCGGTCGCGGCGCCACCGCGGCAGCCGCTATCCGAGCCTGCTGCTCCTCAACCGAACGCACAACACGCCTTTCTCCACCTCAGTCGGGCCTGTCGCGCAGTTCTCAGTCCTCGGTCAGGCCCAATCGCTCGACCAACCACTGCCGCAGCTCGGGGCCGTAGTCGTCGCGTTCCAACGCAAAGTCAACCGCAGCCTTGAGGTAGCCGCCGGGATTTCCCAGGTCGTGTCGGGTTCCGCGGTGCACCACCACGTGAACGGGGTGGCCCTCCTCGATCAGCAGCGCGATCGCGTCGGTCAGCTGGATCTCGTTGCCCGCACCGCGCTTCACCCGGCGCAGCGCATCGAAGATCGCGCGGTCCAGAACATAGCGGCCGGCGGCGGCGTAGGGCGACGGCGCGTCCTCGGCCTTGGGTTTCTCGACCATCCCCTTGACGCGCAGCACGTTGGGGTTGGCGGCGTCGGGTACCTCCTCGACGTCGAAGACGCCGTAGGCGCTGATCTTCTCGGTCGGCACCTCGATCGCGCACAGCACCGAGCCGCCGCGTTTGGCGCGCACCTTCGACATCGTCTCGAGCACACCGGTCGGCAGCACGAGGTCGTCGGGCAGCAGCACCGCGATCGCATCCTCGTCGTCGGACAGCGAGGGCTCGACGCAACTGACGGCATGACCGAGGCCGAGCGGTTCGGCCTGCACCACCGACTCCACCTTGATCAACGCGGGTGCGCGACGGACCTTCTCGAGCATCGTCTTCTTGCCGCGGGCCTCGAGGGTTCCCTCGAGCACCAGGTCCTCGACGAAATGCGCGACCACGCCGTCCTTGCCCTCAGAGGTGATGATGACGAGCCGTTCAGCGCCCGCCTCGGCGGCCTCCGCGGCCACCAATTCGATTCCGGGAGTGTCCACCACCGGCAGCAATTCCTTGGGCACCGTCTTGGTGGCGGGGAGGAAACGTGTGCCAAGGCCTGCGGCGGGCACGACAGCGGTATACGGAATGGGTACTTCTGGCCGGCTCATCGCAGACAGATTAACCGTTGGGCGCAGGTTGAACCGGTTATGGCGGCACCTGAATTCCGCGGGCGGGATGTCATCGTGGAGAGCGTGACGTCGCCGAACAAGGCCGAGATGCGTGCGCAGGTGCTGCGGGCGCGCCGCAAAGTGACGCCGGAGGCGCACGAGCGGGAGGCGGCGGCGCTCGCCACGCACCTTGCTGAAATCGCCGCGCCCGGGCGAACCGTGTGCGCTTATGTGCCGATCGGCTCCGAGCCGGGATCGCTCGCCATGCTGGACGAACTGCTGGCGCGCGGTGCACGGGTCCTGCTGCCGGTGGCGCGCCACGACGAGGCCGGCGCCCCGACGCCGCTGCGGTGGGGTAAGTACCACCGAGGCCGTCTGATCGACGCGCAGTTCGGCCTGAGGGAACCGGCGGCGCCGTGGCTGGGGGCTGATGCGGTGGCCGACGCCGACGTGGTGCTGATCCCGGCCCTGGCGGTGGACCGCTCCGGGGTGCGCCTGGGCCGCGGGGCCGGGTTCTACGACCGCTCGCTGGGGCGGGCGGACCCGGCGGCGCTGCTGGTGGCGGTCGTGCGTGACGAGGAATTCGTCGAACGGGTTCCCAGCGAAGCCCACGACGTGCGGATGACGCACGTGGCCACGCCGGGGTGTGGTTTGGTCGCTCTGCGGGAATCACAGTGACCGCGTAGCGGTTCTAGCACTTGAGCCGGTAGAGTGCTAACAAGTTTGACGACCTCGGAGGTTTTCGTGCCTACCTATTCCTATGCGTGCACCGAATGCGGCAATCGGTTCGATGCCGTGCAGGCGTTCAGCGACGATGCGCTGACCGAATGCCCCAAGTGCAGCGGCCGGCTCCGCAAGCTCTTCGGCAAGGTGGGCGTGGTGTTCAAGGGCAGCGGCTTCTACCGCACCGACAGCCGCGAGACCGCGAAGACGTCGAGCAACGGCTCGGCCAAGAGCTCTTCCGAGTCGACGAGTTCCTCGGAGAAGTCCAGCTCGGCGTCGTCGAGCGATTCCTCGTCGAGCTCTTCGTCGTCGAGTTCTTCGTCGTCGAGTTCTTCGTCGAGCACCGCCGCCCCCGCCGCCGCCTCCAGCTGAATCCGAAGTTATCCACAGGCCCGCGCCGAACACGCGCGCGCCGGGCCGGTCGCTGCCTAGCGTGGCGGCATGGGGGAAGCACTCGACCCGACACCGCTTTCGCGGCTGACCGGCCTGCGGCCGGACTGGAGCCGCACGGTGCCCGCGCGCCGCGTCGCCGCGGCGGCGCTGGTGCTGCTCGCCGCGGTCGCGGCCCTGCGGTCGGATCCCGACGGCGATCAGGTCGACGTCGTCGTTGCCGCGGCTGACCTTGCACCCGGCACGGAACTGGCTGAGGCACATCTGCGGGTGGAGCGACGCCCGCTGACGACCGTTCCGGACGGCGCCGCCGCCGACCGGGCCTCAGTGATCGGATCGACCGTCGCCGGACCCACCCGCCGCGGCGAGGTGCTCACCGACGTCCGGGTGCTCGGACCGCGGATCGCGGAGGCCGCCGCCGGACCGAACGCGCGCATCGTGTCACTGCAGTTGGCCGACGGCGCGCTGGTCGACCTGGTGAGAACAGGCGACGTGGTGGACGTTCTCGCGGCTCCGACATCCGATACGGGCGCGGACGCGGCGCCCCGCGTGATCGCCACCCGCGCGGTGGTGGTGCTGGTGTCGGAGAAGCGACAGGGCCCTGGCGCGGCCGGCGAACGCGCGGTTCTGGTGGCTCTGCCGGTGCAAGCGGCCAATGAGGTGGCGGGCGCGTCGCTGACGCAGGCGGTGACCCTGACCTTCCACTGAGCGGGCGGCGCGGGGTCTAACGTTGCGCACTGTCAGCCGTCCCACTCATGGAATCGGGGGTTCTACGCATGTTGAAAGGCTTCAAGGAGTTCCTCGCCCGGGGGAACATCATCGATCTGTCGACCGCGGTGGTCATCGGCACCGCGTTCACCGGGCTGGTCACGGCGTTCACCAACAGCGTCATCGAACCGCTGATCAGCCGCATCGGCGCAGGTGGTGATGCGGACTACGGCATCCTGCGGATCAACATCGGCGGCGGTCAGACCATCGACCTCAACGTGCTGCTGTCGGCGATCATCAACTTCCTGCTGATCGCGGCGGTGGTGTACTTCCTGATCATCCTGCCCTACAAGAAGCTGCGCGAACGGGGCAAGGTCGAGCAGGCCCAGGACACCGAACTGAGCCTGCTCACCGAGATCCGCAACATCCTCGCCGACACCAGCGGCACGCCGCGACAGGTCACCGGCCCCGGGACAGGTCCCACCCCCGACACCGCCGAGACCACCAGCGCCGACAGGCACTGACGCGAGACGAGAACAGCCCCCGGATTCCTCCGGGGGCTGTTTCGTGACGTACAGGTGTCAGTTCATGTTCCACGGTTCGCCGTAGGTGGTGACGCTGTCACCGGTGGAGGCGATCAGCCGGGCGTAGGGA
>NZ_LQIU01000030.1 GCF_001499995.1 Mycobacterium sp. IS-1496
CGCAGCAGCACACCGCCGGCCGCACCGGTCACCGTGCCGTGGGCGTTGGAGACCGCCACAGCACCCTCGGCACCCTCGACGTCGACCGCGAAGGTCGCCACTTCCTGGATGCCCGGGCCGTTACCGAGATCGGCGCTGATCGACACACCCGGGAACAGCGGCGGGGTCACGATGCCGGTGAACTCATTGCCCAGGGTGGTGTCGATGAAGCCGGCGCCCTCGAGGCCGTCGAAGGCGATGTTCGGGGTGGTGTAGCTGAAGTTGATGCCCACACCCAGCGACCAGGGGAAGCCGATCTGGTAACCCAGCTCGAGCGAACCCTCGAAGTCCTCGGCACCCTCACCGGCCACGATGTACTTGGCCCGGCCCGAGTGGAACCACTCACGGGTCAGCCGGTTGCGGTCGAGCGGGAACACCCCGTTGAGGAACGTGTCCCACTGCTGAATCGTCAGCGTCCGGCCCTGCCCGTCGACCAGGCTGAGCTCGTTGTCCAGACCTGCGTTGGAGGTGCCCGTGCTCGTGAACAGAGCCGCGATGGCCGCAACCAACGCGATCAGCACCCGACTGATTGCCTTCATGTTCTCCCTAGCTGTTATGGACGGTGACGTGCTCACCGAGTTGTTGTTGGGTGCCTGGCCCTACCGCTCCACCACACACCTTGCAAGCGCAACTTGTAGGGAAAATTAGAGACCCCACAGATTGCTCTTACGCCTAGCTCATCGTTGACACGAGAAACATATAGGTGAGCCTATGGGGCGGCAACGCGGGCGGTTCGCGGCCTCGACTCGGGCCGCACGAAGATCAGGATTTGCTGAGTATCCGCAGCCAGCGTCGCCGATCGCCGCCCCGCACACGAACGGGGCCGGCGTCCCGGAACCCGTGCATTCGCAACGACGCACCGTGGAGTCCCTGGTGGGAAGTTCTTTCACCAGGCAAATTCAGCCGAATCGTACGAACACGGCCTTCAATCATGGTGAGGCGGAATGTTGTCGCGCAGCCAGCGATCGTGCTGCGCCTCGTCCTCGCCGGCCCGGTCATCGCGTTCGTCGGACGACGTCTCGGGCAGCGTCTCGCCGAAGATCTTGTTAACTGAATCCCGGGAGGGCTTCGCACGCTCAGTCACGAGAATCCTTCTCTGTGATCAAGATCACAAATGGTATGGGATTTGTGTTCACCTGCCCGTAACGCTGCAGACAGTTGCCGTAACGAGGCGAACCAAAAAGACGCCGGACGACGCTCAGGAGGCGTCGTCGCGGCGTCTTGGCAGGACGAATCGACGTCAGATTTCCAGGCTGGATAGCTGTCCGATGATTTGCACGGCCAGCGGGCTCAGGGTGGCCATGCCGTCGCGCACCGCCGCGCGGGACCCGGCGATGTTGACCACCAGGGTGCTGCCCGAGATACCGGCCAGCCCGCGGGACACCCCCGCGTCGACGATGCCGGCGGACAGCCCGGATGCGCGCAGCGCCTCGGAGATGCCGAGCAGCTCACGGTCGAGGATGTCCCGGGTGGCTTCCGGAGTCACGTCGCGCGGCGTCACACCCGTGCCGCCGACCGACACGACGAGGTCCACGCCGCCGATCACGGCGGTGTTCAACGCGTTGCGGATCTCCACCTCGTCGGCGGACACCACGACGACACCGTCGACGACGAAGCCCGCCTCACCGAGAAGCTCGGTGACCAGCGGACCGCTGTGATCCTCTTCGTCGCCATGGGCGGTGCGGTCATCGACGACGACGACGAGCGCGCGGCCCACCAACTCCCCTGGCTGTTCCATGACCTCAACCGTATATGTGGGCACGGACAGTGGCGCAGCCACTCGCAGTGTTCCGGGTCCGGTGCCGGTGGTCACTGCTGCATCTTCCCGAGCGTCACCTGCACGCTCTGCGGCTTACCCGACGGGTCGAGGTACGTCAGCGTCACCTTCTCACCCGGCGCCTTCGACCGCACCGCCGCCACCAGCGCGTCGGCACTGTTGATCACTCGATCGTCGACCTTGGTCACCACCACGCCGCTGGGCAGACCCGCGGCTGCCGCGGCGCCTCCGTCGTTCACCTCGACGATCTTCGCGCCGTCGGTGGCCGCGTCGTTGCTGACCTGCACGCCGAGCGAGGCGTGCGAGGCGCTGCCGTTCTGGATCAACTCGTCGGCGATGCGCTTCGCCTGATCCACCGGGATCGCGAAGCCCAGCCCGATCGAACCGCTCTGCGCCTGCGCCGAGTCGCCGCCCATGGTGGCGATCGCCGAGTTGACGCCGACCAGTTCACCGTTCATGTTCACCAGTGCGCCGCCCGAGTTGCCGGGATTGATCGCGGCGTCGGTCTGGATGGCGTCGAGGACCGTGTTCTGGTTGCGCGTGTCGCCGCCTGCGGCGACCGGCCGGTTCAGCGCGCTGATGATGCCGGTGGTGACCGTGCCCTCGAGGCCGAGCGGCGAACCGATGGCGACGACGTCCTGACCCACGCGCAGATCGCTCGACGACCCCAGCGTGATCGGTGTCAGGCCCGAGACGTTCTCCGCGCGGACCACCGCGATGTCGCTGCTGGGATCGGTGCCGACGACGGTGAACGACGTGCTGCGGCCGTCGGAGAAGATCACCTTGGTCTGGGCGCCGCCCGGTGCACCGGGCCGGTCGGCGGCCGCGGCCACCACGTGGTTGTTCGTCAGGATCAGACCGTCCGACGTGAGGATGATGCCCGAACCCTCCTCCGAGGCCCGGCCCAGACTCGTCTCGAGTTTCACCACACTCGGCACCACCTTGGCGGCCACCTGCTCCACCGACCCGGCGGGCAGGGCGGCGGCGGGCACGCTCGGCGCCGCGCCCGTGATCGAGCTGCCGAACGAGGGCCGGTCCTGATGGACCATCGTCGCCACACCGCCACCGATACCGGCGGACACCACCGCCACGGCGAGCGCGCCGACCGTCAACGCCCCTGCGCGTGAACGCTTTTGGGCAGGACGCGGCTGCGGGACCACCGCGGTCGGCTGGGCGGCGCCGCGATAGGGGTCGTACGGCGCCCGGAACTGCTGCTGCGGTTGGGCCGCGTACCGCCAGTCATACGGCTGTTGCTGGGGATACGCGTCCGGCCTCTGGGCATGCGGATATCCCGTATCCGGCTGCTGTTGCGGCGGCGGCGAATACCTCGGGTGGTTCGTCATGTCGCGTCGATGCTCTTCCTCGTATGTGATCCGACAGTTCGTTCAACGAAGGACTTGCTCCCACAGTGCCCAGCTGGACTGAGAATCCACTTAGAGTTCCTTGGAAGCGGACCGAGACCTGCCGTTGGCCGACTTCCCGATCGGCGATGTGTCGTGGATTCCCTGCGACACCGGGCCGGTTCCGTTGCCGCCGTGCGCAGGGATCGGACGGCCCGGCAGCATCACGTAGAACGACGTGCCCGGCGGGTTGCCACCCGGCACGGTGTCCTCGACCCGCAGTGCGCCACCGTGTTTGAGCACGACCTGTTTGACGATCGCCAGTCCGAGGCCCGAGCCCGGCATCGCGCGCGCGGCGGTCGACCGATAGAAGCGCTCGAACACCAGCCGGCGCTCGGCCTCCGGGATGCCCGGGCCCTGATCGGAGACGACGAGTTCGGCGTGCACCGGATCCGTCTGTGTCAGGCGCACTCCCACGCGACCGCCGGGCGGGCTCCACTTCGCCGCGTTGTCGAGGAGATTGAGCACGGCGCGCGCCAGACCCGCGGCATCGCCGTAGACCTGCCAGCCGACGATGTCGACGTCGAACTCGATGTCGTTGCGCCGCCGCCGGACTCGCTCCAGGCTGCGGTCGACCACGTCGGCCATGTCGACGGTCTCGTAGACCACACCGCCCGCTTCGTCGCGGGTGAGGTCGACGAGATCGCCGACCAGTGTGGACAGTTCCTCGATCTGGGCGATCACGTCGGCCCGCAGACCGGCCATCTCCTCCTCCGGAAGCCGAGGCGCGCCCGGCGCCTGCGAGGCCATCAGGAGTTCGACGTTGGTGCGCAGGGACGTCAGCGGCGTGCGGAGTTCGTGGCCGGCGTCGGACACCAGCCGCGCCTGCCGTTCGCGCGACTCCGTCAGCGCCCGCAGCATCATGTTGAACGCCTCGGTGAGGCGGGCGAGCTCGTCGCTGCCGAACACCGGGATGGGTCGCAGGTCGTCGGTGCGGGCCACCCGTTCGGCCGCCTGGGTCAACCGGCCCACCGGCCGCAGCCCCGCCCTGGCGACCATCCCGCCCGCGATGGCCGCGACGGCCACCCCGACCCCGCCGACGATCAGCAGCACGGTGCCGAGGCGGCCGAGCACCTGGCCCGTGGGCGCGAGGCTCTTGGAGATGAGAAGTGAACTGCCGTTGGTGAGGTGTACCGCCAGGATGCGCTGATGGTTCGCGGTGCGCAGCGACAGCAGCAGCTCACCGGAGATCACGTCCTTCTCCGCCTCACCGAGCGGGAGCGTCTGGCCCTGCTGGTTGGCCGTATAGATGGACCGGCCCGGATTGACCAGCATCGCGTTGACGTCGGAGTAGGCGGTGCCCTCGATCGCCTTACCGGGGTCGGCCGCCAGCGACCCGCTCTCGATCAGCAGCCGCGCGCGGCTGTGCAGCTGGTTGTCGATGTCGTCGTAGAGCGCCCGGGAGACGACGGCGTAGACGGCGACGGACATCAGCACGACGACCATCGCCACCATCGACATCGCCAGCAGCATCACGCGCCACCGCAACGACAGGGAACTGGTGTTGCGCGCGGGCTTGAGCCGCGCTGGCGGAGGGACCGGAGGAGGCGGCAGGGTCATCAGGGCGGCGTCTCGCGGAGCACGTACCCCACACCGCGCACGGTGTGGATGAGTCGCGGCTCCCCGGACGCTTCGGTCTTGCGGCGCAGATAGCCGATGTACACCTCGAGCGCGTTCCCCGAGGTCGGGAAGTCGAAGCCCCACACTTCCTCGAGGATGCGGCTGCGCGTGAGCACGCGGCGCGGGTTGGCGATGAGCATCTCCAGCAACGCGAACTCGGTGCGGGTGAGGCTGATCTGCCGGGATCCCCGGGTCACCTCGCGGGTGACGGGGTCCAGGGTGAGATCGAGAAAGGTCAGCGCGGGCGAATCCAGACCCTCGTCGGGCGAGGTGCGGCGCAGCAGGGCCCGCATCCGCGCGAGCAGCTCCTCCAGCGCGAATGGTTTGGGCAGGTAGTCGTCGGCGCCGGCATCGAGTCCGGCGACCCGCTCGGACACCGAGTCACGGGCGGTCAGCACCAGGATCGGCAGGTCGTCGCCGGTGCTGCGCAGCTGCCGGCACACCTCCAGGCCGTCGAGCCGGGGCATCATCACGTCGAGCACGACGGCATCGGGCCGGTCGTTGGCGATCAGGTCGAGAGCTTCGACACCGTCCTGGGCCAACTCGACCGAGTAGCCGTTGAAGGACAGGGACCGGCGCAGGGATTCTCGCACCGCACGATCGTCGTCGACGACAAGTATGCGCACAGGCACAGTTTCACCTCAACGCCTGAGAGAGCGCTGAGAGGCGCGCCGCTACGACCCCGAAGTCGTGTCAGCGACGATCGAGGTCGATGAGGCCCAGCCGGGCGGCCTTGAGCAGGCGACGCGGCACCTTGTGCTGCTGGCCGGCGACGGTCACACCGACGAGTTCGGTGGGCTTGGCCTTCCACTGCGCGCGACGGCTACGAGTGTTCGAACGCGACATTCTGCGCTTGGGCACAGCCATGATCGAGCTTCTCCTCTGACGGGTATGGGTGCCACGCGAAACCCGGTTCAGGGCGGGGCGCCGGCAAGTGCTCTTCAGGATAGCCGGTGAGCTGCGCCGCCTCCAAAACCCGGGCGCTCAGCGCCGCCGGAGACGGCCGCGCACGGTGTCGAAGAACATCGGGTAGGCCGCGAGGACCAGGCCGGCGAATACGACGCCGAACCACATGATCGTGCGGTGGCCGGAGGCGATACCCCACCAGATGCCCCCGAACCCCGCGAAGGCGCACACGGCGAAGCTCAGCGGCAATCCGATCGACGTCCAGCGGTCGGGTGCACGGCCGCTGCGGTGCGTCGGCCTGCGGCCGGGGTCCACCGGCGGATTCACCGACCGGCGGAAACCAGCCACGATCTGGTAGACGCCGAACGCGGCGACCAGCCAGCCCGCGGCCGGTGACGAGGCACCCCTGCCGGTCTCGCTCAGTGGCGGGCCGAGTCCGATCGCGATGCCGCTCACCGTCCACACGACGCCGAACAGCGCCTGGGCGATCCACGACATCGGTCAAGTATCGGTCCGCGCTGCGGGGCCACAGCACACCAATCCCACCTGAACCCTTGACCTGGGACCGGCAGTACCGGCTAACCTACCGGTTGGTTGGCGGGTCGATGACGATTGGAGCCGGCATGGGAGCACGGATTGGGTGATCCAGTGCGCATCGGCAATTGCTCGGGCTTCTACGGGGACCGGCTGGCCGCGATGCGCGAGATGCTCACCGGCGGCGAGCTCGACTTCCTCACCGGCGACTATCTCGCCGAACTGACCATGCTCATCCTGGCGCGTGACCGGGCGAAGAACCCCGACCGCGGCTACGCCAAGACGTTTCTGGCACAACTGGAGGACTGCCTCGGCCTCGCCGTCGAGCGTGGAGTCCGCATCGTCACCAACGCCGGCGGCCTCAATCCGGCCGGGTTGGCCGCCGCGGTGCGCGGACTGGCCGACCGCCTCGGCCTGTCCGTCAACGTCGCCCACGTCGAGGGCGACGACCTGGCCGGCCGCGCCGGTGAGCTGGGGTTCGGCACACCACTGGCGGCCAACGCGTACCTGGGCGCGTGGGGCATCGTCGACTGCCTGAACTCCGGCGCCGACGTCGTGGTGACGGGCCGCGTCACGGACGCCTCGGTGACGCTCGGGCCCGCCGCCGCGCACTTCGGCTGGAAGCCCACCGACCACGACGCGCTCGCCGGGGCCGTCGCCGCGGGGCACGTCATCGAATGCGGTGTCCAGGCCACCGGCGGCAACTATGCGTTCTTCACCGAACTGCCCGACCTCGTCCACCCCGGATTCCCGCTCGCCGAAATCCACGCCGACGGCTCCTCGGTAATCACCAAACACCCGGGCACCGGCGGCGCCGTCACCGTCGACACCGTCACTGCACAACTTCTCTACGAGATCTCCGGTGCGCGTTACGCGAACCCCGACGTCACGCTGCGCGTCGACTCACTGCGGGTGGATCACGACGGGCCCGACCGGGTGCGGATCAGCGGGGTGGTCGGGGAACCACCGCCACCGACGCTGAAGGTATCGCTCAACACCATCGGCGGATTCCGCAACGCGATGACGTTCGTGCTCACCGGCCTCGACATCGACGCGAAGGCCGAGCTCGTCCGGACCCAGCTCGAGGCGGGGCTCACCACGCGGCCGGCCGAACTCGAGTGGACACTCGCGCGCACCGACCACCCCGACGCCGACACCGAGGAGACGGCCAGCGCACTGCTGCGCTGCGTGGTCCGCGACCGGGACCCGGGCACCGTCGGACGCCAGTTCTCCTCCGCCGCAGTCGAACTCGCGCTCGCCAGCTATCCCGGCTTCCACGTCACCGCCCCGCCCGGCGAGGGCCAGGTCTACGGCGTGTTCACCGCCGGCCACGTCGACGCCGCCGACGTGCCCCACATCGCCGTGCACGCCGACGGCACCCGCACCGACATCCCCGCCGCCGCGGACACCCGCGAGCCGGCACCGGTCGACGAACCCGCACTGCCGGCACCGCTGCCGCCCGGGCCGACGCGGCGGGCACCGCTGGGCCTGATCGCCGGCGCGCGCAGCGGGGACAAGGGCGGCAGCGCCAACATCGGGGTGTGGGTGCGCACCGAGGAACAGTGGCGCTGGCTCGCCCACACACTGACCGCCGACCGGTTGCGCGAGTTGCTGCCCGAGACCGCCGACCTGCCGGTCACCCGTCACCTGCTGCCGAACCTGCGGGCGGTGAACTTCGTCGTCGACGGCATCCTCGGCGCCGGGGTCGCCTACCAGGCGCGGTTCGACCCGCAGGCCAAAGGCCTCGGCGAATGGCTGCGCAGCCGTCATCTCGACATCCCCGAGGAGGTGTTGCCCCGGTGAGCATCTGGAACACGCCCGAGCGCAACGCGTTGCGCAAGTCCGTGCGCGCGTTCGCCGAACGCGAGGTCCTGCCGCACGCCGACGAATGGGAGCGCGTCGGCGAGTTGCCCCGTGACCTGCACCGCAAGGCCGGTGAGGCGGGCCTGCTCGGGGCCGGCATGCCCGAATCGGTCGGCGGTGGTGGCGGTGACGGCGCCGACGCGGTGATCATCTGCGAGGAGATGCACTGCGCCGGCGCGCCCGGCGGGGTGTTCGCCTCGCTGTTCACCTCCGGCATCGCGACGCCGCACATGGCCGCCTCCGGCGACGAACGGTTGATCGACGCCTACGTCCGGCCGACGCTGCGGGGCGAGTCGATCGGCGCGCTCGCGATCACCGAACCGGGCGGGGGTTCCGACGTCGGGCACCTCACCACGCGGGCGGACCGCGACGGCGACTCGTACATCGTCAACGGGGCGAAGACCTTCATCACCTCCGGGGTGCGCGCGGACTATGTCGTCACCGCGGTGCGCACCGGCGGCCCCGGCGCGGGCGGGGTGTCGCTGCTCGTGGTCGACAAGGGCACACCTGGATTCGAGGTGACCCGCAAGCTGGACAAGATGGGCTGGCGGTCGTCGGACACCGCCGAACTGTCCTACACCGACGTCCGCGTCCCGGCCGCCAACCTGGTCGGCGCCGAGAACACCGGCTTCCTGCAGATCGCGGGCGCGTTCGTCAGCGAGCGGGTGGGTCTTGCGGCGCAGGCGTATTCGAGTGCGCAGCGCTGCCTCGACCTGACCGTGCGGTGGTGTCGCGACCGCGAGACGTTCGGGCGGCCGCTGATCTCGCGGCAGTCCGTGCAGAACACGCTCGCCGAGATGGCGCGGCGCATCGACGTCGCCCGTGTGTACACCCGCCAGGTCGTGGAGCGGCAACTCGCGGGAGCCGCTCCGGCGGCGACATCAGAGCCCGGCGAGACGAACCTGATCGCCGAGGTGTGCTTCGCCAAGAACACCGCCGTCGACGCCGGCGAATGGGTGGCCAACCAGGCCGTGCAACTGTTCGGCGGGATGGGCTACATGGCCGAGTCCGAGGTGGAGAGGCAATACCGTGACATGCGGATTCTCGGCATCGGCGGCGGGACTACCGAAATCCTGACCGCACTGGCCGCCAAGACGCTTGGATACCAACCATGACCTCACACCTCGTCCCCGCGAGCGTGCACCCACTGCGAAAAGCCGTGCGGATACTCGCAATAGGCTCACACTCGGCGACGCAGGAGGCGCAATGGCGCTGAAGTCCACCCTCGACCCGTCCTCGCCCGGCTACATCGCAGCCGCCGACGCCATGGCCGCCAAACTCGCCGAACTCGAGTCCGAACACGCCAAGGCGCTGGCCGGCGGCGGCGCCAAATACGTCGAACGTCACCACGCCCGGGGCAAACTCACCGCCCGCGAACGCATCGAACTGCTGCTCGACCCCGACTCCCCCTTCCTCGAACTGAGCCCGCTGGCCGCGTGGGGCAGCGAGTTCACCGTCGGCGCCAGCGTGGTCACCGGCATCGGCGCGGTCAGCGGGGTGGAATGCCTGCTCGTCGCCAACGACCCGACGGTCAAGGGCGGCACCAGCAATCCGTGGACCTTGCGAAAGATCCTGCGCGCCAACCAGATCGCGCTGCAGAACCGGCTGCCGGTGATCTCACTGGTCGAGTCGGGCGGAGCCGACCTGCCCACGCAGAAAGAGGTGTTCATCCCCGGCGGGCAGATGTTCCGCGACCTCACCCGCCTCTCCGCGGCAGGGATACCCACCATCGCGCTGGTCTTCGGCAACTCCACCGCCGGCGGCGCGTACGTGCCCGGTATGTCCGACCACGTGGTGATGATCAAGGAGCGCTCCAAGGTGTTCCTGGCCGGGCCGCCGCTGGTGAAGATGGCCACCGGCGAGGAATCCGACGACGAATCACTCGGCGGCGCCGAGATGCATTCGCGCACATCCGGTCTCGGTGACTACTTCGCTTCCGACGAACTCGACGCGCTGCGGATCGGTCGGCGCATCGTCGCGCGGCTGAACTGGCGCAAGCTGGGACCGACACCGGCCCCGGTGACAGAGCCGCTGTTCGACAGCGAGGAACTGCTCGGCATCGTCCCGCCCGACCTTCGGATCCCGTTCGATCCGCGCGACGTCATCGCGCGCATCGTCGACGGCTCGGAGTTCGACGAGTTCAAGGCGCTGTACGGCTCGTCGCTGGTGACCGGCTGGGCACGGCTGCACGGCTACCCGATCGGAATCCTGGCCAACGCCCGCGGTGTGCTGTTCAGCGAGGAGTCGCAGAAGGCCACGCAGTTCATCCAGTTGGCGAACCGGTCGGATACGCCACTTCTCTTCCTGCACAACACGACCGGATACATGGTCGGCAAGCAGTACGAGGAGGGCGGGATGATCAAGCACGGCTCGATGATGATCAACGCCGTGTCGAACTCGACGGTGCCGCACCTGTCGCTGCTGATCGGCGCCTCCTACGGCGCCGGTCACTACGGCATGTGCGGACGCGCCTACGACCCCCGGTTCCTGTTCGCCTGGCCGAGCGCCAAGGCGGCGGTGATGGGCGGTACGCAGTTGGCCGGGGTGATCTCGATCGTCGGCCGCGCGGCTGCCCAGGCGCGGGGCCAGGTCGTCGACGAGGACGCCGACGCCGCGCTGCGGGCGGCGATCGAGGCGCAGATCGAGGCCGAGTCGCTGCCGATGTTCCTGTCCGGACGGCTCTACGACGACGGCGTCATCGACCCCCGCGACACCCGCACCGTGCTGGGCATGTGCCTGTCCGCCATCGCGAACCGGCCGATCGAGGGGACGTCGAACTTCGGCGTCTTCCGGATGTGAGCGCCGCGATGACAGCGATTTCGGCGCGGTTGTCGACGGTAGGCGAACGTCAGCGCGCCGAAATCGCAGGAGAGGGGGCACAGTGATCACCCGAGTGCTCGTCGCCAACCGCGGGGAGATCGCCCGCCGGGTGTTCGCCACCTGCCGCCGCCTGGGTATCGGCACCGTCGCCGTCTACACCGACCCCGACGCCCACTCACCGCACGTCGCCGAGGCGGACGCGCGGGTGCGGCTGCAGGGCAACAACGGTTACCTCGACAGCGCCCAGCTCATCGCCGCCGCGCGCGCGGCCGGGGCGGACGCGGTCCATCCCGGATACGGATTCCTCTCGGAGAACGCCGAATTCGCCGCAGCGGTGCACGACGCCGGGTTGACGTGGATCGGCCCGCCGGTCGCCGCGGTCGCGGCGATGGGCAGCAAGATCGAGGCCAAGAAGATGATGGCCGCGGCCGGTGTCCCGGTGCTCGACGAGCTCGACCCCGCAAGTGTGACGGCCGATCAGTTGCCCGTGCTGGTGAAGGCCTCGGCAGGCGGCGGCGGCCGGGGGATGCGGGTGGTGCGTGACCTCGACGCCCTGGCCGACGAAGTGGCCGCCGCGCAGCGCGAGGCACAGTCGGCGTTCGGCGACCCGACGGTGTTCTGCGAGCGCTACCTCGCCGCGGGCCACCACGTCGAGGTGCAGGTGATGGCCGACGCGCACGGCGCCGTGTGGGCGGTCGGCGAGCGGGAGTGCTCGATCCAGCGCAGGCACCAGAAGATCGTCGAGGAGGCGCCGTCGCCGCTCGTCGAACGCACCCCGGGGATGCGGGCCAGGCTCTTCGACGCGGCCCGCCTCGCCGCGAAGGCGATCGGGTACACCGGCGCCGGGACGGTCGAGTTCATGGCCGACGGAAACGGCGACTTCTACTTCCTCGAGATGAACACCCGGCTGCAGGTCGAGCACCCCGTCACCGAGGCCACCACCGGACTCGACCTCGTCCAACTGCAGCTGCTGGTCGCCGACGATCACCCACTCGACCCGGAACCGCCCGCCGCACAGGGCCATTCGATCGAGGTCCGCCTCTACGCCGAGGATCCGTCGCGCAACTGGCAGCCGCAGGCCGGCACCGTGCACCGCTTCGACGTGCCGGGCGCCGCAGTGCGCTTCGAACCACAGAGGCGCACAGGCGTGCGGGTGGACTCCGGCGTCGTCGACGGCTCGGTGGTCTCGATCTTCTACGATCCGATGCTCGCCAAGGTCATCTCCTACGCGCCGACCCGCAAGCAGGCCGCGGCGATCCTGGCCGACGCGCTGGTGCGCACCAGGTTGCACGGGGTTCGCACCAACCGCGACCTGCTGGTCAACGTGCTGCGGCATCCGGCCTTCCTCGACGGGGCGACCGATACGGCGTTCTTCGACACCCACGGCCTCGCCGAACTCGCCGCGCCCACCGGCGACGGCCGCACCACCCAACTGGCCGTGCTCGCCGCGGCGCTCTCCGATGCGGCCCGAAACCGCGCTGACGCAACGGTGTTCGCCGCCGCACCGAGCGGCTGGCGCAACCTGGCCTCCGGCTACCAGACCAAGCGGTACCGCGATACCGAAGGCGACGAGCACGAGGTGCGCTACCGGTTCACCCGCAGCGGTGTGGAATTCGCCGACCACGACGACGTGACCCTGGTGTCCGCGACCCCGCAGCGGGTGGTGCTGGCCGCCGGCGGCGCCGAGTTCCCGTTCGACGTCGCCCGCCACGGTGACGCCGTGTTCGTCGACTCGGCGCTGGGCGCCGTGGAGTTCGTCGCGCTGCCGCGTTTCCCCGACCCGGAGTCCGCCGTCGCGCACGGTTCGCTGATCGCGCCGATGCCCGGTGCGGTGGTGCGGGTGGGCGCCGCCGTCGGGGACACCGTGACCGCCGGCCAACCGCTCGTGTGGCTCGAGGCCATGAAGATGGAGCACACGCTGACCGCCCCCGGCGACGGTGTGCTCGCCGAACTGACTGTCGCACCCGGCCAGCAGGTCGAGGTCGGCGCCGTCCTTGCCCGCGTGCAGACCGAAGGAGACACCCCATGACCGGTTTCGTGGAGACCGACGAACAGCAGGCCCTGCGCCAGGCGGTGGCCGCGATGGCCGCCAACTACGGGCAGGACTACTACCTGGAGAAGGCCCGCGCCGGTGAGCACACCGACGAACTGTGGGCCGAGGCGGGCAAGCTCGGGTTCATCGGGGTGAACCTGCCCGAGGAGTACGGCGGGGGCGGCGCCGGCATGTACGAGCTGTCGCTGGTGATGGAGGAGATGGCGGCCGCCGGGTCGGCGCTGCTGATGATGGTGGTCTCCCCCGCCATCAACGGCACGATCATCGGCAAGTTCGGCACCGACGAGCAGAAGCGGCGCTGGCTGCCCGGCATCGCCGACGGCTCGATCACGATGGCGTTCGCGATCACCGAACCCGATGCCGGGTCGAACTCGCACCGGATCACCACCACCGCGCGCCGCGACGGCGGCGACTGGATCCTGGGCGGCCAGAAGGTCTACATCTCCGGCGTCGACCAGGCGCAGGCGGTGCTGGTGGTCGGCCGCACCGAGGACCACAAGACGGGTCACCTCAAACCCGCGCTGTTCGTCGTGCCGACCGATACGCCGGGGCTCAGCTGGACCAAGATCGAGATGGAGCTGATCAGCCCCGAGAACCAGTTCCAGGTGTTCCTCGACGACGTCCGCCTGCCCGCCGACGCGCTCGTCGGGTCGGAGGACGCCGCGATCGCGCAGTTGTTCGCGGGCCTGAATCCCGAGCGGATCATGGGCGCGGCGAGCGCCGTCGGCATGGGCCGCTTCGCGATCAACCGCGCGGTCGACTACGTCAAGACCCGGCAGGTGTGGAAGACGCCGATCGGCGCCCACCAGGGTCTGTCGCACCCGCTCGCGCAGAACCACATCGAGATCGAACTGGCCAAGCTGATGATGCAGAAGGCCGCCGCGCTCTACGACGGCGGCGACGACGCGGGCGCCGCCGAGGCCGCCAACATGGCGAAGTACGCGGCGGGCGAGGCGTCGGTGCGCGCGGTCGACCAGGCCGTGCAGTCGATGGGCGGCAACGGGCTGACCAAGGAGTACGGCGTGGCGGCGGCGGTGACCGCGTCACGGCTCGCGCGCATCGCCCCGGTGAGCCGGGAGATGATCCTCAACTTCGTCGCGCAGACGTCGCTCGGCCTGCCCCGCTCGTACTGATGGGGGCCCGCTGATGTCCGATCTGGTGCGCTACGCCGTCGACGGCAGCGTCGCCCGGCTGACGCTGGACTCACCGCACAACCGCAACGCCCTGTCAGGTGCCCTGGTCGACCAGTTGCACGACGGTCTGCGCCGGGCCGCCGCCGACGCCGGCGTGCGGACCGTCGTGCTCGGCCACACGGGCGGCACGTTCTGCGCGGGCGCCGATCTGCGGGAGGCCGCCGGACGGGAACCGGGTGACGTCGCGGTCGACCGGGCCCGGGAACTGACCGGGACGCTGCGGGCGATCCTCGAATCGCCGGTGCCGGTGATCGCGGCGATCGACGGACACGTGCGGGCCGGCGGCCTCGGCCTGGTCGGCGCCTGCGACCTCGTGGTCGCCGGGCCGGCCAGCACCTTCGCGCTGACCGAGGCCCGGATCGGCGTCGCGCCGTCGATCATCTCGATGACGCTGCTGCCGAAGATGACGCCGCGGGCCGCGGGCCGGTACTTCGTCACCGGCGAGACGTTCGGCGCTCAGGAGGCCGAGCGTGTCGGACTGGCGACCGTGGCGACCGACGACGTCGAGTCCACCGTCGCGGAGTTGGCCGCACAGATCGGCCGGGGATCACCCCAGGGACTGGCGGCGTCCAAGGCGTTGACGACGGCCGCGCTGCTGCAGGCGTTCGACCGTGACGCCGCGGCGCTGGTCGAGCAGTCCGCCGCGCTGTTCGTCTCCGAGGAGGCGCGCGAAGGCATGCTGGCGTTCCTCGAGAAGCGCCCGCCGAGATGGCTCGGTTGACTCCGGCGTGGCACCCGACGGTGGCCGCCGCGAGCAATGTGGTTGAAATCGCAGCAATCCGAAAGGGTCGAGGCGCGTTACACATTCGGGTCCGAATGACGCCATAAGCCCAGCGTGTGACGATGGCTTTCCGACCGGGCCGGGGTGAGGCAGCAGTAACTTCGACGGTCTAGCGGGTTCGCCGTCACGGGTGAGGGCACAGTTTAGCCAACACTCTTGCATGTGCCAGCGTTCGTCGTAGGCTCGTCTCTGATGAGCACACCTGCAACGCCGCGGAACGGTTCGAAGCGCGCTGCCGACACCGATCGAATTCAGGTCGCGCAGTTGCTCACCGATGCCGCGGCGCAGGGACGCCTGCAGATGTCCGAGTACGAGAGCCGTCTGACCAAGGCCTACGCCGCCCAGACCTACGACGAACTCGCCTCGTTGAGCGCCGACCTGCCGGGCGCGATGACCACACCGCGCGGTACCGGACCGTGCCGGCCTGCACCGTCGACGGTGCTGCTGGCGATCATGAGCGGATTCGAGCGACGCGGCCGGTGGAACGTCCCGTGTCGGCTCACCACCCTGGCGTTCTTCGGTGGCGGGGTCGTCGACTTGCGCTACGCGGACTTCACCGCACCCGAGGTGGACATCCGGGCGTACTCGGTGTTCGGCGGTCAGACGATCCTGGTGCCGCCGGAGGTGAACGTCGATCTGCGCGGCGTCGCGGTGATGGGATCGTTCGACCACCGCGTCACCGGTGACGGCACGCCCGGCGCACCGTGTGTGCGGATCGGCGGTTTCGCGCTGTGGGGCAGCGTCGCCGTCAAACGCAAGAAGCGCAAGCAGGCCGCCGCCGGTTAATCCGTCTCGGAGTCGGTCGAGTCGTTCTCGCTGACGTTCTTCGTCGCCGCCGACGCGCCGTCGGTCACCTTCTTGACCACGTCGTTCAACCGGTCGGTGAACCGCTGTCCGGGCTTGTTCTTCGCGGGCGTCTCGGTCGCCGTTTGGCCGTCGTCATTGCCCTCGTCGTCGGGCAGGACGTCTTCTTCTGCGCTCTTGTCGGCGAGCTCGGCCGTCGACCGCTCCGTCGCCGGCTCAGTCGGCTGGTCGACGAGCGTCGACAGCACCGGCAGCGTGCCCGCTTCCTCGACGGGTTTGGTCACGAAGTTCGTCGGCTGGGAGAAGTCCTCCTGCGCGGTCTTCGCACCCGCGGTCAATCCGTCGTCGACCGAATCCGGTACGCCGCCCAGGGCCAGCAGCGACGAACCGGGCTGCATGGGCCGCGGGACGGTGGGGTCGACCGGTATCGCCGGGTTGTCCTCCATACCCAGGCCGTCGGCGTAGCCGGCGTTGACCAGTTCGGTCAGGGTGGGCTCGAGCGCATCGGCCACGATATCCCCGCCGGGCAGCAGCCGCAGCGGGCGGACCAGGGGCAGCCCGTCGGACTCGAAGGTCACGTAGGTGGTGGTGCCGTCCACCGGAATCGGGTCGCCGACGGGCTCACCATTGGCATCCAGAATGTAGTGGTAGTGCTGGACCGTGGGGTCTTTCGCTTCCGCGAGGATGTCATCTGGCACGACCGCGGTCTGCTGCGCTCCGTAGCCGTAGAGGTAGGCGACCAGGCTGTTGCCGAGGGCGAACGGGTTGAGCGGGTCGACAGGGGCGCTCGAGTTGATGTTGTACTCGTACGCGACATCCAGCACCGGCACACCCGTATCGGTCGGCGTGGGCGCGGCCGAGGTCAGCAGCAGCGGTGCGAACGGTGAATACGTGGTCCAGAAGCCACCGCCTGCGCGGTTGGCGTTGTTGTCGAGAATGACCAGCTCGATGTCGTTCAGGGCCGGATCGTCGTTCTCTGCGAGAATTCCCAGCGCCGTTCCGGTCTGGCCGGCGCCCCAGCCGGACGAGAGGACGACGATGCCGTCCGGATCGTCGTCGGCGGCGCTGATCGCGTCCGCGATGCCCTGCGGGCCCAGGAAGAACGGGACGATCTGCTGTTCGCCGTAGCCGTCGTCGGCGTAGTCGTTGCCGTAATACGTCGTCCCCGCGAAGATCTGCGACGTCGAATTGGCTGGCGTGATCAGCGCGATCAGGTCGACCGACGGAGCGACGGCCGTCGTCGCGCCCGTCATCAACGCCGACGACAGGCCGGTGGCGCCGACCGCGGCCGCGGCGAGCCCACCCGGGGCCATGAGCCGCGCGACCGATGATCGACGTCCGGATGCTGCGCGCAGGGCGCGGTGCTTCGCCATGTGAATCCCCTCGAATGACCGGCGATCCGTCCCGCGGGCTCCCCACTTCCTCACCGGACGGCGTGAATTGAGCAAACGGTAGCGCAGCCCACAGAAGATCAACAGAGGTGAACGCGAACAGGAAATGCGGTGTGCGCGAAGTCAAATAAATCGCCGGCCGCCGCAACGCCACAGACCGGGTGTGGCTACTCCGTCGTGTCGTCGGCGTCCGCGGCCGGTTCGGACGTTTCGGCCTCGTCCTTCGAGCCGGTGTCCCGCGTGCTCGCCTTCTTCGACGTCGGATTCGTCAACTGCTTGATCGTGTTCCTGATGACGGTGCCGACGTGGTTCGACCGCCGTGTCCGCGGAGCGGTGGACTGCGCGGCGTCGGTGTCCGCGTCGAGCTCCTCCACGGGCGCGGACAGTTCTTCGGTCTCCGGCTCCACAGTCGCCGTGACGGTCTGCCTGCGGTTGTTGTCCGGATCGGCGAGGTTGCGCAGGAACGTCGCGGTCTCCCGCGGTGTGGGCAGCAGCGCGGCGGGCCGGTAGACGTCCGGATCGGCCAGCGGGTCGTTGCCCGGGTAGCCGAAATTGACGATGTCGATCAGGGGATCCTCGATGGCGTCGGCGAACCTCTTGCCGGCCTCTCCGCCGTAGGTGCGCAACGGCTGGAGCAACGGCAGGCCGTCGCGGCGGTAGCTGATGTAGGTGGTCTGGCCGACCTGTTTCACGACGACGGTCTCGCCGGAGTCGAGCACCACCGTCGTGTCCTCACCGCCCTCGATCGAGGCCCGGCAGATGCTGTCGCACTCGGCGTCGGTGAGGTCGAGTTCGCCGTCCGCGGTGACCGGCAGGTCGACGTCGTTCTGGTTCAGCCGGTTGTCGAAATAGGTCGCCAACGAGTTCGCCATCGCGAACGGGTTGAGCACGTAGGCCGGGGTGTTGCCGTTGATGTCGTACTCGTAGCCGACGTCGACGACCTGCGCGCCCGGCGATGTGGGTGTCGGCAACGGGTTCACGCCGATGACCGCGAACACCGGGTAACGGGTGCCGAAGCCGCCGTTGGGCCGTGCCACGCTGTTGTCGAGGACGTAGACGGCGTTGGTGGCGACGTCGTCGTCGCCGCCGGTCGCGTCGAGATAGGTGAGCAGCAGGCTGACGTTGGCCGCACCCCAGCCGGAGGACATCACGATGTTGTCCTCGTCGGTGCGCGCGCGGAGCGCGTCGTAGACCCCGAACGGCCCGGTGAAGAAGTTCACCGTGATCTGGTCGCGCCCCTCGGCGAACATGCCGCCGTAGAAGTCCTCGATCCCGGCCCCGGTCGGATTGGTCGAACTGCCCTCGGTGATCAGAGCCGACAGCTCGTACATCGACGAGGCGACGGTCTCCGGGCTCACCACTGCGACACCGCCCGCGGTGGCGACGCTCGCGACGATGACACCGCTCAACGCGGCGGGCAGCGCCGCCCGGCGAAGGCGTCCCCGCGGGGTGCCCTCAGCGCTCCGTCGACACGGCCGGACGCGGTGGTTCGCCATCGATTCCCCTCAGGAGACGGTCCGCCACGGGCCTTCCCCCACCCGACCGGACGCTGCAAAGTCAGCAAACAATAGCGCACAACGCCCGGAAGTGCGTAGAAGTCACCGCCGACGGCGTGAGGTGAGGTAGTCGCCGACCACGGCGGCACCGAGTCCGTCGAGGTCGGGCTCCACCACCCGGCCCTGCACCCGCCGGGCCACCTGGTCGATGAAGCGGGCCAGGCCGGGATCGCTGCCCAAGCGGAAGATCGTGACCTGCGCGCCGAGGCGGGCGACTTCGTCGAAACCGCGCACGGTGTGGGCGATGGTCCGGGGATGCGGCGGATAGTCGAAGAACACCTGGGCTCCGTTGCCACCCGCTCCGAAGTCCTCGAGGTGGGCGGTCGGCTCACCGTCGGTCACCACCAGCACCACTGGTTGGGCGTTCGGATGCCGACGCAGGTGCCGGGTGGCCAGGGCCAGCGCGTGGTGCAGGTTGGTGCCCTGTTCGTAGACGCCCTCCAACCCGGTCAGTTCGGCGGCGCTGACCGTCCTGGCGTACCGGCCGAACGCGACGATCTGCAGTGCGTCGGAGCGGAATCGGGTGCTCACCAGGTGGTTGAGCGCCAGCGCGGTCCGCTTCATCGGCAGCCACCGGTTCTCCATCACCATCGAGAACGAGGTGTCCACGAGCAGCGCCACCGCCGCCTGCGTCCTGGTCTCGGTTTCGGAGATCTCCACGTCATCGACGGTGATGCCGACCGGGATCTCCCGCATCCCCGTCCCGCTCTGCCGCAGCACGGCATTGGTCAGGGTGCGGGTGACGTTCCACGGTTCGGTGTCCCCGAACTGCCAGGCCCGCGTCGCGCCGGTCAGCTCGCCCGCGGCCCCGGCCCGCCGGGTGTCGCGTTCGCCGTGCCGGCCCGAGAGTTGTTGGGCCACATCGCGCAACGCGGCCTGGCCGAGCTGGCGCATGGCCTTCGGCGAGAGCCGCCATTTGCCGTCGGACCCGCGGTCGAGGAAACCCTGGTTCATCAGAGCGCGTTCGAGTTCGGCCAGCGTCCGCGCGTCGACGGCCGCCTGGTCGCCGAGCTGACGGGCCAGGGCGTCGAGGTCGACGTCGTCCATCGAGGCGCCCGCGTAGCTCTGCGACAGCTGTTCGGCGAGCTGTTCGAGCTCACCGATGTCGGCGAGCGCCTGCGCACCCTCCCCCATCCCCAGCGGGTTGTCGCCGGAGAACTCCGACGAACCCGTCCAGTCCTCTCCCGGCCGCGCGGCCTGCAGGTGCGAGTCGAGCCGGTTGAGCGCGTTCATCAGCGACGGCGATCCGAACGCCTGCTGCGCCAACGCATCCAGTTCGGCGCGCTGGTCGGGTGAGAGGCTGTTGCGGAACCGCTGCGCGGCCGCCGCGCGTTTGGCCAGCGAGTCGAGCAGTTCCTCGACGTTGCGCGGGTTCTCCGGGAAGAACTCCCCGTGCTTGGCCATGAAGTCATCGAAGTCTTGTTGCGAATCCTTCCCCTGGGCGTGTTTGTCGAGCAGCTCGTTGAGGTCGTCGAGCATGTCGTTGACGCGCCGGCGATCCTCGTCGGTGGCGTTCTCCAGCGCCTCCTTCATGCCCGCGAAGCGCTGGTCGAGCATCTCGCGGCCGAGCAGATCCTTGATCTGGTCGTACTTCTCGCGCGCTTCGGGGCTGCGCCACTGGTAGTCGGACAACTCCTGGACGGCCTTGGCGGGCGACGGGGACAGCGACTCGATCTGCATCTCGGAGAATCGCGCGTCGTCGTCGAGGGCGCGGGCGAGTTCCTTGCGTTCGGCGAGCACGGCCTCGTCGAGCAGCTTCTTGATCTCCTGCAGGGTGCCGTCGAGGTTGTTGCGGGCCAACAGTTCCCGACGGCGCCGGTTGGCCTCGGCGGCCAGCCGGTCGGCGCCGCGCATGTTCTTGGTACCGCGCCGCAACAGCTCGGACAGGGCGCGCCGGGGTGAGCTGCCCTCCATCACGTCCTCGCCGATCTGCTCGAGCGCCTCGCGCAGATCGACCGGCGGGGCCAGCGGATCCGGCCCGCCGGTGTAGCGGGAGTACTTCGACGACCGGCCGTGGCCGCGTTCAGCCATAGACGGTTTCGCCTTCGCCGGAGACCTTGTCGATCCGCTTCGCCAGGTACAGCGCTTCGAGCGCCAACTCGACGGCGGCGGCCCGCTCACCGTCGGTCTGCGCGTCCAGCCGGGTCGCGATCGCGTCGATGACGGGAAGGTCCGGCAGCGCGGCGAGGACGTCCTTCGCGGACACCCGCTCACCGGTCGTCACCGGGGATCCCTCCTCGACCGCGGCCACCAGCGGTCCCACGTCGAGACCGCCCAGCAACCGCTGCGCGGTGTCGGCGGTGGCGCGGCGCAGCAGGTGTTCGAGCACCGCCTGCTCGCGGCCCTCCTCACCGGATTCGAACTCCAGCTTGCCGCGCAGGACGTCGATGACGGTGCCGAGGTCGACCACGCGGGCGACCGGCTCCTGCTCCCCGAGGATCGTCGACCGGTGTCGCGCGGCCGCCGCGACGGTCTCGGCCGCGGCGATCGCGAACCGCGCGGAGACACCCGAACGCTGGTCGACCGACTGCGATTCGCGCAGGTTGCGCGCGAAGCGGGCGAGGATCTGCAGCAGGTATTCGGGCACGGACGCCGCGAGCTGCGCCTCCTGGGTGATGACGCCGACCTCGGCGTCGAGCCGCAGCGGATAGTGCGTGCGGATCTCCGCGCCGAACCGGTCCTTGAGCGGGGTGATGATGCGGCCGCGGTTGGTGTAGTCCTCCGGGTTCGCGCTGGCGACGACGAGCACGTCGAGCGGCAGCCGCAGCGTGTAGCCGCGGACCTGGATGTCGCGCTCCTCCATCACGTTGAGCATCGACACCTGGATCCGCTCGGCGAGGTCGGGCAGCTCGTTGACGGCAACGATGCCGCGGTGGGCGCGCGGGATCAGACCGTAGGCGATGGTCTCCGGGTCGCCGAGGCTGCGGCCCTCGGCCACCTTGATCGGGTCGATGTCGCCGACCAGGTCGGCCACGCTGGTGTCGGGGGTGGCGAGCTTCTCGGTGTACCGCTCGCTGCGGTGCCGCCACGCCACCTTCAGGTCGTCGCCGGAGTCGGCGACCCGCCGGATCGACTCCGGGGTGATGGGGCTGTACGGGTGCTCGCCGAGTTCCGAACCCTCGATGACGGGCGTCCACTCGTCGAGCAGCCCGGTCAGCGCGCGCAGCAGCCGGGTCTTGCCCTGGCCCCGCTCACCGAGCAGCACGATGTCGTGTCCGGCGATCAGCGCCCGCTCGAGTTGCGGGATCACCGTGTCCTCGAAACCCAGGATCCCGGGCCACATATCGCGGCCTTCGGCCAGTCCGGCCAGCAGGTTCTCCTGGATTTCCTGTTTGACGCCCCGCTCGCGATGACCGGAGGCGCGTAGCTCACCGACGGTCCGGGGCAGATCATGGGGTTGGGTCACCTCTCCACGCTACGACTGCGCGGCGGATGCGGCACCGCTTCCCCCGTGAGCGAACAATGACGGCTGGGCCGCCTCCGGGTCCGTCGACCTAGGACGCGGGTACCGCGACGTGGGTTCGGGCGTGCGCGATCGCATCGTCGAGCGACTCCATGAGGTGGTTCTCGTGCCGCAGCGAGTCGAGCACGCCCACGCTGGTGATCATGGTGAGGTGTTCGGGGCGCACCCCCTTGATGATCACCGTGATGCCGCGGGCTTCCAGTTCGGCGGCGATCTCGGCCAGTGTCCGGGCGCCGGTGGCGTCGAGCATGCCGAGTTGTGACATCCGGATGATGACGACGCGGATCGCGTCGGGCCGGCCGCCGAGAACCTCGGTGATCGCCCCGGAGATGCGCTCGGCGGCGCCGAAGAACATCGCCCCGTCCAGACGTAGCAGGGCGATGTGTTCGTCGCCGTCGCGGCGCGGACCGGGCAGCTCCTCGCGGCTGACGCTGCTGCGGCCGGCCAGGTTCCGCAGCGCGAAGAACGCCGCGGCGAGCACACCGATCATCACCGCCTCGATCAGGTCGAAGCTGACCGTGATCACCGCGGTCACCACGAATGTCAGCGCGTCGGAACGACCCGACCGCAGTATCGACCGGACCGTGGCCGCCGAGATCATCCGGAACGACGTCACCATGAGTACACCCGCCAACGCGGCCAGGGGAATCTGCGAGACCGGGCCGCTGAGCAGGTAGACCACCCCGAGCAGGACGACGGAGTGCACGATCGCGGCGACGCGGGTCCGCGCACCCGAACGGACGTTGACCGCGGTCCTGGCGATAGCGCCGGTCGCGGGCATCCCGCCGAACACCCCGGAGGCGACCGACGCCAGCCCCTGACCGAGCAGTTCACGGTCGGGGTGGTACGGGCCGGTCGGCGACATCGTCGCCGCGACACGCGCCGACAGCAGCGATTCGATGGCGGCCAGTGCGGCGACGGTGACCGCCGCGCCCAGCAGCGTGCGCAGCGAATCCACGTCGAGCGTCGGCAGCATCGGTGCCGGCAGCTGCGACGGCAGTTCACCGATCGCCGCGACGGGCACGTGCAGCGCGCTCACGGCGATGGTCGCGCCGACGACCGCGAGCAGCGATGCCGGTGCTCCGGGGCGCAGCCGGGGCAGCGCGATCATCACCACGGCCACGAAGCCGACGACGGCCAGCGTGCGCGCGGCGGCAGACCAGTCGGTGTGGGTCAGCACGTGCAGCGCAGCCGGGATCGTGCGCTGACCGGCGGGGGTGGGGACGCCGAGCGCGGCGGGCAGTTGCTGGGCGAAGATGATCACCGCGATGCCGAGGGTGAACCCCTCGATCACCGGCCACGGGATGAAGGTGACCGTCCGGCCGAGGCCCGCGATCCCGCAGCCCGCGACGAGCGCGCCGGCGACCACCGTCACGAGCGCGACACTGCCGAGGCCGTGGGCGGCGACGATGGGCGCCAGCACGACGGCCATCGCGCCGGTGGGTCCCGAGACCTGGACGTGGGAACCCCCGAACACCGCGGCCACCACCCCGGCGACGACGGCGGTGATGAGACCGGCCGCCGCGCCGACCCCGGAGCTGATGCCGAAGGCCAGTGCGAGCGGGAGTGCGACGACGCCGACGGTGACCCCCGCCGTCAGGTCGCGCCGCCAGGAGCGCGGCAGGTCGGCGTAGTCGGATCGGCGGGGCAGCAACCGTGCGGGGTTCACGAGTCGGACCGCAGCGGAGGCAGCGACGCCAACGTGTCGAGCCGGGCCCGCTGGGTGTCGAGCGTGTCGGCCAGAAAGGTTCGCGCGATCACCAGCAGTTCGCGGATCTTCGGGTGGGCGAGCCGGTAGTAGACCGCGTTGCCGCTGCGGTGGGCGCTGACGACGTGGTGGCGTTTCAGCACGGCCAGGTGCTGCGACAGCACGGTGGGTTCGATGTCGATCTCGGCGAGCATGTCGCTGACCGGGGTGGGCCGGTCGGCGGCGCTGAGCACCTCGAGGATGCGGATCCGCGCGGGGTGGGCCAGCGCCTTGAAGAGATTCGCCTTGATCTCGTAGAGCGGCTGATCGGGCTGATCGACGTAACGGTTGGGCACTGCGGCGCCTTCGGTGGGAGCGGTTGATCGATTGATGGATTGCACGAATACTCAATTCAGAGTAGCGGTTGTCTCGGCTGCTTCACCCGCCTGCGGCGGTGATCATCGTCACGAGCAAACCGCACCGGGCCGGTAGTCTGCGCCCATGCCGTTGGAAACCGGTCAGGTCTTCGCGGGGTACACCATCGTTCGGCTGGTGGGCACCGGCGGCATGGGCGAGGTGTATCTCGCGCAGCATCCCCGACTGCCGCGGCAGGACGCGCTCAAGGTGCTGCCCGCCTCGTTCTCCGCCGACGACGAGTACCGGCACCGCTTCAGCCGCGAGGCCGATCTGGCCGCGGCGCTGTGGCATCCGCACATCGTCGGCGTGCACGACCGCGGTGAGTACGACGGCCGACTGTGGATCTCGATGGATTTCGTCGACGGCCACGACGCCGCCCGGTTGCTCGTCGACCGGTTCCCGAACGGGATGCCCGCCGCCGACGTCATCGAGATCGTCACCGCCGTCGCCGACGCACTCGACTACGCCCACCAACGTCAATTGCTGCACCGCGACGTGAAACCCGCCAACATCCTCATCACCGGCCCCGACCGGGCGCGCCGCCGGATTCTGCTGGCCGACTTCGGCATCGCCCGCCACGCCGAGGACAACACCGGCCTGACGTCGTCGAACATCGCCGTCGGTTCGATGAGCTACAGCGCGCCCGAGCAGTTGATGGGCCACCCCATCGACGGCCGGGCCGATCAGTACTCGCTGGCCGCGACGGCCTACCGGTTGTTCACGGGCAGCCCGCCGTTCCCGCACAGCAACCCCGCGGTGATCATCAGCCACCACCTCAACACCCCGCCTCCCCGGCTCGGGGACAACCGGCCGGAGTTGCGGGCGTTCGACGCGGCGATGGCCCGCGCCCTGGCCAAAGACCCCGCGGCACGGTTCCACTCCTGCCACGATTTCGCCGTCGCCCTGGCACAGGCGGCCGACGGTGCTGCCGGGCCACCGCCGTGGGGCGCCCCGCCGGCGGGGCCGACGGGCCCGGTCGGGCCGCCACCGGGCGTCTCCTATCCGGGCCCACCGATCTCGGCGCCGCCCGCCCAGCCGTCTGCCGGGCCGCCGGGCCCGCCGGTGATGGTCTCGCCGTGGATGCCCACCGGCACACCACATCCCGGCGCACAGTACGGGCCGGCGCAGGGACAGCGTCCGAAGCGCCGCCGCACGGGCCTGATCGCCGCGGGCGCCGCGCTCGCCGTCATCCTGCTGGTCGCGGCGGTGGTCTCGGTGGTCGCGCTGAGCGGTTCCGACGGCGCCGCGCCGAACCGCACCACCACGACGCGGCCCCCGGCCACCACCACGGCGCGGCCCACCGCGACGTCGGCGCGTCCGGACGGATCGGCCTACACGATCGCCGACTACATCCGCGACAACCGCATCGTCGAGGTGCCCATCCGCCGCGAGACGCCCGACGCGCCGGTCGTCACACTGCCGATCCCACCCGGCTGGTCCGACGCGGGGCCACGCGCGCCGTCCTGGGCATATTCGGCGATGGTGTTCGACGGGCTGCCCGTCAACGTCGACCCGCCGACGGTGATCTCCCTGATGTCGAAGCTGTCCGGCGACGTCGATCCCGCCCGGATCCTCGAGTACGCCCCGAACGAACTGACGACGCTGCCCGCCGCCAGGACGGGTTCAGCCACCCCCATCACCCTCGCAGGATTCGACGGGGTGCAGGTCGAGGGCACCTACGAGCGCGACGGCCGGCCGCGGACGACCTGGCAGAAGACCGCCGTCGTCGTCACGGCCGACGGGCTGTTCGTCCTGCAGGTCAACGGCGACGCGCCGGCGGCCGAGAGCCGGCTCATCACCGATGTGGGCGCGGTCGTCGACCGGCAGACGAGCATCGCACCCTGACCGCTCGCGGCCGACAGTTGCGCCGGCGCGTTTGCCGGGCCAAGCTGCAGTTGTCGACGTCATCAACAGATTGAGGTTCGACTGTCGGCTCGAGGGGGTTCATGACGAGCGCAGTGCGCGAATGGTGGCGCCAACCCGACCACTACTACTGGCTCACCGCATTCCTCGCGGCGCGGGGCGCGCAGCGCGGTATCTGCCGGGTGGTGGCGGGGTCGCTCGTCGGATTCGCTCTGGTGTTGCTGGTGTCGATGGCGAGCCCGGCGGGCCCGGCCGGTATGGGCGGACGCATCGCGGCGGTGGTCATCTCGGTGGCCCTGGTCGGCATGGCGATCGGCTGGTTGCGCGAGGGCTGGCCCACCCAACGTCAGTCGGCCGGGTTCGTGATCACGGCGGCGCTGGGGATCAGCGTCGCGTGCCTGATCAAGGGCGATCCGTTCAACGGCATGTTCGGCGCGGCGACGTTCGCGGTCCTCGCGGGGTACATCGCGTTCTTCCACACGCCGAGGATGATGGCCTTCAACTTCGTCGTGGCGGTGTTCACCGCGTCGGTGCTCGCTGTGCGGGTCGCGCTCGACGGCGATCCGGCGCTGGCGATCTCGACGCTGGTCTTCCTGGTCATCCTCTACGTCGCGACCCCGTCGGTGTGCCATGCGCTGGTGCACCTGCTGGGTATCGACGTGCTCAACGCCGACATCGACCCGCTGACCGGGCTGTACAACCGGGACGCCTTCGACCGCGCCGCGGCGGCCTATATCAGCTCCCGCAACCGCGACGACGACCGGTTCTTCGTGCTCGTCGTCGTGGACCTGGACAACTTCGCGCTGCTGACCCAGGCCAAGGGCCGGCAGGCCGGCGAACGGGCCCGCGTCGCCGCGGCGCAGACCCTGCGCGAGACCACCCGGCAGAACGCGGTGATCGCCCATCTGCCCGAGACCGAGTTCCTGATCGCCGACAGTTTCCCGACCACCGACAGCTCAGCGCTCGTCGAGCGGGTGCGCGGCGCGATCCGCACCACGCCGCCGCGGACGTCGGCGAGCATCGGGGTGGTCAGCACGCCGATGCAGGCGATCGCCGAACGCCCGCCGGAGCAGGTGCTCGAGGAGCTGCTCGAGTTCGCCCGCTCGGCCGTCGTCGTGGCCCGCCGCGCCGGGGGCAATCAGGCGCACCACATCGAATGCCCACCGCTGCGGGCGCTCAAGGACGACGAACCGCCGCTGTGACGGTCGCCCGTCAGTGCGCGAAGTGCCGCGCGCCCGTGAGGTAAAGCGCGATACCGGCCTTGGCCGCCGCATCGGTGACGACGTCGTCGCGCATCGAGCCGCCGGGGTGGACGATCGCCTTCACGCCCGCCTCGGTGAGGGTCTCCAGCCCGTCGGGGAACGGGAAGAACGCATCCGAGGCCGCGACCGCGCCGCGGACCCGGTCGCCGGCCCGCTGCACCGCCAGCCGGGCCGCATCGACCCGGTTGACCTGCCCCATGCCGACGCCCACGGTCGCGCCGTCGGCGACCACGACGATGGCGTTGGACTTCACCGCCCGGCAGCTCCGCCAGGCGAACGCGAGGTTGTCCAGGGTTTCCGGATCGGCCGGCTCGCCGGTCGCCAGTGTCCAGTTGAGCGGATCGTCGCCCGCGGCGTCGAGCGCATCGCGCTGCTGCACCAGCAGGCCGCCGCTGATCTGCCGCAGTTCGGTTCCGGCGGCGGGAGGTTCGGACGCCACCAGGATGCGGATGTTCTTCTTGCGCGACAGGATCTCCACCGCGCCGGGCTCATAGGCCGGGGCGATGATGACCTCGGTGAAGATGTCGGCGACGGTCTCGGCCATCTCCACGCTGACGGCGGTGTTCGTCGCGATCACGCCACCGAACGCGCTCAACGGGTCGCACTCGTGGGCCTTGCGGTGCGCGTCGGCCACCGACACCGACGAGATCGCGATACCGCACGGGTTGGCGTGCTTGATGATCGCGACGCAGATCTCCTCGTGGTCGAACGCGGCCCGCCACGCCGCGTCGGCGTCGGTGTAGTTGTTGTAGGACATCTCCTTGCCGTGCAACTGCTCGGCCTGCGCCAGCCCCGGCCACGCGGTGGCGTCGCGGTAGAGCGCCGCCTGCTGATGCGGGTTCTCGCCGTAGCGCAGCACGGCGGCGCGCCGCCAGGTGCCGCCCACCCACGCGGGCAGCTGCTGGGCGGGCTCCTCGGGCGCCAACGTCGAACCCATCCACGACGCGACCGCCACGTCGTATTCGGCGGTGTGACGGAACGCCAACGACGCCAGGATCTTTCGCTCGGCGAGCGTGAATCCGCCGGACCGCACCGCGGCCAGCACCCCGTCGTACCCGTTCGGCTCGACGACCACCGCCACGCTGGGGTGGTTCTTGGCGGCCGCGCGCACCATCGACGGGCCGCCGATGTCGATCTGCTCGACGCACTCGTCGACCGACGCGCCGGATTCGACGGTCTCGCTGAACGGGTACAGGTTGACCACCACGAGGTCGAACGCCTCGACGCCGAGTTCCTGCAGCGCCGCCACGTGTTCGGGTTTGCGCAGATCCGCCAACAGCCCGGCGTGCACGTGCGGGTGCAGGGTCTTGACGCGGCCGTCGAGCACCTCGGGGAAGCCGGTCACCTGCTCCACCGGGGTGACCGGCACCCCGGCGCCCGCGATCGTCTTCGCGGTCGAACCGGTGGACACGATCGCGACGCCGGCCTCGTGCAGCCCGCGGGCCAGTTCGGTCAGACCGCTCTTGTCGTAGACGCTGATCAGTGCGCGCCGGATCGGCTTCTTCGCCCCGTCATCGCTCATCCTATGGTCGCCTTTCGTCCGGTCCAGGTCACGCCGCGCTGCGCCATCGCGGCCAGGACATCCACCAGCAGTCGTCGTTCGACCACCTTGATGCGCTCGTGCAGGGTCGCCTCGTCGTCGCCGTCGCGCACCGCGACACCCTCCTGCGCGAGGATCGGCCCGGTGTCCATCCCCGCGTCGACCAGGTGCACGGTGCAGCCGGTCACCCGGACGCCGTAGGCGAGGGAGTCCGCGACGGCGTGCGCCCCGGGGAAGGCGGGCAGCAGGGCGGGGTGGGTGTTGACCACCCGGCCGGGGAACCGGCTGAGGAACTGCGGCCCGAGGATCTTCATGAAGCCGGCGGACACCACGAGGTCGGGTTCGTGTTCGGCGGTCGCGGCGGTGATCGCGGCGTCCCACGTGGCGCGGTCGGGGTGGTCCCCGAGCCGGACGGTGTACGTGGGCACCCCGGCGTCCGCGGCGATGTCGAGGGCGGCGCATTTCCGGTCCGTCCCGACGGCGACGACGCGCGCCGGATAGTCGCCGACGGCGGACTCGAGCAGCGAGGCGAGCAGCGATCCGGTGCCCGAGGCGAGCACGACCAGCCGCGCCGGTGCGCTCGGAGGCACACGAAGCGGTTGCTGCACGCGCAGCAGCCTAGTCGGCTCGGCGCCGCGGTTCGTCGTCGGTAGGGGCACGGCCGGTATGGGCACCACCGGTGCCGGTGTCGTCGGCGATGAAGTGCTCCTCGGGGTCGAAGACCGCCGCGGGTTCATCGGGCGGTTCGGCGGCCGGCCCGGGCGCGGATGGGTTCTCCGGGGTGTCCGGGTCGAGGATCGGTCCGGTCTCGGCGTCGTCGAGGTCGCGCTCGGGCGCCGGGTCAGGATCGGGCGCCGGCTCGGGATCGGGCGCGGGTCCGGGTTCAGCCGCCCGGACGCGGCGCGGCCGACGGACGACGCCGCCGGTCATCGCCACAGTCAGCCCGCCAGTCACGGTGAACCACAGGAACACCCCCGGCCCGAAGGTGGTCTGGTCCACCCCGACGTGACCGAAGTTGCCCAGGCGCCCGCCGCCCGCGGCGCCGAGCAGCGCCATGGTCAGGGCGGCGACAGCCGACGCGACGACGAGCTTCGCCGCCGCGATGTGGATGGGTGCGGGCCGGCGGGCGACCTGCTGACCGACCGCGACCGCGGAGGCGGCGCCGATGATCAGCAGCGCCACCCAGACCGGCCCCAGCGGCGGTTCCGGAACCGCCGCCAGCACGGGCAACGCGGGGACGTCCCCGCCCAGAACGGTGAACGAGCTGAACGTCGCCAGACCGATGTGCGCGCTCGACCCGACCGCGACCGCGGCCGCACCCACCACGACGTTGGGCAGGTACAGCAGCGACAGCACCGTCAGACTGAATTGGCCGAACACCGAATCGGTGATCGCGAACAGCTCGTGCATGGTCGACCAGTGCACGACCAGCGATCCGGCGACGACGACACCGCACAGACCGGCCAGCGCGAGCACACCGGCCGCGGCCGCGCGGAACGCGTCCGGCAGCCAGTCGGGCAGCGGTGAGGTCTGCACCGTGCGGCGTCCCACCTTCGACGCCACCCCGATCGCCGCGCCGATCAGGTGGACGGCCAGCACCCCGCCGAACGCGCGCAGCGCCGACGGGGTCTGCAGCTCGGTCAGCACCGAGGCGGCGTCGTGGATGACGGCCAGCGCGATCGCCGCGATCAGCAGCGGCCCGCCGAGCGCGGAGGCGACCACCCACCGGGTGACGAACCACGAGCCGTACGGCGACGTCGCCGCCGCGGTGGTGCGGGCGGTCCCCCACACCATCATCAGTACGGGCAACAACGGCATCGCGCCGAGTTCACGGCCCCCGATGGACACCGGTACCTGGTGCACGCCCAGCCACATGCTCGCGATGGCGCCGAAGGCACCCGTCATATCGCTGTTCGCGATGAGCAGCTGCAACAGCGTCACCGCCGCGATGACGACGAGCGCCACGACGGACGGCCCGAACGCGACCCGCAACAGTTCGCGGGCCTGGCGGGTGCCGACCGGCCGGTTGTCCACTAACTGGGCCCCTCGCACAGGCTGGCGTGCGCGCTGTTCACGCACGCGCGGTCAGGTTACGAGGGGTTCTGGCCGGACTGCTGCTGCGACGGCGGCTGCTGCTGGCCCTGGCCGGCACCGCCGCCCGGCTGCTGCTGGGGCTGACCGTAGGTGGGGAACCCGGTGGGAGGGGTCGGCGGACCGCTCTGCTGTCCCGGGGTCTGGAAGCCGCCGGTCGACGGCCCGCCGCCGCCCGGGTAGCCGCCGCCGTACTGCGACGGGTAGCCCGGGCGCTGCTGCTGCGGCGCCTGCTGGTGCGAACCGGTGAGGTGCTGCTGCGGCTGGTGCGCTCCGGAGTGCGGCTGACCGTAGTAGCCGCCCGGCCCACCGGGGCCGCCGTACTGGCCGTACTGCTGCTGCTGGTCGTACTTGGGCCGCGGCGCGGGCGGGGTGAGCACGCCGGTGTCGACGAGCAGCGCGGCGACGGCCGCTCCAGCTTGCAGCAGCGACAGGACGATCAGCGCGTAGAGCGCCCAGCCGATCGAGGCCTCGGACGGCTTGTTGATCAGTTCGGCGATCACCAGCAGCAACGCCAGCACCGACAGCACGGCCGCGATGGCGACGTAGGTGCGGCCCTTCGACAACAGCGTCACCCCGGCGAGCAGGCCGGCGGCGAGCGCCGAGATGACCGCGAGTCCGATGCCGAGCGTCGAACCGCTGACGGTGCCGCCCTGGCCGAGGAAGTCCGATGCGCTGACCTCGAAGATCGGCCCGAAGTTGCAGAGGTAGACGAGCAGGCCGAGGGCTGCGACCACCATGAGCAGGTAGGCCGGCAGCTTGTTCGGGCCTTCGCCGGAGGCAGGCGGCTCGGGCAGCTTGCCGAAGTGCTGCGTCGGCGCCGAGAACTGGGTGGTGGGCTGATTGGCCGGTGGATATCCGGGGCTACCGGGTGAGTAGGTCATGACCTCTCCTGTGCTGATCGGGCGTCTGACGTGGGCAACGCGTGCGCATGAACACGGACCACCTGAGCAATTCGCTCTCCCACGCTAGCGCACCTACGCTCGTACCCGGCGCACGACGGTGTCTAACCCCGCCGCCGTCGCCCCCTCACACCGTCGCGAGTACCGGGGTGGCCGCCGAGGACGCTTCGGATGCCTCGATCTCACGCACCAGCGGCAGCACCCGCTCGCCGAAGTACTCGATCTCCTCCTGGAAGTGCAGGAAGCCGCCGAGGATCAGGTCGACGCCGCGTTTGCGGTATGCCGCAATGCGTTCCGCGATCTGCTCGGGGGTGCCGATCAGCTGTGTGCGGAAGCCGTCGTTGTACTGGACCAGGTCCTCGAATGACGAATCCGCCCACATCCCCTTCTTGTCGGCCGTCGAGTTCCCGGCCTGCTGCACGGCGCTGCGGAAGCCCTCGACGGCCGGCTTGTTCGCCTTCTCGACGATCTCCTTGAGGACGTCCTTCGCCTCCCGCTCGGTGTCGCGGGCGATGATGAAACCGTTGAGCCCGACCTTGACCTCCCGGCCGGCTTCGCGGGCGTGATCGCGCACCTCGACGATCTGTTCGGTGATGCCGTCGAAGTCCTTGCCGTTGGAGAAGTACCAGTCGGCGTAGCGGCCGCCGTTGCGCCGCGCGGCAGTGGAGTTGCCGCCCTGGAAGAGTTCGGGGTTGGGCCGCTGCGGGGTGTTGACCGGTTTCGGCTTGAGCGTGAAGTCGTGGATGCGGTAGAAGTCGCCGCGGAAGTCCACGTCGTCCTCGGTCCAGATCTTGCGCAGCACCTGCAGGAACTCGGCGCTGCGGCGGTAGCGCTCGTCGTGTTCGAGCCACGGCTCGCCCAGATGGGTGAACTCGTCCTTGAACCAGCCGGAGACGACGTTGACGGCGAACCGGCCGCCCGACAGCTGATCGGCGGTGGCGCCGAGCTTGGCCAGCACCGCGGGTTGCCACAACCCGGGATGGACGGCGGCGATGACCTTGAGCCGCTCGGTGGCCAGCAGCAGCGCCAGGCTGAAGCTGGTCGACTCGTGCTGGTACTCGGCGCCGTAGCTGGCCTCGTACCGGACCTGGCTCAGCGCGTATTCGAAGCCGTTGTTCTCGGCGGTCTGCGCGAGCTTGCGGTTGTACTCGTAGTTCCAGTCGGTGCGCTGCTCGATGTCGCTGGTCACCAGGCCGCCACTGACGTTGGGCACCCAGTAGGCGAACTTGACGTGGTCGGCGATGCATTCGGTGCTCATGGATACATGGCAGCAATCGCCTCATCCGCCGTCACGTATATCGATCGACGCGATCCGAAAGGGAGGAGTTCGTGCTTGCCCTTCTTACTAGAACACGTTCTAATTCGTGCATGGACTTCGGGCTCGTACTCTTCACCAGTGACCGCGGCATCGCCCCGGCCACGGCCGCCAAGCTGGCCGACGACCACGGCTTCCGCACCTTCTACGTGCCCGAGCACACCCACATTCCGATCAAGCGCGAGGCCGCCCACCCGACGACGGGCGACGAGACGCTGCCCGACGACCGCTACATGCGCACGCTCGACCCGTGGGTGTCGCTGGGCACGGCGTGCGCGGTGACGTCGCGGGTGCGGCTGTCGACGGCGGTGGCGCTGCCGGTCGAACACGATCCGATCACGCTGGCGAAGTCGATCGCGACGCTCGATCATCTGTCGGGGGGCCGGGTCAGCCTCGGTGTCGGATTCGGTTGGAACACCGACGAACTCGCCGACCACAAGGTGCCGCCCGGCCGCCGTCGCACGATGCTGCGGGAGTACCTGGAGGCGATGCGGGCGCTGTGGACGCAGGAGGAGGCGTCCTACGAGGGTGAGTTCGTGAACTTCGGGCCGAGCTGGGCGTGGCCGAAGCCGGTGCAGGCGCACATCCCGGTGCTCGTCGGCGCGGCGGGGACGGAGAAGAACTTCAAGTGGATCGCGAAGTCCGCGGACGGCTGGATCACCACGCCGCGTGACTTCGACATCGACGCCCCGGTCAAACTGCTGCAGGACACATGGGCCGCGGCCGGTCGGGACGGCGCACCGCAGATCGTCGCGCTGGACTTCAAGCCGGACCCCGACAAGCTGGCGCGCTGGCGTGAGCTCGGGGTGACCGAGGTGCTGTTCGGCCTGCCCGACAAGGGCGAGGCGGAGGTCGCGGGGTACGTCGAGCGGTTGGCGGGCAAGCTCTCCGCGCTCGTCTGAGTTTTGCGCCCAAACGAACACATGGGCGCGAAAGTGCGAGTAGATCGCGCCAAAACGTCGATCTCGTTGAGGCCTAAGCGGCGACGCTTGAAGCGAGCGACGCTTCAGGCGAGCGAGGCGCGGTTCTTGTCCCCGTCGGCCCGCACCTCGATGGCCACACCGAGCGGATCTCCGTCGCTCATCAGCGCGACCAGGTCGTCGTCCTCGGTAATGGCCATGAACCGCGACCCGTCCTCGTCGAGGCGGCCGATGATGATGCCGGTGCGCACCGGCCAGTCGTAGCGCACCGAATACGTCTCGACAGTGCCGCGCCCGTCGACGTGGCGGGTCACCGGCACCTTCGGCAGCGCGGCGATGCCGGCCTGTAACTCCTTGCTCCGGTCGGCGGCCCAGTCGGCGGGTTCGGTCGAGTACACCCCGACCGAATACTTGCTCATCACACCGCCATTGGCGCCGACGAGCCCGAACGCGCCCGGGTTGTCGCGCATCGCGGTCACCGTCTCGGCGATCCCGTGCAGCGAATAGCTGTTCCCCGGCCCGCCGAAATACGGCAGCCCACCGGTGAGTGTCAGCCCGCGCGGATCGTCGGCGTCGAGCCCGAACTCGTCGCACACCGCGAACACCGGGAACGGGAAACAGCTGTACAGGTCGAAGGTGGCCACGTCGTCGATGTCGATGCCCGCCACTCGAAGCGCTTCGGCCACAGCCTGTTTCGCCGAGATGCTGGCCCCGATGCGCTCGCGGTCCAACAGCGCCTGTTCGGTCTGGTCGGCGTGACCGCGCAGGTACACCCAGTTCTCCTCGGGCACCCCGAGCCGGCGGGCGGCCGCCACCGACATGACGATCGCGGCCGCGCCCTGGTTCACGGTGTCGCGGGCGACGAGCAGGCGCGGGTACGGATCGCAGATCATCCGGTTCTCGTCGGTGACCGTGACGATCTCGTCGACCGAGCGCTCCACCGGTGAGGACGAGTACGGGTTCTTCGCCGCCACCGCCGAGAAGGGGGCGAACAGTTCGGCCATCTCGCGGCGGTACTCGGCGACCCCGAGACCCCGTGCCGCGCGCCGCGCGTTGTCGAGCAGCCCGTACTGGACGGGCGCGCCCGTCAGGCCGTGCGCGACGGTGTAGTCGCTCATGTACTGCTCGAACCCGTAACCGCGGTCCTCGAGCTGGCCGCCGACGTGCTCGGTGAAGTCCGGCTTGTCAGCGCGGTTCGCGAAGAACTTGGCCGTCGACCCGGGTTCGGAGCCGACGACGAGCGCCACCTCGATCTCGCCGGCCGCGATCGCCCCGGCGAACTCCGTCACCAGCTTCTGCGGGCCGTTGCCGCCGATCGGTTCGAGGACCGCCCGCGCCGGATCGGCACCCACCCGCTGCGCCACCGAGCGCAGGTAGTTGTCCGAGGCGCCCAGTGGCGGGTCGGCGAAGGGGGTGCAGATCTCGAACTGGCGCAGCCCGGCGAACACCTCGATCGCCCGCGCGACGGCGGCGGTGTCGGCGCCGGTGTCGGCCAGCGCGGCTCGCGTCGCCTCGGTGGCCAGGTCGACCGCCGACATGCCGCGGTAGCCGTCGTCGTCGATGCGTTCGGTGAACTGCCCGACCCCGACGATGACCGGGGTGCGCGGATCGACCATGACAAACCTCCTGGCAAGTGTTACTTCGGCAGGCTAATAGACGCATTGCCCCCAAACGAAACTGCGGCCAGATCACGAATCCCGGGGGATCGCGATCTGGCCGCAGTTTCGGCGGAAGCAGTTACTGGTTCTGCAGGATCTCGCGGGCGAGCGCCGCGGTCTCCGACGGGGTCTTGCCGACCTTCACGCCGGCCGCCTCGAGCGCTTCCTTCTTCGCCGACGCGGTGCCCGACGAACCGGACACGATCGCACCGGCGTGGCCCATCGTCTTGCCCTCGGGGGCGGTGAAGCCCGCGACGTAGCCGACGACCGGCTTGGAGACGTTGTCCTTGATGT
Source organism: Mycobacterium sp. IS-1496 (assembly GCF_001499995.1). Classification (GTDB taxonomy): domain Bacteria; phylum Actinomycetota; class Actinomycetes; order Mycobacteriales; family Mycobacteriaceae; genus Mycobacterium. The sequence continues at coordinate 36,150 of NZ_LQIU01000030.1, forward strand.
AGTCGGCCGCGCGCTCCTCGGCGTCGCCGCCGATCTCGCCGATCATCACGATGACCTTGGTGTCGGGATCCTTCTCGAACGCCTCGATCGCGTCGATGTGCGTCGTGCCGATGACCGGGTCACCGCCGATGCCGATCGCGGTGGAGAACCCGAAATCACGCAGCTCGTACATCATCTGGTAGGTCAGGGTGCCGGACTTCGACACCAGGCCGACCGGACCCGAGTCGGTGATGTTGGCGGGTGTGATGCCGGCCAGCGCCTCACCCGGGGTGATGATGCCGGGGCAGTTGGGGCCGATGATGCGGGTCTTCTGCCCCTTCTCCACGTTGTAGGCCCACGCGTAAGCGGTGTCCTGCACCGGGATGCCCTCGGTGATGACGACCAGGAGCGGGATCTCGGCGTCGATGGCCTCGATGATCGCGTCCTTGGCGAACTTCGGCGGCACGAAGACCACCGACACGTCGGCGCCGGTCTCCTTCATCGCCTCACCGACGCTGCCGAAGACCGGCAACTCGACGTCCTTGCCGTCCTTGTCGACGTGGCTGACCGTCGTGCCGGCCTTGCGGGAGTTGACGCCGCCGACCAGCTGGGTGCCCGCCTTGAGCATCAGCGCGGTGTGCTTGGTGCCCTCGCCGCCGGTGATGCCCTGGACGATGACCTTGGAGTCCTTGTTCAGAAAGATCGACATTTCGCAGGTCCCTTACTTGTTCGCCAGCTCGGCGGCCTTGTCGGCGCCTTCGTCCATGGTCTGCGCGAGCACCACCAGCGGGTGGTTGGCGTCGGCGAGGATCTTGCGGCCCTCCTCGACGCGGTTGCCGTCGAGGCGCACCACGAGCGGCTTGTTGGCTTCCTCGCCGAGGATCTCGAGCGCCTTGACGATGCCGTTGGCGACGGCGTCGCACGCGGTGATGCCGCCGAAGACGTTGACGAACACGCTCTTGACCTGGCTGTCGTTCAGGATGACGTCCAGACCGTTGGCCATCACCTCGGCCGAGGCGCCGCCGCCGATGTCGAGGAAGTTGGCCGGCTTGACGTTGTTGTGCTTCTCGCCGGCGTAGGCGACCACGTCGAGCGTCGACATGACCAGGCCCGCGCCGTTGCCGATGATGCCGACCTGTCCGTCGAGCTTGACGTAGTTGAGGTCGTTCTCCTTGGCCTTGAGCTCCAGCGGGTCGGTGGCGTCGCGGTCCTCGAACTCGGCGTGCTCCGGGTGCCGGAAGTCGGCGTTGGCGTCGAGGGTGACCTTGCCGTCGAGCGCCAGGATCTGGTCGTCGGGCGTGCGCACCAGCGGGTTGACCTCGACCAGGGTGGCGTCCTCGCCGACGAACACCTCCCACAGCTTGGCGATGGTCACCGCGGCGGCGTCGAGCACCTCGGCGGGCAGATGGCCCTTCTCGGCGATCTCGCGGGCAAACGCCTCGTCGACACCCTTGGTGGCGTCGACGGGGATGCGGGCCAGGCGGTCGGGCTTGGTCGCGGCGACCTCTTCGATCTCCATACCGCCCTCGACCGAGCACATGGCCAGGTAGGTGCGGTTGGCGCGGTCGAGGAGGAAGGAGATGTAGTACTCCTCGGCGATGTCGCTGGCCTCGGCGACCAGCAGCTTCTTCACGACGTGACCCTTGATGTCGAGGCCGAGGATGTTCTGCGCGTGGTTGAAGGCGTCGTCGGCGGTGGCGGCGTACTTCACGCCACCGGCCTTACCGCGGCCGCCGACCTTGACCTGGGCCTTGACCATCACCGGCTTGCCGATCTCCTCGGCGATCGCCTTGGCGTCGTCGGCCGTGTCTGTCACCCGGCCAGGCGTGGTCGGGACGTTGTGCTTGGCGAACAGCTCCTTCGCCTGGTACTCGAAAAGGTCCATGGACTCACTGTCTGTCTGCGTTGACGGTCACGATATTTCGGAAGGTTTGCACCCAGGGGGCTCGTGGGAACTTTATCCACACCGGCGGAGCCGGTCGTCACCGCCCACCGCGGATGTGGGAGATCTCACCGCGCCGCGAACGTGATACACCTCACAAATCTCGATCACCCACGCTCCCGGGTTGCCACGCTCATTGGGATTTGGTTAACGTGCCATCTGGTCTTGATAGGTAACGGTCAGATCACGACAAAGGATTCTTCAGGTTGGCAGCGCATCGTTCGTCCCGGTCCCGCGAGGGAGCCTCGACGAACGCTCGCCAGCGCCAGGCGGTTTCGATCCCCGCTGAGCGCGCCGCCGAAGTCACCGACATCATCCCGTTCAACGAGTTCGGCGGCCTTGGTGACCTCGACTTCCGTGACAGCACCGCCTTCGATCGCGAGTCGCAGGTCATCGGCGCCCCCGAACTGGACGACCTGCACGACACCGACGACCTGATCCCGCTGCGGTTGGCGATCCCCGCGCAGTTCCGCGCCGAGGGCGGCGCCGACGCTCCGCGCCGGTCCCGCGCCTACCGCGACAGCCACACCGACGTCAGCGACGGCGCCGCCGCCACCGACATCATCGACCTCCGTGCCCGCCGCGGCGCGCACCGCAAGGAGGCCGAAGGCCCGGTCAAGAGTCGCCTGATGATCGCCGCGATGGCCGCGGGCGCGACCGCCGCGGGCGCCTACTCGATGACGCAGAACGCCGCTCCGGCCACCACCGATACGGTGCTGGCCTCGGGTGAGACGACCGTCGAGGGCGCGTCCATCACCGGATCCGTCGACGGCATGCAGATCGTGTCGGTCGCCTCGACCGCCAACGCCGCTGTGCACACCGAGGAGATCCAGAAGGCCGCCGCCTTCGCCCAGGAACGCGCCGAGCGCGAGGCGCGCCAGATGCGGCCCCTCTACGTGATGCCCACGAAGGGCGTCTGGACGTCCGGATTCGGTTACCGCTGGGGCGTGCTGCACGCCGGTATCGACATCGCCGGACCGATCGGCACGCCGATCCTCGCCGCCGCCGACGGCGTCGTCGTCGACGTCGGCCCGACCGCCGGTTACGGCGCGTGGGTCAAGCTGCGCCACGCCGACGGCACGGTCACGCTCTACGGCCACCTGAACACGTGGTCGGTGAGCATGGGTGAGAAGGTCATGGCCGGTGACCAGATCGCGACGATGGGCAACCGCGGCAACTCCACCGGGCCACACCTGCACTTCGAGGTGATGATCGACGGTACGAACCGTATCGATCCGGTGGGATGGCTGGCCAAGCGTGGCATCACCACCGGCAGCTATGTTGGCTGAGTGAGCGCTGCTGATTCGACTGGCCAACCAGACGATCCGGCCCCTCAGAACGACCCGAAGACCCACATCATCCGTCGGCATCCGACCGGTGAGATCCCCGTGGCGTCCCCCGCGCCACCGAGCGAATCCCCGACCGGCATCATCCGTCGTCACCCGACCGGCGGGCTGCCGACGGCAGGCGCCGAACCGCAGACCAGTTACATCGAGCCGCCCGCGGTCGAAGACGGGACGCAGACGTCCTACATCCCGCGGCCGCGGCCGGTGGAGATCCCGCCGACGGCGCTGACCGCGCATCCGCGCACCGCGGTCGCCGCGGCGGTGCTGGCGATCCTGTCCGGATGGGCCACCGCCGTGATCGCCACCGACCTCATCACCGGGTGGTGGAGCACCGACCGGCTGTTCTGCGTGGCGATCGGCTTCCTCACGACCATCTCGGCCGCCGCGTCGATCGGCGGGCTCGTTCTGCTGCTGCTGCGCCGCCGGATGAGCCGGCTGCTCATCGTCGTCGGCTGTGTCATCGGGCTGCTGATCTTCGGCAGCCTGTTCGTCGCCGGCGCGAAATTCCCGTGGATCGTCTACGCGATACCGGTGCTGCCCCTGGCGGCGATCGCGCTGACCCTGCTGCCCAGCACTGGACGGTGGGCGCAGTCAGGTTAGAGCTTCTGCACCGGCGCGTGGTTGTGCATGAGCTTGACGCGTCCGGCACTGCCGAAGTCGATCAGCGACATCGCGGACTCGCCGACGCCTGACACCTCTTCGACGCGGCCCAGCCCGTACTTGTCGTGGTTGATGCGGTCACCGGGTTCCAGCACGATCAGCGGGCGCTTCCCCATCCCGGAGCGTCCGGGGGCGGGCCGGCGCTGCTCGGGTGCGCTGAACCGTCCGGCACCACCACCGACCGGTGCGCTGAACGACGGCGTCGGATCGGTGCGCCGCCAGTCGATGAGCTCCTGCGGGATCTCCCGCAGGAACCGCGACTCCGGGTTGAGCATGGGCTGCCCCCACGAGGAGCGCACCTTCGCGCGGCTCAGGTAGAGGCGCTGGCGCGCGCGGGTGATGCCGACGTAGGCCAGCCGGCGTTCCTCGGACAGTTCGTCGGGGTCACCGAGGGCCCGCATGTGCGGGAACATGCCGTCCTCCCAGCCGGTGACGAACACGACCGGGAACTCCAGGCCCTTGGCGGTGTGCAGCGTCATCATCGTCACCACCCCGGTCCCGTGTTCGGGGATGTCGTCGGCGTCGGCCACCAGCGACACCCGCTCGAGGAATTGCGCGAGCACACCGGTGTCGGGGACGTCCTCGTCGACCGGTTCGTCCAGATCCTCGGCCAGCGCCGCGGCGTTGGCCCGGTCGATGCTGAATTCGTGTGCGACGCTGACCAATTCGTTGAGGTTGTCCAGCCGCGCGAGGTCCTGCGGATCGTTGGAGGCCTCCAGCTCCGCGCGGTAGCCGGTGCGGTCGAGCACGGCCTCGACCAGCTCGCCGAGTTCGTCGCCGAGGCGGCCGCGCAGTTCGTCGAGCATCTGCACGAAACTCGTGATGCACTTCTCCGAGCGGGTGTTGAGCATCGGCACCTTGCCCTCGGCCGCGGCCTGCAGGGCGTCGTTGAAGCTGCTGCCGGTGTTCTCGGCGTACACCGCGACGCACGCCTCGGCCCGGTCGCCGATACCGCGGCGCGGGGTGTTGAGGATGCGGCGCATGCTCACCGAGTCGCCGGGGTTGTCGAGCACACGGAGGTAGGCGACGATGTCGCGGATCTCCCGGCGCTCGTAGAACCGGACCCCGCCGACCACCTTGTAGGGGATGCCGGCGCGGATGAACACCTCTTCCAGGGCGCGGGAGCTGTTGTTGGTGCGGTAGAACACCGTCACGTCGTTATAGGAGATGTCGCCGCGGTCGGCCAGCGCGTCGATCTCCTGCGCGACGAACCGGGCCTCGTCGTGTTCGTTGTCGGCGACGTAGCCGACGATCAGCTCCCCTTCGCCGGAGTCGGTCCACAACCGCTTCTCGCGCCGGCCGGCGTTGCGGGCGATCACCGAGTTCGCGGCGTTGAGGATCGTCTGGGTCGAGCGGTAGTTCTGCTCGAGCAGGATGGTCGTGGCGTTCGGGTAGTCCCGTTCGAAATCCTCGATGTTGCGGATCGTCGCGCCGCGGAACGCATAGATCGACTGGTCGGCGTCGCCCACCACGCACAACTCCGCGGGCGGCACGCCATCGTCCTCGGGCAGGTCGTGGCCGACCAGTTCACGCACCAGGACGTACTGGGCGTGGTTGGTGTCCTGGTATTCGTCGACCAGGATGTGCCGGAAGCGGCGGCGGTAATACTGTGCGATCTGCGGGAAGTGTTGCAGCACAGCGACGGTCTCGCCGATCAAGTCGTCGAAGTCCAGCGCGTTGGCCGCACGCAGCCGGCGCTGGTACTCGGCGTAGACGTCGGCGATGATGCGGGCCAGGTCGTCGGCGGCCTCCGACGCCTCGGCCGCGGCCTGTTCGGGACCGATCAGCTCGTTCTTCAGGTTCGAGATGCCGTTGGACAGCAGGCGGGGCGAGTACTTCTTGGTGTCGAGCCCCATGTCCTTGCCGATCATCAGCAGCAGGCGGCGCGAGTCGTCGGCGTCGTAGATCGAGAAGTTCGAGTTCAGGCCGGGCAGCAGCGAGGCCTGGTTGCGCAGGATCCGCACGCACGTCGAGTGGAACGTCGCCACCCACATGCTGCGGGCCCGCGGGCCGATCAGCGCGACGACGCGTTCGCGCATCTCGGCGGCGGCCTTGTTGGTGAACGTGATGGCCAGCACCTGGCCGACGCCGACGTCGCGGGCGGCCAGCAGGTAGGCGATGCGCCGGGTCAGCACGGCGGTCTTACCCGACCCGGCCCCCGCCACGATCAGCAGCGGCGACCCCTCATGCAGCACCGCCTGGCGCTGCTGCGGGTTGAGGCCGTCGAGGAGGTCCTCGGCCCCGTCGTCACGCCGGGATCTCGGTTCAGTCACGTTCACACTCATGTCTGTCCCAACTTACCGCCGCGCGGTGACACTCTTTGCGCTGCCACGGCCGCGGATGGCACACTGACAACCGTGCTTGACCAGAGGCGATTTTTTTACGGGTACCGGCCCGCGGTGCCCGTGGTCTAGCTGCTTCCCTCAGCCCCGCGGTCCGCGTCCGGATCCGGGGCTCTTCTCTTGTGTGAGGCCCGAAACCGGATGAGACCAGAAACCCCACACGAGGAGTCAGAAGTGAGCATCGAAACGGATCAGTCGCTCGACATCGACGCCCTGCGTCAGGAGATCGACGAGCTCGACGCCGCCATCCTCGCCGCCGTGCAGCGGCGCACCGAGGTCTCCAAGCTCATCGGCAAGGCGCGGATGGCCTCCGGCGGCACCCGCCTGGTGCACAGCCGTGAGATGAAGGTGATCGAGCGCTACAGCGTGCTCGGCCCGGAGGGCAAGGACCTGGCGATGCTGCTGCTGCGCCTGGGCCGCGGCCGCCTCGGCCACTAGTCCTCGCTGCGCCGAGATCGACGTTCTGGCGCGTTCCTCCCGCACTTTCGCGCCCATGTGTTCGTTTGGGCGCAAACAACGCAGACGGTCACTTCGCGGCGGCGAGGGCCTCGGTCAGCCATGGCGTCAGCCATTCGACGGCTTCCCTGGTCGGATGGACGCCGTCGTCGCGCATCTGGATGCCCTCCACCCAGTTGGTGTAGTAGCCGCGCGGTGAGAGTTTGTCGTTGAGGTCGAGCACCGTCACGTTGCGCCGCGGCGCGGCGACCTCCCGCACCAGGTCGTTCCACGCGTCGGCGCGGTCGGGGTCGTCCTCCGGGTACAGGCTGCCGTCGGCCTGTTCGGCGCGCCGGTTGTACGGCGCGGTGGTGACGACCACGCGCGCCCCCGTCGAACCCAGGATGTCGAGCGCCCGGTTCAGCTCACCGCGCAGATAGCCGTCGTAGGCGTCGTCGCCGACATGGGTCCACCTGCCCTCGTTGATCCGGTCCACCAACTCCCAGCGGCCCACCATCAGCAGCACGACGTCGGGGCGGTCATGACCGACGCGCTGCGCCCACCGGCTCGGCCAGGTGTCGCACTCCGGCTTCTGCGTCAGCGTCTGCCCGGTGGTCTTGTAGGGGCCGCCGCGCGCGATGCCACAGCCGATGGTCGTGTAGTTCGTGAAGTGCAGGCCCGGTGTCTCCGGCAGGTACCGCATCAGCGTCCACGCCACCGAATCGCCGAACACCGCGACGCTGCGGGTGCCCGGCGGGCGCTGCACACCCGCGGCGCCGATCGGAACCGCCCGCTCCGGCAGCACCGCCGCGGCCGAGTTGATGTCGAGCAGAGCGGCCCCGGAGTCCTCGGTGGGCGGCACACCGACGGGTACCACCGAGATCGTCACGACCGCGGCCGTCGCGGCGGTGGCCAGCGCCAGCGGAAGCTGCGGCACCGTCGCGGGACGCCACTGACGGATCGGGCGCTCCAGCAGCCAGTAGCTCAACACCGCCACCGCCAGCGTCGCCGCACAGCGGGCGGCCAGCAGCGGCCAGCCCGTCCACCCGGTGCGTTCGCCGTTGAGGAACAGGAAGATCGGCCAGTGCCACAGGTACACGCCGTAGGAGATCGCGCCCAGCCACACCAGCGGACCGCAGGCCAGCAGTCGCGCCACCGGACCGCGCTGGTCGAGCGCCACGGTGGCCACGACGAGGACGGCCGCCGCCGCGGCCGCGGTGAACAGGCCCATCCGGTACTCGGCGGGCGCCCCCGTCGCGTGGTGGGCGAGCACCGCCAGGCCGGCCAGCCCGACCACCGACAGCAGGCGCGCCGCCCAACGTCCCCACCGCGCCCGGATCGGGGTGCCCATCGTGACCGTCGACCAGTCCCGCACCAGCAGCGCCGCCGCGGCCGCGCCGATCAGCAGGGCCTGCACCCGGGTGTCGGTGCCGAAGTAGACGCGGTTGGCGGTCGCCTCGGAGGTGAACAGCACCGCGGCCGCGGCCGACGCCCCCGCGCCCACCACGGCCAGCCCGAACACACCCCAGCGAACCGCGCGCACCGTGGGCGCCGAGCGCCGCACCGCCAGCACCCCTACGACGGCCACCAGCAGCAGCGGCCACACGAGGTAGAACTGCTCCTCCACACCGAGGGACCAGGTGTGCTGCAGCGGTGACGGCGGGCTGCCCTGGGAGAAGTAGTCGGTCTGCTGCGCGACGAACGCCCAGTTGGCCACCCAGAAGAAGGCGGCGACGGCGGCGTCGCGCAGGGTGGTGACGGCGTCCGGCGGGAAGAACACCCGCGCGGCGACCACCGCCAGCACCATCACCAGCAGCGCAGGCAGCAGGCGCCGGGCCCGCCGGATCCAGAAGCCGCGCAGGTCGATCCGACCGGTGCGGCCGAGTTCGTCCAGCAGCAGTGAGGTGATCAGGAATCCGCTGAGGACGAAGAAGACGTCGACGCCGAGGAACCCACCCGAGACGCCCGGCACACCGCCGTGATCGGCGAGTACGAGGGCCACCGCGACGGCGCGGATGCCGTCGAGCGCCCGGATCTCGCGACGCCCGGCGGTCCCGCGGCGCGTCCTGCCCGCCACCGGCGCGACCCAGCGGCGGCGTGCGCCAACGCGGACCGGCGCCGCAGTCACGGCAGTCACGTCTCCGGCGCCTCCCATATCTGTTCCGAGCAAGGAATTCTATGGGCGGCGCGGCGCCGAATCGCGAAGGCGCGCCTGCGGATTACTTGGTCAACGCGATGTACTTCGTGTCGAGGTACTCCTCGATGCCCTCGGTGCCGCCCTCGCGGCCGAAGCCCGATTCCTTGATGCCGCCGAACGGTGCGGCGGCGTCACTGATCACGCCGCGGTTGACGCCGACCATGCCGGACTCGATGCCTTCGGCGACGCGCAGCGCACGGTCCAGCGACCGGGTGTAGATGTAGGCCGCCAGACCGTATTCGGTGTCGTTGGCCGCGGCGAGGCCCTCCTCCTCGGTGTCGAATCCGGTGATCGGGGCGACGGGGCCGAAGACCTCCTCCTTGAGGATGCGGGCGTCGGCGGGGACGTCGGCGAGCACCGTGGCCGGGTAGAAGTTCCCAGGCCCGCCAGGGGCGACGCCGCCGACGGCGACGGTCGCGCCGCGCGAGACCGCGTCGGAGACCAGTTCGGTCACCTTCTGCAGCTGCTTGTTGTTGATCAGCGGCCCGAGCGTGGCCGATTCGTCGAGACCGTTGCCCAGCGTCACCTCGCTCATCCGCTTGACCAGCTTCTCGGTGAACTCCTCGCGCACGGCGTTGGCGACGTGGAAGCGGTTGGCCGCCGTGCACGCCTCGCCGCCGTTGCGCATCTTGGCCAGCATCGCGCCGTCGACGGCGGCGTCGATGTCGGCGTCGTCGAACACGATGAAGGGTGCGTTGCCGCCGAGTTCCATCGACGTGCGCAGCAGCTTGTCCGCCGACTGTTTCACCAGCGACTTGCCCACCCCGGTCGAGCCGGTGAACGTGAGCTTGCGCAGCCGGCCGTCGTCGATGAGCGCCTCGGTGACCGGTCCGGGGTTGCTGGTCGGCAGCACCGACAGCACGCCCTTGGGCAGCCCCGCCTCGTCCATGAGCTTGGCCAGGTACAGCATCGTCAGCGGTGTTTCCTGCGCGGGTTTGACGATCATCGTGCAGCCCGCGGCGAACGCCGGGCCCATCTTGCGGGTGCCCATGGCGAGCGGGAAGTTCCACGGGGTGATCGCATAACACGGCCCGACGGGCTGTTTGGTGACGACGATGCGGCCGGTGCCCGCCGGGCTGGGCGTGTACCGGCCGCCGATGCGGACGGCCTCCTCGGCGAACCAGCGGAAGAACTCGGCGCCGTAGGTGACCTCACCCTTGCTCTCGGCGAGCACCTTGCCCATCTCGAGGGTCATCAGCGCGGCGATGTCGTCGGCACGGTCGGTGATCGTCTCGAACACCGAGCGCAGGATCTCGCCCCGCTGACGCGCGGGGGTGGCGGCCCATTCGGCCTGCGCCGCGCACGCCGCGTCGAGGGCGGCGACGGCGTCCTCGGCGGTCGCGTCCGCGACGGCCACCAGCACCTCGTCGTTGCTGGGGTCCAGCACGTTGAACGTCGACGCGGCCTGCCGTTCCTCACCGCCGATCCACAGTCCGGTGGGAACCGATTTCAGCAGCGCGGTGGTGTCCATACCTTCATCATTTACACCTCATTCAACGTCGCCGCACTAGGGTCGAAAACATGACGGCCGACACGCAGCTCACCGACATCTCCGCGTCCCCTGCCTGGCAGGCGTTGTCCGAGCATCACGGTGAGATCGGTGGGAGGCATCTGCGGGAGTTGTTCGCCGAGGACCCCTCACGCGGTACGGAGTTGACGGTGTCGGTGGGCGATCTGTACATCGACTACAGCAAGCACCGGGTGACGCGAGAGACGTTGCGGCTGTTGGTGGATCTGGCCCGGACGGCGGGGCTGGAGGCCAAACGCGACGCGATGCTGGCCGGAGAGCACATCAACACCTCCGAGGACCGCGCGGTGTTGCACACCGCGCTGCGCCTGCCCCGCGACGCGTCGTTGACCGTCGACGGTCAGGACGTGGTCGCCGACGTGCACGAGGTGCTGATGCGGATGGGCGATTTCACCGACCGGTTGCGCAGCGGCCAGTGGACCGGCGCCACGGGTGAGCGCATCACCACGGTGGTCAACATCGGCATCGGCGGCTCGGACCTGGGCCCGGTGATGGTGTATCAGGCGCTGCGCCACTACGCCGACGCCGGCATCAGCGCCCGGTTCGTGTCCAACGTCGACCCGGCCGATCTGGTCGCCACCCTCGACGGGCTCGACCCGGCGACCACGCTGTTCATCGTCGCCTCCAAGACCTTCACCACCCTGGAGACGCTGACCAACGCCACCGCGGCGCGCCGCTGGCTCACCGACGCGCTCGGCGACGCCGCCGTCTCGAAGCATTTCGTCGCGGTGTCGACGAACAAGAAGCTGGTCGACGAGTTCGGCATCGACACCGCAACCATGTTCGGGTTCTGGGACTGGGTCGGCGGCCGCTACTCGGTCGACAGTGCGATCGGGCTGGCCGTGATGGCGGTGATCGGCCGCGAGCGGTTCGCCGAATTCCTGGCCGGCTTCCACCTCGTCGACGAGCACTTCCGCACCGCTCCGCTGGAATCCAACGCCCCGGCCCTGCTGGGCTTGATCGGGGTCTGGTACGCCAACTTCTTCGGCGCCCAATCCCGGGCCGTCCTGCCGTACTCGAACGACCTGGCCCGCTTCGCCGCCTACCTGCAGCAGCTGACCATGGAATCCAACGGCAAATCCGTGCGCGCCGACGGCACCCCGGTGTCCACCGACACCGGCGAGATCTTCTGGGGCGAACCCGGCACCAACGGCCAGCACGCCTTCTACCAACTGCTCCACCAGGGCACCCGGCTGGTCCCCGCCGACTTCCTCGGGTTCTCCCAACCCACCGACGACCTGCCCACCGCCGACGGCACCGGCAGCATGCACGACCTGCTGATGAGCAACTTCTTCGCCCAGACCCAGGTGCTGGCATTCGGCAAGACCGCCGAGGAGATCGCCGCCGAAGAGACCCCCGCCCACGTCGTGCCGCACAAGGTGATGCCCGGCAACCGGCCCACCACCAGCATCCTCGCCACCCAGCTGACCCCGTCGGTGGTCGGCCAGCTCATCGCCCTTTACGAGCACCAGGTCTTCACCCAGGGCGTCATCTGGGGCATCGACAGCTTCGACCAGTGGGGTGTCGAGCTCGGCAAGACCCAGGCCAAGGCCCTGCTGCCGGTCCTCACCGCCGACGACTCACCGGCCGAACAAGCCGACACCTCCACCGACGCCCTGGTGCGCCGCTACCGCACCGAGCGCGGCCGCTCGGCCTGAGCGATTTCGGCGCGCTCACGTGCGCACAGCGTCGATCAGCGCGCCGAAATCACGCGAAGAACCGCCCCGGCAGCACCTTCATCACCTGCACCAGCGGCGCCCACGGCCACCACGGGACGGCGGCGCGGCCCGCCTCCTTCTCGATGACGCCGACCATCGCCTTCACCCCGGTCTCGGTGTCGGTCATGAGCATCGTCGACGCGGACTTCGCAGTCATCTCCGATTCGATGTAGCCGGGTTCGAGGACCGTCACGCGGATCGGGCCCTTGGCGTACTCGGCACGCAACGACTCGCCGAGCGACGTGATGCCCGCCTTGCTCGCGGCGTAGGCCGCCTTCACCCCCGGCACGCCCTTGTTGCCGAGCACCGACGAGATCAGCACGAGGTGTCCGCCGCCGCTGCGCTTGAACATCTCCAGCGCCGTCTCGATCTGGACGAGCGCCGCGACGAGGTTGGTCTCGATGGTCGCCTTGTTGGCCCACAGCTTGCCCGTCCCGAGCGGGGCGCCCTTGCCCAGCCCGGCGTTGACGATCACCCGGTCGAGGCCGCCGAGTTCGTCGGACAACGCGGCGAACACCTTCGGCACCTGTTCGTGGTCGTTGACGTCGAGTTCGGCGATCGCGACGTTGATTCCCGGATACCGTTGCGTCAGTTCGGCTTTCAACGCGTCGAGCCGGTCGGTGCGGCGTGCGCACAGCGCGAGGTCGCGGCCCTTGGCGGCGAACGCGCGGGCCATCCCGGCGCCCAGCCCGGAACTGGCGCCGGTGATCAGGATCTTCTGGCGGGTCATGCGGGCAGCGTAGCGGGACCCCGAATTCACATTGGCCACACGCGTCCCGGCACGGAAGGCACATGTCCTTCTGACTTTCGATATCCCCGGCGATATCACTTCTCACGGCGACATGTGCTTCAGCGCATGCCACCCAACCAGCCCGGCCGTTCAGGAACGCTATGGCTGGAACTCGTGCGGAAAACCGCCACACCGTCACGCAAGTTGGGCGGACGACGCGCGCTACTTCAGCAGCCGCGACATCCGCCGGTCGGCGAGCACCCGGCCGCCGGTCTGGCACGTCGGGCAGTACTGGAACGACTTGTCGGCGAACGACACCTCGCGCACGGTGTCGCCGCACACCGGACACGGCAGACCGGTCCGCGCATGCACCCGCAGCCCGGACCGCTTCTCCCCCTTCAGCGTCGCGGCCTGCTGGCCCACCGACCGCGACACCGCATCGGTGAGCACCGAGATCATCGCGTCGTGCAGGGAACCCAGTTGCGCGGCGGTCAGTTTGTTGGCGGTGGCGAACGGCGACAGCCGCGCCACGTGCAGGATCTCGTCGCTGTAGGCGTTGCCGATGCCCGCCATCACCTTCTGGTCGGTGATCACGGTCTTGATGCGCCCGCTCTGCGATGCCAGCAGCGCGCCGAGATCCTCGGCGGTCAACTCGAGTGCGTCCGGTCCGAGCGTCGCGATGCCGGGCACGTCGGCGGGGTCATCGACGAGCCAGACCGCAAGGCGCTTCTGGGTGCCCGCCTCGGTGAGGTCGAAACCGGGCGCGGCGCCGGGGGTGCCGAGGTGGACCCGCAGGGCGATCGGGCCCTTCCCCGGTTTCAACGGCGCGGCGGCCAGTTTGTCCGACCAGCGCAGCCATCCGGCGCGGGACAGATGGGTGATCAGGTACAGGTCACCGGCCTGCAGCCCGAGGTATTTGCCCCAGCGGTGGGCGTCGGTGACCTCGCGGCCGTGCAGCGCGGTGATCGGCGGGTCGAAGGTCTTGAGCACCGAGAACGCCGACACGTCGACGCGTCCGATCGGCAGTCCGACGGCGTGGCGCCGCGAGTGGTCGGCCAGTGCTTCGACCTCGGGCAGTTCCGGCATGTGTCCAGTGTGCCGGTCAGCGCCGGGAAAGCAGACCGCCGCTGAGCAAAGACAGCACCCAGCTCACGATCGAGAGCAGGATTCCGGCCCAGATCGCCGTCCACCAGAAGTCGTCGATGTAGAGCCCCCAGTGCGTGGTGTGCTCGGTGATCCACGCCGTCAGCCACAGCATCAGCGCGTTGATGACGATGTGGAAGAGCCCCAGCGTGAGGATGTACAGCGGGATCGACATGATCTGCACGATCGGTTTGACGATCGCGTTGACCAGCCCGAACACCACCGCCACGACGAAGATGATGCCGACGCGCTGCAGGGTGTTCTCACCGCCGACGAATTCCATACCCGAGACCAGCTGCGTGACCAGCCACAACGCCACCCCGGTGACCGCGGCCCGCAGCAGGAAGCTTCCCACGGCCTGATCTTCGCACGCTCAGGCGCGAAGCAGGTAGGTGTCCATGATCCAGCCGTGCCGCTCGCGCGCGTCGGCCCGCAGCGCGACGATCCGTTCCCCCACCTCGCCGACGGTGCCCGAGACGAGCAGTTCGTCGGCGGTTCCGAGGTAGGCGCCCCACCAGATCCGGGTCTGCGCGGGCGTCTCGGTGAACGCGCAGTCACCGTCGAGCATGACGACCGCCGTACCGGTCAGGCCCTCTTCGCGTAGCCGGCGGCCGGTGGTGATGAGCACGGGTTCGCCGACGTCGTTGAGCGGGATCCGGTGCCGCGCGGTGAGCGCCTGGATGGCGGTGATGCCGGGGATGACGTCGTAGTCGACGTCGACGTGGGCGGCCACCCGGTCGAGGATCCGCAGCGTGCTGTCGTAGAGCGACGGGTCACCCCAGGCGAGGAAGGCGCCGACCCCGTCGGCGCCCAGCTCGGATTCGATCGCCTCGGCCCACAGCTGGGCCCGCGCGGCGTGCCACTGGTCGACGGCCCTGCGGTAGTCACCGGTCTTGGCCCGGACCGGGTCCGGCATCTCGACGAAGCGGTAACCGGGTTCGGTGATGAACCGCTCGCAGATCAGGCGCCGCAGCGCGACCAGGTCGTCCTTCGTCTCACCCTTGTCCATCGCGAAGAACACGTCGGTGTCGTTGAGTGCCGCGACGGCCTGGGCGGTCACATAGTCCGGGTCGCCCGCACCGATGCCGATGACGTGGATCCGTCGAGTCACGCAGGTGAGTATGCCGGGGTGAGTGCGTCAGCCGTCGTCGCGGCCCCGGCTGCGCCGCAGCGCCTTGGCGCGTTCGACGTCCTCTTCGAAGGCGGCTTCCTTTTTCTCGATGACGCGGGTGTCGCGCGGCGGTAGCTGCAGCTCCCGTTCGGCGGGCAGACCGGCCTGCAACTGGCGGCCCCGCTCGAGTTCGGCGTCGAGCTCCGCACCGAAAAGCAGCGCGAGGTTGGTGATCCAGATCCACAGCAGGAAGATGATGACCCCGGCCAGCGTCCCGTAGGTCTTGTTGTAGCTGCCGAAGTTCGCGACGTAGAACCCGAAGCCCACCGAGGCGACGATCCAGGTCAGGATGGCCAGCGCGGCGCCGAGGCTGATCCACCGGAACTTGGGCTGCTGCACGTTGGGCGTGGTGTAGTAGAGCACCGCGACGGCGATGATCACGAGCAGCAGGATCACCGGCCATCGGCCGATGCTCCAGGCGGTGACCGCCGCCTCGCCGAGACCGATCGCGTTGCCGACGGCCTCGGCCACCGGACCGCTGACCGCGAGCATGAACGCCACCAGCGCGGCGCCGAGCAGGGCGGCGAAGGTGAGCACGAGTTGCAGCGGGCGCAGTTTCCAGATCGGCCGGCCCTCGGCGACCTCGTAGATCCGGTTCATCGCCCGGCCGAACGCGCCGACGTATCCGGACGCCGACCACAGCGCGGTGAGGATGCCGATCACCAGCGCGAAGCCCGCGGACGGCGAGTTGACCAGTTGCTCGATGGTGGGCCGCAGGGTGTCCACCGTCGAGGCGGGCGCCACGTCGGAGACGACCTCGAGCAGCGCGTCGGTAGTGCGCTTGCCCTGGCCGACGACGCCGAGCAGCGAGACCATCACCAGTACGGCGGGGAACAGCGACAGCACGGCGTAGTAGGTGAGCGCGGCCGCGAGGTCGGTGCACTGGTCTTTGCCGAACTCCCGAGCCGTTTTGCGCAGGACGTACAGGGCCGACGGTTTGGTCAGGTCGGTCGGCGAATCCGGCTTCCGCGGATCGTCCGGGTGCGGGGCACGGTCTTTGGTGGACACTTCTTCGGCCATGCCCGGTCTCTACCCGGGCGGCGGTGTCCCAAACTCGGGACATCGGTGGGTCACTTCTCCTGCCGCAGCGCCTCGCGCACCGTGTCGGCCTTGCTGTCGGGCATCAGCGGCGGGAGCAGCGGGGTGGCGGGGTCGACCACCGCCTCGATGACCGTCGGCCGGTCGGCCGAGAACGCCGCCGCCCACGCCTGGTCCGCGGCGGCCGAGTCGGTCACCCGGATACCGTGCAGGCCCAGCAGTTCGGCGTAGTCGGCGTACGGGAACCGCGGCACGTCCTGCGATGCCGCGAAGCGCGGATTGCCCTCCATCTCGCGCTGTTCCCACGACACCTCGGTGAGGTCCGCGTTGTGCAGCACCAGCACCACGAACCGCGGATCCGCCCACGACCGCCACCGGTCGGCGATCGTGACGAGCTCGAGCAGCCCGCTCATCTGCATCGCGCCGTCGCCGACCAGCGCCACCACCGGCCGTTGCGGCGCATCGAGTTTCGCGGCCACCCCGTACGGCAGCGCGCAGCCCATCGAGGCGAGGTACCCGGACACGTGCGCGGGAACACCGGGCGGCAACCGCAGATGCCGGGCGTACCAGTACGTCGACGAGCCGACGTCGACCGCCACCCGCGCGTCGGCGGGCAGGTGCTCGGACAGGGCCCGCACCACGGCCTCGGGATTGGCGTCGGCGGTCTCGGCGGCGGCCCGGCGCGCGGCCTCGTCGTGCCACTGCTGCCGCCACTGGCGCACCTGCTCCTGCCAACCCCGGTCCTCCTTCCGGTCGAGCAGCTCCGCCAACGTCGAAAGTGCCTGGGCCGCTTGCCCGACGACGGGGGCGTCGACGGGGTACTTCGCGCCGATCACCCGCGGCTGGATGTCGATCTGCACGGCTTTCGCCTGCCCGGGCGGCGGATAGAACTCCGTCCACGGATCGTTGGAGCCGACGATCAGCAGGGTGTCGCAGTTCGCCATCAACTCGGCGCTGGCGGTGGTGCCGAGGTGACCCATGACGCCGGTGTGCCACGGTTGGCCCTCGTCGAGCACCGGCTTGCCCAGCAGCGACGTCGTCACCCCCGCCCCCAGTGTCTCGACGACGCGGGCGATCTCGTCGGCCGCGCCCGCGGCACCGCGGCCCACGAGCAGCGCGACACGCTGACCGGCGTTGAGAACCTCTGCGGCAGAGCGGATCTGGTCGTCGGGGGCGGTGACCCGCGCCTGCACGCTGACCGCCGTCGACGGCACCACGCCGTGGCTGTGTTCGAGGTGTTCGGGCATCTCGGCCTGCTGCACGTCGTGCGGGATGATCAGCGCGGTGGGCGTCGACGTCGCGATCGCCGTGCGCATCGCGTTGTCGAGCGCCATCAGCGCCTGCTCGGGCGCGAACACCGTCTGCACGTACTGCCCGCACACGTCCTTGAACAGCGCGTGCAGGTCGACCTCCTGCAGGTAGCCGCTCCCCAGCGCGGTCGACACCACCTGCCCGACGATCGCCACCACGGGCCGCCGGTCGAGTTTCGCGTCGTAGAGGCCGGCCAGCAGATGGATGGCGCCGGGACCCTGGGTGGCCATGCAGACGCCCACCCGGCCGGTGTACTTGGCGTGTCCGCACGCCATGAACGCCGCGAGTTCCTCGTGCCTGGTCGAGACGAATTCCGGTGCACCCGAACGCTGCAACGCCCCCAGCAGGGTGTTCACCCCGTCGCCGGCGTAGCCGAACACCCGGTCGGCGCCCCAGTCGCGCAACCGGGCCACCAATGCATCCGCAACCAGATCTGTCATGGCCGCGGCATACCCGTCGGGGCGGTGTCCAATCAGCGGTGCCGGATGGCGAGCAGGGCGACGACGAGCGCGAACGCGGCTCCCATCGACCCGGACACCAGCAGCGGCACGGTCCCGTCGGCACCCCACGCCAGGCCGGCCCACAGCCCGGCCACCAGCACCGCGAAACCGCTGGCGCCCTGGAACACACCCTGCGCACTGGCCTGGACGTCGGCCCCCACCAGCGACGAGATCCATGCCTTGCCCACCCCGTCGGTGCACGCCGTGAACACGCCGTAGACGCCGATCAGCAGCCAGGCCGTGAGGGTGTCGGTGGTCAGCCCCAGCCCGAGGTAGCCGATCGCGAAGAACCCGAGCCCGACCGCGAACACCGCGGGTGTGCCGATGCGGTCGGCCAGCGACCCGGCGGGGTAACTCACCGCCGCGTACACGACGTTGTAGCCCACGTAGGCCAGGATGACCTCGACGACGGAGAAGCCGATCTCGTTGAGCCGCAACAACAACAGCGCATCCGGGAAGTTCACCACTCCGAAGCCGACCAGCAGCGCGGTCACTCTCCAGTAGCGCCCAGGGAGGTCCCGCACGCGCGAGAACAGGGACGGCCGCACCACCGCCACCGCGGGCGGGGCGGGTTCACGCACCAGGAACACCAGCGCGACGGACAGCACCGCGGGGATGACCGCCACCCATAGCAGCGGTGCGATCTGATGGTCGAGCAGTTCGTAGGCGGCCAGACCGAGCAACGGGCCCACCACGGCGCCGAGTGTGTCCATGGCGCGGTGGAATCCGGCGGTTTCAAGCGGTCGATGCAACACCCTTCTGATTGAGGAGTGTTGTGGGTTCGAATCGTGTGTTGCGGTCGAG
>NZ_LQIU01000031.1 GCF_001499995.1 Mycobacterium sp. IS-1496
TGGAGAACACCAGCCGAGAAACTCAACGAACTACTCTCAAACCCACCAGCTGTTGCATCCACCGCTTGAAACCGCCGGCCGATTCGCGATCTGACAGCAGTCTCAGCGAATGCCGACTTTTGACGAAAGCGTCAGCGGGGCACGGTTGTTCGCCATTCGGTAGCCGGGCTAAGGTGTTCGCGTGATCCGATCGAGAATGCGCAAGACCGTGGCACTGGCAACCGGCGCGATGGCGCTGCCCGTCGGCGTCGCCCTCGCGGCAGCCGCCCCCGCGTCGGCCGGACCGGACGTCTGCGTCAGCGGCCCCTACGGAGTGGCCTACGCCTGCGTCGACACCCCGGGATGGGTGCAGTGGTACGACGACGGGCCGCGCGGACGGGGCAACGGCCATTGGAAGCACGGCCACCACAACCACTGATCAGCCGCGGGTGTCGATCACCTGCTGAGCGATCTCGGTGAGCTTCTTGTTGCTGTCCTGCGAGAGTCGGCGCATCATCTCGAACGCCTGGACGTCGTCGACCTTGTAGCGCTCCATGATGATCCCCTTGGCCTGCCCGATCCGGTCACGGGTGGACAGCGCAGATCTGAGCTGCTCGCCTTCGCGGTGGGCGAGCAGGGCGGCCGCGGCGTGCGCGGCCAGCACCGTGCCGGTGGTCTCAGACTCGTCGTCCCACACCCGGGGCTGCAAGCCGAACAGGTTGAGCGCCCCGGCGGTGCGGTCGGCGGTGTAGAGCTTGAACGACAGCCCGCTGAACACCCCCATCTCGACACACGCCGGTGCGTACTGCGGCCAACGGGTCTCCTCGCGGAAGTCGTCGGTGCGCACCACGACGTCATCGAGCGCCGCCTGCACGCAGGGCCCCTCGTTGTACTTCATCTGCAGTTCGTCGAGCCGTTGCGGCAATTCGGTGACCTGCGCGACCGACTCGAACGTCCCTCCGCGACCGATCAGCAGGATGCCCGCGGCGTCCACGCCCGGGATAAGCTCCTTGGCCGCCGCCGTGACGCCGGACAGGATCTCGTCCAGGTCGCGGGGAGAGGCGAGGGTGCGCGCCAACTCCGCCATGCGCATGGCGAGATCGTGCGTCTGCGGTTGGGTCATGGGGCCAGTCTTCCCGATGTCGGCGAAACGCACACCGGATACGTTTGTGACGTTGCGAGTGGGGAATGGTGCGCTGAGGCGGGTGTGGCGGTCGACCACCACACCCGCTGAGGTCTCGTCGGTTCAGACCAGGAGCCGGCGGGGCCGCCCTCATCTGCGCCTCCGGCGCCCGATCCCCGCGCTCGCCCGCGCCGACGGCCACTCCTTCGGCCGCGCGCCACGGCGGTTCCCGACCGCGGACACGCTTCCCGAAAACACCGCCCCAGCTGCGCCGATCGGCCAAAAAAGGGGCTAGCACTCTCCCGCACCGAGTGCTAATCTGACGGTGCACAGTGATTTGGCTACCCGCCAGGGTGGCGGGCTTTCAGATCGACGAGGAGGTGGATTGCTGTGCTTCGCTTTGATCCGTTCAGTGATCTGGACACCTGGACCCGGGGTTTGCTGAGCAGCCAGACCGGATCAACTCGTACTCCCCGGTTCATGCCGATGGACCTCTGCAAGATCGACGACCACTACGTGCTGACCGCCGACCTTCCCGGCGTCGACCCCGGCTCGGTCGACGTCAACGTCGACAACGGCACGCTCACCATCTCGGCGCACCGCACCGCCCGATCCGACGACGCCGCGCAATGGCTTGCCAACGAGCGGTTCTTCGGCAGCTACCGGCGGCAGCTGTCGCTCGGTGAGGGCGTCGACACGGGGGCGATTTCGGCGACCTACGAGAACGGCGTGCTGACCGTCACGATCCCGATGGCCGAACGCGCCAAACCGCGCAAGATCGACGTCGCCCACGGCGGCGGCCAGAAGTCCATCCAACCCACGACCGTCGACGCCGAGTAGCGGCGACACACGGCACAGGCCGCGGGCGCGAGCCCGCGGCCTTGTCGTGTTCAGCGTGGGTGCCGGGACATCGCCGCGACGAGTGACCACACCGAGCACAACAGGGCGGCGACGGCCACGCCGGCACCGACGTAGAGTCCGTAGCCGGGTTCCACCGGATCCTGGACGTTGATGCGGTAGTACCACGCCGTCATCCCGACGATCAGCAGCGAAAGAGCCACGGCGGCAATCGAAGCCGTCCGTTCGGACAGACCCCTCGCCGCCATCGCCCCGGCCACCACCAGAACCGACGCCAGCAGCACGATCAACTGCCCGGCGCCGAACCGGGGCGGAAGCACCAGGCTGCCGACGGTCCCCCCGATCGCGCTGGCGCGTCCACCCCCGTCGGCGGTGGTGGTCAGCCACGGCAACCACGCACTCACGGCCAGCGCCGCCGCACACAGCGCGACGAGCCACCCGGGACGCAGCATGCGATGAGATTAGCGTGCGCGTCCGTGCGCCGGCGTCGACCACCGGGCTGATCATCTCTAGGCTGAGGTGACCTCGACCCAAGGCGGTGCATGCGATGAGCGATCTCCCGGCGTGGGCGCAGCGGCTCGACCTGTCGCCGCATCCCGAAGGCGGCTGGTACCGGGAGACCTGGCGCAGCGATCTCACCGTCACGCAGTCGGCTCTGCCGCCGGACTACACCGGCCCGCGCAGCGCGGGAACCGCGATCCTGTTCCTGCTCATGCCGGGTCAGCAGTCGGCGTGGCACACCGTGCGCAGCGCCGAACTGTGGCTCTACCACCGCGGCAGCCCGCTGCTGCTGGAGATGGGGCCCGAACACGATTCGGCGACAACGCATCTGCTCGGCAGCGACATCGACGCCGGGGAGAGCCCGCAGCTGATCGTGCCCGCGCGGCACTGGCAACGCGCCCGCCCCCGCGACGACGAGCCCAGCCTGGTCAGCTGTGTGGTGATCCCCGGATTCGACTTCGCCGACTTCGAGTTGGGCGCCGTCAACGACTGAGCAGGGCGATCGCGGCCGCAACCAGCGCCGCGTTGTCGGGGGCCACCGATCCGTCGGGAAGCCGCAGCGTGTCCTCCAGACCGATCCGCGTCTGCAGCTCGCGCACGCCCGCGTGTTGCAGGACCGGCCAACAGCTTTCGTCGAGGCCGTGCAGCAGCACCGGTGCCGGCGACTCGGCGGACCGCACGATGTCGAGCAGCGTGTCGGCGGTGTCGGTGTCGCCGTCGCGTGGCAGTTCGATCATCACGCGCAGACAGTGCGGCGCAACCTCGGACGCCGCCCACGACTCGGCCGCCTCGGCGTGGAAGATCCCGACCTCCACGCCGAGGCCTCTGCTCAGCAACAGATCCGCGAGTTCCGGCGACCCCGGCTCATGCCAGTTCAGCGAGGTGAAGTCCGGGAGGACCGACCAACTCTCCACCGCGCGAAGCCGGTGCCGCGCGTCGGGCAGCGCCCAGAAGCCGGTCGTCACGCCGAGCGGAAGGCCGGGGGCGGCGTGGCGGACCGCGGCCACCGCTGCCCCGACGATGTCGGGCTCGAGTGAGTCGGCGCCGTCGGTCCCCTTGGGGTGCAGGTGCACCGACTTCGCCCCGGCCCCGTGGGCGGCGACGGCGGCCGCAGCGAGTTCGTCCGGCGTGACCGGAAGGGCGGGGTGCTCATCGGGGGTGCGGGCGCCGTTGATGCACGCCTGGACGTAGGTCGGTGACTTCGAGGCCATGGCTCCATCTTGGCCTGCGGATGTTCGCGGCGACGGACGATCTTGAGTCACCGCTGGATCAGGTCGACGTAACCGCGGATGTGGGCGCACACCAACTCGCCGGCCCGGGCCCCGTGTCCGCGGCGCACCGCGGCCAGGATCGCCCGGTGCTCCGCGCGCAGGGTCGTCGCGACGGCCGGCCAGTCGTCGAGCGACGGCACACCGGCCAGCACGTAGCCGTGGATGGAGTCCCGCAGTGCCGCCATCATCGCCGCCACGACGACGTTGCCCGCCAACTCCGACATCGCGACGTGGAACGCGGCATCGAGGCGCAGGAACTCCTCGGGACTCATCCGCGCCTCGTCCATCGCGTCGAGCGTCGCTTCGACGGCGGTCAGGTCCGGCCGCGGGGTGCGATGCGCGGCTTCGCGCAACGCCCAGCTCTCCAACAGGATCCGGGTGTCGACGAGGTCGGCGATCGGCAGGTGCCGGGTCGCGGTGTGCAGCCGCAGGGCGGACCCGATCGAGCTGCTCGGATCGGCGACGACGACGGCGCCCGCCTCGGGCCCGGAACCCACCGCGGTGCGAACCACCCCCATGGCCTCGAGCACCCGGATGGCCTCCCGCACCGAGGACCGGCTGACCGACAGTTCGCCGGCCAGCGCCCGCTCCCCCGGCAGCCGGTCCCCGATCGCCAGCGCGCCGCCGGCGAGATCGCGTTCGATCCGCTCGAGGACGAGTTCGTGGGCGCGCATGCGATGAGGATATCCGTGCGCGCTGGTGTGGTCCGACCACAGTGACGTACTGTGGTCGGACCACAGCCCACGCCCCGGAGCCGTCATGCGTATCGCCCTGTTCGCGACCTGTCTGGCCGACGCCATGTTCCCGCAGGCCGCCATCGCCACCGTGCAGCTCCTCGAGCGGCTCGGCCATGACGTCGTCTTCCCCGAGAAGCAGACCTGCTGCGGTCAGATGCACGTCAACACGGGCTATCTCAATGAGGCGACCACCCTGGTGCGCCACCACGTCGAGGTGTTCGAACAGGCCGGGTGCGAGGCCGCCGTGGCGCCGTCGGGGTCTTGCGTGGGCTCGGTCCGCCACCAGCACGCGATAGTCGCCCGCCGGGCCGGCGACGAGCGGCTGGCCGTCCGCGCGGAAGCCGTCGCCACCCGCACCTACGAGCTGTCCGAATTCCTGGTCGACGTCCTCGGCGTGCGCGACGTCGGCGCCTACTACCCGCACCGGGTGACCTACCACCCCACCTGTCACTCGCTGCGGATGCTGCGGGTCGGCGACAAACCGCTGGAGTTGCTGCGCCACGTCCGGGGGCTCACGCTGGTCGAGCTGCCCGACGCCGAGTCCTGCTGCGGCTTCGGCGGGACCTTCGCGCTCAAGAACGCCGACACCTCGACGGCCATGCTCGCCGACAAGATGGCCCACGTGATCGAGACGGGCGCCGAGATCTGCAGCGCGGGCGACTCCTCGTGCCTCATGCACATCGGTGGCGGCCTGAGCCGCCTCCGGTCCGGCGTGCGTACCGTCCACCTCGCCGAGATCCTCGCCTCGACCGACGACGCCACGGCCGGTGCGCGGTGAGCACGTTCCTCGGCACCCCCGGCACCGGCAACCTGCGCGGCGACGAGACCTTCCCACGGGCCGCGCGGAAAGCCTTGCAGGACGCTCAGATGCGGCGCAACGTCGGATACGCCACCCGCACCATCCGGACCAAACGGCTGCACGCGGTGAGCGAGTGCGCCGACTGGGAAGAGCTGCGGGCGGCGGGCAGCGCGCTCAAACAGGATGTGCTCGCCCGCCTTCCCGAACTGCTCACCGAACTCGAGCGCAACGTCACCGCCCGCGGCGGGGTGGTGCACTGGGCGCGCGACGCGGACGAGGCGAACCGCATCGTGGGCGAGGTGGCCCGGGCGGCCGGTGCCGACGAGGTGGTCAAGGTCAAGTCGATGGCCACCCAGGAGATCGGGCTCAACGAGTACCTGGAGTCCATCGGTATCGCGGCGGTCGAAACCGATCTCGCCGAACTGATCGTCCAACTCGGACATGACAAGCCCAGTCACATCCTGGTGCCGGCGATCCACCGCAACCGCGCGGAGATCCGCGAGATCTTCCGGCGCGAGATGCCGGGTGCGGCGGACCTGACCGACGAACCGCGCGTCCTCGCCATGGCCGCCCGCGCACATCTGCGCCGCAAGTTCTTGTCGGCCAAGGTCGCGGTCAGCGGGGCCAATTTCGGTGTGGCCGAGACGGGTACGCTCGCCGTCGTCGAATCCGAGGGCAACGGCCGGATGTGCCTGACGCTGCCGCAGACCCTGATCACCGTGATGGGCATCGAGAAGGTGGTGCCGCGGTTCACCGACCTCGAGGTGTTCATGCAGCTGCTCCCGCGGTCGTCGACCGCCGAGCGGATGAACCCGTACACCTCGATGTGGACCGGGGTGCATCCCGGCGACGGTCCCCGGGAGTTCCACCTCGTGTTGCTCGACAACGGCCGCACCGGCGTGCTCGCCGACGAGGTGGGCCGCGCCGCGCTGCACTGCATCCGGTGCAGCGCCTGCCTCAACGTGTGCCCGGTCTACGAGCGCACCGGTGGGCACGCCTACGGGTCGGTCTACCCGGGGCCCATCGGGGCGATCCTGTCCCCACAGCTGACCGGCACCGCCGGACACGACGATCCCAACGCCTCACTGCCCTATGCCTCGTCGCTGTGCGGCGCGTGTTTCGACGCGTGCCCCGTGCGCATCGACATCCCGTCGATCCTCGTGCATCTGCGGGCGAAATCGGTGGACCAGGAAAGAGGCGTACGCGGCGGCATACCCGGTGGGCAGGACCTGGCGATGAAGGCCGCGGCGTGGACGATGGCGTCACCGCGCCGGTTCGCACTGGCCGAGAAGGCGCTGGCCGCCGGACGGTGGGCCGCCGATGCCGACCACCGCATCACGTCCCTGCCGTGGCCGGGGTCGAAGTGGACCGCCAGCCGCGACATGCCCGAACCACCCGCCGAGACGTTCCGGCAGTGGTGGAGCCGCACCCATGGATGACGCGAAAGCGGTTGTGCTCGGCCGCATCCGGGACGCTCTCGCGACTGCCCCGCCGCCTGCGGTGCGGGTCCCCCGCGACTACGACCGCGCGCCGTTACAGGGCCGCGGTGACGTGGCCCGCTTCGCCGAGGCGGTCGGCGAGTACCAGGCACGGGTGCACCACGTCGCGGGCGCGGTGGCGGACACGGTCGGCGCCTTACTCCCGCCGGGCGCTCGCGTGGTGACCCCGGCCGACGTGCCCGGCGAATGGGTGGACGGCCTCGACGCGGTGCGTGACGTCCCTCCGCTGTCGAACGCCGACCTGGACGGGGCCGATGCGGTGGTGACGGGATGCGCGGTGGGCATCGCCGCGACGGGAACCATCGTGCTCGACGCCGGCCCCACACAGGGCAGGCGGGCGTTGACGCTCATTCCCGACCACCACATCTGCGTGGTGTTCACCCGGCAGATCGTCGACACCGTCCCGCAGGCGTTCGCGGCGCTCGATCCGTTGCGCCCGTTGACGTTCATCTCCGGGCCGAGCGCCACGAGCGACATCGAACTCAACCGGGTCGAGGGCGTCCACGGCCCGCGCACACTGGACGTGCTGATCGTCGACGGTTAGGTCGAGTCGCGGACGACCAGTTCGGGCTGGAACACGATGTGCTCGGCGCTGTGTGCGCTGCCGGCGTCGGCCGCGGCCATCAGCAGGTCGATCGCCGTCGTCCCGATCGCCCTGGTGGGCTGGCGCACCGACGTCAGCGGCACCACGGCCGAGCGTGCGAAGTCGATGTCGTCGTAGCCGACCAGCGCGATGTCGTCGGGCACGCGGATGTCGCCGATCAGCGCCAGCGCCTGCAGCACGCCGATGGCCAGCAGGTCGTTGGCGCAGAACACGGCGTCGGGCCGGCGCCCGGGTGGCCGTGACCGCAGCCGTTCCCCGGCTGCACGGCCCTCCAGCACGGTGAGCGTGGGCGTCTCGACGACCTCGAGCGTGGCGCCCGGAACATCGGCGACCGCCTCCCGCGCACCGCGGAGCCGGTCACGCACCTGCCGCAGTTCGGTCGGCCCGCTGACGAACGCGATCCGCCGACGCCCCGTGGCGCACAGGTGATTCACGGCCAGCCGGGCACCCGCGACGTCGTCGACCGCCACCGAATCGAACGGGGTGCCGCTGCCGTCACGGTCGACCAGGACGACCGGCGTCCCACGCTGCTGGGAGGCCCGTAGCCGGCCGAGGTCGTCGCCGATCGGCGATACCAGCAGCCCGAAGACCCGTTGTTCGTCGAAGGCGTCGAGGTAGGCCCGTTCGCGGCGGATGTCGTCGTCGGACGTGCCGAGCAGCAGGGTGAGGTTGTATTCGCCGGCCCGGTGTTCGGCGGCGCGGGCGATGTCGGTGAAGAACGGGTTGCCCACGTCGAGCACCACCAACCCGACGCTGCGCGACCGGCCGGCCTTGAGTTGGCGGGCGGCGTCGTTGCGGACGAACCCCAACTCCTCGATGGCCGCGTGCACGCGCGCGACGGTCGCCGGGGCGACCTTGCCGGGTGAGTTCAGCACGTTGGACACCGTGCCGACGGAGACGGCCGCCGCAGCGGCCACCTCCCGCATGCTCACCACGACACCATTGCACCAGACGGGACGTAGCGGGTCGCGGGGAACCGGTCGGCGACCAGACCCCGCAGCGCGTCGAGCCCACCGTCGACGAGTCCGGTGGCGCGCGCGGTGAGCAGCACGTTGCCCAGCGCGGTGGCCTCGACGGGTCCGGCCAGCAGGGGCCTACCGAGGCGGTCGGCGGTCAGCTGGCACAGCAGCGTGTTCCGGCAGCCGCCGCCGACCATGTGCACCGTCGCGACGTCGACACCGGACAGCCTCGCCGCCGTACCGACCGCCACCGCGAATGCCGCGGCGAGGCTTTCGACGATGGCGCGGACGGTCTCGGCGGGCCCGTCGGGGGCGGGCAGGCCCTGTTCGCGGTACCACGAGGCGATCCGCGCGGGCATGTCGCCCGGCGGCAGGAAGCGGGGGTCGTCGGTGTCGAACACCTCGGCGGGTGCCGGAGCGGCGGCGGCCTGATCGAGCAGCACAGCCAGATCGGCCGGGGCGCCGTCGCGTTCGTACTGCCGCACCGTCTCCGACAGCAGCCAGGTGCCCATCACGTTGCGCAGGAACCGCACCCGGCCCTCGACGCCGATCTCGTTGGTGAAGTTGGCGGCCCGGCTCTCCTCGGTGACCACCGGCCCGGGCAGCTCGACGCCCACCAGACCCCAGGTGCCGCAGGAGATGTAGGCCGCCTGCTGCGGCCGCATCGGGATCGCCGCCACGGCCGAGGCGGTGTCGTGCGAACCGACCGCGACCACCTGCACGTCTCCGGTCAGGCCGAGAGATCCGGCGACCTGCGTCCGGACCGGGCCGAGCACGGTGCCCGGCTCCACGAGATCGCCGAACAGGCTCGGGCGCAGGCCGATCCGTCGCATGAGGTCGGTGTCCCAGCCGCCGTCGAGTCCCAGCAGGCCGGTGGTCGACACGTTGGTCCGCTCGGCGGCCGCGCGGCCGGTCAGCCAGTAGTTGATCAGGTCGGGAACGAGCAGAACGGTGTCGGCTGAGTCGAGCAGCCCGTCGGCGCGTTCCACCGCCAACTGGTAGATGGTGTTGAAGGGCAGGAACTGGATGCCGTTGCGGTGGTAGAGCTCCGAAGGTTCCACCACGGCGTGCACGAGGTCGACTCCCGTGGCCGTGCGGTCGTCGCGGTAGTGGTGCGGGGTGCCGAGCAGCCGCCCTTCCCGCAGCAGCCCGTAGTCCACCGCCCACGAATCGACCCCGATCCCGGTGAGGTTGTCGGCCGTCCTCGCCGCGGCCGACAATCCCTGACACACCTGGCCGTACAGCCCGGTGATGTCCCAGTGCAGCGCGTTGCGCCTGCCGTTCCACACCCGCACGGGATCGTTGGGGAAACGGGCGACCGCCGTCATCTCCAGATGCCCGGAGCCGATGTCGGCGAGCATGACACGGCCGCTGGTGGCGCCGAGGTCGACCGCCGCGACCTGCCCGCGACTCATCGCAGTCCTCGGCTCTTCGCGCAAGCGCTCATCGCAAGAACGCCGCGGCGACGCCCGCGTCGACCGGCACATGCAATCCGGTGGTGTGCGAGAAGTCCGACGTGCACAGCGCGAACGCGGCATTGGCGACGTTCTCCGGCAGTACCTCACGCTTGAGCAGGGTGCGCTGCGCGTAGTACTTGCCGAGCTCCTCCTCCGGAACCCCGTACACCGCTGCGCGTTTGGCACCCCAGCCGCCGGCGAAGATGCCCGAGCCGCGCACCACGCCGTCGGGGTTGATGCCGTTGACCTTCACGCCGTGCTCGCCCAGTTCGGCGGCCAGCAGCCGGACCTGATGCGCCTGGTCGGCCTTGGTCGCGGAGTAGGCGATGTTGTTCGGACCGGCGAACACCGAGTTCTTCGACGAGATGTAGATGATGTCGCCGCCGAGGCCCTGGTCGATCAGCGCTTTCGCCGCGGCCTTGGACACCAGGAACGAGCCGCGGGCCATCACGTCGTGCTGCAGATCCCAGTCCTCGGCGGTGGTCTCCAGCAACGACTTCGACAGCGAGAGACCGGCGTTGTTGACGACGATGTCGATGCCGCCGAATGCGAGCACGGTGGCGTCGATCGCGGCCTGCACCGCCGCTTCGTCGGTGACGTCGGCGGCGATACCCACCGCCGCGTCGGCGTTGCCGATCTCGGTGGTGATCTCGGAGGCGGCCGCCTCGGCCTTGGTGGCGTCCAGGTCGGCGATCACCACGCACGCACCCTCGGCGGCCAGCCGCGCGGCGATGGCCTTGCCGATCCCCGAGGCCGCACCGGTCACCAGCGCGATGCGGGTCGCCAGCGGCTTCGGTTTCGGCATCCGCTGGAGCTTGGCCTCCTCCAGCGCCCAGTACTCGATGCGGAACTTCTCCGCCTCGTCGATCGGTGCGTAGGTGGAGATCGCCTCGGCGCCGCGCATGACGTTGATGGCGTTGAGGTAGAACTCCCCGGCCACCCGCGCGGTCTGCTTGTCCTTGCCGTAGCTGAACATCCCGACGCCGGGG
This sequence comes from Mycobacterium sp. IS-1496, assembly GCF_001499995.1. GTDB lineage: Bacteria > Actinomycetota > Actinomycetes > Mycobacteriales > Mycobacteriaceae > Mycobacterium. The sequence goes on from NZ_LQIU01000031.1 coordinate 10,777, forward strand.
ATCAGCACGATGGCGGGGTCGGCGCCGCGCATCGCCGGGCTGTCGGGTCCGGCGTGGCGCTCGTAGTAGGCGCGGTAGTCGGCGCGGTACGCCTCGTGCAGTTCGGTGAGCCGGGCCTTGCACTCGTCCACCGGAGCGTCGGCGGGCAGGTCGAGCACCAGCGGTGTGACCTTGGTGCGCAGGAAGTGGTCGGGACAGCTCGTGCCGAGGGCCGCCAGGCGCGGATGTTCACTGCAGCTGAGGAATTCGAGCACCCGCGGGTCGTCGGTGAAATGCCCGACCTGGGGTTTGTCGGTGGATGCGAGCCCGCGCAGGTACGGGGCGAGCGCGGCGGCCTTGGCGCGGCGCTGCTTCTCGGACAGCGCACCGTATCCCGAAAGCGGGGCGCCGAACGGATAGCGGCGGCCGTGTTCGGCGATGTAGCGCTCGGCGGTGCGGATGATCTCGAGCGAGTGCGCCTCGGCCTCGGCCGAGGTGTCACCCCACGCGGTGATGCCGTGGCCACCGAGGATGGTGCCGATGGCCTGCGGGTTGGTCCGCTTGATCTCGGCGATGTCGAGACCGAGTTGGAACCCCGGTCGGCGCCACGGAACCCACACCACCCGGTCGCCGAAGATCTGCTTGGTCAACGCCTCGCCGTCGGCGGCGGTCGCGATGGCGATGCCCGAATCGGGGTGCAGGTGGTCGACGTGTGCGGCGTCGACCAGACCGTGCATGGCGGTGTCGATCGACGGCGCCGCGCCACCACGGCCGTGCAGGCAGTAGTCGAACGCGGCCACCATCTCGTCCTCGCGGTCGATACCCGGGTAGACGTCGACGAGCGCGCGTATCCGGTCCAGCCGCAACACAGCCAGGCCCTTCTCGGTCAGCGTGCCGAGGTCGCCGCCGGACCCCTTGACCCACAACAACTCAACGGGTTGGCCGGTCACCGGATCGGTCTCGGTTCCCTTGGCCGAGGTGTTTCCGCCGGCGTAGTTGGTGTTCTTCGGGTCCGCGCCCAACCGGTTCGAGCGTTCGATCAACTCGGCGACGGTGCTGTTCGTCATGCTCATGCTCCCCAACTCGATTGCGTACCGCCGACACGGTCGGCGTTGATGGTCTCCTGGTAGCCCGATTCGGCGAACGCGGCCATCGGGTCGGCGGGCAGGCCCCGCTCGGTGCGCCACTGGGCGAGGCGGGGACGGACGTCGGTGTAGAACGCGTCCATGAAGATCGCGTTGGCGCCCAACACGTCCGAGGCCTCCTGCGCCGCGGTCAGCGCGTCGGTGTCGACGAGCAGCGCGCGTGCCGTCATCTCCAGCACGTTGAGGACCGACCGGATCTGCCCGGGGATCTTCGCCTCGACGTTGTGGCACTGGTCGAGCATCAGCGCGACGCCCGACTCCGTCTTCCCCCTGTCGCTTCGCTCGCCCGTGGCGTCCAGACCGCCGCCGCGAATCACCTCGAACATGATGCGGAACAGCTGGAACGGGTCGGCCGCACCCACGATGAGGTCGTCGTCGGCGTAGAAGCGCGAGTTGAAGTCGAACGATCCCAGCCGGCCCAGGCGCAGCAACTGCGCGACGATGAACTCGACATTCGTGCCGGGGGCGTGGTGACCGGTGTCCAGGCAGACCATCGCGCGTTCGCCCAGCGCGGTGACGTGGGCGTACGACGTGCCCCAGTCCGGCACGTCGGTCATGTACATCGCCGGTTCGAAGAACTTGTACTCCAACACCATTCGCTGGTTGGGGCCGATGTGCTCGTAGATCGCGGCCAGCGATTCGGCGAGGCGTTCCTGGCGTCCGCGCAGATCGCCCTGGCCGGGGTAGTTGGTGCCGTCGGCCAGCCACACTTTGAGGTCCCGGGAACCGGTCTGGTCCATCACCTCGATGCAGTGCAGGTGATGGTCGATGGCCTTCTGCCGCACGGCTTTGTCGGTGTGGGTAAGGCTGCCGAACTTGTAGTCGTCGTCCTGGAAGGTGTTGGAGTTGATTGTGCCCAGCGTGACGCCGAGGTCCCTGGCGTAGTCCGACAGCGCGGCGTAGTCGTCGACGGTGTCCCACGGGATGTGCAGCGCGACCCGCGGGGCCAGGCCCGTCATCCGGTGCACCATCGCGGCGTCGGCGATCTTCTCCTCGACGGTGCGCGCGGTGCCGGGGGTGCCGAACACCTTGAAGCGGGTGCCCGAGTTGCCGAACGCCCACGACGGCAGTTCGATCGCGAGGTTGTCCATTAGCGGATTCATGGTGTGACAGTCGCTTTCTCGGTGACCATCGGTGAGACGGGCGCACCGTAGCGTTCGGCTTCGATCTGTTTGAGGGTCTTGCCTCGGGTCTGTGGGGCGCACACCGCGCCGATGATCAGCGCGATGGTGAGCAAGCCGACGAGCAGGAGTCCGACGCCGGTGAGACCGGTGACGGCGAGCATCGTCGGGAAGAAGTAGGACAGCAGGCCGGTGGCGGTGCGGACCACGAAGAACATCACGCCCTGCGCGCTCGCGCGGTAGGGGGTGGCGAACAGTTCGCTGGTCCACAGGCTGTAGAACGCCTGCGCGCCGATACCGCTGGAGATTCCCCACAGCACCGCGAAGATCAGCATGGTGGGGACGCCGTTGTCGGTGAACGCGACCAGCACGATCCAGCCGACGATGCCGAGCGCGGCGCCGATGACGTAGAGCAGGCGCTGCGACATCCGGTCGGCGAGCCCCATGAACCCGAAGTAGGTGGCGGCGACGGTGCAGCCCCACACCATCACCTGCAGCAGATTCTGCTGGACCGCGCTGTGCAGGCCCGCGGTGTCGTAGACCCGCGGCATGAAGATCCCGGCCTGCCCCGCGACGGTGTTCCAGAACAGGTAGATGCCGCCGAGGAAGAGCAGCGCGGTGATGTTGACCTTGCGCGAGAACAATCCCCGGAGGCCGCGGACGCCGACTGCCGCGGCGATCTGCGCGGACTCCGCCTTTCCCTCGTCCTGCCAGATCTGCGATTCCTCCAACCCCTGCCGGACCCACCAGACGATCGCCGCGACGACGAACAGGTGGGCGAAGATCAACCGGGAGCCGAGCAGTCCGAGCGGCGCGAGGGCGGCGGCGAGCGCGAACCCGATGAGCGGCCCGGTCGACCACGCCAGCTGTGCGGTGCCCACGTGTTTGGCCCGCTGCACCGACGGCGCCTGTTCGGCGATGTAGGTCCACGAGGCGGGTACGCCGGCGCCGACGGCGATGCCGGTGACGATGAACCCGACGAGCAGCATGGTGAAGTTCACCGCGCACGCGGCCACCAACACGCCTGCCATGTAGACCAGCAGGTCGTAGGTGTAGATCGCCTTGCGCCCGAACCGGTCACACAGTGGGCCGCCGAGGATCGCGCCGAGCGCGGCGCCGAAGGCGTTGGCGCTCAACGCCGCGAGGAGTCCGACCCCGAAATTGCTGATGCCGAATTCGGCCTGCCAGAAACCCAGGCTGGTGGCGATCGCGATGATCGACCCCGCCTCGATGTAGTTCGACATCGCGACGGAGATCGTCGCCTTCCAGCCTGTGGTGGAGCGCGCTCCTACTTTCACGGCAAGTCCTCGGTCTCTCGTTCAGGGTAGGTGGAAGTACGACGGCAGCACCCGCATCGCGTGATCGGGCCTGCTGTCGAAGTAGTCGGCCATGGTCGCCTGCCACCGGTCGTTGACCTCGGCGGCGGCCATGGCGGCGGTGGCGGCGGCATGGTCGTCGGTCTCGAAATAGCCGACGACCAGACCGTCTTCGTCGTCGAGGAACAGCGAGTAGTTGCGCCACCCGGCCCGGCTCAGAGCGTCGAGCATCTCCGGCCACACGTGTTCGTGAGCAGCGAGGTAGTCCTCGATCCGGTCACGCCTGAGCCGAAGCCGAAAACAGACCCGCTCGACCGGCATGCGGACCCCTTCCGGGCTTGAAACGTTTCAATAGGTGACTGCGCTCACAGTAGGGGATGTCGCGTGACGGAGTCAAGACGCAGCCGAACGTGCGCCCGGTGCGAGAAACCGGCCGGATACTCGCAGTCGCTTCACACTCGGCGGGGATCAGCCCGTCAGACCGAGCACACGCAGCGCGTTGTCCTTGAGCACGAGCCGGCGCACCGACGGATCGAAGCCGAGCTCGTCGAAATCGCGCTGCCACCGGTCGAGCTGGATGTACGGGAAGTCGGTGCCGAACAGCACCTTGGTGCGCAACTGCCGCCGGATGGCGCCCACCAGCTGGGGTGGGAAGTACCTCGGCGACCAGCCGGACAGGTCGACGAAGACGTTGGCCTTGTGCGCCGCGATCGAGATCTGCGCGTCCACCCACGGCACCGCCGGATGCGCCATGACGATCGTCAACTCGGGGAAGTCGGCGGCGACGTCGTCGAGCAGCATCGGATCCGAGTAGCGCAGTTTGATGCCGTGCCCGCCCGGCAGTCCGGCCCCCATCCCGGTCTGGCCGGTGTGGAACAGCGCCGGGACGGCGGCCTCGGCGATCGCCTCGTAGATCGGGTAGAAGCGGCGGTCGTTCGGCTCGAAGGCCTGCATGCTCGGATGGAACTTGAAACCCCGGACGCCGTAGTCCCGGACCAGTTCGTGCACCCGGTGCACCGCACGCCGCTCGTGCCACGGGTCGACGCTGCCGAACGGGATCAGCACGTCGTTGTTGCGCACCGCACCCGCGATGAGGTCCTCGATCGAATTCGGGACGTGGCGCATCGCGGTGCGGGCGTCGATGGTGAACACCACCGCCGCGGTGTTGTGCCTGCGGTACTGGTCGGCGAGCGCGTCGACGCTCGACAGCGCGCCGGACCCGAGGTTGAAGTACTTGGCGGTGGCTTCGACCAGGGCGTCGTCGTAGGCCGGGTGGCCGTGGCCGTCGATCTCCACGTGGGTGTGGAAGTCGACGGCGTCGACCCGTGCGAAGTCGATTCCGTACTCGTACATGCCCATACCCGGCGATTTCGGCGCGCTCGCGTGCGCATGGCGTACCTGAGCGCGCCGAAATCCCTAGCCGGCCGACTCCGGCGCGTAGCCCAGCGCGGCCTTGATCTCGAGGAACTCGTCGAACGCGAACTGGCCCCACTCACGACCGTTGCCGCTGCGCTTGTAGCCGCCGAACGGGGCGCTCATGTCGAAGCCGTGATTGATCGCCACCGACCCGGCGCGGATCCGGCGCGCGACCTGGCGGGCCTTGTCCAGATCGGCCGCCGACACGTAGCCCGCCAACCCGTAATCGGTGTCGTTGGCGATCTCGATCGCCTGGTCGAGGTCGTCGTAGCCGAGGATGCACAGCACCGGCCCGAAGATCTCCTCGCGCGCGATCGTCATGTCGTTGGTGACGTGCGCGAACACAGTCGGCTTCACGTAGTAGCCCTTGTCGAGGCCCTCCGGACGGCCGGTGCCGCCGACGGCGACCGTCGCACCCTCGTCGATGCCCTTCTGGATCAGGCCCTGGATCTTGTCGAACTGCACCTTCGACGCCACCGGTCCGATCGCGGTCTTGTCGCCCGGATCCCCGACCTTGACCGCACCGGCGGTCTGCTTGGCGATCTCGATGGCCTCGTCCATCCGGGAGTTCGGCACCAGCATGCGCGACGGCGCATTACAGCTCTGCCCGCTGTTCATCATCATCACCGACACACCCGCGGCCACACTCTTGGCGAAGTCGTCGTCGTCGAGCACGATGTTGGGGCTCTTGCCGCCGAGTTCCTGAGTCACCCGCTTGACGGTCGGCGCCGCGTTGCGCGCCACCTCGATCCCGGCACGCGTCGACCCGGTGAACGACACCATGTCGACGTCCGGATGGCTCGACAGCGGGACGCCGACACCTGGACCGTCACCGAAGACCAGGTTGTAGACACCGGCGGGAACGCCTGCGGCGTCGATGACCTCGGTGAAGATCTGCGCCGAGTACGGGGCGACCTCGGAGGGTTTGAGCACCATCGTGCAGCCGGTGGCCAGCGCCGGGTACACCTTGCAGGCGATCTGGTTGATCGGCCAGTTCCACGGGGTGATCAACCCGCAGACCCCGACCGGCTCCTTCACCACCAGCGTCGAGCCGTGCTGTTCTTCGAACTCGAAGTTCTTCAGCACGTCGATCGCCGTCATGAGATGTCCCAGACCCAGGTTCACCTGGGGGCCCGCCGCCAGCGACGCCGGCGCACCCATCTCCTCGGACACCGCGTCGGCGAGGTCGCCGGCCCGCTTCTGGTACTCGGCGACGATGGCCTGCAGCACGTCCAGGCGCTCCTCGCGGGTGGTCTGCGACCAGGTCTCGAACGCGCGACGGGCGGCCTGCACCGCCAGGTCGACGTCGGCCGACGATCCCAGCGCGATCTTGCCGGACACCTCCTCGGTGGTCGGATTGTCGACCTCGAGGGCGTTCGGACGCAGCGGCTCGACCCACTGGCCGTCGATGTAGAACTTCAGATACTCACGCATGGCTCAAGCTTTCCCTATCCACCGGCCTACTGGGTGCCTTCTGCATACCAGGTGCGGAATCGGTCGTATTTCGGCATCTCCTCGGAGTTGGCCTTCGGGTCGATGCAGACGTGGACCACGGCGGTCTTCCCGCTGGCGAAGGCCCGCTGGATCGCCGGTCCGATCTCGTCCTCCTTCTCGACGTACTCGCCGTGGCAGCCGAAGCCCTCGGCGATCTTGTCCATCCGCACGTCCTTGCTCCAGTGCACACCGGGCTGCGTTGACGGCTGGTCGAAGGTGCGCTTGTACACGCCGACTTCCAGGCCCCACTGGTGGTCGACGCCGACCACGCACACCAGGGGCAGACCCTCGCGGGCGGCGGTCTCCAATTCGGCGATGTGGAACAGGAACGCCGAATCGCTGGTCAAGAGCATCACCGGCCGTTTTCGGCCCTCGGCCACCGACGCGCCGACGGCGTAGGGCAGCCCGGTGCCGAGGTGACCGAAGTTCTGATTCCAGATCACGTCGCGCGGTTTGACCTGCGAGTAGGTCCACTGGAAGATCACGGTGGCACCGCCGTCGCGGACCAGGATGCCGTCCTGGGTGTGCTCCTTGAACGCCTTGGTGGCCTCGACGACGTAGCGGGCCGGGTGCACCGGGGTGCGACCGCTCGGCGCTTCTTCGGCCACCCGGGCCATCTCGGCGGCGTCGGCCTCGACGAGCTTCTCGAGGTTGGCCGACGGGGCGCGCGGAGTGTCCCGCAGCGCCTCGACCAGCTGCGGCACCACCCCGCGCAGGTCGCCGACCAGTGGTACGTCGAAGCGCCGGTTGACGCCGATCGCGGTCGGGTCCTGCTCGACGTACACCCACTTGCGGTTGGCGTCGTTGCCGGCCCAGTGCTGGGTCCGGCCGTAGTGCATGGGCTCGCCGAGTTCGGTGCCCAGCGCCACGCACAGGTCGGACTCCTCGACTGCCTCGTTGGCGGCCGGGGAGAACAGGTACGGGAAGGTGCGGTCCTCCAGACCGGGGATGAACGAGGTCCCGCCGGAGGTCTGGATCACCGGGCAGGCCATCAACTCGGCCAGCTCCCGGACCTGCTCCTGGGTCCGCGAGGTGTGAACGCCGTGGCCCACCAACAAGATCGGGCTCTTCGCCTGGCGGATCAGTTCGACGGCCCGGGCCACCTCACGGCTGCCTGCGCCCTGGTTCACCAACCGGTAGGCCGACGGCGGCGGCGCATCCCCCACGTTGAGCTCGTCGAGGATGACGTGCGACGGGAACTCGATGTAGGCGGGGCCGGGGGTGCCCGACATGGCCCGCCGGATGGCCTCGTGCACGATCTCGTCGGTCTGGTCGGCGTACTCGATCGAGCTGCTGTACTTCACCGACGGCGCGAAAAGCCCTTCCTGCTGGACGAATTGGATGCGACCGCGCCGCACCCGCCGCTCGGTGATGCGGGCCCGTTGACCGCCGAGGAAGATCACCGGTGAGTTCTCCACCAGCGCGCACATCATCGCGCCCGCGATGTTCGCCACGCCGGGCCCGAGCGTGCCGATGCACAACCCCGGCTTACCCGTCATGCGCGACGCCGCCTCGGCCATGAACCCGGCGCTCAGCTCGTGGTGCGGCGCCACCACCGACCAGCCGCGCGCGTCGGCCTCGGTGAACATGTGCACGAAGTTCGGGTCCGGAATACCGAACAGCGTGTTCACACCCTCGGCCTCGAACAGGTCGAGGATGCGTTTGTAGACGGGGACACCCATGGAATTACTCTCCTTGATCGCGATAGCGTTGAGCGAGTTGTCTGCGGTGCGCCGCAGGGGATCCGAACAGCGAGCGGTTGAGCGCGGCGCGTTTGAGATACACGTGGATACCGCTCTCCCAGGTGTATCCGATGCCGCCGTGAAGTTGCATGGCCTTGCCCGCGACGTCGACCGCCGCACTGCAGACGTGCGACTTCGCCATGGCGGCGGCCGCGGTCGCATCCCCGGCGACGACGGCGTGCACGGCCGTCTCGACGAGTTGGCGGCACACCTGCACCTGCACGAGCAGGTCCGCGCAGGCGTGCTTGACGGCCTGGAACGACCCGATGGGCCTGCCGAACTGCGAACGCACCTTGGCGTATTCGACCGTCGCGCTCAGCATCGCCTCGGCGAGTCCGAGGCTGTCGCAGGCGACGGCGACGGCGGCGCGTTCGCGCAACCGGCGCACCGCGGTGTCGGCGTCTCCGTCGAAGCGCAGCATCGTCGGCGGCTCGAGCGTCCGTGACGAGACCGCGGCCAGCCGACGCGTCTCGTCGACCACGGGCAGGGGTGTGACGTCGAGTTCGGCGACCGCGACCGCCCCGTTGGCCACCACCAGAACCCGGTCGGCGCCGACGGCGTCGGGCACGAAGTCCAGCCCGTCGAGCGCGACGGCCACCCTGGTGTCACCGGCGGCGATGTCGGCGAGCAGCCGGTCACGAATCTCACTGGGCTGCAACGCGTTCAACGTGCCCACGGCGAGTACGGCGCTGCCGAGGTAGCTCCCCGCGCTGGCGGCACGGCCCAACTCCCGGCAGATCACCGCGGTCTCGGCGAAGGTGGCGCCTGCGCCGCCGAGGTGTTCGGGTATCTCGAGACCCACCCACCCCGCGTCGACGAGGACCGGCCAGTCCACCGCCCGGTCCTCTGCGTGTTCGGCTCCCCGCGTGCGCTTGCCGAGCACGTCGGCCGCGACGGACCGCAACTCGTCGTGGAACTCCTCGAAGCCCATCAGAGGACGCTCGGTTCTCGGGGCAGCCCGAGGCCGCGCTCACCGATGATGGTGCGCTGGATCTCGCTCGACCCGCCGGGGATCGTCCACTCCCACGAGCCGATGAAGTCGAGGACCCACGACCCGGACTCCCAACCGCTCGACATCGGTTTGGCGGTCTCGGTGTGCCCGGGCAGGCCGCCGATCTCGGCGGCGAAGTCGGTGAGCCGCTGCAGCAGTTCGCTGTAGTAGAGCTTCACGATCGACGCGTCGGCCGGTCCGATGGCACCGGAGTCGTGTCCCTCCACCACTTTTCGGCAGAGCCCACGCAGCGCGGTGATCTCGCATTCGAACTGCGCCAACCGGTCCGCCACCACCGGATCGTCGACGGGGCTGGTCCGCACGAGTCTGTGGAAGCCGGCGTTCGCGAGGCGTTCGGCGAGTTCGAGCATCGTCATGCCGCGTTCGGCGCCGAGCGTCGCCTGCGCGACCTGCCATCCCGCGTTCTCGGCGCCCACCAGGTTGGTGGCGGGTATCTCGACGTCGTTGAGGAAGATCTCGCAGAAGTGGGAGTCGCCGACGGCGTTGCGGATCGGCCGTACGTCGACGCCCGGGGAGGTCATGTCGAGCAGGAAGTACGAGATGCCCTTCCGCTTGGGCGCATCCGGGTCCGTGCGCGCCAGCAGCAGACACCAGTCGGCGTGCATACCGCCGCTGGCCCAGAGCTTCTGGCCGTTGACGACGAATGTGTCACCGGCGCGGCGGGCGGTGGTGCGCAGGGCCGCCAGGTCCGAACCCGCCTCGGGTTCGGAGAACCCCTGCACCCAGATCTCGCCGTCCAGGATCGCGGGCAGGTGCCTGCGCCGTTGCTCGTCGGTGCCGGCGACCAGGAGCGTCGACGCGGCGTGGTGGATGCCGACGAACGCCAGCACCAGTCGTGGTGCGTCGTGGGCGGCCAGCTCCTGGTACAGCACGATCTGCTCGGGCACCGAGAGCCCGCCACCCCATTCGGCGGGCCAGTGCGGCACCGCGTATCCGGCGCCGTGCAGTTCGGCGAACCAGGCCTTCTGGAAGCGGACGAACTCGTCGTCGCTCACCCCGGTCTGCGCCGCGCGCCAGTCCGGCGGAACGTGCTCGGCACACCAGGCCCGCACGGTGGCGCGGAAGTCGTCGATGTTCACGTCGCGCGCTCCCGGAACGCGAGCAGACGGTTGCGGTGGTCCTCGGTGCGCATGGTCGCGACCTCGGCGGCGAACCCGGCCTGCAGCGCTCCCGACATGACCTGCGACAGATACATGTTCACCACTCGCTTGGTCCCCTGCAGCGCCTCGACGGGCTGGGCCGCGAGGCGTCCCGCGAGCGTGCGGGCCTCGGTCATCAGGTCGGCCGCCGGGACCTGACGGCTGGCGAAACCGAGTTCGACGGCGGTCGCGGCGGGGATCCGGTCGCCGGTGAACAGGTATTCGCGGGACCGCATGATCGGGGTGAGAAGGGGCCAGAACGCGGCGCCGCCGTCGCCGGCCACCAGACCCACCGCGACGTGCGGATCGGAGAGATGGGCGGTGTCGGCGATCAGCATGATGTCGCTGAGCAGCGCGACACTGCAGCCCAGGCCGACCGCGGGTCCGTTGACGGCCGCGATCACCGGCAGCGGGAACCGCAGCATCTCCTCGATGATCTGGGCGCCCTCGCGGATGCTCTCGTCGCGGGCGGCGGGGTCGTCGAGGAACGAGGTGATCCAGGTGAGGTCACCGCCGGCGCAGAACGCCCGCCCGGCACCCGACAGGATCACCACACGTGCCTCTTTGTCGGCGGCCAGCTGCCGCCAGACGTTGGCCAGCGCCCAGTGCAGGTTCTCGTTGACGCAGTTCAGATCGGCGGGCCGGTTGATCAGGACGGTCCGGACCGCCCCGTCCGCGGTGACGGTGAGCTCGTCGGGCAGGTCGTACTTCACCGGGAGCCCCCCACTCGGATCGCGTTGGCGCGCAGGCGGTCCATCACCTGGGCGACGGCGAGCCCGTCGTCGAACGAGGGGGTGATCTGCGTGCCCGTCCGCAGTGCGTCGGCGACCCGGCCGAAGAAGGTCACCAACGCCGGGTCGGGGCGCCCGGGTCGGTCGAAGGCCACGGTCTCGGGCGCCGAACTGCCGCTGCGCAACACCAGCGTCGTGTCGGCGGTCAGCTCGATCGCGCCGTCGGTGCCCAGCAGCACGGCACGCGGCAGGGTCGTCGTCGCCGTGGCGAACCCGGTGTCCTGAGCCGCCGTCGCCCCGTTGGCCAGGACGAACCAGGCCGCGTAGGCGTCTTCGGCGCTCGCCGCCCGCGGTGTCCCGTCACCGTCGGGGTGCATCGGGTCGTCGATGCGGGTGACGCCGCCGCAGTCGACGATCTCGCTGCCGAACACCCAGCGGGTGAAGTCGATCAGATGGGACCCGTAGGCGCCGATCCAGCCGCCGCCGAGGTCGGCGTCGTTGATCCACCCGTACCGGCGGCCGCGCAACCCGTTGCCGAACCAGTTCCAGCTCAGGTGCGTGGGCGTGCCGATCGCGCCCGCGTCGGCGAACTCCTTGACCTTCGCCCACGCGTCGCGGCACCGGAACTCGAAGTTGAGGAAGGTCAGGACGCCGGCCTCGCGGGCCCGCTCGCACATCGCGGCGGCCTCGGCGGCTGTGCGGCCGAACGGCTTGTCGCACAACACCGCGATGCCGCGCTCGAGGGCGGCGGACACATGGCCGACGTGGAGGAACGGCGGCGAGTGCACGGAGACCAGATCGACGCCGGAGGCGATCCCCCGGGCGACGGCGTCCTCGTCGCGGGGGCTGACCACCTCCACGTCGAATCCGGCGCTCTGATAAGCGGGGGCGGCGGCGTGCCTGCCGAAACCCGTGCCGATGACGAGGGCCCTCACGTGTACAGACCCGTCAGCCCGTGACGGCCCGCGCGTCTGGTCAACTCCGACCGCGTGGCCGACAGTCCGAGCGGCAGACGGCGCAGCGGCTGGCTGTGGCGCGACAGCCACGACAGCGTGGTCTCGTCGCAGAAGCCGACGGCGCCGTGCAGCTGATGGCACACGCGGAACACGACTTCCGCGGCCTCGATCGCCGCCAACCGCAGCGCCAGCGCATCGTCGACGGCCTCGGACCGTCCGGTGGCGATGCTCCACAGCGCATACTTGGCCAGGATGTCGACGCCGCTGCGTTCGACCTCCGCATCGGTCAGCTGGAACTGCACGCCCTGGAAACTCGACAGCGTCTGTCCGAACTGCTTACGCAAGGTGACGTGTGCGGTGGTCAGGTCGATGGCCCGGTCGAGCATGCCGAGCAGCGTCCAGCACGGCAGAGTGAGCGCGAGGGCGAGGTCCCCGGCACCGGCGTGGTCGACGGCGGACAATTCCAGTTCGGTGACGAACGCGGCCCCGGCAGTGCCGTGACCCGTCACCATGCTTCGAGCACCGTCCAGCGTGACTGCCGCCCAGCGTGATTCGAGGCCGCCGAGCGCACCGGCCGGACGGTTGCCCGCGACGACCAGCAGGCCGTCCACGTCGAGGTCGGCGGGGCGGGCCAGCCGCTCGGCCACCGGATACGGGACGGCCCAGTAGCCGGCGCTGCGACACAGTGCGGCGCCCGCTTCCAGTTCGTCCGGGTCGGCCCGGACGTCGAGCTCCCACGCGCCGAGTTCGGTCAGCGTCGGGCCGGCAAGCGATTCACGGTCGGCCGGTTTGGCCTCGGCCTGCTGCACCAGCAGGTCGCCGCCGGCGGTCTCGAACGCCCGCAGCGCCTGACGTCCGTACTCCCGGGCGTCGTCACCGAGATCCAGGATCATTTCGCCGCCGCCAGCAGGGCACGGGACAGCAGGATGCGCTGCATCTCGATGCTGCCCGACGACACGGTCGCGGCCTGCGAATACCGCCAGTGGTCCTCGACCTCGCCGAGAAACCAGGCGGCCCGGGCGTCGTCGTGGGACACCTCGGCGGCGATATCCATCAGCACCTCCGCGCTGTCCTGGTCGAGCTTCGTCACCGCGATGCGGTAGGCGGCGGCGTCGCCGGGCTGGATGCGGCCGCTGCTCTGCAGTTCGACGATGCGGTACGCCATCAGGCGGGCTCGGCGGCAGTGCGTGAGCATCCGCACCCAACGTCCGCGCAGTTCCTCGGACAGACCGTCCCATCGGTCGCCGAGAACCGTTGGCGCAGCGGCCAGTAACCGTTCGCACCGGGCGTACCGGGCGATGCCCACCCGCTCGAACGCCATGACGTCCTGCACGATCGACCAGCCCGCGTCGACGGTGCCCAGCACGTCGGCCTCGGTCACGCGCAGATCGTCGAAGAACACCTCGTTGAGGTGGTGCGGTCCCAGCATGGAACGGATCGGCCGCACCTGGATCGCCGGATCGTCCATCGGCACCAGGAAGATCGTCAGGCCCTGTTGTTTGCGCTCACCCCTGGAGGTGCGCGCCAGCAGGAAGCACCACTGCGCCATCGTCGCGTAGGACGTCCAGATCTTCTGCCCACTGACCAGCCACCCGTTCCCGTCGGGCCGGGCCGTGGTGCGCAGCGAGGCGAGGTCGGAGCCGGATTCGGGTTCGGAGAAGCCCTGACACCAGATCACCTCACCGCGGGCGATCGGCGGCAGATGCCTGCGCTGCTGCTCCTTGGTGCCGTGCCGCATGATGATCGGCCCGACCCAGTTGACACCCATGTACTGGGCGCCGCGCGGTTCGTGGTGCGCCCACATCTCCTCGCGCACCACGGTCTGCTCCCACACCGACGCTCCCCCGCCGCCGAACTCCTCCGGCCACGCCAGGCACAGCAGGTCCTGTTCGGCGAGCAGACGGCAGAAGCGTTGTGCGGTCTCGAGATCGGCGGGATCGTCGGTGAACGCCCCGAGGAAGTGCTCGGGCACGTGGTCGTGGACGAGCGTACGCAGTCGGGTACGCAGTTCGGCGGCCCGCGGCCCCATGTCGAAGTCCATGCTCACCCCACTTCCGAGGCGCCGACACTACGGTTGTTGACGAGATCCGCGGGGTCTCCGTCATCAACCGTAGGCTCGGCGCGGCTCAAGCCCAGTTCGTCGAGTACCGCGGCGGTATCGGCACCCAGCTCCGGCGCAGGCCCCCGCACGTGACCGGGTGTGCGCGAGAACCAGGTCGGCACACCGGGAAAGCGCACCGGGCCGTGCGAGGTCTCGACGGTCTCGAACAGCCCGACGGCGTTGAGGTGCGGGTGGTCGAACAGGGCGCCGGGACTCTGGATCGGCGCGGCCGGGATCTCCAACTCGCGGAACAACGCCAGCCACTCGTCGGTGGTGCGCTCCTTCAGCGTCTCGGCCACCAGGCCGTAGACGGTGTCGATCTGCTTCGCCCGCCGCTCGAGGGTCCCGTAGAGATCGTTGTCCCACACGGGTTTCACCGCGTCGACGAACGCGTTCCAGTGTTTGTCGTTGTAGATCAGCGCGGCGATGTAACCGTCTTTCGTCTCGTACGGCTTGCGGTTGGGCGCCACGGTGCGCGGATACACCGCAGGCCCGAGCGGGGGGTCGAACATGGCGCCGTTGGCATGTTCGACCAGCATGAAGGCGGCCATGGTCTCGAACATGCTGACCTCCACCTCCTGCCCCTCACCGGTGCGCTCACGGTGGAACAGGGCCATCATGGTGGCGTACAGCGCGGTCAGGCCGGCGACCTTGTCGGCCATGATGGTCCCGACGTAGTTGGCCTCGCCGGTGAGTTGTTCCTGCACGGCGGGGATACCGCATTCGGCCTGGATGGTGTCGTCGTAGGCGGGCAGATCACGGTCCGGGCCGCGGTGCCCGTAGCCGTAGCAGTTGGTGTAGACGATGCCCGGGTTCAGCGCGGCGACGTCGTCGTAGGCGAATCCGAGTTTGGCGATCGCCTTGGCCCGCATCGAATGGATGAACACATCGGCCTCGGCGATCAGCGCGCGCAGCGCCGCCTTGCCGTCCTCGGTGCGCAGGTCCAGCACGATGCCGCGCTTGCCGCGGTTGACGTTGACGAACACCCCGCTCATCCCCGGGGCGGGGCCGACCGAGATGAAGCGGGTGTTGTCCCCTTCCGGCGGTTCGACCTTCACGACGTCGGCGCCCATGTCGGCCATGATCTGGGTGCAGTACGGACCCATCACCATCGCGGTCAGGTCCACCACGCGCACACCCGCCAACGGCCCCGCCGTCTCAGCCATGTGAGGCTCCCTGCCCCGAGTTCTGCAGAGCCATCCCGAAGCTGTAGCGGATGTGGGCGTTGTGGCCGTCGGGCACCACCGGGAACACGACCGGCTGCGAGCGGTCGCGGATGGCGTCGAGGTCGGCGGCGACGTCCTCGACCGACCACGACGGCCGGTACACGCCCGGCGTCTCGGTGAGGACGGCCGTGGCCACCCGGCCTGCCAGCGCGACGAACATCTCGCCTGTCACCGAACAGGTTTCGTGCGCCAGCCAGCCGACGGTCGGCGCCACCAGTTCCGGGCCCATCGGCGGATAGGCCGACGTGTCGATCCCCTCGGCCATCCGGGTGACGGCCGCGGGCACGATGACGTTGCTCGTCACCCCGTGCGCCGCCCCTTCGATCGCCGCGACGTTCGAC
The DNA here is from genome assembly GCF_001499995.1 of Mycobacterium sp. IS-1496. Classification (GTDB taxonomy): domain Bacteria; phylum Actinomycetota; class Actinomycetes; order Mycobacteriales; family Mycobacteriaceae; genus Mycobacterium. The sequence goes on from NZ_LQIU01000031.1 coordinate 26,496, forward strand.
AGTCCGATCACCCCGGCCTTGGCGACCGCGTAGTTCACCACGTCGTGGTTGCCGTAGAGGCCGCCGATCGACGATGTCAGCACGATGCGGCCGTAGCCGGCGTCGCACATCACCGGGAACGCCGGCCGCACAACGTGGAACGCGCCGCGCAGGTGGACGTCGACCACCGCGTCGAAGTCCTCGTAGCTGATGTCGCGCAGCGATCCGCGCCGCACGTTGCCGGCGTTGTGGATCAGGATGTCCAGGCGGCCGTAGGTGTCCAGCGCCGCGTCGACGATCGCCTTTCCGCCTTCGGGCGTGGCCACCGACTCGGTGCTGGCGACCGCCTCGCCTCCGGCGGCGACGATCTCGCGCGCCACCTCCTGCGCGGGACCCTCGTCGCTGCCGTCGCCGGTCAGGCTGCCGCCGAGGTCGTTGACGACGACCTTCGCCCCGCGCGAGGCGAGCAGCAGCGCGTACGCCCGGCCGAGCCCGCGACCTCCGCCGGTGACGACGGCGACACGGCCGTCGTACCTGAGCTCAGCCATGCGCCGACCATCCGATTTGCGTAACGCCACGGCGGAATTTCGGGTGATCTTCCGCCGTGGCGTTACGCAAGTTGCAGGCCATCCAGATCGCCCTTCTCGCGCCAGGAGGCCAGCAGGTCGCCGAACGCGTAGAAGCCCGGACCGTACGGTTCGCCGAGGTGCGAGCGGATGCCCTCGCCGCCGCCACCGCCCTCGTTGTTGTAGTAGCCCGGCGTGCAGGAGGCGTCGAACGCCGAGTTGTCGACGGCCGTGTCCTTGACCGTCCGGCACCACGCCTCCTGGGCATCCTCGGTGGGCTCGACGACTTCGGCTCCCCGTTCGAGCGCCTGGGCGATCACGTAGGCGATGTGCTCACCCTGCAGTTCGTAGTTCGCCGCGATGTTGGCCGAGATCCCGACCTGGGTGAAGCCGGTGAAGAACTGGTTCGGGAAGCCGCGGCTGGTCATCCCGTGCAGCGTCTTGTACCCGTCGCGCCAGTAGTCGTAGAGCGACAGGCCGTCGCGGCCCTCGATCGCGTCGATCGAATACCGCCTGCTGATGTCCGTGGTGATCTCGAACCCACTGGCGTAGATGATGCAGTCGACCTCGTATTCGACGCCGCCTGCCACCAAACCCTTCTCGGTGACCTTCTCGACGCCCTTGGAGTCCGAGACGTCGACCAGCGTGACGTTCGGGCGGTTGAACGCCGGCAGGTATTCGTCGTTGGACAGTGGCCGCTTGCAGAGGAACCGGTAGAACGGCTTGAGCGCCTCGGCGGTCTCGGGATCGTCGACGAGGGCGTCGATGCGGCGGCGCAACCGCTCCATCAACTTGTAGTCCTCCTCCTCGCGGATCGCCATGAACTGCTCGGGCGTCAGCGAAGCGGGATCCTCGAGCGCCATCACCCGCGCCGCGGTGTTGCGGCCGATCTCGGTCCAGAAGTCGCACACCAGATCCGGCTGCCCGGGCGCCATCCCCTCGAACGTCCAGGCGTGGAAGTTGCGCTGGCGTTCCTTCTGCCAGCCCGGCTGCAGGGACTTCACCCACTCCGGATCGGTCGGCGCGTTGTTGCGTTCGTCGACGGTGGACGGCGTGCGCTGGAACACGTAGAGATGCTCGGCGTCACGCGCCAGGAACGGCACGATCTGGATGGCCGTCGCGCCGGTGCCGATGACGGCGACCTTCTTGTCGGCCAGCTTGTGCAGATTGCCGCTCGTGTCGCCCCCGGTGTAGTCGTAATCCCACCGCGACGAGTGGAAGGCGTGGCCCTTGAAGTCCCGGATGCCCGGAATGCCCGGCAGTTTCGGCCGGTGGAACGGACCCGACGCCAGCACCACGAACCGGGCGCGGATGTCGTCGTCGCGATTGGTGCTGATGCGCCAGCGGTGGATCTCGTCATCCCAGCGCAGATCCCTGACCTGAGTGGAGAAGATCGCCTTGTCGTAGAGGCCGAAGTGCTTGCCGATGTTGCGGCAGTGCTCGTAGATCTCGGCGCCGTCGGCGAACTTCTTGCTGGGCATGAAGTTCAGCTCTTCGAGCAACGGGATGTAGCAATAGGATTCGTTGTCGCACTGGATTCCCGGGTAGCGGTTCCAGTACCAGACGCCGCCGAAGTCGCCGCCCAGTTCGATGATCCGCACGTCGTCGACGCCGGCCTTCTTCAGGTGCGCCGCCGACAGCAGCCCGCCGAACCCGCCGCCGAGCACCGCCACGTCGATGTCCTCGTGGATCGGGTTGCGGGGCTGCACGGGGGTGTACGGATCGTTCTCGTAGTAGCCGGCGAACTCGTCGGTCAGCTCGACGTACTGTTTGGACCCTTCGGGACGAAGCCGTTTGGCGCGTTCCTGGGCGTACCTCTCGCGCAGCGCGTCGATGTCGAAGTCGTCCGGGGTCTGGGTCGGGGCGCAGTCGCTCATATCTCTCCTTGGGCGAATTCGGTGTCGTTGGTTGCGCTGAGCGCGACTGAGTGCACCGAGATCACAGTTCGCGGGGCTCTCCGGTGCCCATGTACTTCGACAGTTGGTGGTGCAGGTTGACGGTGCTGCGTTCGCGGTAGGGGTTGGGCATCGTGCCGGGGAAACCCGCGGACTTCATGCCCCGCTGCACGGCCGCCATGTTCGAGAAGTCCTGCGGCAGCACCGACAGCCAGTTCGGTGAGTCCTTCGGGGTGTACGCCCATTCCGTCTCGGGCTCTTCGCCTTTGGGGTACAGCTCGAACACGGCGACCTCGAAGATGCACTTGTTCGGGTCATAGCTCGGATCGGGCCGGGCCGAGTAGCACAGTGCGCTCGTCAGGCCCTGGCCGATCTGGAAGTTCGGGAACAGCTGCCACGCGGTGCCGCTCTGCCCCAGGATGTCCGGCGGGATCGTCGGCCAGATCACACCGCGGGCCTCGTCGTCACGACGCGCCGACGCCAGCCAGTGCTGCAGCACCTTGTCGGCCGGGGTGCCCTCGGGCAGTTCATCGACCAGCCGCTTGGCCGCGTTGACCAGCGTCTCGGTGGTGGTCGCGTTGGTCTGCTCCCACGTGTACATCTGCATCTCCGCGGTGGAGACCCGCGGATCGTCACCCGTCCCGAGCCGGATCTTGGACTTCGTCTCGTCCATGCCCTTCGGCGCGTCGTAGCCGATGTTGCTGTGCTTGCCCTGCGCCTTGGCCCAGCCCTTGAACTCGCCGAACTTGTTGAACTCCGGGTGGGTGGTGAACACGTGGTACGTCTCGTTGAAGGCCTCCAACGCCACTTTCCAGTTGCAGTCGAAGTACAACCACTTGCGCCACTTGTAGCGCATGTTCTCCAGCCCGAACGGGTCGAGGATCTTCGAGGCGGGAAACAGGTAGTCCGCCAACGGTTCACAGTGCGGGTCCATGTTGACGAACAGCCACCCGCCCCAGGTGTCCACCTGCACCGGCGCGAGGTGGGTGTTGCGCGGGGTGAGCTTGCCCTTCCAGTCGTCCTGTTCGCGGATGTGCGTACACGCGCCGTCGAGACCGTATGTCCAGCCGTGGAATCCGCAGACGAAGGACTTCCGCGCGCGGCCGACGGCGTTCTTCGCCCGGTCGGGGACGTCGATGAGCCGGCGACCCCGGTGCATGCACACGTTGTGGTGGGCGGTGAACTCGTCGGGCCCGGTGCGGACCACGATGATCGAGTCGTCGAGGATGTCGTAGGTCAGGTAACTGCCCACCTCGGGGATCTCCTCGACGCGCCCGACCTGCTGCCACACCTTGCGCCACAGCTTGTCCCGCTCCGCGCGGGCGTACTCCTCGGAGATGTACGCCTCGACCGGGATGGTCATCGAGTCCGACAGATCCTCGGCGATCTCACCCGTTGAGTCGTCCGGATCGGCGTCGACCTCGATCGCGGCGTCCAGGTCGGATTCTGTATGCGTCATCAGATCTCCTTGATCGCGGATCGGAAGCCTTCGTCCTTGAGGAACAACGACGTGTTGTCGGCGCCCAGATGGGTCCACTTGAGGTCGAGGCCGCCGTCGACCAGCAGTGTCTGGCCGGTGATGTAGCTCGACATGTCGGACAGCAGGAACAGGATGGCGTTTGCCTGTTCGACGGGTGTGCCCCGGCGGCCCATCGCGATCGCCGTGCGGTCCCGTTCGGGATCCTCGTCGACGTAGGTCGCCGAGGCGGCGGTCTCGGTGACACCGGGGGCGACGGCGTTGACGCGGATGTTGTCGAGCGCCAGTTCGACGGCCATGGTGCGGGTCATCGCGACCACCGCGGCTTTGGCCGTGCCGTAGGCGATGTGGAACGGGGCGGTGTTCATCCCACTGATCGACGACACCGAGACGATCGACCCCTTGAGGCCCTGTGACCTGATCTCGGCGGCGACGGCCTGGCTCATGAAGAACGCGGTTTCGAGGTTGGCGGTGAACAACGACCGCCAGTCGTCGCGGGTGACGCGGGTGGACGGCATCCATGTCGCGGGGGCGGCGCCGCCCGCGACGTTGACCAACCCGTAGAGATCGCCTTCGGTGCGCCGCACCTCGTCGAGGACGCGGGCGATGCCCTCGTCGGTCGAGGCGTCGGCGGCGACCGTGACGATCGACAGCCCCTTGGCGATCAGCGGACCGACGTGTTGGTCGAGGTTGTCCTGGTTGCGGCTGACCGCGATGACGGTCGCGCCCGCGGTGGCCGCCAGGTCGGTGACCGTGGTGCCGATCCCGCCACCACCCGCGCCGGAGACGACGACGATCCGGCCGGTCAGGTTCAACGACTCGTGCATACCCAACCTAATTGTCCGGACGACATACGGTGCTCTGCATATTGCAGAACACTATTCCGCAGGGTTTATCCGAACGTCAAGGGCCGAGAAACGGTGTTTGCCGCCTATTGTCTGGACTAGCCGGGGTTGATAACGTCCGGGTTCATGACGTCGCCGACCGAGTCGTTGCAGGCCACCCGCTACCCCGGCGCACAGCCGGCCGTCGCCGACGGGTGGCGCCTCGAGCGGGTGACCGCGCCGAGCCGGTTGTTCGGCGCCAATGGCCTGCGCACCGGCCCGGACGGCCGGGTCTACGTCGCCCAGGTGACCGGCAGCCAGATCAGCGCGCTCGACCTGGGCACCGCAAACCTGGAGACGGTCAGCCCGAAGGGCGGCGACATCATCGCCCCCGACGACGTGGCCTTCGGGCCGGACGGCGACCTGTACGCCACCGAGGTGATGGACGGCCGCGTCAGCGTGCGCGGGACCGACGGCCGGACCCGCGTGCTGCGCGACGACCTGCCGTGCGCCAACGGCATCACCGTCCACCAGGGACGGCTGTTCGTCGGCGAGTGCCGCGAGGGCGGACGGCTGATGGAACTCGACGGCAACGGCGGCATCGTCCGCACCCTCGCCGAGAACCTGCCGTCGCCGAACGCGATGGAGGTGGGTCCGGACGGATTGTTGTACTACCCGCTGATGACGGCCAACGAGATCTGGCGCATCCATCCCGACAGCGGCGAGCCGCAACGCGTCGCGGGTGACCTCGGAGTGCCCGACGCGGTGAAGTTCGACGCCGACGGGTTCATCGTCTCCACGCAGGTGGCCAGCGGACAGGTGTTGCGCATCGACCCGCGCAGCGGTGCGCAGACGCTGCTCGCCCAGCTGTCGCCCGGACTGGACAACCTGACGTTCGTCGGCGACCGGTTGTTCGTCTCCAATTTCACCGGCGAGATCACCGAGATCCTGGCGGGCGGCGACACCCGCACCACCCTGGCCGGCGGGCTGAACTGGCCGCTGGACCTGGCGGTCGGCGACGACGGCGGCCTCTACGTCGCCGACGGCACGTACTTCTACCTCGTGCAGGCCGATGGTTCGCTGCAGACCGTCGGCATGCTGTTCACCCCCGGCTATCCCGGCTTCCTGCGTGGTCTGGCCCCCACGGGCGGCGGTGAGTTCGTGGTCACCACCTCGGGCGGCCAGGTGACCCGGTACCGTCCCGCCGCCGGCGAAAGCGACGTTCTGGCAGACGGTTTCGACCAGCTGTACGGGATCGCGACGGCTCCCGGCGGCGCGGCCGTGTTCGCCGAACTCGGCACCGGGCGGGTGCACTCGGTGCATGACGGCACCGTGCAGCTGCTGGCAGCGGACCTGCGCGAACCCGTGGGCGTCGCGATCGGGCCGGACGGCACTGCGCTGGTCGCCGAATCCGGAGCCGGGCGGGTGGTGCGCCTGGCGGGGACCCAGGTTGTCACCGTCGTCGACGGGTTGCAGCGGCCCCAGGGGCTGCTGGTCGACGGCGGCGTCCTCTACATCGTCGACGCCGGGGCCAAAGAGGTGATCGCGGTGGACCTGGACAGTGGTGACCGCCGGACGATCGCCTCCGGGCTGCCCGTCGGCCCCCCGCCGGGCGTGGAGCCCAAACCGCTGCGGGGGATGCCGCCGTTCTCCGGCCCGCAGGGACCGTTCGCGGGCATCGCGATGGGCCGGGACGGAACGCTGTTCGTCTCCGCCGACGGCGACGGCAGCGTGCTGGCGCTGCGGCGCGACACCCGCAGCACATGAGCGTCACCCACACCGAGCACCGCTACCTGCAGGTGGCTCGCACCCTGCGCAAGGAGATCGTCGACGGGGTGTATCCGGTCGGCTCTCAGCTGCCCACCGAGCACGAGTTGTGCGAACGGTTCGCGGTCAGCCGCTTCACCATCCGGGAGGCGCTGCGCCGGCTGCGCGAGGACAACCTGGTCACCTCACGCCCCAGGGCGGGCACCCTGGTGGTGCCCCGCCCGGCGGGCAACACCTACGCCCAGGACGTGATGTCGATCGACGATCTGCTGGCGTTCGCCGCGGGCGCGCAGTTCACCGTCGAGTCGAACGCCACCGTGACCGTCGATGCCGAACTCGCCGAGCGGACGCGGCTCCCCCTCGGCTCGGAATGGCTCGCGGTGCTGGGTTACCGCCAGGCCGACACCGCATCGACGCCCATCTGCCGCACGGAGTACTACATCAACCGCGCGTTCGCCGCCGTGGGCCGGCTGCTGCCCCGGCACACCGGCCCGATCTTCCCGCTGATCGAGGACCTGTTCGGGGTCAGTGTGGTCGAGGTGCACCAGGAGATCGCCGCGGTGGTGCTGCCCGCCGGGGTGGCCGGCCGGCTCGGCGTCGAATCCGGCAGCGCCGCACTGCAGATGCAACGCACGTACACCACCTCCGACGGTGAGGTCGCCCAGGTCACGGTGAACACGCACCCGGCGGCGCGCTACCGGCACTCGATGACGATGCGCCGGGTCAAGGGTTAGACCGGTGCCTCTCCGGTCGGACGACAGCCGCGTCGCGGACGCCTACGCCCGCGGGCTGTGGGTGCGCACCACCCTGGCCGACAGCCTGCGCGACGCCGCGCGGCGGACACCGGACCGCGTCGTCCTGGTGGACGGCGACTGCCGGCTGACCTGCGCGGTGCTGCTCGAGCGGGCCACCGCACTGGCCCATGCGCTCACCGCGCGCCTGCCCGCGCGCAGCGTCGTGTCGTTCATGCTGCCCAACTGGCACGAGGCCGCCGTCGTGTACCTGGGTGCGACGCTGGCCGGGATGGTGGTCAACCCGATCCTGCCGTCGCTGCGCGACCACGAACTGCGCTTCCTGCTCGACGACGTGGACAGCCGGATGGTCTTCGTCCCCGCCCGGTTCCGCGGTCACGACTACGCCGCGATGTTGCACCGGGTGGCCGGCGCACTGGACCGGCCGCCCGAGGTGGTGGTGGTCCGGGGCGAGGACGGGGGCCACACCGCGTACCGGGAGTTGTTCGACGACTCGCCGGCCACCGCGCTGCGCGCACCCGATCCGGACGAGGTGCGGATGGTGATGTACACCTCCGGAACCACGGGCCGCCCCAAAGGCGTTCTCCACAGTCACAATTCGATCCATGCGCTGATCTCCCAGATTCGGGACCACTGGCGGGTGGACCCCGGCGACGCGTTCCTCGTGCCGTCGCCCATCGCCCACATCGGCGGGTCGATCTACGCGTTCGAGTGCCCGCTGCTGCTGGGCACCACCGCCGTGCTGATGGAACGCTGGGACGCCGACGAGGCCGTCGCGCTGATGACCGCCGAGCACTGCACGCACATGGCCGGCGCCACGCCGTTCCTGCAACAGCTGCTGGCCGCCGCCGAACGCGCGGGCACCCGGTTGCCGGATCTGAAGGTGTTCATCTGCGGTGGCGCCTCGGTGCCGCCGTCGTTGATCCGGCGCGCGGCGGCGTATTTCGACCGGGCCGCCGTCACCCGTGTCTACGGGTCGACCGAGGTGCCGGTGACCACCGTCGGCGCCCTGCAGGACCCCGGATACGCCGCCGACTCCGACGGCGGGCCCGGGATCGCCGACGTCCGCCTGGTCGACGGTGAGATCCGCGCCCGCGGCGCCCAGATGCTCGTGGGCTACCACCACGCCGAGGACGAGCTCGAATCCTTCGACGAGGACGGCTACTTCCGCACCGGCGACCTCGCCCGCTGGGACGGCGGCCACCTGGTCGTCACGGGACGCGCGAAGGACCTCATCATCCGCAACGGCGAGAACATCTCGCCGAAGGAGATCGAGGATCTGCTCGTGGGCAGCGCGGGGATCGCCGAGATCGCGGTGGTGGGCGTGCCGGATGCGCGCACCGGTGAACGGGCCTGCGCCGTCATCGTTCCTGCGGACGGCGCCCGTCCCGACGTGGCGGACCTGCGCCGGGTGCTGCAGACCCACGGTGTGGCCACGTTCAAGATCCCGGAACAGGTCGAGCTCTGGGATGCATTGCCGCGCAACGATGCCGGCAAAGTGCTCAAGCACCGGATTCGGGCGGTGCTGACAACCCGGAAGGTGGAGTGAGATGCAGGTCGCCATAGTCACGGGAGCGAGCAGCGGCATCGGGTTCGGCTGCGCGACGAAACTCGCCGAAGCGGGGATGGCGGTGCTGGGCACCGGGCGCGACGAGGAGCGGCTCGCCGAACTGCGAGCCGCCATCGGCGACCCCGACCGGGTGCAGACCCTCGCGGTCGACCTCACCGCCGACGACGCGCCGCAGCGTGTCGTGGCCGCCGCCGTGGAGCGGTGGGGCCACATCGACTTCCTGGTCAACAACGCCGGGGTGGGCAGCCCGAAACCGCTGCACGAGACCGACGACGAATCCTTGGACTATTTCCTGGGTCTGATGCTGCGCGCGCCGTTCCGGCTGGCCCGCGACGTCATCCCACACATGGGGCCCGGCTCGGCGATCATCAACGTCACCTCCACCTTCGCCGTCGTGGGCGGCCTGCGCGGGGGTGCGTACTCGGCCGCCAAGGGCGGGCTCACCGCGCTGACCACGCACATCGCCTGCCAGTACGGTCCCCAGGGGATCCGCTGCAACGCCGTCGCCCCCGGCGTCACGCTGACGCCGATGGTGGCGAGCCGCCTCGAGGACGAGCGGTTCCGCAAGATCAACACCGAGATGACGCCGTACCCGCGGCTGGGCAAGGTCGAGGACCTCGCGGCCACGGTCGCGTTCCTGTGTTCCGAAGGCGGCAGTTTCATCAACGGGCAGACCATCGTCGTCGACGGTGGGTGGAGTTCGACCAAGTACCTGTCGGACTTCGCACTGAACTCGGAGTGGGTTGCGCGGTGATGAGCGCTTGCGCGAAGAGCAGACAACAATGAACCTGTTTGCCCTGCTCGACCAGGCCGCCGCGCGATTCGGTGACCGGGGCGCGGTGTATCACGGTGAGCGGCAGGTGTGTACGTGGGCGGAGCTGCGGGAGCGGGCGCTGCGGTTGGCGGGCGCGCTGCGCGGTGAGCCGGGCACCCGGATCGCCGTGGCGTCGGAGAACCGCCCGGAGATCGTCGAGTTGATGTTCGGGATCTGGGCCGCGGAGTTCGTCTACGTCCCGATCAACTACAAGCTGCACGAACGCGAGATGGCCGACATCGTCGCGGATTCCGGTGCGGCGCAGGTGTTCGCGTCGCCGGCGATCGCCGGCCGGCTGGACGTCGACGTACCGGTCGAGACCATCGGCGCCGATCCGTACGAGCGGTGGTTCGCCGGCGAGCCCGCCGCGCCCCCGGACACCGATCCGGCCGCGCTGGCGTGGTTGTTCTACACCAGCGGTACCACCGGCCGGTCCAAGGGCGCGATGCTGTCGCACCGCAACCTGATGGCGATGACCGTGTCCCACCTCGCGGACTTCGATGCGCCCGACCAGGATTGCAGCCTCGTCCACGGTGCGCCGATGTCGCACGGGTCGGGTCTGTACATACCGCCGTACGTGCTGCGCGGCGCCCGTCAGGTGATTCCCGCGTCGGGGGCGTTCGATCCGGAGGAGTTCCTCGACCTGTGCGGACACCATCCGGGGTGCAGCGCGTTCCTCGCGCCCACGATGGTGCAGCGCCTCGTGCAGACCGGCCGCCCCCGCCCGCGGAATCTGCGCACCGTCGTCTACGGGGGCGGACCCATGTACGTCGACAGCCTCAAGAAGGCGATGGCGGCGTTCGGCCCGATCTTCGTCCAGCTCTACGGTCAGGGCGAGGCGCCGATGACCATCACCGGCCTGCGCCGCGCCGATCACCTCGGTGCGGACGACGCGATCCTCGGGTCCGTGGGCTATGCCCGGTCCGGGGTGGACGTGGCCGTGGTGCGGGAGGACGGTACGCCCGCGGCGGTCGACGAGATCGGTGAGATCGTCTGCCGCGGTGACGTGGTCATGTCGGGTTACTGGCACAACCCCGAGGCGACCGCGACCACCCTGCGCCACGGGTGGCTGCACACCGGGGACATGGGGTCGTTCGACGGCCGCGGATATCTCACACTGCGGGACCGGTCGAAGGACGTGGTGATCAGCGGCGGCAGCAACATCTACCCCCGCGAGGTCGAGGAGGTGCTGATCGAGCACCCCGGCGTGGCCGAGGCGTGCGTGGTCGGCGCACCCGACCAGGAGTGGGGTGAGATCGTCGTCGCGTTCATCGTCGGGACTGCCGATCCGGCGGACCTCGACGCGCACCTGCTGACCCGCATCGCACGATTCAAGCGGCCCAAACGCTACGAATTCGTCGACGAGCTACCGAAGAACAGCTACGGCAAGGTGCTCAAGCGGGCGTTGCGCGCGCAACTGGCGTGAGACCGGGCGATTTCGGCGCGCTCACCGACGCTGAGCGTATGCCAGCGCGCCCAAATCACGATCTCGCCAGGCATGCTTGACCCCATGAAGGTTGTCATCGCCGGTGGACACGGCAAGATCGCACTGCACCTCGAACGTCTCCTCGCCCAGCGGGGCGACACGGCGGTCGGGCTGATCCGCAACCCCGACCACGCGGACGACCTGAGGCGCGTCGGTGGGGAGCCACTGGTGCTCGACCTGGAGAAGGCCTCCGTCGACGAGGTGATCGACGCGGTGCGGGGCGCCGACGCGGTCGTCTTCGCCGCGGGGGCGGGGCCGGGCAGCGGTGCGGAGCGCAAGGAGACCGTGGATCGCGACGCGGCGATCCTGCTGGCCGACGCCGCCGAAGCCGCCGGCGTCAAGCGCTATGTGACGATCTCGTCGATGGGCGCGAACACCGAGGCGCCCGACGACGCGGGTGATCCGGTGTTCGTGACCTACCTGCGGGCCAAGGGCGCCGCCGACGACGCCGTGCGGTCCCGGCGCGCACTCGACACGACCATCGTGCGGCCCGGACGGCTCACCGACGATCCCGGCACCGGCCGGGTGCACATCGCGGACTCCACCGGCTACGGCGCGATCCCCCGCGAGGACGTCGCGGCCGTCCTGCTCACCGTGCTCGACAACCCGGCCACCGCCGGCCGCACCTTCGAGTTGATCGGCGGGGACACCCCGGTCGACGACGCGGTCGCCGCGGTCGGCTGAGTCACCACATCAGGCCGCGGACCATCTCGACCGGCGGGATGTCCTCCACCGCGATCAGTCCCCGGGGCGCCCGGCAGACCCAGTCGATGACGTTGACGATTCGCGCGGCGGTGGAGACACACCCGGCCTCGGTGACGTCGAGCCGGGGGTGCGACACGTGGGTGTTCAGTTCGACGCGCGGCTCGCCCTCGACCACCACCCGGTGGACACCGGTCCTGCCATCCGGTGGGTACTCCCACTGCGGAGCGGCCGCGGTGGTGAGGCGGGTGATGTGTTCGATGGTGATGACGGGTGCGCCGTCGCGGACACCTTCCACGGCGAATCGCACGGCGGCCATGCCACCGGGCTCGACGGTCGCCATCGTGCATTCGATCCGCGTCGGCGTGTACCACGGCTCGATCCGCTGCCGGACGTCGTCCAGCGCGATGCCGAGCTGACCGGCGAGGTTGCGCACCTGCCCACCCCACATCGACGTGAGGACCCCGGGGAGATAGAACAGGGGCTGCTCGTCCTCAGCGGAGAGCCCGAATCCCATTGACTTGCCCGTGAATTCGAAGTCGTCGTAGTTGCCGTAATCGAAGATCTCCTGCACCGTGACCGACGTCGCCCGTGTCACCAGGCTCAGCGCACTGTGCACCTCGGTGTCACCCGAGTAGCCGGGGTCTATGCCGTTGACGTACAGCGACGCGTCGCCGGCGTCACACGCCTGCTCCAACGGCACCCGCAGCCAGTCATCGGCCAGCCGGGGGGTCACCAACCACACCAGTGAACTGGCGACGACGTTGATACCCGCGGACAAGATCGTCGTCAACTGCTCGAGCGCCTCCATCGGCCGCGTCTCGGCCTGAGCCGTGTAGACGACACAGTCCGGCGCCAGGGCGATCAACGCGTCGAGGTTGTCCGTGGCGACGATGCCGGTCGGCTCACTCGAACCACACAGGTCGGCCGCGTCGCGCCCGATCTTCCCGGGACTCGACGCGTGCACGCCCACCAGCTCGAGATCCGGCCTGCCGATGACCGCCCGCAGTGAATGCTGCCCGACGTTGCCGGTGGCGAACTGAACGACCCTGCGCATCGTCTGTCCTCGTTCAGTAGTCGGGTATGGGCAGAGGCGAGTTGTTCGAGTCGATGCCGCCGTCGACGTGGAAGATCGCGTTCGTCGCATAGCAGTCCCGCGTGGACAGGTACACGCACAATCGTCCGAGGTCCTCGACGTCACCGAGGCGATGCAGGGGTGTCGACGCGGTCATCTTCTCCAGCGATCCGGGCAGCATGTCGAGGCTGCCCTGCAACCCCTCCGTGGCGAACGAGCCCAGCGCGATGGCGTTGACACGGATCTTCGGGGCGAGTTCCTGCGCCATCGCCCGGGTCAGCGCCTCGAGGGCGCCCTTGGCGGTGCAGTACGCCGCCAAGGCGCGGATACCGAATCGCGCCGAGCCCGAGGAGATGTTGATGACCGAGCCGCGGCCGGCCTCGATCATGTGCGGGGCGACCAGCTGGCTCATGATGAACGCCGACGTCACACACCAGTCGAAGGTGTGCCGGAAGTCCTCGTCGGTGATGTCGAGGAAGCGCGCGTACGTCGATCCCCCGACGTTGTTGACCAGGATGTCGATGTGACCGAACCGGTCGATCGCCGTGCCGACCACACGCTCACCGTCGGGGCGGCTCATCGCGTCGGCGACCAGGGCGAGGCCCTTCCCGCCCGCCTCTTCGATACCGGCGATCGTGCCGACGATGTCCTTCTCGGTGCGCGCTGTGCCCACGACGGTCGCACCGGCCTCGGCCAGGACTCGCGCAATCCCCTGTCCCACACCTTTTCCCGCCCCGGTCACGATCGCGACCCGACCGCCGAGGTCGAACTGCTCGAGCGCCATGCCGCCCCTCTCGCCGACTGACCGCAGTCAACCACAGACCAGGGTCGATGATCCAGCTATTGTGGATACATGGCAGTGGTGGACAAGCCGTCGGCCCGCGAGACCAAGCGTCTGCAGACCCGGGAGAGGCTGATGGGCGCGGCGATCGCCGAGTTCAAGCGGTCCGGGATCGCCGCGGCCGATGTCGGCGCCATCGTGGCCGCGGCCGGGGTCGCGCACGGCACCTTCTTCTTCCACTTCCCCACCAAGGAACACGTGCTGCTCGAACTCGAGCGACGAGAAGAGGAACGCATCGCCAAGCAACTCAAACGGTCGGCGGCTGCGATGCCCGACGTCAAATCGGTTCTGCAGGAGTCGGTCCGGCTCGTCCTCGGGCTCGAGCGGCGCCTGGGGTCGGTTCTGTTCAAGGACTTCCTCGCGCTGCACTTCTCGCAGACGCGGCCCATCGACGAGAGCGCCCAGCACCCGGTGATCGTCGAGCTCGCCGGCGGGATCGAACGGGCGCAGCGGCGCGGTGAGGTGGACGCCGAGGTCAATCCCGTGAACAGCGCGGTGTTCTTCCTGCTGGGCCTCTATGCACTCTTGACCACCACGCACAACTGGCCGACGCAGAGCGCGATGCTCGACGACTACGTGACGCAAACCCTGCGGGGTCTCGACGTGAGGTGATTCGTTGACTTAGGTCAACGTTGCTGCGATGCTCTGGGTGCCGATCCCAGGAGGGTGCTGTGAATCCGCCCACGTCCGCCGCCGCCGTCGGCGGCCTCGAGGAGCACATGGAGCGCTCGCGACTGGCGCAGCGCCGGGCCGACAAGTGGCTCATCTCCGGCAGCCTGCTCATCGGGACCGCAGCGCTGGGGATCTTCGGCCTCCCGCTGTTCCTTCGAGGCGTGTGGCTGCTGCGCGAGGCGCAGCGCGAAGGACTGTCGGTACGGCCGATGATCGTCACCCTGATCGGATACCTGGTGATCATCGACGCCGCGATCAACACCGTGGGATGGGCACTCGACCTCGTCGCCAGCCACACCATCCTGGCGCGAATCCTGCTGAACGGCTGGGGCGCGATGTTCGACGCCGGCTACTTCTGGCACTACAACGAACTCTGGCTGGGCGGGGCGGCCGGGCCGGGCGAGAAGGCCATGGAGGTCGGGATGATCCTGACCGTCTTCACGATGCGCATCGCCGCCGGTATCGGCTTCCTGCAGATGAAGCGCTGGGGCCATCAATGGATGATCGTCACCTGCTGGATGGGCGTCGTCATCTGGTGTCTCTACGTGTTCAACATGACCATGTACGCCGACGTGCGCTATGCGGGCACGATCTTCCCCGTCGTCGGGTGGTGGTTGTACGACATCTTCTACATCACGCCGTTCCTGGCCATCCCCTACCTGCACACCGTCAACCGGGAGATCTTCGCGGACTGACTCAACTCATTGACTTACGTCAGTGAAGCGGATACAAAGTACTCACCATGACGGCTCAAGTCAGGACGTCGGTGCGCGTCTTCGTGCTCGGGATCCACGCAGTACCGACCACCACCGACATCCCGGGCACAGGGGACGCGACGCCGGCCGAACCCGTCGCCCCGGCCGTGCGCGGTCCGGCGATTCGATGACGGACCCACTACCGAGGAGGTCGCACTGGTGGACTGGATCTGGGAGATCCTGCGATATGTCGCCGCCTGGGGCGGCACCGGTCTGATCATCTGGTTCTGGTACTGGATGTTCTCCAACATCGGCACCTTCTGATCTGCCATGGCCGACCTCTCCGACACCCACGCGATGGCGGTCGAACGCAGTTGTGCTGTGACGGCCGTCGCGCTGAGCGGACGACGTCGTGAGGGCGTCCGCCTCGTGACCGGGGAGCACCGCGGATTCGGCCTCAGCGCCGCACTGGATTTCGTGCACGTGCCCTACCCGCCACTCGCACGCGACTGGACCAGGCGAACCGTCACGTGCGGGGTGGCGCTGCAGTGCGCGCCGTCCAAGGAGCGGATCGTCGGGTACCGCCTCAACGAACTCTCGGCGCCTGAACTGCGTGCGCTGACGGTGGTGGAAGGCAGGGTCGCCCTGGGGTGGGTGTCGTCCCGATGGCCGGGCCTGCTGCCCGAATTCCGCAGAATCGTCGGCGATCTCGAGACGCTGCCCGGTGACCTCGACGCCGCGGAGATGCTCGACGCGGCGATCGCGGCCGTGCGTGGCGGCCGACATGTGTATCCCCATCCGCTGTTCGGCCGGCTACCGCTGGCGTACACGACGCCGCAGAGTGTCGCCGACAAGATGCGGCGCACGCTCGGCCGGATGCCGTGGACCACCACCGAGAAGCGCCTCCCCCGCCCGTATTCGGTTCCGGTGGGCGGCGACGGCGGCATCCGCAACCCCAACCTGCCGCCACCGAGCCGACCACAGGACAACGATCTCGACATCACACCCGACCATCGGCCAGGTATCCCCTATCCGGAATGGAACGCATGGACGAAGAGCTTCATGCCGAATCACGTCGCGGTGCTGGAGAAGACGCTCGCCACCCGAACCCGACCGCCGGAACCGGTGTCGGCGGAACTGCGGAAATGGTTCGAGGAACACACCCACCGCACCATGAAGAACCGCCTCGAAGACGGCTCCGACCTGGACGTCGAACAGTACGTCCGCCACTACATCGACCTGGCCACCGGCGAGGCGATCGAACCGAGGATCTTCCGCGAGCTGCTGCCGAGTAGCCGGGACGTCACCACGGCGCTGCTACTCGACGGCAGCTCCTCGCTCGGCGTACACGGCGGGAGCATCTTCGCACTCGAACTGGCCTGTGCCGACGCCCTTTCCCGAGCGATGACGCTGGCGCACGAACGCCACGGCATCTTCGTCTTCACCGGCAACACCCGGCACCGCGTCGACGTCACCTGCCTCAAGGACTTCGAGGACCGACGGTTCGTCCCACCCAGCCGTCTCGGTCTCGCCGCCGGCGGCTACACCCGCCTCGGCGCACCGCTGCGCCACCTGACGAGCCGGCTGCTGGCGCAGTCGTCGGAGCGACGCCTGCTCATCGTGATCGGCGACGGCCTGATCTCCGACGAAGGATACGAGGGCCGCTACGCCTGGGCCGATGCCGCGCACGCGGTCGAGGAGGCCGACGACGCGGGGGTGCGGATCTACTACGTCGGCGTGGGTCCCACCCGGGTCGACCCGCTGCCCGAGGTGTTCGGACCACGTCGCTCACAACGAATCCGGCGGATAGAGGAGCTACCCAGGGTGTTGGCCCACGTACATCGCGAGTTGGTGGCCGCATGAGCGACGCCTCCGAGCGCACGAGCGGCACTGACTACTACGCGAACGCCAACGAGGTCAGGCTCTTCGAACAGGCCTATCACCAGCGTCTTCCCGTCATGTTGACCGGTCCCACCGGGTGCGGCAAGACCCGCCTCGTCGAGCACATGGGCGTCCTGCTGGGTCGCCCGGTGGTCACCGTCAGCTGCCACGACGACCTCACCAGTTCCGATCTGGTCGGCCGTTTCATGGTCACCGGTGGTGACGTCGTATGGACGGACGGACCACTGACCCGGGCCGTCAAGGCCGGCGCCATCTGCTATCTCGACGAGGTGGTGGAGGCACGCCACGACTCGCTGGCCATCCTGCACTCGCTGACCGATCACCGGCGCGCCCTGTATCTGGACCGGGCCGGCGAGGTGGTGCGGGCACCCGAGAGCTTCATGCTCGTCTGTTCGTACAACCCCGCCTACCGCAGCTCGCTCAAGGAGCTCAAACCGTCCTTCCGCCAACGGTTCGTGACGCTGCCGATGACCTACCTGCCGGCCGAGCGTGAAGCCGGGGTGATCGTCGCCGAGACCGGTGTCGGATCGGCGACGGCAACGCGGCTCGTCCGGTGCGCCACCGCCATCCGCACCGCCGACGAGGCCTTTCACTTCGAGCCGCCGTCGACACGGGTGCTGGTCACCGCCGCACAGTTGATCGTCGCCGGCGCAACGGAATTGGAGGCCGCCGAAGCGTGCATCCTCGCACCGCTGTCCACCGACGGTGCCATCACCGACGGTCTGCGTGAAGTCGCCGTGGCCAGCCTGGCCGCCGACAGCCCGAGCACATCCGCATAGAGGGGAGTTCCACATGGATCAGAAGGAGCGCAAGCGCAAGAGGGCGCTGATCGTCCTGCAGATCGTCATCTACGGCTACCTGCTGGCGATGTTCGGCATCCAGCTCTACATGTCGTTCGCCCGCGGGTGGTGGGAGCTGTGAATCTCCCTCTGCTGAACCGGCGTTCGGCCGCCAGGCAACCGCCGGGCGGGAGCGTCGGCCTCGAGGAGCATCACGAGGAATCGCGTCTGGCGCAACGCAGAGCGGACAAGTGGATGATCACCGGCGCCGCCCTGATGGGAATGTGGGTGCCCGGGCTCATCGGGTTTCCCATCTTCATGCGCGGAGTGTGGCTGCAACGGCAGGCCGCCCGCGCCGGTCTGTCGATGCGGCCGATGATCGTCACGCTGATCGGTTACCTGGTCCTGATCGACGGCATGCTGAACAGCCTCGGCTGGGCACTCGACCTCGTCGCCAACCACACGTTGATCAACCGGGTGTTGATGGTCGGCTGGGGTGCGATGTTCGACGCCGGCTACTTCTGGCACTACAACGAGGCGTGGGTCGGGGGCGCGGCCGCGCCCGGCGAGAAATCCATGGTGTTCGGGATGATCCTCACCGTCTTCGCGATGCGGTGTGCCGCGGCGATCGGCTTCCTGCAGATGAAGCGGTGGGGCCACCAGTGGATGATCATCACCTGCTGGATGGGCGTGCTCATCTGGTGCGTCTACGTGTTCAACATGACCATGTACGCCGACGTGCGTTATGCCGGTGTGGTCTTCCCGGTCATCGGATGGTGGATCTACGACATCTTCTACATCACACCGTTCCTGGCCATCCCCTACCTGCACACGGTGAATCGCGAGATCTTCTCGGACTAAGGAGCAACTGTGACCACGACTGAAGAGAAGGTCGACGACCTCCCACCCGGCACCACGCCGTACTACGCCCGCATGCACCGCTACATCAAGCGGGCCGTGCTGGTGTGCCTGGTGGCCCTGGTCATCGAAGGCGCCTTCACGCTGCCGTTCATGGCGGTGTACTACGGCTACCCGACGCTGAGCCTCACCGAGATCTGCAGTGAACTGCTCAAGGTCCGGTACTCCGACGACGCCCTGGAGTGCAAGGTGCCCTACCCGCCGCTGGGCCCACCGGAGGGCGCCGAGGGCAAGGACACCGCGCAGGACGAGTGGGGCATTCAGCCGGTCCCGGGCTACAACCGGCTCGGGTTCCGCGAACTGGTGCGCATCCACGAAGAACGCGAAGCCCGGCAAGCCGCCGAGCAGCAGGGCGTGCCGTCGCCGTGACCCGTTCGGTCGAGGAGCATGCCCGCAACTGGGACCTTCGCCACGAGGATTTCCGCGACAACGACTTCCTGTACGACGTCTACGCGGTGATGCGGCGCGACGCGCCGTTCGCCCACACCGATACGCCGTTCCTGGCCCCCACCCCCGGTGGCGCCTGGGTCGCCACCCGCTACGACGACTGCTACCGCATTCTGCAGGACTGGCAACACTTCTCGAGCAACCCGACGCCGGAGGGCGCCGAACAGCTCGCGGGCGACCTCGTCATCACCATGGACCCGCCGCGTCAGCAGAGTTTCCGCAAGGTCTTGAACCCTTACTTCTCGCCGGCACGGATGAAAGCGCTGCAGCCGCAGATCCGTCAGGAGACCGACCGCCTGCTCGACCAGTTCATCGAGTCCGGACGAGGGGACCTGGCCGACGTGGCATGGCACCAGCCCGGTGTGGTGTTCTTCAAGTACCTGCTCGGCATGCCCATCGACGATGTACCGCTGTGCGTCGAGCTCACCGACACCGCGCTGAACGGCGACACCGAGGACGTCCGGATGGGCGCCTGGGGTGCGCTGTACGCCCATCTCCACCGCGCCGTCACCGCGAGGACCACGCAGCCTCCCCGCGACGACATGATCGACGTCTTGCTCAACGCCGAGATCGATGGTGAGCCGCTGCCCTTCGAGATGGCCGTCGCCAACGCGATGCTGCTGGTGCAGGCAGGGCTCGAAACCACCGCCAGTGCAATGTCGTTCGCGTTCCATCACCTCGCGACGAACCCGGCCGATCGCGACCGGCTGATCGCCGAACCCGAGATCCTGCCCCGCGCGGTCGAGGAGTTCATCCGCTATGCCGGATCGATCCACGGGATACCGCGCACCGTGGCCGCCGAGGTGGAAGTCAGCGGCCACACGTTCTGTCCGGGCCAGTCGGTGATCGTCAACTACGCGTCGGCCAACCGGGACGCCGATCAGTTTCCCGACCCGGATCGATGCGTCCTGGACCGGCAGGCGAACCGCCACCTCGGCTTCGGCGCGGGCGTGCACCGATGCCTCGGGTCGAACCTCGCCCGCCTCGAGTTCACGGTCGGACTTCAACAGGTGCTGACGCGTATACCCGACTACGTGTTGGCGTCCGACGGTGCCGCCACCTTCCACGGCAACTCGGTCACGCGTGGATTCCGCAGCATCCCTGTCACGTTCACTCCGGTGCGGCGACGGACATGACCTATCGCGTCATCCAGTGGATGACCGGCGACGTCGGACAGGTCGGCATCCGGCACTTCGCCGACAACCCCGTGTTCGAACTCGTCGGGGTGCTGGTGCACGACAGCCACAAGGTCGGCAAGGACGCCGGTGACATCGCCGGAATCCCGTCGATCGGAGTGACCGCGACCGACGACATCGACGCGGTGATCGCGATGGAGGCCGACTGCGTCTTCTTCACGCCGGTCATCATGGACACCGACACGGTCTGCCGACTGCTGCGCTCCGGCAAGAACGTCGTGACGACCAGCGGATTCTTCTATCCGACACCGGACTTCGCCGCCGACGGGGACAAGATCCGCGCCGCGTGCCATGACGGCGGCACGTCGTTCCACGCCGGCGGCATCCATCCGGGCTACGCGGGCGACATCCTGCCGCTCACCCTGGCCCGCGTGATGAGCAGGATCGACCAGATCCGCGTCTTCGAAGTGGTCAACGTCCTCACCGACGCGCCGCTCGACCACATCGACTGGATGGGTTTCGGCAAGGACCGCGACGCGTTCCTGACCGAACCCACGATCCTCGGCCTCGGCGTGCCGTTCTTCGCCCAGTCGATGTACATGATCGCGGCCGGCCTCGGTGTGCAGATCGACGAGGTGACCGCCGCCGACGTCAGGGCCGCCGTCGCGACCGAGGACATCCCGCACGAACTCGGCGCCATCCCGCGCGGGACGGTGGCCGCGCAGCACCACGAGTGGACGGCATGGGTCGACGGCGCGCCGCTGATCGTCTATCACGCGATCTACCTCACCTCCGACAAGATCGAACCCCGGTGGGAGTGGGGAGAGACCCGCTACCGCATCGTGATCGACGGGGACCCGCCGAGCGAACTGACCCTCCAAGGCTTCGATCAGGCCGACGGGTCGCTGCGGCATCCCGGATACGACTGGACGGCGATGGGCGCGATCAACGCGATCCCCGACGTCTGCGACGCGCCACCCGGTTGGGTCACCCACCTCGATCTCGGCCTGATCCGGCCCCGCGGGCTGGTGCGCCCGTGACCGTCGGCGAATCGCGTGCGCACCAGTTCTGAGGTGGCATGGTGACGTATCGGATCGATCCCGCCGTGCTTCACCGGGTGGCGAAGCAGGTCGTCGGCGCTTCCGCCAGCGGATCGGCCGCCCGCCGGTGACGGCTATCGGCAGGGACACCGCACTGCCGGTGTGCCGTCGCCGTGATGCTCCGACACATGGAGCGCTCAGGCAGGGGCGAAGACGGTCTTGAACCGGTTCAACGACTCCCGGATGTCGCTCTTGAGCGCCCCGGCCACCACCATGCCGATCGGCCCGAACAGGGCGGGGCCGCCGAGATGGATGTCGAACGTGACGGTGGAACCGTCACCGGACGGTTTGACCTTGCCCATCAGCTTGACCTTGACCCCGCCCTTGCCGTCGCCGTTGAGCGTCATCGCCTGCGGCGGCTTGTAGTGGACGATGGTCCAGCTCACCCGGTTGGGCATGCCCATCACCTCGACGATCGAGTCGATGCGGACACCCTTGTCCAACGTCTCGGGCAGCTTCGAGCGCCACACCCGGTGGATGGACAGCCATTCTTTGTACCGCGACAGGTCAGAGGCGCACTCCCACGCCTGCTCCGGCGGTAGGGGAACGTCGACGGAGACGGACAGCTTCGCCATGGCTAGGGGTGCAGCGGCGGGTTCTGCGGGTTGACCGGGGGTTGCGGAGGCGGCGGCTGCTGCGGGTTGTTCTGGTTGACGTAGTTCTGCGCCGCGCTCTGGGCCTTGTTCACCTGGTTGGTGTACTTGCCCTTGGTCTTCTGGTCGAAGAGGTCACCGGCCTTCTCGATCGCGCTGCCGGCCTTGTCGGGGTTCTTCGACACCCAGTTCTTCACCTTGTCGAGGAATGCCATGACGTCAGCCTACCGCTGCGTCCTGACGCTCCTGCCACAGCCGGCGCCGTTCCCCCAGCAACCTTCCCTGCCCCCACCAGAGCGCTTCGATCGCGGCCGCCCCGACCAGGCCGACTCCGAGCGCCATCGTGGTCGTCGTCACGTTCGTCGGGTCGAGGATGAACAACTCCTGAGCCCACGGAATCGAGAAGATCACCACGTACGCCAGCGCCGAGAGCCCGACCAGTGCGACCCGCCACCACTCGTAGGGCCGGGCCACCACGGCCAGCACCCAGAGCGCCGTCACCAGCAACGTGATGAGCGCCGCGGTGGAGGCCTGGATCTGTTCGGTCTCACTGGCGGCGCGGCCCTGGTAGGCCAGCAGATACGCGATGAACGTCGCCGTCCCGACCACGAGTCCGGACGGCAGGGCCGCCGACATCACCCGCCGCACGAACCCGGTGTGCGCGCGCTCGTTGTTCGGCGCCAGCGACAGGACGAAGGCTGGGATGCCGATGGTGAACCAGGCGGCGATCGTCACGTGGATGGGCTGGAACGGGAACAGCAGCGGATCGGTCCCGAAGATCTCCGACGCCAGGCCCGCCACCCCCACCAGGACCGCCAGCAGGACCGAGTAGACGGTCTTGGTCAGGAAGAGGTTCGAGACCCGTTCGATGTTGCCGATCACGCGGCGGCCCTCGCCGACGACGTACGGCAGTGTCGCGAACTTGTTGTCCAACAACACGATCTGCGCGACGGCCCGGGTGGCCGGACTGCCCGCGCCCATCGCCACGCCGATGTCGGCGTCCTTGAGCGCGAGCACGTCGTTGACGCCGTCGCCCGTCATCGCGACGGTGTGTCCGCGGGACTGCAGCGCGTGCACCATCGCCCGTTTCTGGTCGGGGCGGACACGACCGAACGTGGTGTGGGACTCGATCTCCTCGGCGAGTTCGTCGGTCGTGTCGGGCAGGTTGCGGGCGTCCATGCATTCGCCGTGCAGTCCCAGTGAGCCGGCGACCGCGCCGACCGACAGCGCGTTGTCGCCGGAGATGACCTTGATCGACACCTGCTGGGTGGCGAAGTAGTCCAGCGTGTCCCGGGCGTCGGGCCGCACACGTTGTTCGAGCACCACGAGCGCGACCGGGGTCACGGTGCCCGGCGCGGCCGGATCGTCCACCGGCAGGTCCGACGACCCGACCAGCAGGACACGCAGCCCGTGGGAACCGATCGCCTCGGCCTGTTCGGCCGCCGGCGAGGACGGGTCGAGCAGCACATCGGGCGCACCGATCACCCAGTTGCCGTGCGCGCCGTAGGACACCCCGCTCCACTTGGTGGCCGATTTGAACGGCGCGACCGCGGTGGCGGTCCACCCGGGCGGGTCCGGGTAGGCCTCCGCGATGGCCTGGATGCTCGCGTTGGGCCTGGTGTCGTCGGCGGCCATCGAGGCCAGGACGTCCGCGATCTGATCGGTGGTGAACGTCTCGACGTCGTGCAGGCGCATACCGTTCTCGGTCAGCGTGCCCGTCTTGTCGGCACACACCACGTCGACGCGGGCCAACCCCTCGATGGCGGGCAGTTCGTTGACCAGGCACTGCCGTCGGCCCAGCCGGATCACCCCGACCGCGAACGCGATCGACGTCATCAGCACCAGACCCTCGGGCACCATCGGCACCAGCGCCCCCACCATGGCCAGCACCGCGCGCCGCCACCCGGTGTCGGTGGTGAACAGCTGGGTGTAGATGGTCAGCAGACCGGCGGGCACCAGCAGGTAGGTGATGAACCGCAGGATCTGGTTGATACCGCTGCGCAGTTCCGATTTCACCAGCGTGAACTTGCTGGCCTCCTCGGCGAGTTTGGCGGCGTACGCCTCACGCCCCACCCTGGTGGCGCGGTAGGCGCCGGAGCCGGCCACCACGAAGCTGCCCGACATCACCGGGTCGCCCGCGTCCTTGGCGATTGCGTCGGCCTCGCCGGTGAGCAGGGATTCGTCGATCTCGAGGTTGTTGTCCTCGACGACCTCACCGTCGACGACGATCTGGTCGCCGGGCCCCAACTCGATGATGTCGTCGAGCACCACCTCGCTCGGCGCCATGGCCCGGGTGCCGGACTCCCTGCGCACCAACGGTTTCGCCTGGCCGACGATCGCCAGCTTGTCCAGCGTCCGCTTGGCCCGCAGTTCCTGGATGATGCCGATCGCGCTGTTGGCGACGATCAGCAGGCCGAAGGCGCCGTTGATGATCGACCCGGTGGACAGCACGATGACGAACAGCACGCCGAGGATGGCGTTGATGCGCGTGAACACGTTGGCGCGGACGATCTCACCGGTGGTGCGCGCGGCCCGGGTGGGGACGTCGTTCGACTGGCCCGCTTCGACGCGCCGGGCGACCTCGGCATCGGTCAGCCCGGCGGTCCTCAGTGCCGGACCCACCGTCATCGGGGTACTCGGCTCATCGCGTGAAGACTCCGTCACCCTCTTGGTCGAAGTACTCCAGCGTCAACCGGTTCCCGTCGAACGTGGCCTTCGAGACCGATCCGGGCGGGGAGTTCTCCGTGACGAAGCTGAACGTGAAGACGTTGCCGTCCCAGTGCTTCAGCGGCCAGACCTCACCGCGCGGACCGAGTTTGAGACCCAGCGTGCCGCCCGCCTCGCTGACCTCGGCCGGACCCCAGAAGTCGTTGTTGTAGGTGCCGGCCAGCGTCGTCAGCGGCGCGGGCGGAGCCGGATCGGCGGGCGGCTTTTTGCCGACGAGCGCGCCGAGTGGCTTCGCCATGGCCACGAACGCGTCGTTGTAGAGGCGGAACCAGTCCTCGCGCACCTCGCCGAACTGCACGAGGTCGGCGAACTGGGCGGTCAGTGCCTCGGGGACCCCCGCCGGGGTGGCGTTGGTCAGGGCCACGATCGCCACGTCCGCGGACGGCAAGAACAGGGCGTTCGACCCCGCGCCGAGTTCGAAGGCGCCCGAATGGCTGAACTCGACGCGTGCGGCCGACGTGGTGCTGACATTGAAGCCGAATCCGTAGAAACCCGACCGCATCGCCGGTTCACCGGCCGGACTCGAAACGATCTGCGGCGTGACGGCGGGCAGCAGTGCGTCGGGGGCGACGAGCTGTTTCCCGCCTGCGGACCCGTCCGCGAGCACCATGGCCAGCCACTTGGTCACGTCGTTGACCGACGAACTCACCCCGCCCGCCGGGCTCTGCGCGTCCGGGTTCCGTACGTAGGTCGGCTCGTAGCGGCCGTCGACGTGGATATGGCCGACCGCCCGGTCGGGGCGCTTCTCGTAGTCGGCGAAACGCGAACTGGTCGAGGTCATCCCCAGCGGCCGGTACAGCACCTCCTCGGCGAGCGTCTCCCACGGTCTTCCGGCACTGGTCGCGACCGCTTCGGCGGCGGTGGTGAGCCCGAAGTTGGTGTAGGCGTACGAGTCCCGGAACGGCGCCAGCGGAAGCAGGCGCAACCGCTCGATGATCGCGCGGCGGTCGTATCCCACCTCCTCGAGCAGATCACCGGCGTGGTCGGGCAGCCCCGAGCGGTGCGCGTACAGGTCGCCGACGGTGACCATCTGGGTGACCGCCGGATCGGACAGCGCGAACCACGGCAGCTTCGACACGATCGGCGTGTCCCACTCGATGGCCTTCTCGCTGACCTGGTGGGCGACGACGGTGGCGCCCAACGGTTTCGACAGCGACGCGAGCTGGAACACCGTATCCGGATCCACCTTCGCACCCGTTCTCACGTCGGTGACACCGAACCCCTTGGCGTACACCGTCTTTCCACCGTGCACCACCGCGACCGCCATCCCGGGGATCCCGGTCTCGGCCAGCAGGTCCTCGGCCATCCTGTCGAGTTGGCCGACGGCCTTGTCGACGGCGCCCTCCGGTAGCGGCATGGCGGGGACGAGCGGCGGCGGGACGTCCGACTTCGGGGTGGCCGCTGGCGGCGGCGCCGACTGCGGTTGCTCGGTCGGGGCGGAGTCACACCCCGCGACCAGGGTGAGTGTCACGGCGAGGGCGAACAACGGCAGGAGTCGGCGGTTCACAGCCTGCACGCTAGCCGCTCAGAGCTGCCACCATCGGTCTATCGGCGGTGACGCGCCCCGCTCGACACGCTGCCCCGGTTTGGGCACCACGACGCTCACGCCCGCCGGATCGGCGGCCGACAGCAACCGCTCCACCGGTTCGGCCCAGGCGTGCGGCGCCAGCCGGAACGTGCCCCAGTGGATGGGCAGCAGCACGCCACCGCCCGCGTCGGTCAGGTCCCGGTGCGCGCGGACGGCTTCCTCGGGATTCATGTGGATGTCCGGCCACGCCGGGTGGTACGCCCCGACGGGTAGCAGGGTGAGGTCGAAAGGCCCGTGATCCGAACCGATCTCGGTGAAGCTGGCGGTGTATCCGGTGTCGCCGCCGAAGAACGCGCGGTGTCGCGGCCCGGCGATCACCCAGGACGCCCACAGGGTGGTGTTGCGGGTGAACAGCCGGCCGGAGAAGTGCCGAGCGGGCGTGCACACCAGCGTCAGCTCGCCGATGCGGTGGCTCTCGTTCCAGTCGAGTTCGACCACCCGCGCTTCGGAGATCCCCCACTTGCGCAGGTGCGCACCCACGCCGAGCGGGACGACGAACGGCGCCCGTTGCGTGCGCGCCAGCCCGAGGATCGTGTCGATGTCGAGGTGGTCGTAGTGGTCGTGGCTGATCAGCACCGCGTCCACGGCGGGCAGCTGTTCCAGCGGCACCGGCGGTTCGTGCAGGCGTTGCGGGCCGACGGCGCGCGACGGCGAACAGCGGGCGCTCCAGATCGGGTCGGTGAGCACGCGGTAGCCGTCGACCTCGACCAGCGTGGTGGAGTGCCCGTGCCAGTAGGCCGCCAGCCCCGCGGCCTGCGCGTCGGGGGCGGTGGGGGTCACCACCGGGATCGGACCGCCGGGCCTGCCGTTGTCGCCGAGCACCAGATCGCGCATCAGCATGCGGCGTTCTTCGGCCTCCATGGACATGGCCGCGGCCGGTTCGAGGTTGAAGAACTCGCCGTCGCGGTAGTTCGGCGACCGTTTGGCGACCGGGTGGATCTCGGCCGGGGTCGCACCCAGCGAGGCGGGTGTGCCGTGCAGCGCCCGCAGTACCCAGCCACCGGCCAGCACCGAGGCCGTCCCGAATCCGAACCGCAGCGCTGCACCCAACATGTCAGGCCCCCTGGAACCTCGGCGGCCGCTTCTCGATTCGCGCGACCTGCGCTTCGATGATGTCCTGGCTGGCCCATGCCTTGTCGAACAGTTCCTGGTGCGCGGGCCAGGGGTCCTCATAGGCGCCGTCGTCGTTGAGCACCCGTTTGGCGTGCTGCAGCGCCAGCGGTGCGAACCCGGCGATCTCCTGCGCCCACGCCTGCGCGTCGGCGAGCGTGCCGACCCGGTTCGCCATCCCCGTCTGCAGCGCGACGTCGGCGGTGAGCCGCTCGGCCGCCAGCAGCATGCCGCGGGCCCGGCCGGCGCCGACCAGCGACGTCAGCCGCCGGATGCTCCAGTTGTCCAGCGCGATACCGTATTTGGCGACAGGAAACTGGAAGTAGGCGTCGGGCGCCACCACCCGCAGATCGCAGATCATCGACAGGATGACGCCCGCGCCGATCGCCGGGCCGTTGATCGCGGCGATCACCGGGACCGGCGCCTTGTCGATGGCGAAGTTCAATGCCCTGGCCTTGTCGGGCAGCTCGTCGGCGACGCCCTGTCCGCCGGACAGATCCGCACCCGAGCTGAACACGTGGCCCTGTCCGGTGAGGACGATGGCCCGGACGTCCTCGGTGGTGGCCTTCTCGATGGCTTCGCGCAGACCGTCGACGAGTTCACCGTTGAGGGCGTTGCGCCGCTCCGCCCTCTGCATCTCGAGGGTGAGCACGTGGCCGTCGCGTGTGGCACCGATCATGCGTCTCTCCTATGTCAAGCCGCTGCCATTTGGCAAGGCTTTTGACGGTGGTTGTGGTCTGTCTGCAAATGGCCGAAGA
>NZ_LQIU01000032.1 GCF_001499995.1 Mycobacterium sp. IS-1496
AATCAGCCCCCACCCACGGTCGCCCCCTACCGAGGTCCCACCGGGGAACGCGCCGACTGGTGGTGGTACCCGCCATATCAACCCCCACCACCAACCCACAACTGAGCTGAAAGTAGTTGACGCTCAGCGGCATTCGCTGCTACCGCATCACCGCTGCGCTGCCTACTTCTTGAGCCCCAGCGCATCGGCGAGTTCGCGTAGCGCCGGCCGCGGATCGGCCATCGGGTTGTCGCCGAGCACCTGCAGCACCACGTGGTCGGCGCCGGCGTCGAGATGCGCCGTCACCGAGGCGGCGGCCTCGTCGACCGACCCCATGCCGACGATCCCGCGGGCAAGCCGGTCCGACCCGCCGCGCACCAGGTCCGATTCGTCGAACCCTTGGCGCAACCACGAATTACGGTAGTTCGGCAAGCCGCTGTAGACGTCGAGGTGCTGGTGCGCGCGACGCAACTGGTCGGCATCGTCCCCGCCGATCGCGACAGCCTGCTCTGACACGATCCACTTGTCGGGCCCGAGGATGTCGCGAGTGGTGCGGGTCTGCTCGGGCGTGACGAGGTATGGGTGGGCGCCGTCGGCGTGCGTGCCGGACAGTTCGATCATCTTGGGGCCGAGCGCGGCGAGCAGCGGGGCCGGCCGCGGCGCGCCGGGCTCGATCGCCTCTGTTACCGCGGCCATCTTCTCGAGGTAGGTGCGCATGGTCGCCAGCGGTTTCGCGTACGTCCCGCCCATACCGTGCTCGACCAGCGGGGCGTGGCTCACGCCGAGCCCGAGCACGAAGCGGTTCGGATGCAGCGCACCCAGCGTGCGGCCGCCGGTCTCGGCCGCCGAGGGCAGCCGGATGTGGATGTTCGCGATGCCGGTGCCGATCACCAGGCGGTCGGTCGCGGCCAGGAACGCCGCCGACTGGGTCAGGCACTCCTTGCCCGTCACCTCGGGGATGAACAGCGAGCCGAAGCCGAGCGCCTCGATCTCGCGCGCGACGTCCTGCGCGTCGGTGATCGACCAGGTCTCGCTGGCCCACCAGACACCGATGCGCGCGGGGAATTCGATGGTCGGCCTGCTGGATTCGCTCACCGACCCAACCTAACCGGACCGCGAGGAGGTCAGGCGGTCGGGTGGGCGGCGAACCACTCCAGCATCAGCCCGGCGAGCTCGTCGGGGCGTTCCTCGGGGATCCAGTGCGAGGCACCGGACATGACCTCGAAGCGGTACTCCCCGGAGACGTAGTTGGCGGTGTCGTAGGCGCCCTTGGCCAGCAGCGCCGGGTCGTTGTCGCTCCAGACGAACATCGTCGGGACGGTGATCTTGCCGCCGGTGGCGCGCGGATCCATCAGCGGCATCCCCCGGTACCAGTTGATGCCCGCGGTCAACGCGCCCGGTTCGAGCATCGCGGCGATGTCGCGTTCGGCGCGTTCTGGGGTCTGTCGGAAGCGGGTCAGCCAGCCCTTCGCCAACTTGCCGCCCTGCCCGAGCAGTACCCGCTCCGGCAGCCAGGGCAGCTGGAAGAAGTACATGTACCAGGACGCCAGACCCTGTCTGCTGGTGGGAATCGCCTTGAGGAACGCCCCCGGATGCGGCACGGACACGGGAACCACGGTGGCGAGCCGCTCGGGCATCTCCGCGGCGACGCTCCATGCGACCGCGGCGCCCCAGTCGTGGCCGACGAGGTGGACGCGCTGCGCCCCGCTGGCGTCGATCAGCGCGCCGACGTCGGCGACCAGTTCGGGGATGCGGTAGTCACGGCGCCGCCTCGGCCGCGCGCCGGGCGAGTATCCCCGCTGGTTCGGCGCCAGGCACCGGTAGCCCTGCGCGGTGAGCCGCTCGATGATCGCGTCCCAGCTGCTGTTGCGCTGCGGGAATCCGTGCAGCAGCACCACCACCGGACCGTCGGCCGGTCCCTCGTCCCGAACGTCGAACACCAGCCCGTCGCGCCGAAATTGATCCATGGCGCTCAGCATGGCATCCGGTGCCGGGCAGCGGGCCGACTTCGCCCCCGCATCCCCGCCCCGGATCGGTCGCCGGATGGCGAGGATTCGCCGAGCACCTCGAACAGGTCCCGAAGCGCGCTGATCGAATGGGCCGGCATGAACTCATCGCAGAACGGCAGCGCCGCGGCCATCGAGCCGGCCAGCGGACGATAATCGGCGTGGGCGGCGCGCGGATTGAGCCACACCACGCGATACGCCCGGCGACGAACCCGGGCCAGCGCACGCACGAGGACGTCCGGAGCGTCACTGTCCCACCCGTCCGAAGCGATGATCACCACCGCCCCGCGCAGGACGGCGCCGTGGGGACCCGACACCAGTTCGCCGATACTGCGCCCGACGTGCGTGCCGCCGTAGCGGTCGGCCACCGTCTCGTTGGCCCGGGCCAACGCCAGCTCCGGCGACCGGTGGGACAGGACCGCGGTGAGCCGGGTCAGTGAGGTCGAGAACGCGAACACCTCGGGTCGGAGGCGGTCCCGTCGCATCATCACCGCCCGCATGAGGTGGAGGTAGACCGTCGCGTAGGCCTGCATCGAGCGGCTGACGTCGCAGATCAACACGATGCGGCGGTCGCGGTGCCGTCGACGGGTGCGGGTGAGCCGGATGGTCTCCCACCCGGTGCTGCGGGACGCCCGCACGGTGCGACGGAGGTCGATGCGATCGCCGCGCGGGTGCGCTCGACGGCGCAGGGTGCGGCGGCGCGGCCAGTAGGGCGAGGCGTCCTCCAGCCATTGGCCGAGCAACCGTAGATCCTCGGGTTCGAACCGGTCGAACGGCTCGTCGGCGCGCGCGATGATCCGGCTGGGCAGCACGTCGGGCAGCGTGATCGCGCCCTCCGATCCGGCGGCCGCGCGGATGTTCGACGGCCGGGTGATCCACGGCAGGCCGTCGACATCCTGGGGCGCACCCTGCCCGGGCCGGGCTGCCGGACTGGACGTGACCGGGTCGGTGGACCGGTGTTTCATCCCGGGCGGGTCGAGGCCCAGCACGGCCTCTGCGAACACCGCCTCGAAGACGCGGTCGAACGTCTCGAGATCGTCGGCGCGGTTCACCAGGGTCAGGCGCGCGGCCCAGTACAACTCGGTGCGCCGGCCGGGCCGCAGCGCCCGCATCGCGTGCACGAATTCCGCCGGCCCGCTGGCCGATACCACCACCCCGCCGCCGCGCAGCCTCGCGACCAGGGCGACGGCGAACGCCGCCAGATCGACTCCGCGCAGCAGCAGGGGTGCGCTCATCACCGACGTCGGCGCCGCGTCACCACCAGCAGCACCAGGAGCAGCAGCAGCGCGCCGACGGCGGGCGGACCGTACTTCTTGACAGCACCGCCACCGGCGAGGTCGAGCAGGTCGATCGGAGGCGCCTCGACCGCCTCGACCGGCGCGGCCGGCGCCACCGGCTGCCCGGGCGCGTCGCCGTCGGCGGCGCCCGTGGGGGCAGCGACCGCCTGGCCGGCGGCGGGCGGTGTCGCCTCGCCCGCCAGCTTGGCTTCCAGCGATTCGACGAACTGGCCGAGCAGCTTCTCCGACACCTGCTGCAGCATGCCGCTGCCGAACTGCGCGAGCTTGCCGACGATCTTCAGGTCCGTGTCGACGGTGACTCGGGTGTGATCGCCTGCGGGGTGCAGTTGCGCGGTGACCGTGGCGGCGGCGTTTCCCGTGCCGCGCGCTTCCTTGCCGCGACCGTCGATGACGGCGCGATGCTCGGCCCGGTTCTGCTCGACGAAGTGCACCTTCCCGTTGAACTCACTGGTCACCGGTCCCACCTTGACCTTGACCTTGCCCATCACGTCGTCACCGTCGCGCCCGGTCATCGACGCTCCCGGCATCAGCGGGATGACCTGCTCGAGGTCGGTCAGCACATCCCAGGCCCGCTCGATCGGCGCACTCACCGTGAACTCGTTGGCGATCTTCATCGACTTCCTTCCTGCCTCATGTCCAACTGTGGTCGACGAGCGCATCGCGCAGAACGGCACGATCGTCGGGCGTCTTGGCCAGGGCGCTGAAGCCGGCCAGCACGGTGTCGGTGGACTCGACGAGTTCGGCCACCCCCAAGGTGACCAGGGCGGCCACCCAGTCGATGGTCTCCGCGATCCCCGGAGGCTTGTCCAGGTCGAGATCCCTTGCGACACCGACGAATTGCGCAGCCTGCTCGATGAGCGCGGTGGTCGCGCCCGGCACGGTCCGACGGAGGATGGCCACGGCCCGTTCCGGCTGCGGATAGTCGATCCAGTGGTACAGACAGCGCCGCCGCAGAGCGTCGTGCAGATCGCGGCTGCGGTTGGAGGTGAGCACGGCTATCGGCGGCGCAGCGGCGACGAAAGTGCCGATCTCGGGAACCGTCACGCTCGCCTCGCCCAGGAACTCGAGCAGAAGTGCCTCGAATTCGTCGTCGGCACGGTCGATCTCGTCGATCAGCAGCACCGGCGGTGTCGGGCCGGAATGCCGCACGCACCGCAGGATGGGCCGGTCAGCGAGATACTTCTCGGTGTACAGGTCGGATTCGGTGATCTTCTCGCCGCGCGCCTCGGCCAGGCGGATGCTCAGCAGCTGCCGCTGATAGTTCCAGTCGTAGAGCGCTTCTCCCGCGGTCAGCCCCTCGTAGCACTGCAGCCGGATCAGGGGTGCGCCGACCACGTCGGCGAGGGTCTTGGCCGCCGTGGTCTTCCCCACCCCCGGCTCACCCTCGAGCAGCAGCGGGCGGCCGAGCGTCGTCGCCAGATAGATCGCGGAGGCGGTACCGGTGTCGAGGAGGTGGTCCCGCCGGTCGAAACGGGCGATGACGTCGGCGACGTCGGCGAAGGGTGGGTCAGTGGCAGTGATGATGGTCCTCCGCTGCGCCCACCTCGGCCACCCGCGGCGCCGCTGTGTCGACGTGGATGGCCGCGATCAGTTCCGCCGCAATGGACACCGCGATCTCGGCCGGGGTGCGCGCGCCGATCGGCAGACCGACCGGGGTGTGCACCCGCGCCCGCTCGACGTCCGTCAGGCGCAGGCCGTCGAGCACCGCGGCACCGCGCACCCGGCTGGCCACCAGCCCGATGTAGCCGACACCGGCATCGAGTGCGGCACGGATCATCTCGGCCTCCGGTCCGCCGTGGCTGGCGATCACGACCGCGGTGGTGTCGGCCAGCTCACCGGCCGAGCGGGTCACCTCGTACCCGAGGACGGCGCACACCTCGGCCAGCGCCTCGGCGATCGGCGTGGCGCCACAGATCCGCACCAGCGGAGCAGGCACCTGCGGGACCAGGAAGATCTCCAGGGCTCCACCGGACAGGCACGGGTTGACCACGACACACGCGCCGGGGGCATCGGGGAAGTGCACGTCTCCGTCGGGCAGCACGCGCAGCAGTACGCTCTGGTTCGACTGCAGCGCCCCGAGCGCCGCCTTGCGCACCGAGTTCTTCGCGCACTCACCGCCGACGAAACCCTCGATGGTGCCGTCGGACAACAGGATCGCCTCGTCGCCGGGGTGCGCCGACGTCGGCTGCTGGGCCCGCACCACGGTGGCGCGGACGAACGGGGTGCGCGTACGCAGCAGCTGCTGCGCGCGGTCGTGCATCGTCGTTGCGGATCTCATGATCAGATGGGCGGAGTCGGCCGGCCCTGCATGGCCTCCCACACCCGCGACGGGGTCAGCGGCATGTCGGCGTGGCGAACACCGAACGGCGCCAACGCATCGACGACCGCGTTGACCACCGCGGGTGGGGAACCGACCGTGGCGGACTCACCGATCCCCTTGGCGCCGATCGGGTGGTGCGGGGACGGGGTGACGGTGTGACCGGTCTCCAGGTTCGGCACCTCGAGGGCGGTGGGGATCAGATAGTCCATCAACGACCCACCGAGGCAGTTGCCCTCTTCGTCGAACGCGATCATCTCCATGAGCGCCATCCCGATCCCGTCGACGATGCCGCCGTGCACCTGACCTTCGATGATCATCGGATTGATCCGCGTGCCGCAGTCGTCGACGGCGAGGAAGCGCCGCACCTTGACGACCGCGGTGCCCGGATCGACGTCGACCACGCAGAAGTAGGCACCGTACGGGTACGTGAGATTCTCGGGGTTGTAGCAGATCTGGGCGTCCAGCCCACCCTCGATGCCCTCCGGCAGGTCGCCGGCGCCGTGCGCGCGCATCGCGATGTCCTGGATGGTCACCGACGCCGCCGGGTCGCCCTTGACGTGGAAGGCGCCCTTGTCCCACTCGAGGTCTGCGACCGACGCCTCCAGCATCCCCGAGGCGATGATCTTCGCCTTGTCCCGGACCTTGCGCGCCACCAGCGCGGCCGCCGCGCCCGACACCGGGGTCGACCGGCTGCCGTAGGTGCCCAATCCGAACGGGGTCTGGTCGGTGTCGCCGTGCACCACCTCGATGTCGTCGGGCGGGATGCCCAGTTCCTCGGCGACGATCTGGGCGAACGTCGTCTCGTGGCCCTGCCCCTGGGTCTGTACCGAAAGCCGGACCACGGCCTTGCCGGTCGGATGTACCCGTAGCTCACAGCCGTCGGCCATGCCGAGGCCCAGGATGTCCATGTCCTTGCGCGGGCCGGCGCCGACGGCTTCGGTGAAGAACGCCATCCCGATGCCCATCAGTTCGCCGCGCTGACGTTTCTCCGCCTGTTCGGCCCGCAGCTGCTCGTAGCCGATCATCTCCATGGCCTTGCGCATGGTGGTCTCGTAGTCGCCGGAATCGTAGGTCCAGCCGGTCTTCGACCGGTACGGGAACTGCTCGGGCTTGAGCAGGTTCTGCAGCCGTAACGTGGCGGGGTCCATCTTCAGCTCGTAGGCCAGGCAATCGACCAGCCGCTCAACGAAATACACCGCCTCGGTGATGCGGAACGAGCACGCGTAGGCCACCCCGCCGGGTGCCTTGTTGGTGTAGACGGCGGTCATGTGGCAGTACGCGGCCTCGATGTCGTAGCTTCCGGTGAACACTCCGAAGAAACCCGCCGGATACTTCGTCGGCGCCGCAACACCGTTGAACGCGCCGTGGTCGGCGAGCACGTTCGAGCGGATGGCCAGGATCCTGCCGTCGCGGGTGGCGGCGATCTCGCCGACCATGATGTAGTCGCGGGCGAATCCGGTCGAGGTGAGGTTCTCGCTGCGGTCCTCCATCCACTTGACCGGCTTACCGAGCAGCAGCGAACCCACGATGGCGCAGACGTATCCGGGATAGATCGGCACCTTGTTGCCGAAGCCGCCGCCGATGTCGGGCGAGATCACCCGGATCTTGTGCTCGGGCAGCCCGGCGACCAGGGCGTACAGAGTGCGGTGCGCGTGCGGCGCCTGGGTGGTCGACCACAGCGTGAGCTTCCCGCTGACCGGGTCGAGGTCGGCGACCGCCCCGCAGGTCTCCATCGGCGCGGGATGCACCCGCGGGTAGACGATCTCCTGTTTGACCACGACGTCGGCCTTGTCGAACGCCGCGTCGGTGGCGGCGGCGTCGCCGGTCTCCCAGTCGAAGCAGTGGTTGTCGGTCTTGCCGTCGAGGTCGGTGCGGATCACCTCCGCATCGGGATCCAGCGCCCGACGGACGTCGATCACCGGGTCGAGGGGTTCGTAGTCGACGTCGATCAGCTCGACCCCGTCCCGGGCCGAGTAGCGGTCCTCGGCGACGACGAAGGCCACCTCCTGGCCCTGGAACCGCACCTTGTCCGTGGCGAGTACGGCCTGCACGTCGTTGGACAGGGTCGGCATCCACGCCAGGCCCTTCTCCGCCAGGTCCGCCCCGGTGACGACCGCCTTGACCTTCGGATGCGCCTGCGCGGCCGAGGTGTCGATGCTCGCGATGCGCGCGTGCGCGTACGGGGAGCGAAGGATCGCCAGGTGCAGCATGCCGGGCAGCTGGACGTCGTCGACGTAATTGCCGCGCCCGCGGATGAAACGCGGATCCTCCTTGCGCAGCATCCGGCCGTATCCGCACGGCTTCCTGTCGTTGTCCGCCTGCGCCTCGGGGCGCTCCTCCACCGCCGTCATGATGGGCTTCCTGTCTCGATGAGATGGTCACCGGCCACCGGGCCGAAGGTGTCGTCGGTCTGCGCCTGCGGCGCGAATTCGTCTGCGGACGGGGCCGGTTCGACGACCCGGCCGCGCGCGTGCTCGGCGGCCCACTGCACCGACCGCACGATCGTGGTGTATCCCGTGCACCGGCAGATCTGCCCGGAGATCGCTTCGCGGATCTCGTGCTCGGTGGGATCGGGGTTGCGGTCCAGCAGGGCGCGGGCGGTGATCATCATGCCCGGGGTGCAGAATCCGCACTGCAGGCCGTGGCACTGCATGAACCCTTCCTGCACCGGGTCGAGCGTCCCGTCGACCTCGAGTCCCTCGACCGTGCGGACGTCGTGGCCGCCGGCCATCACGGCCAGCATCGTGCACGACTTCACGGGTTCGCCGTCGACCAGCACCACGCAGGTCCCACAGTTGCTGGTGTCACAGCCCCAGTGAGTTCCGGTGAGCCGCAACTGATCCCGCAGGAAGTGCACCAGCAGCATCCGCGGTTCGATGTCGGCGCCCACCTGCTCGCCGTTCACGGTCATGGTCACCTGCATGCTCAGGCCCTCTCTCGGATGCGCTGTACCGCGGTGCGCAGGTTGCGGACGGTCAGTTCGGAGGCGAGGTGGCGCTTGTACTCGGCGCTGCCCCGCACGTCCGAGTCGGGTGCGCACGCCTCGGCGGCCCGGCGGCCCACCTCGGCGAACGTGTCCTCGCCTGCGGTCCGCCCGACCAGTGCCGCACCGACGGCGGCCAGCGCCTCGGCATCGGGGTTCACCGCGGTGAGGCCGATGCGGGCGGCGGTGATGGTGTCACCGTCCAGCGTGACCATCGCCCCTGCGGCCGTGACCGCCCAATCACCCACCCGACGTTCGACTTTCGTGTAGGCGCTGGAGGTGTTCGGTGTCAGCGGTACACGCACCTCGATCAGGATCTCGTTGTGCGCCAACGACGTCTCATACGGCCCTTCGAGGAAGTCGTCGATCGGTATCTCGCGCTGGCCGGACGGCCCGCGGGCCACGCAGACCGCACCGAGGGTCTGACAGACGGTGGTGAGGTCTTCGGCCGGGTCGGCCTGACACAGCGACCCGCCCAGCGTGCCGCGGTTGCGGACCACCGGGTCGGCGATCATGCGTTCGGCGTCGGCGAAGATCGGGCACGCCTCGGCCAGCTCAATTGATTCGAGGACCTGCCTGTGACGCGTCATCGCACCGATGTGCACGGCCTTCGCGCCGACGGTGATGTAGCCCAGTTCGCGGGTCAGGTCGTTGATGTCGACCAGGTACTCCGGATTGGCGATGCGCAACTTCATCATCGGCAGCAGGCTGTGCCCGCCCGCGACGATCATCGCGCCGTCCCCGAGCCGGTCCAGCAGGCCGATCGCGTGGTCCACGCTGGTGGCTCGTTCGTATTCGAAGGGACCGGGGACCTGCATGTGACCGCCCTCACAATTCGTCGGAAGGGCCTTCAGTGTCAGCCCGCCCGACGCGGGCGTCAATACCGGGTTAAGGAATCACTTAACTCACTGTCTTTGCCCTGCTCGTGGTGGATCCGGCCGTCGGTGTCGGTGAGCCTGCGCCCGGTTCCGCCCCACCGGACGGCGATGATCTCGGCGGCGATCGAGACCGCCGTCTCCTCGGGCGTGCGGGCCCCGATGTCGAGGCCGATGGGGCTGGCCAGCCGGCCGAGTTCGGCGTCGGTGAGACCGGCCTCGCGCAGCCGGGCCAACCGGTCGGCGTGCGTGCGGCGCGACCCCATGGCGCCGATGTAGGCGACGTCGGGCAGTCGAAGGGCGACCTCCAGCAGCGGGACGTCGAACTTGGGGTCATGGGTCAGCACGCAGATGACCGTCCTCGCGTCGACGGCGCCGGCCTCGACCTGTGCGGTCAGGTAGCGGTGCGGCCAGTCGACGACGACCTCGTCGGCGGTGGGGAAGCGGGCGGCGGTGGCGAACACCGGCCTGGCGTCGCACACCGTCACCCGGTAGCCGAGGAACGATCCCTGCTGCGCCACGGCGGCGGCGAAGTCGATGGCGCCGAACACCAGCATCCGCGGTCGCGGGGCGTAGGCCGCGACGAACACCTCCATGCCCGCACCGCGCCGCTGGCCGTCGGGTCCGTAGGTCAACACCTCGTTGCGACCGGCGGCCAACAGCCCTCTGGCGTCGTCGGTCACCGCCGCGTCGGCCCGCGGTGATCCGAGCGTGCCGCTCGCAACGTCGGGACGAACCACCAGGCGACGCCCCACCCGGGTGGGATCGGGGTGGGCGATGACGGTGGCCAGCGCGACGGGACGGTGCGACTCGATGTCCTCGACGACGGCGTCGAGGTCGGGGAACGTCGCCGGTGAGACGGGTTCGACGAACACGTCGAGAATGCCGCCGCACGTCAACCCGACCGAGAAGGCGTCGTCATCACTGACGCCGTAACGCTGCAGCACCGGTATCCCGCTGCCGACGACGTCACCGGCCAGTTCGTACACCGCGCCCTCGACGCACCCGCCCGACACCGAACCGGTAACCGTGCCGTCGGGTGCCACCACCATCGCGGCGCCGGGCTGGCGCGGGGCCGACCGGAAGGTGCGCACCACCGTCGCCACACCCGCCGTGCCGCCGGTCCGCCACACTGCTGACAGGGCGCTCAGCACGTCTCTCACGCTGCCCAATGTAGGCCCACCGTAGGCTGCACACCGTGACACCCGCTCAGCTCCGGGCTTATTCGGCGGTGGTGCGGCTGGGTTCCGTGCGCGCGGCCGCCGAGGAGCTCGGCATGTCGGACGCGGGCGTCTCCGTGCACGTCACGCAGTTGCGCAAGGAGCTCGACGATCCGCTGTTCAGCCGGACGTCGGCGGGGTTGGCGTTCACCCCGGGAGGCCTTCGGCTCGCCAGCCGCGCCATCGAGATACTGGGGCTTCAGCAGCAGACCGCGATCGAGGTGACCGAAGCCGCCCACGGCAGACGGTTGCTGCGCATCGCCGCGTCGACGATGTTCGCCGAACACGCCGCACCCGGCCTGATCGAGCTGTTCTCCTCGCGAGCCGACGACCTCTCGGTGGAGTTGTCGGTGCATCCGACGAGCCGGTTCCGCGACCTGATCGAGTCACGGGCGGTCGACATCACGCTCGGCCCGGCGCCCGCCGACCCGGGGCCCGCGCTGGTGGTCCGCCCCTTCCTCAAGTACCAGATCATAGCCGTCGCCGGCCCCGAGAACACCGCGGGCCGGGGCGTCCAGACAGCTGAGCGACTGCGGGAACAGGACTGGATGCTGGGTCCGTCGGCGGGCAGCGTCGACGGTGAGGTCGCCACGATGTTGCGGAACCTGGCGATCCCGGAGTCCCGGCAGCGCATCTTCCAGAGCGAGGCGGCTGCGCTCGAGGAGGTGCAGCGCGTCGGCGGTCTGACGCTGACCCTCGGTTTCGCGGTGTCGAAGGATCTGTCGTCGCGGCGGCTGGTGCAGATCAAGGGCCCGGGCCTGCAGTCGTCCGGGGAGTGGTTCGCGTCGACGCTGACCCCGGCGGCGCGCCAACCGGCGGCCTCGGAACTGGTGCGGTTCATCACCACACCCCGCTGCACACAGGC
Source organism: Mycobacterium sp. IS-1496 (assembly GCF_001499995.1). Classification (GTDB taxonomy): domain Bacteria; phylum Actinomycetota; class Actinomycetes; order Mycobacteriales; family Mycobacteriaceae; genus Mycobacterium. Next base: position 11,547 of record NZ_LQIU01000032.1, read on the forward strand.
GATGATCCGCGGCAGCGGCGTCGGGGTCACCCGGTTCAAGCCCAAGGTGCACGTCACGCTCTGGAGTTGAGGGGGCTAACGGCCCGCCTCCAGCGCGCGGATCAGGCTGGCCGCATCCCACGGCCCCTTGTGGCGCTTGCCGTTGACGAAGAACGTCGGCGTGGAGTTGAGGTCCATCACCTCGGCGTCCTGCGCATCGTCGCGCACCCGGTGCAGCACCTTCGAGGCGTGGACCCGCACGTCCTGGTCGAACTGCTCGATGTCGAGTCCGACCGCGACCGCGTAGCGGTACATGTCCGACCATTCCAGATCGTCCTGGTGGGCGAACAGTTCGCGGCCCATCTCGAAGAACTTGCCCTGCAGCGCGGCGCCCTCGCTGGCCCGGGCGGCGTCGAACGACCGCGGGTGCGCGCGTTCGAGCGGGAAGTGGCGCCACACATACAGCAGGTCGTCGCCGAAGTGGGCACGCACCTCGTCGATGGCGCCGGTCGCGCGGCCGCAGAAGGGGCACTCGTAGTCGCCGTACTCGACGAGGACGAGCGGGGCGTCCGGATCGCCCCGGATGTGGTCGCGGTCCGGATCGACGTCGCGCACCAGGGTGAGCCCCACCGGTTCCGGCGGACTGACCCAGTCGGTGAGCCGGAACAGCGCCCAGCCCAGCGTGAACGCCAGGACCGAGGCGATCAGCACGCCGACGCGCGCTTCGTCCTGACGGGCCGGATCCTCGATCGCGACGTCGACGATGAACAGCGAGATTGTGAAACCGATCCCGGACAGCGCCGCTCCCCCGGCCACCCGCCGCAGTGACAGACCCGGCGCGAGCTGCCCCCAGCGGGTGGCGCTCACGAGTGCGGTGGCCGCGGTGATCCCGACGAACTTCCCGATCACCAGCCCGGCCACGATGCCCCACGTCAGCGTCGAACCCATTGCGGCGGTGACGGTGTCCTCGTCGAGGTGCACGCCGGCGTTGGCGAGCGCGAAGATCGGCAGCACCACGAACGACACGTACGGCCCGACGGCCGCCTGCAACCGCTCGTTGATCGAGATCGATTCGCGCAGACCACGGGTCACCGCGCGGGCGTACTGGGGATTCGGTGACTGGCGGAACGCCCGGACCAGGTCGACGGTCTGCTCGACCTGTCTGCGCTCGGGAGTGAAGACCGGGATGAGCACCGCGACGGCCACACCGGCCAGCGTCGGGTGCACGTGCGCGAGGTACAGCGCGATCCACAGCGCGAAACCCAGTACGGCATAAGCGGGTCCGCGCAGCGTGGGCAGCCGGCGCACCAGGGCCAGCGCGGCGATGAGCAGTGCGGCGACCGCCAGCGGCCCGAGTTTCAGGTCGTCAGTGTAGAACAGCGCGATCGCGCCCAGGGCACCGACATCGTCGACGACGGCCAGCGTCAGCAGGAAGATCCGAAGGCGGGCAGGGAATTTGGGTTTGATCACCGCCAGCGCTCCGACGAGGAAGGCGGTGTCGGTGGAGATGACCACACCCCACGCCTGCGCGTCGTCCCCGGAGGGGTTGAAGGCGAGGAAGATGACGGCGGGCACGATCAGTCCGGCGATGGCCGCCACGACGGGCACCGCGGCCCGCGACCGGTCGGTCAGTTCACCGATCACGAACTCGCTCTTGACCTCCAGTCCGACGATGAAGAAGAAGAACGCCATCAGTCCGTCGTTGACGAGGTGCTTGACCGACAACTCGGCGCGGTACTCGCCGAAGCTCACCGCGACATGGGTGTCCCAGAACGTCGAATAGGTGTCCGCCCAAGGTGAATTCGCCCACAGCACGGCCAGCACGGTGAAGGCCAGCAGCAGCGCGGCGGCGCGGTTGCCGGTCGAGCGTGGGGTCTTCGGGTCCCGGCTGAAGCGGCTGGGCAGCGAACCGATGGTGCGTGCGGGCGCCTCGGTCACGTCTCGGTGGGTCCTGTTTCGGTTTCGGCAGGCCCCCCGCCGGAGGGTTGATCGCTGACCGAGTGGGCGGCCTCCATGAGCATCCATCCCGAGAGTTGCACGGACAGATCGCGCTCGGGGATCTCCGAGGCGTTGACCGCGCCCTCGACGGATTCGGCCTGCCGGCCGACGGCGGTGGGCAGTTCCGCGGTGCGCTCCCAGGATGCGCCGAACAGCGGGAGCCCATCGACGGTCTGCCGGTTCACCCACGCGGCCTCGGCGGAGGTGAGCACCAGCCGTCGTGCGGTGTCGCGGGCCGCGACGTCCTCGGCCGTGTCGCCCGGGAGCGTGGTGGCGACCAGCGCGAGGTAGCGGGCGAGGATGCCGTTGAACAGGCCACCGTCCCCGCCGCCGGTGCCCTTGATGGTCCCTTCGGGAGCCATGTGTTCGGCGACGGCCCCGACCAGCCGGTGCACCCGCAGGGCGTGCTCTCCGTCGCCGATGCGGGCCGCGAGCTCCGTTTCCAGGCCGAGGACCACGCCCTGGCAGTAGGTGTACTGCGCCCGCACGAGCGATCCACCCTTGATCCCGTCGAACACCAGATGGGTCTCCGGGTCGATGAGCACCTCGTCGATCCAGTCGGCCATCTGCTGGGCGCGCCGCAACCGGTCGCCCTGGGCGGTGACGTATCGGGCGAGGAAGATCCCGGCCGGGCCGTTGGCGGGCGCGTTGAAGAACTGGTCCTGTTTGCGCCATGGGATGCCGCCGCCGTCCTCCGGCACCCAGGAGTTGAGGAACTGTTCACTCAGCGTCTCGAGCGCACGGGGTTTCGCCACCCCGGCAAGCCGGCCCGCGCGCTCCAGGGCCAGCGCCAGCCACGCCATGTCGTCGTAGTAGTCGTTGGTCCAGCGGCCGATGTTGCGCAGGCGGTGCGCGCGGATCTGCCGGACGATGCGCCGCCGGCGCTCCTCATCGGGTGCGCGGACCTGCGCGTCGACGAGGCAGTCCAGCAGATGGGCCTGCCACCAGTAGTGCCACGTGCGGAACTGCTTGTGCGGTCCGGCCGCCGGCCAGGCCACCACACCGAGCTGTGTGCCCGGCAGCCCCCAGAGGCGTCGCAGATGCCGTTGGGTGATCGCCGCCTCGGCGCTGGCCGCCCGGTTGGCCCACAGCTGATCCATGGGTCGATCCTGCCTCACCGCTCCCGTCGCGGAAACCGGTCCGCACAGAAGTGATGAGACAAAAGTGTCTCAGATGAGATACTCTCGCTTCATGGCGACGGATCGGGAGGCTCTGCTGCGCGCTGCCGCGGACTTCCTGGGGCGTCGGCCGAACGCGACGGTGGACGAGATCGCGGCCGCGGTCGGGGTGAGCCGGGCGACGTTGCACCGGCACTTCGCCGGGAAACCGGCGTTGATGGCCGCACTGGACGACCTCGCGATCGCCGAGATGCGCACCGCGGTCGACGCGGCGCGGCTGTCGGAGGGTTCGGCCGCCGACGCGTTGCGCCGGCTGGTCACCGCCTGTCGGCCGGTGTCGCCGTATCTGGCGCTGCTCTACAGCCAGAGCCAGGACATCGACGATGACCAGTCCATGCAGGGCTGGGCCGAGTCCGACGCCGCGATCACCGCACTGTTCGAACGCGGCCAGCGCTCCGGTGAGTTCCGTCCCGACCTGACCGCGGCCTGGCTGACCGAAGCGCTCTACAGCCTGGTCGCCGGCGCCGGTTGGTGCATCCAGGTCGGCCGCGCGGCCGGCCGCGACTTCGAGCGCATGATCTCCGAACTACTGCTGACTGGAGTGCAGACCTCATGACCCGCCGCTGGCTCGCCCTGGGTGTGCTCACCCTCGCGGTCCTCCTCATCGGCATCGACGGCACCGTCCTGGCGCTCGCGACACCGTTCATCAGCAGCGATCTGCACACCTCCGCGACCGAACTGCTGTGGATCGGCGACATCTACTCGTTCGTGCTCGCCAGCCTGCTGATCACGATGGGCAGCCTCGGGGACCGCATCGGCCACCGCAAGCTCCTGCTTAGCGGGGCAACGTTTTTCGCGGTGGTCTCCGTGGCCACCGCGTACGCCCCCACCGCCGAGGCGCTGATCGGCGCCCGCGCGCTGCTCGGCGTCGCGGGGGCGACGTTGGCGCCGGCCACCCTCGCGCTGATCCGCGGCATCTTCACCGACGCGCGCCAGCGCTCCATGGCCGTCGGCATCTGGGCGGCGGCGTTCTCGGCAGGCGCCGCCCTCGGCCCGGTGGTGGGTGGCGTTCTGCTCGAACACTTCTGGTGGGGATCGGTGTTCCTGATCAACGCGCCCGTGATGGTCGTGTTGCTGATCGGCGGGCTCACCCTGCTGCCCGAGCACCGCAATCCCGAACCTGGGCCGTGGGATCTGCCCAGCGTCGGGTTGTCGATGGTCGGCATCCTGAGCGTGGTCTACGCGATCAAGGAGACCGCAGCGCACGGCCCGCGGTTGAGCGCGCTGGCGGCCGCCCTCGTCGGCGTGCTCGCGCTGACGGTGTTCGTGCGCAGGCAGTTGCGGCTGCCCAGCCCGTTGATCGACGTCCGGCTTTTCGCCAATCGCGCGTTCTCGGGTGTCGTCGGGGCGAATCTACTCTCTGTGCTGGGCCTTTCGGGTCTGGTCTTCTTCCTGTCGCAGTACTTCCAGCTGGTGCAGGGGTACAGCCCGCTGGGCGCCGGACTCGCCGAACTTCCCGCGGCGGTGACCGCGACGGTGTTCGGGGTGCTGGCCGGGTTCGCGGTGCGCCGCTGGACCCAGCGCGCCGTGCTGACCACGGGTCTCGCCCTGGTAGGCGTCGCGATGGCCACGCTCACGACCATCCACCCGACGTCGCCGTACCCGCACCTCGGCATCGCCCTGTTCGTCGTCGGCGTGGGACTGGGCCTGGCGTTCACCGTCGCCAGCGACGTCATCCTGGCCAGCGTTCCGCGCGAACGCGCCGGCGCGGCGGCCGCCGTCTCCGAAACTGCCTACGAACTGGGCATGGCACTGGGCATCGCGGTCATCGGGTCGATCCTGACCGGCGTGTACCGGACTCTCGTTGTGCCGCCGGGTCTTTCACCCGCCGCGGCGACACAGGCCCGCGACTCGCTGGCCGCGGCCACCGACGTGGCCGCAGGCCTGCCGCCCGCGCAGGGCGGTGCGCTGCTCGACGCGGCGCGCGAATCCTTCAGCAGCGGACTGGCGATCGCGTCCGGTGTCGGTGCGGCGCTGATGCTGACCTCGGCGGTGACGGTGTGGGTGTTGCTGCGCGAGCGGTTACCAGGCCCTGCCGAGGTCGGCGTGCTGGACGATCCAGGTGTGCATGGCGATGCCGGCGGCGACAGCCGCGTTGATACTGCGTGTCGAGCCGAATGAGGCGATCGACACCGTCAGCCGGGCACCGGTTTTCGCGTCGTCGGTGATGCCGGGCCCCTCCTGACCGAAGATCAGCAGGCAGTCGCGCGGCAGCTCGGTGTGCTCGAGCGGGACGGCTCCTGCGACGTTGTCCACCGCGACGGCGGTCAGGCCCGCCCCGGCCGCGAAGTCGAGCAGTTCGGCCGTGCTGTCGTGGTGCCGCAGCCGCTGGTAGCGGTCGGTGACCATGGCGCCCCGGCGGTTCCAGCGGCGGCGGCCGACGATGTGCACGGTGTCGACCGCGAAGGCGTTGGCGGTGCGCACCACCGAACCGATGTTGGCGTCGTTGCCGAAGTTCTCGATCGCGATGTGCAACGGGTGCCTGCGCCGGTCGATGTCGGCGACGATCGCCTCGCGGGTCCAGTAGCGGTAGGCGTCGACGACGTTGCGGGTGTCGCCGTCGCGCAGCAGGTCCGGGTCGTAGCGTGGATCGTCGGGCGGGTCGCCGGGCCGTTCCCGGGCCCACGGTCCGACGCCGGGGCCCTCACCCCACTCGGTCGGGCCGGGCGCCTCAGTCACCGGTGGTCCACAGCGCGGCGTGGGTCCCGATCACCGACACCGAGGCGAACAGCAGCGCCTGGTTGATCTCGCCCTGCGTGCACAGCGAGGCGCGCAGGTTCACCGCGTCGCGCGACGCCTCCGGGAGCACCAGCACCGACGCCCCGTACGCCGCGCACGCGAAACTGAGCCCCTTACCAGGCAGCGTGGGCGCGACGACGATCATCAGCGGGCCGCCGCGGCGGGCGGAGTCCTCGCGGTACCGGCTCGCCAGACCGTCGATCTGCAGCCCGAGCAGCATGTAGCCGTTGCCGCTGAAGGCCTCCGGGTCGCCCAGTGCGGCCTGGTTCAGCTGGGCGCCGTCGGCACGGAACGCGTCGAGGCTGGTGGTCTTCATCGTGAGGCCGGTCTCGGTGTCCTTGGTGGGCAGCAGCCCGACCGGGAACGCCGCGGCGTAGGCGACGGTGGTCCCGGCCATCCTGTCCTGCGGCGAATACGCGTAGATGCCGCGCACCTGGTTCTGGTCCCGCTGCGGGCCCAGACACACTGTGCCGCTGAGTCGGTCGGGGCTCGGCGCGGACAGCGGGTTGACGTCGAGCGCGTCGACGTTGTCGCAGCCACCGAGCCCGTTCGCCTCGATCGGATGCACCAACGCTCCGTAGAGGCCGAATCGCAGTGATTCGGGTGCGACCGGCTTACCGTCGCCCGAGTGGGCGGCGTCGACGTCGACGAGGACGTGGTCAGCCTCGAACCGCAGATTCGACACGGAGATGTTCCACCCCGAAACCGCCAGCGACTCACCGACTTTCGCGGTCGGCGCGGCGTACGTGTCAGACGTGCCCTCGGCTTCCGAGCAGCCGCTGACCGCGACGAGCAGAACCGTCGCGACGACGGCGATGAGCGCGCGCATCGGCGATCAGGTGCGGCCGCGGCCGCGGCCCACGGTCCTGGTCATGGCGCGGACGAGGCTGCGCGGCACCAGCCGGCTGACGGTGGTCATGGCCTTGTACTGCACGCCGGGCACGATGACGACCTTGTCCTTGGCGACGTCGGCGATGCAGTCACCGACGACGTCGTCGACCTCGAGCCACATCCACGACGGCGTCCCGGACATCTCGATGCCGGCGCGCTGGTGGAATTCGGTGCGGATGAACCCGGGACACAACGCGTGCACCCCCACCCCGGTGCCGCCGAGCCCGTTGGCCAGCCCCTCGGAGAACGCGATCACCCACGCCTTCGACGCCGAGTACGTCGACCCGCGGCCGGGCAGCAGACCCGCGGCGCTCGCGACGTTGATCACCGTGCCGGCGTGCGCGTCGAGCATCGGCGGCAGGGCGGCGTGGGTGAGCTGCATGACCGCGGTGACGTTGACGTCGAGCTGGGATTGCAGCAGCGGGTAGTCGGCGGTCCAGAACTCCCCGGCGGTGCCGAAGCCGGCGTTGTTGACGAGCACCCGGACGCCTTGGGCCAACCGCTCGGCGACCTTCGCGCGGTCATCGGCGTCGGCGAGGTCGGCCGGCAGCACCTCGACGGCGGCGCCGGTCTCGGCACGCAGGCCGTCCGCGAGGGCTTCCAGGCGGGTGACGTCGCGGGCGACGAGGACGAGGTCGTAACCGTCGGCGGCGTAGCGGCGGGCGAAGCCCTCACCGAGGCCGGAGGTCGGTCCGGTGATCAGAGCGACAGGACGTGGCATCGCGTCTGGGCGCGCTCAGCGCTGGAAGTTCGGCGACTGGTGCCCGTTGCGTGCCGGCGGGGGCCGGTGCGCGGTGTCGGGGCGCGCCGGGGGCGGACCGTCGGGACGGCCGGCCTCCGGACGCTGCGCATACGGGCGGCCCGGGGCGGCGGGGCCGGGACGGCCTGCGTCGGGGCGGCCCTGCGACGGTTCCGGCTGGCGGTGCGGTCCGGGGCTGATCGGCCGGCTCGGTGAACCGCTGCGCCGGGCGACGGCCTGCACGGAATCGGTCTGCGGGATGGGGGGCAGCACGCGCAGCAGGTCGTTGAACTGCCGCACGGTGCGCAGCCCCTCGTCCCACTGGGCGCGGGTGCTGGTGACCGGCATGCTGATCAGCGTCCAGTGCTGCTCGTTCCACATGATCTCGGCGCAGTCGGGCGCGGTGTGGGCGAAGGTGACCATGCGCCGGTCGCAGGCACGGCGGGCCGCGTCGAGGTTGGTGGAGTACACCATCCGGGGCCCGATCGCACCGAGCAGCCAGATGTCGTTCTCGCGCGGCTCCTTGATGCCCTTGAGCCGCATGTCCACGACCACGTTGGTACCGACCTTGCGGTGCAGCGCGATGACGGTGGCGACGTCCTCGAGATCGAAGATGAACACCGCCTCGCCGCGGATCTGGCCGAGCACGACGTTCTTGGCGGTGACGTCGCCGACGGTGGACATGACGCCGCGTTTCCAGCGGGTGAGGATGTCGGCGGATTCGTGTTCGTAGTCGAAGCCGTGCGACTTGGCCCACGACTTCCGGCGTCGGCCGAGCCCGCGTCGACGGTCGATGTCGACGTAAAGAAGCACGGCTGCACCCACGAAGCAGAGCGCAGACAGCGTGAACCAGAGCGGGACCATCGGGCCTAGCCTACTTGCTGGTACCGCTTTCACCCGAACTCAAGTTGGTCACAACCCCGTCTCAGGCGCATGCGTCTCACCGGTCACAGTGGTTGTGCGCGGCGGCGCGGGGCGGACGCGAGAACCCCGCCACGCCGGAGCGTGACGGGGTTCCATGGGGCGACGTCAGCCCAGTTCGAGGGTCTTCGCGCGAGCGCTCAGCCCAGGACCAGGGTTTCGCCGTCGGCGCTGACGTTGACCGGCACGACGTCACCGTCGTGCACGTCGCCGGCCAACAGCATCTTGGCCAGTTGGTCGCCGATGGCCTGCTGCACCAACCGGCGCAGCGGCCGGGCGCCGTAGAGCGGGTCGAATCCCCGGTCGGCCAGCCACTTCTTCGCCGGCAGCGACACCTCGAGCGTCAACCGGCGCTGCGCAAGCCGCTTGGCCAGCTGCTGCAACTGGATGTCGACGATGTGGACCAGCTCCTCGGGGTTGAGCCCGTCGAAGACGATCACGTCGTCGAGCCGGTTGATGAACTCCGGCTTGAACGCCGAGCGCACCGCCGCCATCACCATCTCCTCGGTGCCCCCGGCGCCCAGGTTGGACGTCAGGATCAGGATGGTGTTGCGGAAGTCGACCGTGCGGCCCTGACCGTCGGTCAACCGGCCCTCGTCGAGCACCTGCAGCAGCACGTCGAACACGTCCGGGTGGGCCTTCTCGATCTCGTCGAACAGCACCACCGTGTAGGGCCGACGGCGCACCGCCTCGGTCAGCTGACCGCCCTGGTCGTAACCGATGTAGCCGGGAGGCGCACCGACCAGGCGGGCGACGGAGTGCTTCTCGCCGTATTCGCTCATGTCGATGCGGACCATCGCCCGTTCGTCGTCGAACAGGAACTCCGCGAGCGCCTTGGCCAGCTCGGTCTTACCGACACCGGTCGGGCCCAGGAACATGAACGACCCGGTCGGGCGGTTGGGGTCGGCCACGCCCGCGCGTGACCGGCGCACCGCATCGGACACCGCGACGACGGCTTTGCGCTGGCCGACGACCCGCTTGCCGAGTTCGTCCTCCATGCGCAGCAGCTTGGCGGTCTCACCCTCGAGCATGCGGCCGGCGGGGATACCGGTCCACGCCGACACCACCTCGGCGATGTCGTCGGGGCCGACCTCCTCCTTGAGCATGACGTCCTCGCGCGCCTCCGCCTGCGGCACCGCCGCGTCGAGCTTCTTCTCGACCTCGGGGATGCGGCCGTAGCGCAGCTCGGCGGCCTTCTCGAGGTTGCCGTCGCGTTCGGCCCGGTCGGCCTCGCCGCGAAGCGCCTCGAGCTGCTCCTTGAGTTCGCGCACGATGTCGATGGCGTTCTTCTCGTTCTGCCACCGCGTCGTCAGCTCCGCCAGCTTCTCCTTGTAGTCGGCCAGCTCACCGCGCAGTTTCTCCAGCCGCTCCTTCGAGGCGTCGTCCTCCTCCTTGGCCAGCGCCATCTCCTCGATCTCGAGGCGACGGACCAGCCGTTCGACCTCGTCGATCTCGACGGGCCGGGAGTCGATCTCCATCCGCAGCCGGGAGGCGGCCTCGTCGACCAGGTCGATGGCCTTGTCCGGCAGGAAGCGGGCGGTGATGTATCGGTCGGACAGTGTCGCGGCGGACACCAGCGCGGAGTCGGTGATGCGCACACCGTGGTGCACCTCGTAGCGCTCCTTGAGGCCGCGCAGGATGCCGACGGTGTCCTCGACCGAGGGTTCGCCGACGTAGACCTGCTGGAAGCGACGTTCCAGCGCGGCGTCCTTCTCGATGTACTTGCGGTACTCGTCGAGCGTCGTGGCGCCGACCAGCCGCAGCTCACCGCGCGCGAGCATCGGCTTGATCATGTTGCCTGCGTCCATCGACGAATCACCGGTGGCGCCTGCGCCGACGATGGTGTGCAGCTCGTCGATGAACGTGATGATCTGCCCGGCCGAGTTCTTGATGTCGTCGAGGACGGCCTTGAGCCGTTCCTCGAACTCACCGCGGTACTTGGACCCGGCGACCATCGAACCCAGGTCGAGCGAGATGACGGTCTTGTCGCGCAGACTCTCCGGGACGTCGCCCGCGACGATGCGCTGGGCCAGGCCCTCGACGATCGCGGTCTTGCCGACGCCCGGCTCGCCGATGAGCACCGGGTTGTTCTTGGTCCGGCGGCTCAGCACCTGCACCACGCGGCGGATCTCGGTGTCCCGGCCGATCACCGGGTCGAGCTCGCCTTCGCGGGCACGCGCGGTCAGGTCGGTGGAGTACTTCTCCAGCGCCTGGTAGCTGCCCTCGGGGTCCGGGCTGGTGACGCGGGCGCTGCCGCGGACCTTGACGAACGCCTCACGCAGTGCCTGCGGGGACGCCCCCTGGCCGGTCAGCAGCTTGGCGACGTCCGAGTCCCCGGTGGCCAGGCCGACCATCAGGTGTTCGGTGGAGACGTACTCGTCGTCCATCTCCGTCGCGAGCTGCTGGGCGGCGGTGACCGCGGCCAGCGACTCCCGCGACAGCTGCGGCTGGCTGCTGGCGCCGCTGGCGCTGGGCAGCCGGTCGACGAGGCGCTGCGTCTCGGCGCGAATCGTCGCGGGTTCGACGCCGACGGCCTCCAGAAGGGGTGCGGCAATGCCGTCGTTCTGCGTCAGCAGTGCCATCAACAAATGAGCGGGCGCGATCTGGGGATTGCCTGCGGCACTGGCCGCCTGCAACGCCGAAGTCAGCGCCGCCTGGGTCTTGGTCGTCGGGTTGAACGAGTCCACGACACCTCCGATCGTCTGGTTGGAATGCTTCTCGCCATACTCAACGCGGTCAAGGTTGAGTCTGTTCCGCTCAAGTCTGCCCAGTTTTACCAGATTTGTCGTCGACGGGACACGCCTGTTGATTCCGGTGCGACGCGCGCGGCCCGGTTTAGCGTCATCACATGTCCGACTCCCACTACGGCGACTTCGAGTTCGAGCGGAAGTTCTTCGTCCTCGACGTGCCTGCCGTGGCCGCGTCCGACCCGAGTCCGGTCCTGATCGCCCAGGCGTATCTGTTCGCCGCTGACGGCTATGCCGTACGCGTCCGCCTCCAAGGGGCGGCGCCCCCGGAGGTGGACGCCGACCCCGCCATGCTGGTGAAGGCACTCGGCGTGGAGGCGATCGGCACCATGACCGCCAAGGGCCCCGCCGCAGGCGGCACGCGCTACGAGGCCGAGCGCGAACTCGATCCGCTGGTCGCCGGCCAGATCGTGGCGCGGGCAGACCACGTGGTGACCAAGGTGCGGTCGTCGGTCTGGCTGGGCGAGGACGGCTGGGTGATCGACCGCTTCCTGGGCGGCAACGCACCCCTGGTCCTCGCCGAAGTCGAACGCGACAGCCCCGTGGTCGACCTGGCCATACCCTCGTTCTGCACCACCGAGGTGTCCGAGGACGACCGGTTCCGCAACGAATACCTGGCCCACCATCCGTTCGGCACGTGGGCCGGCGCCTACGGCCGGGAACTCGACCTGCTCGGACCGAGTTTCGTCGACACGTTGGGATGCAATCACTTCGACGGGATCTGATACGCCTCCGGCTTGCTAACCTTCACGCACCATGACGGGTAGTTGGGCGACGGTGCTGACCGAACTGATTCCGCTGGCCCTGGTGATCGCGCTCTCGCCGCTGTCGATCATCCCCGCGGTGCTGATGCTGCAAACGCCGCGGCCGCGCCCGACCGGGCTGGCGTTCATGGCGGGGTGGCTGGTCGGCCTCGCGGCGCTGACGGCGATCTTCGTGGCGGTGTCCGGCGCGATCGGCGGTTTCGAGAAGCCGCCGAGTTGGGCGTCGTGGCTGCGCATCGTGATCGGTGCCGCACTGATCGTCTTCGGGCTGATCCGATTCGCGCGCAGGCACGCCTCGTCACACCAGCCGAAGTGGCTGCGCAGCATGACGACGCTGACCCCCGGTAAGGCCGCCGGCGCCGCGGCCGTGCTGACCGTCGTCAACCCCAAGGTGTTGTTCCTCAGTGTCGCAGCGGGTTTGGCGATCGGCTCGGCCGGACTCGGCGATGCCGTGTGGTTGGCGGTAATCTACTTCGCCGTGGTCGCGGGTTCGACGGTGGCGCTGCCGATCCTGGCCTACGCCGTCTCCGGCGGGCGGCTGGACGGTCCGCTCGCCCGGCTCAAGGACTGGATGGAACGCAACCACGCCACCCTGATGGCGGCGATCCTCGTCGTCATCGGACTTCTGGTGCTGTACAAGGGAATTCACGCCCTATAACGGGGGGCAGCCCCAGCTCCTCGGCGTCGGCGGTGAGGTACCGGGTGACCGTCGGGGCGAGCAGCGGGACCAGTTCGTCGCCCGGCAGTGTGGCCAGTGGCGGGATCTTCATGACGTAGCGCAGCATCGCGGTGCCGACGAGCGTGGTGGCGGCCAGCGTGGCGCGTAGGCGCGCATGCTCGTCACCGCCCAGCACGCCCGCCACCGCGGTCAGCACGTAGGTTCGGATGAAGCTCTGGAACGCCTCGTGCGCCTCGCTGCTGGAGGTGGCCGACTGCAGCATCACCACCATGCTCGGGCCGGTCTCGGATGACTCCCAGATCTGCAGGTACACCCGGACCAGCCGGGCGCCCACATCGCCGCCGGCCTCCGACAGCGCCGCCACCAGCACCTGCGGATCGATGATCAGGCGCAGCGATTCGCGGAACAGGTCGAGTTTCGACCCGAACAGGTACAGCACCATCGAGGGGTCGACATGCGCGTCCTTGGCGATGGCCCGCAGTGTCGTGCGCTCGTAACCGTCGGCCGCGAACCGCTTCCTGGCCGCGGTGAGCACGACCTCTCGCGATACCGGCTCCCCTTGGCGGCGGCCGCGGCGCCGCGGCGTATTCGCAGGTGGGGCCATATCGCGACCTTATCATTTCAACGGCTATTGAATAAACGTCCGCGCGGAGTTACGCTCGGGACGCGAATTTCAACAGCAGATGAAAAGGAGTTGGGCCATGACAACGACGTCGTCCCTCCGCACCCACACCCACCGCGAACCGCCGCCGGCCGCCCGCGCCGCAGGCATCGTCATCGCGCTGACGGCGGCCATTGCGATCGTCGCGCTCGCCTTCGCGCTGCCCGCGGCGAAATCCGGCCCCCACGACGTGCCGATCGGCGTCGCGGGCCCGCAGGCGGCCAACGGTCAGGTGGCCGCGATGCTCGACGAGCGGGCTCCCGGGGCCTTCGCGGTCACCTACTACCCCGGCGAGGACGCCCTGCGCGAGGCCATCGCGGACCGGCACGTCTACGGCGGCCTGGCCCTCGGGCCGCAGGGCCGCACACTGCTCATCGCCAGCGGGGCCAGTCCGGCCGTCGCGCAGGTGCTGACCCAGCTCGGCACCGGCATGGCCGCTCAGACGGGCAGCGCCCCGGTCATCGAGGACGTCGCCCCGTTGCCCGACACCGATCCGCGCGGCACCGGCCTGGCCGCCTCGGCCCTGCCGATCACGCTGGCGGGCATCCTCTCGGCGATCGCCATGACCGTCGCCCTGCGCCGGGAGGTCTGGACGCGGTTGACTGCGGCGGTCGTCTTCAGCGGCGTCGCGGCGTGGACGATCGCGGCACTGCTGTACTACGTCCTCGGCTCGTTCGACCAGAACTTCTGGGGTGTGACGGCGGGCCTGACGCTGGGGCTGCTCGCGTGCGCACTGCCCGTCCTCGGACTGGGTGCCCTGTTCGGCCGGGCCGGGTTGGCCGTCGGCGCGGTGCTCGCCGTCCTGGTCGGCAATCCGCTCTCGGGACTGACCAGCGCGCCCGAGATGCTGCCCCGAGGGTGGGGTGAGTTCGGGCAGTGGCTGCCCCAGGGTGCGACGGCCACACTGCTGCGGTCCACGGCGTACTTCGGCGGGGCCGGGGCGATGTCGGCGGTGGTCGTGGCGGCCTGCTGGGCGGTGGCCGGTGCGGCACTCGTCGCCCTGGCTGCGCTGCGGCAACGGGCGGGCACAGCGGACTGATTTACACTCGCACGACGTGGGACTCGACGACCGTGACGCGCTGGTGGTACTGCGCGACGCGGTCGATCCCCGGCGTGGCTCCGACGCGCTGATCGCCGACTTCTACACCCGCTGGTTCGCCGCCGACCTGTCGGTGCGCGACCTCTTCCCCCCGGACATGGCCCGCCAACGGACGGTGTTCGCCGAGGCGATGACCTGGCTGTTCGGCGAACTGATCGCCCAGCGCGCCGAGGAGCCGGTGGCGTTCCTCGCTCAGCTCGGCCGCGACCACCGCAAATACGGTGTGGTGCAACGGCATTACGACACCATGGGCGAGGCGCTGTACGCCGCGCTGCGCAGCCGGCTGGCCGGGCAGTGGTCCGACCGGCTCGCCGAGGCCGCCCGCGACGCCGTCGCGCTGGCCACCGGGGTGATGCGCGGAGCCGCCGATGCCGAAGACGGCCCGCCGTTCTGCGACGGCACCGTCATCGAGCACATCCGCGCCACCCGCGACGTCTCCGTGGTGCGGCTCGAACTCGACCAGCCGCTGGCCTACCACCCCGGCCAGTACGTCACCGTCCAGGTGCCGCAGTGGCCGCGGCGCTGGCGGTACCTCAGCCCGGCGATCCCGGCCGACCCCGACGGGTACGTCGAGTTCCACATCCGGTCGGTGCCCGGCGGCATGGTCAGCACCGCGATCGTCAACGAGACCCGCGTCGGGGACCGGTGGCGGATGTCGAATCCGCACGGCGGGCTGGCCGTCGACCGCGACGGCGGCGACGTGCTGATGGTCGCGGGTAGCACCGGCCTGGCGCCATTGCGGACGCTGATCATGGACATGACGCGGTTCGGGGTCAACCCGCGGGTGCACCTGTTCTTCGGGGGACGGTTCCCCTGCGATCTCTACGACCTCGTGACGCTGTGGCAGATCGCCTCGACGAACCCGTGGCTGTCGGTCACGCCGGTGTCGGAGTACAGCACCGACCCGCCCTGGGCGGTCGACTATCCCGACCCGTCACCGCCGCGCGGTCTGCACGTCCGCCAGACGGGGCGGCTGGACCAGGTGGTCACCCGGTACGGCAACTGGGGCGACCGGCAGATCCTGATCTGCGGCGGGGTGGCGATGACCGAAGCCACCAAGGCCGCGTTGATCGCCAAAGGCGCTCCCCCCGAACGCATTCAGCACGACCCGCTGACCACCTGATCCGACGGCCCGGCCATCGACCGGCCGCTCCGTGCCACACTGGCGACGTGGCCGAAATCGAACCCGTCACCCTGCATGACCCGTCGTCATCGGTGACCGCGACCTATGTGCCCACCGCGGGGATGATCTGCACGTCGCTGGCCGACGACGGCGTCGAGTTCCTCGGCCAGCGCCGCGGTGTGCAGGCCTACATCACCAGCGGTAAGACGATGGGCATCCCGATCCTCTACCCGTGGGCGAACCGGTTGAGCGCCACGAAGTATGCGATCGACGGTGGCGTGGTGACGCTCACCCCGGGTGTCGCCGGCGTCCGCACCGACGAACACGGCGTACCGATCCACGGCGTGCTGGGCGCCTACCCGGGCTGGGTGGTGGTCGAACAGACCGCCGACACGCTGGTCGCCGAGGTGAACTGGTCCGACCGGCCACGGCTGCTGGCGACGTTCCCGTTCCCGCACGTGTTGACCATGGCGGTGACACTGGCCGACCGCACGCTGACCGTGGAGACCACGGTGACGCCGTCGGCCGCGACGCCGGTCCCGCTCTGCTACGGCTATCACCCGTACCTGCAGATCCCGGACGTCCCGCGCGCGCAGTGGCGGCTGCGGTCCCCGGCGATGCGCCGCCTGGCCGTCGACACCTGGGGCCTGCCGACGGGCGCCACCGAGCCGTGGGCGGGCGGCGACGCGCCGCTCGGCGACACCGAACTCGACGACGGGTTCGACCAGGTCGGCGACGGCGCGGTGTTCGTCCTCTCCGGCGGCGACCGGCGCGTGCAGGTGACGTTCGAAAAGGGTTACCCGGCAGCGCAACTCTTCGCACCGGGCAGCGACGACCTGATCGCCGTCGAACCGATGGCCGCGCCGACCGATGCGCTGCGGCGCGAGAACCATCGGGTCGCCGTCCCGGGGGAACCGGACACGAGCCGGTTCTCCATCAGGATCGCCTAGCGACCGCGGCCCTGCCGCGGCTGCCAGACGACCAGCGCGGTGCTCTTCGTCGGCACCGCGATGTCACGGCGCTGGTTGGCGCGCAGCTCCTCGACCTCACGGACCAGTTCCCTGACGCGGGACTGCAACGCCTCCACCTGGTTGGTCAGCTCGATGATGCGTTTGATCCCCGCCAGGTTGACGCCCTCGTCCTGCGACAACCGCTGCACCTCGCGCAGCAGGTCGACGTCGCGTTCCGAGTACCGCCTGCCGCCACCGGAACTGCGCTGGGGGCTGACCAGGCCGAGCCGGTCGTAGGTGCGCAGGGTCTGCGCATGCATACCGGCCAACTCGGCGGCGACCGAGATCAGGAAGGTCCGGGCTTCGTCGTGTCGCTTGGCCGCCATGATCAGGCCCCCGCCCAGCCGGCCCGCGGGTCGAATCCGCTCGCCCGCTCGGCCTTGGCATAGGCCTCGAGCGCTTCGGCGGCCTCACCCTCGAGGTTCGGCGGAACCGCCACCTTGACGGTGACCAGCAGGTCGCCGTGCCCGCCACCGCGTTTGGGCACACCCCGGCCACGCACCCGCAGGATGCGGCCGTCCGAGGTGCCCTTCGGCACCCGCACACCCACCTTGCCCTCCAGTGTCGGAACCGAAAGCGTTGTGCCCAGGGCCAACTCGTGGAAGCTGACGGGCACCGCCACGGTGAGGTCGTCACCGTCGCGGCCGAACACCTTGTCGGGGCGCACATGGACCGTCACGTACAGGTCGCCCGAGGGCGCCCCGCGCAGACCCGCCTCGCCCTGACCGGCCAACCGGATCCGCTGACCGTCCTCCACACCCGGGGGGATCCGCACGTTGATCGTGCGGGTCCTGGTGGTCACGCCGGTGCCTTTGCACTCGCCGCACGGGTGCTCGATGATCGAGCCGCTGCCCTTGCACTCGGTGCACGGTTCGGAGAATCCGAACGCGCCCTGGTTGCGGTTGACCACTCCGGCGCCGTTGCAGTTCGGGCACACCTTCGGGCTGGTGCCCGGACGTGCGCCGCTGCCATGGCAATTCGTGCACGGGGCCGGGCTGGTCAGCCGCAACGGCATCGCCACACCCTTGGTGGCCTCGAGGAACGACAGCTCGGTCTCGGTCTCGAGGTCGTTACCCCGCCTCGGCCGGCTGGGCCGGGGCGAGGCGCCCCGCCCGAACAGTCCACCGAACAGGTCGCCGATGTTGGCGCCGCCGGTCTGCCCCGCGGCGTCGAACAGATCGTTGAGGTTGAACTCGACTCCGTCACCGCCGCCGCCGAACCCGCCGAATCCCCCACTGCCGCCGCTGAAGCGGCCACGCCCGAAACCGCCGCCGGCGAACAGCCGGCGGGTCTCGTCGTACTCCTTGCGCTTGGCCGGGTCCGACAGCACGCTGTGCGCTTCGGACACGGCCTTGAACCGCTCGGAGGCCGTGGGGTCCGGGTTGGTGTCGGGGTGGAGATCGCGGGCCAGCTTCCGGTAGGCCTTCTTGATCTCGTCCGCGCTGGCGTCAGAGGAGACGCCGAGCTCCTTGTAGAAGTCCTTCTCGACCCACTCGCGTTGGGCCATGCCGCGTCACCTCCTCACCTTTCTCTCGTGGTCTAGTCGTCTGATTCTGCGGCCTCGTGCGGCGCCGCGCCGGCGTTCTCGGCCGTGTCGGCCTCCGGCACCGTGTCCACGACCCCGACGAGCGCGTGGCGCACCACCTGCTCGCCGACCTTGTAGCCACGCCGCATCACGGTGCCGAGGACGGGGTGGGTGCCCTCGCCCTCGTGCTGGACGGCCTCGTGCAGCACGGGGTCGAACTCGTCGCCCTCCTCGCCGTAGGGCGTCAGGCCCAGCCCCTCGAGCGTGCTCACCAGCTTGTCCGCGACCGCCTTGAGCGGGCCGCTGTCGAGGTCGCCGTGGCTTCGCGCCCGGTCGAGGTCGTCGAGGATCGGCAACAGCTGTGCCATCACGCCGGCCTTCGCGCGGTCGGCCGTCAATTGCTGATCGC
The DNA here is from genome assembly GCF_001499995.1 of Mycobacterium sp. IS-1496. Lineage (GTDB taxonomy): Bacteria > Actinomycetota > Actinomycetes > Mycobacteriales > Mycobacteriaceae > Mycobacterium. Next base: position 30,009 of record NZ_LQIU01000032.1, read on the forward strand.
GCAGTGCCCGCTTGCGGTAGTTCGCGAAATCGGCCTGGACACGCTGCAGGTCGGCGAGCAGTTCACCGGCCTTGTCGGCCTCCTCCGGGGTCTCCCCGGCGAAGGCCTCCGGCGCGGCGTCCGGCGCCGGTCCACTGGGGACCGGGCCGGACGGATCGCGTACCTCACCGGTCACGGGATCGATGCGCCGTTTGTCGGTGACGGTCACCGGCTCGTGCGGATCGCTTCCGCTGTCGAAGGGACGGGTCACTTGTTCTCCCGATCGTCGTCGACGACCTCGGCATCCACGACGTCGTCATCGCTGTTGCCGCCACTGCCTGCCGTGTCCGCACCGGCGCCGCCGGCGGACTGCTCGGCCTGGGTGGCCTCGTAGATCGCCTGGCCGAGGGCCTGGCTCTCGGTGCCGAGCTTCTCCATCGCCGCCTTGATCGCGCCGATGTCGGTGCCGGCCAGGGCCGTCTTGGCCTCGGAGATCGCGCCGTCGACCTTGGTCAGGACATCCTCGGGGACCTTGCTGCCACCCTCGGCTTCGCGCTGCTCCTTGACGAACTTCTCCGTCTGGTAGACCAGCGTCTCGGCCTGGTTGCGGACGTCGGCCTCTTCGCGGCGCTGACGATCTTCGTCGGCGTGCGCCTCGGCGTCCTTGATCATCCGGTCGATCTCCTCCTTGGACAGGCCGGAGCCCTCCTGGATGCGGATCGTGTTCTCCTTGCCGGTGCCCTTGTCCTTCGCGGTGACGTGCACGATGCCGTTGGCGTCGATGTCGAAGGTCACCTCGATCTGGGGCACACCGCGCGGCGCCGGCGGGATGCCGGTCAGCTCGAAGCTGCCGAGCAGCTTGTTGTGCGAGGCGATCTCACGCTCACCCTGGAAGACCTGGATCTGCACCGACGGCTGATTGTCGTCGGCCGTGGTGAAGGTCTCGGACCGCTTGGTCGGGATCGTGGTGTTGCGCTCGATGAGCTTGGTCATCACGCCGCCCTTGGTCTCGATGCCCAGCGACAGCGGGGTCACGTCGAGCAGCAGGACGTCCTTGACCTCACCCTTGAGCACGCCGGCCTGCAGGGCGGCGCCGACGGCGACGACCTCGTCCGGGTTCACGCCCTTGTTGGGCTCCTTGCCGCCGGTCATCTCCTTGACCAGCTCGGAGACCGCGGGCATCCGGGTGGAGCCGCCGACCAGGACCACGTGGTCGATGTCGCCGACCGAGATGCCGGCGTCCTTGATCACCGACTGGAACGGCTGGCGCGTGCGGTCGAGCAGGTCCTGGGTGATGCGCTGGAACTCGGCGCGCGTGAGCTGCTCGTCGAGGAACAGCGGGTTCTTGTCGGCGTCGACGGTGATGTAGGGCAGGTTGATCGAGGTGCTCTGGCTCGAGCTCAGCTCGATCTTGGCCTTCTCGGCGGCCTCACGCAGCCGCTGCATGGCCATCTTGTCCTTGGTCAGGTCGATGCCGCTGGTGCCCTTGAACTTGTCGACGAGCCACGTCACGACGCGCTCGTCCCAGTCGTCGCCACCGAGGTGGTTGTCACCGCTGGTGGCGCGGACCTCGACGACGCCCTCGCCGATCTCGAGCAGCGAGACGTCGAAGGTGCCGCCACCGAGGTCGAAGACCAGGATGGTCTGTTCCTTCTCGCCCTTGTCGAGGCCGTAGGCCAGCGCCGCGGCGGTCGGTTCGTTGACGATGCGCAGCACGTTGAGGCCGGCGATCTGGCCGGCTTCCTTGGTGGCCTGCCGCTGGGCGTCGTTGAAGTAGGCGGGCACGGTGATGACGGCGTCGGTGATGTCCTCGCCGAGGTAGCTCTCCGCGTCGCGCTTCAACTTCATCAGCGTGCGCGCGCTGATCTCCTGGGCGGTGTACTTCTTACCGTCGATCTCGGTGCTCCAGTCGGTGCCCATGTGCCGCTTGACCGACCGGATGGTGCGGTCGACGTTGGTCACTGCCTGGTTCTTGGCGGGCTGTCCGACCAGCACTTCACCGTTGCGCGCGAACGCGACGACGGACGGCGTCGTGCGCGAGCCCTCGGAGTTGGCGACGACGACGGGGTCGCCACCCTCCAGCACTGCGACGACGGAGTTGGTGGTCCCGAGGTCGATTCCGACCGCACGAGCCATGGTGTGTCCTCCTTGTTACCGACTACTACGTTTGTGGGGTCTGAGCGGACCGCACTCAAGCCTGCTCCGCCGGACGCCCGGCTGTCAACTCAGACTTGAGCGGGTTTCACTCAACTTGTCGAAAGGCTCAACGGGTCGTCCGGTGGATTTGTTCCCCGGCGCCGGACAATTGCGTTCAATCGAGGCTGTCCGCCTGCGCGACCAGCCCCTCGAACTCTGCACGTCGCGCCTCGGCGCGGAAACGGGCTGCAAGCCGGTGATGACCATCGAGATCACCGCTACGCCGCGCCAACAGCGCACGGAGCCGTAGAAGAGGCAGACGGTGTAGGACAAAGCCCGGGTCCGTCGGGACCGCCGCCAGTCGTTCGATGGCCTCTTCCGCGCGGGTGACATCATTGCGGTCGCCACGGTTCAGAAGCGCCTCGACCAACACCGCCGTCGCCGGTCCGCGGAAAATCATCTCCCCACTGGCGTACTGCTGACCCAAGACCTCGATAGACGCGGCGATTGCCTCATCGAACATCGCTCGCTCGACGTGCTCGCGTGCGAACTCGATCGCCGTCAATCGCCGGAGAGTCACTGTGAGGCCCTCCCGCTCGAGCATGTCGCGAGCCGTCGCGAGCATCTCGAGTCCCTGCCGCCTATCCCCAGCTGGGCTGTGCAGCAACGCCATCGCCCGGACCATCGTCGCGAAAGTCGTCGCCGTCACGTCTCCCGACCGACGCGCGACCTCAAGGGATTCGACCGTCAGATCGAGGTCGTCGGCGTCGGGAAGAATCGCGTGATTACCCGCGGCCGCGGCGAACTTGTAAACCTGCGCCAGGATGCGAGTGGTGGCGTCGAACGGTCGCGCCATCGCTATTCCCGCATCGATGCCCCGGCGCCAACCGCGACGACCGAGAAACATCAACGAGGCGCCGTGCAGTGTGGTCGACCAAGCGAGGGGTGAGGTGATCACCAGAGCGCCCATGGTGGTATCGCCATTGGCGAGGTCGATGACACGCTGGCTCAGCCGCAGGCTCGCCAGCGCTTCGCCTGCCTCCCACTTCGCCTGCGCGGCACCATAGAGCAACCCGACGGCCATCGCCGGAACTCCCATCGATTCGACGAGGTCGCTGAACTCCGAAGCCATGTCGGCAGCTTCGCGGTGAAACGAGTTGAAAGTCAGCGTGTTGAGATGCCCCGCCATACCGATCGCGAGAGACTTCTTGTCGCCCGCGGCCTCGGTGAGGTCGCGCAATTCGTCGAAGCCGGTATCGGCAGGAGTTCCACCCACTTGGAAAGCGCTGCCGCACAGCAGCGCACGCGGCGCAATCTGCATATCGATGCGACCGGTGTCGCTCGAGGGCATCCGGTCAGCGCACCGCTGTGCGAGTCTCCAGTTCACCCGTGCCGCCCGGATGTCGCGAGTGCCGTACCAGGTCGCCGCGCGCATATACCAACGGTAGGCGTCCTGAAGATCACCGGCCGCGTCGAACTGGGTGGCGATCAGCGAAGCTCCTTCTCCGCTGCCATCGTCGTACTCGTCCTCCAATGCTGCAGCGACTCTTCGGTGGAGCTCAGAACGGGCCGAACGCAGCTGAGACTCGTAGGCCACTTTCCGGATCAGTGGGTGCCGAAACGCGTAGTCCGCTCGCGGCGCCTCGGGTACCCGATCGACGAGTTCCGCGGAGATCAACGGACCGACTTCTGCGTCGGGAGCGATTCGCTCGAGCATCTCGATGCTGAATCGAGAGCCAATCACCGCGGCGGCATGCAGAGTGCGCTTCGCCGTAGGCATCAAGCGGTCGATGCGCGCGCCGATTGCGGCGTGCAGGCTTGCGGGAACCTCGACATCGGCCACATGGTGGTCGCAGCGGTACGCCCCTCGCACGCCCGTGATCTCGCGTCGTTCGGCGAGGTCGCGGACGATCTCCTCGGCGAAGAACGGTATTCCGCCCGAGCGCTCTGTGACGACCGCGGACAAGACTCGTACCGACGGGTCGGCCCCCAGAAGATCCTCGGTCATCACGGACATGTCGGCGTCGCCGAGTGGCCGCAGAACTATCTTGACGCGCCCTGGGATGCCCGCGAGCACACCCTGGTACTCGGGTCGGTATGTGATCACAAGCGCCGCACGGATGCCGGAGAGCGCGTGTGCGATCGCGCCGAGCATGGATTCGCTCAGGGGGTCGATCCAGTGCACGTCCTCGACGACGTAAACCGCCGGTTCGGGCCACGTGGCGACGACGTGGGTGACAAGTTCGACGACCCGCCGGCCGCGTGTGTCCGGCGTCATGTCATGAAGCGTCTCCGTCTCATCCCGTATTCCGAGAAGGTCCTCGAGGAGCAGCACGTCCTCGCGGGCCGCGTGCACGCGCCGGGCGACCTTGATGCGCGCGGCTTCGTTGTCCGCAGGGTCGAGTCCGAACATGGACCGCAGCAGACGAGTGATGACGTGGAACGCGACATCGCGGCTGTGGGACTCGCAGTAGGTGGTGACGACGGCGAAACCGCGCTCCGATGCGCTGACGAGGGTTTCCTGCGTCAGACGGGTCTTGCCGATCCCCGGCGGGCCGACGATCGTCGCGGTTGCGCCGCTGCCCGCCAGCGCGTGGTCGAGGATGCGCACGAGTTCGTGATTCTCGGCATCGCGACCGACGAGACGGGATTGACGACGGTTCCGTCGCTCGGGCGCAATCGACACCAGCGGACATGCCCACACGGTGCTCGCCGAGCCTTTCACGTGTACCGACCGGGGCTCTCCCAGCTCGAAATCTTGGGTCACCAGCAGGGCTGTGGAGCGGCTGAGCAGCACCGTGCCGGGCTCCGCGGCCGCCTCCATCCGCTGCGCCATACCGACGTGCCGGCCGATCGCGGTGTACGACAGTGGTCGGGAGCCGACGCCACCCACCACCACGACACCGGAGTTGAGTCCGACGCGAAGCCGGAAGTCGACACCGTCGCGCTGGGCGGCCCAGGCAGCCAGGGGACACACACCCGCTTGCAGGTCCAGCGCGGCCAGACAAGCTCTGCGGGCGTGGTCCTCCAGTGCCTTCGGCGCACCGAAAAGCGCCATGATCCCGTCTCCGGTGAACTGATTCAGCGTTCCGCCGTACCGGCTGACCGCGGCGCCGGCACAATCGAGCAACTCGGTCATCAACTCGCGCAACCGCTCGGCGCCCAACGACTGCGCGATGTCCATCGAGTGGACCACATCCGCGAAGAGAACGGTGACCTGCTTGTACTCGGCGAGGTCTTCTTGCGGGGTCAGCGCTGATCCACATTCGTCGCAGAATCTCGCCGTCGCGCGAAGCGCCACGCCGCAAGTCGGACACGCCGAGGATGTCGTCGCCATACCGTTCCGGGTCACCTAGGACCAACGTTCTTCAGGATAGGGCTGGGCCACCCACCTGACAGCCGGTTGGCGCGTCACTCCAGCCCCATCCGCCCCACACGCCGTAGGGTTGCGCCATGCGGGCGAGGCTGGCGGTGGCGAGCGTGCTGATGGCCGCCGCGCTGCTCACCGGGTGCCAGGGCGACACCACCGGCACCGCTGTCCGCGGCCCCGACTCGCCGACCGAGCCGACGGTCCCGACTCCCCGGCCGTCGCGCTCCTCGACGCCCGCACCGCCGCCGCGCACCCTCACCCCGGCACCGCCCAGCGCGTCGCCCGCGCCTGCGCCGGCGGCCGAGGTGCTCTCACCGCAGAACGGCTACGTGTTCATCGAGACGAGATCGGGGAAGACGCGCTGTCAGCTGTCGGCCGAGGAGGTCGGGTGCGAGGCGCAGTTCGCCGACGCCCCGGACGTCGGCGGCCTGCCGGCCAACGGTGTGCGGCTTTCGGCGGACGGGCAGGTCGAGTGGGTTCTCGGTAATCTCGGCGACATCCCGGCGGTCACCCTGGACTACCGGCGCTATTCGGCCGTGGGCTGGACCATCGACGCGGGCAGCGAGGGCACCCGCTTCAGCAACGACCGCACCCACCGCGGCATGTTCGTCTCCGTCGAACGGGTGCAGACTTTCTGACTCCTCCGTCACACCGGTTTGAAGACGCACGTCCGCCGGGCATGTTGCTTCAGTGAGCGAACAGCGGCCTGCCCCACACATTTTCGTGCTGTTCGGGGCGACCGGGGATCTGGCGAAACGCAAACTCTTCCCCGGGCTGTACCGACTGGCCGCGGCCGGACGCCTGCCCGAGGACTACGCGATCATCGGATCGGGCCGGCATTCGCCGGGCAGCGACGACGAGTTCCGCGACGCCGTGGGCGGTGGCCTGCGCGACTCGGTCGACCACATCGACGACAAGGTCCTCTCTAACCTATTGCGGCGCTTGTCCTTTCAGACCTCCGACAGTGACGACGGCGCCGATCTCGCCGGGGCGGTCAGGGCCGCGCGGACGCGACTCGGCGACGACGCCCGCACATTGATCTATCTGTCGGTCCCGCCCAGGGCGATGCAGCCGATGATCACGATGCTGGGCCGGGAACACCTCACCGACGGCGCACGCGTGGTGGTCGAGAAGCCCTTCGGCACCGACCTGGGGTCGGCACGCGAACTCGACAAGGCGCTCAAGGACGTCGTCGACGAGGATCAGGTCTATCGCATCGATCACTTCCTCGGGAAGGAGGCGGTGCAGAACATCCTGGCGGTGAGGTTCGCCAACGGTCTCATCGAACCCGCCTGGCACCGCAGCCATGTGGTGTCGGTGCAGATCGACGTGCCCGAGGAACTCTCGATCGAAGGTCGGGGCAGCTTCTACGAGTCGACGGGCTGCTTCCGCGACATGATCTCGACTCATCTGTGTCAGGTGCTCGGATTCGTCGCGATGGAACCGCCGGTGCACCTGGACCCGGTGTCGCTGCGCAACGAGAAGGCCAAGGTCTTCGAGGCCATGCGGCCGCTGGACCCTGATCGCGTGGTGTTCGGCCAGTACGACGGCTACCGCGACGAGGACGGTGTCGACGACGATTCGCAGGTCGAGACCTTCGTCGCGCTCGAGACATTCGTCGACACCGAGCGGTGGCAGGGCGTGCCGTTCTACCTGCGCACGGGCAAAGCCCTCGGCGCCACCCGCCGCACCGTCACGCTGACCTTCCGCAGCCCGCCGATGGCGCTGTTCGGCGCCGAGGACCCCCGCCCCAACCAACTGGTCCTCGAACTCACCGACTCACCCGAGTTCGAGGTGCGACTGCTGGCCAAACGCCCCGGCCCCGACCTCGCGCTGATGCCGCTCGACCTGAGCCTCGGCGTGGCCGGCGAGGGTTCCGACGACACCCCGCTCGAGGCGTACGAACGGTTGTTGCTCGACGTCATGCGCGGAGACCAGACCCTGTTCACCCGCGCCGACGAGGTGGACCGGCTCTGGCAGGTGTGTCAGCCGGTGCTCGACACACCGCCGCCGGTGCACACCTACGCCCGCGGTTCGTGGGGTCCGGAAGAGGCGTTGTCCCTGCCGGGTGCGGCGGGGTGGCGGCTTCCCGACGAGTGAGGGGCGCCGCGCTCAGCACTGCACGGTCATGGAGAAGCGCGCGGTCTGGGCGAGGTCGTGTGGGCGCGCGGTGTACACGCCGTAGGCGGTGCCGCTCAATTCGGTTGTGCGACCGTCGTTTCGGACTGTCTCGATGCTTCCCACGCCGCCCTCCCAGGCGTCACCGGTGAAGCCGCCCAGATTGCGGATCTTCACCCATTTCGCCACCGGCCGCACACCGCCGATGTCGACGACGCCGGTGATCTCCCCCGGCGGATCACCGGCTTCGACGGACAGGTATTCCTGTTGCCGTTCGCAGCGGGGCACGAGTGGCCCCACGGCGGTGTCGTTCACGGTCACGGTGGCGCGGGTGACCGGTGGTGCGGTGGACTCCTGTTCCGAACAGGCGGTGAGCCCAGCCGACAACACGAGGCTCAGCGCAGCGGCCCTGATCAGCGGCCGCCGCGATCGGACGAAGCGACGCGGATTGTCCACCGTGGGTACGGGTACCCCCTTGCGCCGCCGGTGATACCTGTCACGCCGGCCTCGACCGCGGCCGTGTCGCGGACGCGTAGCCGATCGGAGGCCGGGGTACTGCTGAACCCGATGCCCACGTTCTCTCTCGACGGACCAGATGGAGGAACACCATGACCGCCGCCCAGCGGGAACGCGCCGCGCTCGTCGAGGCCATGCGCGCCCAGGGTCCCGATGCGCCGACCCTGTGCGAGGGCTGGAAGACCCGGGACCTGGCCGCTCACCTCTACATCCGCGAGCACCGACCGGACGCGACGGCCGGGATCGCCGTCCCCGCGCTCGCGAAGTACACCGACAAGGTGCAGAACCGCACCGCCCGGTCGACCGACTGGAACGCGTTGCTGGACAGGATCGCGGCCGGGCCGCCGCTGTACTCGCCGTTCAAACTGCTCGATCCCGTCGCCAACCTCGCCGAGATGTTCATCCACTGCGAGGACGTGCGGCGCGCGCAGCCGGGCTGGGAACCGCGCACACTCGACGACGCGACGGTCACGGGTCTGACCCGCACGCTGTCGCTGATGGCCCGGCTCACCCTGGCCAAGGCGCCGGCCCGCGCGGCGTTGCGGACACCGGAGGGCAAGACGCTGGTGACCGCGGGGAAAGGGGCTCCCGTCACCGTGACCGGGCGACCCGAGGAACTGCTGCTCTTCGCCGTCGGCCGCGAGGCACGGGTCGAGTTCGAGGGCGATCCCGCCGCCGTGCGGGCGCTGCGCGACGCACCGAAGGGTCTGTAGGTTGGCCGCCGTGGATTTCCGTGTCTTCGTCGAACCGCAGCAGGGCGCCCGCTACGCCGACCAACTCGCCGTCGCCCGCGCCGCCGAACAACTGGGCTACTCGGCATTCTTCCGCTCCGACCACTACCTGGCGATGAGCGGCGACGGGCTGCCCGGGCCGACGGACTCCTGGGTGACGCTCGCGGGCATCGCCCGCGAGACATCGTCGATCCGGCTGGGCACCATGGTCACCTCGGCGACCTTCCGCCATCCCGGCCCGTTGGCGATCTCCGTCGCGCAGGTCGACGAGATGAGCGGCGGACGCGTCGAACTCGGGCTGGGTGCGGGCTGGTTCGAGGCCGAACACCAGGCGTACGCGATCCCGTTCCCGCCGCTGGGTGAACGGTTCGACCGGCTGACCGAACAACTCGACATCCTCACCGGGATGTGGGCCACGCCCGTCGGCGAGAAGTTCGACTACCGCGGCACCCACTACACCGTCGTCGACTCCCCCGCCCTGCCCAAACCGGTGCAGGCGGTGCCGCCGATCGTGATCGGCGGTCTGGGCGCCAAACGCACCCCGGCGCTGGCGGCGAAGTACGCGGGTGAGTTCAACGTCCCGTTCGTCCCCCTCGACACGTTGTGCACGCAGTTCGACCGGGTGAAGGCCGCTGTGGCCGACGCCGGACGCGAACCGGATTCGATGGTCTACTCCGCGGCCTTCGTCCTGTGCGCCGGCGCCGACGACACCGAGATCGCCCGGCGCGCCGACGCGATCGGCCGCGAGGTCGACGAGTTGCGGGGCAATTCCCCGATGGTCGGCACGCCGACGGAGATCGTCGACAAGCTCGGTCCGTTCGTCGAGGCCGGGGTGGAGCGGGTCTACCTCCAACTGCTCGACATGTCCGACCTCGACCATCTCGCACTGGTCGCCGGTCAGGTGCTGCCCCAGCTGCGCTGACCCGGCGCGCCGTGCCTGGTCGCGGTTAGGATCGGTGCCCGTGACGGGCGCCCGCGACGACGACGAGCAATCCGGCCTGCAGGCGGATGCGTCGACGCCGTGGCACCATTCGACGGGCAAAGTGCTGGGCGCGAGCATCGCCGGCATCGCCGCGTTCGCGCTGATCGTGACCGGGGTGATGTTCGCATCCCGAGAAGGGGACTCGCCGCAGGCGCCGACGGACTTCGTCGACCCGAGCTTCTCGTCGATCACCGCCAGGTCGACCTCGGTGAGCACCTCGACGACCACCACGCGCATCAGCCCGCCCCTGACCACCGACCTGGACCTCCCCCCTGCGAACCCGTCGTCGATTCCACCCCCGCCGTCGCAGACCCCGAGCTCGCAGGAGTCGTCCACGACGCGGGAAGAGGAGTCCGAGGAGGAGAGCTCGGAGCGCGAGGAAGAGCCGTCGGCGCCGACGACGACCCGCAACCGGCCCCGGCTCAACGAGACACGCACGCTTTACCCGCGTCCCTGAGCAAACGACGCCTACTATCGGAGCCCGTGGCGCGACCTCCTGAAGATCCGAACTATTCGGACGACGAGCCGACCCAGTACTCGAACGCGTACAGCGCGGAGCCGACCCAGTACGGCGACTACACCGGCGCCTACGACCAGCCGCCGCCCGAGGAACCACAGCCGTGGTACCGCAAACCGGGCGCCCTGGTCGCGCTCGGCGCGATCGCGGCGCTGCTGGTGGCGCTGATCATCTGGCTCATCGTGCAGTTGGTGTCGGGTGACGACTCGCCGTCCGAATCCACCACGACGACGACCACCACGACGTCCGAAGCGCCCTCGGTGGTTCCTCCGCAGACGGTGACCGAGTCGCCGGCGGAGACGACCACGGCGCCGGAGGAGACCACTGCGCCGGAGACGACGACCACCACGACGCCGCCCCCGACCACGACGACTACGACGGCGCCGACCACGACCACGACGCCTCCGCCCACCACGACGGTGGAGACGAGCACGAGCACGGTGACGATCACGGTCCCGACGCTGGTCCCGCCGGGCGGCTGACCTAGCAGACGGTTTCGGCGTCCGGCACGCACTCCGGCTGGGGCTCGACCGTGGGCTCCGCTGACGGCTGCGGCGCGGGCTCCTGCGTCGGCTGCGGTGCGGCAGTGGGTTCCGGCGTCGGCTCCGGTGCGGGCTCCTGCGTCGGTTCCGGTGCGGGTTCCTGCGTCGGTTCCGGCTCCGGCGCGGGTTCCTGCGTCGGCTCCGGTGCGGGTTCCGGCTCAGGTGCGGGCTCGGGTGCGGGTGCGGGTGCGGGCGCGGGCTGCGACGGTGCGGGCCGCGGCAGCGTGAACTCCGGCAGCGGGAGCCGCGGCAGACCCATCGACGGCGCAGGCGCAGGCGCCGGAGGAGCAGCGGGCACCGGGGCTCGCGGTGCGGGCGCGGGAGCAGGTCCCGCGGGCCGCGGCGCCACCTGCTTCGACGCCACCCGCCGCTCGGCCGCGGTGTTCGGGCTCCGCGGCGACGATGGCTGGACCGCCCTGGGCGCAGGTGCCGGTGCGGCGGCAGCCACGCGCTCGGTGACCGCCGGTGCAGGCGCCCCCTGCTGCGGGGCCTCGACCTGCTGGGCCGGTTGTTCGATCGGCTGCGACGCCACCGGGGCGGTGATCTCCGACGCGCCGGCCTGCACGGCCTCCGCGTCGCCGGTCTGCGAGGTGAGGATCAGACCCGTCGCTGCCAGGGCCGCCAGACAGGCCGCGCCGGCGAACAGCGCCCCCGGCTTGCGGTACCACGGCGAGCCCTGCGGGGAGTCCTCGACCGGTGCCTGGTCGAAGTGGATCCCGGGCCGGGCCATCGCGGCGTCGTAGACCGGCTGCACGTACTGTGTCGCCGCGTCGAAGTCGACGGTCTCGGCGGACCAGGCCAGCGGTATCGCGGCCTCGGTCGCGGGCGCGTCGCTCGCGAAGGCGTCGGGCACGGGGGCGATCGTGGTGACCGCATCCAGCTCCCGTCCGCGGGATGCGATCAGTTCCGCACCCGCGGCCGCGGCGACCTGCGCGTAGGGGCCGGTGATCACCGGTTGCCGCAGCGCCTCCGAAAGACGTTGCGTGACAAGCGGTATGCGCGCACCACCACCGACTGTGGCGACCGCGGCGAGCTGCGCGGGGACCACGCCGTTGCGGTGCAGCACGTCGATGACGGCGTCCACGAACCCGGCGAGCGGGCCGACCAGCAGCGATTCGAGCTCCGGCCGGGTCAGCCGCACGTCGACGTGTGGACCGGTCAGCGCCGTCGCGGTGTGCACGGACAGCCGCTCCTTGGCGGTGCGTGACTCCTCGCGCAATGCGTGCAGCGACGCGACCGCCGACGTCCCGCTCGGGTCCACCTCGAGATCGGCGAGCACGTGCTGCAGCACCGCCTGGTCGATCAGGTCTCCGGAGAAGTCGTCGTAGCGGACGGTCTCCCCGATCACTCGGAACCCGTCGCCCGCGTCGGCCAGCGTGATGCTGGTGCCGCTCGCCCCGAAATCGCACAGGGCGACAATTCCCCGCGCGGGCAGTCCGGGGTTGGCCTGCAGCGCGGTGAGCGCCGCGACGGCATCCGAGACGACGGTCAGCTGCGGCACCACGGCGCGCAACGCCGCCACCGCCGTCGGCGGCCAGTGCGCGGGCACGGCCACGGCCGCCGTGTCGGGCCGCCGGTAGGGGTGGGCGGCGCGGGTGATCGCCTCGATCGCGGCGGCGGCGAGCTGCCCGCCGTAGTGGGCCGATCCGTCGGGCGCGATCAGGGGCACGGGATCGCCGACGCGATCCACGAAACCGGTGATCGTCGACCCGCCCAGCGTGAGCACCGCGGGACGGATGAGCGGGCGTCCGTCGGCGACGGCGACAAGGTTGGCCGCGCCGAGGGATACCCCGAGAGAAATGCGCATACCTCTTTGTCGTCGCCGCGCGGTCAAACGTTAGGCGAATCCACGACCTTTCGCCGCGTACGACGCGACCAGTGCTTCGGCACTGCGGACCGCCGCCCGGCAGGCCCTCGCGGTGAACGGATCGTTGAGTGGATGCTCGGCACGCCTGCGCCACCGCTGCGCCGCGGCGAACGCCGCGCGTGGCCCGTCGTAGGGATCCTCGGGCTGCAGCCCCAGCCGGCTCGCCGCATCGGTGCCCGAGCCGCCGATCAGCCGCCGAAGCGACGCCATTTCGTCGTCGGTCAGGGTCGTCGCCCTCGAACGCAGCTGGCTCAGCAACCGGAGCTCCTCGAACGCGTGGGTGTCGGCGAGAAGCGGATCGATGTCGGCGATGATGTACGGCGTCGCGTAGATCGGGTTGAGCTGGACGAACTGCCGCAGCGACAGCAGCGCAGTATGCGCCTTGAGCAGGTCCGATCGCTGCGCGAACTGCTGGTCGATCACGTCGCGCAACGCCACCAGGCCGCTGCGTTCGAGCAGTTCGTCGGCCAGCGCCACCGAATCCTTCACCCCGGCGCGCAACACGGCGATCGAGATGCGGACACCGAACATGCCGAACCGGTCCAGCAGCGCGGCCCGGGTCGCCGCGTCGACGGGCAACGGACTGTCCTCACGGACGAACCGGTCCACCGACAGCATGGCCTTCGCCAATTCGGCGGGGTCCACGCCGGCGAGCTTCTCCAGCGCGACGAACTCGCTCTGGCGCAGTGTTCGCGCGGTCAGCGCGAGCAGCCCGGACACCGGCACGACGGCCTGGCAGATGCCCGTGCGGTCCATCTCCCCGGTGAACCGGGTGGCGACGTCCTTGGCCGAGAGCATCGCGTCGATGCGCCCGGCGCCGATCTCGTCGGCGCGCGAGGCCACCCCGATGACGCCGAGCGCCCCCGACGAGCCGCCGACCAGTTCACCGATCTGCTTGAGCAGCGCGATGTCGGCGGCGTTGAGCGTGCGGAGCAGGAAGACCACGGCGTCGACCCGCGGCACCCCGTCGTCGGGCACCAGCAGCCGCAGCGTGCGTGCCGACACGTCGCGGGACAGCGACGACGTTCCCGGGGTGTCGATGATCGTCGCGTCGATCAGTTCGGCGGCCGGCCACTCCACGTCGAGGTCGAGCACGTCGTTCGGGTCGAGCCTGGCGAGGTCGAAGGTCAGGCCCCGCTCGTGCGGATCGCGGGCGATCGGCACATTCGAGCGCCGGCCGCCGCGGTGGTTGGCGGTCACCTTCGGGGTGGGTCCGTGGCGGAACCACGTGACGATGCGGGTGGCCTCGGTGGCGTCGGTGGGGGCGATCTCCTCGCCGACGAGCGCGTTGACGAGCGTCGACTTACCGGCCTTCAGCGTGCCGGCCAGCGCGATGCGGATCGGCTGGTTCAGCCGCGCGCCGATGCGCTCGAGTTCGTTGTGCACGTCGGGGCGCTGGCGGTATGCCGGATCGTCCCGGTAGGCCGCGATGGTGCCGCCCAGGATCGCGCGCACGTGGTCGCTTGTGCTCAGGGTTTGCCCAGTCCGTTCCAGTTACCCGACTGCTGACCCATTGAGCTTGCCAGACCCCGCCCGTGGGTCAGGGGGCGGCGACCGGCGCAGCGGCCGGTGTGGCGAGCTTCTCGGCATGCTCGATGACCTGCCGCAGGATGTTGAGCTGCCGTCGCAGCTCCTTGGTGCGGGCGTTGCGTTCGGACTCCTCGAGCTTGGCCGCGGCGATCGTCGCCTGCAGCGATTCGTTGAGTGAGCGGGTCGTCTGGTTGGCGATCTCGCGGTAGTGGTCGCGCAGTTGGCGTTGGATGCCCTTGAGCCGGTCGCGGGACTCCTTGCCGACCACGAACGCCACGTCGTCGACGAACCGCCGCACGTTGGTCTTCGCCTCGCTGCGCACCCGCAGCATCCGGTTCTCCATGTCCTCCTTGTAGGCCTTGCGGCCGAGGACGAAGCCGGCCCCGAGCGACAGCGGGTTGAACATGCCGAGCCCGGCGAACGACGTCAGCATGCCGAACATCAGCACGCCGCCGTACGAGCCGCGCATCCCGGTGACGATCTTGTGGCCCATCTTGAGCGGTTTGGCCTCCAGGTGCGCCAGCGACCGGAATTCGCCGAACTCCGCCCCCATCTCCCTGGCGTCGATCGCGGGCATCCGCACCGCATCCAGCCCGGCCTCCATGAACGTGCGGGCGACCTCGGCGGCCAGCGCCTCCGCCCGTTGATAGGCCCACACGAAGTTGTCGCCGACGGCGGTCGCCACGGCGTCTTCGAGTTCGGCCCCGATCTCGGCCCAGTGCAGCGTCGGATCGCCGGAGTCGATGACCCGTTCGGTGTGGAAGGTGATGTTGCGGAAACGCTGCCGCAGGTCGTGGTCGACGTCGGCGGTCAGGTCGGCGATGCCGTCGTTGAGCACCTGCTGCCACAGCGCCGTCTGCTGCAGCGCCTCCTCCGCCTCCTTCTTGCGACGCTCGAGGTCGGCGGTCAGGGTGCCGCCCGCCTGTGGGTCGTCGAGCGCGGACAGTTCCGACTGCACCGCCATCGCGAGGTGTTCGGCCGCGGCGCGGATCTCGCCGACCACCTGATCGCGGACGCGGTCGCTGTTGCGGGAGAGCACCTGCTCGGAAAGGAACTTCACGATCGCCGGGAAGTTGGACTCCTCGTTGAGTTCCTTGTCGTTGAGCTGGACGGCGTGGCTGCGCAGCGTCGACGACGCGGGGATCACCGGGGTGGCGACACCGGCGCGGTGCAGGTGCGCGGCGTTGGCGTCGAGGACCTGACGCCAGTGCGGATACAGGTCGGTCTTGGTCGCGACGATCGCGGCGACCGGGCAGATCTCCAGCGCCTGCCGGATGAACGTCATCTCCGGCTCGGTGAACTCCTGGCTGGTGTCGCTGATCATCAGCATCGCGTCGGCATCGGGCAGCAGGCCGAGCGTCGCCGACAGGTGGGGTTGGCCGTGGCCGCCGACGCCCGGGGTGTCGACGAACGCCAGGCCGCCCTTGAGCAGCGGGCTGGGCACCGTCACCTCGACGCGCAGCACCTCGCGCCCGCCGGCCTGCGGTGCCCGGCGCAGATCCTTGCCGAGGTCGGTGGTCGGGATCTCGACGAGCTCGGGTTCCTCGCCCTCGGGCCGCGCCACCACCAACCGCGCCGATGGCTGTTCGGCGTAGGACACGACGGTGGCCAGCACCGTCGACTCGTCGTCGCCGACGCGGGCGACCGGCATGTTGAGCAGCGAGTTGAGCAGCATGCTCTTGCCCTGTTTGAGCTGCCCGGCGATCACCACCCGGATCTGGGGGTCGCCGATGCGGGTGCGGGCGCGCGCCAGCCGCGCCACCAGGTCGCCGCGGTCCTGGGTCTCGGCGATCTTGGTGGTGTGCTCGATCAGCTCACCGATGACGCGGCGCGCATCGGCGGTCTTCGCCGGCTGGCTCATGACGCCCTTCTCTCACGCGGAGTTGTTCTCACGGTAAGCGCGCGAACTGGCGGGGACCATGTCGGTCCCCGCCAGTCGCGCTATCCGGTTGTCGGTCAGAACGCGTCCAGACCGGTGTTGGTGTCGTTGTTCGAGGCGACGTCGGTGTCGAACCCGGTGTCGTTGCCCGAGAACAGGCTCGTGTTGGTCTCGTTGCCCGAGCCGATCGCGGTGTCGTTGCCGGAGCCGATGTTCGACTCGTAGCTCGAGGAGTTGTCCTCGATCGAGCTCTCGGTCGAGGTCGAGGTGTTGGTCTCCACCGAGGTGTTGACCGAGTTGTCCTCGACGTTGTCGCTGCCGTAGTCGCCGTCGATCTGCGTGCCGGCGTTGACGTCGTTGTCGGTGATGATGATGCCGCCACCGTTGCCGCCGTCACCGCCGACCGCGTTGCCGCCGCCGATCCCGATCAGGCTGCCGCCGCCGTCGGCGCCGCCGCCGTTGCCGCCGCTGGTGTCGACGTCGTTGAGCACCGGGGCGTCGTTGTCGGCGATCAGGTCGCCACCCGCGGTCTGCGAGTTGTCCTCGACCTCGTTGTCCTTGCCGACGACCACGTTGGAGCCGGAGCCGGCGAGGATGTCGCCGTTGTTCATCGTGTTGCCGTCACCGAGCGCCGCGCCGTCACCGCTGACGATGTCGCCGTCGTTGTCGCCGGCGACTACCACGCCGCCGTCGGTGGCGGTGTTGGAGGTCTTGTCGCCCAGGGTGATGTCACCGAAGCCGAGGTTGAAGGCACCGTTCTGGGCGTTGGCGCCGGCGTCCTGGATGGGGCTGGCGACCGGCACGTTGTTCCCGCTGAGCAGGTCGGTGTCGTTGCGGCTGGCGAACTCGGTGGTCGGCGCGAACGAGGTCTGCGGCGAGAACGGCGAGGCGAAGTTCGAGGCGAGCTGGTGGTGGTCGGCGACCGCCCGCTGCAGGCCGACGATCGGGTCGCCGCCGCCGAGTGCGTAGCCGGCGGGAGCGGCCGTGGCGGCCACCGACGCCAGCTGCGCGGCGGTCACGTTCGGCAGGCCCGCGTCGCGCAGAGCGCCGTCCGGGTCGACGACGAAGGACGCCGCCGAGGCCGGGTTGCGGAACAGATCGAGGATGAAGTCGATGATGCTGGTCATGTGACTGCCTTTCTGTCTTCCCGGGTTCCGGGGAGGTTGTCTCGCCGGCCCTCCGGCGATCTGGACACCACGTTATGGAGTTCGCGACACCCGGCAAACGGGGTTGCCACCCCTGCCTCGTCAGCGCGAGTAGGGGGTGAGCTCCCCACCCGGTTAGGGGATTAGGGGGTACATCAGGGGATTGCGGGAAGAACGGAATATCTGCAGTTCAAACGCCAAAAACCCGCGCGGATGGGAATCCGCGCGGGTTTGGGTGGAGCTGAGCGAGGTCAGTCGAACAGGTCGAACCCGGGGGCGTGGTCGGCCGGCTGCTCCGCGTCGAGCGCCGCGCCCCACACGTCGTCGAGGCTGGTGCCCGCAGGCGCCGCATCGTCGATCACCGGGTCGGCGAACTGCGGCGATGCCGTGTCGACCAGGGCGTCGGGTGAGGTGAGCGCGTCGACGGCCGGATCGAACGCGTCGCTGGTGTCGATGACGGCGGATGCGGTGTCGATGACAGCCGCTGCCGGCGCCGGGTCGGCGAACGCGTCGAAGGCGGCGGTGGCGGCGCCGCTGGACCACACGTTGCCCGCGGCCTCCGCACCGAAGGGGTCCAGGCCGGTCGACGGCGTGGCCATCGGCATGGACTCCGTCACCACCGGAATGAGATTGTCGACGTCGACGCTGGTCACGTCGGTCAGCTGCGCGTCGGCGATGGCGGCGGCCGGATCGGCTGCGTAGCGTGCGGCCGCGTCGGGGTCCCGCACCAGCGACATCACGAAGTCGAGTAGCGAGTTAGCCATCGAGCACCCTTTTCCATTACCGATCCCATGACGAATCGTGACGTTGTCTTGTCCATGCGGGTCGGGAGCCAGTCCCCCGACTGCTTGTCACGATGCTATGCACGCCGGGCGCCGGCGGGATCGGTGCACAGCCCACTCCCGACCCCGGGCCGTTAGGGGGTTCGTCGTTAGGGGGTCCACGCCACTAGGGGGATGTCCCGAGGATGCCGGGGCTCCGGCGTTATTGTGGTCACCGGTCCAGACAGGAGACAAGCCACCATGACCGAACCCCTCGGGTTGTCGATCGGGATGACGAACCTGGTGGCGGCCCGCGTTGGCCGCCCGCCGGTGATCCGACGCGCCATCCTCACCCTGTTCGCCGACCGGGCTCCCGAGGTGGGTGTGCCCGGTGAATGGTCGGCGAACCCCAACGAACCCGGCCTCGTGCTGAGCGGTTTCGTCGACCGGGTCGGCGATCCGGTCCCGCTCGTCGCCGCCGACGGTTCGGCGCACCGCGGGGAGTTGGTGCTCGCCGAGGCGCTCGACGCCATGGCCCGCACGGTCGACGGTGGGTCGCCGATCGCGATCGCGGTCCCCGCCCACTGGGGCCCGGGCACGGTCGGGGCGCTTCGCGGCGCGCTGCGCAACCGGCCGAACCTCGCACCGCACGGCGTGCCCGCCGCGCTGATCCCCGACTCGACCGCCGCGCTCGCCGCGCTGCAGGCCGCGCCCGGGCTGCCCGACCAGGGTGTCGTCGTCCTCGTCGACCTCGGTGGCAGCGGCAGCAGCATCTCGCTGGCGGACGCGGGCGCCAACCTCGACGCCGTCGGCCAGACCGTGCGGTACCCGGAATTCTCGGGCGACGCGATCGACCAGGCCCTGCTCAACCACGTGCTGGTCGGCATCGCCGATGCCGGGTCGGCCGATCCGGCGGGCACCGCCGCGGTCGGTTCACTCGCCCGCCTGCGCGACGCGTGCCGCCAGGCCAAGGAGCGGCTGTCGGCCGAGACCGCGACCGCGGTGCCGGTGGAACTGCCCGGCGTTCAGTCGGACATCCGGGTGACGCGTCCCGAACTCGAGCAGCTGATCTCCGAACCCCTCGGCGGGCTGCTGAACGCCATCGAGGACACGTTGCAGCGCAACCAGATTCCCGTGGCGAACGTGACCGCGGTGGCGACGGTCGGTGGCGGGGCGGCCATCCCGCTGGTCACCCAGCGGCTGTCCGAGCACCTGCGGGCGCCGGTCGTCACGACGCCGGAGTCGCAGCTCAACGTCGCGGCCGGCGCGGCGCTGGTGGCCAATCAGAGCGCGGACGCCGACGCTCCGACCGGGATGGCCGCGGCCGCCGACGCCGCGACGAGCATGGGTCCTGCGGCGTGGGCCGCGGGAGCGGCAGGCCTGGCCGCGGGTGCGGCCGCCGCGGACGGGGCCTCGTCGGCGACGTTCCGCGCGCTGGCCTGGTCGCAGGACGACGCGCCCGCCGGTGAACCGGTGCCCTACGCCGGCGCGGACTACGACCCGTCCGCGACCGGTGCGCGTCCGCCGGTGGCATTCGCACCGGACGACGCCGGATACGGGACCGGTTACGACGACGAGCCGGGACCGCTGCCCTGGTACAAGCGCCCGCCCGTGCTGTTCGGTGCGGCCGCTGCGGCGGTGGTGCTGGCGCTCGGCGGGTTGGCGGTCACGCTGACCGGCAACGAAGGCGATTCGACGCCGGTGACCGAGACCGCGACGACGGTGTCGATGGAGCCGTCGCCGCAGGCCCCGCCTCCGCCGGTCACCACCGTGACCATCGGCCCCGACGGCGTCGCGACCACCACGGTGAGCCAGCCGCCGCCTCCCCCACCGCCGACGACGACGACGCAGACCACGACCACCACCCAGCCGACCACGACGACCACCACGCAGCAGACCACAACGACGACCCAACCGACCACGACCACCACGCGGCCGACCACGACCCAGCCGCCCACGACGACGCAGCCGCCGCCGACCACCACGGTCGCGCCC
>NZ_LQIU01000033.1 GCF_001499995.1 Mycobacterium sp. IS-1496
GCCGGCCGGTCCTTCACACCTGATGTCGGCAAAACGCATGCTCGCCAACCCGAAGGCGGCAGCCACCGTACGAGCCAAACACCAGATGCAAAGGATCCAACCACCGCGATAGCGGCGACCTCACCCTGACACTGAGGCCACTGTATATAGCCTTGCGCTGTGAGCCGGATCGGTGCCCTCGAGCTGCGTGACGCCGTCCTGGACGAGGGATCGTTCCGAAGCTGGGACAGCGCGCCGCTGGATGTGGCCACCACCGATTCCTACCGTGACGAACTGGCCGCCGCCGCGCAGGCGACCGGGCTCGACGAGGCGGTGATCACCGGCGAGGGCCGCGTCTTCGGCCGCCGGGTCGCCGTGGTGGCGTGCGAGTTCGACTTCCTGGCCGGCTCGATCGGGGTGGCCGCCGCCGAACGCATCACCGCCGCGGTGCAGCGGGCCACCGCCGAACGGCTGCCGCTGGTGGCGTCGCCGTCCTCGGGCGGAACCCGGATGCAGGAGGGCACGGTGGCGTTCCTGCAGATGGTCAAGATCGCCGCCGCGGTGCAACTGCACAAACAGGCGCACCTGCCCTACCTGGTCTATTTGCGCCACCCCACCACCGGCGGGGTGTTCGCGTCGTGGGGGTCGCTCGGCCACGTCACCGCCGCCGAGCCGGGTGCGCTGATCGGGTTCCTCGGACCCCGCGTCTACGAGCACCTGTACGGCGAACCGTTCCCGTCGGGCATCCAGACCGCGGAGAACCTGCACCGGCACGGCGTGATCGACGGGGTGGTGCCGCTGGCCACCCTGCGGGCCACGCTCGACCGCGCGCTCACCGTCCTCGCCGACCCACCGGACCCGCCACCGCCCGCACCCCCGGTCGAGCCGCCGGCGGACGTGCCGGCGTGGACGTCGGTGGAGGCGTCGCGGCGCCCGGACCGGCCCGGGGTCGGTCACCTGTTGCGGCACGGCACCACCGACCGGGTCCTGCTGTCGGGGACGGGCCGCGGCGAGGCGGCGACGACGCTGCTGGCGCTGGCCCGCTTCGGCGGCCAACCGGCCGTCGTGCTGGGTCAGCAGCGGGTGCTCGGCGGGATGGTCGGCCCGGCGGCGCTGCGGGAAGCCCGGCGCGGGATGGCGCTGGCCGCCGGGCTTCAGCTGCCGCTGGTCCTCGTCATCGACACGGCGGGCCCCGCGCTGACGGTCGAAGCCGAACAGGGCGGGCTCGCCGGGGAGATCGCGCGTTGCCTGGCCGACCTGGTCACGCTGGACACGCCGACGGTGTCGGTGCTGCTCGGTCAGGGTTCGGGCGGTCCCGCGCTGGCCATGGCGCCGGCCGACCGGGTGCTGGCGGCGCTGCACGGCTGGCTGGCGCCGCTGCCGCCGGAGGGCGCGAGCGCGATCGTCCATCGCGACCTCGACCACGCCGCGGAACTCGCCGCCGCCCAGGGGGTGCGCTCGGCGGATCTGCTGCGGCACGGCATCGTCGACATCGTGGTCGGCGAACATCCCGACGCGGCCGACGAACCGCTGGAGTTCACCCAGCGCCTGTCGGCCACCATCGCCGCGGAACTGCACGGCCTGCGCGACGTCCCGGCGGAGGTCCGTCTGCGGCGGCGCCTCGAGCGCTACCGCCGCATCGGGCTGCCCTGACTCAGCCGCCGAGTTCGTCGACAGCGGTGGTCAGCGCGGCCGCCTGCTCGTCGAGGCCACGGTCGTCCAGCGCCGCGCCGCCGGTCCGCTTGAGCAGTTCGTCGCGGGAGATGATCTCCAGCGCGCCGCGGTACTGCTCCGAACCCAGCTGCCCGGCCGTCACCACCTCGACACGGCCCTCGATCAGCACCAGCACCGCGTCGCCGTCGGTGTCGAGCAGTTGGCGTACGTCGTCTGCGCTGATCGTCATCACTGACCCCGTCCGGTCTGTTGCTGTAGTCGGTCGATCGTCTCGGAGGCCTGCGCCTTGGTCAGATTGTCCGGGATCTCCTCCCCCGCCTCCTGGGCGAGAGTGTGGAGGTAGCTGCGCTGCGGACCGGTCATCGGCTCGTCACCGGTGACCCACTGCGACTGGTCTTTCTGCGGGTTCTCCTGCGGCGCGACGCCTGCTTCTTCACTCATGACGGTCCTATGCCCGCTCACGCACCCGACTATGCGCGTCATCCGAACATCAGTGCGATCAACAGCGACGCGCAGGAGATCAGATCGAGCGGCAACCGCAGTAGGCTGCGCCGCGTCCACGCCACCGCCGCCGCCTCGTCGACGCCTGCGGGGTCGGTGGCGGCCGGCGGGGAGTCGAGCAGCGACCACACGCGCGCCGCGGCGTGCCCGGCCACCGCGACGAGCAGCGCGGTGCGCACAGTGGGATCCGTCCAGGCCGCGATGAGGCTGACCACGAGCAGCACCTCGAACGCGGTGTACGCCGGCGTCCAGAAACGGCGCCGCGCAATGCCCCCGTTCCTGGCCTGCACGATGCCCGGTCTGCGGGGCCAGAACGGGTCGACGGCCAGGGCCTCGTAGAGCCCGCCGCCGAGCACCACGCAGGCCGACAGTGCCGTCACGGCGAGCAGGAGCAGCGTCGGGGTCGGCATCGTCTCCGATTATCCCGGCGAATCGGGCCCGCCGTTGACCGCGAGGCCGTGATGGCGGGTGCGGAAGTACAACACCGTGGCGGCCAGTGTGACCTCCACCACGGCCAGTGCCGTCGCCGCGCTCATCGCGGCCGGGGCGTGCGCCGCCGGCCCCCCGTGATCATGGGCCGGGGCGGGCAGGTGCACGGCGATCATCGCGATGTTCATCAGGGCGACGACCAGCCACGCCCGGGTGGTGCCGGCCGCCCACAACTCGTGGGCGCAGTAGAGGCACCCGAGGATCATCACCGCCAGCAGTGCACCGGCCACCGGGTTCGCGGCGTGGCCCAGCGCAGTCACGTGCAGCCCGGCGGAGACGGCGGCGAGCAGCGCACATCCGCGCCGTGCCACGACGGCCGACCGGTGTGCGGCGGACATCGTCACATCCTCGCAGCACCCGCCGACATCGGCAGGTCGATGCGGAAGCGGTGCCGCTAGTCCGTGGCGTGCAGACCCAGCAGCCGCACGCTCTCGGCACGCATGTCCACCTTGCGGACCTTGCCGGTGACGGTCATCGGGAACTCGTCGACGATGTGCACGTAGCGCGGGATCTTGTAGTGGGCGAGCTTGTCGCGGGCGAACTCCCGCACCGCTTCGGCGGTCAGTGGGGGGCGGCCCGGTCTCATCCGGATCCAGGCGCAGATCTCCTCGCCGTACTTGTCGTCGGGGACACCGATCACCTGGGCGTCCTCGATGTCGGGGTGGGTGTAGAGGAACTCCTCGACCTCACGCGGGTAGATGTTCTCGCCACCGCGGATCACCATGTCCTTGATGCGTCCGACGACGTTGCAGTAGCCGTCGTCCCGCATGACCGCGAGATCGCCCGTGTGCATCCACCCCTCGGCGTCGATCGCCTCGGTGGTCTTCTCCGGGTCGTTCCAGTAACCGAGCATCACCGAATATCCGCGCGTACAGAACTCGCCGGGTTCACCGCGTTCCACCGTCTCGCCGGTGTTCGGGTCGACGATCTTGACCTCGACATGCGGATGGGCGCGACCGATCGAGGCGGTGCGCCGTTCGAGGTCGTCGTCGATCAGCGTCTGGCACGACACCGGGGAGGTCTCGGTCATGCCGTAGGCGATCGCGACCTCCGTCATGTGCATCTCGTTGACACAGCGCTTCATCACCTCGACCGGGCAGACCGAGCCGGCCATGATGCCCGTCCGCAGCGACGACACATCCGTGCGCGGGAAGTCGGGATGGCCGAGCATCGCGATGAACATCGTGGGCACCCCGTAAGCCCCTGTGCACCTTTCCTTCTCGATCGCCGCCAGCGTCATCCCGGCGTCGAAACCCGGCGCCGGGATCACCATGGTGGCGCCGTGCGTGGTGCATCCGAGGTTGCCCATCACCATGCCGAAGCAGTGGTAGAACGGCACCGGGATGCACAGCCTGTCGGCCGGGCCGAGGCCGATCAATTCGGTGACGAAGAACCCGTTGTTTCCGATGTTGCGGTGCGACAGGGTCGCGCCTTTCGGGAAACCCGTGGTCCCCGAGGTGTACTGGATGTTGATGGGATCGCGGACATCCAACTCCGCCATACAGTTTCGCAGCTTCTCGACCGACACGGCGTCGGCGCCGCGGCGCAGTGCCGCCCAGTCGTCCGTGCCGAGGAAGACCACCTCGCGCAGCCCGTGACAGCGGGGCCGCACCTCGTCGACCATCGCGACGTAGTCGGAGGACTTGAATGCCGTCGCCGCGATCAGCGTGCGCACCCCGGACTGTTCGAGCACGTAGGCCAGCTCGTGGGTGCGGTAGGCCGGGTTGATGTTCACGAGGACTGCGCCGATTTTGGCCGCCGCGTACTGCACGACGGTCCACTCGGCGCAGTTGGGCGCCCAGATCCCCACCCGCTCGCCGCGTTCGACGCCCAGGGCGAGCAGACCCCTTGCGACGAGGTCGATCTCGTCGTTCAGCTCGGCGTAGGTCCACCGCCTGCCGGTGAACACCTCGACGAGCGCCTCGTTGTCGGGATGCCGCGAGACGATGCGTTCGAAGTGAGCGCCGATCGTCTCCTCGATGAGAGGGGTGGCGGTGGGGCCCGCGTCGTAGGACTTCATCCGGTCACCAGATCCTCGTAGCGGTACTCGGTGGGGATCGCCCGGCCCGCGCTGTCCTCCTCACGGCGGCGCAACTCGACCCGGCGGATCTTGCCGGAGATCGTCTTGGGCAGTTCGTAGAACTCGACGCGGCGGACCTTCAGGTAGGGCGCGAGGTGGTCGCGGGCGTACTCCATGATCACCTTCGCGGTGTCGGCGTCGGCCTTCCAGCCGTCGGCCAGTGCGACGTAGGCCTTGGGCACCGACAGCCGGGTGTCGTCGGGCTGTGGGACCACCGCGGCCTCCACCACCGCGGGGTGCTCGATCAGCACGCTCTCCAGTTCGAACGGCGACACCTTGTAGTCCGAGGACTTGAACACGTCGTCAGTGCGGCCGATGTAGGTGATGTAGCCGTCCGGATCACGTTGGGCGACATCGCCGGTGTGGTAGTAGCCGCCCTCGGTCACCGCCGCGTTGCGCGCCGGGTCGTCGAGGTAACCGGTCATCAGGTTGACCGGGCGCCGGCTCAGGTCGAGGCAGATCTCCCCCTCCTCGGCGAGACGCCCGGTGAGCGGGTCCACCAGCACGACCGGGACGCCGGGCATCGGCCGGCCCATCGACCCGGATTTGACCGGCTGGCCGGGGGTGTTGCCGATCTGCAGTGTCGTCTCGGTTTGGCCGAAGCCGTCGCGGATCGTCAGCCCCCAGGCCTTCTCCACCTGCGCGATGACGTCGGGGTTCAACGGCTCGCCCGCACCCAGGATCTCGCGCAGGCCCGCGGGTCTGGCGCCGAGATCGGACTGGATGAGCATGCGCCACACCGTCGGCGGTGCGCAGAAGGTGTTCACCTGGGCCCGGTCCAGTTGCCGCAGCAGCGCCGCGGCGTCGAACCGGCGGTAGTTGTAGACGAAGATCGTCGCCTCGGCGATCCACGGCGCGAAGAAGCAACTCCACGCGTGCTTGGCCCAGCCCGGGGAGCTGATCGCCAGGTGCACGTCACCGGGGCGCACACCGATCCAGGCCATCGTCGACAGGTGCCCGACCGGGTAACTCACCTGGGAGTGCTCGACGAGCTTGGGCTTGCTGGTGGTCCCCGAGGTGAAGTAGATGAGCATCGTGTCGTCGACGGTGGTGCGCGCGGTGAACGGACCGGCCGAGACGGTGTCGTAGGCGTCGCTGTAGGTGTGCCAGTCGGCGACCGAGCCGCCCACCGCGATGCGGAGGTAGTCGCCGGGCACCTCGGCGAACTTCACGGTGTCGGCGGCGTTGGCGATCACCGCCGTCGCGCCGCCGCGGGTGATCCGGTCGGCCAGGTCGTCCGGGCCCAGCGCGCCGGTGGTGGGCATGGTGACCGCGCCGAGCTTGGCCACCGCGAGCATCGCCTCCCACAGCTCCACCTGGTTGCCGAGCATGAGGATCACCCGGTCGCCCTTGCCGATGCCGCGCCGCTCGAGCCAGGTGGCGACCCGGTCGGAGCGGTCCGCCATCTGGGCGAAGGTGATCTGCTCCTCGCGGCCGTCCTCCTCGACGATCCACAGCGCCCGCCGGTCGGCGGTGACCGGGTCCCGCGCGATCACGTCGAACCAGTCGGTGGCCCAGTTGAACGTGCCTTCCAGGCGGGGCCACTCGAAGCTCCGCAGCGCCTTGTCGTAGTCGCCGATGACCGCGACCAGCTGGTCACGCGCGCTGCGGTACAGATCGGTGTTGGTGCTCATGCGGATATGCTCTACGTCACATACGTCCGCTCGCTACCCCCGAAAGAGGGTGTTGTCCGTGCGCCCGCCGGTCTCGCCGCTGTTGCGGCCGCGCGACGCCGACGCGTTGCGCGCCGAGCTGCGGCGGATCGCGTCGACGACCGGCCTCCCGGTGACGTTCGGCGGCGAGGTGTTCGACCGGACGCTGCTGCTGACCGAGTTCGTCGGCGCCAGGACCAGCGGGTTGCGCGGGCTCGCGGTGCGCCCCAACTCCGGCCTCGGCGGGGCCACCGTGGTGGCGGGCCGTCCGCTGTCGGTGGCCGACTACCGCCGCGATCTCACCATCACCCACGACTACGACGGGCCCGTGCTGGGCGAGGGCATCCACTCCGTGCTGGCGGTGCCCGTCGTCGTCGACGGCGAGGCCCGCGCGGTGCTCTACGGGGCGCAACGCTCGCCCGCGCCGATCGCCGACCAGACCGCGGCGTTCATCGTCACCTCGGCGCGCCGCCTCGCCACCGAACTGCGCATCCGCGACGAGGTGGACCGGCGGCTCCGGCTGCGCGACGCGGCCCTGGCCGGTGCCGGTGCGGGATTGGCCGGCACCGAAGAGGTCCGGGAGGTGCACGCCGAACTGCGCCGGCTGGCCGCGGACTCCCCCGATGGCGCGACGCTGCGCGCACTGGCCGACCGGCTGGCGCACGCGCTCGGCGGTGACGCTCCCGCCGTCGAGACCCCGCTGAGCGGCCGCGAGCTCGACGTGCTCACACAGGTGGCGATGGGGTGCACGAACGCCGAAGCGGCGCAACGCCTCTCGCTGCGGCCGGAGACGGTGAAGAGTTACCTGCGCAGTACGGCCGCCAAACTCGGCACGCGGACCCGCCACGAATCGGTGTCCCGGGCGCGGTTGCTTCGCCTCATCCCGTAAGCGCTCCTCGCGCCGAGAGGCATGTGCTGACGCGCCCGTGCGAGGATCGCTCGTGTGCCCGCTGTCACACCGTTCCGCATCGAGGTTCCCGACGCCGTCCTGACCGACCTCGAGAGCCGCCTGGTCAACACCAGGTGGCCGGAGGCCGAATGCGTCGACGACTGGAGCCAGGGCATCCCGCTGGCCTACACCCGTGAGCTGGCCGGCTACTGGGCCGACGGGTACGACTGGCGGGCCCGCGAGGCCGCGCTCAACCGGTTCGACCAGTTCACCACCGAGATCGACGGGCTCGACATCCACTTCGTCCACCAGCGCTCGTCGCGTCCCGATGCCTTCCCGCTGATCCTCACCCACGGGTGGCCGGGGTCCGTCGCCGAATTCGTCAAAGTGATCGATCCGCTCACCGACGCCGGCTACGACGTGGTGTGCCCGTCCCTTCCCGGCTACGGATTCTCCGGCAAGCCGACATCGACCGGGTGGGGCATCGAGCGGATCGCCAAGGCCTGGGACGAGCTCATGGTGCGGCTCGGCTACGACCGCTACGGCGCCCAGGGCGGCGACTGGGGTGCGGTGATCACGACCCAGATCGGGCGCAACGAACGCAGGTGCGTCGCCATCCACACCAACATGCCGATCGGGCGGCCGCCGAAGGGTCTCACCGACCCCACCGACGAGGAAAGACGGACGCTCGACGCGATGGCCGAGCGGAAGCGCTGGGGCACCGGGTACTTCCAGCAGCAGGCCACCCGCCCGCAGACGCTGGGCTACGGGCTGGTCGACTCCCCCGTCGGGCAGCTCGCCTGGATCGTGGAGAAGTTCCGGGAGTGGAGCGACTGCGACGGCCATCCCGAGAACGTGTTCACCAGGGACGAGCTGCTCGACAACGTCATGCTGTACTGGGCGACCGCGTCGGGCGCCTCCTCGGCCCGGCTGTACTGGGAGAGCGGTGTCGGAGGCCGCGGTTCGGGGCGGGTCCGCGTGCCGACCGGTGTGGCGTCCTTCCCCAAGGAGATCGTCCGGATGCCACGGCAGTGGTGCGAGGACAGCTACCACCTCACCCACTGGACGGACATGCCGCGCGGCGGGCACTTCGCCGCGCTCGAACAGCCGGAGCTGTTCGCCGGCGACGTCCGCGCGTTCTTCGACACGGTGCGTTAGTGCGTTCCCTCGAAACCGACTACCTCGTCGTCGGAGCGGGTGCGATGGGGCTGGCGTTCGTCGACACGCTGATCACCGAGTCCGACGCCGACGTCGTCATCGTCGACCGCAACCACGCCCCCGGCGGGCACTGGACCGCCGCGTACCCGTACGTGCGGCTGCACCAGCCGTCGGCGTACTACGGCGTCAACTCCCGGCAGCTCGGCAGCGGCACGATCGACCAGAGCGGGCCCAACGCCGGGTTCTACGAACTGGCGGGCGGGGCCGAGGTCTGCGCGTACTACGAGACCGTGATGCGCGAGCACCTGCTGCCGTCCGGGCGGGTCACGTACCTACCGATGAGCGAGTACCTCGGCGACGGCAGGATCCGCACGCTCGGCGGTGAGGAGGTGGAGGTGACCGCGCGCCGGACCGTCGTCAGCCATGTCGACGTCGTGGTGCCGTCGATGCGGACACCGGGTTACGCCGTGGCCGAAGGGGTGGAGTGTGTGCCGCCCAACGCGCTGCCCCGGCTGCGGAACCCCTACGACCGCTACGTCGTCGTCGGCGCGGGCAAGACCGCGATGGACGCGTGCGTGTTCCTGCTCCGACACGGTGTGGCCCCGGCGCGGCTGACGTGGATCAAACCCCGCGACGCGTGGCTGATGGACCGCGCGACCGTGCAGCCCGGCACCAAGTTCACCAAACGGGTGCTCGCCGACCTCACCGGGCAGATGACCGCGGTCCGGGATGCCACGTCGCTGCCGGACCTGTTCGACCGGCTGGAGGCGAACGGCTCGCTGCTGCGGGTGGACCGGACCGTCGACCCCACGATGTACCGCTGCGCGATCGTGTCGCAGGGCGAACTGGAGATGCTGCGCAGTATCGAGGACGTGGTGCGGCTCGGGCGGGTCACCGCGATCGAACCCGGCCGCGTCACGCTCGACGGTGGCACCGTCGACGTCGCCGGTGAGGCGCTCTACGTGGACTGCACCGCCGACGGTCTCGGCGACAAACCGCCGACGACGGTGTTCGACGGCGACCGGATCACGCTGCAGACGGTGCGCACCTGCCAGCCGGCGTTCAGCGCCTCGGTGATCGGCCACGTCGAGGCGGCCTACGGGGACGACGACACCCGCAACGCGCTCTGCGGGCCGGTGCCCTACCCGCATGTGCCCGCCGACTGGCTGCGAATGATGTTGGCGTTCCACCGCAACCAAGAACGGTGGTTCAGCGATCCGCAGATGATGGCGTGGCTCGACGGCGTGCGGCTCAACATCCTGCACCACGTCACCGCGGGCGTGAGCGAACGCGCCCGCGAACGGATCATCGGGATGATGGCCTCGCAGTTGCCCGACATCAACGACAAGCTCGAGGCGCTGCTCGCAGGCGCGTGAGCGTTGCCGCAGCGGCATCGCCGACGGGTTGTACGCTGAGGGAGTTTGCTGGGGGAAACAGTTCGGTCAGCGGCGGACCGGGGGCGGGGAAGATGGCGGCGGCGTTCTCGCGACGATGGTGGTCACATGCGCACCACTACGAGTGGATGAGCGACTACCTGGCCGCCCGCCGCATGACCGGGGCGGTCCGGCTCATGATGGGCGGGATCGCGGCGTCGCTGGCGCTCTGTCTGGTGATCCTGCTGCGCTACGACGGCCCACAGGACACCGTGCCCGTCGCGATGACGTGGGCCGCGTTCGGCGGCGGTGCGGTCGGAGTCGTGGTGTGGCTCCGGCGCTGGCCCACCCACACCGAGTCGGTGGTGTTCGCCGTCGTGTCCAACGCCGCGATCGCGCTATCGTGCCTGGCCTACCCGAACCCGCACGGCGCGCTGCTCGGGTGCATCTCGTTCGCGACCATCGCGGCCTACATCGCGTTCTTCCACTCGACGGCGCTGGTGCTCTACAACTTCGCGGTGACGGCGGTCGTCAGCGTGATCGCCGCACTGCGGATCGCCATGTCCGGGCATCCGGCGATGGCGGTCGTCGACCTGTTCATCGTGGTGCAGATCAACATCGCCATGCCGGTGGCGATCCACGTCCTGGTCCGGGCACTCGGCGTGGATCTCGCGCGGGCCGACCGGGATCCGCTCACCGGGCTGCTCAACCGGCGGGCGTTCCACACCCAGAGCGCGAAGCTGCTCGCCGCCGAGTCGGGACACGCAGGCTCGCACCTGGTGATGGTCGTGGTGGACCTCGACGACTTCAAGCAGATCAACGACACCTACGGCCATCAGGTCGGCGACGAGACCCTGATCGCCGTCGGTCAGGCCCTGTCCAGGGCCGTCGTCGGCGCCCCTGCGGTGATCGGCCGCAGCGGCGGTGAGGAGTTCGTCGTCGCCGCCGTCCTGGACACCGACGATCCCGGCCCGCTGGCACAGCGGATCTGTGAGGAGATCGCCGCGCTGCCGGAGCCGGTCACCGCCAGCGTCGGAACCGCGTGCACCGCGCTGGATCCGGTGCCCGGCAGTCATGAGTCGACGCTGGCACGCATGGTCCGGGCGGCCGACGCGGCGATGTACGAGGCGAAACGGGCCGGCGGCAACAAGTGCCACCACTTCAGCGAACCGTATCGCTGAGGATTTGGCCGCGGCGGCCGCGGCATCGGCATCGGCTCGCGAAACTGAAGCTACGCAGCGGTCGTCCGAGTGAACCCCTGCGTGGCTTCCGTCTCACGAGACCGACACCGAGCGGAGCCGCGCGGCACTCAGGCCAGCGACTGCTCCCACGCGCGGTGCAACGCGGCGTACCGGCCGCCGTCGCGCCCGATCAACTCCGAGGGGGCGCCGTCCTCGACGATGCGGCCGTCTTCGAGCACCAACACCCGGTCGGCGATCGCGACCGTCGACAACCGGTGGGCGATCACCAGCGCGGTGCGGTCGCTCAACACGGTCTCCAACGCCCGCTGCACCATCCGCTCACTCGGGATGTCCAGCGACGACGTCGCCTCGTCGAGGATGAGCACCGCCGGGTCGGCCAGGAACGCCCGCGCGAACGCGACCAACTGCCGCTGCCCCGCCGACAGCCGGCCGCCCCGCTTGGCGACGTCGGTGTCGAACCCCTCGGGCAACGTGTCGATGAACCGGTTCGCGCCGACCGCCTCCGCCGCCGCGCGCACCTCCTCGTCGGTGGCTTCGGGTTTGCCGAACCGGATGTTGTCGGCGATCGTGCCCTCGAACATGAAGTTCTCCTGGGTCACCATCACCACGTGTCTGCGCAGTTCACTCTGCGAGAGCCGGCGCAGATCGGTGCCGTCGAGCGTCACCGATCCCGACGTCGGGTCATAGAACCGGGCGATCAGCTTGGCGATCGTGGTCTTGCCCGCACCGGTCGTGCCGACCAGCGCGACGGTCTGCCCGGCCGGGACGGTCAGATTCAGTCCCGGTAGCACCGGCCGGTCCGGCGAGTACCCGAACCTCACGCGGTCGAAAGTGATCTCACCGCGCACGGTGTCCAGGCGCACCGGATCCGCGGGATCCTCGATGCCCGGCTTCTCGGCGAGCACGCCCGCCAGCTTCTCCAGCGCCGACGACGCCGACTGGAAGGTGTTGAAGAACTGCGAGATCTCCTGCATCGGTTCGAAGAACATCCGCAGGTAGAGCAGGAACGCGGTCAGCGTGCCGATCGTCATCTCACCGTGCAGCGCCCGGTACCCGCCGTAGAGCAGCACCACACCGGTGGTGATGTTGCCGACCAGCTTCACCCCCGGCATGAAGATCGCCAGCAGCCGGAAGGTCCGCTCGTTGATCACGCGGTACTCGTCGGCGATGTCGGTGAAGATCTCCTGGTTGCGCGGTTCGCGGCGGTACGCCTGGACCGCCTTGATCCCGGTCATCGTCTCGACGAACTGGACGATCACCAGCGCGGCGCTCTCCCGCACCTTGCGGTAGGTCTTGGCCGACTCGTTGCGGAACCACCACACCAGCGCCACCAGGATGGGGAACGCGGCCAGGCACATCAGCCCGAGCTTCACGTCGAGCGTCACCAGCAGCACCGCCGTCCCGACCAGCGTCAGCACCGCGGTGATCAGGCTGTCGAAACCCGTCTCCAGCATGTCCTGGATGGCTTCGACGTCGTTGGTCGAGCGGCTCACCACCCGGCCCGAGGTGTACCGGTCGTGGAAGGCGATGTCGAGGCGCTGGAAGTGCCGGAAGACCCTGCGGCGCAACTCCAGCAGCACCTTCTGGCCGATCCGGCCCGACCGACGCAGGAAGAACATGCGCCCACCGGCCTGCACGAGCACCACCCCGCACAGCGCGCCGACGATGAGCATCAACTCGCGGGCGGACCCGCCCTCGAGCAGCGGCGGGATGCCGTGGTCGATACCGCGCTGCACCAGGATCGGCACGGACAGCCGCGCGGCGTTCTCCACCACCACCACCAGCGCGAGCAGGAACACCGTCATCCGGTACGGCTTGAGCAGGTTGCCCAGCAGCGCCCTGGCCTCGCGGCGGCGGGGCACGCTCTCGTCGATCGGGAGGTCGTCGGGGTCCTGGTTGTCCTTGACGCGTCCGCGCCAGTCGGTGACGCTCATCGGCGTTCGGCCTCCGACGTCACGAACCGGGGATCGGCGCAGGCCTCGTCGGTCGCCTCGTGTTCGGTGTAGGCGTGTTCGATGCGCTCGCGCGCGTCGTCGTCCTCCCAGTCCGCGACGCGTTCGGCGCCGTCGTCGAGTTCGTCGTCGGCGGCCAGCAGGTAGCGGTACTGCGGCACGTCGGCGAGCAGCTGCGCGTGCGTGCCGACGTGGGTGACGGTCCCGTCCTCGAGGAGCGCGACCTTGTCGGCGAGCAGCACCGTCGACGCCCGGTGCGCGACGACGATGCCCGTGACGGCGTGCAGCACCCGGCGCAGCGCCTCCTCCACGACGGCCTCGGTGTGCACGTCGAGAGCGGACAGTGTGTCGTCGAGGACGAGGATCCTGGGGGCGGCGAGGATCGCTCGGGCCAGCGAAAGACGTTGCCGCTGACCGCCGGACAGGCTCATGCCCTGTTCGCCGAT
This sequence comes from Mycobacterium sp. IS-1496, assembly GCF_001499995.1. Lineage (GTDB taxonomy): Bacteria > Actinomycetota > Actinomycetes > Mycobacteriales > Mycobacteriaceae > Mycobacterium. The sequence continues at coordinate 13,396 of NZ_LQIU01000033.1, forward strand.
GCGGGTGTCGAGCCCGAACGGCAGATCGTGGACGAACTGGGCGGCGGCCACCTCGATGGCCTCGGCCATCTGTTCGTCGGTGGCGTCCGGCCTGCCGAGGCGAAGGTTCTCCGCGACCGACATCGAGAACAACGTCGGATCCTCGAACGCCGTCGCGACCGCCTGGCGCAGCGCGGGCAGCGACAACTCGCGGATGTCCACACCGTCGATGCGGATCGCGCCCTCGGTGACGTCGTAGAGCCGCGACAGCAGCGCCGCCAGCACCGACTTGCCCGACCCCGTCGACCCGACCAACGCCAGCGTCTCCCCCGGTTCGACGGTCATGCTGACGTGGCGCAGAGCCCAGTCGTCCGGTTCGGCGTCCGGGAACCGGAACCCCACGTCGACGAGTTCGAGCCGCCCGCCGCGCGGGGCGTCGGTGCGCGGTCCGTCGGCGATCTCCCGTGGCGCGTCGAAGATCTCGGCGATGCGATTGGCCGCGGTGTAGGACTCCTGCATCATCGACAGGAGGAAACCGAGCGAGGCGATCGGCCACACCAGCGACAGCATCATCGTGATGAACGCGACGAGCGTGCCCAGCGTGACGAAGCCGTGGCCGGCGGCGTAGGCGCCGAAGCCGAGCACGACGATCAGCGTCAGGTTCGGGATGACCTCGAGCAGTGTCCAGAACTTCGCGGACACCGACACCCGGCTCACCTGGGTGTCGTAGAGATCGGTCAGCTGGGCGTCGAACCGGTCGTAGACGTAGTCCTCCCGGCCGAACGACTTGACCACCCGCAGCCCCAGCGCCGACTCCTCGACGTGGGTGGCGACATGGCCGGACTGATCCTGCGCCAGCCGCGAGAGCCGGGTGTACTCCCGCTGGAAGTGCAGCACCGTCAACGTGATCGGCACGATCGACACCAGCACGACCACGCCCAACGGCCAGTACATCGACAGCAGGATCGCGGTGACGACGACGATCTGCAGTCCGTTGAGGACCAGGAACACCAACCCGAACGACATGAACCGACGGATCGTCGACAGATCGTTCATCACCCGCGACAGCAGCTGCCCGGACTGCCAGCGGCCGTGAAAACTCATCGGCAGGATCTGCAGCCGGGCGTAGAGATCCTTGCGGATGTCGGCCTCGACACCCATGGTGGCGCGCGACACGAGCCACCGGCGGATGAACCACAGCAGGGCCTCGGTGATGCCGATGCCCATCGCGGCGGCCCCGAGGACCCACAGGCCCTGCTGATCCTGGTTGCGCACCGGCCCGTCGATGACGGCCTTGGTCATCAGCGGGATCGAGATCGTCGCGCCCAGGCTGGTGATCGCGATGACGAACATCGCGATCCAGCGCGCCCGGTAGGGCATCAGGTACGGCAGCAGCCGCCACAGGTCGGAGCCGGCCCTCGGCCGCGTCCGCCGAGCAGCGATCGCGGGCGCCGAAGCGAGGGCGCGTGAGTCGGGATTGGCCACTTAGTCAATCTTCCCATCGGCGGCAAGCCGATAACGTCGCGGCGGAAAACGTCACGCAACCGCCTCCGGCTCCGCGAACTGCGTCTCGTACAGCTCGGCGTAGCGGCCGCCACGGCCGATCAACTGACGGTGCGTCCCGCGTTCGACGATGCGGCCGTCCTCGACCACCAGGATCAGGTCGGCGGCCCGCACCGTGGACAGCCGGTGCGCGATGACCAGCGACGTCCGCCCGGCCAGCGCCTCGGCGAGGGCCTGCTGCACGGCGGCCTCCGACGCCGAGTCCAGCGCCGCCGTCGCCTCGTCGAGCACCACCACGCGCGACCTCCCCAACAGCAGGCGGGCGATGGTCAGCCGTTGCCGCTGCCCGCCCGACAGACGGTAGCCACGCTCACCGACAACGGTGTCGAGCCCGTCGGGCATCGCGGCGACGACGTCGGCGAGCCGGGCGCGGCGCAGCACCTCCCACAGCTGGTCGTCACCGGCTTCCGGCGCGGCCAGCAGCAGGTTGGCCCGGATCGACTCGTGGAACAGGTGCCCGTCCTGGGTGACCATGCCGACGGTGTCGCGCAGCGATGCGAACGTCACGTCGCGTACATCCATGCCGGCCAACCGCACCGCACCGGAGTCCACGTCGTACAGGCGGGCCAGCAGCGCCGCGATCGTCGACTTGCCTGCCCCCGAGGATCCGACGAGCGCGACCATCTGCCCCGGCTCCGCGGTGAAGGAGATGCCGTGCAGCACCTCGCCGTCGTCACGGTCGTCGAGCACCGCGACCTCTTCGAGGGAGGCCAGCGACACCTTCTCGGCCGTCGGGTACGAGAACCGCACGTGATCGAACTCCACCCGCACCGGACCGTCGGGCACCGCGACCGCGTCGGGCTCCTCCCGGATGATCGGCTCCAGGTCGAGCACCTCGAAGACCCGCTCGAACGACACCAGCGCACTGGCGATCTCGACGCGGGCGTTGGCCAGCGCGGTCAGCGGCGCGTAGAGCCGGGTCAACAGCAGCGCGAGCGACACGATCGCCCCGGCCTGCAGATGTCCGCCGAGCGCGATCACCCCGCCGAGGCCGTAGACCAGCGCCAGGGCGAGCGCCGACATCAGCGTCAGCGAGTTCATGAACGTCGACTGCAGCATCGCCGAGCGCACCCCGATGTCGCGGACGCGTCCGGCGCGAACGGCGAACTCGTGCGCTTCGGCGGCCGGGCGGCCGAACAGCTTGACCAGGGTGGCGCCCGGCGCCGAGAACCGCTCGGTCATCTGGGTGTTCATCGTCGCGTTGTGGATGGCGCTCTCCCGCGACAGATGCGCCATCTTCGCGCCGATCCGGCGGGCGGGCAGCACGAACAGCGGTACCAGCACCAGCGCGACGACGGTGATCTGCCAGGAGATCGCGAGCATCACCGCGAGGGTGAGCGTCAGCGTGACCAGGTTGGAGACGACGCCGGACAGCGTGTCGGAGAACGCGCGCTGCGCCCCGAGCACGTCGTTGCCCAGGCGGCTGACCAGCGCGCCGGTGCGGGTGCGCATGAAGAACGCCACCGGCATCTTCTGCACGTGCTCGAACACGGCGGTCCGCAGGTCGAAGATGAGGCCCTCACCGATGGTCGAGGACAGCCACCGGGTCAACAGCGATACCGCCGCCTCGGCCAGCGCGACGGTGGCGATGACCGCGGCCAACCCCACCACGACCGCCGGCGCACCGCCCTGGGTGATCTCGTCGACCACCCGGCCGGCCAGTACGGGCGTGGCCACCGCGAGCGTCGCGCTGAGTACGCTGACCGCCACGAACCCGGCGAGCCTGCGGTGGTGCCGGTCGGCGAACCGCCAGATGCGGCGCAACAGCGCACGGTCGGCCAGCGCGTGCAGATCTCCGCCGCGGGCATGCGCCTGGCGGTAGAGGGTCTGCCGGGCGACCGTTTCGATACTCATGAATTCACCGTAGAACCTCAACAAAAGGTGAGGTCAATTGTTCCCGGCGGCGCGGGCGGTTCGGCGAGGTCAGGCGTGGGTAAGCAGCCGAACCGTGACCGATGCGCAGAACACGATGGACAAGTGGGAGCGGCGGACGGAGTGGCCGCTGGCGGGCGTCGCCCTGCTCTTCCTGGCCGCCTACGCCGTCGACGTGCTGGTTCGGCCGCACGGCGTGGGCGCGGACGTCACCCGCGCGGTGACGGCGGTGTCGTGGTCGCTGTTCGTTGCCGACTACCTGGTGCGCCTCGGCCTGGCCGGCGACCGGTGGCGGTGGTTCTGCCGGCACCTGTTCGACCTGGCGATCGTGATCCTGCCGCTGCTCCGTCCGCTGCAGCTGCTGCGGCTGGTCACGCTCATCACCGTGATGCACCGCGCGGTGGGCAACGCCATCCGCGGCCGGGTGGTGATGTACACCGTCGCCGGTGCGGTGCTGCTGGTCTTCGTCGCGTCGCTGGCGGTGTTGGAGAACGAACGGGACCAGCCCGGCGCCCACATCACCCACTTCGGCCAGGCCCTGTGGTGGTCGATCACCACGATCACCACCGTGGGCTACGGCGATCTGACGCCGGTCACCACCACGGGACGGGTGATCGCGGTGCTGCTGATGATCGGCGGGATCAGCCTCGTCGGCTCGATCACCGCGACGCTGGCGTCGTGGATCGTGCAGCGGGTGTCCGACGAGGACGCCGCCGGTCGCATGGTGACGACCGACCACATCGACAGGCTGCTCGGCGAGATCGCGGACCTGCGCGGCGAGATCGCGCAGTTACGTCAGGAGGGGCGGCATTCCGCCGCGCAGCCTCCCCCAGCCTGACCTCCGTTTCAGGCAAGATTGCACCCATGGACAGTGGTGTGGGATCGCCCCGGGTACTGGTCGTGGACGACGACCCCGACGTGCTGGCGTCGTTGGAGCGCGGGTTGCGGCTGTCCGGATTCGACGTGTCCACCGCCGTGGACGGCGCCGAGGCGCTGCGCAGTGCGACCGAGACCCGCCCCGATGCGATCGTCCTCGACATCAACATGCCGGTGCTCGACGGGGTCAGCGTGGTGACCGCGCTGCGCGCCATGGACAACGACGTGCCCGTCTGCGTGCTCAGCGCGCGCAGCAGCGTCGACGACCGGGTGGCGGGCCTGGAAGCCGGCGCCGACGACTACCTCGTCAAACCCTTCGTGCTGGCCGAACTGGTGGCCCGGGTCAAGGCGCTGCTGCGCCGGCGTGGTTCGTCGGCGACGTTCTCGTCGGAGACCATCCAGGTCGGCCCGCTCGAGGTCGACATCCCCGGCCGGCGCGCCCGCGTCAACGGCGTCGACGTCGACCTGACCAAACGCGAATTCGACCTGCTGGCGGTGCTGGCCGAGCACAAGACCGCGGTGCTCTCGCGCGCCCAGTTGCTCGAACTGGTCTGGGGATACGACTTCGCCGCCGACACGAACGTCGTCGACGTGTTCATCGGATACCTGCGCCGCAAGCTCGAGGCAGGCGGCGCGCCCCGGCTGCTGCACACCGTGCGCGGTGTGGGGTTCGTGCTCCGGACGCAATAGGACACCATCGTGAGCCTGCTGTCGCGGATCTTCCGTCGCACCCCGTCCCTGCGGACCAGGGTGGCGTTCGCGACAGCGATCGGCGCGGCGATCGTCGTGGTCATCGTCGGGACCGTGGTGTGGGTCGGCATCACCAACGACCGCAAGGAGCGCCTCGACCGCAGGCTCGACGAGGCGGCCGGCTTCGCGATCCCGTTCCTGCCGCGCGGCCTCGACACCATCCCGAAGTCGCCGAACAACCAGGACGTCGTCATCACGGTGCGCCGACCCGACGGCGAGGTCACCTCGAACTCCGAGGTGGTGCTGCCCGAGGCGCCCGCCGGCTACGCCGACACCTACGTCGACGGGGTGCGCTACCGGGTGCGGACCGTCGACATCCAGTTCCCCGAACAGATGTCGGTGGAAGTCGGCGCCACCTACGACGCCACGGTCGCCGACACCAACAACCTGCACCGGCGGGTGATCATCATCTGCGCGCTGGCGGTCGGGGCGGCCACCCTGCTGGGTTGGCTGCTGGCCGCGTTCGCGGTGCGCCCGCTCAAACGCCTCGCCGAACAGACCCGGCAGATCGACGCCGGCGACGAAGCCCCCGACGTCGAAGTGCGCGGCGCCTCGGAGGCCGTCGAGATCGCCGAGGCCGTCAAGGGCATGCTCGAACGGATCTGGTCCGAGCAGGACCGCACCAAGGCCGCGCTCGCATCGGCCCGCGACTTCGCCTCGGTCTCGGCCCACGAACTGCGCACGCCGCTGACCGCGATGCGGACCAACCTCGAGGTGCTGGCCACCCTCGACCTCGCCGACGAGCAGCGCAAAGAGGTGGTCAACGACGTCATCCGGACGCAGTCGCGCATCGAGGCGACGCTGTCCGCGCTCGAGCGCCTCGCCCAGGGCGAGCTGTCCACCGCCGACGACCACGTGCCCGTCGACATCACCGAACTGCTCGACCGCGCCGCCCACGACGCGATGCGCGTGTATCCGGACCTCGAGGTGACGTTGGTTCCCGCGCCGACGGTGATCATCGTCGGACTTCCCGCCGGCCTGCGGCTCGCGGTGGACAACGCGATCGCCAACGCCGTCAAACACGGCGGCGCGACGCGGGTGCAGCTGTCGGCGGTCAGTTCCCGTGCGGGCGTGGAGATCGCGATCGACGACGACGGCGTCGGGGTGCCCGAGGAGGAACGCACCCGGGTGTTCGAACGGTTCTCCCGCGGGTCGACCGCGTCGCATTCCGGGTCGGGATTGGGACTCGCGCTGGTGGCGCAGCAGGCCGAACTGCACGGCGGCACCGCGACGCTCGAGGCCAGTCCGATCGGCGGGGCCCGGCTGCTGCTGCGGCTACCGGGGCCGCGCTAGCGTTCGCGGCGCTTGTCGCTGCGGGGGCTAGCGGGTTGCCAGCAGGTCGATGACGAAGATGAGCGTCTTACCCGACAGCCGGTGACCGCCGCCGGCGGGCCCGTATGCCTGGGCGGGCGGGATCGTCAGCTTGCGGCGGCCGCCGACGCGCATCCCCGGGATCCCGTCCTGCCAGCCCTGGATCAGCCCCTGCAGCGGGAACTCGATCGACTGGCCGCGGTTCCACGAGCTGTCGAACTCCTCGCCGGTGTCGTACTCCACGCCGACGTAGTGGACTTCGACGTTCGCGCCGGGCACCGCCTCGGGGCCCTCACCGACGACCAGGTCCTCGATGACCAGGTCGGCCGGAGCCGGGCCGTCCGGGAAGTCGATCTCGGGTTTCTGTCCTGGGTTCACAGTCACATCCCCACGGTAGTCGGGCAGACTGGGGCCGTGGCATCAGACCAAGACATCCTGGCTCAGGTCAACGAGCTCGTCGCCGAGGAACAGAAGCTCCGCGAGGCCCTGCAGCAGCGCGAGATCGGTGAGAGCGAAGAACACCAGCGGCTGCGCGCGGTGGAGGTCCAGCTCGATCAGTGCTGGGATCTGCTGCGGCAGCGGCGCGCGCTGCGCGACAGCGGCAGGGATCCGCGGGAGGCGCAGGTGCGTCCGGCCGACGAGGTCGAGGGCTACCTGAACTGAATGCCGGCTACGACGCGCTGATCGTCGGGGGCGGCCACAACGGGCTGGTCGCCGCCGCCTACCTCGCGCGCGCCGGGCGCCGGGTCCAGCTGCTCGAGCGGCTCGACCACGTCGGCGGGGCCGCGGTGTCGGCACATGCGTTCGACGGTGTGGACGCCCGCCTGTCGCGCTACTCGTACCTGGTGAGCCTGTTGCCCAGGCGCATCGTCGACGACCTCGGCGCGCGGATCCGTCTGGTCAAACGCCGGTACTCCTCCTATACGCCCGATCCGGCCACCGGTGGGCACACCGGCCTGCTCATCGGACCGACGAGCACCTTCGGCGCGATCGGTGCCGCCGCCGACGAGGCGGGGTTCACCGACTTCTACCGCCGGTTCCGCACGGTCACCGAACCCCTGTGGCCGAGCTTGACCGCCCCGCTGATGACCCGCGAGCAGGCCCGTCGCCACGTGCTGTCGGCCGGCGGCACCGAGGATGCGTGGCGGGCGGTCACCGAAGCGCCCATCGGCGAGGCGATCACCGCGGCCGCGCACAGCGACCTGGTGCGCGGGGTGATGGCCACCGACGCGTTGATCGGCACCTTTGCGCGCACCGACGATCCGTCGCTGGTGCAGAACGTCTGCTTCCTCTACCACCTGCTCGGCGGTGGCACCGGGGACTGGGACGTGCCGGTCGGCGGGATGGGCGCGGTGAGCGGGGCGCTGGCCGCCGCCGCGGCCGGCTTCGGCGCCGAGATCACCACCGTCGCCGAGGTCACCCGGGTCACGCCCGACGGTGAGGTCACCTACTCGGTGGACGGGCGGGAACACCGGGTGGGCGCCCGGTTCGTGCTCGCCAACGTCACCCCCGCCGCGCTGGCCGGCCTCCTCGACGAGCCGGCGCCGCCGTCGGCGCCCGGCTCCCAGGTGAAGGTCAACCTGATGCTGCGCCGGCTGCCGACGCTGCGCGATACGACCGTGCCCGCCGAGCAGGCGTTCGGTGGGACGTTCCACATCAACGAGACGCTCAGCCAACTCGACGCGGCCCACGACCGCGCGGCGGCCGGTGAGGTGCCGCAGCCGCTGCCGTGCGAGATCTACTGCCACTCGCTGGCCGACCCGACGATCCTGTCCGACGAGCTGCGGGCCGCGGGCGCCCACACCCTGACCGTGTTCGGACTGCACACCCCCCACACCCTGCTGGCCCACGGGGACGACGAGCGGATGCGCAACACGCTGACCTCCGCCGTCCTCACCTCGCTCAATTCCGTTCTCGCCGAACCGATCCACGATGTGGTGATGGAGGATTCGGCGGGCCGGCTGTGCATCGAGACGAAGACCACCGCCGACCTGGAGCACAGCTTGAACATGACCGGCGGCAACATCTTCCACGGCGGGTTGCAGTGGCCCTTCGCCGAGGCCGACGATCCGCTCGACACCGCGCCGCAGCGCTGGGGGGTGGCCACCCGGCACCCGCGAATCCTGCTGTGCGGGTCGGGTTCCCGACGGGGCGGCGGCGTCTCCGGCATCGGCGGGCACAACGCGGCCATGGCTGTGCTGGACAGCTGAGCGTACGCTGGCCTGCGTGAACGCCACCCGCGCGACGACCGCCGCCGGCACCGTCCTGGCCGGCAGCGTGCTGGCCGGCCTCGTGCTCGCCGCCCCCGCCACCGCATCGCCGAGCTACGGCAGCAACGGACTCTTCGGTGTCGACGAGCAGGCGTCGGCGGGCTGGGCGACGTCGTTCATCCCGCCCGGGCGGTACCGCGTCGATCAGGCGCCGAGCATGCCGCCGTACCAGAGTGCACCGGGATTCTGGTTGCGCTGCAAGGGTTTTCCCTGCGCGGTCGAGGTGTGGGGGAACGTGATCGCCAAGGGCGACGCGATCCGCGACGTCCCGACGTTCGTCGACATCGCGCCCACCGACGCCGGGGTGCGGCTGTACAACGTCACGCTGACCCGGGTCTGACGCTCAGCCTCCGGCGAGCTTCGCCAGCGTCGCCCGCAGCGCCCTCAGTTCGTCGTCGTCCAGAGCCGCCAGCCCGTCGGGGGCGGGATCGTCGATGGCCTCGATCGTCGAGAGCACCGCGCGGCCGGCGTCGGTCAGCGACACCGTCTTGCAGCGGCGGTTCGCCGGGTCGACCTCACGGATCACCAACCCGCGGTCCTCCAGATCGTTGACGGCGACGGTGGCGGCGGGGGCGTCGAGTGTGGCGGCCTGCGCCACCTGCTTCACCGTCATCGGCCGGCGGCCCAGCCGTCGCAACACCCGCACGCGACTGAACGGCAGCCCCGTCTCCTCGACCACTGCGCGCCGCCAGCTGTCGCGGTTGTCGAAGACCAGCGCCGTCAACGCTGCCCACACCTCGTCGGCGAGCGGGTTACGCGGCACGGGTCACCCCCTCTGTCACCACATCCCCTGCGATCAGCGGCGCCAGCCGGTCGGCCGAACGCGTCGCCCGGCCCGACGTCGACCACACCGCCAGCACGGTGATGACGAGACCGAGCGCGACGCACACGAACCACAGCGGCCGCGCCGCGGCGGCGAAGTCCGTCGACGTGCCGGCCAGCGCTCCGCCCGCGACCGAACCGCACAGTGCCACACCGATACTCACCCCGATCTGCCTGCTGGTCGACGTCACCGCCGACGCGGCGCCTGCGCGCTCCAACGGCATCCCGCTGACCGCGGCGTTGGTGATCGGCGCGTTGACCATCGAGAAGCCGATGCCGAAGACGGCGAAGACGACGAGCAACTGCCAGACCGGGGTGGTCCCGGTGAGGAAGCTCAGCATCGCCGACGCCCCCGTGATCAGCACCCCGGCGATCAGCAGCGACGGCCGGGCGCCGAACCGCCCCACCAACCGGCCCGACAGCGGTGAGAAGAGCAGCGCGCCGATCGCGATCGGCAGATAGATCGAGCCGGTCTCCATGGCCGAATAGCCGCGCTCACCCTGCAGGTAGAGCGACATCATGAACAGGAACGCACCCCACCCGGCGAACGCCGATATCGCGGTCACCGTCGCCGCGCTGAACGGGATGCTGCGGAAGAAGCGCAGGTCGATGAACGGGTCGAGGCGGCGCGACTCGTAGCGCAGGAAGAAGACGAACGCCACCGCGGCGACGACGGCCGCGCTCAGCGTGAACGGGTGGGTCCAGCCCAGCCCCGGCCCCTCGATCAACGCGAAGACGACGCCGAACAGGGACAGTACGGCCAGCGCCTGACCGATCGGATCGATGGTGCGCATGGTCGTCGACTTGGTCTCGGGCACGAACACCGCGGTCAGGACGATCGCCGCCGCGCAGATCGGCAGGTTGATCCAGAACACCGCCCGCCAGCTGACCGTCTCGATGAGAAGACCGCCGACGATCGGGCCGATCGACATGGCGATGCCGACCACCGAACCCCAGATGCCCAGCGCCCTGGCGCGTTCCACCGGCCCGGTGAAGATCTGCGAGACGATCGACAGCGCAACGGGATTCATCATCGAACCGCCGATCGCCTGCAGCAGGCGCGCGACGATCAACGTCTCGATATTGGGCGCGACGCTGCACAGCAGCGAGCCGAACGCGAAGACGGTCAGCCCGATCTGGAACACCCGGCGGCGGCCGAACCGGTCCCCCGTCGCCCCCGCCAGGATCAGCAGCGACGCGAGGACCAGGGTGTAGATGTCGACCACCCATTGCAGCTGCGACGGGGAGGCGTGCAGATCTGAGCGGATCGCCGGGATCGCGACGTTGACGATGGTGGCGTCCATCGACACGATGAGCAGGCTCAGACAGCACGAGACCAGGATGATGGCCTTGCGCCGCGCGCTCATGCCGACGGTGTCAATCACCCAACCATTGTGAAACTACAACTGTCCGCAAGGCAACCGTGACCACGCGCCGAGATCGACGTAATGGCGAACATCACTCGCACTTTCCCGCCCGTTTGTTCGTTTGGGCGAGGAAAGCGCTAGCGGTTCGACGTGTCGATGTAGTCCCGCTCGGTGTAGCCGGTGTAGATCTGCCGCGGGCGGCCGATCTTGCCGGGCTCCGAGTGCATCTCACGCCAGTGCGCGATCCAGCCGGGCAGCCGGCCGAGCGCGAACAGCACGGTGAACATCCGCGTCGGGAAGCCCATGGCCCGGTAGATCACACCGGTGTAGAAGTCGACGTTCGGGTACAGCTTGCGCTCGACGAAGAAGTCGTCGGTCAGCGCCACCTCTTCGAGCGACTTCGCGATGTCTAGCAGTTCGTCCTCGACGCCCATCTTGCCCAGGATCTTGTCGGCCTGCTCCTTGACGATGCGGGCACGCGGATCGTAGTTCTTGTACACGCGGTGCCCGAAGCCCATCAGCTTCACACCGTCCTCGCGGTCCTTGACCTTACGCACGAACTCGCGCACGTCGCCGTCGGACTGCTGGATCTTCGTCAACATCTCCAGCACCGCCTGGTTGGCGCCGCCGTGCAGCGGACCCCACAGCGCGTTGATGCCGCCCGAGATCGAGGTGAACAGGTTGGCCTGCGACGAGCCGACCAGGCGCACCGTCGACGTCGAGCAGTTCTGCTCATGGTCGGCGTGCAGGATCAGCAGCATGTCGAGCGCCCGCACGATCTCCGGATCGACCTCGTAGGGCTCGGCCGGGAAGCCGAACGTCATCCGCAGGAAGTTCTCCACCAGCGTCAGCGAGTTGTCCGGGTACAGGAACGGCTGCCCCTCGGACTTCTTGTACGCATACGCCGCGATGGTCGGCAGCTTGGCCAGCAACCGGATCGTCGACAGCTCGACCTGGTTCTTGTCCATCGGGTCCAGCGAATCCTGGTAGTACGCGCTCAGCGCGTTGACCGCACTCGAGAGCACCGGCATCGGGTGGGCGTTGCGCGGGAACCCGTCGAAGAACCGCTTGAGGTCCTCGTGCAGCAGCGTGTGCCGCTGGATCTTGGTGGTGAAGTCCTCGAGCTGATCGGCGGTCGGCAGTTCACCGTAGATCAGCAGGTAGCTGACCTCGATGAACGTCGACTTCTCGGCCAGCTGCTCGATCGGGTAACCGCGGTAGCGCAGGATTCCCGCGTCGCCGTCGATGTAGGTGATCGCACTCTTCGTCGACGCGGTGTTGACGAAACCACCGTCGAAGGTCGTGTAACCGGTCTTCGCCAGCAGCGACCCCAGCGCGATGCCGTCGGCACCCTCAGTGGCCGGGACGATATCCAGCTCGAGCTCGCCGCCGGGGTAGCTCAGCTTGGCGTGCTCAGTCGCACTGGACGGATTATCGGCCACGGGAATCCCTTCATCGTCGCTCCGCAGGTGCAGACCCTCGTCTACAAAAGGTAGCCCCATCGTGACGGACGTGCTTGCGGGGGGCGGGCAGTTGCTCAGACAAGCTGCCTGACATCGGCGGTCACATCGAGGAACTGCGCGTACGCCGCCTCTATCCGGGACACGATGTGATCCACGGTCATCGTGTCCCAGTCGATGCGGGGGCCGAGGTCGGCGAGCGCGGTCATCATGATCGCGCCCCACACCGCAGCCACCAGTTGCAGGCGGCTGTCGTCGGGTGCGGTGCCCATACGGTCGACGAGCGCGGAGTTCACCGCATCGAGCCGGAAGCGGGTGGACGCGTGCATCAGCGCCGCCGAGGACGTCACGATCCGCGCGGACGCCAGCAGCCGCTCCGCGGTGAGCCCGGTCGGCGGCGCCGTCTTGGTGGCCTCGAACGCGCGGACGTGGCTGCGGAAGATCGCCTCGATGTGGCTGATGTCGGGCGGTTGCCTGCGCAGTTCGACGGCGACGATCTCGATGATGTCGTCGATGACGGCCAGTACCACCGCTTCCTTGGTCGCGAAGTACCGGCTGAACGTGCGGGGCGAGACGTCGGCGACCGCGGCGATCTGATCGACGGTGGTGTTCTCGAAACCCTGCCGGTCGCACAGTTCGACCGCGGCGTTGATCAGGGTGGTCCGGGTGCGCTGTTTCTTGCGTTCGCGCAGGCCGAGGACCGGTGCGCCGTCGAGATCAGCCACCCCTCGGATGCTAGTCCGGCCTGCGGCAAAAAACAGTTGATCTTGACATTCGGCGCAAAAAGCCGGTGCTCATACTTTGTCGCTCTCGGACGGAACCGACGCGGTGCGGTAGCGCACGAACGCCGGGGCGAGCGCCACGGCGGCGAGCACACCGACCACCACCAGCCCGCCACCACCGGCCGCGGCGATGGTGGTGCCCACGGCCGCCGCCGCGGCGCCGTGCAGGACGTCGGCCACCCGCGGTCCGCCGGCCACCACGACGATGAACACCCCCTGCAGCCTGCCGCGCACGTCGTCGGAGGCGGCCTCTTGCAGGATCGTCGACCGGAACGCCGCCGAGACCATGTCCGCGGCCCCGCCGACGGCCAGGAACGCCAGCGCCGCCCACAACAGGGCCCCGGTGTGCCCGTCGGCCAGCCCGCAGGCGATCCCGAATCCGACCATCGCGAAGCCCCACACGACGATCGCGCCGACCACCGCGAGGCCCTGTCTGCGCACCCGCGGCAGCCATCCGGAGAACACCCCACCGGCCACCGCGCCCACCGACATCGACGCGGCGAGCAACGCCATCGTGGTACCGCCCGCGACGGGGCCGCCGAAGCTCTCGTGCGCCAGTTGCGGGAACAGCGCCCGCGGCATCCCGAAGACCATCGCGATGAGGTCGACGACGAACGACATGAGCACCACCTGGTTGCCGGCCAGGTACCGAAAGCCGTCGAGCACCGCGGCCAGACCGAACCGCGACGCCCCGGTCTGAGCGCCGGTGGGCGGGATGGGTGAGAGCCGGACGGTGGCCAGGATGGGCACCAGGCAGGTGATCGCGTCGATCAGGTAGAGCGTCGACAGGTCGACCCAGTGCAGCAGCACACCGGCGAGCAGCGGGCCGATGATCGCGCCGGCCTGGGTGACGGTCATGTTGAGCGAGTTGGCCGCGGGCAGTTGGGCGGCGGGCACCATCCGCGGAATGGCCGCCGACCGGGTCGGCGCGTTGACGGCGTAGAACGCCTGCTGCACGGCCAGCAGACACAGCACCACCCACACGTTGTCGAGCGCCAGCGCGGCCTGCAGCCACAGCAGGATCGAGGCGACGGCGAGTCCGCACGACGCGATGATGAGCAGCACCCGCCGGTCCATCGCGTCGGCCAGCGCCCCGCCCCACAGCCCGAAGACGATCAACGGCACCAGCGCGAACACGCCGGCCAACCCCACGTAGGCGGAGCTCTGGGTGAGTGCGTACAACTGCACCGGCACCGCGAAGAGGGTCAGGTTCGCGCCGATGACGGTCGGGACGCCGGCCACCCACAGCCGGCGGAAGTCGCGCGTCCGCAGGGGTGTGGTGTCGGCGAAGAACCGCCTCACCTAGGGCTGGAGCCGCTCGACGCGGCCCCCGCTCAGTCGAATCCTGTTGTGTACGCGGTTCTCCCGGCCCTGCCAGAACTCGACGACCTCGGCGGCGATGCGGTAGCCACCCCAGTCCGGCGGCACCGGCACCGTGTCGTGGCCGGCGAACCGCTCGGTCACCTCGGCCAGCTGGTCGAGCAGCGCCGCGCGCGACGCGATCGGCCGGGACTGCTGTGACGCCCACGCTCCGAGTTGCGATCCGCGGGGCCGCTTCGACCAGTAGTCGGCGGTCTCCTCGGCCGACACCTTCGTCACCGCGCCGCGCACATGGACCTGGCGGCCCAGGGCAAACCACGGGAAGGTCGCCGAGGCGTGGGGCGAATCCGCCAGATCCTCGCCCTTGGCGGAGCCGTAGTTGGTGAAGAACGTGATGCCCTCGTCGTCGACGCTCTTGCACAGCACCGTGCGGGTGACCGGCCGTCCGGCGGCGTCGACGGTGCCGAGCACGATTGCGTTCGGCTCGGAGATCCCGGCCGCCTCCGCATCCGCTAACCACCTGCGCAGCAGCGCAACCCAGCCGTCGGCCAACCAGTCCGCGTCGAGGTCGGCGCTGCCGTCCTTCTCCACCGATCCGTACTCCACGCGCATCCTCGCCAAGTGCTCGTTGCCGGCCTCCGTCACCGCGCCAACGCTACGCCGACCGGTCCGGCCGACACTTGCCCCGGGTGCGAGAATCTGGCCATGACTCAGACGTCGCCGTCGGTGCCGGAGAACTTCGTCGAGGGACTCGAGGGAGTGGTGGCGTTCACCACCCAGATCGCCGAACCGGACAAGGACGGCGGGGCGCTGCGGTACCGCGGCGTGGACATCGAGGACCTGGTCGCCCACCGGGTGACGTTCGGCGACGTGTGGGCGCTGCTGGTCGACGGGCGCTTCGGCGACGGGCTGCCACCCGCCGAACCGTTCCCCCTGCCGATCCACAGCGGAGACGTCCGCGTCGACGTGCAGGCCGGACTCGCGATGCTCGCCCCGATCTGGGGCTACAAACCGATCCTCGACATCGACGACGACACCGCCCGCGCGCAACTCGCGCGCGCCTCGGTGATGGCGCTGTCCTACGTCGCGCAGTCCGCGCGCGGAATCCACCAACCCGCCATTCCGCAGCGGTCGATCGACGAATGCACCACCGTCACAGCCCGTTTCATGACCCGATGGCAGGGTGATCCCGATCCCAAGCACGTGGAGGCCATCGACGCCTACTGGGTGACCGCCGCCGAGCACGGGATGAACGCCTCGACGTTCACCGCCCGGGTGATCGCCTCCACCGGCGCCGACGTCGCAGCCTCGCTGTCCGGTGCTGTCGGCGCGATGAGCGGCCCCCTGCACGGCGGCGCGCCGGCGCGGGTGCTGCCGATGCTCGACGAGGTGGAGCGCACCGGTGACGCCCGCGCCGTGGTCAAGGGCATCCTCGACCGCAAGGACAAGCTGATGGGCTTCGGGCACCGGGTGTACCGCGCGGAGGATCCGCGGGCCCGCGTACTGCGCGCCACCGCCGAACGTCTGGAGGCGCCCCGCTACGAGGTGGCCGCCGCGCTCGAACAGGCGGCGCTGGCCGAACTGCGGGAACGCCGCCCCGACCGGGCGATCGAGACGAACGTCGAGTTCTGGGCCGCGGTGATCCTCGACTTCGCCCGCGTGCCCGCCTCGATGATGCCGGCGATGTTCACCTGTGGGCGCACCGCCGGCTGGTGCGCCCACATCCTCGAACAGAAGCGACTGGGCAAGCTGGTGCGCCCGTCGGCGATCTACGTCGGACCCGACCCGCGCAGCCTCGAGTCCGTCGAGGGCTGGGACCGCGTCGCCGCCGGGTGAGCACCGGTCCCGCGGCTGTATTCGCCTCGGCCGCACACAGCTTCGTCGATCTGGTGGGCCGGCTTCCGGCCGCCGCGTGGGACGGCCCCGGTTTGGGTGAGTGGGATCTGCGGGCGCTGGTCGGCCACACGTCGCGCTCACTGATCACCGTCAGCGCCTATCTGCGGACCACCGCGGCCCGCCAGGACGTCACCAGCGCCGCCGAGTACTACCTCAAGGTGACTCCCGCGGCGCTCGGCATCGACCCGGCGGCGGTCGCGGAACGCGGCAGACAGGCCGGCCGCGAGCTCGGGGACGATCCGGCGGCGGCCGTGACGCGTCTGGCCGCGACGGCGGTGGCCGACGTGGACGGCGCGGGCGACCCGCTCATCGAGGTGATCGGCGGGCTGGGGATCCGGCTGAGCGACTACCTCCCGACACGGACCTTCGAACTGGCCGTGCACGGTCTGGACATCGGGCAGGCGGCGGGTGTGGACTACGCGCCGCCGCCGGAGGTGTCCTCGGACGCGGTGCGGTTGGCCGCCGAGGTCGCGGTGCTCTCCGGGCACGGCGAGCAGGTGCTGCTGGCGCTGACCGGCCGGACGGGGTTGCCGCCGTCGTTCTCCATTGTGTGACCGATGAAATTTGTCGGTGGGTGGGGTCAGCATGGTGACTGTCCCACCTACCAAGGAGATTCCCATGGCCATAGAAGTGCAACCGCTGGTCGCTCCGCACCTCGTCGTCGACAACGGCGCCGCCGCAATCGACTTCTACGTCAAAGCTTTCGGCGCCACCGAGCTGGGGCGGATGCCGGGTCCCGACGGCAAGCTGATGCACGGCGCGGTCCAGATCAACGGCTCGTTGGTGATGCTCGCCGACGACTTCCCGGAGTACAACGACGGCAAGTCCTCGACGCCGACGGCGCTGGGCGGCTCACCGGTCACGATTCACCTGCAGGTCACCGACGTCGACGCGAAATTCCAGCAGGCGATCGACGCCGGCGCCACCGTGGTGATGCCGGTCGAGGAGCAGTTCTGGGGTGACCGCTACGGCGTGCTGCGGGATCCATTCGGCCACCTGTGGTCGATGGGCCAGCCGGTCCGCGAGGTCAGCCAGGAGGAAATGCAGGCCGCGATGAACGGCCAGTAGGCCTACCGGAGCAGGCCGGCGAGCAGGCGCCGCCCGACACTCGGTGTCGGTGCGGCCGCCGCGGCCTCGAGCATGTCGGGGATCGCGGTGAACTTCACCCGCGGGCGTTCGCCGCCACCGCGGGCGACCTCCGCCGCGTCGATGGCACGCCAGCCGTCGCTGTCGACCACGTCGGGACGGCGTTGCCGCACCAACCGGTCCAGCTCGCCGGGACCCGACGCCGGCGCGGTGAGCAGTCCGGCGTTGTAGTCGTCCACCAGGTGGTGCACGGTCTGCGCAGCGCACGACTTGTTCGTGCCGATGAACCCGGTCGGTCCGCGCTTGATCCAGCCCGCGACGTAGCTCCCCACAACGGGCCGGCCCGACGACGGGTCGACGACGCGGCCGCCGTCGTGGGGGACGACGCCCGCGGCCTCGTCGAACGGAAGCCCGTCGACCGGTCTGCCGTGGTAGCCGATGGAGGACAGCACGAGGCCGGCGTCGAGGCGGCACCCCTCATCGGTGCCGGTGACGGTGAACTCGACCCCGTCGGCCCGCGTCTCGCCGGTGACCCGCCGCGGCGTCAGCCGGTAGGCCAGTCTGATCCGCGGGCGGGTGATCGGCGCCGACGCGTCGGGCAACTTCGCCAGGATCTCGAGCTTGTTGCGGGTGAGCGGGTCGGTCCCGTCGGCCAGGTCACGCCGGACCAGCTCGTGGTCGGCCGCGTCGAGCACCACATCGCAGGTGGCGGTCAGCCCGATCAGCTCGGGCAACGTGAACGCCGACTGGGCGGGTCCGCGCCGGGCGGCGATCACCACCTCCTCGACCCGCGAGCCGCGCAGCGCGGCCAGCGCGTGGTCGGCGATGTCGGTGGCGGCCAGCCGGTCCGGATCGGTGGTGAGCATGCGCGCGACGTCGAGTGCCACGTTGCCGTTGCCGATCACGACCGCCCGGTGATGGTCGAGCGCGACCGGCAGGGTGGCGTACTCGGGGTGGCCGTTGTACCAGGCGACGACCTCGGTGGCCGTCGCGGTGCCGGGCAGACCCATCCCGTCGATGGCCAGGCGGCGGTCGGTGGGGGCGCCGACGGCGTACAGCACGGCGTGGTGGTGGGCCAGCAGCTCGTCGTGGCTCACATGGGTGCCGACCTCGACGTTGAGATAGAGGCGCATCTCCCGCCGCGCCGTCACCTGGTCGAACAGCCGGGTCACCCGCTTGGTGCTCTGGTGGTCGGGGGCGACGCCGGCGCGGACCAGACCGTAGGGCGTGGGCAGCCGCTCGAACATCGTGACCCGCACGTCGCGCTGGGTGAGCAGCTCATCGGCGGCGTACATGGCGGCCGGACCGGATCCCACGATGGCGACCCGCAGCGGGCCGTCGGGACGGGAGTGCACGACGGGGGCCTCGGGCACCGGCGCCAGCTTGGAGGTCGGCGGCACCTTCTCATCCGCCCTGCGCTCGGGGTAGAACGCGGCGTTGAGTTCGACGAACGGCAACTGCGCCTCGGTCAGCACCGAATCGTGGCCGATCGCGCCGACCGGACAGGCGCTGACGCACGCGCCGCAGTCGACGCACGCCGCCGGGTCGATGTAGAGCATCTCGGCGGTCGCGAAGCCCGGCTCGTCGGGGGTGGGGTGGATGCAGTTCACCGGGCACGCGAAGACACACGACCCGTCGCTGCAGCACGACTGGGTGATCACATGGGGCACGGTCGGCGCCTTTCTATGCCGCCGTGGCGACGTGCTGGCGGTGCGGCTCGCTGCGGTAGCGGCTGGGCCGGCCGTCGATCCGGCAGATCCGCCACATGAGCTTTGCCAGCGGGTTCATCAGACCGGTGTCGTGGCAGAGCATCCGGACGTCACCGAACATGTCGCGCAGGAACTGCCGCGACTCCGGGGCGCGGAAGAACACGTCCTTGCGGACCGAACGCGGGATGTCGAATTCCTTCCAGAAGGCCTTCGGCGGGACGATGATCGCCTGGCACAGCACGCGCATGATCAGCGGGACGTGGACCGAGAGCCAGAAGCGCTGCCACCGCGACAGATGCGGCAGCCGCTTGCGCAGGTATTCGTGGGCAAACGAGATGTGGCGGGCTTCCTCGGCGACGTGGATCGCCATCACCCGCTCCATGATCGGGTGCAGGTCCTTCCCCTCGCGCAGCACGTTCTTCTGCGTGTGGTCGATCGGCTCCTCACCGGCGAGCACACCGAAGAAGAACGGGATCGGCAGCGGGCCTGCGATCAGGGGGATGAACGGCGACAGCCAGCGCAGCAGTCGCGGCATACCGGGCACGTCGGCGCCGATGCGGTTCACCATCTCCTGGAACATCATGGTGTGGTTGCACTCTTCGACCGACTCGTGCATGCAGTAGCGGTATTCGGGTGAGCCGTTGGGCACCCAGAACGCGTAGTTGGTCAGGCCGCGGATCAGGATGATCTCGAACTGCAGGCCCACCTTCGCCACGTTGGCCTGCCGCCACCGGCCGATCTCGATCTGCCGTTCGACCGGCTGCGCCCGGTACCAGGGATGCCGCCCGATCGGATCGGTCCCCGGCAGGATCCACCGCTCGTCGCCGTCGATCACAGCGAACTCCGGGGAATCCCAATCGATGTCGGTGTAGGGGTTGAAGTTACGGCGCACCGAACCCTCGGACAGGGTGGTCAGCGTGTCGACGTAAGCCTTGTCTTCGGTGACGTCCATATTCCGGCGCCACCGGCGGACCGTGCGTGTGCGAGCCATGAGAGCCTCCCGTAGGGGTTTACATTCACCGGTCTGCTGTACACAGTACCGGAGGTATCGGGTAAATGTCCACGCCGATATGAGAGTTTGCTGCGGATTCGGCGCGCTGGCGTGCGCTCAGCGTCGATTACCGCGCCGAAATCGCCGGGAACTACGCTGGTGACCCATGGCCGAACTCACCATTCCCGCCGACCTCAAGCCCCGCGACGGACGCTTCGGGTCCGGCCCGTCGAAGGTGCGTCCCGAACAGCTGGCCGCACTCGCGGCCGCGGGCGACCTGTTCGGCACCTCGCACCGCCAGGCGCCGGTCAAGAACCTCGTCGGCCGGGTCCGCGACGGCGTCAAGGCGCTGTTCTCGGTGCCCGACGGCTACGAGGTCATCCTCGGCAACGGCGGCAGCACCGCGTTCTGGGACGCCGCGGCGTTCGGCCTGATCGACAAGCGCTCGCTGCACCTCACCTACGGGGAGTTCAGCGCGAAGTTCGCCTCGGCCGTCGCCAAGAATCCGTTCATCGGCGACCCGATCGTCGTCAAGGCCGATCCGGGCAGCGCCCCCGAACCGCAGGCCGACCCGTCGGTCGACGTCATCGCCTGGGCCCACAACGAGACCTCGACCGGTGTCGCGGTCCCGGTGCAGCGCCCGGCCGACTCCGGTGACGCGCTGATCGTGATCGATGCGACGTCAGGGGCCGGCGGCCTGCCCGTCGACATCGCCCAGGCCGACGCGTACTACTTCGCCCCGCAGAAGAACTTCGCCGGCGACGGCGGCCTGTGGCTCGCGGTCGTCAGCCCCGCCGCCCTCGCCCGCATCGACCAGATCGCGCAGTCGGGCCGCTGGGTACCCGACTTCCTCTCCCTGCCGATCGCGGTGGAGAACAGCCTCAAGAACCAGACCTACAACACCCCCGCGATCGGCACGCTGGTGCTGCTGGCCGACCAACTGGACTGGCTCAACGGCAACGGCGGGCTGGACTGGGCCGTCAAGCGCACCGCCGACTCGTCACAGCGGCTGTACTCGTGGGCCGAGGCGTCGACGTACGCCACCCCGTTCGTCACCGACCCGGCGCTGCGCTCGCAGGTGGTCGGCACCATCGACTTCTCCGACGACGTCGACGCCGCCGCGGTGGCGAAGATCCTGCGCGCCAACGGAATCGTCGATACGGAGCCGTACCGCAAGCTCGGCCGCAACCAACTGAGGGTCGCGATGTTCGCCGCCGTCGACCCGGAGGACGTCAGCGCGCTGACCCGGTGCGTCGACTGGGTCGTCGAACGGTTGTAGTTCATCGCCGCGTGTCACCGTGGTCACGGGGAGGTAACGCAGTAGGCTGACCAGCTAATCGGGCTGGCGCCTGGCGCCGCGAAACGAGCCCGGAGGAGGTCGCAGTGCGGGAACTCAAGGTCGTCGAACTCGACGTCGACGGCAACACGATCCTCTGCCAGACCGACTCCGGTGAGAAGTTCACGCTGCGCATCGACGACCGGTTCCGCGCCGCGGCCCGCGGGGACCGGGCGGCGTTCAATCGATCGGCCGACCAGACCATGATCGATGTCGAGGTGCACAACGTGCTGCGTCCCAGAGATATTCAGGCCAAGATCCGCGCGGGCGCCTCCGTCGAGCAGGTCGCCAACGCCTCGGGAATGCCGATCGAGCGGGTGGAACGGTTCGCCCACCCGGTGCTGCTGGAGCGGTCGCGGGCCGCCGAACTCGCCACCGCCGCGCATCCGGTGCTCTCCGACGGCCCCGCGGTGCTCACCCTGCTCGAAACCGTCAGCACCGCGCTGGTCGCGCGGGGACTGAACCCCGACGCGACGAACTGGGACGCCTGGCGCAACGAGGACGGACGCTGGACGGTGCAGGTGGCGTGGAAGGCCGGTCGGTCCGACAACGTCGCCCACTTCCGGTTCTCCCCCGGTGCGCACGGCGGCACGGTCACCGCGTTCGACGAGGCGGCCTATCAGCTGATCGACCCCGACTTCAGCCGCCCGCTGCGCCCGGTCGCCCCCGTCGCCCAACTGGACTTCGACGCGCCCGCCGCACCGCAGGCGCCCGCCCCGGCACCGCTGCCCGAACCCGAGCCCGAACCGGCACCTGCGCCCGAACCCGAGGCCGGGCAGGAACCGCAGGCACCCAGGCCGGCGAAGTCGCGCAAGGCCAAGGCCCGCCCGACCGTTCCCGGGTGGGAGGACGTGCTGCTCGGGGTCCGCTCCAGCGGGCAGCGATGAGCGCTCGCGCGAAGAGCCGACAGAAGCGATGAGCGCTCGCGCGAAGAGCCGACAGAAGCGCTAGGCCGGCACCATCCCGCTGAGGGTGATGGCGAGCAGGGCGATCCACCCGCCCGCCACGCCGACGCCCGCACCGAACGCGAACCACCGCCACACCGGCCGGGTCCGCCAGCCCCACACCGTCGGCGCCAACCCGCCCACGGCGACCATGTTCAGGCCGACCGCCAGCAGTGGGTGCACCCGCAGCAGTCCGAGGCTCAGCACGATGACGGCGGTGGCGATCACCGCGGCGACTCCGGCGGCCACCGTCAAACCCGTTCCCCACGGCGTGGATTCGTCGGTCACGCTGTCACCTCCCCGCAGTCGCCCACCGGAGGCAATCTAGCCCGACCGGACACGTTCGTAGAATGCCAGCGCGGCCGCGGTCGCCACGTTGAGCGAATCGGTACCCCGCGACATCGGGATGCGCACCCGCCGGTCGCTGGCCCGCATCGCCCGCTCGGTCAGGCCGGGGCCCTCCGCACCGACGAGGACCGCGACCTTCTCCCGCCCCAGCGCCGCCATCGCCGTGGCCACGGTGTCGGCGGCCGGGTCCGGCGTCATCGCCAGCAGGTGAAACCCGTTGTCGCGCAACAGGTTTAGCTCATCGGGCCAGGCGGTGGCGCGCGCGAACGGCACGAGCAGCGCGTGGCCCATCGACACGCGCACCGCCCGCCGGTACAACGGGTCGGCACACCCGGCCCCGAAGATGACCGCGTCGACGCCGAGCCCGGCGGCGTTGCGGAAGATCGAGCCGAGGTTCTCGTGGTCGTTGACCCCCTCGAGCACCGCCACGGTGTGGGCGCCGTCGAGCACTTCGGCGACGGTGAGCTCGGCCGGGCGCGACGCCGAGGCCAGCACGCCCCGGTTCAGGTGGAAGCCGACCACCTCGGCCATAACGTCGGCCGAGGCCCGGTAGTAGGGCGCGTCGACGGCGTCGAGGCCGGTCCCGAGTTCGGTGAGCCGACGATCGGTGCCGAGCAGCGCGCGGGGGGTGAACCGCGAGGCCACCATGCGCTGCACCACCAGCACCCCCTCGGCGATCACCAACCCCTTGCCGGTGGGCAGATCGGGTCTGCGGTCGATGCTGTTGAGGTCGCGGAAGTCGTCGAGTCGCGGGTCGGCGGGATCGTCGACGTCGATGACGGTCGTCAATGCTCCGATCTCCGCACGGCGGCGAAGCTTACGCGCTCTCCTCGACCATCGCCGACATCAGGTCGGCGGCCATCAGCAGCGTCCTGCGCTCTTCGGGTTCCAGACGAGCGATCCGGCGCTGCAGCCACTCCTGGCTGGCCCGCTTCTCCGCCTGGACGAGGTCGGCCCCGGCCGGCGACACCGACACCAGCACCTGCCGACCGTCCACGGGATGGGCGTTTCGTGAGACGAAACCCATTTCGGCCAGGGATGCGATCACCCGAGTCATCGACGGCGGGCGCACCCGCTCCCGCACAGCTAACGCTCCCGGCGTCATCGCACCCTCTTTGGCCAGCGTGGACAGAGCTGACAATTGCGACAGCGAAATCGGCGAATCAGCACGCCGAAAGCGTAATTGGCGAGCCAGCCGCACTACTGCGAGTGACAAATCGCTGGCCAGCCGGGAGTCGAGGTCGATCACGAAGCAAATACTACATAGCGTCGCTAAAAGCGGCGAGCAAACCGATAACCGTGGTTACGGACCATTTCGGATCGGCTAGATTGACATCGATGGCCGACGAACACACCCCGGTGAACGAATCGCCGCAGCCGCCGCCGCTGCCGGCCGCCCTGCTCGACCCGCGGCCCGTCATCCTCGTGATCGCCGCCGCGTGGCTGATCGCCACCGTGCTCGCGTTCACGGTCTCCGCGCTGCACGAGTGGCGTCCGTTCACGATCGCCGGACTGGGCATCGGCCTGTTTGGCACTTCGATCTTCCTGTGGCAACGTCACGCCGTACGCCGCGGCGCGCGCGGCGCCCAGAGCGGGCTTCGCTGAGACTGCGCCCGCCGCCCCGATCAGGAGGATCCATGGCCGCACCGTTGCTTCACGCAGAGATCGAGATCGACGCCCCGGTGGCCAAGGTCTGGTCGCTGGTCTCCGACCTCGGCCGGATGCCGCAGTGGAGCCCGCAGTGTCGCGCCATGAAATTGCTCGGCCCGCTGCGCCCGGGCACCAAGACCGTCAACCTCAACCGGCGCAACCGCCTGATCTGGCCGACCACCTGCACCATCACCGAGGTCGTCTCGGAGAAGAAGGTGGCGTTCCGCGTCGACGCCAACAAGACGGTGTGGAGTTACGAACTCGAGCCGACCGCCACCGGCACCCGTCTGGTGGAGACCCGCGACGCCTCCAACGGCGTCACCGCGGTGTCGAACATGGCGGTCAACAAACTCATGGGCGGCGTGCCCAGCTTCGAGGAGGAACTCGTCGCCGGCATGAACGAGTCGCTGGCCAAGATCAAGGCCGCGGCGGAGAACTGATCAGTCGTTCTCGGCCAGGTCGATCACGCCGTCGTCGTACGGGTCGTACAGCGGTGACCCGGTGAGCTGCGGAGCCGGTGTGTCCGAGTGCGCACCGCAGCCGTACTCGGAGTCGACCACGTGGCCGTCGGCCGACATCTCGTTGGCGCACACGCCGAACATGACCCCGAGCGAACCGGACAGCGGCAGGTAGAACCCGCAGTCGCGGCACACCCGCTTCGTCGAGCGGGCCATCGCCGAACCCGGGCCGAACTCGCCGTCGTGCCAGCGTTGCGCGGCGTCGACGCGACCCCACCGGCTCAGCACCTGCTTGCGGCCCAGCCCCACCTCCGCGGCGGTCTCGTCGACCTGATCATCGCCGGTGGCGACGTGGCCGGGCACCAGCCGGGGATCCTCACGCGGCGGAGCGAGCAGGTCGCCGGGCCGGAGGTCGCCCGGGCGGACCCGGTCCTGCCACGGCACCCATCTGGGGGCCAGCAGCGCTGTCGGGCCGGGAACCAACACCAGTTCGCTGATGGTCGCCTGCTCGGCGCCCGGATAGGCGGCGACGACGACGGCCCACTGCCAGCCCCGGTAGCCAGGCATGTCGGCCAGGAATCGGTGGGTGGCCGACGTCGGGTCCTCGAAGGACGCGCCGAGGTACTCCCCGATCGTGTCGGGCCCGCTGAACTCGACCAGCGCGGCGCGCGCCTGCTCCACGGCGCCCATCAGCACCGCTTCGAGATCGGCGGGACGTCGGGCCACGTGGGCTGCGGTGTCGGTCAGGCTGTCCATCGCATCCCATAGTGCCGCAGAGCGATACCGGAAAGCCACACCGGTCGGCTGTCGGCCGCCAGTCGGTGCCATGGGGGACAATCGTGAGGTGGCCGGCGGACGCGATGAGAGTGACGGAGAGTTCCGGCGCGACGCCCGGTACTACCCACCCCGGCCGCCCGCGGGGCACGACCATCCCGGGATGGCGAACTACCCCAGCGATGGAGGGTCCTACCGGCGCGCACGCAGGCAGTCCACGCCCAGCGCGAACCGCTGGCTGCCCCCGCTGGACGAGCCGGCGCCCCCGGGCCACCACCACTACGACCCGCCGCCCGGGGTCGGCGCAGGCGCGGGCAGGGTCACCGTCACCCGCGCCGCGGCGCAGCGCAGCCGCGAGATGGGGTCGAAGATGTACGGCCTGGTGCACCGGGCCGCCACCGCCGACGGTGCGGACAAGTCCGGGCTGACAGCGCTGACCTGGCCGGTGGTGGCCAACTTCGCCGTCGACGCGGCGATGGCGGTGGCGTTGGCCAACACGTTGTTCTTCGCCGCGGCCAGCGGGGAGAGCAAGAGCAAGGTCGCGCTGTACCTGCTGATCACCATCGCGCCGTTCGCGGTGATCGCACCGCTGATCGGTCCGGCCCTCGACCGGCTGCAGCACGGCCGCCGCGTCGCGCTGGCCGCGTCGTTCCTCGCGCGCACGGCGCTGGTGGTGCTGCTGATCGCGAACTACGACGGCGTGACGGGCGGCTACCCGTCGTGGGTGCTCTACCCATGCGCGCTCGGGATGATGGTGCTGTCGAAGTCGTTCTCGGTGCTGCGCAGCGCCGTCACCCCGCGGGTGCTGCCCCCGACCATCGACCTGGTGCGGGTCAACTCCCGCCTCACGACGTTCGGGCTGCTCGGTGGCACCGTGGTCGGCGGCGCCGTCGCGGCAGGCGCCGAATACCTGCTCAACCTGTTCCAACTCCCCGGTGCGCTGTACGTCATCGTGGCGGCGACCGTGGCCGGCGCGGTGCTGTCGATGCGGATCCCGAAGTGGGTGGAGGTCACCGCCGGTGAGGTCCCCGCGACGCTGAGCTACCACGGCGGCAGCGGCGGTCTGCGCCGGGAGCCGCCCTCCGAGCGGTCCGGCAAGGCGCGCCAGCCGCTGGGCCGCAACACCATCACCGCACTCTGGGGCAACTGCACGATCAAGGTGATGGTCGGGTTCCTGTTCCTCTACCCGGCGTTCGTGGCGAAGTCGCACGACGCCGGCGGCTGGGAGCAGCTGCGCATCCTCGGCCTGATCGGCGCCGCCGCCGCGGTGGGCAACTTCGTCGGCAACATGACCGCGGCCCGGCTCGAACTGGGCCACCCGGCGCGGCTGGTCGTGCGGGCGGCCACCGCGGTGACGGCGGTCGCGCTGTTGACCGCGCTGACCGGGAACCTGCTGGTGGCGGCCGCCGCCACGCTGATCACCTCCGGCGCCAGCGCGATCGCCAAGGCCTCGCTCGACGCGTCGCTGCAGGACGACCTCCCCGAGGAGTCCAGGGCCTCGGCGTTCGGCCGGTCGGAGTCGCTGCTGCAGCTCGCGTGGGTCGCCGGCGGTGCCACCGGCGTGCTCATCTACACCGACCTGTGGATCGGCTTCACTACTATCACCGCCGTGTTGATTCTCGGGCTGGCCCAGACCGTCGTGAGTTACCGCGGCGAATCGCTGATCCCAGGATTCGGCGGGAACCGCCCCGTGCTGGCCGAACAGGAAGGCCGCCGCTCCGACACCGCCGGGGTGGCGTACGAGTGAAACGCGTTCTGGCCGTCCTGGCGGCCGTCGCGGTGCTGGCGACCGCGGCGACGGCGCTGCTGGTGTGGCAGCTCACCCGCGACCACGAACCGGCCCTGCCGGAGATCAGTGCGTTCACCCACGGCGAGCTGACCCGCGTCGGCCCCTTCCAGTTCTGCGACGTGATCGACCCCTCCGACTGCAGGCCCGCCGGGCAACAGGGTGAACTCGCCGTGACCGAGCGCGATCCGGTGCAGCTGTCGGTCCCCTCGGCGATCGCGGAGGCGCCGTGGCGGCTGCTGCGTGTCTACGAAGACCCCGCCGACACCACCGAGTCGGTGTTCCGGCCCGACACCCGGCTGGCGGTGACGATCCCGACGGTCGACCCGCAACGCGGCCGGCTCACCGGCATCGCCGTCCAACTGCTGACGCTGGTGCAGGACGAGGCGGGTGAGGTCTTCGAGATCCCACACGCGGAGTGGTCCGTGCGGATGGTGTGGCCCTAGAGCGGAGTGTGCTCGGCGGCCACCCGCTCCCCCTCCCGGGTCGGGCCGGGCGGTGTCCCGTCGCCGAAGGGCCTGCCGCCCAACGCTTCCCGGCCGTGTGGCGTCAGCCAGTTGGCCAGGTCGGGCCCGGCGGGCACCACCTGAGTCGGGTTGATGTCCGAGTGGACGATGTAGTAGTGCTGCTTGATCTGCACGAAGTCGATGGTGTCGCCGAAGCCGGGCGTCTGGAACAGGTCGCGGGCATATCCCCACAGCGCGGGCATCTCTGAGAGCTTGGACCGATTGCACTTGAAGTGCCCGTGGTAGACGGGGTCGAAGCGGGCCAGCGTGGTGAACAGCCGGACATCGGCTTCGGTGATCGTGTCGCCGACCAGGTATCGCTGCCCGGCCAGCCGGTCCTCGAGCCAGTCGAGCGCGGTGAACAGCCGGTCGTAGGCCTTGTCGTAGGCGCGCTGTGAACCGGCGAAGCCGCAACGGTAGACGCCGTTGTTGACCTCGGTGTAGATGCGTTGGGCCACCTCGTCGATCTCGTCGCGGTGCTTCTCCGGGTAGAGGTCGGGGGCGCCGTCGCGGTGGTACTGCGTCCACTCCGTCGAGAAGTCGAGCGTGATCTGCGGGAAGTCGTTGGTGACCACCTGGCCCGTCGACACCTCGACCACCGCGGGCACCGTGATGCCCTTCGGGTAGTCGGGGAACCGCTTGAAGTAGGCGTCCTGCAGGCGCGGGATCTTCAGCACCGGGTCGACGCCGCCGGGGTCGAGGTCGAAGGTCCAGCTGCGCTGGTCGTGCGTGGGTCCGCAGAACCCGATGGACAGCGCGTCCTCGAGGCCGAGCAGGCGACGCACGATGATCGTGCGGTTCGCCCACGGGCAGGCGCGCGCCACGATCAGCCGGTAGCGCCCCGGTTCGACCGGGTAGCCGTCGCGGCCGTCGGCCGTGATCCGATCGGTGATGTAGTCGGTGTCGCGGTTGAATTCGCCACCGCTGGCGACATAGCTCATGGCAGCAGTGTGCCCGCCTTCGCCGAACGTGAAGCCACTGCGAGAGATCCGTCGGATTTTCGCAAGGAGTTCACAGTCGGCGCGAGGCGCCGCAGGCTCTCAGGCGTCGAGTTCGCGGGCGACGGCCTTGACGACCTCCGACACCCGGCGCGCGACCTTGCGGTCGGGGTAGCGCCCCTTCTGCAGGTCGGGCTGGATCGCACTCTCGAGCAGCGTGATGAGGTCACCGATCATGCCGTGCAGTTCATCCGGGCTGTGCTTGTGCTCGGGGCGTTCGGCCTCGCGCCGGGTCTTGCTCAGGCTCGGCGGCGGGTCGATCAGGGTCAGACTCAGCGCCTGCGGACCCCGCCGGCCGGCGGCCACACCGAACTCGACGCGCTGGCCGGCCTTGAGCCCCTCGACACCCGCGGGCAGCGCCGAGGACCGGACGTACACGTCTTCGCCGTCCTCCTGGGACAGAAAGCCGAAGCCCTTTTCGGCGTCGTACCACTTCACCCTGCCGGTCGGCACTTTGGTCACCTGCTCGTCGTCTCGCACCAACATAAGGAAAGCGTCCCGCTTGCGCCGGGACGCGTCGACGCCGATCCTACTCGGACTCGACCGGCGACTTCACACCCTTATCGGTAGGCTTTGTGCCACCGCTCGAGGAAGAAGTGCGCCCGCCATGCGAGTTCTACTGAACATCATCTGGTTGATCTTCGGCGGCCTGTGGCTTGCGCTGGGCTACGCGGTGGCGGGAATCCTCTGCTTCGTCCTGATCATCACGATCCCGTTCGGGTTCGCCGCCTTCCGGATCGCGTCCTACGCGCTGTGGCCGTTCGGCCGCACCATCGTCGAGAAGCCCGGCCCGCGCCCCGGCGCGCTGATCGGCAACGTCATCTGGGTGCTGCTGTTCGGCATCTGGCTGGCCATCGGCCACATCGTCAGCGCGGCGGCGATGGCGGTCACGATCGTCGGCATCCCGCTCGCGCTGGCCAACCTCAAGCTGATCCCGGTGTCGCTGGTACCGCTCGGCAAGGAGATCGTGCCCGTCGAACCGCCCGCACCCGCCATGCGAGCCGCCGCATGACGGTGACCTCACTCGGTGTCCCGACCATCAAGCGACCGGCGGCGGGCATGCCCACCGCGGGACCGCTCGTGGACACCTTCGGCCGCATCGCCACCGATCTGCGGGTATCGCTGACCGACCGCTGCAATCTGCGCTGCACCTACTGCATGCCCGCCGAAGGCCTGAACTGGCTGCCCGGTGAGCAGCTGTTGAGCGCCGACGAACTCATTCGACTGCTGGGCATCGCGGTGACCCGGCTCGGCATCACCAACGTGCGCTTCACCGGCGGTGAACCGTTGGTGGTGCGGCACCTCGAAGAAGTGGTGGCCGCAACGGGTGCGCTGCGGCCCCGCCCGGAGATGGCGATGACCACCAACGGCATCGGGCTGGCCCGGCGTGCCGAGGCGCTCAAGGCAGCGGGTCTGGACCGGGTCAACGTCTCGCTGGACAGCGTCGACGCCGCGCACTTCGCGCGCATCACCCGACGCGACCGGCTGCACGACGTGCTGGCCGGGTTGGCCGCCGCCAAAGCGGCGGGCCTGACCCCGGTCAAGGTCAACGCGGTCCTCGACCCGGACACCGGCCTCGACGACGCGGTGGCGCTGCTGCGGTACTGCCTCGACCACGGCTACCAACTGCGCATCATCGAGCAGATGCCGCTCGACGCCGAACACCAGTGGCAGCGTGGGCGCTCACTGGAGGCCGCCGCGATCCTCGCCGCGCTGCGCGAGCAGTTCACCCTGACCCCGGACTCCGAGCCGCGCGGTTCGGCGCCGGCGCAGCTGTGGCGGGTGGACGGCGGGACGGCGACGGTCGGGGTGATCGCGTCGGTCTCGGAAGCGTTCTGCGCGGCGTGTGACCGCACCCGGCTCACCGCCGACGGACAGGTGCGCAACTGCCTGTTCGCCCGCGAGGAGAGCGATCTGCGGCGGCTGCTGCGCAGCGGCGCCGACGACGACGCGATCGAGCAGGCCTGGCGCGCGGCGATGTGGACGAAAGCCGCCGGCCACGGCATCAACGACCCCGGCTTCGAACAGCCGTCGCGGCCGATGAGTGCGATCGGAGGCTGACGTGTCGACCACCACCACGGTGCGCGTCGCGGTCCGCTACTTCGCCGCGGCACGGGCCGCCGCCGGAACCGAGTCGGAGGAGCTGACCGTCCCCACGGGTACGACGGTGCAGGCCCTGGTCGACGAATTGGCTTCTCGCAGCCCGGAATTGAACCGGGTACTGGCGCGGTGTTCGTACCTTTGTGACGGCATGGCCGTGCGGGATACGGCGAAGACGTTGAGCAACGCCCAGACGCTCGATGTACTTCCCCCGTTCGCCGGCGGATAAGCGTGATTTGCGTCACATAACGAATTGGTCACAAGCTGGCTATAGCCCAGTTCACGTCAGGAAACACCTGCGAAAACGGCGAGCCAACCTGCACCTTTAGAGCCTCTTTAGAATTTGCCGTGGCGGGAAACGCCGAGGTCGGGAAAAGGTGACGGGTGCGCGGACAGCGGTTACCGTTCATTCCCAGGTCAGTCGACCCTTATCGACTGACCCGCCCCGCCCGATAGCGCCGAGCTCCATCCGTCGACGCGGGGGACCACGAACCACCTGGATGGAGGCGGGGGACCCACCGGTCCACCGAAAGGACCTGGGGCCGCCAGCGGCCCCTTGGGGTGAAGCCGGGATCGGGCAACCGAGACCGGCCGGGTGACCTCTCCCACCCGAACCCGACAGCTGACCTCGCGGGCGCCGACGAGAGGATCAATAGCACTCATGAGTGGACGGCATCGCAAGCCCACGAACTCCACGGTCAGTGTCGCCAAGATCGCCTTCACCGGTGCTGTCATCGGTGGCGG
>NZ_LQIU01000034.1 GCF_001499995.1 Mycobacterium sp. IS-1496
GCATCCGCGACCGCAACACCAAATGACCGCCCACAACACACTCCAATCAAGAAGGGTGTTGCATCCACCGCTTGAAACCGCCGCCGAGATCGCGATCTACGCGCAAAGTCGATGGTGAGCGAGCTAGTGGCGCAAGTCCTTTCGCAAGATCTTGCCCGAGGCCGACTTCGGGATCGCCTCGATGAACTCGACCTTGCGCACCTTCTTGTACGGCGCCACCTGGCCCGCTACGAACTCCATCACCTCGGCCTCGGTCAACGACGCCCCGGGCTGGCGCACCACGAACGCCTTGGGCACCTCTTCGCCGGATTCGGTGTCGACGACGCCGATCACCGCCACATCGGCGACCGCATCGTGTGAGAGCAGCACCGCCTCGAGTTCGGCGGGTGGCACCTGGTAGCCCTTGTACTTGATCAGCTCCTTGAGCCGGTCGACGATGTACACACAGCCGTGTTCGTCCACCTGGGCCAGGTCGCCGGTGTGCAACCACCCGTCGTCGTCGATGGTCTCGCGGGTGGCCTCCTCGTTGTTGAGGTAGCCGGCCATCACGTTCGGGCCGCGGAACCACAGCTCACCGGTGGTGCTCATACCGCTTGGCGGAATGTCGATCTCGCCGCCCGTCTCCGGATCGGTGAGCCGGCTCTCCGAGTTCGGCACGGTCCATCCGCTCGACGCCAGTGGCGCCGCCGTGCCGACCATCTCCACGCCACCGTCGAACGGTGTGACGTGGCTGACCGGGCTCAGCTCGCTCATCCCGTAGCCCTGCACCACCGCACACCCCAGGCGCTCGGCGACGGCCCGGCCGAGATCTGCGTCGAGCGGGGCGGCGCCGGACATGATGCCCTGCAGTGAGGAGAGGTCGTACTCGTCGATCAACGGGTGCTTGGCCAGCGCCACCGCGACCGGCGGCGCGATGAACGCATACGTGCACTTGTGGTCGGCGATGTTGGCGAGGAACTCGGTGAGATCGAAGCTCGGCATGATCACCAGTGCCGCCCGGGCGTGCAGAGCGGCGTTGAGCAGCACCGTCATCCCGTAGATGTGGAAGAACGGCAGCACGGCCAGGATCCGGTCGTCGGCCGTCATCCCCTGCACCGGCCGGATCTGCGCGACGTTGGCCGTCAGGTTGCGGTGGGTGAGCATGACGCCCTTGGGGTTGCCGGTCGTGCCCGAGCTGTAGGGCAGCACCGCGAGGTGCGTGGCCGGGTCGAAACTCACCTCCGGCGGCGCGAAACCGGGGCCGAGCAGGTCGGCGGCGTTGGGGTGTCCGTCGGCGGCCGCGCCGGGACCGTCGAGCACGATGATGCGGTCGTCGGCGAGCCCCACGGCGGCGGCGCCCTCGGCGGCGTGGGCGAGCAGCGGCGTCACGGTGACGAGCATCGTGGCCTGCGAGTCGGCCAGTTGTTTGGCGACATCCTTCGCCGTGAACAGCGCATTGATCGTGGTGGCGGTCGCGCCGGCGCGCAGGATGCCGTGGAAGGCGATCGCGAACGCCGAACTGTTGGGCGCGAGCAACCCGACGACGTCGCCGACCCCGACGCCGCGGTAGGCGAGCGCGCCGGCGAAGGCGTCGATACGGGCGAGCATCTCGCCGTAGGTCATCTGATCGCCGGAGCGGGTGTCGATCAGGGCGACCCGCGCGGCGTCGGTGTCGCTGAGGTCGTTGAACAGATAGTCGTAAACGCTGGTCGTCGGGATCTGGACGGCGGGGTACGGGCTCGCGAAACTCATGGTGTCCCGATCGAACCACGACCGGCGGCCCGCGCGGTCAGAGTCCGTCGAGTTGCTTGACCAACCGGCGTGGCGCCACCAACCGGAACGAGGCGTCGACGAGTTCGCGCACCTCGTCCCAGTCCACCTCGGCCCGGTCGAAGTCGAGTCCCAGCCAGCCGGACGGCCCCAGGTAGGCGGGCAGGAAGAAGCGGTCGTCGGCCTGCAATGCCTCGCGGTCGGACTCGTCGACCTTGACCAGCACGCAGTGGGAGACGGTGGTCATCGCCCCGGTCTCCTTGGTGCTGCCGCCGTACATAGCGAACATCTTCGACACGAAGAAGCACGGCCGTCCGTGTGACACCTTCTCGTAGGCCTCCGGGTAGCCGAGGGCGATCTCCCTGACCTCGGCCAGCCCGGGGTCGTCGTCGCGGAACATGATCGGATGCGGCACAACCGCCAGGCTAGGGCTTGGCTCGGAAGTTTGTCAGCGGGCTTCGATAGCCTTCGGGGGTGAGCGCGAAGTCGACCCCGGACGCCGAGCCGCAGGAGCAGGCCACCGAAGCCGAGGCAGAACTGCGCCACCGGTGGCAGGCGCTCGCCGACGAGGTCCGCGACCACCAGTTCCGCTATTACGTGCGGGACGCGCCGATCGTCTCCGACGCCGAATTCGACAAGCTCTTCGGACAACTCGAGGCGCTGGAGGCGGCACACCCCGAGCTGCGTACCCCGGATTCGCCGACCCAGCTGGTCGGCGGGGCCGGGTTCGCCACCGACTTCACGTCCGCCGAGCACCTGGAGCGGATGCTGAGCCTCGATGACGTCTTCAACGTCGACGAGCTCACCGCCTGGGCGACCCGGGTCCGGGCCGAGGTCGGCGACGACGCGGCCTATCTGTGCGAGCTGAAGGTCGACGGCCTGGCGCTGGCACTGGTGTACCGCGACGGGCGGCTGGAACGCGCCGCGACGCGCGGTGACGGCAGGGTCGGCGAGGATGTCACGCTCAACGCCCGCACCCTCGACGACGTGCCCGAACGGCTGGCCGAGTCCGAGGAGTACCCCCACCCGGCGGTGCTCGAGGTCCGCGGTGAGGTGTTCTTCCGGGTCGCCGACTTCGAAGCGCTCAACGCGGGCCTGGTCGCCGAGGGCAAAGCGCCGTTCGCCAATCCCCGCAACAGCGCGGCCGGCTCCCTGCGCCAGAAAAATCCCGCGGTCACCGCGCGCCGCCCGCTGCGGATGGTGTGCCACGGCATCGGCCACACCGAGGGATTCAGCCCCGACAGCCTGCACGAGGCCTATGTGGCACTGCGTGCCTGGGGGCTGCCGGTGTCCGACCACACCGCCCGCGTGCAGGGCATCGACGCGGTGCAGGAGCGCATCGCGTACTGGGGCGAGCACCGCCACGACATCGAACACGAAATCGACGGTGTGGTGGTCAAACTGGACCAGATCACGCTGCAGCGCCGGCTCGGCGCGACGTCACGCGCGCCGCGGTGGGCGGTGGCGTACAAGTATCCGCCCGAAGAGGCGCAGACCAAGCTGCTCGACATCCGGGTCAACGTGGGCCGTACGGGTCGCGTCACCCCGTTCGCCTACATGGAGCCGGTGAAGGTGGCCGGTTCCACCGTCGGCCTGGCGACGCTGCACAACGCGTCGGAGGTCAAGCGCAAGGGCGTGCTGATCGGCGACACCGTGGTGATCCGCAAGGCCGGTGACGTCATCCCCGAGGTGCTGGGCCCGGTGGTCGATCTGCGCGACGGCTCCGAACGCGAGTTCGTGATGCCGACGCACTGCCCCGAGTGCGGTACCGAACTGGCCCCCGCCAAGGAGGGCGACGCCGACATCCGCTGCCCCAACGCGCGCACCTGCCCGGCGCAGTTGCGGGAGCGGGTGTTCCACGTCGCGGGCCGCGGCGCCTTCGACATCGAGGGCCTCGGGTACGAGGCGGGGATCGCGCTGTTGCAGGCCGGCGTCATCACCGACGAGGGCGACCTGTTCACGCTCACCGAGGACGACCTGCTGCGCACCGAGTTGTTCACCACCAAGGGCGGCGCGGTGTCGGCCAACGGCAGGCGGCTGCTGGCCAACCTCGGCAAGGCCAAGGCCCAGCCGCTGTGGCGGGTGCTGGTGGCCTTGTCGATCCGCCACGTCGGGCCGACGGCGGCCCGGGCGCTGGCCACCGAGTTCGGCAGCCTCGACGCGATCATCGAGGCCTCCGAGGAACAACTCGCCGCGACCGAAGGCGTCGGCCCGACGATCGCCGCCGCCGTCAAGGAGTGGTTCACCGTCGACTGGCACTGCGCGATCGTCGAGAAGTGGCGCGCCGCGGGCGTGCGGATGGCCGACGAACGCGATGCGAGCATCGCCCGCACGCTGGAGGGACTGTCGATCGTGGTGACCGGGTCACTGGCCGGGTTCTCGCGCGACGGGGCCAAGGAGGCGATCATCGCCCGCGGCGGTAAGGCCGCCGGGTCGGTGTCGAAGAAGACCGCCTATGTGGTCGCCGGCGACTCACCCGGATCCAAGTACGACAAGGCCATCGAACTCGGTGTGCCCGTCCTCGACGAGGACGGCTTCCGCCGCCTGCTGGAGAATGGGCCCGAGGAGCCGGCGGACGGACCCGGGGAGCCGGCGGACTAGCGGTATCCCCGCCGGATGTCGTCGACGATCCGCGGGTGTTCCAGCGTCGACGGTTCCAGCCGTTGCGGGCCGACGTCGGCGGAGAACACCGTGGCGGCGTCGAGCACCTCCTGGTTCAGGAACCGCAGTGGCGCAACGTCGTTAGGCACGGTTGGCACCGGCGGGGTCTGACCGAGACGGGCCAGGGCGAAACCCCAGTCGCCGAAGGTCGGTACGTGCACGTGATACGGCGTGACCGCGAAACCCGCGGACTCGATCGTCGACACCGTGCGCCAGAACGCCGTCGGCGTCGAGTACGGGCTGCCGGCCTGCACCACCATCAGCCCGTCGGGCGCGACTGCGCGCGTGACCAGTGTGTAGAACTCCGTCGAGTACAGCCGGCCCAGCACCGGGTTGTCCGGGTCGGGCAGATCGACGATCACCGCGTCGAACGTCCGGTCGACGGTGCGCAACCACGTCATCGCATCGTCGACCACGACCGTGACCCGCGGATCGTCGAGGGCGTCGCGATTCGCCCCGCGCAGCGTCGTGCGGGCCAGGTCGATCACGGCGGGGTCCAGCTCCACCTGCGTGATGTGCTCCGTACTCCTGTGGCGCAACAACTCTCGGGCCGCCAACCCGTCTCCGCCGCCGAGGATCAGCGCTGAGCGGGCGCCCTGGCCGAGCGCCGGGTAGACCAGGCTCTCGGTGTACCGGAACTCATCACGGGTGGAGAACTGCAGACCACCGTCGAGGTACAGGCGCATGTCGTCGCCGCGCCTGGTCACGACGATCTCCTGGTACGGCGAGCGCGCGAACGCCACGATCGGATCGTTGTAAAGCCGCTGGCGCGTGGTGGTCTCGATCCCGTCGGCGCGGATCAGCAGCGTCACCAACAGCAGCAGCGCGGCGGTCAGCGCCCCCAGCGCCACGGCGAGTTGCCGGCCGGAGACGATGTGGCGCAACAGGAACACCGCGACGACGGCGGCCGCGACCAGGTTGATGACCCCGGTGGCGGCGGCGCCGCGGATCATCCCGAGGTGGGGGAGCAGCAGGAACGGCCACAGCAGGCCGCCGACGAGCGCTCCGAAGTAGTCGGCGGCGTTGAGGTTCGCCAGCACCCGGCCGCTGTCGGCGGCGCCGGCGGTGCGACCGCGCTGCAGCAGCGTCATCAGCAGCGGCACCTCGGCGCCGACCAGTCCGCCGATCAGCGCCGTGCCCACCACCAGCACCCACGTCGAACCGCCGATGAACGCGAACGTGACGTAAAGCGCGGCGGCGGACAACCCGCCGATGACCCC
Organism: Mycobacterium sp. IS-1496; assembly: GCF_001499995.1. GTDB lineage: Bacteria > Actinomycetota > Actinomycetes > Mycobacteriales > Mycobacteriaceae > Mycobacterium. Next base: position 5,631 of record NZ_LQIU01000034.1, read on the forward strand.
GAGCAGCGTCTCGACGGCGACGAACGTGATCGCGGCGTGGCCCAGCAGCGGTTTGACCGCCAGCGCACCCGCCCCGAGCGCCGCCACGTAGCCGGCGACGATCAGCGAGGTCGCGACGATGCCGCCGCCGTGCATGCTCGACGACAGGGTCAGCAACGCCAATTCGTACACCAGACCGCATGCGGCGCAGGCGGCGACGGCCGCCAGCAGCAGCGCCCGCCACCGCGTCGACGGCCGGCCGGTCGCCGGGTCGGCGGGCGCGGGTTCCGTCGTCGTCATGACAGCGCGGCGGCGTTCACCCCTCCCACCGCCAGCAGCACGACCGCCGTCGCGATCGCCGAGGGGTGCAGGCGCTCGGCTTCGATCAGATCGCGAAAGCGTCCGGGCACCGCCACCTCGAGCACCACCAGCGCCACCCCCTGCAGCAGGACCCCGACGATGCCGTAGACGGCGGCGTCGACCAGACCCTGACCGAGCTCGTTCGAGCTGGCGATGATCGCGGACACCACCACGATGGCCAGCGCCGCATACATTCCGGCGGCGACCGCCACGGCGTTGGGCCGGTACTCGACGAACACCAGGTGGCGCAGGCTGCCAGGCGTCAGCAGGTCCATCAACCCGAACCCGGCCGCCAGCACCAGGGCGCCGACCACGAAGTACAGGATCGCCGCCACCACGTTCTGGGTGAGGCTCTCACCGCTGATGGTGCCGAATTCGACGGCCAGGTACATCGGATGCTCCTTCGTGGGTGGTGTCACTTCGAACCGCCGGGACCGCCCGGGCTGCCACCCGACCCACCGGACGGTGAGCCGGGGAAGAAGCCGGGCCCGAGGAAGATGAATCCGCCCGAGCTGTAGCGGGCGCCGAGCTCCTCGACGCGGATGGTGCAGGGGCGGGTGCCGTCCGGGCCGACGATGACGATCTCGTCGTCGTAACGCAGGTACGTCGTCCCGCGGTCTGTCGTGCGGGCCTCGGGCGGCACCTGGGCGGCCAGCTCGTCGGCCACCGTGCTCGGCGATCCGCTGCAGGTGTAGTCGGTGCCGTCGGTGTCGCCGGCGTACCGCGAGTAGTTCGTGGCGACGTGATCGCGGATGTTGCCGCCCATCAACGACATTCCGAGCAGCAGGCAGATGACCCCGCCTACGGCGAGGGCGCCGGACAGCGTGAACAGGCCGGTGCGGGTCACGGGCGCCACCGGCTCGACGTGTGGACGGCGGTGCCGCCGTCGGCGGCGGGGTAGAGATGCCACGTCCACCACCGCCAGCCAGGCCCGTCGGGGCGCGCCTGCAGGACGGTCAGCGCGGCGTCGTCGCCGGGGAAGCGGCCACCGAGGGTGTTGCGGTCGGTCAGACAGCGTTCGTGCAGCCGTGCCACCAACTCCGCGAATTGCGTTGCGCCGCAGGTCGTCGTCTCGGAATCGAAGCGGTAACCGCGGGCGTCGTGACGGCCGGGCAGTGCGCGGCCGTGTGCATGGGCCGAACACGACACCTCTTCGCTGAACCGGCCCGCGGGATGCTCCACGGTCACGATGTGCGAGGCGCCGAGCACACCGAGGACCAGCGCGCCGCCGCGGCGATGCGGCAGTCGGATGCTGGCCAGCGGTGCCGGGGCGGGTGCGTCGAGGGCCAGCCCGAGCGCGGCGCCGTCGACGTCGGCGGGGGCCACGGCGAGTTGGTGGAACGGCAAGGTGCTGCCCTAGGAGCCGGCCGGGGGAGCCGGGTAGACGGTGAGCTCACCGGCACGCACCGTGCGCCCGAGCGAGATCTCCCACGGCATCTCGGGCGCCCAGCGTTCGAACCCCAGCAGGGCGTCGCCGGTGTTGTCGGCATAGTCGACGAATTCCATGTCGCCACCCGGGGGCAGGCCGGTGGTGCCCTCGGTGGTGTACGAGGCGCGGCCGTGTTCGATCTCGACGAATCCGATGCCGTCGACGACATGAGATCCACCCGGCTGCAGTTGCAGGTCGGGGCGACGGGTCCACATCGCGAGTTCGAGGCGCCCCTCGTCCTCCTCGACGCTGAACCAGACCGGTTCGTCGCCGCCTTCGAGCAGGTGTTCCCACCAGACGAACGGGCCCTGGCGCAGGGTCACCGAACCCCGGACGACGAGGTCGACACCGCCGTAGCTGACGATGGCGCCGGGCCCGAGTTGGCGGGGACCGAACTCCTGCGGCATCGAGAACCGCAGCGGATCGGTGCGCTGCGGGGCCGGCTTCGGCTTCTTCGAGCGCCGCACGGCCAGCACCAGGGCGATGACTGCGCCGGCGAACAGCGCGATGGCCAGCACGATCAGGAACGTTCCCACGCAGAAGCCTTCCGGACGGCGGAGTCGTCGGTCTCATTCGACCGTAACAGCCGCCGGCCGGAAGGCTCGGCGCGATTCTGGTTGGGCGGCGGGTCAGGCGGCGCCGCGCAGCGCGTCGCGCGCCCGGTCGATCAGCGAGGCGAACGGGCCGAGTGCGAAGTTCGCGGTTGCCGATTCGACGCCGGCGTGCGGGTGGGTCGGCGCGATGCGCTCGGCGACCTGGACCGCGACGGCGAGGCGTTCGAGCTCCTCGGATTCGAGATGCTCTGTGAGAAGTGGGAACTCCTCGGCCTCTTCCTTCTCGGCGTGCTCGAGGACGGCCGCCTGCAGATGGATCAACCCCTTGGTGAACTCCGCGGTGTCGATGTCGAGCTTCTCGAGTTCGCTCAGAGCGACCTTCGAGTCGTGCTCCTCGGCGAGGCGCGCGTCGACGACCGCGCCCGCTCCCTCGATCTTGCGACGCACCCGCGGGTGCACCATCATCTCCTCGGCCGTCTCGTGGACCGCCAGCATGGTGCGCAGCCGGGTGAACTTCTCACGCTTGGTGTCGGCGTCGGCCGCGTCGAGCGTCTCGACGAACAGCTGCCGGATCGCTTGGTGTTGCGCCTCGAGGTAGTCGACGACGTCCTGACCGGTGTTGATGGGCTTCTGAGCCACGCGAGGAAACCTCCGCATGTCGGTGGAAAAGGTCGGCGCAGTGGGCTGCGCGCCGATCGGTCCAATACCCCTGGGGTGCAAGCGCGAAACGATGCGGCGGGTTTGGCGGCCGAGCCCCTGGGAACCCCTGGGGTCACGAAGACAACAGGGAGACAACAGGGAGGACTCCATGGCGACCTGCGACACCTGCGGCAACCACTACGACAAGGCGTTCACCGTGACGTGGGCCGACGGACGCAGTGCGACGTTCGACAGCATCGAGTGCGCGGCGGTCCAGCTGGCGCCCGAATGCGCGCACTGCGGATGCCGGATCCTCGGGCACGGGATCGAGACGGAAGAGGCGATCTTCTGCTGTGCCCACTGCGCCCGCAAGGACACCAACGCCGACGTCAACGACCGCTACCCGGTTCCGGCGGGCGGCTGAGCACCGCTACCGCAGGATCGTCGTGACGATGCCTGCGAGATAGCCGAGCCGCGCGACCTCTGACGGCCGGAAGGCCGGTCCGCCCGGGCGGCCCAGCACCACCGCGGTGTGGTGGTCGCCGAGCGGCGCCGCCGCCAGCGTGGTGTCCATGTCGCGCCACACCTGCGGCACCCATTCGGCGGAGGCGTCGAGCGCCTCGGCATGCGCCAGCGGCAGCCAGGGCGCGCTCTCGGCCTGTGTTTCCGGGGCGCCATGGCTGCCGACGATGCGCTGCAGGCCGGAATCGGCGGTGCGCACGACCGTGCACCAGCCCACGCGCAGGACCCGCGGCGCCTCGTCGGCGAGCACCTGCAGCTTCTGCGCCCTGGGCGCCGCCGCGATGTGGTCGATCAACTCGAGTTCACGATGCGCTTCGAGCAGCCCGGTGTGGGGGCGGATGGTGTCGACGTAGACGCCGGTGAGACTTTCGGCCGCGGTGATCACCCGGTCGGGCATCGTCCCCGCGGGCAGGTCGACCACGAGATCGTCGATCGCGTAACCGGCCACTCGTTCGACCACGTCGAGCGACAGGATGTCCGCGCCCACCGAGCCCAGAGCCACGGCGAGCGAGCCGAGCCGGCCGGGCCGGTCCTCGACCTGAACTCGCAGTAGATAGGAAGGCACGGCGACCACTTTCGCATGGACCGCCCCGCGAAGCGACTTGCGAAACCGCGGTGCTCAGCGCCGCCGACCCGCGCCGCGTGGCCCCCGACTAGGCTTCGTGGTCGTGTCACAGATCTCCCGAGACGAGGTGGCCCACCTGGCCCGACTGGCCCGCCTGGCGCTGAGCGATGATGAACTCGACAGCTTCGCCGGCCAGTTGGACGCCATCCTGGGCCACGTCAGCGCGATCCAGTCCGTCGACGTCACCGGTGTACGGCCGACCGGCAACCCGCTGACCGACGTCAACGTCATGCGCCCCGACATGGTGGTGCCCGGCCTCACCCAGGACCAGGCGCTCGACGCCGCACCGAAGGCCGTCGACGGACGCTTCGCCGTCCCGCGCATCCTGAGGGAGCCCGAATGAGCGACCTCATCCGCGAGAACGCCGCCACGCTGGCCGGGCGCATCGCCGCCAAGGAGATCTCGTCGACCGAACTCACCCGGGCGTGCCTGGACCAGATCGCCGACACCGACGAGCGTTACCACGCGTTCCTGCACGTGGCCGCCGCCGAGGCGCTCGCCGAAGCCGCCCGCATCGACTCCGCGGTGGCCGCCGGTGAGCGTCTGCCGTCACCGCTGGCTGGGGTGCCGATCGCGCTCAAGGACGTGTTCACCACCACCGACATGCCGACGACCTGCGGGTCGAAGATCCTCGAGGGTTGGCGCTCTCCCTACGACGCCACCGTCACGGTGCGGCTGCGCGCGGCGGGGCTGCCGATCCTCGGCAAGACCAACATGGACGAGTTCGCCATGGGCAGTTCGACCGAGAACTCCGCCTACGGGCCGACCCGCAACCCGTGGGACGTCGAGCGGGTGCCCGGCGGGTCCGGCGGCGGGAGCGCGGCGGCGCTGGCGGCGTTCCAGGCGCCGCTGGCCATCGGTACCGACACCGGTGGCTCGATCCGTCAGCCTGCGGCGCTGACCGCCACCGTCGGGGTGAAGCCCACCTACGGCACCGTCTCGCGGTACGGGCTGATCGCCTGCGCGTCCTCGCTGGACCAGGGTGGGCCGTGTGCCCGCACGGTGCTCGACACCGCGCTGCTGCACCAGGTGATCGCGGGCCACGATCCCAGGGATTCCACCTCGGTGCCCGCCGAGGTACCGGACGTCGTCGCCGCCGCCCGTGCCGGTGCGTCCGGTGACCTGAGCGGTGTGCGGATCGGCGTGGTCAAGCAGTTGCGCGGCGAGGGTTATCAACCCGGTGTGCTGTCGTCGTTCACCGAGGCGGTCGAGCAACTCACCGCTCTCGGCGCCGACGTCACCGAGGTGGACTGCCCGAACTTCGACCATTCACTGGCGGCCTACTACCTGATCCTGCCGTCGGAGGTGTCGTCGAACCTCGCCCGCTTCGACGCGATGCGGTTCGGATTGCGCGCCGGCGACGACGGGACCCGCAGCGCCGAAGAAGTGATGGCGCTGACCCGGGCCGCCGGCTTCGGTCCAGAAGTCAAGCGCCGCATCATGATCGGCACCTACGCGCTGTCGGCCGGCTATTACGACGCCTACTACAACCAGGCGCAGAAGGTCCGCACCCTGATCGCCGGTGACCTCGACGCGGCGTACGGACGTGTCGACGTGCTGGTGTCTCCGGCCACCCCGACGACCGCCTTCCCGATCGGGGAGAAGGTCGACGACCCGCTGGCGATGTACCTGTTCGACCTGTGCACCCTGCCGCTGAATCTGGCCGGGCACTGCGGGATGTCGGTGCCGTCGGGCCTGTCCCCGGACGACAACCTTCCGGTCGGCCTGCAGATCATGGCGCCCGCACTGGCCGACGACCGGTTGTACCGGGTGGGTGCGGCCTACGAGGCGGCCCGCGGCCCGCTGCCGACCGCGTTGTAGGCGCCGACCGCACGGTTGGTGGACGCCAACGTCGAGTCGAGCCGCGAACAACCGTGCGCTCGACGGGAGGCACGGGGAGAATGGAGCCATGCGCATAGGAGTTCTCACCGGCGGCGGTGACTGTCCCGGCCTCAACGCGGTGATCCGGGCCGTGGTCCGCACCTGCGACGTCCGCTACGGCTCCTCGGTCGTGGGTTTCCAGGACGGCTGGCGCGGTCTGTTGGAGAACCGCCGGATCCAGTTGCGCAACGACGATCGCAACGACCGGCTGCTCGCCAAGGGCGGCACCATGCTGGGCACCGCGCGGGTGCATCCGGAGAAGCTGCGCGCCGGCCTCGACCAGATCAAGCAGACGCTCGACGACAACGGCATCGACGTGCTGATCCCGATCGGCGGTGAGGGCACCTTGACCGCCGCGCACTGGCTGTCCGAGGAGAACGTACCGGTGGTCGGCGTGCCGAAGACCATCGACAACGACATCGATTGCACCGACGTCACTTTCGGGCACGACACCGCGTTGACTGTGGCCAGCGAGGCGATCGACCGGCTGCACTCCACCGCCGAATCGCATCAGCGGGTGATGCTGGTCGAGGTGATGGGCCGCCACGCCGGCTGGATCGCGCTGAACGCCGGTCTGGCCTCCGGCGCGCACATGACCCTGATCCCCGAACAGCCCTTCGACGTCGAAGAGGTGTGCCGGTTGGTCAAACAGCGGTTCGTCCGCGGGGATTCGCATTTCATCTGTGTCGTTGCCGAGGGGGCCAAACCCGCCGAGGGCACCATGCAGTTACGGCAGGGCGGGATGGACGAATTCGGTCACGAGAAGTTCACCGGCGTGGCCCAGCAGTTGGCCATCGAGGTCGAGAAACGGGTCAACCGCGACGTCCGGGTGACGGTGCTCGGCCACGTCCAGCGCGGCGGGACTCCCACCCCCTTCGACCGGGTGCTGGCGACGCGCTTCGGCGTCAACGCCGCCGACGCCGCACACGCCGGTGAGTACGGGATGATGGTGTCGCTGCGCGGCCAGGAGATCGGCCGGGTGTCGTTGGCCGACGCGACACGTCACCTCAAGCTGGTGCCGCAGACCCGCTACGACGACGCCGCGGAGTTCTTCGGCTGAGCCTCGATGTCGCCGAGTCGGTCGGCGGCGAAGGTGGCGGCCTGGTCGATCATGCCGTTGGCACCGTATTGACTGTGCGCGAACAGGTTTGCGCCGTCCGAGGCGCAGACCGGGTCGTCGGGGATGCACTGGCTGAGCGTCTTGTCCGCATACAGCGAGCCGATCGTGATGGGCGGTGCGCTGATCGCGTCGAGGAACCGGGTCGACGGCGTGCCGAACAGGACGACGGCGGCGACGTGGTCGGCGATCTCGGGAGCCATCGGCCCCGTGATGCCGGCCGGGGGGATGTACCCGGACGGAGTCTGGTCTGCCGTCACATAACCCATGACCGCCGCGCCCTGGGAGTACCCGCCGAGCACCATCTCGGTGTCGGGGCAGGTGGCCACGATGTCGCGGATGCGGTTGCTGGTGTCGACGACCCCGTCGGCGGCGCGCGGCCAGTCCGGGCTCGCCGGATAGGCCACCGGGTAGACCCGCACCGACCTGCCGCCCAACTGTGCCTGCAACGCGTCGACGAATTCCTGACCGGCCCACCCCACGCCGGGCGCCTCGGTGGTGCCGCGCGCGAAGATGACCTCGACGTCCGGGCACGCTTCGGCGCCCGCGGCGGGCGTGCCGAGGGCCCCGACGGCCAGCGTGGCCGACCCCACCGCCGCTGCGGCGATCATGCTGCTCCAGACCCGACTGATCTTCATCCCCTGACCCCGATCCGTTGATCTTGATCGACACTTTAGCCCCCCTTATTAACCGATGCGACCAGGCGTCATCGCCCCGAGGTGGGGGCTTCGTCACCCCGCACACCGCGGTGTTGTCCGCGTCGCTTCCGGGGATGGTCGAGGTCCGGGAGGCCACAACTAGGATCGGGGCCATGACGGTGACATCGGCGGCAGAACTGCTCGACTACGACGACGTGGTGGCCCGCTTCGAACCGGTGATGGGCATGGAGGTGCACGTCGAGCTCTCGACGGCGACCAAGATGTTCTGCGGCTGCGCCAACGCCTTCGGCGCCGAACCCAACACCCAGGTGTGCCCCGTCTGCCTCGGCCTGCCCGGGTCGCTGCCCGTGCTCAACCAGCAGGCCGTCGAGTCGGCGATCCGGATCGGCTTGGCGCTGAACTGCGAGATCGTGCCGTGGTGCCGGTTCGCGCGGAAGAACTACTTCTATCCCGACCAGCCGAAGAACTATCAGATCTCGCAGTACGACGAGCCGATCGCGATCAACGGGTATCTCGACGTCCCCCTCGACGACGGCAGCACGTGGCGCGTGGAGATCGAACGTGCGCACATGGAGGAGGACACCGGCAAGCTGACCCACCTGGGCAGCGACACCGGCCGCATCGCCGGGGCGACGAACTCGCTGGCCGACTACAACCGGGCCGGGGTGCCCCTGATCGAGATCGTCACCAGGCCGATCGAGGGTGCGGGCGCCCGGGCGCCGGAGATCGCCCGCGCCTACGTGACCGCACTGCGCGATCTGCTGCGGGCGCTCGACGTGTCCGACGTTCGGATGGACCAGGGGTCGATGCGCTGCGATGCGAACGTGTCGCTCAAACCGATCGGGCAGGCCGAGTTCGGCACGCGGACCGAGACGAAGAACGTCAACTCGCTCAAAAGCGTCGAGGTGGCGGTGCGATACGAGATGCGCCGTCAGGCAGCGGTTCTGACCGCGGGTGGCCAGGTGCACCAGGAGACTCGGCACTTCCATGAGGACGGGTACACCTCGCCGGGTCGCAGCAAGGAGACCGCCGAGGACTACCGCTACTTCCCCGAACCGGATCTCGAACCGGTCGCCCCGGACGCCGAGGTCGTCGAGCGCCTGCGCCAGAGCCTGCCCGAGCTGCCGTGGCTGCGCCGCAACCGGATTCAGCAGGAGTGGGGTATCTCCGACGAGGTGATGCGCGACCTGGTCAACAACGGTGCGATCGACCTCGTCGCCGCGACCGTCGAGCAGGGCGCCTCCAGCGAGTCCGCCCGCGCCTGGTGGGGCAACTTCCTGGTGCAGAAGGCCAACGAATCGGGGGTGGAACTCGACGCGCTGCCGATCAGCCCGGCGCAGGTGGCCGCGGTGGTGAAGCTGGTCGACGACGGGAAGCTCTCGAACAAGCTGGCCCGTCAGGTCGTCGAGGGCGTGCTCGCCGGCGAGGGGGAGCCCGCGCAGGTGATGGCCGACCGCGGGTTGGAGGTGGTCCGCGACGATTCGGCGCTGCAGGCCGCCGTCGACGAGGCGCTGGCCGCCAATCCCGGCATCGTCGAGAAGATTCGCGGCGGCAAGGTGCAGGCGGCGGGCGCGATCGTCGGCGCGGTGATGAAGGCCACCAAGGGTCAGGCCGACGCGGCGCGCGTGCGGGAGCTGGTTCTGGCCGCGTGTAGTTAGTCGTTCACATCCGGTGCCGCAGCCGGATCCCGTTGAACCGCGCCCACATCTGGGCGATGCGTTGCTCCGGGGTGACGGTGGCGGTGTCCGGCGGTAGGGCGTCTGTCAGCTCGGCTGTGGCCACCCGCCGGGTGCGCAGCACGGCGGGCCGGCCTGCGAGCATGTGCCGGTAGGTGACGTTGCCTCGGCTGAATCCCTGGGTGTCTAGCCAGTTGTGGCAGCCCGGGTCCTCACGGGCCAGCACGATGCGGATCAGCCCGTCGCCGTCGGTCACCGTCCTGCTCGGGGTGTAGCTCACCGGGCGGTACAGGTAGTCCATGCTGTTGAAGAACACGCCCATGTTGGTGAACGTCCAGAGTCCGTCGTGCGCTTCGAATTCGATGATCAGCGCCTCGTCGTCGGCGAGTTCCCAGTACATGTTCGCCGCCGCGCGGCCGCGCTTGTCGTCGCCGGTGGTGGGGTCGACGGACGGGAAGCAGTTGGGGTGGGCGGCGTCGACGCCGCCGTGGGTGAACGGGTACTCCGGCCAGTCGCCCATCACGCCGGTGACGAAATCTCCGGCCCAGTCGATGGCCGCCACCATCTCGGCGGGCGTGGGCACCGGCCGTGGTGAGGCCATGTCGACCCGTTCGATGCGCAGTTCGGCCGGCCGTTCGTCCCACCGGTCGAATCCCTGGCGGATGAACACCTTCCGGGAGCCGGGCGTGGTCGGCAGCCAGTTCGGTCCACGCTCCGGCCCGCCGATGTAGAGCTCGAAGTCGCCGCCGGGACCCGTCGTGAGGGCGTGGCCGGACAGGTTGGCCTCGGGGACGTCACCGAACGGCTCGTGCAGCACCCCGGGTCCCGAACCCCGCGGGCCCTGCACGGTGATGTTGAGAAACGGTGCGTCACCGCGGTTGCCGGTGATGCGGTAGGTGGTCGCACCGTCGATCCAGGCCTGGTGGTAGGTGAAGTCCGCGCAGTCGCCGCCCAGTTTGCGCAACGGGGTGCTGAAGGCGTGCATGACCGGATACCGGGTGTCGGCGGTCTCGAGCGCCAGGTCGAACGCCTGCCCCAGGTTCTGGGTGAGGAACCGCAGCGCGTCGACACGCTGCGCCCCCGACGTGGCGTTGTGGTCCTTGAAGGCCTGCGCGCCCGCGGCCTCGAGCCGGTCGCAGAACGTCGCCCAGGCCGCGTTCAGTGCCGCGTCGTCGGGACCGTCGCCGAAAGCCATCACGCGCCCAATCGGTCGAGCAGTGCCCCGATGTGGGCACACGCCCGCCGGGCCGCGGCCGCGCGGCCCTCCGCCTCGATCCGCGGGCCGATGAGTTCGATGTCGAATCCGTGTGCGTACCCGCCGGCGAGCACCTGGTTCACGAACGGCTCGACCGGGATCACCCCGTCGCCGGGTACCGCCCTGGCGGGCAGCGAGCGGTCACCGAGCACGTAGTCGCTCAGCTGGACGAGTTCCGTGCGGGGCAGTGCGCGGTCGACCAGCTCGGTTACTTCCGCTTCGGCCCAGCAGTGGAACAGGTCGATGCAGATCCCGACGTCGGCCATCTCGGCGAGCGTGATGGTGTCGCGCAGCGAGTGGGCGATGTGGAGGTCGGCATAGAGGCTCGACGCGTTCTCGATCGCCAGCGCCACACCGGCTTCGCGCGCGCGCTCCACGCAGGGCGCCACGGCCGCGCAGAATTGGTCGGCGGCGTGCCGCCATGACATCGGCCCCCGCCCGCCGGTGAGCATGTAGATCATGCGCGTCCCCAGCCCGGCCGCGGCGTCGACGAGCCTGTCGAGTGCATCCCGGGCGGCACGGGTCTGCTCGCTCGTGGCGGGGATCCGGCCCGCGCCGAACAGGTGGTAGACGGCGTCGATCCGGTACCCGTGCCTCGTGAGCAGCGGGGTCAGCGCGGGGTCCGACAGCTGCGTGTCGATGAGGCTCAATCGTGTCAGGCCCAATGCGCGCCAATGGTTGTCGAGTTCGGCGAGGGAATCGCCGTGGAACGTGACGCTGTGCACCGACAACCGGTCGTGCATCGACTCAGTCCCGCTTCTCGATCGCCACACCGAATCTCTCTCGAAAAGGTCGGAATTCGTCGTTGAGGGCGTCGATGTCCTCGCCGATGTCGGTGAGCAGCGACGTGGAGTACCGGAACTTGCCGTACCGGTCACCCCGGTTGTGCGCGAGGTAGTGGCGCATTGCGGACTCCGCCCCCGCCGACAGGGGTCGCCCGCAGAAGTCGTAGTAGGCCCGAACGGTGCCGACAGGATCGGCGATGAAGTCGGTGTAGCGGACGTGCTGGATTCGGGGGTCGTCGACGAGGGGGTGGCTCATCGTGTTGGCAATGCTCGCGCGGGTCAGGTCGAGGTGCATCTTCGCCGCGGCCTTCAGGTCGACCGGTCCGACGATGCCGTCGAGGATGTCGGCCATCATCATCGTGCGCGAGGCGGCGACCTGCACCGGGTCGCGGTGCAGCCACATGAGCGTGGCGTCGGGGTACTCGGCGAAGAACTCGGTCAGCCGGAAACCGTGAAACCCCTTGAGCACCCAGTACTTCCGGACCCGACCGTACTGACACTGCTGCAGCATGGCCTTGTGGATGCGGTACTGCGCGACCGCATCGGTCGGCAGTCCACCGACGACGGTCTGCATCGGCACCCGCCACCACGCCGTCGGCGTCATGACCCGGAAGTCGAAGGCCCAGGTGCGCTCGTCCTCGGGAAGCCCGTCGCCGAGCATGTCGTTGTACGGATGGCTGTGCAGCCACTTCGGTAGCTTCGCGTTGATCTCCCGCCAGTCGGCGTCCGCCCGGGCGCGGCGCGGATCGTCCGGTCCCGCCAGTCCGGGGGGCGGCGACGGGTACATGACCTCCCAGAACCGCAGCGCGCGGGCATCGGGGTCGACCGACATCAGCGCGTGCATGAGCGTTGTGCCGGAACGGGGTTCGCCGGTGACGAACATCGGCCGCTCGATCACCTCGTCGGCAACCGGATGGCGGTCGCGGTCGGCGAAGAACTCCAGTCGGGAGGTCAGCAGCCAGTGGCACACCTCCGCAGCGCGGCGCCTGCCCTCGTCGTCCATGCCCTGTGCGTTGAGATGGTCGACGGCGACAGCGAACCGCTCGGGCAGCGTCGGGTCGCCGTAGTCGTGCCAACCGGTGGCGTTCTCCGCTTCCGCCAACAGGTTCTCGGCCACCAACCGGCCGCTCATGCCGGCACCCCGCACAGTCGCATCAACTCGTCCTCCGCTTCGCGCACGTGGTCGGCGGACGCCGACGCGTAGTGCAGACCCGCCATCGCGCCGTAGTCCATGATCTTGGGTACCCGCAAGCCGGCGTCGACGTAGTCCTTGACGGTGCGGGCGACCTCGGCGGGCGTGCCGTGGGGCAGCAGGTCCAGGATCGCCTCCGGACGCACCCGGGCCAGGAAGTCGACGATCCGCTCGCGGGTCAGCGCCGCCGGGTCGATGTCGTGGAATCCCCGCCAGTCGTCGCCCATCGGATGTTCGTGCCCGAAGGTGCGCAGGGTCTCGGCGGAGACCTGCAGCAGGAAGGCCTTCACCAGCGGTGCCCGCAGGATCTCGTCGAGGGCGGCGTCGTCTTTCGCGATCAGGCACACCTGGATGAAGCACGGGGTGATCGCCATCGGGTCGCGCCCGGCGCGGTCGGCACCGGCCCGCACGGCGGCGAGCATGTCCGCGTAGTGCTCGGGCGTCCACGCCCCGGCCGGCCACCATCCGTCGGCGTAGCGGCCGACGATGTCGAGCATGCGTGGTCCGCTGGCGCCGATCCAGATCGGCGGGACGCGGCCGTCGTACGGCTCGGTGTCCAGGCGGGCGCGGTGCAACCGGTAGAACCGGCCGGTGAAGTCGACCGGACCGTCGGACTCCCACAGCAGCCGGATCACGCGCAACGCCTCCTCGAACCGGCTGACCGGCCGGTCGAAGTCGAAGCCGTAGGGGACGATGTTCTCGGTCTCACCGCTGCCCAGGCCCAGAATGAAGCGGCCGCCGGACAGGTGGTCGATCGTCAGCGCGGTCTGTGCCAGTGAGGCGGGATGCCGCCGGACCGTGTCGACGACGGCGGTCGCCAGCGGAGTCGTCTCGGTCAGAACGGCGGCCGCCGCGGCCACCGCCATCCCGTCGAGGTGGCGGTGTGGCGAGGGGGACGCGGCCGCTAGGTCGGTGAACTCCGGGGTCCAGATCGAGTCCGGCCAGAAGCTGACCATGTGATCGGGCAGCCAGATCGAGTGATAGCGGCCGCTGTCGAGGGCCGACAGCCCGGACAGGTCGAGCGGCAGCGTGGTGCGCAGGAACGCGGCTGGCTGAACCGTCGGCACCGACGAATCGCTGGGCACTCGCTCAGCTTAGGGGGCGCGTGGTTGTTGCTCCCCACGTTTTCGGAGAATAGCCTTCTCTTCACACGCGAAGGCGTTTCCGCCTTGCCGCCGAGCTCGCGACGAGGGGAGCTGCCCGATGACGGACGCCTGGATTCTCGATGCGGTCCGCACCCCGCGCGGACGCGGCCGACCGGACGGGGGCCTGCACGGTGTGCACCCCCAGGACTTGTTCGCGCAGTGCCTGCGGGCGCTGGCGACCCGCACCGGGTTCGATCCCGGTGAGGTGGACGACGTCGTCGCGGGCAACGGGCTGCTGGCCGGAGAGCACGGTGACGACATCGCGAGGCTGGCCCTGTTGCTGGCCGGTTGGCCGCAGACGGTGCCGGGGATGACGCTCAACCGGTTCTGCGGGTCCGGGCAACAGGCCATCACGGTCGCCGCGGCGGGCGTGGCCTGCGGCGCGCAGGACGTGGTGGTCGCGGGCGGCGTGGAATCGATGTCCCGCTGGGACGTCGGCGTCGGGATCCCCACCATCGACGGCGCGAATCCCGCCTTCCGCGAACTGTTCCCGACGGTGCCGCAGGGTATCTCGGCTGATCTGATCGCCTCGCTCGAGGGGTTCACGCGCGAGGACGTCGACGCCTTCGCCGCGGAGAGCCAGCGCCGCGCGGCGCAGGCCATGGCCGAGGGCCGGTTCGAGCGTTCGATCATCGCGGTGACGGACGCCGAAGGTGCGACGCTGCTCGATCGGGACGAGCACCCCAGGCCGGGGACGACGGTGGACAAGCTCGCCGGTCTGCGTCCGGCCTTCGCCGCGATGGGCGCGGCGGGTGTCGAGGGGGAGGCCCGGACGTTCGACGAGATCTGCCTGGACCGCTACCCGAAGGTGGAACGGATCGACCACGTGCACCACGCCGGCAACTCGTCGGGGGTCGTGGACGGTGCGGCGGCCGCGGTGATCTCCTCACCGGAATGGGCGCGCTCCCATGGCCTTTCGCCGCGCGCACGGATCCGCGCCACCGCGGCGATCGGCAGCGAGCCGATCATCATGCTCACCGCGCCCGGCCCGGCCGCGCAGCGCTGCCTCGCCAAGGCAGGTATGCGTCCCGCCGACATCGACCTGTGGGAGGTCAACGAGGCGTTCGCCGCGGTGCCGCTCAAGACGATCCGCGACCTCGACCTGGACCCCGAGCGGGTCAATGTCAACGGCGGCGCCATCGCGCTCGGCCACCCGATCGGTGCCACCGGGGCGATGCTGATCGGCACCGTACTCGACGAACTCGAGCGTCAGGATCTGTCCACCGGCCTGGTCACCATGTGCACCGGCGGCGGAATGGGCACCGCCACGATCATCGAGCGGATCTGACCGACGTGCCGGAGGCCATCGAACTGGACACCGCCGCAGAGGGCGTCGCCCTGCTGCGGCTCAACCGTCCCGACCGGCTCAACGCCATCAACCGGGTGATGCAGGCCGAGCTGGGGCAGGCCCTCGACGAGCTGGCCGTCGATCGCGGGGTCCGTGCGATCGTGCTGACCGGCGCCGGCCGTGGCTTCTGCTCCGGTATCGACGTGCGGAACTTCGGCGCCGGCATGCTCGACGCCGGTGACCCCGCCATCGACCGGATGCGGTTCCAGGAGGCGATGGCCGCGCTGCCCCGGGCGGTTCGCGCCCTACCCCAACCGGTCATCGCCGCGGTCAACGGTCCGTGCGTCGGCGCGGGCTTCGCGCTGTGCCTGGCCGCCGACATCCGGATCTGTTCGGACGCAGCCACATTCGGTAACGCCGCGATCCTGTTGGGGCTGTCGGGCGCCGAGATGGGGATGAGCTATCACCTGCCCCGCATCGTCGGGACCAGCGTCGCGGCGGACTGGATGCTCACCGGCCGCACCGTGGCCGCCGACGAGGCCGACAGCCGCGGGTTGGTCAGCCAGGTCGTCGAACCCGCACACCTGCTGACGCGCGCGGTGGAACTCGCCGGGCACGTGGCCGGCCTGGCGCCACTCGGTGTCGAGTTGACCAAGCGCGCGCTGCAGGTCAACACCGACGCCACGAGCCTCGATGCCGCGCTGGAGTTGGAGAACCGTAATCAGGTGCTGTCCCACGCGACCGATGACGCGGCCGCGCGTCGGCAGAAGTGGACCGCGAAGTAGAGGAGTGCGTCGATGGCGTGGGATTTCTCGACCGACCCCGAGTGGGCGGAGCAGTTGGCATGGGTGGAGGAGTTCGTCCGCTCCGAATGCGAACCCATCGACCTGATCGTCAAGGAATCGCACGACCTGAATGATCCGGTGCGCCAGGCGCTGATCCCGCCGCTGCAGCAGATCGTCAAGGACCGCGGACTGTGGGCCACCCATCTCGGACCGCACCTCGGCGGCCCGGGTTACGGTCAGGTGAAGTTGGCCCTGCTCAACGAGATCCTGGGGCGGTCGGAGTGTGCGCCCATCGTGTTCGGCTCCCAGGCGCCCGACTCGGGTAACAGCGAGATCCTGGCCCACTACGGCACGCCTGAGCTCAAGGAGCGTTATCTCGAGCCGTTGCTGGACAACCGGATCATCTCGTGTTTCTCGATGACCGAACCGCACGGCGGGGCGGATCCGAAGGTGTTCACCACGACCGCCGTCCCGGACGGCGACCACTGGGTGATCAACGGCGAGAAGTGGTACTCGTCATTCGCGTCGATGGCGTCGTTCATCATCGTGATGGCGATGACGGATCCGGATGCGCCGCCCTATCAACGGTATTCGATGTTCGTCGTCCCCGGCGGCACGCCCGGGGTGAACGTCTTGCGCGACGTCGGGCTCGGCTACCAGCCCCTCGGGGGCGGTGGGCGCGAAGGCTACGTGCGGTACGAGAACGTGCGCGTGCCCGCCGACCACATGCTGGGGCCGCGCGGTGGTGCGTTCGTGGTGGCCCAGACCCGGCTGGGCGGCGGCCGGATCCACCACGCGATGCGCACCGTCGGTCTGGTGCGGCGGATCTTCGACATGATCACCGAGCGCGCGGTGTCGCGGTACACCCAGGGCGGCATGCTCTCCGACAAACAGATGGTCCAGGAGATGGTCGCCGACTCGTGGATGGAGATCGAGGCGTTCCGGCTGCTCACCCTGCAGACCGCCTGGAAGATCGACCAGTACAACGACTACAAGGCCGTGCGCGCCGACATCTCGGCGGTCAAGGCGATGATGCAGAAGGTGTTGCACGACGTGTCCGCGCGGGCCCTGCAGATCCACGGTTCGCTGGGCACCTCACACGAGATGCCGTTCGTGCAGTACCTCACCGAGTCGTTCGTGCTGGGGCTGGCCGACGGGCCCACCGAGGTGCACAAGGTGACGTTGGCGCGGTTGTTGCTCGCCGACGTGAAACCCGCCCCCGACACCTTCCCGTCCCAGCATCTGCTGCGCCTGCGGGCGGAGGCGGAGGCGAAATTCGCGGACAAGCTGGCCGGGATACCGCGGGGCTCCTGACCTCAGCCCAGCAATTTCGTCGCCCGCCTCAACAGGTGGGGCAGCACCGGTGCCATCGCCTCGAGATCCGTTCGGGGAGATGACCGTCGGCGGTTGTGCTTGACGATCAGTGACCAGGTGGCCGCCGACTTGAAACACGCCAGCGCCATGAACCACGGCAGCCCCGGCATCGGTGCGCCGGCCGCGTCGGTGTAGCAGGCCGCCACCTCGGCGACCGGCGGCACGACGTCCAGGTACGGCGTCGGCCGGCGGTAGGTGGCCGGGTCGGCGTTGACGAGGAACCACCCGGCATCGATCCGCGGGTCGCCGACCGACCAGATCTCCCAGTCGATCACCGCGGTGACCTGCGGGCCGGAGGCGACGAGGTTGCCGAGCCGGAAGTCACCGTGCACCACACTCGGCCGCACAGGTGCCGGTGCGGTGGTCAACAGTGCGTCGCGTACCTCCTCCCAGCCCGGTACCAGGGCGGGGTCGACGGTCCGCAGGGTGGCCGTCCAGCGGTCGACCTCCGCGGCGGCGTCCCCGACGGGCTCAGCGGTCAGTCCGAGGTCGGCCGGGCGCAGGCGGTGCAGCGCGGCGAGTGTCCGTGCGGCGTTTCGGAAGCGTTGCGGCACAGCGTCGGTGAATGGCGCTTCGGTGTCGAACAGGGGCTCGAACGCCTCACCCTCGGCCAGCGACATCACGAACAGCGGAGGCACCTCGGGTGGTCTTCCGGGATCGGTGTGCAGCACCTCGGGCACCGGCACGTCCGTGCTCGCAAGGGAGTCGAGGATCCGCGCCTGCCGCAGCACGTCGCGGTGCCCGACGGGCGCGTGACCCGGGGGCGCCACCTTCACGACGACGGGCCGAGAACCCAGGACGGCCCGGAAGGTCAGGCTCGACGCCCCGCCCGCGAGCGGACCGACATCGGAGACACCCGCGGCCGCCAACCGCGTGCGCAGCGATCCGAGGTCGAGGTCACTCACGCAGCCAACCGATCTCGCGCAGGAAGGTCTGGGTGTGGGCGATCCGTCCGGTCATCGTCTCCGGATCCCCGGTGCACAGGATCAGTGCCGTCTCCGCGATGAGGCTGATGTCCTCGGTGTCGGTCTTGGCCAGGTCGAGCGTGCCGGCGCCGGGTGTGGCGACCGGGTTCGTCGGGGCCGCCGCGTTGACCGCGATCCCGTCGTCGAACAGTTCGGCGGCAAGGCTTTTCGTCAACCGGTTCAGCGCGGCCTTCGCGGTCCCGTAGACGCCGAACCCGGCGGTGCGGTCGAACTCGGAGAAGGGGGGACCTGGTGGCAGGTCGCCGCCCACCGACGTCACGTTGAGGATCCAGCCGCGGCCGCGTTCGCGCATCGCGGGGATCGCCAACTGGCTCAGGTGCAGCGGTGCGAGCAGGTGCATCTCCAGCATCAACCGCACCCGCTTGTCGGGGAAACCGTCGAGCGGGCGCAGGAACGTCACCGCGGCGTTGTTGACGACGATGTCCGGTGCGCCGAGCGCGTCGGTCGCCTCCGCGAACAGCCGCTCCCGCTCCTCGGGTTGCGACAGGTCCGCGGCGACGGCGACCGCGGTGCCACCCGAGGCGAGGATCGCGTCGCGCGTCTCCCGGAGCGACCCCTGGTATTTCGGATCCGGTTCCAGGGTTCGCGCCGTGAGCACCACCGCCGCCCCTTCAGCGGCCAACCGCGTCGCGATCGCCGCACCGAGACCCCGGCTGCTTCCGGTCACCAGGGCCACCCGGCCCGCACAGCGTCCCGTCACTGACACCCTCCACCGGTAATGCGCTTCTCATTGACGAGAGGCACGTTACCGGGCGGGTGCCGTGTCGCGGCCGACCTTGCCGGGGATCCGGCCGACGCCTCAGGTGTTGTCGGCGTTGCTGCGCGGGAACCCGCCGCCCTGCGGGAAGAGCGGGAACACGACGTCGTCGAGACGCTCGGCGTCCCCGGCGGTCTTGTTCACCGTCGCGCCCCACACGTTGCCGTCCGCGGACAGCGCCAGCGCCCACGCGTGCCCGCGGGTGTCCTGACGGATCACTTCAGGCTGGCCGGTCACCGCGCCGGTGTCCGGGGCCTGGCGCACCGCGACGGTCTGCTTGGTGTTGACGAGGTTGACGAGCACGGTGCCGTCGAGCGCCGCGCAGCCGGCCACACCCGGCCGGTCCGGCCACGTCCACACCGTCGAGATCTTCGAATCCTTGGTCATCTTCTGCAGCCGGTCGCCGGTCGGGGTGCGATCGGTGACGTAGAGCGCGCCGTCGGACGGGTCGATGCACATGCCGCCGCCCGAGCCCATCCCGCTCATCGCGGTCGTCGTCGGCGCCTGGTTGACGGTGGTGGGCTGTTCGATACGCAGCACCTTGCCCGCCTGCGACGCGGGATCGGCGGCCGCACCGGGGTTGCCGGCGTCCCCGGTCTGCACCAGCAGCGTGGTCGGGCTGGTGAAGATCAGCGCACCGGTGTTACCGGTGGCGCCCTTGGGGATTCCGGTGAGGATCGGTTTGGGCACGTCGCCGTCGGCGATGCGTATCACCTGGTTGTCGCTGGGCGTGCTGATGTAGGCGTACATCAACCGGTCCTGGCTGTAGGTGGGGGACAGCACGATGTCCATCAGGCCGCCGTCGCCCGCCGGGTCGACCGGAACAGTCGTCTTGACCTTCGGCTCGGCCCGAACCGACACCTCTTTGACCGCGCCGGTGGTGCGCTCGGCGACGAGCGCGGACTGGCTGTCGGGCAGCATGATCAGCCCGCTGGTGCTCTCCAGGCAGCCCTGCATCACGCCGGGCGCCGGGCACGCCTTCGGGAACGGCTTGGCCGGCAGCGGCGGGGGAGGTGGTTCGGACGACGTCGGCCCCGGGCGCAGTTCGGGTTCGGTGGTGAACGGCTGCGACTGCGCCCCGTCGAACCGCGCGCAGCCGGAACCGACCAACGCCGTGGCGCACAGCAGTGCTGCCACCCCGAGGAGCGGCCGGCGCGTTCTCATGCTGGCCAGGTTACGGATTCTCCGCCGCAGTGCGCCACGCCGGTCGGCGGGCAACCGGTGCGCAGCCGGGCAAGACGGGGGCAGAAGCGCCGAGGTAAATACACGATTCCGCGATGATCAGCACTTACCCTGACAGGCGTGACCAGTCACCCCCAGGACGCGCGCACCTGGCAACGGCCCGACGATCCGGCCCGGCCGACCTCGGCAAGCCTGGTCGACCCCGAAGACGATCTGCCGTCGCCGAACTACGGCGGCGATTTCGAGACCACCGCGATCCCGCGCTACGACGCGGCGAAGGGCGCCCCCGCCCCGCCGGTGTTCAACCTCATGAACGACCCCGAACCGCTGCCCTACGTCCAACCGCACACCGGCCACCCGGTGATGCCCTACGGCGCGGAGCCCATGGAGGTCGGCCACGATCTCGCCGACGAACAGGTCAAGGCGGCCCGCAGACGCGGCACTCAGGACCTCGGGCTGATGCTGCTGCGCGTCGGACTGGGCGTGCTGCTGGTCGGCCACGGCCTGCAGAAGGCGTTCGGCTGGTGGGGCGGACCCGGGCTGGGCGGTTTCCAGGATTCGCTCGCCGAAGTCGGCTACCAGCACGCGAACATCCTTACCTACGTCGGCGCCGCCGCTCAGATCGGCGCGGGGCTGCTGCTGGTACTCGGGCTGTTCACCCCGGTCGCCGCCGCGATCGCGCTGGCCTACCTGATCAACGCGCTGCTGGCCGGTGTCGCCGGCCAGTCCGAGAGCGGGTTCCCCTTCTTCCTGCCCGGCGGCTTCGAGTTCCAGGTGACGCTCATCGTGATCGCCGCCGCGCTCATCCTGACCGGCCCAGGACGCTACGGCTTCGACGCGGGCCGCGGCTGGGCCCGCCGACCGTTCGTCGGGTCCGTCGTCGCGCTGCTACTCGGGATCGGGCTGGGCGTCGCGATGTGGGTGCTGCTCAACGGCGCCAACCCCCTGGCGTAGTCACCGATAGGGGTTCGGCACCCGGCCGCCGCTGACCGCCGTCAACTGGGGCAGTGTGCCGAACGTCACCGCGGGCAGACGCAACTCGGTGTCGTCCTTGAGCGTCGCGCGGGCCCAGTTCGCCTTGCTGAAGCGCAGCCCGTCGATGTCCTCCCATGCCACGGTTCGGCTGCCCAGGAGATTGCGGGCGGTCACCGTGTTCCGGTCGGCCACCGTCCGCAGCCGCATGATGAGCACCGAGGCCACCACCGGGATGACCAGCAGGACCCCGAACAGGCGCGGGTTGGCCAGCACGATCGACAGCAACCCCAGCGTGAAGAAGCCGACCGCGAGGTGCGCGGTGCGCGGAATCCGGATGACCACCGGAGCGGTGGGGGCCGAGGCGTCGGAAGAGCTCACGACACCGATTCTGGCACCGCACGGGATGGGCGGTCGCACCCCTGACCGCAATTTGACCAGTGACCAGTGCGGAGGCTACCGTCGAGTGTTATGCAGACCCCGGGCTTGCTCGTAGTAATTGGTTGGCGCGTTGATGCCGCGCTGGCCCCCTGCCGGGCATAGCCTCCAGCATCGACGCGCCACCCTCGCACAGCAGCCCGCTGTCGGGGGTTTTTTCTTGCCCGAGAACGCGTCCACTCCACCAGGAAGAAACGACAAGAGGACACCGTGAGCGCACCGACCAAGCGACCACCACACGCGACACCGCCTGACACCGAGCAGGCCGTGTCGGCCGTCCAGTCGACCAGCCCGAAGACGGTGCGGCCCCGCACGCTGGCACCCGAGCAGATGACCGGCGCCCAGGCGGTGATCCGTTCGCTCGAGGAGCTGGACGTCGACACCATCTTCGGCATCCCCGGCGGTGCGGTGCTGCCGGTCTACGACCCGCTCTTCGACTCGAAGAAGCTGCGCCACGTGCTGGTGCGTCACGAGCAGGGCGCCGGTCACGCCGCCAGCGGCTACGCGCATGCGACCGGCCGGGTGGGCGTGTGCATGGCGACCTCGGGCCCGGGTGCCACCAACCTGGTGACGCCGCTGGCCGACGCGCACATGGACTCGATCCCGGTGGTGGCCATCACCGGTCAGGTCGGCCGGGGGCTGATCGGCACCGACGCGTTCCAGGAAGCCGACATCTCCGGAATCACGATGCCGATCACGAAGCACAACTTCCTGGTCCGCAGCGGCGACGACATCGCGCGCGCGCTGGCCGAGGCGTTCCACATCGCCTCGACCGGCCGGCCCGGCCCGGTGCTCGTCGACATCCCCAAGGACATCCTGCAGGGCACGTGCACGTTCAGCTGGCCGCCGCAGATCGACCTGCCCGGCTACAAGCCGAACACCAAACCGCACAACCGGCAGATCCGGGAGGCGGCCAAGCTGATCGCCGCCGCCCGTAAGCCGGTGCTCTACGTCGGCGGCGGCGTCATCCGTGGCGAGGCCAGCGAGCAGCTGCTTGACTTGGCCGAGCTCACCGGCATCCCCGTGGTGACCACGTTGATGGCCCGCGGCGCGTTCCCGGACAGCCATCCGCAGAACCTCGGCATGCCCGGTATGCACGGCACCGTCTCCGCGGTGGCCGCCCTGCAGAAGAGTGATCTGCTCATCGCGCTGGGCACCCGCTTCGACGACCGGGTGACCGGTCAGCTCGATTCGTTCGCCCCGGACGCCAAGGTGATCCACGCCGACATCGACCCGGCCGAGATCGGCAAGAACCGGCACGCCGACGTGCCGATCGTGGGTGACGTCAAGGCCGTGATCACCGAGCTGATCGAGGTGCTGCGCAAGGACGCCGCGACCCCCTCCATGGACGAGTGGTGGTCCTACCTGCGCGAGGTGCAGTCGACCTACCCGCTGAGCTACGGCCCGCAGAGCGACGGCAGCCTGTCGCCGGAGTACGTCATCGAACAGCTGGGCAAGCTGGCAGGACCCGACGCCGTCTACGTCGCCGGTGTCGGTCAGCACCAGATGTGGGCAGCGCAGTTCATCTCCTACGAGAAGCCCAAGACGTGGCTGAACTCGGGTGGTCTGGGCACGATGGGCTTCGCCGTGCCCGCGGCGATGGGCGCCAAGATGGGTTGCCCCGACACCGAGGTGTGGGCGATCGACGGCGACGGGTGCTTCCAGATGACCAACCAGGAGCTGGCGACCTGTGCGATCGAGGGCATCCCGATCAAGGTGGCCGTCATCAACAACGGCAACCTCGGCATGGTCAGGCAGTGGCAGACGCTGTTCTATGAGGAGCGCTACAGCCAGACGGACCTGGCCACCCACTCGCGGCGCATCCCCGACTTCGTCAAACTGGCCGAGGCGCTGGGCTGTGTCGGATTGCGTTGCGAGCGTGAGGAAGACGTCGTCGAGGTGATCAGGCAGGCGCAGGCCATCAACGACCGGCCGGTGGTCATCGACTTCACCGTCGGCGCCGACGCCCAGGTGTGGCCGATGGTGGCCGCCGGCACCAGCAACGACGAGATCATGGCCGCGCGCGACATCCGTCCGCTGTTCGACGACAACGACGAGGGGCACGCCTGATGGCCGAAAACGTCCGGACCCACACCCTGTCGGTGCTCGTCGAGGACAAGCCGGGAGTGCTCGCGCGCGTCGCGGCGCTGTTCTCCCGGCGCGGCTTCAACATCCAGTCCCTCGCCGTCGGCGCGACGGAGCAGAAGGACATGTCGCGCATGACGATCGTCGTCAGCGCCGACGAGGCACCGCTGGAGCAGATCACCAAACAGCTCAACAAGCTGATCAACGTGATCAAGATCGTCGAGCAGGACGCGGACAACTCGGTGGCCCGCGAACTCGCGCTCATCAAGGTGCGTGCGGACGCCACCACCCGCGGTCAGGTCATCGAGGCGGTGAACCTGTTCCGCGCCAAGGTGGTCGACGTGTCGACCGAGTCGCTGACCGTCGAGGCCACCGGTACCCAGGAGAAGCTCGACGCCCTGCTCCGGGTGCTCGAGCCGTACGGCATCCGTGAGATCGTGCAGTCCGGTGTGGTGTCGCTGTCGCGCGGTCCGCGCGGCATCGGTGCTGCGAAATAGATCCCAAACCGCAAGTCAGAGAAGGAAATTACCAGTGGCAGTTGAGATGTTCTACGACGATGATGCCGACCTGTCCATCATTCAGGGCCGCAAGGTCGCCGTCATCGGCTACGGCAGCCAGGGACACGCGCACTCGTTGAGCCTGCGCGACTCCGGTGTGCAGGTGAAGGTGGGCCTCAAGGAGGGGTCGAAGTCCCGCGAGAAGGTCACCGAGCAGGGGCTCGAGGTCGACACCCCGGCCGAGGTGGCCAAGTGGGCCGACGTGATCATGCTGCTGGCGCCCGACACCGCGCAGGCGGAGATCTTCACCAAGGACATCGAGCCGAACCTCGAGGACGGCAATGCGCTGTTCTTCGGCCACGGCCTCAACATCCACTTCGGCCTGATCAAGCCGCCGGCCAACGTCACCATCGGCATGGTCGCCCCCAAGGGCCCGGGCCACCTGGTGCGCCGCCAGTTCGTCGACGGCAAGGGCGTGCCCTGCCTGATCGCCATCGACCAGGACCCGAAGGGCGAGGGCCAGGCGCTGGCGCTGTCCTACGCCGCGGCCATCGGCGGTGCGCGCGCCGGGGTCATCAAGACCACGTTCAAGGAAGAGACCGAGACCGACCTGTTCGGTGAGCAGGCCGTGCTGTGCGGCGGCACCGAAGAGCTGGTCAAGACCGGCTTCGAGGTGATGGTCGAGGCGGGCTACGCCCCCGAGATGGCCTACTTCGAGGTGCTGCACGAGCTCAAGCTCATCGTCGACCTGATGTACGAGGGCGGCATCGCCCGGATGAACTACTCGGTGTCCGACACCGCCGAGTTCGGTGGCTACCTGTCGGGCCCGCGGGTCATCGACGCCGACACCAAGAAGCGGATGCAGGACATCCTCAGGGACATCCAGGACGGCACGTTCGTCAAGCGCCTCGTCGCCAACGTCGAGGGTGGCAACAAGGAACTCGAGAAGCTGCGCAAGGAGAACGCCGAGCATCCGATCGAGGTCACCGGCAAGAAGCTGCGCGACCTGATGAGCTGGGTCGACCGCCCGATCACCGAAACCGCTTAGTTCCCGTCGATTTCGGCGCGCCAATCGACGGTCACCGTCGGTTGGCGCGCCGAAATCGCTTTCAGGGGGCGAGACTGGGCAGCTCCTTGATGCCGAATTCCCGGCGCAGCATCGTGCGCGCCGCGTAGTAGCCGGCCATCCCGTGCACACCGGTGCCGGGCGGTGTGGCCGACGAGCACAGGTAGGCCCCGGGGATCGGCGTCGTCCACGGGTCGAGGCGCAGCGTGGGCCCCACCATCGCGGCGAAGAGGTTCGCCCCGCCGACGATGATGTCGCCGCCGACGTAGTTCGCGTTGTGCAGCGACATCTGCGCCGCCGGAACGCATCGGGCGCCGACGACCAGATCGCGGAAACCCGGTGCGACGCGTTCGAACAGGGCGGTCACCGTTTCGGTGAGATCGGCATCCGAGCCCGACGGCACGTGCGCGTACGTCCACAGGGGGCGCCGGCCCGCGTCGTCGATGCGCGACGGATCGGCCAGATGCGGCAGCGACGCCAGCACCATCGGCCACTCGGCATGCCGCCCCGCGGCGACCTCGCGTTCGGCGAGCGCCATCTGCGCGCGGCTGCCGCCCATGTGCACGGTGACCGCGTCCCGGACCCGCGGGTCGCGCCACGGGATCTCACCGGACAGCACGAAGTCGACCTTGCAGACCCCGGGGCCGTACCGGTACCGGCGCAGGGTTCGCGCGTACCGCGGCGGAACGGCGTCGCCGTAGATCGCGAGCAACGCGGTCGGGGCGGTGTCGTAGATGGTCACCCCGGCCGGCGGCGCGGTGACGGGTTCGCCGAGCACCAGTTCGCCGCCGTGCGCCACCAGATCGGCGACCAGCGCATCCGAGATCCTCTGCGTGCCCCCGACGGGGACCGGCCAGCCCGCGGTGTGCGCGACGGTGCCGAGCATCAACCCCGCACCGCTGTTCACCGGGGACGGGATGGGCTTGATCGCGTGCACGCCGACGCCGGTGAACAGCGCCCTGGCGTCCTCGCCCCGCAGCGACCCC
The DNA here is from genome assembly GCF_001499995.1 of Mycobacterium sp. IS-1496. Classification (GTDB taxonomy): domain Bacteria; phylum Actinomycetota; class Actinomycetes; order Mycobacteriales; family Mycobacteriaceae; genus Mycobacterium. The sequence goes on from NZ_LQIU01000034.1 coordinate 31,865, forward strand.
CACAACCTGCTGCCCTGGGCGAGCACCCGCAGCCCGGTGCGCACCGTCGTCGGCAGATCCGGCGGCAGCGACCGCTTGTCGCCGAGGAAGAAGCCGAGCACACCGTCGACGTGCTCGACGAGCGGGCCGAACAGCCGCCGCCACGAGTCGCCGCGGTCCAGTTCGGCGCAGGTGCGGTCCAGCGACCGGTACGCCACCCCCGCAGGCCGGCCCGGCAGCGGGTTGGCGTAGGACACCTCGGGCGAGACCAGCGAGACACCGCGCGCCGCCAGATCGAACTCTGCGAAGAACGGCGACGCCACCGCCAGCGGATGCACCGCGGAGCACACGTCGTGCAGGACGTCGGGGAACTCGGGATCGGCGGCGCTGCGGGCACCTCCGCCCGGCGTCGGCTGTCCCTCGAACACCCGAACCGACAGTCCGGCACGCGCGCAGATGACGGCGGCGGCCAGGCCGTTCGGACCGCTGCCCACGACAGTGACATCCATGTGGCTCCTCTCCGTCGCCCGGCGCGCGTGCTCCTGCCCGCCACTGCAATATTGAAGCCCATTACGCTGGCCGGGTGAGTCTCCCTGTTGTACTGATAGCCGACAAGCTCGCGGAGAGCACCGTCGCCGCCCTCGGTGACCAGGTCGAGGTCCGCTGGGTCGACGGCCCGGACCGCGAGAAACTGCTCGCTGCCGTCCCCGAAGCCGATGCCCTGCTGGTCCGTTCGGCCACCACCGTCGACGCCGAAGTCCTCGCCGCCGCCCCGAAACTCAAGATCGTCGCCCGCGCGGGTGTCGGTCTCGACAACGTCGACGTCGACGCCGCGACCGCACGCGGGGTGCTGGTCGTCAACGCGCCCACCTCGAACATCCACAGCGCCGCCGAACACGCGCTGGCACTGCTGTTGTCCGCCGCGCGGCAGGTTCCCGCCGCCGACGCGACGCTGCGCGCCCGTACGTGGAAGCGGTCGTCGTTCAACGGCACCGAGATCTACGGCAAGACCGTCGGCGTCGTCGGGCTGGGCCGCATCGGCCAGCTGGTGGCCGCGCGACTGGCGGCGTTCGGCACCCACGTGGTGGCCTATGACCCGTACGTGTCGCACGCCCGCGCCGCGCAACTCGGCATCGAACTGCTCGCCCTCGACGATCTGCTGGCCCGCGCCGACTTCATCTCGGTGCACCTGCCCAAGACGCCCGAAACCGCGGGGCTGATCGACAAGGACGCGCTGGCGAAGACCAAGAAGGGCGTGATCATCGTCAACGCCGCGCGCGGCGGGCTGATCGACGAGCAGGCCCTGGCCGACGCCATCACCAGCGGCCATGTGCGCGGTGCCGGCCTCGACGTGTTCGCCACCGAACCCTGCACCGACAGCCCGCTGTTCGACCTGCCGCAGGTGGTCGTCACACCCCACCTCGGCGCCTCGACCGCCGAAGCGCAGGACCGCGCAGGCACCGACGTGGCGGCGAGCGTACGTCTGGCACTGGCCGGGGAGTTCGTGCCCGACGCGGTCAACGTCGGCGGCGGAGTCGTCGGCGAGGAGGTCGCGCCGTGGCTCGACCTGGTGCGCAAACTCGGATTGCTGGCCGGAACGCTGGCCACCGAGCCGACGACGACCCTGTCGGTGCGGGTGTGCGGTGAGCTGGCCGCCGAAGAGGTCGAGGTGCTTCGGCTCTCGGCGCTGCGCGGGCTGTTCTCGACGGTGACCGACCAGCAGGTGACGTTCGTCAACGCGCCGGCACTGGCTGCCGAACGCGGTGTGCAGTCGGAGTTGACCACCGCCACGGAGAGCCCCAACCACCGCAGCGTGGTCGACGTGCGGGCGGTCGGTTCCGACGGAACGGTGACCAACGTCGCGGGCACGCTGTCCGGACCGCAGCTGGTGGAGAAGATCGTCCAGATCAACGGGCGCAACTTCGATCTGCGCGCCGAGGGCGTCAACCTGATCGTGAACTACATCGATCAGCCCGGCGCGCTCGGCAAGATCGGCACACTGCTCGGCACGGCGGAGGTCAACATCCACGCCGCCCAGCTCAGCGAGGACGCCGAGGGTCCGGGGGCGACGATCCTGCTGCGCCTCGACCGTGACGTGCCCGCCGACCTGCGGACGGCGCTCGCCGAGGCGGTCGACGCCAAGACACTGGAAGTGGTTGATCTGTCGTGACGACGAACCTGGCGATCATCGCCGGAGACGGTATCGGCCCCGAGGTGGTCGGCGAAGCGGTCAAGGTGCTCGACGCCGTTCTGCCGGACGTCGAGAAGACGAGCTACGACCTCGGCGCCCAGCGCTTCCACGCCACCGGCGAGATCCTGCCGGATTCCGTGCTGGGGGAGCTGAAGGCCCACGACGCGATCCTGCTCGGCGCGATCGGTGATCCCTCGGTGCCCAGCGGTGTCCTCGAACGTGGTCTGCTGCTGCGGATCCGGTTCGAACTGGACCACCACATCAACCTGCGGCCCGCCAAGCTGTACCCCGGGGTGACGGGTCCGCTGGCCGGTAACCCCGAGATCGACTTCGTCGTGGTGCGCGAGGGGACCGAGGGTCCGTACACGGGCACCGGCGGCGCGATCCGCGTCGGCACGCCCCACGAGGTGGCCACCGAGGTGAGCCTCAACACCGCCTTCGGTGTGCGCCGCGTGGTCGACGATGCGTTCCGGCGTGCCCAGCAGCGGCGCAAGCATCTGACGTTGGTGCACAAGAACAACGTGCTGACGTTCGCCGGCGCGCTGTGGTGGCGCACCGTGCAGGAGGTGGCGGCCGACTATCCGGATGTCGAGATCGCCTACCAGCACGTCGACTCCGCCATGATCCACATCGTCACCGACCCCGGCCGGTTCGACGTGATCGTCACCGACAACCTGTTCGGGGACATCGTCACCGACCTGGCCGCCGCGGTGTGTGGCGGAATCGGGCTGGCGGCCAGCGGCAACATCGACGCGACCCGCACCAACCCGTCGATGTTCGAGCCGGTGCACGGCAGCGCCCCGGACATCGCCGGACAGGGCATCGCGGATCCGACCGCGGCGATCATGTCGGTGGCGCTGCTGCTGGCGCACCTCGGCGAACACGACGCGGCCGCCCGGGTGGACAAAGCGGTGGAAGCGCACCTGTCCGGCCGTGGGGCCGAGGAACTGGGCACCAGCGCCGTCGGCGACCGGATCGTCGGTCTGCTGTAGGTGACGCTGGCACGGCAGTGCCGGCTGTTCGCGATCGGCTCAGCGCTGTTCGCGCTCGCCACGGTGCCGGGTTTCGCCGCGGCGGCCGGTGCCGGCGCCGCCAACGGGCTGTGCTTCGCCGGATCGTTCTTCTTCACCAGCGCCGCGTGGTTGCAACTGGTCCGGTCGCGAAGCGGTTCCAGCTTCGAATACCTCTCGGCTGCAACGCAATTCATGGGCACCCTGCTGTTCAACGTCAGCACCGGCGCCGCGGTGTGGGCGCACGCGGCGACCGAGGAGCGCCACCTGGTGTGGGCGCCGGACGCCACCGGGTCCGTGGCGTTCCTCGTCAGCGGCGCGTTGGGGATCGCCGCCGTGGGTTCGTTCGCGACCCGGTCACGGGACTGGCAGGCGCAGTGGGTGAACATGGCCGGCTGCGTGGCGTTCGGCGCGTCCGCGCTCGGCGCGTTCGTCACTCCGGCCGGCGTTACCGAGGACGCGCTGCTGGCCAACACCGGAACCTTCGTCGGAGCGCTGTGCTTCCTGGCGGCGGCGCTGCTGGTGCTCCCGTCTAAGCGGACAGGAAGCCTGCGCGGTCGATCGCGGCGCGGCCCTCTTTGAGCACCAGCAGGATGTTGTCGGGTTCACCGACGGCCGCGATGTCGGTCAGCGGGTCGCCCCGCACGATCACCAGATCGGCCAGCTTGCCGGCTTCGACCGTGCCCAGTTGTTCGGACAGGCCGCACAATTCGGCCGAGGCCGAGGTGGCCGCGACGATCGCCTGCATCGGGGTCAGGCCGCCGAAGCGCACGAGCAGGCCGAGTTCCTGAAGATTCGTACCGTGTTCCGGGCTCAGGCCCGCGTCGGTTCCGACAGCGATCTTGACCCCCGCGGCCGCCGATGCGGCGATCGACTCCTGTGCGACGGCATGCCAGTGAGCGCCCTTGGCCTGACCGGCCGGTGAGGAGGTCACGTCCGCCATCGTCTCGAGCAGGGTCGGCACCAGGAAGATGCCCGCATCGACCATCCGCTGCCGCAACGCCTCATCGAGTTGGTAACCGTGTTCGACGCTGGTGACGCCGGCCTCGACGGCGGCTTCGATACCGGCGTAGCCGATCGCGTGCGCGGCCACCCGCTTGTGGCCGTAGGCCGCGGCCTCCTCCACCACCGCGGTGATGAGTTCGCGGCGCATGCCGAGCCATTCGGGTTGGTCACTGGGAGAGGACACCCCGCCGCTCGAGGCGACCTTGATGACGTCGGCGCCCGCGGCGATGAGCTCGCGGGTGCGCCGCCGCGCCTCGTCGACGGTGTCGACGAGAGAACCACCGATCATCGGCGTGAGGTCGATGCCGGACGGCAGATGGAAGTCGGCGTGGCCGCACGTCTGGCTCATCATGTTGATCGCCACCAACAGCCGGGGACCCTCGATCAGGCCGTGGGCGACCGCATCCCGGACCCCGGCGTCGATCCCCATCAGGTCGCGCGCGGTGGTGACCCCGTTGTGCAACGTCACCCGCAGCCGGTCGATCAGCTGGAAGTAGTGGTACGACGGGGGATTCAACGCCCGGTCGATCGGCGTCGCCCCGGCGCCGGGTAGGCTGAAGTGGACGTGGCAGTCGAAGAACCCGGGGCAGATGGTGTTGCCCCCGAGATCGACCCGGGTCGCGTCACCCGCTGGGGCCGCGGAAGCCGTTCCAGCCCAACGGATGTGGCCGTCCTCCACCAGCACTGCCGCGTCCGGCAGCGGTGCGGCGCCCGTTCCGTCGATGAGCGCGGCGTGGTGCAGCAGTAGGCGTGTCATCGTCGTCAACCTAGCGCACCCGTCACGTGCGGTGGTGAACCTCTTCGGTGTCCGGTCCGACGGGCACGAGCGGCAGTGCGAACAGCGGCAGCACCGCCAGCAGCGCGAACGACACCGGGTAGCCGAACACCCCGATCAGCCCGCCGAACACCGGGGCGGACGCGGCCGACGCCAGATGCTGACTGGTGTTCTGCGCGCCCAGGGCCCGTCCGCTCCAGAAGGGCCCCGCGATCTCGGCGATGGCAGTGAACGCCAAACCGTTGTCCGACACCGTGATCACCGAGGCGACCACCATCAGCGCGACGCTCAGCGGCGACTCCAACGCGTCGGTCAGCGCGACCAGGGCCATCACCGCCGCGGCCGCACAGGCGATCCAGCGGATCGGGCGCAGCCGGTCGCCGACCCGGTCGGACAGGTAGCCCGCGCCGATCCGGCCGCCCGCGCCCAGCACCTGGGCGAGGGTCACCAGCGCACCCGCCGGCGCCGCCGACCATCCCCGCTCCGACATCAACCACACCAGCGTGAACGTCCACACCACCGCCTGCGGCACGACGAGCAGCACCGAGACGGCGTGGATCCGCCACAGGACCGCGCCACCCCGGTACGGGTTGGCGAGGACTTCGGCCGCCGCCTCCGCGCGCGGCGGCCGCGGTGGGTCGAGCACGCCGACGAGACACAGGACCGCCGCCGCCGCGCAGACGATCGCCGGGAACAGCAGTGCCGCCGCGACGCCGTGGTCCTGGGCGACCCGCGGGATCACCAACGCGCCGAGGCCGACGCCGAGCGGAATCGACGCCTGCCTGATCCCCATCACGAGTCCGCGCTGCTGCGGCGCGAACCATCCGACCACCAGGCGGCCACTGGCCGAGTTGCTGCCCGCCGCGGCCATCCCTCCGAGGAACAGCAGTGCGCCCACGGCCGGAAGCGAATCGACCGCGGCCGCGGCGAACGCGGCGGCCGCCGTCAGTGCCGAACCCACCGTCAGCACGAAACGTTCGCCGACCCGGTCGACGACGTAACCCCACGCGATCAGGGTGACGACCATGCCGAAACTCGGCATCGACGCCATCAGCCCCGCCAGCGCGAGGTCGAGGCCGCGCTCGGCATGCAGGGTCGGAATCAGGAATGCGGCACCGTAGATGAAGACGTTGGCGCACATCGTCGCGGCGACCCCCAGCGCCAGCATCGACCAGCGGCGCGCCGTGCCGATCTCCGGTGGGGTCATCCGTCCATGGTGGCACGCCCATCCCAGATGTTTGAACTGGCATCTCATATTATGGACACCACGAGGGCGGTCCGTACGGTGTCGGGTGTGACCAGCCGATCTTGCTCGGCGTGGGTCTGCTCGACCGCGACGTGCCGCCGGTGTCGGCGTCGCCGCCCCACTCCACCCCGTTCCTGCGGACGGCGCTTGCCGGGGGTGCGGGCGGCTGACACTAGGCTGGCAGCCATGCGCCTTGGTCGAATCGCCAGCCCCGACGGGGTCGCCTTCGTCAGCGTTGAGGGCACCCCCGACGATCCCGCCGCGGTCGTCAAGGAGATCGCCGAACATCCCTTCGGCACGCCCACCTTCACCGGGCGGTCGTGGCCGCTGGCCGACGTCCGGCTGTTGGCGCCCATCCTGGCCAGCAAGGTGGTGTGCATCGGGAAGAACTACGCCGCGCACATCGAGGAGATGGGCGGCGGACACTTCCCCGATCCGGTGATCTTCCTCAAACCGAACACCTCCATCATCGGTCCCAACATCCCGATCCAATTGCCGGCCAACGCCAATCCCGTGCACTTCGAGGGGGAACTGGCCGTCGTCATCGGGCGACCGTGCAAAGACGTCCCCGCCGCGCGGGCAGCCGAGAACATCCTCGGCTACACGATCGCCAACGACGTGTCCGCGCGAGATCAGCAGCAGCAGGACGGACAGTGGACGCGCGCCAAGGGGCACGACACGTTCTGTCCGGTGGGCCCGTGGATCGTCACCGACGTCGACCCGTCGGATCTCGAACTGCGCACCGAGGTCAACGGCGAGACCCGTCAGCTCACCAGGACGTCGATGATGCTGCACGACGTCGGGGCGATCGTGGAGTGGATCTCGGCTGTGATGACCCTGCTTCCCGGAGATCTCATTCTCACCGGCACCCCGGAAGGGGTATCCCCGATCGACGACGGCGACACCGTCTCGGTCACCGTCGAGAACATCGGAACTCTCACCAATCCCGTTGTGCGAAAAGGAAAACGATGAGCGATATGGGCGTCCGCGTCCGATTCTGTCCCTCGCCGACGGGCACCCCGCATGTCGGCCTGATCCGCACCGCGCTGTTCAACTGGGCGTACGCCCGGCACACCGGCGGCACGTTCGTGTTCCGCATCGAGGACACCGATTCCGCGCGCGACAGCGAGGAGAGCTACCTGGCGATCCTCGATGCGCTGAGCTGGCTCGGCCTGGACTACGACGAAGGGCCCGAGGTCGGCGGGCCCTACGCGCCGTACCGGCAGTCTCAGCGGCGGGACGTCTACCGCGACGTGATCACCCGTCTGGTCGAGGCGGGGGAGGCCTACGAGGCCTTCTCGACCGCTGAGGAGGTGGAGGCGCGCCACCTCGCCGCGGGGCGCAATCCGAAACTGGGCTACGACAACTTCGACCGCGACCTCACCGACGAGCAGCGGGCCGCCCACCGCGCCGAGGGCCGCAATCCGGTGATCCGCCTGCGGATGCCCGAACACGACGTCACCTGGCGGGATCTGGTGCGCGGGGAGACCACGTTCGGGGCGGGGACCATCCCCGACTTCGCGCTCACCCGCGGTAACGGTGAACCGCTCTACACGCTGGTCAACCCGGTCGACGACGCGCTGATGAAGATCACCCACGTGCTGCGGGGCGAGGATCTGCTGCCGTCCACGCCCCGTCAGATCGCGTTGTACGAGGCGCTGATCCGCATCGGTGTGGCCGACGGGGTGCCGGAGTTCGCCCATCTGCCGAGCGTGCTCGGCGACGGCAACAAGAAGCTGTCCAAACGGGATCCGCAGTCGAACCTGTTCCTGCACCGCGACCGGGGATTCATCCCGGAGGGTCTGCTCAACTATCTGGCGCTGCTCGGATGGGGTATCGCCGACGACCGCGACGTGTTCAGCCTCGACGAGATGGTGGCCGCCTTCGACGTCGCCGACGTGAACTCCAATCCGGCGAGGTTCGACCAGAAGAAGGCCGATGCGCTCAACGCCGAGCACATCCGGATGCTGTCCGAGGACGAGTTCACCGCCCGCCTGAAGGCGTATTTCGCCGTCCACGGACACGACACCGGTCTCGACGACGCCCAGTTCGCCGAGGCCGCCCGGCTGGTGCAGACCCGCATCGTCGTGCTCGGCGATGCGTGGGATCTGCTGAAGTTCCTCGACGAGGCTGCCTTCGTCCTCAACGAGAAGGCGGCGGGCAAGGAACTCAAGGCTGACGCGGTACAGGTGCTCGACGCCGCGCTCGCCGGACTCGAGGGTGTCGGGCAGTGGACGACCGCCGCGATCGAGGAGGCGCTCAAGAAGGCGCTGCTGGACGATCTCGGGCTCAAGCCGCGCAAGGCGTTCGGGCCGATCCGCGTCGCCGCCACGGGAGCCTCTGTCAGCCCACCGCTGTTCGAGTCGCTGGAGTTGCTGGGCCGTGATCGCAGCCTCGCCCGCCTGCGGGCCGGGCGCGAGCGTGCGGCCGCCGCCGGCTAGCTCCCGGGGTGGGTCCGGGGCAGGCGTGGCGAAAGCACCCCGAAATCTTTGGTAGTGTGCACGTCGGCGCCGGAACGATGCGCGGGGGCGATCCTCGCCGCGCAAGCGCTCCGAAAATGCTCGTGACCAGCGGTGATGAGCAGCCAATGGGGTATGGTGTAATTGGCAACACAGCTGATTCTGGTTCAGCCATTCTAGGTTCGAGTCCTGGTACCCCAGCTGGTTCGGCGGTCTGCGCGAAGAGCCCGACAGGCTCTGCAGGCGATTAGGTCAGCGTTGTTCGGCTGAGCTATGCTGACCAACCGAAAGTTCTAGCCCCCGTCGTCTAGCGGCCTAGGACGCCGCCCTCTCACGGCGGTAGCGTGGGTTCGAATCCCATCGGGGGTACAAGATCACGGCGCCCGGCTCTTCGGAGTCGGGCGCCGTCGTCGTTCCGGGCTGTTCATTCGCCGAGATCTACGTCACGGTCGTCCTCGACGGGTCGATGACCGCCCTGGTGTCGATCTCGCGAGCGGTCCTACAGCCGGCGGGTGAGTGCGTCGGCGGCGGCCAGCAGATCGGCGGCCCACCGCGCGCCCGGGCGGCGACCCATCCGGTCGATCGGACCGGACACCGAGATGGCCGCCACCACGGCCCCCTTGCCGTCGCGCACCGGCGCGGACACGCTGGCCACCCCGGGCTCGCGTTCGGCGGCGCTCTGGGCCCATCCACGCTTGCGCACCTCGGCCAGCGTGCGTTCGGTGAACATCGCGTCGGGCAGCACCGCCTGCTGGGTGGCGGCGTCGGCGAAGGCCAGCAGCACCTTGGCGCCCGAACCCGCCGTCATCGGCAGCCGGGTGCCGACGGGCACCGTATCCCGCAGTCCCGCGGGCGGTTCCAACGCCGCGATGCAGATCCGCGCGGTGCCCTCACGCCGGTATAGCTGCACGCTCTCCCCGGTGATCTCGCGGAGTCGAGGCAGGATCACCGCTCCGGCCGCCAGCAGCGGGTCGTTGACCTGGCCGGCCAGCTCGGTCAGCGCAGGGCCGAGCCGCCACCGCCCGTCGGCGTCGCGGGCCAGCAGCCGGTGGGTTTCCAGGCCCGCGGCCAACCGGTGCGCCGTCGCCCTGGGCAACCCCGTGCGCTCGCACAGTTCCGCCAGGGCACAGGGCGACTCCGCCACGGTGTGCAGTACGCCCACGGCTTTGTCCAGCACGCCGATGCCGCTATCCTGTCTCACAGGGAGATACTATCGTCCCGCAATATGAGATTGCCAGCGCTACGTCGCAGGCCGCGTATCGAGAATCGAGAAGGTAATGGCACAGCCCGCCACACCGCGCACCATGGCCGAGAAGGTGTGGGCCGACCACGTCGTCGCCCACGGCACCGGCGAGGGTGCCGCACGTGAACCGGATCTCATCTACATCGACCTGCACCTCGTCCACGAGGTGACCAGCCCGCAGGCGTTCGACGGTCTGCGCCTGGCGAACCGGCCGGTGCGGCGGCCGGACCTCACCATCGCCACCGAGGACCACAACGTGCCGACGGTCGACATCGACAAGCCGATCGCCGACCCGGTCTCGCGCACCCAGGTGGAGACGTTGCGGCGCAACTGCGCCGAGTTCGGGATCCGTCTGCATCCGATGGGCGACGCCGAACAGGGCATCGTGCACATCATCGGCCCGCAGCTCGGGCTCACCCAGCCGGGGATGACCGTCGTCTGCGGTGACAGCCACACCTCGACGCACGGCGCGTTCGGCGCCCTGGCGATGGGCATCGGCACCTCCGAGGTGGAACACGTGCTGGCGACGCAGACGCTGCCGCTGCGGCCGTTCAAGACGATGGCGGTCAACGTCGACGGGGAACTCCCACCCGGGGTGAGCGCCAAGGACATCATCCTGGCCGTCATCGCCAAGATCGGCACCGGCGGCGGTCAGGGCCACGTCATCGAATACCGCGGCAGCGCCATCGAATCGCTGTCGATGGAAGGCCGGATGACGATCTGCAACATGAGCATCGAGGCCGGTGCGCGCGCGGGCATGGTGGCCCCCGACGACGTCACCTTCGAATTCCTGCGCGGCCGCCCGCACGCGCCCACCGGCGCCGACTGGGATGCGGCCGTGGAGGCGTGGCGGCAGCTGCGCACCGATCCCGGCGCCGAATTCGACACCGAGGTCTACCTGGATGCCGCCGAACTGAGCCCGTTCGTCACCTGGGGCACCAACCCCGGGCAGGGTGTGCCGCTGTCCGGGGCGGTGCCCGACCCGGAGCTGATCGTCGACGAGGGTGAGCGGCAGGCGGCGGAAAAGGCGTTGACCTACATGGGTCTTGAGGCCGGCACCGCGATGCGTGACGTCGCGGTCGACACCGTGTTCGTCGGATCGTGCACCAACGGCCGCATCGAGGATCTGCGCGTGGTCGCCGACGTCCTGCGCGGTCGCAGCGTCGCCGACGGGGTCCGGATGCTCGTGGTGCCCGGTTCGATGCGGGTCCGCGCGCAGGCCGAAACCGAAGGGCTCGACCGGATCTTCACCGAGGCCGGGGCCGAGTGGCGGCAGGCGGGCTGCTCGATGTGCCTGGGCATGAATCCCGATCAGCTCTCCCCGGGGCAGCGCTGCGCGTCGACGTCCAACCGCAACTTCGAGGGGCGCCAGGGCAAAGGCGGGCGGACACATCTGGTGTCCCCGGCCGTGGCCGCCGCCACCGCCGTCCGCGGCACCCTGTCATCCCCCGCGGACCTGTCCGCCGTCCCCGCTCGCTGAAGGAGAACTCGCCATGGAAGCCTTTCGCACCCACACCGGGATCGGCGTCCCCCTGCGTCGGTCGAACGTCGACACCGACCAGATCATCCCCGCGGTCTACCTGAAGCGGGTCACCAGAACCGGTTTCGAGGACGGTCTGTTCGCCGCGTGGCGCAACGACCCTTCGTTCGTGCTCAACCTGCCGCCGTTCGACAGGGGTTCGGTTCTGGTCGCGGGACCGGATTTCGGGACCGGTTCCTCGCGCGAGCACGCGGTGTGGGCGCTGATGGACTACGGCTTCCGGGTCGTCATCTCGTCGCGGTTCGCCGACATCTTCCGCGGGAATGCGGGTAAGGCCGGCCTCCTGGCCGCCGAGGTCGATCAAAATGACGTTGAACTGTTGTGGAAGCTGATCGAGCAGAATCCGGGACTGGAAATCACTGTCAATCTTCAAGATCGGAACATCATCGCCGGAACGGTCATGGTGCCGTTCAAGATTGACGACTACACGGCCTGGCGGCTGCTCGAGGGACTCGACGATATAGGCCTTACGCTGCGGAAACAGGCCGAGATCGAGGACTACGAGCGGCACCGGCCGAGCTGGAAACCGCGCACCTTGCCGGCCTGATCCGGGGCTCCGGCCGACCCGAAATCGCCGCCTCCGCACCCATTTCCCGGTGCCCCGGCAGGACCTCAAGGGGGCCAACCGGATTGCCGAAAAGTTCGCCAACGCCCGCCGAAATTGCGCGTGGCTCTTGGAAATCAGTGGTCAGTGGGTTTACCGTGTCCACTAGTCGGTCCAAGAAGGACCACTGGTCTCGGAGGTTTTGCATGAACAAAGCGGAGCTTATCGACGCACTGACAACCAAAATGGGCACCGATCGTCGGCAAGCCACCGCCGCGGTCGAGAACGTCGTGGACACCATCGTGCGTGCGGTGCACAAGGGCGACAGCGTGACCATCACCGGTTTCGGCGTCTTCGAACAGCGCCGGCGCGCAGCGCGCGTCGCACGCAACCCCCGCACGGGTGAGACGGTGAAGGTCAAGCCGACCTCGGTGCCCGCGTTCCGGCCGGGTGCTCAATTCAAGGCGATCGTCTCCGGCACACAGAAGCTCGCGTCCGAAGGTCCCGCCGTCAAGCGCGGTGTGACTGCCGGGCCGGCGAAGCGTACCGCGAAGAAGGCGCCCGCCAAGAAGACCGCAGCGAAGAAGACGACGGCCGCCGCCAAGAAGACGGCGCCGGCGAAGAAGTCGACCGCCGCGGCGAAGAAGACGGCACCGGCCAAGAAGACCGCGGCGAAGAAGACGACGACGGCCGCCGCCAAGAAGTCGGCGCCGGCGAAGAAGTCGACCGCCGCGGCGAAGAAGACGGCACCGGCCAAGAAGGCTGCGACCAAGGCACCGGCCAAGAAGGCCGCCGCCAAGGCTCCCGCCAAGAAGACCACCGCCGCCAAGAAGACGGCCAGCAAGGCTCCGGCCCGTAAGGCGCCGGCCAAGAAGGGCCGCAAGTAATCCCTCGCAGAGCGCCGAACCGCCGCGGGTCGTGACGATCCGCGGCGGTTCCGGCGTCTATCTGAGGGCCAGCGGGCTGCCGATGTGGTCGGCGGCGACCAGTCGCCCTGCCGCCAACGACAGTACCCACGTACTGCCCTTGCGGTTACGGGACTTGTCGGGCCGGACCCCGTCGTGGTCACACCACCACTCGATCAGGTCGGGAATCACCTTGCCCTGCGAGCAGATCACCGGTGTGTGCCCCGCCTCGCCCGCCTCGGCGGCGATCTCCAGGACGCGCCGCCGCGCCGCCTTCTTGTCCTCGGCGTAGGCCTCTTCGGTGAGCGCCGGTTCCGGGTGCACCGTCTCACCGAGTTCCTGGGCCAGCGGCTCGATCGTCTGCTCGCAACGGATCCGGTCGGCCGCGTGAAGCCGGTCGGCCCCGAACGCCAGGAGCTGACCGACCAACGACTCGGCCTGTGCGCGGCCGTGCTTGTCCAGCGGTCGCTTGCGATCGTCGCCGCGGTAGCGCGACTTGCTCCCCGCCGTCGCATGCCGCACGACGAGCACCGTCCGGGTGTCCGGCGGCACCTTCGTGAACCGGCGCAGCACTTTCCGATCGTGGGGGTAACCCAGCCGGGTGATCGCCTCCCGAACGGGCAGCCAGACCATTTCGTCGACCTCGTCGTTGGGGGAGAAGGCGCCGTCGACGGCGCGGGCCGCCCAGTAGCGGACCTTCTTGACGCCCTCCTCGAGGGGATAGCTCACCGAGGCCAGCCGCCTGCCGAGGACGCACGAGTAGCCGGTCTCCTCCTGCACCTCACGTACGGCGGTCACCGGTTCGGTCTCCCCGGGGTCGACCTTGCCCTTGGGCAGTGACCAGTCGTCGTAGCGAGGACGGTGGATGACGGCGACTTCCGGCGAGGACCCGTCCCCGCCGGGCCGCCACAGCACCGCACCCGCCGCCAGCACGGATTTGGCAGGCGAGGCAACGGCATTCGACGTCTTCGTCTTGGACAACTCAACTCCTGCAGGTCATCGCGGGCCCGCGGGGGTGCCCAATGTCACGCGGCACGTCACGGGTGGCGATGACGCTGCTGCAGCGACACCTGGTGGTCGCGCACGGTCTCACCCTCGCGCGGCGACGCCGACCAGTGCCCGTCGGCGCCGAGTTCCCAGCAGCGGGTCGCCGGGTCCATCGCCGACTCGAAGACGTCGTTGAGTTGTGCGGTCAGCCGGGGGTCCTTCACCTGAGCCATCACCTCGACGCGACGGTCGAGGTTGCGGTGCATCATGTCCGCGCTGCCGATCCAATACTCGTCGATGGCCCGGAAGTGGATCACCCGCGAATGCTCCAGGAACCGGCCCAGGATCGACCGGACCGCGATGTTGTCCGAGAAGCCCGTAACACCGGGTCGCAGCGCGCAGATACCGCGCACCACCACCTCGACCTGCACCCCGGCCTGCGATGCGCGGTAGAGCGCGTCGATGACCTGTTCGTCGACCAACGCGTTGGCCTTGAGGCGGATCCGGCCCTCGGCGCCGTCGCGGGCGGCGGCCACCTCCCGCTCGATGCGCTCGACGATGCCGCGGCGAACCCCGTGCGGCGCCACCAGCAGGTTGCGGTAGGCGACCTTGCGGGAGTACCCGGTCAGCGAATTGAACAGGTCGGTCAGATCGGCGCCGATGTCCGGTGCGGCGGTGAGCAACCCGACGTCCTCGTACAGGCGGGCGGTCTTCGGGTTGTAGTTGCCGGTCCCGATGTGGCAGTAGCGCCGGATCATCGACCCTTCGCGGCGCACGACGAGCGCTGTCTTGCAGTGGGTCTTGAGCCCGATCAACCCATACACCACGTGGACGCCTGCCTGTTCCAGCGCGCGTGCCCACTTGATGTTGGCCTGTTCGTCGAAGCGCGCCTTGATCTCGACGAGCGCCACCACCTGCTTACCGGCCTCGGCGGCGTCGATGAGCGCGTTGACGATCGGGGAGTCGCCCGAGGTGCGGTACAGCGTCTGCTTGATGGCGAGCACGTTCGGATCGGCCGCGGCCTGTTCGATGAACCGCTGCACCGTGGTGGAGAACGAATCGTAGGGATGGTGCACCAGCACGTCGCCGTCGCGCAGCGTGGCGAAGATGCTCTTCGGCGTCTCCCGCTCACCGAAAGCCGGTGGGGTGGCGGGTACGAACGGCCGGTCCTTGAGCGCGGGCCGGTCGACGGCGTAGATCTGCCACAGTGCGGAGAGGTCGAGCAGCCCCGGCACCTCGACGACATCGCTCGGGTTCACGTCGAGTTCGCGCAACAGCAGTTCGAGCATGCTCTCGGTCATGTCGTCGGAGACCTCGAGGCGCACCGGCGAACCGAACCGCCGGCGGGCGAGTTCGCGCTCCAACGCCTGCAGCAGGTCCTCGTCGCGGTCCTCCTCCACCTCGAAGTCGGCGTTGCGGGTGATCCGGAAGGCGTGGTGCTCGACGATCTCGAGGCCGGGGAACAGCACCGGCAGGAACGCGGCGATCAGTTCCTCCATCGGAAGGAATCGCACCACCTCGCCGCTCTCACCGCGCACCCCGAGCCGGACGAACCGGTCGACGTTGTCGGGCACCTTGATTCGCGCGAAGTGCTGTCCGCCGTCCTCGGGCTGGCGCACGGTGATCGCCAGGTTCAGCGACAGGCCGCTGACGAACGGGAACGGGTGGGCCGGGTCGACGGCCAGCGGGGTGAGCACCGGGAAGACCTGTTCGTGGAAGTACGTCGACAGCTGCGCGCGTTCGGCCTCGTCGAGTTCGGACCAGGTGACGATGACGATGCCCTCGTCGGCCAGGGCGGGGCGCACCGCGTCGAGGAACACCCGCGCGTGGCGCGACGCGATCTGCTGGGTGCGCTCACTGATCCTGCGCAACTGCTCACGCGGCGACAGCCCGTCGGCCGACCGCACCGACAACCCCATCTCGTCGCGGCGCTTGAGGCCGGCGACGCGCACCATGTAGAACTCGTCGAGGTTGGACGCGAAGATCGCGAGGAATTTCGCCCGTTCGAGCAGGGGCAGGCTCGGATCGGCGGCCAGCGCCAGCACCCGCGCGTTGAAGTCGAGCCAGCTCAGTTCGCGGTTGAGGTAGCGGTCCTCGGGCAGGGCGTTGTCGATCGCGGGCGACGTCGCCGCCGGCGGTGCCTCCGGGGTGGAATCTCCCGGCGCCCGGTCGGTGCTCTCTGTGGTGCCCTCCGCGCGGATCGCGGCCTCGGCTTCGGTCATGGCCCGATCCTCCCCTATGTCGCTGCCGTCCTGCCACCGCGTACGCGAGTTGTTCACCTTTGGGCCCCGACCGCGCGCGCGGTCTGCGTGCCGACACCGAGGCGGCGGGCCGCCAGCAGATCGTCGGGGGTGTCGATGTCATAGCGCAGACCCGGCCAGGAGCCGGTCAGCTCGACCGCACCCGAACGACGGTGCTGCTCCGCGGAATCGGGACCGAACCGGGGATCCAGCGGGACGCCGAACGCGAACAGCGCCGACGTGCCGGTGCCGTGCCGGTCGCCGACGAAGCTGCGGGGCCGTGCCCGCGCGGCGGCGATCGCCTCGCTCAGCTCGCGAGCCCGCAGCGCAGGCAGATCACCCTGCAACGCAACGACATTCGGGGTCACCGTGCGGACGACGGCCTCGGCGGCGCGCAGCGCGTTGTTGAGCGGGTCGGGGTGGCCGGCCGGGGTCGGATCGTCGAGCACCTGCGCGCCGAGCGCGCGGGCGGCGTCCGCGGCGGCGGGATCGGGAGTGACGACGGTGACCGACGCGACCGCTGCGGCCGCGGCGACGGTGTCGACGAGCATCGCCAGCACCACCGTCTCGCGATCGCCGGGGGCGAAGATCGGCGCCAGCCTGGTCTTGGCGGCGGCGAGGCGTTTGACGGCGACGACCACCGCCACGTCGGTGTCGGACGCGGCGGCGCCGTTGCTTGTCGTGCCGCGCATGGCGCCATCCTGCCAGCACCGCGGTTGTCCGGCCGACGCCGTCGGGCCCCGCCGGCTGCGCGCTAGGGTGAACGCGTGGTGACGGCGGCGGTGATGGGTTCCGGTGCGTGGGGCACGGCGCTGGCCAAAGTCCTCGCCGACGCGGGGAACTCGGTGACCTTGTGGGCCAGGCGGCCCGAGGTCGCCGCGGAGATCAACGAGACCCACCGCAACAGCGGTTACCTCCCCGAGGTGGACCTGCCCACCACGATCCACGCCACCGCGGACGCGGCCGAGGCCCTCGCCGGGGCGTGCACGGTGGTGCTCGGTGTGCCTGCGCAGAGCCTGCGGAGCAACCTCGAGCAGTGGAAGGGCCTGATCGACGACGACGCCACGCTCGTGAGCCTCGCCAAGGGCATCGAACTCGACACGCTCATGCGGATGAGCCAGGTGATCGTCCAGGTCACCGGCGCGGACCCAGCCCGTGTCGCGGTGGTGACCGGGCCGAACCTCGCCAGCGAGATCGCCGACGAACAGCCCGCCGCCACCGTCGTCGCGTGCAGCGACAGCGGGCGCGCGGTAGCCCTTCAGCGCGCGCTGGCCACCGGTTATCTACGGCCCTACACCAACGCCGACGTGGTCGGCGCCGAGATCGGCGGCGCGTGCAAGAACGTGATCGCGCTGGCCTGCGGGATGGCCGTCGGCGTCGGACTGGGGGAGAACACGGTCGCGGCGATCATCACCCGCGGCCTGGCCGAGATCATGCGGCTCGGGATCGCGCTGGGCGCCAAACCGGCGACGTTGGCCGGCCTGGCCGGCGTCGGTGACCTCGTCGCGACCTGCACCTCGACGCAGTCGCGCAACCGCACCTTCGGCGAACGGTTGGGCCGGGGCGGCACCATGGAGTCGGCGCTGCGCGCCGCGGGCGGACACGTGGCCGAGGGCGTCACCTCATGCCGGTCGGTGCTGGCGCTGGCCGCCAGCTACGACGTCGAGATGCCGCTCACCGATGCGGTGCACCGCGTCTGCCACAAGGGGTTCTCCGTGGACGAAGCAGTCGTGCTGCTGCTCGGGCGCAGCACCAAACCGGAGTAGCGCAGATGGAAGGCGTCTACGGCGACTCCACGCGAAGCGTCAAAGCCGTTGGCGCCGAGGCGGTTGCGGGCCAGCCCGTGGCCACCCCGCCGGTTCCGGTCTCGGCGTACCATCTGTCGCCGGACGAAGCGCAGCCGTTGGACACCTACGGGCGCAGCTCCAACCCGACCTGGCGGCGGCTCGAGGCGGCGCTGGCCGAGCTCGAAGGCGCCTCCGCCGCACTGGCCTTCGGATCCGGCATGGCAGCCATCACCTCCGCGCTGCGGGTGCTGACCGGCCCGGGCAAACGGCTGGTCGTCCCTGCCGACGGCTACTACCAGGTACGTCGATACGCTTCGGAATACCTTGCGCCGCTGGGCGTCTCGGTTGTCGAAGTGGGGGCGGCCGAGATGTGTGCGGCGGCGGTGGACGCGGATGTGGTGCTGGCCGAGACACCCGCGAACCCGGGGCTCGAGGTGGTCGATCTGCACCGGCTGGCGATGACGTGCCGGCGGCGCGGGGCCACCCTGATCGTCGACAACACCACCGCCACCCCACTCGGCCAGCAACCGCTGTCGCTGGGCGCCGATCTGGTGGTGGCCAGCGCAACCAAGGCGCTCTCGGGGCACAGCGATCTGATCGCCGGCTACGTGGCGGGCAGCCATCCCGAGATGATGGCCGCGCTGGAGAGCGACCGACTGCTGGCCGGCCCGATCCTCGGACCGTTCGAGGCGTGGCTGGTGCTCCGCAGCCTCGGCAGCGCCGGACTGCGGTTCGAACGGCAGTGCCAGAACGCGCTGGCGGTGGCCATGCTCCTGCGCAACCATCCCGCCGTGCGGGGTGTGCGTTATCCCGGACTGCCCGAGGACCCCGCGCACGAGGTGGCGACGCGTCAGATGAGGCGGTTCGGCGGGCTGGTGTCGGTGGAACTCGCCGACGCGGCGGCCGTGCACGCGCTCGTCGAGCGCAGCGCCCTGCTGGTCGCCTCGACCAGCTTCGGCGGCATCCACACCTCCATCGACCGGCGCGCCCGGTGGGGCGACCCGGTGCCCGACGGCTTCGCCCGGTTGTCGATGGGCATCGAGGACACCGACGACCTGATCGCCGACCTCGGCGCCGCGCTCGGTTGATATCGAATCGTCCCCGTGGTGGCCGGGACGGTAGCCTCTGCAGACTGTGATCGCCCGCAACCAGCGCACCCGCGTTGCCGTCGTCTACGGCGGGCGCAGTTCCGAACACGCCATCTCCTGCGTTTCCGCAGGCAGCATCCTGCGCAATCTCGACCCCGAACGCTTCGACGTGGTCCCGGTCGGGATCACTCCCGGCGGGTCCTGGGTGCTCACCGACGGCAGGCCGGAGACCCTGGCCATCGCCGACGGGCAGCTGCCCGAGGTGAGCGCCGCATCCGGGACGGCCCTGGCGCTGCCCGCCGACCCGGGCCGTCGCGGTGAGTTGGTGTCGCTGAGCCCTGCCCAGGCGGGCGAGGTCCTCGCCGCGGTCGACGTGGTGTTCCCGGTGCTGCACGGCCCCTACGGCGAGGACGGCACCATCCAGGGTCTGCTGGAACTCGCCGGGGTGCCCTACGTCGGTGCGGGTGTCCTGGCCAGCGCCGCGGGCATGGACAAGGAGTTCACGAAGAAGCTGCTGATCGCCGAGGGTCTCCCGGTCGGCGACCACGTGGTGCTGCGTCCCGGACGTGCGGACATGACGCTCGACGAACGCGAACGCCTCGGTCTGCCGGTGTTCGTCAAACCCGCCCGCGGCGGCTCCTCGATCGGGGTCAGCCGGGTGGCGGACTGGGCGGAGCTGCCCGCAGCGATCGACCTGGCCCGCAGGCACGATCCCAAGGTCATCGTCGAGGCCGCAGTGCCCGGCCGGGAGATCGAGTGCGGCGTGCTGGAGTATCCCGACGGCCGGCTCGAGGCCAGCACGGTCGGGGAGATCCGGGTGGCCGGGGTGCGTGGCCGCGAGGACGGTTTCTACGACTTCGCCACCAAGTATCTCGACGACGGCGCCGAACTGGACGTGCCCGCGAAGATCGAGGACGACGTGGCCGACGAGATCCGCCACCTCGCCATCCGGTCCTTCCGCGCGATCGACTGTCAGGGGCTGGCGCGGGTCGACTTCTTCCTCACCGACGACGGACCGGTGATCAACGAGATCAACACCATGCCGGGCTTCACCACGATCTCGATGTATCCGCGGATGTGGGCGGCCAGCGGCGTGGACTACCCGACGCTACTCGCCGCGATGGTGGACACGGCGGTGGCCCGCGGAACCGGTCTGCGCTAACGCGGCGGCCCGGGGGCGATGGGCTCGGCCGGCATCGTGTCGGTCAGCACCCGGGAGATGAGCTGGATGGGCGTCGGGCCAGAATCCTGCGGCAGCGTCAGCGCCACGTACACCGGGCGGTCCACGGCGTACCAGGTGCTGCGGGTCTGCTGACTCTCCGGCCTGCTGCCCGGCGCGGCCTCTTCCCCGACGCGGAACCACTGCACGGCGTCGACCATCTGGATCGGCGCCCCGACCACGAAATCGACCGGACGGTCCAGCCCGCAGCGCAGGATGATCGCCTCGGTGTCCGGGCCGGCCTGCCACGCCGCGGTGCCGGCCGGGGTGGGTTCCGCCGTCGGCGCGCGGCGGAAGTCGCCGAGCACCTCGGGGAGTGCGCCCAACAGGGCCGCACACTCCGGGCTGTCGGCGCGGGGTGCGGGGACCGCCGCGATCGGCACCGGCTGCTGCTGCGGGCGGCCCTGCCGCACGGCCGCGATACCGAGCACCACCACCAACGCCGCGACGGCCACCACGATCGCCGCGATCATCAGGGCGCGGGGTGGGCCGTCTCGCGGCGCTCGTTGCGGATCTGCGGGGGTCACCCCGACAAGCCTATGGGTGCGCGCCGTTCGCGATCGGGCAGGTCAGAGTCCGGGTGATCCCGTCGACTCCCTGAACGCTCGGGACGACGGCCGACCGTAGATCGTCGAGGCTGTCGGCGCCGATCCGGACCACCACGTCGTAGGGTCCGGTGACGTATTCCGCGGTCTGCACACCGGGCAGCTCGGCCAACCGTGCCGCCACGACCTCGGCGCGGCCGACCTCGGTCTGGATCAGCATGAAAGCCTCGACCACCGGTGTTCGCCTCCGTCCCGCCCCATAGACTCCGGGGACCAAACGTACCGCAGGTGGAGCCGGTGCTGCGCGTCGTGACGGCCGCCGGGTGGAGGTGACATGGCGCCGTTCGACCCGACCGCGAGCATGGCGGACGTCGGTGAGTTCGCGGTGATCGATGCGCTGGTGCGGGGGCGGCGGTTGCCGCCGTCGATCACGCTGGGACCCGGTGACGACGCCGCCATGGTGACGTTCGCGGACGGCCGGACGGTGGTGTCGACCGACATGCTGGTTCAAGACAGGCACTTCCGGCTCGAATGGTCGACGCCGTACGACGTCGGGCGCAAGGCGATCGCGCAGAACGCCGCCGACGTGGAGGCGATGGGCGCGACGGCGACCGCGTTCGTCGTCGCGTTCGGCGCGCCCGCAGACACCCCGGCCGGTTCGGCGGTGCGCCTCAGCGACGGTATGTGGGACGAGGCGGCCGCGATGGGTGCGGGCATCGCCGGTGGCGACCTGGTCCGCGCCCCGCAGTGGGTGATCTCGGTGACGGTGCTGGGTGACCTCGCCGGCCGGGCGCCCGTGCGCAGGGACGGTGCCCGTCCGGGTCACATCGTCGCGGTGACGGGGGAGCTCGGTCGGTCGGCCGCTGGATATGAGTTGTGGCACAAGGGAATCGACGAGTTCAGTGAGCTGCGCCGTCGGCACCTCGTGCCCGCGCCGCCCTACGGTCAGGGCCGCGCCGCGGCGGATGCAGGCGCGACGGCGATGACCGACGTCTCCGACGGGCTGCTGGCCGATCTCGGGCACATCGCGGACGCATCGGGATGCCGGATCGACGTGGACCGGGCGGCGTTGCGCGCACCCCCAGACGCGGTGGCCGGCGCCGCGGCGGTCGTGGGCGGCGACCCGTGGGCGTTCGTGCTCGGCGGCGGGGAGGACCACGCGCTGGCCGCGGCCTTCCCCGGCCCGCCGCCGGACGGGTGGCGGACGGTCGGGCGGGTGGTCGCAGGCCCGACCGGCGTACTGGTCGACGGCGGCACGTGGACCGGAAACCGGGGATGGCAGTCGTTTTGACGAACCCCGCACGCTAGGTTGGCTTTTCGTGACTGCACGCGCGCTCTCCGAACTCGTCGACCAGGGCTGGGCGCACGCGCTCGAACCCGTGCGTGAGCAGGTGGCCCGGATGGGGGAGTTCCTGCGCGCCGAACTCGCCGCCGGCCACCGCTACCTGCCCGCCGGCGCCAACGTGCTGCGGGCGTTCTCGTTCCCGTTCGACCAGGTCCGGGTGCTCATCGTGGGTCAGGATCCCTACCCGACGCCCGGGCACGCGGTCGGCCTGAGCTTCTCGGTGGACCCGGAGGTCCGTCCACTGCCGCGCAGCCTGGCCAACATCTTCACCGAATACACCGCCGACCTGGGCCACCCGCAGCCGAGTAACGGCGACCTCACCCCGTGGGCGGAGCGTGGTGTGCTGCTGCTCAACAGGGTACTGACGGTGCGTCCCGGCACCCCCGCGTCGCACCGCGGCAAGGGCTGGGAGGCGGTCACCGAATGCGCGATCAGGGCCCTCGTCGCCAGGGACACGCCGATGGTGGCGGTGCTGTGGGGTCGTGATGCGGCGACTCTCAAACCGATGCTGACGGGCGAGGCGTGTGTGGCGATCGAGTCACCGCACCCCTCGCCGCTGTCGGCGTCACGCGGGTTCTTCGGGTCGCGGCCGTTCAGCCGGGCGAACGAGTTGTTGACGGAGCTGGGTGCCGAACCGATCGACTGGCGGTTGCCTTAGCGGCAGTGGAGATCAGGGGATCGCGGGGATCGGCGGCGGCGAGGGGATCGCCGGGGGCGACGGAATGGCCGGGATCGCCGGTGGGGCCGGGATCGCCGGGGGTGCGGGGATTTCGACGGTGCCGTCACCGTCGGTCGTGCCGGGCGGCACCTCGGGCGCCACGGTGCCCGTCGCGGGCGGCGTCGTCTCGGCCGGGGGGCTGACCGTCACCGACGTCGTCTCCGTGGACGTCTCGGTGGTGGTCGTCGTGGTCGTGGACGTGGTCTCCCCGCCCTCGCTCGAATCGCCGCCGCATGCGGTCGCGAACGCGCCGACGGCGACGACCGCCGCGGTGGCGAACAGGACAGACCTACTCTTCTCGCGCAAGGACATGCCGCGGGGCTACCCGGACGGCGCCGGGCTCAACCGTGGGCAGGTCAGCCGCGAGCGACCTTGCCCGCCTTGAGGCAGGAGGTGCACACGTTGACGCGCTTCTTGTTGCCGCCCGGATGGGAAACGGCGCGCACGGTCTGGATGTTCGGATTCCACCGACGGCTGGTCCGGCGATGGGAGTGCGACACCGACTTGCCGAAGCCGGGGCCCTTTCCGCAGACATCGCACACGGCAGCCATATCTAGAACTCCTTGGATCAGTACGTGGGGGTCCGGGTCCCTGGGCCGCGGCGAGCGCGGAACGACCCGACAACCTGATCAGGATACCGGCCGGGCGGGTGATCGCCAAAACCGCCCGCGGTGCCTCCGCGGCAGCCGTCCACAGGACGCCTCGGCGCGGCAGCGATGTCCGGGGAGGTCGATAGGCTGGCGCGCACGACCGGGGTGAGGGCAGGAGGTGAGATGGCGGCTGGGCGACTCGACGCGACGGTGCTGCGCGGCTGGGCCCACGCCGCGGTCGAGGACCTGATAGCCCACACCGACGAGATCAACGGGCTCAACGTCTTCCCGGTTCCCGACGCCGACACCGGCACCAACATGCTGTTCACCATGCGTTCGGCCTGGTCGCAGGCCCAGGGCTGCGACGGCGACGTCGCCGAGGTGGCGGCCGCGCTCGCGGAGGGGGCGCTGCACGGCGCCCGCGGCAACTCCGGTGTGATCCTGTCGCAGATCCTGCGCGGTGTCGCCGAGGTCACCGCCGGCGCCGCGGCCCGCCGGGGCGGTTCGCTGCCGGAGGTCGACGGTGCGCTGTTCGCCTCCGCCCTGCGCCACGGCGTCGACCTCGTCGAGGCCGCACTGGACACCAGGCCGGGCACCATCGTGTCGGTCCTCGCGGCGGCGGCCGAGGCCGCCGGCAACGCGGCGCCCGGGTTGCCCGACGCGGTGGCCGCGGCTGCCGACGCCGCGGCGATCGCCCTCGACGAGACCCCCGGGCAACTGGACGTCCTCGCCGAGGCCGGTGTCGTCGACGCGGGCGGTCGCGGTCTGCTGGTGCTGCTCGACGCCCTGGCCCGCGCCCTGACCGGTCGTACCCCGCGGCGCCAGGCCTACCGGCCGGCGACGCAACCGGCCCGCGAGGCCGCGGGCGCCACCCCGCAGTTCGAGGTCATGTACCTGCTGGGCGGGTGCGGGTCCGACGGGGTCGAGGTGCTGCGCCGCCGGCTCGAGGGTCTCGGTGACTCCATCGTGATCGCGGCGGCAGGCGCTTCCGGCGCTCCCGGGCAGTACTCGGTGCACGTCCATTCCGACGATGCCGGCGCCGCCGTCGAGGCCGGTCTGGCCGTCGGCGTCCCCAGCCGGATCCAGATCACCGCGCTGGCCGGTGCGACCACCGCCCGCCCGCAGGGCACCTGGACCCGCGAACGCGCGGTGCTCGCCGTCGTCGACGGATCCGGCGCGGCCGAATTGTTCGCCGGTGAGGGTGCGCACGTCCTGCGGCCCGAACCCGATTCGCAGGTCACCGCCAAACAGCTGCTGCGCGGCCTCGTCGACACCGGGGCCGGGCAGGTCATGGTGCTGCCGAACGGCTACGTGGCCGCCGAGGAACTCGTCGCCGGGTGCACCGCCGCGATGGGCCGGGGCATCGACGTCGTGCCGGTACCGGCCGGGTCGATGGTGCAGGGACTGGCGGCGCTGGCCGTCCACGATCCCGCGCGGCACGCCGTCGACGACGGCTACACCATGGCCCGCGCCGGCGCGTCCGCACGGCACGGCGCCGTCCGCGTCGCCACGGAGGAGGCGCTCACCTGGGCGGGCGCCTGCAACCCGGGCGACGGCCTCGGCATCTCCGGTGACGAGGTGCTCATCGTCGGCCCCGACGTGGCCGCGGCGGCCGCCGGGCTGATCGACCTGCTGCTGCTGGCCGGCGGCGAACTGGTCACGGTCCTCACCGGCGAGGGGGTCGACGGCGCGGTGGGCGACGCGCTGCGCGAGCACGTCCACCGGCGCCACCTCGGCACCGAATTGGTCACTTATCACACCGGCCACCGCGGCGATGCGCTGCTGATCGGGGTCGAGTGAGATGGTCGCCCTGACCGACCGGCTGGACTTCGTCATCGGCGGCAAGTCCGCGGCGGCGCTGGAGGAGCACTTCGGCATCCGCACCGTCAACGATCTGCTGCGCCACTATCCGCGCAAGTACAGCGACGGGATGAGCGTGCGGGGCGAGGGGGAGACGCTCGACCTCGAGGAGGGCGAGCACGTCACCTTCGTCGACGTCATCACCGACGCCAAGCCGGGGCAGATGAAACCGCTGCCGGGTAAGCGGCCCCGAAAGTATCTGCGGGTCACACTCGGCAGCCGCAAACCCGCGGTGACCGCGACCTTCTTCAACGCCGACTGGATGATCGACAAACTGCCCGTCGGCACCCGGCTGATGCTCTCCGGTGAGGTGAAGTACTTCCGTAACACCCTGCAGCTGACGCACCCGGCGTTCTTGGTCCTCGAATCCCCCGCGGGTAAGACGATCGGCACCAAATCGCTCAAGACCATCGCGGCGTCGTCGGGCGCCACCGGTGACGATCTGCTCGCCGCATTCGAGCGGGACTTCTTCCCGATCTACCCGGCCAGCGCCAAGGTGCAGAGCTGGGACATCTACGCCTGTGTGCGGCAGGTCCTCGACGTGCTGGACCCGGTAGAAGAGCCCCTGCCGGAAACCGTTGTGCGCGAACGCGGTCTGATCGCCGAGGACGCCGCACTGCGCGCGATCCACCTCGCCGAGAACGAACTCGAGCGGGACCGGGCCAGGGACCGGCTGACGTTCGACGAAGCCGTGGGCCTGCAATGGGGGCTGGTGTCGCGGCGCTACGGGGAACTGACCGAGGCAGGCCCCCCGGCGCCCCTGCGGGAGGACGGTCTGGTCGCCGGGATGCCGGAGCGTCTGCCCTTCGAGCTCACCAACGGTCAGCGCGAGGTGCTCGCCGTGCTGGCCACCGAACTGGCCGGGACCCGCCCGATGAACCGCATGCTGCAGGGCGAGGTGGGCTCCGGTAAGACGGTGATCGCCGTGCTGGCCATGTTGCAGATGGTCGACGCCGGCTACCAGTGCGCCATGCTCGCGCCCACCGAAGTGCTTGCCGCGCAACATGACCGCTCGATCCGTCAGATCCTCGGCCCGCTGGGGATGGCCGGTCAGCTCGGCGGCGCGGAGTCTGCGACCCGGGTCGCGCTGCTGACCGGGTCGATGACCCCGCAGCAGAAGCGGCAGGTGCGCAACGACGTGGCCACCGGGCAGGCCGGGATCGTGATCGGCACCCACGCGCTGCTGCAGGACGCCGTCGAATTCGACAACCTCGGCATGGTGGTGGTCGACGAACAACACCGGTTCGGTGTCGAACAGCGGGACCGGTTGCGGGCCAAGGCTCGTGGCGGCGTCACACCGCACCTGTTGGTGATGACCGCGACCCCGATACCGCGCACGGTGGCGCTGACCGTCTACGGGGATCTGGAGACCTCGACACTGCGGGAGCTGCCGCGCGGCCGCCAGCCCATCACCACCAACACGATCTTCGTCACCCAGCACCCGACATGGCTGGACCGGGCGTGGGCCCGCATCGTCGAGGAGGTCCGCGACGGCAGGCAGGCCTACGTGGTGGCCTCGCGCATCGACGAGACCGACATACCGCAGGGCAACGAGCAGGGCCCGCCACCGGTGACCGTCGTCGCGCTCTACGACACGCTGCGCGCCGGGCCGCTGGCCGGTCTGCGCGTCGGATTGATGCACGGACGGCTCTCCGGGGACGAGAAGGACGCGGTGATGACGGCCTTCCGGGCCGGCGAGATCGACGTGCTGGTCTGCACGACGGTCATCGAGGTCGGTGTCGACGTGCCGAACGCCACGATGATGGTGGTCATGGACGCCGACCGGTTCGGCATCAGCCAGCTCCACCAACTCCGTGGCCGGATCGGCCGCGGCAGCCACCCGAGCCTGTGCCTGCTGGCCACCCGGTTGCCGGAGACCTCGAAAGCGGGGGCACGGCTCACGGCGGTCGCGGGCACGCTCGACGGGTTCGCGCTCGCCGACCTCGATCTGCGTGAGCGCAGGGAAGGTGACGTGCTGGGGCTGCACCAGTCGGGGAACGTGAACTCGCTGCGCTTCCTGTCGCTGTCCGAACACCTCGAGGTGATCGTCGCGGCGCGTGAGCTCTGCGAAACGCTCTACGAGAAGTCGCCCGACCACCCCGGGATGGCCACGCTCGCCGCACCGTTCACCGACACCGACCGCGTCGAGTACCTGGAGAAGTCGTGAGCCGTCCGCGGACACTGTGGGTGGTGCTCGCCGCGGTGCTCGCGGTGCTCGTCGCCTATCAGACCGTGTCGTCGACGGCGGAGCGCTCAGCGCAGTTCGTCGCCGACGCCGACGTGCCCACCGTCGCACCGGGTGTCGACGTCCTCGCCGGCGTGGCGACGGTGCCGGCACGGATCCGCGGCCACGACTACCGGCGGGCCGCGTTCGGTGACGCGTGGACCGACGACAACAGCGCGCCCGGTGGCCGCAACGGCTGCGACACCCGCAACGACATCCTCGACCGCGACCTCGTGGAGAAGACGTACGTCTCGATCAGCCGATGCCCCACGGCCGTGGCCACCGGAGTCCTGCACGACCCCTACACCAACGTCGTCATCTCGTTCACCCGCGGCAACCAGACCGGTGCGGCCGTGCAGATCGAGCACATCGTCCCGCTGGCGTACGCCTGGGACCAGGGTGCGCGCAACTGGACCGACGAGATGCGGGTGCGGTTCGCCAACGACCCGGCCAATCTCCTTGCGGTGCAAGGGGAGGTGAACCAGGACAAGGGTGACCAGGAGCCGGCGCGCTGGATGCCGCCCAACGCGGCCTTCCACTGCCAGTACGCGGTGCAGTTCATCGCGGTGCTGCGCGGCTACGGGCTACCGGTCGACGCGCCCTCGGTGCCCGCGCTGCGGCGGGCCGCCGACACCTGCCCGAGCGGGTGAGGTACTACTGCGGGTAGTAACGAGCAACAAGGAGGTGCGAGGCCTCAACGGTGTCTACTACCTACGTAGACTCGGGCATGGACGGCACCGACATAGCGGGGAGGCACGGTGGCGCGGCACGTTTATTTTGCATTCGACTATCAGGACGTTTTCAAGGTCAACCAGGTGCGACGAGCGGGCCAATTCGTCGGAATCGCGCGGGCCGGCTTTCTCGACGCATCGCAGTGGGAGAAGTTGAAGCTGCTGAACCGAGCTGTTATCAAGCGCACCATAGACGCAAGTTTGATCAACACCTCAGTGACGGTCGTCGTCGTGGGTGCGCGTACTGCATCCCGCGAGTGGGTCCGCTACGAGCTCGACGCGAGCATTGCTCGCGGTAATGGCTTGTTGGGGGTGTACTTGCCTGGCGAGTCGGGGCATCCCAAACCAAGCGCGCTCGAGAGAGTGGGTGCACCGCTGTTCAGCTTCGATTTGCAGCGTTTCGCCACCTGGGTCGAGGCGGCAGCTTTGCGCGCAGGTCGACTGTGACTATTTACATCCTGAGTGCCGGGTTGAGTGGCGCTCCACACGCAGCCCAAAGATTCCTTGACGTAGTGGCCGCGGATCTGGAACTCGCGAACGTTAGTTGGCTAAACGACGAGAGCGCCGCCTATGGAGCCGCCTTCGTCTACGGCGACGGTTTGATACTTGCCAACCCAGGCCCCGGCGGATCCTTGTCTGAGGCCGGAATTTCGGCTGTCGAGGAAGCGGTTCGGGCAGGCGCAGTCATCCTGCCAGTCGCGATGACGGTCGACGCCCGCCGACCGCCCGATGCGGCGGCAGAAGCGCAAAGTTTCGATTGCGTTGACGCGGCACGGCAGCGTGGCATTCCAGCCGGCGACCACATCAACGTTGCGCACGCCTTCTCTAGGCAGGCATTAGCTCGAGTCGTACCGACGATGGCGACCAGCCGACTGCGGCTGTTTCTGTGTCATCGACGAAGCGACGGCGAAGACTTCGTGGCCGCCGTCGATAAGGAACTCGCGACTATTCATCAGCCGTTCTTCCGAGACCTTATGAACATTCAGGTGGGTGACGCCGCACAGGATGAGATCGATGAAGCGCTTAGTACTGCCGATGTTCTGGTTTTCTTCGATACACCAGATGCTGGCGAGTCTGCTTGGGTAGCACGTGAACTCGGCGCAGCCCTGGGTCGGGGCATACCTGTGGTATGGGTCCGGATCGGCGAGCTACCCGGTCGCGCACCACTTCCGGTCTGGCCAAGCGGGACTCCACACATCGTCATCGAAAATCTTGCCGCAGCGTTGGCGGGCGATGGGGTGATGCGGGCACTCGCTGAGCAGATACTCATCGAGGCGGACGCTCTTAATTACAGCCATTTTCGGCGGGCGCGCGAGACATTTGCACGCATTCGACGCCAAGCTAGGGAACTGGGACGGGACGTTCAGACCCTTGACGCCCGCCTTCAGATCTTCAGCACACGGCAAGACTCTGAAGACCAGCCGTACCCAACCCGCCCGACCGTCCACATCCTGCAGGTATTCGCGCGAAATCCGACAGCAGAGGACCAGGATGATCTAATCCGCTGGCTATCTGAAAACGGATACGGGCCTCACGAGGCCGAGTGCCGGGCATTCGACGCAGCGGTGATGTTGAGTCCGTTCCCGGGCGGCTCGCTTGTTTTCGGCGACTTCGGCGTGGTGCAACCTGCCCAGGACTACCTGACATCGCTAGCGGAGCCGACTGCTGTGCGAGGTTCCACTCATGACGGGACGCTTCTGTTGTTGGGCGCGTTCCCGTCGGCAGTTTCGACTCACGCAGCGGTCATCGAGGCGGTGCAAGCTACAGCGGGGACGTGGCTCGACCTGGGCGGGCGAATCGTGTGCGGCGGACATCCAACGTTCGTGCCGCTCCTAACCCAGGCGGTACGCCTACGCGGTTTGCCGCCGGATCACTTAACTGTCGTTTGGTCGCGCTTCTACGCGAGCGATGACAGCATCGACGCGCTCAGGACACAGGCTGTCGTGGTGCCAGTCGATGGTGTGATCGGCGATAAGGCCGTATCACTTACGCTCATGCGCAATAAGCTCATCTCGGTTTCGGGCCGTGCGATTGTGCTAGCTGTTGGAGGGCGAACAAGCGAAATGGGCCAGCATTCGCCGGGGCTTGTCGAGGAGACGTCCTTGGCTCGTGCCGCCGGGTTGCCAGTGTTTGCTCTCGGTGCCGCGGGAGGACAAGCGTCTCTGATTGCCGGCGAGGCCAGGGCCGGCGGTTGGGCTACGTTGGGCAACCGACTGTCGGACGCAGAGAATGAAGAGATCGCTACAAGCGAAGATTACGAAGGAACAGCGCGGAAACTTTGGTCGCACTGATGCGGTTGTCAACTGAAGTCGTTGCGAATCGTGATCGCTTCTTCGACCCAGTCGGCGATGTTGCCCTTGATGTACGAGTACACATTCGTGCTCGTCGAGTAGGGTGGATCGTACACTTTCACGACTGAGCTTAATGGGAGCTTATCCAATCCAATAGTGAAGTCATCGAAGGGATTTCGCCCCTTGGTCGATTGCTGTTGACTCAAATCCTTGAGGTTGTGAATGTGGATGCCAACCAGCCCTCGCCCGTCGTCCCAGGCCTTTTTGATCTCGTACTTGACCCATTTGCGACCAGCGGAAGCACTGCCAATGAGGACGACGTCGCAAGACTTGCCTTTCATGTTGTCGTCGATCCATTGCTGGATGGCGGAGTCGCCACCGGCCTTCACGTCTTCCCAACCATTCGCGGATAGCAGGGGCTGCCCTTCGACGACACCCATGTTCTTCACCTGTTGAACCCGATGGCTGTCGTTCGTATAGTGAAACGTGTAGTAAACCTTGCGCGCCATCATCTGCTCCCTGAAATCATCGCTTCCGTCGTCACGCTAGTCTGCAGGGCTGACAACGTCGCATAGGACACGGCGGTCGAGGCCGTGTGGCTGCAACGATTCTCTGGCGTAAGGAGCGGCTGCTGTGTCGGAACCAGGCGAGCATCGGACTTGTTCGCGCCGCCAGCGTTAAGGTCCAAGCATGCAGCTTGCGTCCGATGCTCAATTGCCCGTGCGTGCAGCTATCGGTGTGGCGAGTGGCGACCTTTCGTATTTGGGATTTAGGTAGCGATGTCGCATGCGTCCGGTGGAGCAAGAGAGGTAAGTGACGTGCTTGAGCCCACGTGTCCCTTCTGCGACATAATCGCCGGGGCTGCGCCTGCGCGAGTTGTCGCGAACTTCGAATTGGCGATTGCATTCTTCCCAACGAGCCCAGCGGCCGTGGGCCATACCCTGGTTGTACCGAAACGCCATTTAGCACAAGTTTGGTCTCTTGACGCGACTACGGCCGCGTCCCTCTGCCAAGCGACCATGGCGCTCGTTCACGCTGTGAAGCACGCGGTGAATCCAGAGGGATTGAGTGTCATTCAGTCAAATGGCGAAGCTGCGACGCAGACCGTTGCCCATCTTCACATCCATGTCCTGCCGCGGTGGGTCGACGATGGCATCGGACCGAATTGGCCACTAGAAGCCACTGTCGATTCTGAACCACTCGAGCGTGCTCTTGCCAAAATGAGGTCTGACTTGGAGGTGCAGGGTGACGGGTTATGACCTGAACAACCAGAACGACCGCGATGACCGACGTAAGCATCTGGATTTAATTGCAGCCGTCATCGGACGGATGGGCACTGCCTCGGCGCAGGCAAAAGGTTGGTCAATTACCCTTGCCGGGGCAGCTTTTGGTGTGGCAGTTCTTCGCGAGAACGCCTGGCCTCTCATTGTCCTCGGAGTCCTAGTCCTTGCGGTGTTCGCGAAGATCGATGCCCACTACCTAAGTGTGGAGAAAGACTTTCGTGATCTCCACGAAGCAGTGCGCGACAACCAAGTAAAGCCGTTGTCGATGGAAACGAGCCAAGTGCCACGCCGGCCATCGAACCCCTCGTATTCGTCGTGGTCCATAAAGTGGTTCTACGCGCCCCTGATGGCGGCGGGCGTGCTCCTGCTGGCTTACTCATGCGCGAATCCGAACGCCGAGGATACAAAAACGAACGTGGTCGTGAACGTGCCTAGCTATACGCCGCCTGCCGTGTCTACCCCGCCACACAGCTCACCCGTGCCGGCTCAGGTCGGCCCGCCCAACCCTCCACTGCCCCCGACTCCAATAGATCAAACCGCGCCAAGTCCGACGGCTCGAACCCAGCCCGACAAGTGACACGACAAAGCCACGGGGAGGCTGTGCTGCGCAAGTTAGAGTTGAGGATCTATAGGGCGGCGCTTAGGGGCTGGTCCGTTCTACTGCGCGTGCTGGGTGCGTGAAGCCAAAGGTTGGGTGTGGCTGGGGAGGATCAGCTCGCGCACCGGATAAGGCAGTGCGCCGAGGTCGAAATCCCCGTGTGCCAAGATGTGCCGTGCCAAAGGACGACCAGATGCCCAGGGCGTCGAGAATGCCACGAACGCAGCAGAAGTCGTCGACTACGTGCCCGGCCAGATTCCAAGGTCGCCAAGAGCCCCGCGATAGTGGGTCCCTCGGAAGTGTTCATGGCCTGCGGCCTGGCGAACGCGGTGATCCCTGGTGTCGACTTCGCGACCGGCAACACGGAAGGGGCGGCGCGGGCAGCCACCATCGGCCAGTACCTGGCCGGTCAGAACTTGATTTCGTTCGTGAGGTTGGGTCTGCTGCACGATAGGTGACAGGTTGACCTATTCGTGCAGCAGACCGATCCCGGGCAACTGCGGCTAGCGGGGCGTCGAAGCGACAGAGGTGCGCGCCACGTAGCTCGACGACATCGGCGCGATGTGCACCACGTCGCCGGTTTGCGGGGCGTGCACGACCTGGGTGGCGGAGATGGCCAGCCGGACGTGGCCGCGGCCGCGGCCGTCGTAGGACGACCTAGAGAAGGCCAGGTCGCCTGCGCGGACCTCGCCGGGTGGCGCCGAAACGGGCTGCGTGACTTGAGTGTAGGTGTCGCCGCCGAGTTGCACGCCGGCCTGCCGCCAGGCCCATTGCGTGAGCCCGTAGCAGTCGAGCTCGTTCGGCTCCTTGGTGCCCCAGACGTAGGCGACCCCGCGCTTGCTCAAGTCGGCCCGCACGGCCTCGGCGCCGGGTCCGCCGGGTACCGAGGCAGCCCGCTCGTCGTCGTCGTCGTCGACGTCGGCGTCGGGCGCCGCGCGCACGCTCCTCGTCAGCACCGTCCGCCGCTGGGCCGCCGCCATCGGCGACCACGGCCCTGTACCGCGGGCTGGCGTGCCGCCGAATCGGCTGCCGCCGAACGACATCGGATCGGCACCCAACGGCGAACCGCCCGGCCGCTGTAGTTCATGGCGCGCACCAGCGCCGCCATCCGGGCGTCACGGAGCCGGTGGGCGGTCACCACCCCCTGCTGCTGGGCGACGCGGCGCCGCAGCGCGATCACCCGGGCTCGCTCTCCCGCCGGCATGCCGGTTTAGGGCACGAGTGCAGTGGTCAGCCGCAGCACCGTCGTGGGCGCTGGCGGACTGGGTCCGCCCGTCACGGTCGGAACCTGCCGCGTCTTGCAACCTCCGGCCGACGTCACGGTCGAGGTCGGCGAGCCCGCGCAACCCCGTCGAGGCGTCATCGACGAACGTGCCGTAGCGGGAGGCGAACTCGCCCGACAGTCCCGCCGCAACATCGCGGATCTCACTCATCGCTTGGCTGCACCACCGAGTGCGTCGGCGGCAGCATCGGCCCCGACGCGGCGCCCGATTCTGGTGGGTCGCCAGACAGCGCGTGCGAGCGGCACATCACGCCGCCGACTTGCTCGATGATCGCGTTAACCGTCACCCATCGATTGTCGGGCCGCTGGGCGGCACGGTGAGACAGAATGTGCCGACGTCTCCCGCGTCTCCGCGGAGGTCTGCCAAACGCCTTCATCGATCGTTTTCGCCCGCCTAAGTGGCCAGTGCGACGGGATCACGTGCCGACAGATCTGGCAGCGTCTTCTATCCTCTGCCTCGATCGACGTATGCCATTTCGTGCCCTGATCCACGCCGTGGCGCTCAGCGCCGGCTAACGAAGCCCGACGCGGGCTTTGGCGCTGGGCGAAGACCGAGATCCGACTACCTCCGGTGAAGCTCGTGCAGGTAGATGTCGTCATTGTCGATCGACTTGATCGTTGCATACACCCTCATCCGGGGATGTCCGTCCTCTGCGGCGAAGTCGTCGAACGACACCTTCGCATCGATCATCCAAGGATCGATGTTGACCAGCCAGTGCCCTTTTTGCTTCGGTCGCAAACAAAGCGTTGCGGCAATCTTGTTTCCGACGCGGAGCGTCGACCTCAAGCGTTCGGCAGGGTCGGAGCGCACTCTCTTCAAGGACATGCGGACGCAATCCCGCAGAGGATCGACACCGAGCACGACCGCACTGACGTGTTCCCCGACCTTGAGCGGAAAAGCGGACGCATCCCCCCAACGCGTCCAGTCCGACAGCCACGACAATTCGCTGTTCAGTATGGACCCACGCACAGATGCTCGAGACGGAGGCGAGACCTGTTGCGGCGCAATGATGTCGACCCCGATCTCGGCGTACGACTTGGTCGTGACGACCGCCGTCGCGCGCAGCCCCGGACTCAGCCAGAGGGGAAGTTCGGCAACTCCATCTTCACGAGGCAGCAAGGTGACGCGAATCCGCTTCGATGCCGTATCGATCGAATCGATCGTCAACTGGACGTCGTCTTCGAGAGCGAGGGGATAACTACGCAGACTCCGAAGCGACGTTTTGGCGGCTACTCGGTAATCGCTGCTTGACAAGACTTGCCCAACTCTGGCTATGGCTAGCAGGGGTTCGAACCTCGGAGAAGGGACACCCGCCGCCTCGTTGAGACGGAAGATCAAAAGCGACTGTTCCTTTGCCACCAGACGCCCGGTAACCCGATCACCGACCTTCAACGAGCCGGCGCTCCACTCCGTCGTCACCCGCCGAACGGCAACTCTTTGGCGCGCACGGTCTACTCGGTCCACCCGAACTATCACGCGTTCGCCGAGGCACCCTGCGAGCCCACTCGCCGTGAGGTGAGGCATTCCGTTGAACGATCGAGGCATCACTGCGTTGAGGATCGCCTCCTCATCGATTCGAACGACGACAGTACCGTCAGCACCGCCCCGCACCACTGTTGCAAAGAGCTCCTCGCGACCGCTTCGAGCACCCTCCAACCGGTCTAGCGTCTCGTCCAACTCTCGCGCTTCCGGTGGCTTCGGACCTTCGATGGCAGCTAATTCCGTGACGTCATTGCCCAGTGTCCTCAACCGCAAAGCGCTGCGGCCTACGGGGATTTGCACGGGTGACTCTGCGCGCACGTTGATCCGAACTAGGGTCTCTTTGGAGAAGTCGTCGGCGGAGCTCGACAACCAGACGAGAACGGGATTCGTTGCAGGAACGGCGATTGAGAATCGCCGGCGTTCGCCGATTCGACCGAATTCGATCGTCGTGCCGTCGCGGGCGAAGCCAAGCCGCCATTTCGATAGAACACCGCTGGATAGGAAGTTCCGGTCAACCTGGGTGGGCTCGAATTGACTCACGTCAGGAGCGCCGAACCCCAAGGCAGCACACATCTGCGCCAAGCTCCATGCGCCAGAAAGGCGAAGCATCGGTTCCGGCAATCTTTTCAGCGCTCCGGCGGCCCACGTGAGGAGATTGGCGCGGCCATGTTGCGTGATGTCTGCAACCAGTGATAGCAGCACCTCGTCTACCGCCGACTCATACGACTCGCGTGTGACGTACATCCAATTTATCCGCGATTCCAACTGCACTAGAGCCGGGAGGTCGCCGGTCATCGAATGGATGAGCGGCTGGAATTGCACCAATCCGTCGACGCCCAGAATCACGACTGCTTCGCGAAGGCGACGCCGAAGCTCGTTTGCCACCTCTGGTTCGATCGTGAAGCCGTCGAACGCAACGGCCTCTACGAGATCCGAAGAACAGAGATCCGCCTCTAGTTGCAGCGAGCTGCATGGTAGTGCTGCCCGTCGGACGCGGCGCAGTAAGGGAAAGGGGATGAAGGGCTCCGTACTGAGCAACGCGGCGACAGCTCCGACGTCCCTCGAGGTACTCCCGGCACCCGCGCCCAATAACTCTCGCACGTTCCGATCTAGTTCGAGGCCGGTCAACGCGTTACCGCGATCCATCGACTCCTGACGTCATCGACGCGTTTGGCCGCTGCGTGATCGCCGAACCACACACCCACACAAACGTGCCCGCGCCTGCGGGCTCTACGGATAGCCGCGTCGAGGGCATCGAAACGCAATCCCGGAGTCTCTCCGGACCCGCCCGACACGAAGACGAGCACCAGACGAGTTCCAGCAGGTGGATGATATCGATAACCATCCTGCGCAGTGACGTTGATGCCCGAGTACAGCGAAACATCAGCATTCACCTCCGAGCAGATCGCCGACGGCCATAGACGCGAGATTTGACGGGACAACGCATCGGCGTCTTGTCTGAACGGACCTACCGCGATCGCGATATCGCGCACGAGCTGGACATGCGTGGGACGCCGCCGCCGGATTTGGCGAGGAACTCGTCGAATTACCTTCCTGCGGGCCATCAGCTCGACCGTTGGCATGACGTCGATGGACTTCGCCGCCGATCTCGGCCGAAGTTCGTCGCGCAGCGTCGATTGAGTGACGAGCGCCGCCAGCTCCGCCGTCGACGGCATGACCTCGCTCTCAACTGACTGCAAGTACCGTTGCCAGTCGGTTGACGGCGCGTCCTCCGGGCCGAGGCCTGCCGCAGACGCTCCGCTCCGCGTCATCGTTCGGCTGGCGAGCTGCACGGAGTTGAACCACATGGGATCGTCGATCGAATCGCCGCCGTCGAAGAGAGGATTGGTGGGCGACGCGTTCGCCTCTCCGCGCGATCCGTGCCCGTGCCGCGATGAATCGATCCCAGAGACCGAGCCTTCGGCTACTTCTACGTCGAGTTCAGGGTCGTCCGTGGCATCTGCGTCGGTGACGGTGGAACTTGATTGCGGCTCGACCCGAAAGCCGATCAGCGCCAGTGCCCGCTCCAGGTCGACGATATGGTCCCGATACGCGAGTAACTCGACGGCCTCCTTATACGTCACGCGGGCGTCTCACCATTCCCTGCGCGCAGCCGGTTTCTCGACCACGAGCCGTTCGATGATCGACCAATCAGGCGAGTCGATGCTCATGTCCAAGGCGAGCAGAGTGCCGATCAAGTCCAGGAACTCGGCTGTGCTCGCGTGCACGGTGCCGCCCGATCCGGCGGCGAATCGCTCCGCGAGTGCGTCGACTCGATCGCGGAAGCCGCTCTCCGACGACAGCGTGGGGTAGTGCAAGCGCGCCGCCGCGAGCAGCTGATCCTTGCCCGGCCGCGAAATCGGCATCGACACGCACCTGCGAATGAACGCCTCCGGTAGATCCCGTTCATCGTTGGTCGTCACGATCACTATCGGGCTGAACGTCGGCTGATCAGGCGATACGAACACCTTCGTATCGACTTCTGCCACTGGAAACTGACGACTACCTAAAGGAACCAAAAGTCCATTGCAGAAAGCGCTGTCTGCCTTATCGATCTCGTCGATGAGCAAAACCGCGCCCCGGCGGGAAGGCTCGTATCCAGCCAGGTGTTGAGGCGGGGTAAGCGGCGCTTGCCCCAGCTTCGCGAAGTCGTCAGCGTCGAGGTTTCTCGTTGCCGCAGAATCGGGGTTCAGTGCCCACCAGAGCGGGCCTGGTTCGAGATAGTCGAGCAGCGGCGCCTGGCCAGATTCGTTCTTCCGCAACGAACCGCCAGACGCGTCGTTGAGTCTGCGGATGACGTCAAGCCTCCAGAGCAGGTCGGCGGGGTCGGAGTCTTCGGTCACCACGTACTCGTAATAAGAGTATCCGAGGTTTCTCGCGACGAAACCGGCGAGACTTGATTTTCCGCATCCCGGCGGGCCCGAAAGTAGCAGTGGCCGGGAGGTGATTACGGAGACCTGTAGGCCTAAGACTATTTCGTCCGTATACGCGTACAGACGCCCATCGCGCCGATCGGCGGCATATCGGTGGTCATCCGGCAGTTCCGCGTTCTGCATGCCCGCAATGCGGGCGAGCACGTCAACGAGCTCAATAGACGCCTCAGTCATCAGCATCGACGGGTTGACTCTGATCGCACAGGGCCATCGTTTGACTGACGAATCGCCTGGCTTCGAGGTCTTCGAAGTCGCTAAGTTCCACTAGTGAATGGATGAGACCTGAGATCGTTGCTCCCAACATTCGCCTCCTGTTCAACATGACAATCGTCAATCCGGGAAAAAGGCCATGCAGTGTATCCGTGATGTAGTCGGCGGTGGCGACGTCGAATGCGTCTGTCCGCACTAGCGCGTACGCGCCGCGGTAACGGTTGTCGAAGTAGTCGATTACCGTGTCCGGGCCATCGCCTTCCGAAAGCCCCAATTCCTCGCGGATGGTCTCTTCGTAACGGCGCAACGCCTCCTCTGCTGGGGCTTCACCCACCACGTCGGGTAGTCGGAAACATTTGTACTCCGACGAGCACAGTGTCGCCCTCTTCACGATGTGCCGCCCGAGTCGATAAGCGCTCGTCGACACTCCCACGACTCGGGCGTCTGCGGGCATAGAGTTGACGGAAGCCATCGTTCGCGCAGCGCGATGGGGCACCCACAGCGGCAGGGTTCGGTCGAGCGCCAAATTCGAAAGATCGGGTCTCAGATAGGCGAAAACCTCGCGAAAGGCCTTGTGTAGAGCATCCAAATCGGTGGTGGCGAACAGTTGTGACGCGAGCACGCGCGGCTTGTTCGGGTGCTTCAACCACACCCTTCTATCGATGCCCAATTCGTCTGCCGCGCGCCCCAAGAATAACTCTGGCACTTCCGACAGAAGGTAGGTGACGTCCTCGATCCACCGGCGGGTCAGCGAATCGCCGCGAGCGGTGCGGTTGAACGTCGTGTCCGCTACTTCCCGGGCGATTTGCTCCGCAACGTCGTCTGCCGTCTTGGCGTTCCATTTCTTCGACGACGGCCGAAAGGGCAGTAGTACGTCGACGCCCGACCTCTTTGCGAGTGGACTCGCCTTCAGATCATCATCTGAAACGCCGCCGAGAAGCACCGGGATGACGCGTACGTCGTCCTCGATTGTGCGGCGGTACATCGCAATGCTGGCTTCGCGGGTCAAGTAATCGGCGCGCAACGCATCACGGTCGATGAGCAACACCACGACGGTGGATTTCGCTATCGCCTCGGCGATCACCGTGTCGGTCGACGAGCCCCCGCTCAGGAACGTCTTGTCAACCCACACATCGAAGGCTCTGTCGAATAGCTTCGTTTCCAGCTTGGGAATGAGACTGGCGAGGAATGCCTTCCTGTGGCGATGCTGCTGCCATGTGTCATGCTCGTCGAGTTCGTCGACCTCTTGATTCGTCGCGGCTTTCGGCTTCAGTCGCGAACTGTGGCTGAGAAAGACGTGGCCGTTCTCGCCGGACCTCAGACCGCTGGGGACGATTGCCGCACTTTGGGAAACGGTCACGCGTTGTGCTGGCCTCGGACAGAACTTGCGTTGGCGCACCTCTGCGAATGCATGGCGCGCCCCGGTCCCATGTCTGCTAGCAGCATTCTTTACCCCCTCGCCGTACATCAATGGCAAAGGCTAGCAACGAAGAGCTCGATGGACAGTGCAGACACTGCACGTGTTCGTGAATACCGCGCGTAACACGACGTCCGCAGCCAACAGCGGCTGGGGTCTTCCGACCTTTCGCTGAGTTCAGCGAGAACTTCAACGGCTGGGTGGGATCGACCGCTTCCTGTGGCGACAATGCGAGTGCGTTGTCGAGGGCCGGCAGGGGGCGATCACGACCGCACGCAGGACGGTGGCAACGCGCCAAGGGGGAACTGCTGTTCTCCCACGCCCTGCGGTCACAGCTGGTGGAACCAGCGAGCAGCGCCTTGCGGGTTGAGCGCACCCAGGCCCGCAGATCGGGCGGGAAGCGCCGCGGCTTTTCCGGGGCGATTGGAATCTCGTCGTGGGCCAGTTGGCCTCGGCGCACATCGACGGCCAGCGGATCGTCGGTGTCGGGTCGGCCACAAGGTCGCTCGCAGCGAGTGCCAACGCCGTCACGGAGTGCTCGTAGGCGGCAGTGTCGCGGTCGACGGCCGTGGTGATCCAGTCGACGCTGCGGCCACCGCAGACGGCGCACGCACAGCGCCACATCAGGCTGTCTGTGTAAGTTGGCGATCAGATCGAGGTACTTGAAGGACAGCAGCAGTACCACGAACACCGACATCGGCGGAGTGAAGCCGCTCTGCGAGTCGTCGGTCTTTCCTCCGGCCGCGGATAGAGGAATTCGGGTCTGGCGCAGCCAATTTGATGTCTTTCGAGCGGTTCCGCCACCAATCGCCATTCTCGTCCAGCCGCATGACGGGTGGGAGGATCGTCGTGGTGACGACGAACTGCGGTCATGCGTCGCCACCGATCCGGCGAACGTGCTGGCCCCGGCGGGGGGCTGCGCACAACGCAACGGCCGGCGCAAGGCGCCGGCCGTTTCGCGAAGAGAGGGTGGCTCCGTCAGGGGCCGGTATAGGTCTCGGGGTCGGGGCGGAAGCGGGTGCCCTCGTCGAGGCCGTTGAGGGTGGCCATCTGGTCGTCGGACAACTCGAAATCGAAGACCTCGAGATTGGACTTGACCCGCTCCGGGTCAGCCGAGCGCGAGATCACCACGTTGCCCAGCTGAATGCTCCAGCGCAGCAGGACCTGTGCGGGCGTCTTGCCGTGGGCCCCGGCGACATCGGTGACCGCTGCGTGATCGAGCAACCGGCCGACACCCAGCGGACCGTACGCCTCGGTCACGATGCCGTAGCCGGCGTTGACCTCGCGCAACTCGGCCTGGTTGAGCAACGGGTGCAGCTCGATCTGGTTGACGGCCGGGGTGAAGAACGACAGGTCGATGATGTTCGACAGGTGCTCGGCGTTGAAGTTGCAGACCCCGATGGAACGGGTGACGCCGTCCTCCTTGAGCTTCATCAGCCCGCCCCAGCTGTCGACGTACTTGCCGTGGTCACCGGCGGGCCAGTGGATGAGGTAGAGGTCGACGTAGTCGAGGCCGAGGCGCTCGAGGCTCGCGCGCGCGGCGTCCTGCGAGCGTCCGAAGCCGAGGTCGGCGACCGCCAGTTTGGTGGTCACGAAGATCTCGTCGCGCGGGATGCCCGAAGCGTTGACCGCGCGGCCGACCGCGGCCTCGTTGCCGTAGACCGTGGCCGTGTCGATCAACCGGTAGCCCGCCTCGAGCGCGGCGGCCACCGACCGCTCGGCCTCGGCCTCGGAGAGCTCGCCGACTCCGAGCCCGAGGACCGGGATCGAGTGTCCGTCGTTGAGGGAGACGGAGGGGATGCCGGCTGCCTCACCGCGCGTTGACGTCATGTCACCTATCCTGCGAAGTTGAAGGTTCGGGGGTCGGGCCCCAGGCGGGAGCCGTCCTCGAGAGACGAGATGGACGCCATGTCCCGCTCGCTCAACTCGAAGTCGAACACGTCGAAGTTGCTCTCGATCCGTTGTGGGTTCACCGACTTGGGGATGACGATATTACCGAGTTGTATATGCCACCTAATCAGCGCCTGCGCTGGGGTTTTCCCGTGTGACTCGGCGACGGCGGTCACCGTGGGGTTCGTCAGCAGCGATCCCTGGCCCAGTGGGCTCCACGCCTCGGTCGCGATCCCCAACTGCGCGTGCACCTCTCGCAATTCCCGCTGGGGCAGCAGCGGATGCAACTCGATCTGGTTGACCGCGGGCACGATGCCGGTCGCGTCGACCAGGACCCGCAGATGTTCGGGTTCGAAGTTGCTCACACCGATCGATCGGATGTGACCGTCCTCACGGAGCCGGGCGAAGGCCTTGAAGGTGTCGACGAACAGGTTCTTCTCGGGGACCGGCCAGTGAATGAGGTAGAGGTCCAGATGATCGACGCCGAGGCGGTCGACGCTCGCGTCGAAGGCGGTGAGCGTCGCGTCGTAGCCCTGCTCCGAGTTCCACAGTTTGGTGACGAGGTACACCTGCGAGCGATCCAGCCCCGACAGTGCGATCGCCCTGCCCGTCTCTTTCTCGTTGCCGTACGCTGCGGCCGTATCGACGTGTCGGTAGCCGGCGGCCAGCGCCGCCGCCACCGCGCGTTCGGTGTCCTCGGGCGGTGTCTGCCAGACCCCCAGGCCGACCTGAGGTATCGAATTGCCGTCGTTCAACCTGATCAGAGGAGCACCCATGCCGCCGAGTCTGCCAGCCACCGCACCGCCCGTCGGACCGACCGTCGAGGACGGCGACCCGGCTCCCCGCGGCAGGAGCCGGACTCGCGACGCCGTCGTCAACGCCGCGACCCGGGTGACGCTGCGCGCCCTTCCGCTGCTGCCCGAACCCGTCAAGCGGGCGCTGCTGGGTTTCCGCTCGGTCACCGTGGACGGCAACACCCTCGACACCACGCTGCAGATGCTCCTGGCGGCCCAGCGCGCCGCAGGCATCAACGGCCTGGTCGCCAGCGACGACGTCGCGGTCTCCCGGCGCCAGCTGCGCATCACCGCCGCCATGTTCGCCGCCGGCATCGTCTCCGACGTGACGGAGCTGGCCATCCCCGGCCCGGCCGGGCCCATCCCGGCCCGGCTGTACCGCCCGACGATCGAGGACCCCGAACCCGCCCTGCTCGTCTTCTACCACGGCGGCGGCTTCGTGATCGGGGACCTCGACACCCACGACGACCTGTGCAGGCTGATCTGCCGGGACGGTGGGATCACGGTGCTCTCGGTGGACTACCGGCTGGCGCCCGAGCACAAGGCGCCCGCCGCGGCCGACGACGCCTACGCGGCGTTCCGCTGGGCGTCGGAGCACGCCGCCGAATTCGGTGTCGACGCCGACCGCATCGCCGTCGGTGGCGACAGCGCGGGCGGCAACCTCGCCGCCGTCGTCTCTCAGCGGGCCCGCAACGACGGCGCCCGCCTGCCCGCCCTGCAGCTGCTGATCTACCCCGTCGTCGACGTGTGCAGCGAGACCCGCTCCAAGACGCTGTTCGCCGACGGCTACTTCCTCACCGCCCGCCACATGGACTGGTTCATGGACCTCTACCTCGAGGGCGCGCCGGTGGACCGTACGCACCCCGAGGTGTCGCCGCTGCTGGCCGACGACCTGTCGGGGCTGCCGCCCGCGCTCGTGCTCACCGGCGGCTTCGACCCGCTGCGCGACGAGGGCAACCGGTACGCCGAGGCGTTACGGGCCGCGGGTGTGCCCGTCGACCTGCGGGAGGAGGGCTCGCTGATCCACGCGTTCGCCAACTTCTTCCCGCTCGGGGGCGACAGCGCCACCGCCACCGCGGCGATGATTTCGGCGCTGCGCGCCCACCTCAGCCGGGGCTAGGAGGGCCGCCGGTACTCTTGTCGCGTGGCCACGAAACCGAAGAAGACGCCCCGCTACGACCTGAAGGCGGCCGATCGCAAGCGCAATCTGTTCGTCCAGATCGGTCTGACGGCGGTTGTCGTGGTGTTCGCCGTCGCGCTCGTCCTCTACATCGTGATGTCGGCGGAGGACAAGCCGGGCTCCGGCGAGGCGACCGCGGTGCGGGTGGCCTCGGAGAAGGTGGTCACCCAGGACGGCACCAGCGAACCCAAGGCGGTGCTGTCGCTCTACGAGGATTTCCTGTGCCCCGCCTGCGGCAACTTCGAGCGCCAGTTCGGCCCGACCATCAACAAGCTCATCGACACCGGGGCGGTCGCCGCGGACTACTACATGGTCTCGATCCTCGATGCGCAAGGTGAGGGCTACTCGTCGCGGGCAGGCAGCGCGGCGTACTGCGTCGCTGACGAGAACAAGGACGCCTTCCGCCGGTTCCACGCCGCCCTGTACACCGAGGGCATCCAGCCCGCCGAGGGTGGCGGCACCTACCCCGGTGACGAGCAGCTGACCGAGCTGGCGCGCCAGGCCGGCGCCGGCGGAACCGTGCCGGACTGCATCAAGAAGGGCCGCTACGTCGACATGGTCAAGGGCATGGCCAAGGCCACCGAGATCCGCGCCACCCCGACCGTGCGCATCAACGGTGAGGACTACGACCCGTCGACCCCCGACGCGCTCGTGGCCAAGATCAAGGAGATCGTCGGTGACGTGCCCGGCCTGGACGGTGCGGCGCCGGCTCCCACGTCATGACCGCCA
Organism: Mycobacterium sp. IS-1496; assembly: GCF_001499995.1. GTDB lineage: Bacteria > Actinomycetota > Actinomycetes > Mycobacteriales > Mycobacteriaceae > Mycobacterium. Next base: position 76,186 of record NZ_LQIU01000034.1, read on the forward strand.
CCGCACCCGACACCGCCTCGTCGACCGCTTCGCCGGCCGGCCGGACGGCCGGGCTCGCGGTGCGGAAACCGAGCGCGGTGTGGGTGCTCATCGCCGGCGTGGTGGGTCTTGTCGCCGCGGCCACGCTCACCATCGAGAAGATCGAGCTGCTGATCGATCCCTCGTACACCCCGTCGTGCTCGCTGAACCCGGTGCTGTCGTGCGGGTCGGTGATGGTGACTCCGCAGGCCGCACTGTTCGGCTTTCCGAACCCGCTGATCGGTATCGCCGCGTTCGCGGTCGTCACGGTGACCGGAGTGCTGGCCGTGGCCAACGTGCGGTTGCCGCGGTGGTACTGGTCCGGCCTGGCCGTCGGCACGCTGCTCGGCACGGTGTTCGTGCACTGGCTGATCTTTCAGAGCCTCTACCGCATCGGGGCGCTCTGCCCGTACTGCATGGTGGTCTGGGCGGTGACGGTCCCGCTGCTGGTGGTCACGTCGTCGATCGCGCTGCGCCCCCTGGCCGGGAACGCCGCCGCCCGTGCGGTGTACCAGTGGCGTTGGTCGCTGACCGCGCTGTGGTTCACCGCGCTGATCCTGCTGATTCTGGTCCGCTTCTGGGACTACTGGTCCACCCTCGTGTAACACTCCGGAAACAACGTGGCGGTTAGGTAAACGCGTGATCTCCAAAGTCCTGGTCGCCAATCGTGGCGAGATCGCGATCCGAGCGTTCCGCGCCGCATACGAGATGGGCATCGCCACCGTCGCGGTGTATCCCTACGAGGACCGCAACTCGCTGCACCGCCTCAAGGCCGACGAGTCGTATCAGATCGGCGAGATGGGACATCCCGTCCGCGCCTATCTCTCGGTCGACGAAATCATCCGGGTCGCCCGGCACGCGGGCGCCGACGCGGTCTATCCCGGGTACGGATTCCTCTCGGAGAACCCCGAACTCGCGGCCGCCTGCGCGGAAGCCGGCATCACCTTCATCGGCCCCCGGGCCGAACTGCTGGAGCTGACCGGCAACAAGGCGCGGGCCATCGAGGCCGCACGCGCCGCCGGCCTGCCGGTGCTGCGATCCTCGGCGCCGTCGTCCTCGGTCGACGAGCTGGTCGCCGCGGCCGCCGACATGGAGTTCCCGGTGTTCGTCAAGGCCGTCTCCGGCGGCGGTGGCCGCGGTATGCGGCGGGTCACCGACCCCGACGCGCTGGCCGAGGCGATCGAGGCGGCCAGCCGGGAGGCGGAGTCGGCGTTCGGCGATCCGATGGTGTACCTGGAGCAGGCGGTCGTCAGTCCCCGCCACATCGAGGTGCAGATCCTCGCCGACCGGCAGGGCGACGTCATGCACCTGTTCGAACGCGACTGCAGTGTGCAGCGGCGCCACCAGAAGGTCATCGAGCTGGCCCCGGCGCCCAACCTCGATCCCGAACTGCGGGAACGGATCTGCGCCGACGCGGTGGCCTTCGCGCGTCAGATCGGCTACAGCTACGCCGGCACGGTCGAGTTCCTGCTCGACGAGCGCGGCAGGCACGTCTTCATCGAGATGAACCCCCGGATCCAGGTCGAGCACACGGTGACCGAGGAGATCACCGACGTGGACCTGGTGGCGTCGCAGATGCGGATCGCCGACGGGGAGACGCTGGCCGACCTCGGGCTGAGCCAGGAGTCGCTGCAGATCCGCGGGGCGGCGATGCAGTGCCGGATCACCACCGAGGACCCGGCCAACGGCTTCCGCCCCGACACCGGGCGCGTCACCGGCTACCGCTCGCCCGGCGGCGCGGGGATCCGGCTGGACGGCGGCACCGTGCTCGGCGCGGAGATCAGCGCCCACTTCGACTCCATGCTGGTGAAACTGACCTGCCGGGGCCGCGATTTCTCCACCGCGGTGGCGCGGGCGCGGCGCGCGCTCGCCGAGTTCCGGGTGCGCGGGGTGTCGACGAACATCCCGTTCCTGCAGGCCGTCGTCAACGACCCGGATTTCCGCGCGGGCCGCGTGACCACGTCGTTCATCGACGAGCGGCCCTACCTGCTGACCGCCCGCACCCCGGCGGACCGGGGCACCAAGATCCTCAACTACCTGGCCGACGTGACCGTCAACCAGCCGCACGGGCCGCGGCCGTCCACGGTGTACCCGCAGGACAAACTCCCGCAGATCGACCCCGCGGCGCCGCCCCGGCAGGGCAGCAGACAGCGGCTCGTCGAGCTCGGGCCCGAGGGTTTCGCGCGCTGGATGCGTGACTCACCGGCGGTCGGGGTGACCGACACCACCTTCCGCGACGCCCACCAGTCGCTGCTGGCCACCCGCATCCGCACGACCGGCCTGCTGATGGTCGCTCCGCACATCGCCCGCATGACGCCACAGTTGCTCTCGCTCGAGTGCTGGGGCGGCGCAACCTACGATGTCGCACTGCGCTTCCTGAAGGAGGACCCGTGGGAGCGGCTGGCCGCCCTGCGCGAGGCGGTGCCGAACATCTGTCTGCAGATGCTGCTGCGCGGCCGGAACACGGTGGGCTACACGCCGTATCCGGAGACCGTCACCACGGCGTTCGTCGAGGAGGCGACGGCGACCGGCATCGACATCTACCGCATCTTCGACGCGCTCAACAACGTCGAGTCGATGCGTCCGGCCATCGACGCGGTGCGCGGAACCGGAACGGCCATAGCCGAAGTCGCGATGTCCTACACCGGCGACCTGTCGGATCCGGCGGAGAATCTGTACACGCTGGACTACTACCTGAAGCTGGCCGACCAGATCGTCGAGGCCGGCGCGCATGTGCTCGCCATCAAGGACATGGCGGGGCTGCTGCGCCCGCAGGCCGCGGCGAAACTGGTCTCGGCGTTGCGTTCGCGGTTCGATCTGCCGGTGCACGTGCACACCCACGACACCCCCGGCGGTCAGCTGGCCACCTATCTGGCGGCGTGGCAGGCGGGTGCGTCGGCGGTCGACGGCGCCGCGGCTCCGCTGGCGGGGACGACCAGCCAGCCGGCGCTGAGTTCGATCGTCGCCGCGGCGGCCCACACCGAGTACGACACCGGGCTGTCTCTGGAAGCGGTCTGCGAACTCGAGCCGTACTGGGAGGCGCTGCGAAAGGTGTACGCGCCCTTCGAAAGTGGGCTTCCCGCGCCGACCGGGCGGGTCTACCGGCACGAGATCCCCGGCGGCCAGCTGAGCAATCTGCGCCAGCAGGCGATCGCCCTGGGGCTGGGAGACCGGTTCGAGGAGATCGAGGAGGCCTACGCGGCCGCCGACCGCATCCTGGGCCGGCTGGTCAAGGTGACCCCGTCGAGCAAGGTGGTCGGTGACCTGGCGCTGGCCCTCGTCGGTGCGGGCGTCACCGCCGAGGAGTTCGCCGAGGACCCGGCGCGGTTCGACATCCCCGACAGCGTGATCGGTTTCCTCCGAGGCGAACTCGGTGACCCGCCGGGCGGGTGGCCCGAACCGTTGCGCAGCAAGGCGCTGGCGGGACGCGCCCCGGCCAAACCGGTCGAGGAGCTGTCCGTCGAGGACGAGGCGGTGCTGGCCCAACCGGGCGTCAAGCGGCAGGCCGCGCTGAACCGGTTGCTGTTCCCGGGCCCCACCAAGGAGTTCGAGGCGCACCGCGACACCTACGGGGACACGTCGCGGTTGAGCGCCAACCAGTTCTTCTACGGCCTGCGTCACGGTGACGAACACCGCGTCGTACTCGAACGTGGCGTGGAACTGCTCATCGGGCTCGAGGCCGTCTCCGATCCGGACGAACGCGGGATGCGCACGGTGATGTGCATCCTCAACGGGCAGCTACGCCCGGTGCTGGTGCGCGACCACAGCGTCGCGAGCGACGTGCCGACCGCGGAGAAGGCCGACCGCACCAACCCCGACCACATCGCCGCCCCGTTCGCCGGGGTGGTGACGGTCGGTGTCGACGTCGGCGACACGGTGAGCGCCGGGGAGACCATCGCGACCATCGAGGCGATGAAGATGGAAGCCGCGATCACCGCACCCAAGGCGGGCACCGTCGACCGGGTCGCGGTCTCGGAGACCGCCCAGGTCGAGGGCGGCGACCTGCTGGTGGTCGTCAGCTGACCCGGATCATCGCCGGGGCACTCGGGGGCCGCCGGATCTCGGTGCCGCCCAGGGGAACCCGTCCGACGTCCGACCGGGTGCGCGAAGCGCTGTTCAACGTGCTCGACGCGCGGCTGCACTTCGACGGCATCACGGTGCTCGACCTGTACGCCGGATCGGGAGCCCTTGGGCTGGAGGCGATTTCGCGGGGTGCCGCGCACGCGGTGCTCGTCGAGCAGGACCACCGCGCAGCCGGGACGATCAGCCGCAACGTCGCCGAACTCGGGGTCGGCGCCGCGGTCGAGGTGCGGCGCGCCCCGGTGGCGGCCGTGCTGGCCGGCGGTGCGGACCGGCCGGTGGACCTGGTGCTGGCCGACCCGCCCTACGACGTGCCCGACAGCGAGGTGGAGGCGCTGCTCGCGGCGCTCGACGCGCACGGCTGGGCGCATCACGGCACGGTCGCCGTCATCGAGCGGCGGGCGTCGGGCACCGACCTGCGATGGCCCCCGCGTTGGTCGCCGTGGCCGTCGCGGCGCTACGGCGATACCCGGCTGGACATGGCCGAATGCGACTGATGTGACGCCTGTGGTGATCAGGTACCGTCGTCACCCATGAGTGGCGCGGTGTGTCCTGGCTCGTTCGACCCGGTGACCCTCGGCCACGTCGACATCTTCGAGCGGGCCGCGGCGCAGTTCGACGAGGTCGTCGTCGCGGTGCTGGTCAACCCGAACAAGAAGGGCATGTTCGATCTCGACGAGCGGATCGAGATGATCGCCGAGTCGACCGCGCATCTGCCGAATCTGCGGATCGAGTCGGGTCAGGGACTCGTCGTCGACTTCGTGCGGGCACGCGGGCTGACCGCGATCGTCAAGGGTCTGCGCAGCAGCACCGACTTCGAATACGAACTGCAGATGGCGCAGATGAACAAGCACGTCGCAGGCGTCGACACCTTCTTCATCGCCTCCACCCCGCAGTACTCGTTCGTATCGTCGTCGCTGGCGAAGGAGGTCGCCACGCTCGGTGGTGACGTGTCGGCGCTGCTGCCGGAGGCCGTGAACGTGCGGTTGCGGGCGAAACTGCGGGGTTGAGCGGAATCCGCCAGGGGTAGGACTGCGGGTGGCGCGCCAGCCCATCAGCGCCGCCCAGCTCACTTCGGAGGTTTTCGCCATGGTTGAAACGTTCGTTCAGTCGACCGACGACGTCGTCCGGTTCCTCAAAGATCAGCACAACCTCATCAAGGACCTGTTCGAGGAGGTGTTCTCGGCGTCCTCGGACGAGGCGCGGGAGAAGGCCTTCACCGAACTGCGCCAGCTCCTCGCCGTCCACGAGACCGCCGAGGAGATGGTGGTGCACCCGCGGGCGCGCCAGGAGATCAAAGCGGGGGACGAGGTCGTCGACGCCAGGCTGGCCGAGGAGCACGATGCCAAGGAACAGCTGTCCAAACTCGAGGGGATGGACTTCGGCTCGCAGGAGTTCCTGACCGAACTCACCTCGTTCCGCGATGCGGTCGTTCAGCACGCCGAGCTCGAAGAGCTCGAGGAGTTCGACAAACTGCAGCGTGAACTCGACGCCGACGATCTCAAGCGGCTGGCGTCGGCGGTGCGGGCGGCGGAGGCGATCGCCCCGACCCGGCCGCATCCCGGGGTGGAGTCGGCGAAGCTGAACTTCGCGGTCGGGCCCTTCGCGTCGATGATCGACCGGGCCAGGGACATCATCGGGGCCGCACTGCGCTGAGCGTGCCGGACCACTTGACATAACCTCGGTACCAACCCGTGCCAAACGTGCCTGGCCGGAGCGACACACCGGCGCGGGAAGCCGAGTCACAGGCGTAACACCAGGCACACTGGTAACCAACAACTACGCCTGGAGGGTGTTGCCGTGTACCGAGTTTTTGAAGCGCTCGACGAACTGGGCGCGATCGTCGAAGAAGCCCGCGGCGTGCCGATGACCGCAGGGTGCGTCGTCCCTCGCGGCGACGTCCTGGAGTTGATCGACGACATCAAAGACGCCATCCCCGGTGAACTCGACGACGCCCAGGACGTGCTCGACGCCCGCGACTCCATGCTGCGCGACGCCAAGGAGCACTCGGAGTCGATGGTGACCAACGCGCGCGCCGAGGCCGAGTCGATGGTCAACCATGCCCGTGCCGAGGCCGACCGCCTGCTCGCCGACGCCAAGGCCCAGGCCGACCGGATGGTCGGGGAGGCCCGTCAGCACAGCGAGCGCATGGTGGGCGAGGCGCGCGAGGAGGCCTCCCGGGTGATGGCCACCGCCAAACGCGAATACGACGCCAGCACCGGGCGGGCCAAGTCCGAGGCCGACCGGCTGATCGAGAGCGGCAACCTCGCCTACGAGAAGGCCGTCCAGGAAGGCATCAAGGAGCAGCAGCGCCTGGTGTCGCAGACCGAGATCGTGTCCACCGCCACCGCCGAGGCCACCCGGCTCATCGACGCCGCCCACGCCGAGGCGGACCGGCTGCGCGGCGAATGCGACATCTACGTCGACAGCAAACTCGCCGAGTTCGAGGACTTCCTCAACGGCACGCTGCGGTCGGTCGGCCGCGGCCGCCATCAGCTGCGCACCGCGGCCGGCACGCACGACTACGCGGCTCGCTGAGCGGGACGACCCCGGTGCGCCGGTGGGCACGCACACCCGCGCCGTAGGATCGAGGGATGTCCACGCACAGGGCAGCACGATCGCCGCTCGTGCTCGATATCTCGCGGCTGGGCCGGCGGCCCGGCTCGATGATGACCTTCCACGAGACCGTCCCGAGTCCGTCACGGATCGGGCTCGACCTGATCGGCATCGCCGAGGGCGCCCCGCTGACCCTCGACCTGCAGGTCCAGTCGGTGTCCGAAGGCGCGCTGGTCACCGGCACGGTGGCGGCGCCCACGGCCGGTGAATGCGCGCGATGCCTGACCCCGCTGACCGGTGAGGTCGAGATCGAGCTGACCGAGTTGTACGCGTATCCCGACAGCACCACCGACGCCACCACCGACGAGGACGAGGTGGCCCGCGTCGGCGCCAACGGGGTGCCCGACACGATCGATCTCGAACAGCCGATCATCGACGCGGTCGGACTGGCGCTGCCGTTCGCGCCGTTGTGCGGCCCCGACTGTGCGGGACTGTGCGCCGAATGCGGTATCGCGCTGGCCACCGCCGAACCCGGTCACCACCACGACACGATCGACCCGCGCTGGGCGAAGCTCGCCGGGTTGCTGGATCGAGAAGAGAAGTGACACTGGACCGTTCGCCGTTGCTGGCGGCGCTCGGGGTGATACTGCCCGACGATCTGCTCACCGTGGCGCTGACCCATCGCAGCTACTCCTACGAGCACGGCGGCCTGCCCACCAACGAACGGCTGGAGTTCCTGGGCGACGCGGTCCTCGGGCTGACCATCACCGAGGAACTCTTCCACCGCCACCCCGACCGCTCCGAGGGGGACCTGGCCAAACTGCGGGCCAGCATCGTCAACACCCAGGCGCTCGCCGACGTCGGGCGCACACTGTCCGACAAAGGCCTGGGGGCCTACCTGCTGCTGGGGAAGGGCGAGGAGAACTCCGGCGGCGCGGACAAGTCGAGCATCCTGGCCGACGGGGTCGAATCCCTGCTCGGCGCAATCTATGTCGAGCACGGGCTCACCGTCACCCGCGAGGTCATTCTGCGGTTGTTCGCCGGTCTGCTGGCCACCGCACCCACGTTGGGCGCCGGTCTGGACTGGAAGAGCAGCCTGCAGGAACTCACCGCCGCCCGCGGGCTCGGCGCACCGCACTACGTCGTCACCTCGACCGGACCGGACCACGATAAGGAGTTCACCGCCACGGTGCTGGTCACCGACACCGAATACGGCAGGGGCGTGGGACGCACCAAGAAGGAAGCCGAGCTCAAGGCCGCCGCGGCCGCGTGGACCGCGCTGTCCGCCACGGACGTCGACGCCTAGCCGTCCATGCCCGAACTGCCCGAGGTCGAGGTCGTCCGGCGGGGTCTGGACGCCCACGTCACCGGTAAGACGATCGCCGCGGTGCGGGTGCACCATCCGCGGGCGGTACGCCGCCACGAAGCGGGGCCTGCCGACCTGACGGCCAGGCTTTTGGGCACGCGCATCACCGGGACCGGACGGCGGGGCAAGTACCTGTGGCTGACCCTCGACGACGGGGATGCGGCGCTGGTGGTGCACCTCGGGATGAGCGGGCAGATGCTGCTCGGGCCGATCCCGAAGGCCGATCACCTGCGGATCGCGGCGTTGCTCGACGACGGGACCGCGCTGAGCTTCGTCGACCAGCGCACGTTCGGTGGCTGGCTGCTCGCCGACCTGGTCACCGTCGCCGGCACCGACGTCCCGGTGCCGGTCGCGCACGTCGCCCGCGATCCGCTCGACCCGCTGTTCGACCGCGACGCCGTCGTGAAAGTGTTGCGCGGCAAGCATTCCGAGATCAAGCGGCAGTTGCTCGACCAGACCGTCGTATCGGGGATCGGCAACATCTACGCCGACGAGGCGCTGTGGCGGGCCAAGGTCAACGGGGCCCGGTTGGCCTCGGCGCTGACTCGGCCCAAGCTCGCCGAACTGCTCGATGCGGCGGCCGAGGTGATGACCGAGGCGCTCGGTCAGGGCGGGACGTCGTTCGACTCGCTCTACGTCAACGTCAACGGCGAATCCGGATACTTCGACCGGTCGCTGGACGCCTACGGCCGCGAGGGTGAGCCGTGCCGGCGCTGCGGGGCGATCATGCGGCGCGAGAAGTTCATGAACCGCTCGTCGTTCTACTGCCCACGCTGCCAGCCCCGCCCGCGGATCCGGCGCGGCTAGTTTGTGCGCGCCTCGCGCCTCGCGCCTCGCGCTTAGCGCCTCGCGCCTCGCGCCTCGCGCCTCGCGCCGAGATCGACGTTTTGCCCGCAGCGACTCGCACTTTTCCGCCCGTTTGTTCGTATGGGCGAAGATGGGGACCATGACGGATCTGTGGGTGGAGCGCACGGGGGTGCGCCGCTATACGGGGCGCAGCTCACGCGGCGCGGAGGTGTTGGTCGGCTCGGAGGACGTCGAGGGGGTGTTCACCCCCGGCGAGCTGATGAAGATCGCGCTGGCGGCCTGCAGCGGGATGAGCAGCGATCAACCGCTGCGCCGCAGGCTGGGCGACGACTATCCGGCGACCATCCGCGTCTCCGGTCCGGCCGACCGCGAGCTGGAGCGCTATCCGTTGCTCGAGGAGTCGCTGGAGATCGACCTCTCCGGCCTGTCCGACACCGAGGTGGCCCGCCTGCTGACCGTCGTGGAACGCGCCGTCGACCAGGTCTGCACCGTCGGGCGCACGCTCAAATCGGGCACCAAGGTCACCTTCGAGGTCAAGAATGTCGGCCGGGCCTGACGACGTCCGCCTGACGGCCTGGGTGCACGGCCGCGTCCAGGGCGTGGGTTTCCGCTGGTGGACGCGCTCGCGGGCGCTCGAACTGGGGCTGAGCGGGTTCGCCGCCAACAAACCGGACGGCCGGGTGCAGGTGGTCGCCCAGGGGCCGCGCCCGGCGTGTGAGCGCCTGCTCGGCCAGCTCGAGGGCGGTGACACACCGGGACGGGTCGACAAGGTCATCGCCGACTGGTCGGACGCGCGCGAGCAGATCACCGGATTCGACGAGCGCTAGGTAGTCTGGCACGTCATGCATCTGAAGAGTCTGACGCTCAAGGGCTTCAAGTCCTTCGCGGCGCCGACGACTCTGCGGTTCGAGCCGGGCATCACCTGTGTGGTCGGCCCCAACGGGTCGGGTAAGTCGAACGTCGTCGACGCGCTGACCTGGGTGATGGGCGAACACAGCGCCAAGACGCTGCGCGGCGGCAAGATGGAGGACGTCATCTTCGCCGGCACGTCGTCGCGGGCCCCGCTGGGCCGCGCCGAGGTCACCGTCACGATCGACAACTCCGACAACGCCCTGCCGATCGAGTACTCCGAGGTGTCCATCACCCGTCGGATGTTCCGCGACGGCGGCAGCGAGTACGAGATCAACGGCAGCCACTGCCGCCTGATGGACGTCCAGGAACTGCTCAGCGACTCCGGAATCGGCCGCGAGATGCACGTCATCGTCGGACAGGGCAAGCTCTCGGAGATCCTCGAATCGCGCCCCGAGGACCGCCGTGCCTTCATCGAGGAGGCCGCCGGTGTGCTCAAACACCGCAAACGCAAAGAGAAGGCCGTCCGCAAGCTCGACTCGATGCAGGCCAACCTGGCCCGGCTGACCGATCTGACCACCGAACTGCGCCGCCAGCTCAAACCGCTGGGCCGCCAGGCCGAGATGGCGCGACGCGCCCAGACCATCCAGGCCGATCTGCGCGACGCCCGCCTGCGGTTGGCCGCCGACGACCTGGTGACCCGGCGGTCGGAGTTCGACAGCACCCACCAGACCGAGACCATGCTGCGCCGCGAGCACGACGAGATCACCACGCGGCTCGAGACCGCCACCGCCGAACTCGACGGCCACGAGGTCGCGGTGGCCGACCTGACCGAACGCGCCGAACTCGCCCAGCAGACCTGGTTCCGGCTCTCGGCGCTGGCCGAACGGGTCAGCGCCACCGTGCGGATCGCCGACGAGCGCACACAGCTGCTCGACGCCGAACCGGAGCCGTCGACCGGCCGCGATCCCGAGGAACTCGACGCCGAGGCCGACCACATGGCGGCCCACGAAGCCGAACTGCTGGCCGAACTCGCCGAGTCGCGCGCGGTGCTGGAGGCGACCCGCGACGAACTGGCCGAACGGGAGCGCGTCGCCGCGGAGGCCGAACGCGCGCACATGGCCGCCGCCCGGGCCGAGGCGGACCGTCGCGAGGGCCTGGCGCGGCTGGCCGGTCAGGTCGACACCATGCGGACCCGTGTCGAGTCGATCGACGAGACCGTCGCGCGGTTGACCGTCGGCATCGAGGAGGCCGCCGCCAAGGCCGAGGCCGCGCAGGCCGCGTTCGAGACCGTGCAGTCCCGCGTCGGCGAACTCGACGAAGGCGAGGTCGGGCTCGACGAACACCACGACCGCACGGTGGCAGCGCTGCGCCAGGCCGACGAGCGGGTGGCCGAGCTGCAGACCGCCGAGCGCGCCGCCGAACGGCAGGTGGCGTCGCTGCGGGCGCGTATCGATGCCCTCGCCGTCGGCCTCGACCGTCGTGACGGGGCTGCCTGGTTGCAGCAGAACCACAGTGGCGCAGGACTTTTCGGTTCGGTCGCCGAACTGGTCAAGGTGCGCCCCGGGCATGAGGTGGCCGTGGCGGCGGTGCTCGGTGCGGCCGCCGACGCGCTGGCCGCGGAGAACTCCGGCGCGGCGCGCGCAGCGGTCGCCGCGCTCAAGAAATCCGACGGCGGGCGGGCCGCGATCGTCCTGGGCGACTGGCCGGAGACCCCGTCGGACGGGCTGCCCGGGCTGCCGGCCGGTGCGGTGTGGGCCGTCGACGTGGTCGACGTCCCGGCGCGGTTGCGCGGTGCGGTGAGCGCGATGCTGTCGGGTGTCGCGATCGTCGGCGACCTCGCCGCGGCCCTCGACGTGGTGGCGGGCCGGCCGCGGTTGCGCGCGGTGACCGCCGACGGCGACCTGGTGGGGGCGGGCTGGATCAGCGGCGGATCGGACCGCAAACCCAGCACGCTGGAGATCGCGTCGGAGATCGACAAGGCCCGCGCCGACCTCGAGGCCGCCGAGAAACAGGTCGGCGAACTGGCCGCCGCGCTGTCCGGTGCCTTGACCGAACAGCGCGCCCGCCAGGACGCCGCCGAACACGCACTGGCCGCGCTCAACGAGTCCGACGCCGCCATCTCGTCCATCTACGAGCAGCTCGGCCGGCTCGGCCAGGACGCCCGCGCGGCCGCCGACGAATACCAGCGGCTGATCCGGCAGCGCGACGAACTCGAGGCGGGCCGCACGCGCACCGTCGAGGAGCTCACCGAGCTCGAGACCCGGCTGCACAACGCGCAGCAGGCGCCGATGTTCGACGCCGAGCCCGTCGACCGGCAGGCCTCGGTGGCGGCCGCCGAAGCCGCCCGCGCCGCCGAGGTCGAGGCGCGTCTGTCCGTGCGCACCGCGGAGGAACGCGCCAATGCCGTTCGCGGGCGGGCGGATTCGCTGCGCCGCGCGGCGGCGGCCGAACGGGAGGCGCGGCTGCGGGCGCAACGCGCGAAACAGGCCCGCGAACACGCGGCCGCCGTGGCGGGTGCGGTCGCCGAATCCGGCAGACAGGTCGCCGCACGCCTCGGCGCGGTCGTCGCCGCGGCGTCGCGCAATCGCGACACCCTGGCCGCCGAACGCCAGCAGCGGGCGGCGGCGCTGGGCAAGGCGCGCGAGGAGGTCGGCGAACTCGGTGCCCGACTCACCGCGCTGACCGACGCGCTGCACCGCGACGAGGTGGCCAAGGCGCAGGCCGCGTTGCGCATCGAACAACTCGAGGCCACCGTGCTCGAACAGTTCGGGATGGCGCCCGCCGACCTGATCGCCGAGTACGGGCCGCACGTGGCGCTGCCGCCGACCGAGCTGGAGATGGCCGAGTACGAACAGGCCAAGGAGCGCGGTGAGCAGGTGGTCACACCGGCGCCGATGCCGTACGACCGGGGCACACAGGAGCGTCGCGCCAAGCTCGCGGAGAAGGAGCTCAAGGAACTCGGCCGGGTCAATCCCCTCGCGCTGGAGGAGTTCGCGGCGCTGGAGGAGCGCTACAACTTCCTGTCCACCCAGCTGGAGGACGTCAAGGCCGCCCGCAAGGACTTGCTCGACGTGATCGCCGACGTCGACGACCGCATCCTGCAGGTGTTCACCGAGGCCTACGTCGACGTCGAGCGCGAATTCACCCAGGTGTTCGCCACGCTGTTCCCCGGCGGTGAGGGCAGGCTGTTGTTGACCAATCCCGGCGACATGCTGACCACCGGCATCGAGGTCGAGGCGCGACCGCCTGGCAAGAAGATCAAACGGCTCTCGCTGCTGTCGGGCGGGGAGAAGTCGCTCACCGCGGTGGCCATGCTGGTGGCGATCTTCCGGGCCCGCCCGTCGCCGTTCTATGTGATGGACGAGGTGGAGGCCGCGCTCGACGACGTCAACCTGCGCCGGCTGATCAGCCTGTTCGAGCAGCTGCGTGAACGTTCCCAGCTCATCGTCATCACTCACCAGAAGGCGACGATGGAGGTCGCCGACGCGCTCTACGGGGTCACCATGCAGGGCGACGGCATCACGCAGGTGATCTCACAGCGGCTGCGCGGCCAGGAACTGGTCGGTACCCAGTCGTAGCAGTAACTGCCTGGCCGCCGAGGCCGTCCTGGCCGTCCTGGCCGCCGAGATCGACGTAATGGTGGGTTCGTCTCGCACTTTCGCGCCCGTGTGTTCGTTTCGGCGAACTCAGGCGGTGCGGACCCCGCCGCGGCGCAGCGCGGTCAGGTCAGCGGCGCCGCACCCGTGCAGGCACACCCGTAGTTCGTCGATGAATTCCCGCAGCCACTCCTCCACCGCATCGGCCGATTCGATGGCGGGCGCGAGCAGCGGACGGGCGACGGCCACCACGTCGGCGCCCATCGCCAGCGCCTTGGCGGCGTCCATCCCGGTGCGGATGCCGCCTGAGGCCACCAACGCCACCTCGGGCAGGGTGTGGCGCACCTCGAGCAACGCCTGTGCGGTCGGGATACCCCATTCGGCCAGTGCGGGGGAGCGGATCTCGCCGTAGCGGACCAGCTGTTCGACCCGCGCCCAGGACGTGCCGCCCGCACCGGCCACGTCGACCGCTGCCAGCGCACTGCCGGCCAACTCGGCGGCGGCCGCGGCACCGATCCCGTGGCCGACCTCCTTGAGCATCACCGGCCGGCGCAGCGTGTCCGCGAGAACACGCAACCGGTCGATCGACCCGGTGAAGTCGGTGTCCCCATCGCGCTGCATGGCCTCCTGCAGCGGGTTGGTGTGCACGGCCAGCGCGTCGGCGCCCACCCGTTCGAGCGCCCACTCGAGCGCGGGCATCACGGGTTCGGACAGCTGTGCGAGGCCCACGTTGCCGATCAGCAGTACGTCCGGGGCGATGTCGCGGACGGCGAAACTCCGCGCCACCGCGTCGTTGCCGAACATGATGCGCTGGGACCCGAGCATCATGCCGACGCCGAGGCGTTGCGCGGCCGCCGCGAGGTTGCGGTTGATGGTGCCGGACAGTTCGGCGCCGCCGGTCATCGCGCCGATCAGCACCGGCGCGGCCAGCGGTTTACCGAGGAATGAGGTGTCGAGCCGCACCCGGCCGAGCGAGGTCTGGGTCAGCGCGTTGTACGGCAGCCGGTAGTTCTCCAGCCCGGTGGTGACGGTCTCGTACTCCACCGGCCCGTTCAGGCACACGTCGATGTGGCGGCGCTTGCGGGTCTCCATCCCGATCGCGCTGCCACTTCGGCTGCTGTGAGGCCGCAATGTCACCGGCTACCCGCCCTGAGACAATGGCCGGGTGACCCTGGATCTCTCGCTGGCTGTGTGGATCGCAATCGCGGTCATCGCCGTTCTTCTCGTCGTTGCGCTCGTGGTCGGCCTGGTCCGGTACCGGCGCCGGCGGATCAGACTCTCGAAATCCGACACTGCCACACCGGTCGACCGCTCCGGCGGATACACGGCCAGTTCCGGGATCACGTTCACACAATCGTCAGCGACCGCAACGCCGCCGGTGGCGCCGCCGGTCCGCCCGAAGGACCGCATCGACACCAGCGGTCTGCCCGCCGTCGGCGACGACGCCACGATCCCGCGCGACGCGCCCAAACGCCCGATCGCCGACGTGCGGCTCCCTGAGCCGCCCACCGCGACCGCCCCACCGCGTACGCCCGAGAAACCCGAACCGGCGCCGGCCCCGAAGCCCGCTCCTGTCCCGGAAGCCGAGCCCGAACCGGCGCCGGAGGCGGTGCCGGTGCTCGAACCCGAACCGGAGCCGGAGACCGCACCGGAGGCGCCCGCCGAGGTCATCGCCCCCACCCACGGCCGCCTCGATCGCCTGCGGGGCCGGCTGGCGAAGTCCCAGAACGCGCTGGGCCGCAGCATGCTCGGCCTGCTCGGCGGCGGCGACCTCGACGAGGAGTCGTGGGAGGAGATCGAGGACACGCTCCTGATCGCCGACCTCGGCCCGGTGGTCACCGAATCGGTGGTCGGCGCCCTGCGCACCCGGATGGCCAGCGAATCCGTGCGCACCGAGGCCGACGCCCGCGCGGTGCTGCGCGATGTGCTCGTCTCCGAACTGCACCCCGAGATGGACCGGTCGATCCGCGCGCTGCCGCACGCCGACAAACCGTCGGTGCTGCTGGTCGTCGGCGTCAACGGCACGGGCAAGACCACCACGGTCGGCAAACTCGCCCGCGTGCTGGTGGCCGACGGCCGCCGGGTGGTCCTCGGCGCCGCCGACACCTTCCGTGCCGCGGCGGCCGATCAGTTGCAGACGTGGGCCTCGCGCGTCGGCGCCGAAGTGGTGCGCGGACCCGAAGGCGCCGACCCGGCGTCGGTGGCCTTCGACGCGGTCTCCAAGGGCATCGAGCACGGCGCCGACGTCGTCGCCATCGACACCGCAGGCCGGCTGCACACCAAGACCGGGCTGATGGATGAACTGGGCAAGGTCAAGCGGGTGGTCGAGAAGCGCGCCGCGGTGGACGAGGTGCTGCTGGTGCTCGACGCCACGATCGGCCAGAACAGCCTGCCGCAGGCGCGGGTCTTCGCCGAGGTCGTCAAGATCACCGGTGTGGTGCTGACCAAACTCGACGGCACCGCCAAGGGTGGCATCGTCTTCCGGGTACAGCAGGAGCTCGGCGTCCCGGTCAAGCTCGTCGGCCTCGGGGAGGGGCCCGACGATCTCGCACCGTTCGAACCCGGCGCATTCGTCGACGCGCTGCTCGGCTGACCGGTCCGATGAAGGCCCGTCCGACCCGGGTCAGCCATGCGGAAACATGAGCGTAACCCGGTGGGCCTCTGCGTTCACATTGCGGAAACGCCCACGCATCACCAGCGAAACGCGCGCACAAGAGTCTTCTCGGGAGGCCGATCCGTCGGCGCATTTCCCAAGGAGGTTCACACAAAGTGGTCTTAGCCTTACCGGACGAAGCGTTCGCCGCCTTCAACAGCGGCGACACCGCCTGGGTGCTCGCCAGCGCCGCCCTGGTGCTGTTGATGACACCCGCTCTCGCGTTCTTCTACGGCGGCCTGTCCCGCCAGAAGTCCGTCCTCAACATGATGATGATGTCCTTCGGGGCGCTGGGCGTCGTGAGCGTGATCTACGTGCTCTGGGGCTACTCGATGTCGTTCTCCTCGGCGCACACCGGTGAGAACGACATCCTCGGCATCTTCGACAACCCGTTCTCGCTGTTCGGGTTGAGCCCGCTGTTGGAGTCGCGCGAGATCGGTGGTCAGGAGCTGTACCCGATCGGTGGTTTCGGTTCGGTGCCCGCGATCGTGTGGGTCGCCTTCCAGTTGACCTTCGCCGTGATCACCGTCGCGCTGATCAGCGGCGCGGTGGCCGAGCGCATGAAGTTCGCCACCTGGCTGGTGTTCGGCGGCATCTGGGTGACGCTGGTGTACTTCCCCCTGGCGCACATGGTTTGGGGTGGCGGCCTGCTCTCGGGTGACGAAAACGGTTTCGCCTCATGGCTGTTCGGCTACAACGCCGACGAAGGCGCGGCCAACGTCCCGCCGATCGACTTCGCCGGCGGCACGGTGGTCCACATCAACGCCGGTATGGCGGCCCTGGTCCTGGCCCTGCTGATCGGTAAGCGTGCCGGCTTCGGCCGCACCCCGTTCCGTCCGCACAACATCCCGTTCGTGATGCTCGGCGCCGCACTGCTGTGGTTCGGCTGGTTCGGCTTCAACGTCGGATCCGAAGGCGCCGCCGATGCGCTCGCCGGTCTGGTCTGGGTGAACACCACGGCCGCCACCGCCGCGGCGATGCTGGGCTGGCTCGCGGTGGAGCGCATCCGCGACGGCCACGCCACCAGCGTCGGCGCCGCGTCGGGCATCGTGGCCGGCCTGGTCGCGATCACCCCGGCCTGTGGATCGCTCTCGCCGATCGGTTCGCTCATCCTCGGCGCGATCGCGGGCATCCTGTCGGCTCTGGCCATCGGCCTGAAGTACAAGTTCGGCTACGACGATTCGCTCGACGTGGTCGGTGTGCACCTGGTCGCGGGCCTGTGGGGCACCGTGGGCATCGGCTTCCTGGCCACCGAGACCGGCCTGTTCTACGGCGGCGGGATCCAGCAACTGGTGGTGCAGGTCGTGATCGCTCTGGTAGCAGTGGTCTTTACGGGCGTGATGACAGTCATCATCGCCTTCATCGTCAAGCCGTTGGGTTGGCGTGTGACAAAGGAAGACGAGGACACCGGCATCGATGAGACCGAGCATGCGGAAACGGCTTATGAACTCGTCTGATCGGCAACAATTTTCTTGGAAGGGACCGACGAAATGAAGCTGATCACTGCGATCGTCAAGCCGTTCACGCTCGAAGACGTCAAGACCGGACTCGAGCAGACGGGCATCCTCGGGATGACCGTCAGCGAGGTCCAGGGTTACGGCCGGCAGAAGGGCCACACCGAGGTGTACCGCGGGGCCGAGTACTCCGTGGATTTCGTGCCCAAGGTGCGGGTCGAGGTGATCGTCGACGATTCGGCCGTCGACAAGGTCGTGGACGTCATCGTCCAGGCGGCCCGCACCGGCAAGATCGGCGACGGGAAGGTCTGGGTGAGCCCGGTCGACACCGTCGTCCGGGTGCGCACCGGCGAGCGGGGGGCCGACGCCCTCTGAGCGACGAGGGGGTCGTCTCCCGGGTCAACACCGTAAGCGTTCACTGGTCCGGGGGAGGACTTCCGATATGACACAACCACCAGGCAGACAACACGATCCCGCCGCCGGCGCCCCCAGATGGACGGCGCCGGCGGCGGGCTCGTTGCGCCCCGCCAGCGATCTCGTCAAGGCGACTCAACAGCTGCTCACCGGCGGGCCGCGTCCCCTCGACACCGCAGCGCTGCGTGACGCGCTGCTCGATCTGCACGAATTCTGGCTCGGCACAAAGGCGAACGAGATCGGCATCACCGCGACCAGTGGTTTCGCGATCGTCGCGACGGGCGGGCTGGGCCGCGGCGAACTGCTGCCGTACTCGGATCTCGATCTGATGCTGCTGCACGACAACATGCCCGCCGATGTGGTCAGCCAGGTCGCCGAGCTGTTGTGGTACCCGTTGTGGGACGCCAACATTCGGCTCGACCACAGCGTGCGGACGGTGCCCGAGGCGCTGAAGGTCGCCGGTGAGGACATCGCGGCGGGGCTGGCGATGCTGGAGGTGCGCCACATCGCCGGCGACGCGGACCTGTCGAACCTGCTCGTCGGCGGAGCCCGCAGACAGTGGCGTACCGGCATCGCGCCGCGCTTCGCCGAACTCGTCGAGCACACCCAGGCGCGCTGGCAGCGCAGCGGCGAGATCGCCCACCGGGCCGAGCCCGACCTCAAATCCGGCCGGGGCGGGCTGCGCGACGTGCAGCTGCTCAACGCGCTGGCGATCGCTCAGTTGGCCGACGTGTACCCGAGCCCGGCACTGGCCTCGCCGACGGGCACGCTCGGCGGGGCGCACCTGGCGCTGCTCAACGTGCGCACCGAACTGCACCGGGTGTCGGGCCGCGGTCGCGACCTGCTGCTGGCGCAGTACGCCGACGAGATCGGCGCCGCGCTGCGCATCGGTGACCGGTTCGACCTGGCCCGCATGCTCTCCGACGCCGCCCGCACCATCAGCTACTACGTCGACGCCGGCCTGCGCACGGCCGCCAACGCGCTGCCGCGCCGCGGTTTCGCCGCGCTGCGCCGGCCGGTGCGCCGGCCGCTCGACGAAGGGGTCGTGGAATACGCCGGGGAGGTGATCCTCGCCCGCGACGCCCGCCCGGAGCGCGATCCCGGACTGATCCTGCGGGTGGCCGCGGCGTCGGCCACCACGGGGCTGCCGATGGCGGTGTCGACGCTGAGCCGGCTCGCCGAGAACGCGCCCGAACTGCGGACACCGTGGCCGCGGGAGGCGCTCAAGGATCTGCTCGTGATGCTGGGCGTGGGTCCGGCGGTGGTGCCGACCATCGAGGCGCTGGACCGTACCGGGCTGTGGGGCCGGCTCTTCCCCGAATGGGGGGCGGTGCGGGACCTGCCGCCGCGCGACGTCGTGCACATCTGGACCGTCGACCGTCATTCGGTGGAAACCGTCTCGCGCGCAAGTGCTTTCACCACCCGGGTCTCACGGCCGGACCTTCTGGTGCTGGGCGCGCTGTGCCACGACATCGGTAAGGGGCGCGGCGGGGACCACAGCGTGATCGGCGCCGAGCTCGCCGATCAGATCGGCACCCGGCTGGGGTTGTGGCCGTCGGACATCGAGCTGCTGTCGAAGATGGTGCGCTATCACCTGCTGCTGCCGGACACCGCGACGCGCCGCGACCTTCAGGACCCCAAGACCATCGACGCGGTGGTGCACAAGCTCGGCGGCGACCTGGTGCTGCTGGAACTGCTGCACACGCTGGCCGAGGCGGACTCGTTGGCCACCGGCCCGGGGGTGTGGGGCGACTGGAAGGCCTCGCTGATCGGTGACCTGGTACGGCGGTGCCGGCTGGTGATGGCGGGCGAACCGCTGCCGCATCCGGACCCGATCGACCCCCGGCATCTCGAACTGGCCGGTGCGGTCGGCGTCCACGTCGAGCTCACCCCGACCGACAGTCCCCACATCCACCAGGTGACGATGATCGCCCCGGACCGCCGCGGGCTGCTGTCCAAGGCCGCGGGCGTGCTGGCGCTGAACTCGCTGCGCGTGCACTCCGCCTCGGTGAACAGCCATCAGGGTTCGGCGATCAACACCTTCGTGGTGTCCCCGCACTTCGGTGCGCCGCCCGCGGCCGGGCTGCTGCGCCAGCAGTTCATGCTCGCCCTCGACGGTGAACTCGACGTGCTCGCGGCGCTCGAGCGGCGCGAACGCGAGGCCGCCCAGTACGGCACCTCGCGGGCGGGGGAGATCCTCGCCGCGGTGCCGGCGAACCACGTCCCGGCCCCACCGCGCGTCCTGTGGTCGGGCGGTGCGTCACCGGGCGAAGTCGTCGTGCAGATCCGCACCATCGACCGGGCCGGGCTGCTGGCACGGTTGACCGCGGTGTTCGAACGCGACGGGGTGGACATCGCCTGGGCGAAGGTCACCACGCTGGGATCGTCGGTGGTCGACGTGTTCGGCATCGCGGTGCCCGCCCTGGCCACCGGCAGCGACGCCGACCGCCAGACCATCCGCGCCGAACTGGAACGCGACCTCTACGCGGTGCTGCCCACCCCGCCACCACCCCCCAAGCCCGCCGAACAGGCGAGCTGAGCGGGGCCGGCGCCCGAGCGCCGCCCGGCGGGGAATCAGACCTCGACCGTTAAGGTGGACACCGTGTTCGAATCCTTGTCCGACCGGTTGACCGGTGCCCTGCAGGGGCTGCGCAACAAAGGCCGGTTGACCGACGCCGACATCGACGCGACCGCCCGGGAGATCCGGCTGGCGCTGCTGGAGGCCGACGTCTCACTGCCGGTGGTGCGCGCGTTCGTCGCGCGCATCAAGGAACGCGCCAAGGGTGCCGAGGTCTCGGCCGCGCTGAACCCCGCCCAGCAGGTCGTCAAGATCGTCAACGAGGAGCTCATCGGCATCCTCGGCGGGGAGACCCGCCCGCTGGCCTACGCCAAGACCCCGCCGACGGTCATCATGCTCGCCGGCCTGCAGGGTTCCGGTAAGACGACGCTGGCCGGAAAGCTCGCCAAGTGGCTGCGCGGGCAGGGCCACACCCCGCTGCTGGTGGCCTGCGACCTGCAGCGTCCCGGCGCCGTCAACCAGCTCCAGATCGTCGGCGAGCGCGCCGGTGTGTCGGTGTTCGCGCCGCACCCCGGTACCGCGCCCGGCGCGCCGGAGGTCAAGGGCACCGCTGACCCGGTCGCGGTGGCCGCCGCGGGCCTCGCCGAGGCCAGGGCCAAGCACTTCGACGTCGTGATCGTCGACACCGCGGGCCGGCTGGGCATCGACGAGGAGCTGATGGGTCAGGCCGCCGCGATCCGCGCCGCCGTCGACCCCGACGAGGTGCTGTTCGTCCTCGACGCGATGATCGGCCAGGACGCGGTCACCACCGCCGAGGCGTTCCGGGAGGGCGTCGGGTTCACCGGCGTCGTGCTGACCAAACTCGACGGCGACGCCCGCGGCGGCGCCGCGCTGTCGGTCCGCGAGGTCACCGGCGTGCCGATCCTGTTCGCCTCGGCCGGGGAGAAGCTCGAGGACTTCGACGTCTTCCACCCCGACCGGATGGCCAGCCGGATCCTCGGCATGGGCGACGTGCTGACCCTCATCGAGCAGGCCGAACAGCATTTCGACGCGGCGCAGGCCGAGGCCACCGCGGCCAAGATCGGCAGCGGCGAGCTCACCCTCGAGGACTTCCTCGAGCAGATGCTCGCCATCCGCAAGATGGGCCCGATCGGCAACCTGCTCGGCATGCTCCCCGGCGCAGGCCAGATGAAGGATGCGCTGGCCGCCGTCGACGACAGCCAACTCGACCGGGTGCAGGCCATCATCCGCGGTATGACACCGGCCGAACGCGCCGATCCGAAGATCATCAACGCCTCCCGCCGGCTCCGGATCGCCAACGGCTCCGGCGTGACGGTGTCCGAGGTCAATCAGCTCGTCGACCGGTTCTTCGAGGCCCGCAAGATGATGTCGCAGATGGCAGGCCAGATGGGCATGCCGTTCGGGCGCGGCAAGAACACCCGTAAGGCCGCGAAGGGCAAGAACAAGCAGAAGGGCAAGAAGGGTCGGGGTCCGACACCGCCGAAGAACCGCAACCCGCTCGGCGCGGGCATGCCCGGGATGCCCGCCGGGTTCCCCGACCTGTCGAACATGCCCAAGGGCCTCGACGAGCTGCCGCCCGGTCTGGCCGACTTCGACCTGAGCAAGCTGAAGTTCCCCAAGAACTGATGCGCGCGCTGCACGTGCGCGGCCGCGGACTGCCCGACGGGCAGCCGGTCGAGTGGTGGGTGGTCGATGAGGGCTCGCCCGAAGAGGGTGGATCCCGCGGCGTCTTGCGCGCTGAACCCGTCGCCGGCGCCGACACCGTCTTCGACGGTGGCTGGATCGTGCCCGGACTGGTCGACGCGCACTGCCATGTCGGGCTCGGGCCGGTGCCCGGAGGTGCGGTCGGCATCGAGGAGGCGGCCGCGCAGGCCGAGACCGAACGCGGCGTCGGCGCGCTGCTGCTGCGCGACTGCGGTTCGCCCACCGACACCCGCAGCCTCGACGACCGCGACGATCTGCCGCGGATCATCCGCGCCGGGCGGCACGTGGCCAAACCCAAGCGCTACATCGCCGGTTACGCCGTCGACGTCGAGGACGAATCGCACCTGCCCGCGATCGTCGCCGAGCAGGCGCGCCGCGGCGACGGCTGGGTGAAGCTGGTCGGCGACTGGATCGACCGGTCGATCGGCGATCTGGCGCCGCTGTGGGACGACGAGATCCTCAAGCAGGCGATCGACGCAGCCCACGCCAACGGCGCCCGGGTGACCGCGCACGTCTTCGGCGAGGATGCGCTGCCCGGGCTGATCGGCGCCGGGATCGACTGCATCGAACACGGCACCGGCCTCACCGACGACACCATCGAGATGATGGTCGAACGCGGCACCGCGCTCGTGCCGACTCTGATCAACCTCGAGAACTTCCCGGGCATCGCCGATTCGGCGGGCAAGTACCCGACCTACGCCGCCCACATGCGCGACCTCCACCGGCGCAGCTATGCACGCGTGGCCGCCGCCCGCGAAGCCGGTGTGCCCATCTACGCGGGCACCGACGCCGGCAGCACGATCGCCCACGGCCGCATCGGTGACGAGATCGACGCCCTGCGCGGAATCGGGATGAGCGCGACCGATGCGCTGGGGGCGGCGTGCTGGGATGCGCGCGCCTGGCTGGGCCGGCCGGCTCTGGTCGACGGCGCGCCCGCTGATCTGGTCTGCTACGCCGACGATCCGCGCCGCGGTGCCGCCGTCGTCAACGACCCGGCCATGGTGATCCTGCGAGGCCGGGTCTTCTAGCGCTCGGCCGTAGGTCAGGGCTGGCTGAAGCCCCAGTCGAACAACCCGATCGCCTGACCGTACAGATCGCCGGTGCCGTACATCTGCACCACGACCAGGCGGCGGGTACCACGCTGTGCCGCACCGAGATACGTCTTGCGGGCGAGGTTCGTGAAACCCGTCTTGCCTGCGATGTCGCCGGGGTAGCGGCTGAGCAACTCGTTCTGGTTGGTCAGCGTCTTACCCGGGAACGACGCCGACGGCGACCGCATGATCTGCGCGATCAACGGATACTTCAACGCGGCCCGCAACATCACGGCCAGATCATGCGGTGTGGTGATCGACTCCCAACCGGGTCCGTCGAGCCCGGACGGCGACGAGGCCCTGGTGGCCTTCGCGCCGACCAGCGCGGCCTTGCGGTTCATCGCCGCGACCGCGGCGCGCTGGCCGCCCAGCATGTCGGCGAGCATGTTGGCCGCATCGTTGCCCGACACCATGAGCAAGGCCGCCAGCAACTGGCGGGTGGTGTAGGCCTGGCCGGGTTCGAGTCCGACACAAGAACATTCGACCTGGGTGTGCGACGCGTTGGCCCGCGCGAAGTTGTCCGGCGAGAGATGGTCGAGCACCACCATGGCGAGCAGGACCTTGATCGTGCTCGCGGGGGCGTGCGGTTCGTAGGGATTGCGGCTGGCCAGGACCCGGCCCGAGTCGAGGTCCGCGAGCAGCCAGGCCTGTGCCGGGCCCTCGGGCAGGGTGACGGCGCCCGCCGGTTGCGGTTGGGCAACGGCGGCAGGCGATCCCGTCACCACGCCGACCGACGACATCGTCATCACGAGCGCGCATCCCGCGATGAGCGTCCGCGACCACCACCGCGAACGCGAACAGGCCACGGCGCCAGAGCCTAACGGCGCTTACGCCTCGGATCGGTCTCGAAACCGTTGCGAGTCAATGACATCGTGTTTCGGTCGGCCGCTACAGAGCTCCGACGCTCGCGCTGCGGTCCAGCCCGAAACCCCAGTCGAGAAGGCCGGCCGCCTGATCCCAGTAGGTGGGGCCACCCTCCTTGACCAGCCCGTGCATGAGCACGACCACCAGCCGCCGGCCGTCACGCTGGGCCGCGCCGACGAACGTCTTGCGGGCGATGTCGGTGAACCCGGTCTTGCCGCCGATGGCGCCGGGGTAGCGGCGCAACAGCTCGTTCTGGTTGACCAGGACGGCGTCCCCGGCCTTCGTCGGGAACACCGTCGAGGGCATGGCGGTGATCTGGGCGAACACCGGATCGGCCATCGCTGCCCGGAAGATCACGGCAAGGTCGTGGGGGGTGGACCAGAACGGCATCCCGGGCCCGTCCAATCCCGACGGGGTCGCCACATTGGTGCCGTACGCGCCGAGCAGGGCGGCTCTGCCGTTCATCTTCGCCACGGCGGCGTCCATACCGCCGAGCATGCGGGCCAGCGTGTTGGCGGCGTCGTTGCCCGACACCAGCAACAGGGCCTCGAGCAGCTGACGGGCGGTGTACTCGCGCCCCGGGGCCACCCCGGCACAGTTGCACTCCACCCTGGTGTCCGCCTCCTCGGCCACGATCGTCGTGTCCAGCGGCACCTCGTCGAGCACCACCTGGGCGAGCAGCGTCTTGATCGTGCTGGCGGGGGCGTAGCGGGTGTTGTCGTTGCGGCCGGCCAGCACCTGGCCGGTGTCCATGTCCGCCACGATCCACGCCTCCGCCGGACCGGCGGGAATCGGGACCGACCCAGCGGGCTGGATGTCGATGTCGGCGGTCGCGGCGGGTGCGGCGACGAGCCCCAGCGCGGTGAGCAGGATTGCGAGCAGAGTGACGAGCCTCCCCATGGCGGGTGAGCCTAATCGTGTTCAATCGATCCATGTTGAGCCTGGCGGAAATCTCGGACCGGCTGGAGATCCAGCAGTTGATGGTCGACTACTCCTCGGCGATCGACCAGCGCCGGTTCGACGACCTCGACCGGGTGTTCACCCCGGACGCCTACATCGACTACCGCGCCACGGGCGGCGTGGACGGTCCGTACCCCGAGGTGAAGAAGTGGTTGGCCGACGTGCTGCCCAACTTCCCGGCCTACTCACACCTGGTGGGCAACTTCGACGTCCGGGTGTCCGGTGACACGGCGACCTCGCGCACGATCTGCTTCAACCCGATGGTGATGGGCGGTGACAGCGGACAGGTGTACTTCGTCGGCATCTGGTACGTCGACGAGTTCGCCCGCACCGCCGACGGGTGGCGGATGACCCGCCGCGTCGAGGAGAAGTGCTTCGACAAGCTGGTGTGAGCGCGGCGACGAAGGGTCAGGCCGGTCGCTGGGCGGTGATCGTGTGGCGGGGGAGCCGACCGTCGGCCCGGGTCTGCACGGTGACGGTCAGCCCGGCCCGTTCCAGCGCGGCGACGATGTCGTCCACCGGACGCAGCCGGAAACCGTACGGCGTCACGGGCAGCCGGCGCATCCCCTCCGGATCACCCACGCCGATGGCGGCGCGGCCGCCGGGCCGCAGGGTCCGCGCGAATTCGGTGCACACGGCATCCAGATCGTCGACGAAGTACAGGGTGTTGACGGTGATCGCCGCGTCGAGCGTGGCGTCGCCGAGCGGCAGCGCGGTGAGCGAACCCTCTGCAAGCTGCAGCCGGCCGCTGTCGATGTCGCGGCGGAACTGCCGCCGGGCCCGGTCGAGCATGTCGCCGGAGAGCTCCACACCGTGCACCGTGCCGCCGGTGCCGACCGCGTCGACGAGCAGGCGCAGGCCCGCGCCGCCCCCGAATCCGATGTCGGCGGCAACCCCGCCGGCCGGCACCTGCGCGGCGGCCACCGCCGTCGCGATGGCCTGGCCGTTACCGCGGTTGAGGGCTCCGGCGACGACTCCGCCGAGGCGTCCGTGCGGGCGGCCCAGCTGTTCGGCCATGCTGGTGAGCAGTCTTTGACGTAGTGGCATGGCACCAGTGTGCCCGGTATGAGCGATTTCCGACCGGGCCCGCCGGTCTGGCACAATGGACCGCTGTCCGCCCGCGACTCCGGCCGCGCGGTGGTCACACACGCGAGGCAAAACCGGATCGGGCAACCCCGCCCGCATCGCTGAATTGCAGCGTGGCAACGCATGAGGAGTATCGCTTCACCATGGCTGTCAAGATCAAGCTGACCCGTCTGGGCAAGATCCGCAACCCCCAGTACCGCATCGTCGTCGCCGACGCGCGCACCCGCCGCGACGGCCGCTCCATCGAGGTCATCGGCCGGTACCACCCCAAGGAGGAGCCGAGCCTGATCCAGGTCGACTCCGAGCGCGCCCAGTACTGGCTCGGCGTCGGCGCGCAGCCCACCGAACCGGTGCTGCAGCTGCTCAAGATCACCGGCGACTGGCAGAAGTTCAAGGGTCTGCCGGGCGCGGAGGGCACGCTCAAGGTCAAGGAGCCCAAGCCCAGCAAGCTCGATCTGTTCAACGCCGCTCTGGCCGAGGCCGAGGGCGGGCCGAGCACCGAGGCCACCCAGCCGAAGAAGAAGAAGGCGCCCGCAGCCAAGAAGGCGGCCTCCGACATCGAGGCGACCGCCGATCCGGCCGGTAACGCCGACAAGTCCGAGCCCGCCGCTGAGGGCGAGGACGCCACGGTCGCCGGCGCCACTGAGAGCTGAGCGGCACCGTGAGCTCAGTCGTCGTCGACGCTGTCGAACACCTCGTCCGCGGAATCGTCGACAATCCCGACGATGTGCGGGTCGACATGGTGACCAACCGGCGCGGTCGGACGGTCGAGGTGCATGTGCACCCCGAAGACCTCGGCAAGGTCATCGGTCGCGGCGGTCGCACTGCGACGGCGCTGCGCACCCTGGTCGCCGGCATCGGCGGGCGGGGCATCCGCGTCGACGTGGTGGACACCGACCAGTAGCGAACGAACACCGTTCATGGACCTCGTAGTCGGCCGGGTCGCCAAGGCGCACGGCGTCACCGGTGAACTGGTCGTCGAGGTCCGCACCGACGATCCCGACGCCCGGTTCGTGCCGGGCGCCCAGTTGCGCGGCCGCGCCCCCAGGGGTGGCGCCGAGCGCCGCTATGTCGTCGAATCCGTTCGGCCGCACGGGGGCCGGCTGCTGCTGCGCCTCGACGGGGTGGCCGACCGGACCGCCGCCGATGCGCTGCGTGGAACGGTGTTCCTCGTCGACAGCGAAGACCTGCCGCCGATCGAGGACCCCGACGAGTATTACGACCACCAACTCGAAGGACTGCTCGTGCGCACGGTCGACGGTGCGGACGTCGGCAGGGTGGCCGAGGTGTTGCACACCGCGGCAGGCGAACTGCTGTCGGTGAACACCCCGGAGGGAGCCGAGGTGCTCGTGCCGTTCGTCACGGCGATCGTGCCCCGGGTGTCGCTGGCCGACGGTCTGGTGGAGATCGATCCGCCCGAGGGTCTGCTGGACCCGGAGTAGAGGGTGCGCAGCCGTGCGTATTGACGTGATCACCATCTTCCCGCGCTACCTCGATCCTCTCCGAGAGTCGTTGCCCGGCAAGGCGATCGACTCCGGGCGCATCCAGCTCGGCGTCCACGACCTTCGCGCGTGGACCCACGATGTGCACCGTTCGGTCGACGATGCCCCCTACGGCGGCGGTCCCGGCATGGTGATGAAGGCGCCGGTGTGGGGGGCGGCGCTCGACGACGTCTGCAGCGACGACACGCTGCTCGTCGTCCCGACCCCGGCGGGGCGGCTGTTCGACCAGGCCACCGCACAGCAGTGGAGCACCGAGCGCCATCTGGTGTTCGCCTGCGGGCGCTACGAGGGCATCGATCAGCGGGTCGTCGACGACGCCGCCCGGCGGATGCGCGTGGCGGAGGTCTCCATCGGCGATTACGTGCTCAACGGCGGCGAGTCCGCGACGCTGGTGATGGTCGAGGCCGTCGTGCGGCTGCTGCCCGAGGTGCTCGGCAATCCCGCCTCACACGCCGACGACTCGCACTCCGCGGGTCTGCTCGAGGGGCCGAGTTACACACGGCCGCCGAGTTGGCGGGGACTGGACGTGCCCGGGGTGCTGCTGTCCGGCGACCACGCGAAGGTCGCGGCGTGGCGGCACGAGCAGTCGCTCGCCCGGACCCGGGAGAGACGCCCGGACCTGTTGGGCGACAACTAGATCCGGCCGCCCGGGAACATCGTCTTGACCGCCTGGGTGATGGTGGCGCGGGCTTCGGCGGCACCGGTCGGCTGATCGGAGCCGATCACCATGATGTAGCGGCGGTCCGCGCCGATGACGCCGGTCGACAGGTGCATCCAGTCCGAGCCGATGCAGCACATCCAGCCCTGCTTGACCGCCACCGGCACCGCGTACAGGCCCTCGGGGATGCCGAACCGCTGCGGGTACACCCCGCCGGGCTGGGTGCCGTCGACGCCGTTGGGCGTCGAGGCGGCGAGGTTGTCCACGATCACGTCCGCCTTATCGCGGGGCAGACCGCCCGCGCCGGAGAGCAGCATGTCGTAGTAGCGCACCAGGTCCGCTGCCGTGCTGACGGTGTTCCACCAGCGTCCGTCGCCGGGAGGACGGGTGCCGCCGAGGCCGTAGCGCTTCGCGACGCGGGTGATGATCGCGCTGCCCCCGCCCCGGTTCCAGAAGACCTCGGCCGCGCTGTCGTCGGACGACCGCAACATCGACCGGAAGTTCGCGACGTCCTCGGGTGACAACGGTTCACCGCTGAGCAACAGATCGTCGGCGATGAAGAGTTTCACCACCGACGCGATCGCGATCCCGCGGCCGTTGCCGTTGGACACGAGCTGCCCGGTGTTGCGGTCCTTGATCAGCACGGTGACGTCGGCACCTTCATCGGCGGCCTGATCGGTGGCGAGCCGCACCCGGTCGTCGAGCCCCTCGAACGACGCGGCGGGCTGATCGGGCGATGCCTCGGGTAGCGGCGCCATGGCGCCGTGAGGTGCGACGACGGTGAGGTGCGGGCCGTCGGGATGTGGCGGCGTGCCGTACACGCGCGCCTCACACCCTGAGACGACCACTGCCACGGCCATGCTTGCCGCGGTGGCCGTCAACAGCACCGACGGCCGTCGCATGGCTCTCCTTCTCTCGATAGCTGGGGGCGCCTCTGGCGGGAATCGTCTCGGCGCACCGGGTGCGGCGAACTACTAACCCAAGCCTAACGTGTACCTCGTGGCGTCGCTGATCAGCGCAGGCCGTCCAGAGCGCGGTGCGAGGCGGCGATTTCACTGGACCGGTGCCCGTCTGGCACAATTGAGCAGTTGTCCGCGCAGGACGTGGGGTGCGCCCCTGTCGTCCGCTGCGGGATACGCCCCGAAAGCGTCCGTACCCACCGGCCCGGCGCGCGCTGTTCGCACAGCCCGCCCACGCCGCAAAGCAACAAGGAAGTGTCACCGATGAACACGCTGGACTTCGTTGATCAGGCGTCGCTGCGCGACGACATCCCGGCTTTCGGCCCCGGCGACACCGTCAACGTGCACGTGAAGGTGATCGAGGGCTCGAAGGAACGCATCCAGGTCTTCAAGGGCGTCGTCATCCGCCGCCAGGGCGGTGGCATCCGCGAGACCTTCACGGTGCGCAAGGAGAGCTACGGCGTCGGCGTGGAGCGTACGTTCCCCGTGCACTCGCCCAACATCGACCACATCGACGTCGTCACCCGTGGTGACGTCCGCCGCGCGAAGCTGTACTACCTGCGCGAGCTTCGCGGCAAGAAGGCGAAGATCAAGGAGAAGCGCTGACCCGCCACGGCGCTGACGGGCATCGGTCCGTGTGCTGGCTAGTCTGAAGCCGTGACCGATAAGCCCGAGTCGTCGTCCGAGGACGTTGTCGGCAGGCCTGAATCCGACGCCGAACCGCACGCCGACGACCAGGACGAGACCCCCGGCCGCAAACACTCGGCGCTGCGCGAACTGGCCATCCTGGTCACCATCGCGATCGTTCTGTACTACGTGATGCTCACGTTCGTCGCGCGGCCGTACCTGATTCCGTCGGAGTCGATGGAACCCACCCTGCACGGGTGTCCCGGCTGTGTCGGTGACCGCATCATGGTCGACAAGGTCACCTACCGGTTCACCGAGCCGGCACCCGGCGACGTCATCGTGTTCAAGGGTCCGCCCAACTGGAACATCGGCTACAAGTCGATCCGGTCGGACAATCCCGCCGTTCGCTTCCTGCAGAACGCCCTGTCCGTCGTGGGATTCGTCCCGCCGGACGAGAACGACTTGGTCAAGCGAGTGATCGCGGTGGGCGGTCAGACCGTCGAGTGCCGCGCGGCCACCGGACTGACCGTCGACGGCAAACGGCTCGAGGAGCCGTATCTGGACCCCAAGACGATGATGGCCGACCCTGCCGTCTACCCCTGCCTGGGCAACGAGTTCGGGCCGGTCACCGTCCCCGAGGACAAGCTGTGGGTGATGGGGGACAACCGCACGCATTCGGCCGACTCGCGCGCGCACTGCACGAACCTGCCCGGTGACGCGCAGCGCGGCCTGCTGTGCACCGGTGACCCGGAAGCGGGCACCATTCCGGTGGACAATGTGATCGGGAAGGCACGGTTCATCGCCTGGCCGCCGGGGAGATGGGGCGGCGTCGGGTCGGTGAACCCGCAGACCGCCACCGCCGATCCGAACCAGTAGGGACCGTAGGAGAACCGCGAATGAGCCGCTTGCGCGAAGAGCCGGGGGCTTGCGATGAGCGCTTGCGCGAAGAGCCGGGGGCTTGAGCTTGCCGGCGTCCTGGCCGCCCCGCACGGTGATCCGCAAGGCCTCCGGTCTGCGCACTCTGGAGTCGGCGCTCTACCGCAACGGGCTCGGGCCGGTGGCGGGGGTGGACGAGGTGGGCCGCGGCGCCTGCGCCGGCCCACTGGTGGTCGCGGCGTGCGTGCTCGGGCCGAACCGGTTGGAGAGCCTGGCCGCGCTCGACGATTCGAAGAAGCTGGGCGAGAAGGAGCGCGACCGGTTGTTCCCGCTGATCCGCCGCTACGCGCTGGCGTACCACGTGGTGTTCATCCCGTCCGACGAGGTGGACCGGCGCGGGGTGCACGTCGCCAACATCGAGGGGATGCGGCGGGCGGTGGCCGGTCTGTCCGTGCGGCCGGGTTACGTGCTGTCGGACGGATTCCGCGTGCCGGGGCTGCCGACGCCGTCGCTGCCGGTGGTCGGCGGTGACGCCGCGGCGGCCTGTATCGCGGCGGCCAGCGTGCTGGCCAAGGTCAGCCGCGACCGGTTGATGGTGGCGATGGAACGCGATTACCCCGGGTACGGTTTCGCCGAGCACAAGGGGTACGGCACACCGGCGCACACCGCCGCCCTGGCCGAACTCGGACCGTGCCCGCAGCACCGATATTCGTTCATCAACGTGCGCCGATTGGTCACCGCGGGTACCCCGCAGATCAGCGGGGGGCTGACCGATGCCGAACCCGGGCAGTGCTGTGAACTCGGGTAGGGGGAGGATGGCGATCAGCCGCATGAGTGGACATCGACCGGCCGTGCCATACCGACGTGAAGGACTGCAGTACTGATGAGCGCCGAGGATCTCGAGAAGTACGAAACCGAGATGGAGCTGTCGCTGTACCGCGAGTACAAGGACATCGTCGGGCAGTTCAGTTACGTGGTGGAGACCGAGCGCCGGTTCTATCTGGCCAACAGCGTGGAGATGGTGCCGCGCAACGCCAACGGCGAGGTGTACTTCGAGCTGCGGTTGGCCGATGCGTGGGTGTGGGACATGTACCGGCCCGCCCGATTTGTGAAACAGGTTCGGGTGATCACGTTCAAGGACGTCAACATCGAAGAGGTGGAGAAGCCGGAACTGCGGCTGCCGGAGTAGCCGACCGCGCTCTCACCGGAATTCGGCGGCGATCGCGTCGAACGCCGCGATCGTGGCCCTCAGTTTGTCGTCCTCCTCGGGCAGCGCCCAGCTCGACAGTTTTGCCGCGACCACGCCCGCGGGCCGGTTGACGTAGATCATCTGGCCGTGGATGCCCAGGCACAGCACCACGTCGTCCCCCGGGTACGGCAGCCAGCACTTGTTGCGGTACATCCCGCCCGGGAAGCGGGCGGTGTCGCGGCCCGCCGCGAACGCGTCGCGGGAGTCCGCACCGCCGGTGAGTGTGTCGGCGATCCAGGACGGCGTCACGACCTGGCTGCCCGTCAGCGAGACTCCGTCGTTGAGGAACAACGTGCCCACCCGGACCAGATCGCGCAGACAGGCGTTGATCCCGCCGTCGAACATGCCGGTGCCCTCGCGGTCGACGCCGATCACCGCGTCGGCCTGCGCCCCGATGCGACTCCAGAGCAGGTCCGACATCAGGGTCGGCATGCGGGTGCCGCCCGCGGCTTCACACACCCAGCCCAGCACGTCGGTCTCACACGAGCGGTAGTCGAACGGCCCGCCGTGCGGGCTCTTCCGGCGCAGGGTCAGCAGGAAGCCGTACATGGTGTCGGGCAGGTCCGGCACCGTGCGAGGCGCCCAGCCGATCGCCTGTTCGAGCAACCGCACCTCGGCCAGTGGGTCGAGATAGTCCTCGGAGAACGCGATGCCCGAACGCATGTCGAGCAGGTGACGCACGGTCGCGCCGGCATAGCCGCACTCCGCCAACGCCGGGACGTAGGTGCTCAGCAGGGCGTCGGGTGCCAGCGCGCCCTCGCCGATCAGCACCCCGGCGACCGTGGCGACCAGGGTCTTGCTGACCGACATCAGCAGGTGCGGGGTGTCGGGGAGCATGCCCGCCGGATACCGCTCCTCGAGGACCTCGCCGTGGCGGGTGACGATCCACCCGTCGGTCGCGGTCGCGCCCATCACGTCGCCGACGGTGTCCGTCCCGCCCGGTAACACGATGTCCGACAGTGCAGCAGCCCGTGCGGGCATCTGTGCGACGGGGCCGGTGCCCCGCGAGATCCGCGCGGTGGGCAGGAAGTCGGCGAGGTGCTGGAAAGCCCAGTGCAGATGGGGAACGGTCTGCCAGTTCTGCAGGGTCAGACCGGGTGGGACGTGTCCGGGCTCGCTCACACCGCAGACCCTAACCGCGCCTGCCGGCATCGACGTTCGGGCGGTGCACGTGCGACACAGTTGACACACTGAACGCGTGCGATCCACCGCCAGATGCTGGCTCACCGACATGGACGGCGTGCTCGTCCGCGAAGAGCACGCCCTTCCGGGCGCCGCCGAATTCCTCGCCCGACTCGTCGAACGCGAGCGACCCTTCCTGGTGCTGACGAACAACTCGATCTTCACCCCGCGCGACCTGGCGGCCCGGCTGGCGCGGTCGGGGCTCATCGTGCCGGAGGAGTCGATCTGGACCTCGGCGCTGGCCACCGCGACGTTTCTGGCCGACCAGTTGCCGGGCGGGTCGGCCTACGTCATCGGCGAGGCCGGTCTGACCACCGCGCTGCACGAGGCGGGGTACACGCTGACCGACGTCGCACCGGATTTCGTGGTGTTGGGGGAGACCCGCACGTACTCGTTCGAGGCGATCACCAAGGCCGTCCGGCTGATCCTCGGCGGTGCCCGGTTCATCGCCACCAACCCGGACGTGACCGGCCCCTCCGCGGAGGGGCCGCTGCCGGCCACCGGATCGGTGGCCGCCATGATCACCAAGGCCACCGGCAGGGAGCCGTATTTCGTGGGCAAACCGAATCCGATGATGTTCCGCAGCGCGCTCAACCGCATCGAGGCGCATTCGGAGAGCACGGTGATGGTGGGCGACCGGATGGACACCGACGTCGTCGCGGGCATCGAGGCGGGTCTGGAGACCATTCTGGTGCTGACCGGGTCGACGAGCGTCGAGGACGTCGAGCGGTATCCGTTCCGCCCGAGCCGGGTGCTGCCCTCCATCGCCGAGGCCATCGACCTGGTGTGACGTGATGGCTGACAGCACCAAACGTGAAGCCCTCGACGAACACTTCACGACGACGATCTCGGCCCTGCCCGAGCCCACCGCACCGCGGCGCGGCGACGACGACCCTGTGCGTGACGGTTCGACGGTGACGGTGCGCGAGGCGCGTGCGCTGTTCGGTGCCGCGCTCGCCAGCCGGCACCTCGACCTCGCCGCCCGATGGCTGCGCGCGCAGGGCCGCGGTTACTACACGATCGGATCGTCCGGCCACGAGAGCAACGCCGCGGTTGCCGCGGCGCTGCGGCCCACCGACCCGGCGTTGCTGCACTACCGCTCGGGCGGGTTCTTCATGGCCCGCGCCCAGCAGGTCGACGGCGGGCTCACCCGCGGGATCCGGGACGTGCTTCTTGGGCTCGTCGCGGCCACCGGCGAGCCGATCTCCGGTGGTCGGCACAAGGTGTTCGGCCGCGCCGACCTCAGCATCATCCCGCAGACCAGCACAATCGCCTCACACCTGCCGCGTGCCGTCGGGGTGGCGTTCTCGACGGCCCGTGCCCGCAAACTCGACGTGGCCTGCCACTGGCCGGACGATGCGGTCACGGTGTGCAGTTTCGGCGACGCCTCGGTCAACCACTCGACCGCGGTCGGCGCGCTCAACACCGCCATGCACACCGCCTATCAGGGCATGCCGATGCCCCTGCTGTTCGTCTGCGAGGACAACGGTATCGGCATCTCCACCAAGACACCGCGGGGCTGGGTCGCCCGCACGTATGCGCGGCGCGAAGGGTTGCAGTATTTCGCCGCGGACGGGTCAGACCTGGTTGACAGTCTCGAGACTGCCAGAGCCGCAGCCGAATACGTGAGAAGTCACCGTCGTCCCGCGTTCCTGCACCTGACCACGGTTCGGCTGATGGGCCACGCGGGATCCGACTACGAACCGGGCTACCGACGTCCCGACGAGATCTTCGCCGACTTCGAGCGCGACCCGGTGCTCAGTGCCGCGAAAGCGTTTGTCGCCCACGGTGTCCTGTCACCGGCGGAGGTGCTCGAGCGATACGAGGCCACCCGCCGCGAGGTGCTCGACCTGGCCGGCGAGGTGATGGACGCGCCGCAACTCGACAGCGCGGCCGCCGTCGAACGGCCGCTTCGCGAGACCCTCGACGAGGCGGTCGCCGCGTCGAGCGCTCCCGCGCCGTGGGAACCGTCCGCCTCGCCGGTGACGGTGGCGCAGGCCATCAACCGCGCCCTGGCCGACACATTGGCCCGCCACCCCGAGACGCTGATCTTCGGCGAGGACGTGGCGCGCAAGGGCGGCGTGTACGGCGTCACCCGCGGCCTGCAGCAGAAGGCCGGTCAGGCGCGGGTTTTCGACACCCTGCTCGACGAGCAGGCCATCCTCGGTCTCGCCCTCGGCGCCGGGGTGTCCGGCCTGCTGCCCATTCCCGAGATCCAGTACCTGGCGTACTTCCACAACGCCGCCGACCAGATCCGCGGCGAGGCCGCCACGCTGCAGTTCTTCGCCGACCGGCAGTACCGCAACCCCATGGTGGTGCGCGTCGCCGGCTACGGGTACCAGAAGGGCTTCGGCGGGCACTTCCACAACGACAACTCGATCGCGGCGATGCGCGACATTCCCGGGGTGGTGATCGCCTCTCCGGCACGTCCGGACGACGCCGCGGCGATGATGCAGGCGTGCGTGGCCGCGGCGAAGACGGCGGGGGCGGTGTGTCTCTACCTCGAGCCGATCGCGCTGTACCACACCAAGGATCTGCACATCGACGGCGACGAACAGTGGCTGGCGCCGCTGACGGGGACGGCAGCCCCGATCGGCCGGGCGCGTACCCACGGCGACGGCGCCGACCTGACGATCCTCACCTTCGGGAACGGGCTGTGGATGAGCCTGCGGGTGGCGCGGCGGCTCGAACGCCTGCACATCACCACCCGCGTCGTCGACCTGCGCTGGCTCGCGCCGCTGCCCGTCGAGGACATGCTCCGCGAGGCGCAGGCCACCGGGCGGGTGCTCATCGTCGACGAGACCCGCGAGACCGGTGGGGTGGGTGAAGGCGTACTCGCCGAGCTGCTGGCCCACGGATACACCGGCCGGGTCGACCGGGTGGCCGGCCGTGACAGCTTCATACCGCTCGGCGACGCCGCACTCCAGGTACTGCTGAGCGAGGACACCATCGAGGCGGCGGCGATCAAGCTGGCCCGCACGGCGGGCGGTTGAGCGCTTGCTAACTTGAGCGGATGCCTGCAACGGATCCGGTCCGGCCGCTCGCCGGGGTACGCATCGTCGAGATCTCCAGCTTCGTCGCCGTACCGCTGGCGGGGATGACGTTGACGCAGTTGGGCGCCGAGGTCATCCGGGTCGACCCGGTCGGAGGCGCCGCCGACTACCGGCGCTGGCCGCTCACCGACGCCGGCGACAGCATCTACTGGGCCGGTCTGAACAAGGGCAAGCGATCGGTCGCCGTGGACATGCGCAGTGCCCAGGGGCAGGATCTGGTGACCCGCCTGATCGTCGACGCAGGGGTGTTGATCACCAATGTCGCAGGGCGGGAGTGGCATTCGTACGACACGCTGTCCGCGCGCCGGGCGGACATCATCCATGTCGAGGTGTCGGGGCGCGCCGACGGCGGCACCGCGGTCGATTACACCGTCAACGCCGCCACCGGATTTCCCTTGGTGACCGGGCCGCCCGAGCTGGCGACCCCGGTCAATCACGTGCTCCCGGCGTGGGATGTGTCCTGCGGTCTGTATGCCGCGCTCGCGGTGACGACCGCGCTGCGCCACCGCGACGGCACCGGCGCCGGTGCCCGCATCAGTATTCCGCTGGAGAACGTGGCGCTGGCCACCGCGGGCAATCTCGCGTTCCTCACCGAAGCGATGGTGACCGGGGAATCCCGTCCGCGCCTGGGGAATTCGCTTTACGGCACCTACGGCCAGAACTTCGTCAGCGGCGACGGCGCCGCGTTCATGGTGGTGGTGCTGACCAATCGGCACTTCCGTGACCTCACCGAGCTGACCGGAACCGCCAAGGCCGTCGCCGCACTGGGTGAGGCGCTCGGCGCCGACTTCACCGACGAAGGGGACCGCTACCGTCATCGCGACGCGCTGACCGGGCTGTTCACGGTCTGGTTCAGTGCGCACACCGCCGACGAGGTCGCGTCGGCGCTGTCCGGTACGTCGGTCCTGTGGGAGCGTTACCGCAGCTTCGCCGACGTGGCAGGCGACGCCCGCGTCACCGCCAACCCGCTGTTCACCGAACTCGACCAGCCTCGCGTCGGTCGTCACCTGGCGCCCGGTCTGCCGGTTTCGTTCGACGGCGCCTACCCGCCCGCGGTCGCCGCGCCCGCGCTGGGCGACGACACCGCTGCGGTCCTGTCCGAGTGGCTCGGCATCTCCGCCGATGAGGTCTCCCGCCTCGCCGAATCCGGTTCGGTCGCAACAGGATCGGGCGGCGCGTGAGCCGCCTGCTCGAGCTCCTCGACGTGGCCGCGGGGGGGCGCGCCGACACCTGGGTGGGACCGCCGAGCGGACCGGCGGGCAAACGCGCCTACGGCGGCCAGTTCGCCGCGCAGAGCCTGGCCGCGGCCGCGCGCACCGTGGACTCCGACCGCCCGCCGACCGCGATGCACCTGCAGTTCCTGCGCGGTGGTGAGGCGGGCGACGCGGTCGGCTACGACGTCACCGCGGTGTACGACGGCCGCACCACGGCGTCCCGGCGGGTCGAATCGCGCCAGGCCGGCCGGCTGCTGACCACCGCGACCGTGTCGTTCGCGGTGCCGATGGCCGGTCCCGAACACGGCCACCGTCCGCTGACCACACCCGGCCCCGAGGATCTCGAGCCCACCGGACCGCCCGGCCCGGCGCCGTCGGTGCCGCTCGACGAACTCGACATCCGCGTCGAGGACGACGGGTCCGGCGAGGGTTTCGTGCGCCGGTTCTGGTGGCGCGCCACGGTCGCCCTGCCCGACGATCCGCTCCTGCACACCTTGATCGCCGTCTACGTAACCGACCTGTACATGATCGACCCGGCCCTGCAGGTGCACGGACACTCGATGCGGGCCCGGACCCATCGCAGCGGCACCACCGATTCGTCGGTGTGGTTTCACCAACCGGTGCGCGCCGACGAATGGAACCTGCTCGAGTCCAGCTCGCCCGCCGCCGCCCGCGGCCGCGGGGTGATCACCGCGAGCCTGGTCCGCGCCGACGGTGTCATCGCCGCGACACTGGCGCAGGAGGGGCTCATCGCCGAGCGGGAACCGCGGCCGCACTGACGCTCGGCCTGCGGTCGCGCAACCGCCGGCGGAGCAGCGTCAGCGCCCGGGTGAGCAGCACCCCCACCGCGATCGACGCGGCGACGCCCAGTGCGGGGCGGCCCTCGAACAGGGCGTACACCTGGAAGTGCGTGAGATAGGTGTACAGCGACGCCTCGCCGACGACGCCCGCGACCACGGTCAGCCCCGGCGGGCAGCGCAGAGCCGGCAACCAGATCAGCAGTACGAAGCCCGCGAGCACCAGCATCTCGCGGTCGGTGTTCTCGAAGTACCCGTACAACCCGACCACCAGGGCCGCCGTGACCGCGATCCGCTGCCACGGTGTGCGGGCCTTCGCGGCGGCCCAACCGGCGGCGAAGAACCAGAACGTCAGCATCGTGAACCAGGCCTCGCGCCCGAGATCCAGCCCGAGGACGTCGTAGCGCAGCGCCAGCCCGACGGCCAGGAAGCCCACGGAGAACGCGAACGGCCGGCGCCGCTCGGCCCGGTCCGCGGCGGGCAGCGCGATCAACGCCGCCAGCGCGACAAGGGTCCACACCATGACCTCGACGAACCACAGCCGCCCGGCGGTCATGCTGTCGTGCGGGCCGAGGAATTTGTTGGCCAGCAACAGGTTCGACAGGTGGTAATCGTCGGTGACCAGCAGCGCGATCACCACCCAAACCACCGACGGGACCGCGATCCAGGCGATCGTGGTGCGCAGGTGCCGCACCCGTTGCGCACGCGGGGCGGGCGTCAGGCAGAAGCGGCCGAAGTTGTACCCCGCGATCCCGAGCAGCACATGCGCCCCGCCCCACAGTTCGAACAGGGTGGCGTGCGACCCGACGATCAGCACGATCGCGACGGCGCGCAACGCGACGCTGGTCTCCAGCGTCGCGGTCCAGCGTCGGCGTCTCGGCGTGGCCTGAGACTGCAGTTCGCGCAGGGGGGTCCGCTGCCAGTCGCCGGGCAGCCGGCCCAGCGCCCGTTCCAGCCGCACGGACATGGCCACGTAGGTCAGCGAATTGCCGCCCAGGTCGACGAAGCTGGCATCCGGGTCGATGTCGTCCCTGTCGAGGTGCAGCACCTCGGCGAACACGGCCGTCAGATCCGCGGTCGGCGGCGTGTCGTCGATCGGGGCCGCCAGCGCCCGGACCGCGGGGTAGTCCGGTTTGCCGGTCGGCAGCACGGGCAGCTCGGCGACGGCGACGACGCTGACCGCGCTCGACGGAACCCCGGCGGCCTCGGCGGCCAGTCGCGCCACCTCCGCCGGGCGGTGGGGTGCGGCCGCGGCGACGACGAGGCGGTCGTCGAGGTCGGTGCACAGGGCCGCCACGCCGCGGTCGCGCAACGCCGTCTCGAGCCGCTGGAGATCGATGCGGAGGCCGTACATCTTGACGAACCGGCTGCTGCGGCCGATCACCTCGTAGAGGCCGTCCGGGCGGCGGCGGGCGATGTCGCCGGTGTGCAGCGCCTCGACCTCGTCGCCGCGCGAGAGGTCGGCCGACCCGTGCGCGTAGCCCATCATGACGTTGTCGCCGCGGTAGACGAGTTCGCCCGCGGCGTCGGCGGCCGGCCAGCCGTCGAGTGGTTCGATCGTGAACGAGCCGCCCGGGATCGGCACACCGATGCAGCCGGGATGCGTGGCGGCGAGGTCGGGCGGGAGATAGGCCATCCGGGCGGTGGCCTCGGTGGCGCCGTACATCACGACCAGCCGCCAGCCGAGCGCCGTGCCGAGTTCTGCGTAGCGCAGCACCCGTTCGGGGGCCAGCCGCCCGCCCGCCTGGGTGATGTAACGCAGGTCCGGCAGGTCCATGGTGTCGAACCCGATGCTGTCGAGCAGGTCGAACGTGTAGGGGACACCGGCGAAGGTGGTGCCGCGGTGGCGGCGGAACAACGCCCAGAACTCGTCGTCGACCACGGAGTGCTCGGTGAGGATGAGCGCGGCGCCGCGCAGCAGGTGGCTGTGGATCACCGACAGGCCGTAGCAGTACGACATCGGCAGTGTCGTTGCGGCGCGGTCGCTTTCGCGGATGTCGAGGTAGTCGGCGATGGCGCGGGCGTTGCTGAGCAGGTTGCGCCGCGACAGCCTGACCAGCTTCGGCGACCCGGTGCTGCCCGACGTGGACAGCAGCAGCGCGAGGTCGTCGTGCAGGCGGTGCACGCTGCCCGCGCGACGTGGATGCAGGCCGTCCGCGTCGACGACGACGTCGGGATCGTAGGAGGCCGTCAACTCGCCGTGGTCGCGGCCCGCCGGAACCGGCAACACCACATGGCCACCGGCCAGGGCCCCCAGGTAGTGCACCAGGGTCGGGAGGTCGTTGCGGGTCTCGAGCAGCACCAGGCGGCGGGTGTCCCCGAGTCGGGCGGCGACCTCGGACACCCGGTCGGCGAGGTCAGCGTAGGACAGCCGCCGGGAGTCGGTGAGCACCGCTGTCCGATCGCCTTGCGCGCGAAGGTGTTCGACGAGGCCGCTCATGCCAGCACCGCTCCGTGGCCTACCACCTCGATGCGCACCTTGGCGTCGACGGGGGGTGGGGAGAGGCTGTGCTGGCGGACGACGATCGGCGCGGCGTCACCGGCCGGGTCGATCGTCAACAACACGTCGTGGCCCAGGAATTCGATGCCGATGACCGTCCCGACACCGTCGAGCCGCCCGCTGTCGTCGACGACCGTCGCCACGAGCTGTTCGGGGCGCAGCACCAGGGTGGCCGGACCGTCGTCGGCCGCCACCGGGATGCGTCCGAGGGCACTGTCGGCCACGTTGCCCGAAACGGTGCACGGCAGGGTGATGCAGTCGCCGAGGAACTCGGCGGTGAACCGGTCCACCGGCTGGCGGTAGACCTGTTCCGGCGTGCCCACCTGGGTGAAGCGGCCGTCGCGCATGACGGCCACCTGATCGGCCACCGACAGCGCCTCCTCCTGGTCGTGGGTGACCAGCAGCGTGGTCACGCCGGCGCGGGTGAGGAGCCCCGCCACGGCTTTTCGGGTGGACGCGCGCAGTCCGGTGTCCAAGGCGCTGAACGGTTCGTCGAGCAGCATCAGGTCGGGTTCGCGGGCCAGCGCACGGGCCAGCGCGACGCGCTGCTGCTGACCACCCGACAGTTGGTGCGGCCGGCGCGGGGCGAATGTGGCGTCGAGCGAGACGGTTTCGAGCAGTTCGGCCACCCGGGCGCGCACGGCGGCGCTCCGGGCACTACCGGGCAGGCCGTAGGCGATGTTCTGGCCGACCGTCAGGTGGGGGAAGAGGGCACCGTCCTGGGCGACATATCCGACACTGCGGCGGTGTGGGGGCACCGCGCTCGTCGCGCTCGCGACCTGGCGGCCGGCGATGGTGATGGTTCCGTCGTCGGAGGTCTCGAACCCGGCGATGAGGCGCAGCAGCGTGGTCTTACCGCAGCCGGAGGCCCCGACGATGGCGGTCAGGCTGCCCGGTGCCACGTCCAGGTCGATGTGATCGAGCACGGTGCTGCCGTGGAACGTCTTCGCGAGCGCGCGGACCTCGAGAAGGGCGGGGCCGGTCACTGGGCGGCCCCCTTCGTCGACTGTTTGAGCAGGATCATCGTCACCGGGACCGCCAACAGGACCAGCACCAGTGCGAACGGGGCGGCGGCCGCGTAGTCCAGTTCGCTGGCGTAGGACCAGAACCGCATCGACAGCGTACGGGTGCCGGTGGGGGCCAGCAGCAGCGTCGCGGTCAATTCCGTTGCGACAGCGACGAACACCATCGACGCGCCGGCCGCGGCGGCGGGTGCGGTGAGACGCAACGTGATGTGCAGGAACGTCACGGTAGGGGAGCGGCCCAGCGAGCGGGACGCCTCCTCCAGGCCGGTCGGTACCTGGGCGAGCCCGGCGCGCACGTTGACCAGGGCGCGTGGCATGAACAGCAGGACGTAGGCGAACACGATCAGCGCCACGCTCTGGTAGAGCGGGCGCACGACGTGGATGGTGACGGTGACGAGCGCCAGCGCGGTGACGATGCCGGGCAGCGAACTCGTCACGTAGTTGGCGCCTTCGACCGCGCGGGCGAGGAAACCGCTGGACCGCACCGCGACCCAGGCGACGGGGAACGCCAGCGCCGTCGTCAACGCGGCGGCGATCCCGGCCAGCGCGATGGTCTGGCCGAGTGCCTCGCCGATGTCGTCGAACGCCCACACCTCGGCGCCGCCGATGTAGAGCCAGCGCAGGATCGTCCACACCGGAACGCCGAGGGCCAACACGGCCAGCACGGCCAGCGTCACCTGGGCGCCGATCATGCTGCGGCCCAGGTGAACCGGCGTGGCGGCGCGTTGTGCCCCGGAGCCGATCCGCGCGTAACGCGCCTTTCCTCGAGCGGCGCCCTCGGCGAGGAGCAGCGTCAGGCACAACACCACCAGCACCCCGGCCAGCATGCTGCCCGCCGCCCCGTCGAACGTCACCTGGAACTGCTGGAAGATCGCGACGGTGAAGGTGTCGAAGCGCACCATCGCGAACGCGCCGAACTCCGCGAGCAGGTGCACCGCGATCAGCAGCCCGCCGCCGAGGATGGCCAGTCGCAGTTGGGGCAGCACCACCCGGAAGAACACCCCGGCCGAATGGGACCCCAGCGCGCGCGCCGACTCCTCGACGGCCGGATCGAGCCGGCGCAGCGTCGCCGCCGCGGGCAGATACATGAACGGGAAGTAGGACAGCGTGGTGACCAGGACACCGGCCCACAGTCCGTGCAGCGACGGGATGACGCCGACCCAGGCGTAGCTGTTGACGAACGCCGGCACCGCGAGCGGCGCGACGAACACCGGACGCCAGAACGCACGGCCGGGCAGGTCGGTGCGTTCCACCAGCCACGCCACCCCCACGCCGATCACCACGCACAGCGGAACGGTGACCGCGACCAGCGCGACGGTGTTGACCAGCAACTCGCCGACGCGTGGCCGGACCACCAGTTCGTAGGCCCGGCTCCACCCGATCGAGATCGCGCCCCACACCACGTAACCCAGAGGGATCAGCGTGGCGGCGACCAGGATCGCGACCGTGCCGGAGACCAGTGGGCCGGGCCGGGCGGTCTTGTCGGACCGCGTGACCGGTGTCACGGGGGGCGGAACGGGCGGGGCGGCGGCGACCACCTACAGCAAGCCAGCCTTCGTCATCAGATCGGTCACTTTCTGTGCGTCCAGCGTCGAGGGATCGACCGCAGGCGCCTGCAACGTGTCCAGCGGCGGCAGAGCGGGATTGGCCGGCACCCCGCTGGCGACCGGATACTCGAACGACGTGCCCTTCTCGAGCACCTCCTGGCCGGCCCGGCCGGTGATGAACGTGATGAACTGCTGCGCCTGGTCCTTCTTGTCGCTCGACTCGAGCACACCGCCGCCGGAGAGGCTGACGAACGCGCCCGGATCCTGGTTCTTGAAGTAGTGCAGCGCGGTGTTGCCGCTGATCTCCTTGGTCTTGGACTGATCGCGGAACCAGTAGTAGTGGTAGATCACGCCGCCGTCGACCTCACCGGCGTCGAC
Source organism: Mycobacterium sp. IS-1496 (assembly GCF_001499995.1). Lineage (GTDB taxonomy): Bacteria > Actinomycetota > Actinomycetes > Mycobacteriales > Mycobacteriaceae > Mycobacterium. The sequence goes on from NZ_LQIU01000034.1 coordinate 119,793, forward strand.
CGCCTTGAGCGTGGCGATGTTGTCGTTGTAGATGACCGCGTTGGCCTTCATCCCGGCCAGCCACTGCACCGTCGCGGGTTCACCCTCCAGCTGCAGCAGGGCGGCGACGATGGCCTGGAAGTCGGCCTTCGCCGGCGGGGCGCCCCAGCGGCCCTTCCACTCGGGCCGCTGCAGGTCGAGCAGCGACTTCGGCAACTGATCGGCCTTGAGCCGGGACGGGTTGTAGACGAACACCGTGCTGCGCGCCGCGACCCCGGTCCACTTGCCGGTGGCGGGGCGGTACTGCGCGGGAACCTGTTGTGTCGTGGCGGCGTCGAGGTCGGCGAACAGCCCGGCGCGCTCGACGGCGGCCATGGCGGGCGAGTTCTCGGTCAGGAAGACGTCGGCGGGTGAGGCATCACCCTCGGCGACCAGTTGGTTGCCCAGTTCGGTGTCGCCGCCCTGACGGTAGGAGACCTTGATCCCGGTCTCCTCGGTGAAGGCGTCGATCCACTCCTTGGTCAGCGACTCATGCTGCGCGTTGTAGATCAGCAGGTCGTCCGAGTCGTCCGAACTCGAGCAGGCGGCCAGACCCGTCACCACGGCGAGGACCGACACGACGGTGACGATCGGGCGGGCGATCCGGCTCAAACGTGGTCGCATCCAGTGCATCCTTTCCGCGCCACGGGCGCTGTGACCTGAGGCAGACCTAAGTGAAGATACCCTTCCCTACCTGCCGGCCGGGACCTTGTCGCTGACTGCACGCGCTGATCGCGATGCCCGCAATCCGGTGACCGGTAGCTGTCACGATGCGGTCACGATGTCGTGATGACACTCTCTGGGTTCTTATGTCGCGCGCCGATGCCTTAACCCACACTCAGGAACTCGCCCCGGATTGAGGCCGACATCACTGCTGTACCTGTAACGCGTTTCGCATTCTGACCAGGCGTTTTTCGGGCCCGAAATGATCCCTTTTTGCGCGGGTACGTTGGCCTCTGGTCGCGGGGGAATGCGACCGTTCATCACACAGACGAGGAAGACAAGACATGACCATGTCATCGAAAACCGCGCGCCGCGGGATCGCCGGCGCGTTTGCCGCCTGCGCTCTGGGCGGTGTGGCCGCGGCGACCATCGCGCTGCCGACGGCGGCGGCTCAGCCGGCCGCGTGCGATGCCAACGGCTTCGCCACCACGGCCGGCGGTGTGCTCAGCGCCGCCGGTGGCTACCTGGCCACCCATCAGGGCGCCAACGACGTCCTCACCCGGGCGGCATCACAGCCGGCCGGCGAGGGTGAGGCTTCGGTCCGGGCGTACTTCACCGCCCACCCGAACGAGTTCGTGGACCTGCGCAACATCGCGCGGCCGCTGATCGATCAGCGCAATCAGTGCGGGGTGACGGTGCAGCCGGGCCAGCTCGCCACGCTGTTCGACGCGCTCGCCGAGTAATCCCGGCGACGACGAACCGCCGCCGCAGCGACGCTGTGGCGGCGGTTTCTTCGTCTCAGCGGTCAGAGGCGGCCGTGGCGGCTGCGCACGAAGCTGTAGGCGCCGAACGCGGCGATGCCGATCGCGGCGACGATGAGCAGGAACTTGCCGAACGGCGCCTGCCCGAGCGTCTTGACCGCGGCGTCGAGTCCGGAGGCCTTGGCGGGGTCGGCCTGCAGGGTCGCGACGATGACGAGGATGCCCGCACCGGCGAGGACGAGGCCCTTGGCCACGTAACCGGCGACGCCGACCGCGGTGATACCCCGTCCGCCGGCGGCCCGCAGATCCTCGAGGAACTTCTTCGTCGCGCCCTTGTAGACGTGGTAGCCGCCGACGGCGATGACGCCCAGGCCGACGAGGATCAGCAGGGCCTTGCCCCATCCGTGCTGCATGAGCTGCGCGGACATCCCGGAATTCTGCTGGCCGCTGGACTGACCGCCACCGGTGGCGAACTGCATGGCGGGGAAGGCGATCGCGAAGTTGGCGATCGCCAGACCCACCGACTTGGCGCGCTTCCACGCGGGGCTGTCGCCCTGAGCTTGTCCGTACTGCTCGCCGGGCTTGGATCCGACCACCGCCTCCGCCAGGCGCCACAGGCCCAGCGCCAGGAGCCCGATCGTGGCGATCCACAGCACGACCTTGCCGCCGGTCTGGCCGGCCAGCGTCGCCAGCGCCCCGGACTGGTCGGCGCTGCCGCCGCTGCCGAGCGCGATCTGCAGGATGATGTAACCGACGAGCAGGTGGAGCACGCCGCTGGCCGCGAACCCGGCCCGGGCGGCGTATTCGAAGGCGTTGCTGTCGGTGGCCCTGCTCACGGCGCCGTGGGCGCTGCCTTGGGCGCTGCCGTAACCGGGTCTGGCACTCATGCTCTCGAACCTCCTGCGTCGGTGCAGTCGCGTGGACGGACGGCTACGGGTCCCCCTTTTTGACGGACGTGAAACTCGGGGGGCGCCGACGTCCTGATCCCAGGCGTCACATCTGCACCTGATTGGAGCCGGTGTGTGTCGTACGAAATGTGATATCGCCGGTGATAGCGGCCCGCTCTCGGTCTTGTTCCTGTGGATGATTCGGCGCCTGGGGATAACCCGGTGTGGTGGTCGGGTCGGTGTCGGTGGTGCTGCGCAGGGTCGGGGCATGACTTCGTGGACACGCGCGGCGATCGGCGCGCTCGGGGAAGATTTGGCGGTCGAGCACCTGTGCTCGCTCGGTATGCGTGTGCTGGAACGCAATTGGCGCTGCCGTTACGGAGAGCTCGACGTGATCGCGGTGGACACGGCCGCGCGGGCGGTGGTTTTCGTGGAGGTCAAGACCCGCACGGGCGACGGCTTCGGCGGGCTGGCGCAGGCGGTGACGCCGCAGAAGGTGCGGCGCCTGCGCCGGCTGGCCGGGTTGTGGCTGGCCGCTCAGGACGAACACTGGGAGGCGGTGCGCATCGACGTCCTCGGGGTGCGCCTGGGCAGGCAGGCCACCCCGGAGATCACCCATCTGGCGGGGGTGGCGTGATGGCGCTGGGGCGGGCGTTCTCGGTGGCGGTGCTCGGTCTGGACGGGGTGATCGTCGAGATCGAGGCCCACATCACCTCGGGACTGCCGGGGGTGCATCTGGTGGGGTTGCCCGATGCGGCGCTGCAGGAGTCGCGGGATCGGGTGCGGGCGGCGATCACCAACTGCGGTGCCGAATGGCCGATGTCGCGGCTGACGCTGGCGCTCTCGCCCGCCACGCTGCCGAAGATGGGCTCGGTCTACGACTTGGCATTGGCCGCCGCGGTGATGTGCGCGCACGGCAAGAAGGAGTGGGAGCGGCTCGAAAAGACCCTGCTGCTGGGCGAATTGGCGCTCGACGGTCGGGTGCGGCCGGTCAAAGGGGTGCTGCCGGCGGTGCTGGCCGCCAAGCGGGAAGGCTGGCCGACCGTCGTCGTGCCGTGCGAGAACCTCGCCGAGGCGAGCCTGGTCGACGGTGTCGACGTCTTCGGTGTGCGCACGCTCGGACAGCTTCACCAGTGGCTGGCCGGTAAGGCCGACCTCGAACCGCGGATTCTCGCACCGCCGGCGGCGCCCGACGAGACGGCCGACCTCGCCGACGTCATCGGACAGACACATGCGCGCTTCGCGGTCGAGGTGGCCGCTGCGGGGGCGCACCACCTCATGCTCACCGGACCGCCCGGCGTGGGCAAGACGATGCTCGCGCAACGCCTTCCGGGCCTGTTGCCGCCGCTGTCCGAGCAGGAGTCGCTCGAGGTGACGGCGATCCACTCGGTGGCGGGTCTGCTGACCGGCGCAGCACCGCTGATCTCCCGGCCGCCGTTCGTGGCGCCGCACCAGACGTCGACCGTGGCCGCGCTGGTCGGCGGCGGGACCGGAATCGCCCGTCCCGGCGCGGTCAGCCGTGCCCACCGGGGCGTGCTGTTCCTCGACGAGTGCGCCGAACTGCGCGTGAGCGCGCTGGAAGCGCTGCGAACTCCGTTGGAGGACGGGGAGATCCGCATCGCGCGCCGCGACGGCGTCGCCCGGTATCCGGCGCGTTTCCAGCTGGTGCTGGCGGCCAATCCCTGCCCCTGCGCACGCACCGACCCGAAGGACTGCATCTGTTCGGGCGGAGTGAAACGTCGCTACCTCGGCAAGCTGTCGGGTCCGCTGCTCGACCGGGTCGATCTTCGGGTGGACATGCATCCCGTGAAGGCGGGCGCGTTCGCCCCCGAGGCGGGGGAGTCGACGGCTGTCGTGCGTGAACGCGTCGCGGCGGCCCGGGCGGCGGCGGAGCTGAGGTGGCGGCCGTACGGTATCCGCACCAACGCCGAAGTGAGCGGGCCTTTGCTGCGCAGGCGGTTCCGCCTGTCGGCCGAGGCGATGCAGCCGCTGAAGACCGCGCTCGAACGTGGCGTGCTCAGCATCCGTGGGGTCGACCGCTCGATGCGGGTCGCCTGGACGCTGGCGGATCTGGCCGGAAGGTCTTCACCGACCAAGGACGACGTCGGCGTCGCGCTGAGCTTCCGTCACGTGGAGGGTCTGCGATGAGCACCGATGTCGAGCGGGCGTGGGCATATCTGTCGCGGGTCGCCGAACCGCCGTGTCCGGAGCTCACGAACCTGGTGACGAAATACGGGCCGGTCGAGGCGGCCGCGAAGGTGCGCCGCGCAGATGTCGCGGAGCCGCTGAAACGGAAGACCGACGCCCGTCGCGAACTCGACTGTGCGCAGGACGATCTCGACGTGTTGGCGCGCATGGGTGGGCGGCTGGTCACCGCGTTCGATGACGAGTGGCCGCTGCTGAACTTCATGAAATTCGACGGCATCGACCGCAGCAACCGCTCGCAGGGGCATGCGCCGCTGGTGCTGTGGGCGGTCGGCCCCGCCGGTATGGACGAGGTTGCCGACCGGGCAGCGGCGATCGTCGGGACGCGTGCGGCCACCGCCTACGGCGAACACGTGGCGGCGGACCTGGCTGCGGGGCTGGCGATGCGCGGTGTGGCGGTGGTGTCGGGCGGCGCGTTCGGCATCGACGGCGCCGCACACCGGGCGACGCTGGCCGCCGACGGGGTGACCGTCGCCGTGGTCGCGGGCGGCGTGGACGTGCCGTACCCGGCGGGCCACGCCGCGCTGTTGAGCAGGATCCGCACCCACGGGCTGGTGCTCAGCGAATACCCACCGGGCAGCAGGCCGACCCGCAGCCGGTTCCTGACCCGCAACCGACTCGTCGCGGCGTTGTCAGGTGCCACCGTGGTGGTGGAGGCCGGTGCGAGAAGCGGTGCGGCCAACACCGCGGCGTGGGCCCGGGCGCTCGGTCGCCACGTGTGCGCCGTGCCGGGACCGGTCACCTCGGGTGCGTCGGTGGGGTGTCACCGGTTGCTCCGCGACGGCGAGGCCAATCTGGTCACCAGGCCCGAGGAGGTCATCGAGCTGGTGGGGCGGATGGGGGAGCTTCCGCCGGTCGAGGTGGGTCCGGAGTCGCCGCTCGACGCGTGCACCGACACCGAGCGACGGGTCTACGACGCCTTGCCCGGGCGGGGTGCGCGCAGCGCGGACGAGGTGGCGGTCGCCGCGGGCATCCCCGCCCACCAGGTGGTGGGGCCACTCGCCATGCTGGAGGTGGCAGGCTTGGTGGTCCATGAGGGCGGGCGCTGGAAGATCGCCAGGAGGCGGTAGGTCACCGCGCGGGCGGGCCCGCTCGTATCGTCGGGGGACAGTCGAGAGTTGGGAGGCAGTTGTGGCGGGACGACCGGTGCACAGGTTCGAAGTGGTGCGCACGGAGCAGCTGGGACCACACATGATCCGGGTGGTGCTCGGTGGCAACGGAACGAAGTCCGGCTTCGACACCTTCACGCCCAACGAGTTCGCCGATGCCTACGTCAAGCTCGTGATCGTCCCGGACAGCGTCGACGTGGCCGGGCTCCAGATGCCGCTGACCCTGGACAGCTTCAAGGAACTGCCACCGGAGAAGCAGCCGGTGGTGCGGACCTACACCGTGCGCAAGGCCGACCCGGAGCGCGGCGAGGTCACCATCGACTTCGTCGTCCACGGGGAGCACGGGGTCGCCGGTCCGTGGGCCGCGTCGGCGCAGCCGGGCCAACCGGCCTACCTCGCTGGCCCGAGCGGCGCCTACAGCCCCGATCCAGCGGCCGACTGGCATCTGCTCGCCGGCGACGAGGCCGCCCTGCCCGCCATCGGCGCCGTGCTCGAAGCGCTGCCCTCCGATGCCGTCGGCCACGTGTTCGTCGAGGTCGCGGGTCCCGGTGACGAGATTCCGCTGGCCGCGCCGGAAGGCGTCACGGTCAGCTGGGTCTACCGGGGCGGACGCGCGGATCTGGTCCCCGAGGAGGCCGCCGGCGACAACGCCCCGCTGATCACGGCGGTCAAGGAGGCGACCTGGCTGCCCGGGCAGGTGCAGGTGTTCATCCACGGTGAGGCCCAGGCCGTCATGCACAATCTGCGGCCCTACATCCGCAAGGAGCGCGGTGTGGAGGCCAAGTGGGCGTCGTCGATCTCCGGTTACTGGCGGCGCGGCCGTACCGAGGAGACGTTCCGGCAGTGGAAGGCCGAACTGGCCAAGGCCGAAGCGGCGGACTGAGCCACGCGAGTCTGCGCCCCCGCCGGTGCCGAGGCTGGCACGCTGACGGGCATGGCATTCGGCGACTACCAACTCGAGGTCTACCTGCAGGGGCTGTCCGGCATCGTGCCGAACCTGCCGATGACGTTCGCGGACTGGGAGGCCAAGGCCCAATCCGCGATGCCGCCGTCGGTGTACTCCTACGTCGCGGGCGGGGCGGGCGACGAACGCACGCAGCGGGTCAACCGCACGGCCTTCGACAACTGGGGTCTCGTGCCCCGGATGTTCCGTGCCACCCGCGAACGCGACCTGTCGGTCAACCTCTTCGGATTGTCCTTGCCCTCACCGGTTTTCATGGCCCCCATCGGGGTCATCGGTATCTGCGCGCAGGACGGGCACGGTGACCTCGCGACCGCCCGCGCCGCCGCGCGCACCGGGGTGCCGATGGTGGTGTCCACGCTCACCGAGGACCCACTCGAAGACGTCGCCGCCGAGTTCGGGGAGACGCCGGGCTTCTTCCAGCTCTACACCCCGACCGACCGGGACCTCGCCGCCAGCCTGGTGCAGCGCGCCGAGGCCGCCGGTTACAGGGGGATCATCGTCACCCTCGACACCTGGGTGCCCGGGTGGCGGCCCCGCGACCTGTCGACGTCGAACTTCCCCCAGCTCCGCGGGCGCTGCCTGGCCAACTACACCAGCGACCCGGTGTTCCGCGCGGGCCTCGCCAAGCCACCGGAGGAGGACCCGCAGGGTGCGGTGTTCAAGTGGGTGTCGCTGTTCGGCAATCCGCTGACCTGGGATGACCTGCCCTGGCTGCGTTCGCTGACCAAGCTGCCCCTGATCGTCAAGGGCATCTGCCACGCCGACGACGCCCGGCGCGCCAAAGACGAAGGCGTCGACGGCATCTACTGCTCCAACCACGGCGGCCGCCAGGCCAACGGCGGCCTGCCCGCGATCGACTGCCTGCCCGGCGTCGTCGAGGCCGCCGACGGGCTGCCGGTGCTGTTCGACTCCGGCATCCGCAGCGGCTCCGACATCGTCAAGGCGCTGGCCCTGGGCGCCACCGCGGTGGGCATCGGCCGGCCGTACGCCTACGGGTTGGCGCTCGGCGGCGTCGAGGGTGTCGTCCACGTCCTGCGCTCGCTGCTCGCCGAAGCCGACCTCACCATGGCCGTCGACGGCTATCCGACGCTGGCCGATCTCACCCCGGACACGCTGCGGCGCGTCGGCTAGACACCCGTGGCGGCTCTGCCACGGTAGGGGCGTGCAGTCCGTCCTCGACGAGTTCGACCAGTACCTCGCGCTGGAGCGGGGCCGCTCCGAGCACACCCGGCGCGCGTACCTCGGCGACCTGCGCTCCCTGTTGGCGTTCCTCGACGCGCGGACGCCCGGCGCCGACCTCACGTCGCTGACCCTGCCGGTGCTGCGCGCCTGGCTCGCCGCGCAGGCCGCCGACGGAACCGCGCGCACCACGCTGGCCCGGCGGACGTCGGCGGTGAAGACGTTCACCGCGTGGGCCGTGCGGCGCGGGCTTATGACGGGTGACCCGGCCACCCGGCTGCAGGTGCCGAAGGCGCGTCGGACGTTGCCGGCCGTGCTGCGCCGCGACCAGGCGCGTGACGCGCTCGATGCCGCGAATCTCGGTGCGCAGCAGGGTGATCCGCTCGCCCTGCGCGACCGGCTGATCGTCGAGATGCTCTACGCCACCGGGATCCGCGTCAGCGAACTGTGCGGACTGGACATCGACGACGTCGACACCTCGCGGCGGCTGCTGCGCGTACTCGGCAAGGGGGACAAGCAGCGCACCGTCCCGTTCGGCGAACCGGCCGAGAAGGCACTGCGAGCCTGGCTGACCGGCGGGCGTCCGTCGCTGGCCACACCCGAGTCGGGGCCCGCGCTGCTGCTCGGCGCGCGCGGGCGGCGCCTCGACCCGCGTCAGGCCCGCACCGTCGTGCACCAGACCGTCGGTGCGGTCGACGGTGCACCCGACATCGGCCCGCACGGTCTGCGGCACAGCGCCGCCACGCACCTGCTCGAAGGCGGCGCCGACCTGCGGATCGTGCAGGAACTGCTCGGCCATTCGACGCTCGCGACGACCCAGCTCTACACGCACGTCACCGTCGAGCGGCTGCGCGCCGTGCACGACCAGGCCCACCCTCGCGCGTGACGTCGCATGCTGCGCTGCGGGTGTCGCGCTGCGGGTGTTGCGCGAAACAGCATCCCCGCTGCCAAGACGGCGGCGGTTTCAAGGGATCGATGCAACACCCCTCTTGATCGAGGAGTGTTGCAATGGCTAAGCATTGTTCCAGTCGAAGGAGCCGTAGCTCGTCTAGAGTCACTGTTGCCAGTTCTGCCCCGGGGGTAGCTATGCCGAATACAAAGAGCGCCGACAAGCTCGGTTGTGCTGCTGCGGCAGCAGCGCTCAGTTGCACTGTCATGCTTTTGTCGGCACCACTAGCCAGCGCCGATGAACTGACCTATGCGGCGCAGGTCCGCAGCACGGTGCACGAATACATGACCTATGGGCAGTCAGCAACTCTCGGCGACTTGGCTTGCGACACCATCGCCGCCCACGGAGAGTACAACCGTGAGTGGTACTCAGGCCAAGGGCAGACTTATGCGACGATCTCCCGTGTTCAGTCGGTAATGGGGTTGGAAATGTCGATCCCGGATGTGATCGCGCTTATCGATGCAGCGGACGCCCACTTGTGCTGATGGCTAGTAGTGGCATTACCACCGTGGCGCGGTGATGCCAGGCAGTCAATATGCGGTCCGGACAACGAGGTAACCAAGTGGCCCTATGGCCCGGAACAATACGCTGTCACGTGAGAAGTACTGGTGTTCGCTGGTCGTGACCGTGATCGTCGATGACGACTCTGAGTCGCAGGAATGCCCAGCAGCACGAATGGCGACTTGAGCGGTTCGCCGACAGTTCGGGCCCAACGGCCTGAGCAACCGCATCGCGGTCATGCGCGATCCCGCACGCGACCGGTTCGACCAGGTGGTCGGCGACGGTGAGCACGTCGAAACCCGCCGACTCCACCGCGCGGGCGAACCGCCGGGTGTCCGACCCGTCGCGGGGCAGTGCGGTGGTGAGCCCGAACCGCAGCGGACGCGACCGGTGGGTGGCGCTGGCGATCATGAACTCGAGTGTCTCGCGATTTCGGCGTGATCGGTTGCGCTGAGCGCGCCGAACGACACCGAAATCGCTACGGGCGAAGCGGCAGCAACCGGACCGGCGTCGTCTCCAACAGTCCCAGCGGGTCGACGTACGCCGAGCGCGACGCGGGACCCCACATCGCCCCCCAGTGCAGGCAGGCGTCGGCGGCGCACCCGGGGTGGCCGCCCAGCGCCTCGCCGAGCACCGTGCCGGCCCGAACGGCCTGTCCCGCCCGCACCGACGGCCGCACCGGTTCGTAGCTGGTGCGCAGGCCGCCGGGGTGGGCGACCGACACCAGGGGCCGCCCGGCCAGTTCGCCGGCGAAGACCACCGTGCCGGCCTGCGCCGCGTACACGGACTGCCCGCGCGCGACGGCCAGGTCGACCCCGCGGTGGCCGCGCTGCCAGTTCGGTGTGGGCGCGTCGAACGTCCGCACCACCGCAGGGCGCGGCCGCAGCGGCCAGTCCAACCTGCCGGCGTCGGCCGCTGCCGGGTCGGCGCGCACCGGGGCCGCCAGCACCGCCGCGACCGTCATCAGCACCGCCGCCAACCGCATCGGACCAGTTCAGACGGTTTCTGCAAGAATCGCCACGGGTTCGCCGCCGCCCTGTGGAGCGGGCCTCCGCTGTGGACAAAGCACCTGTTCCGACGGTGTAAACTCCTACCTGCAGTTCGCTTCGTGCGGGCTGACTTCGCGTGTCTGCACCTCGACCGAAGAGTCGTACCGGATGCCGGCGGTCCCGTCCCAGACGGGTCCGGCACTCCAGCAGTCACCAGGGCCCAGCGTCACCCGACGCCGGGCGGCAACCGACAACAAGAGGACATGGCCATCATGGCTGTAGTAACCATGAAGCAGCTGCTCGACAGCGGCACCCACTTCGGGCACCAGACCCGTCGCTGGAATCCCAAGATGAAGCGGTTCATCTTCACCGACCGCAACGGCATCTACATCATCGATCTGCAGCAGACGCTGACCTACATCGACAAGGCGTACGAGTTCGTCAAGGAGACCGTCGCGCACGGCGGCTCGATCATGTTCGTCGGCACCAAGAAGCAGGCGCAGGAGTCCATCGCCGAAGAGGCGACCCGCGTCGGCATGCCCTATGTGAACCAGCGCTGGCTGGGCGGCATGCTCACGAACTTCTCGACCGTGCACAAGCGTCTGCAGCGCCTCAAGGAACTCGAGGCGATGGAGCAGACCGGTGGCTTCGAGGGTCGCACCAAGAAGGAAATCCTGATGCTGACCCGCGAGAAGAACAAGCTCGAGCGCAGCCTCGGTGGTATCCGGGACATGCAGAAGGTGCCCTCGGCCGTCTGGGTCGTCGACACCAACAAGGAGCACCTCGCGGTCGCCGAGGCCCGCAAGCTGAACATCCCGATCATCGCGATCCTCGACACCAACTGCGATCCCGATGTCGTCGACTACCCGATCCCGGGCAACGACGACGCGATCCGTTCCGCTGCGCTGCTCACCAAGGTCGTGGCCTCCGCGGTCGCCGAGGGCCTGCAGGCCCGGGCCGGCGGCGGTAACGGCAACAAGCCGGAGGCCGGTCAGGATGGGCCGGCCGCCGAGCCGCTTGCCGAGTGGGAGCAGGAACTGCTCGCCGGCGCGACGGCGTCGCCGACCGCGGCGGGTGCCGCACCCGGCACGCCCGAGGCGGACATCCAGACCGAACCCACCGCCCCTCAGAACCCCTAGGGAAGGCTTACATGGCGAACTACACCGCTGCCGACGTCAAGCGGCTCCGGGAGCTGACCGGCGCCGGCATGCTCGACAGCAAGAACGCGCTGGTCGAGGCCGGCGGCGACTTCGACAAGGCAGTTGAGCTGCTGCGCATCAAGGGCGCCAAGGACGTCGGCAAGCGCGCCGAGCGCGCGACCGCCGAGGGCCTGGTCGCCGCCAAGGACGGCGCACTGATAGAGCTGAACTCCGAGACCGACTTCGTCGCCAAGAACGCGGAGTTCCAGTCGGTGGCCGATCAGATCGTCGCCGCGGCGGCCGCCGCCAAGGCCGCCGACATCGACGCCCTCAAGGCCGCCAAGGTCGGCGACACCACGGTCGAGCAGGTCATCGCCGATCTGAGCGCCAAGATCGGCGAGAAGCTCGAACTGCGCCGCGTGGCCTACTTCGACGGCACCGTGGAGACCTACCTGCACAAGCGCGCCGCGGATCTGCCGCCGGCCGTGGGCGTGCTCGTGGAGTACGAGGGCGATTCGTCGGAGGCCGCGCACGCGGTCGCCCTGCAGATCGCCGCGCTCAAGGCCAAGTACCTCACCCGTGAGGACGTGCCCGAGGACGTCGTCGAAAACGAGCGGCGCATCGCCGAGGAGACGGCCCGCAACGAGGGCAAGCCCGAGCAGGCGCTGCCGAAGATCGTCGAGGGCCGGGTCACCGGTTACTACAAGGACGTCGTGCTGCTCGATCAGCCGTCGGTGTCCGACAGCAAGAAGACGGTCAAGGCCCTGCTCGACGAGGCCGGCGTCACCGTCACCCGGTTCGTCCGGTTCGAGGTCGGCCAGGCCTGACGCGCGACCAGTCGTAAGAGTGCCCCGGAACCGCCGAGTTCCGGGGCACTTTTGCAGCGGCTCGGCAGAGGGTGCGGTACGTGTTGGTACCGTCGGGTCATGACACGGATCAGCGCCTTCACCGACGACGCGCTCGCAGACCTGGACGCCGTCGGCATCGTCGAGGCCCTCCGCCTGGGGCAGGTGTCACGCGCCGACCTCGTCGAGGCGGCGATCGCGCGTACCGAAGCGGTCGACCCGGCGCTCAACGGGCTGGCCTACGAGGCGTTCGACCGGGCCAGGGCGCGGGCGGACGCACCCCGGTCCTACGGCGGCTACTTCGACGGTGTGCCGACGTTCATCAAGGACAACGTCGCCGTCGGCGACATGCCGACCATGCAGGGCACCGATGCCTGGGAGCCACGGCCCGCGGTGGCGCACGGGGACTTCGCCCGCGCGTACCTGGCGACCGGTCTGCTGACGCTGGGCAAGACGCGGTTGTCGGAGTTCGGGTTCTCCGCTTCCGCCGAACACCCGCGACTCGGTGCGGTGCGTAATCCGTGGAACACCGACCACACCGCGGGCGCCTCCTCGTCGGGTTCCGGGGCGTTCGTCGCCGCCGGTGTGGTCCCGATCGCGCACGCGAACGACGGCGGCGGGTCGATCCGAATTCCGGCTTCCTGCAACGGATTGGTCGGCCTCAAACCGTCCCGCGGCCGGCTACCGCTCGACCGCGATGTGCGCCGGATGCCGCTGCGGATCGTCGCCAACGGTGTCGTCACCCGCTCGGTCCGCGACACCGCCGCGTTCTACCGCGAGATGGAACGGGTGTACCGCAACCCCAAACTGCCGCCCATCGGCGACGTGACCGCGCCCGGCGGGAAGCGGCTGCGCATCGCGGTCTGCACCCACTCGATCGCCCGTGAGGCCGGCCTCGAGGTGCGCGAGGAGACGATGAAAACCGCTGCGCTGCTGGAGGAGCTGGGCCATCACGTCACCCCGATCGACAACCCGATCCCCGGACACTTCATGGACGACTTCCTGCTCTACTGGTCGTTTCTGTCGTTCGCGCTCGTGAGGGGTGGGCGCCGCACGTTCGGTGCCGGCTTCGACCGCACCCGCCTCGACAACCTCACGCTCGGCCTCGAAGCCCACGCCGCGCGCAACCTGCACAGGCTGCCGGCCGCCACCGCCCGGTTGGCCCGCACCCGTCGCATCACCGCGCGTCTGGCGCGTGAGCACGACGTCGTGCTGACCCCGACTCTGGCCGAGGCTCCGCCGCGGATCGGCCACCTCGACCCGACGGCGGACTACCGGCAGATCATCGATCGGTTGGTCGACTGGGTGGCGTTCACACCGCTGCAGAACGCCACCGGCGATCCGGCGATCTCGTTGCCGCTCGGTGAATCCGACCAGGGGCTGCCGATCGGCATGATGTTCGCGTCCACCGTGGGCCAGGAGAGGCGACTGCTGGAACTGGCCTACGAACTCGAGCAGGCGCGGCCCTGGCGGCGCATCCAGGACTGAAGGGCCTCTCAGCCTCGCGTTCTGCCGCCCAGGCGTGGCACCCCGGCGAGCAGTCCGCGCTGCGGGACCCCGATGACGGGCTCGGCCGCCGCGCCGAATTCGGCGAGGATGTCGTTGGCGGCGAGCACTCCGGACACCGCCGACCGCTCCATCAGTCCGGCCACGAACGGTAGTTCGACGAAGTCGCCGGCCACCCGCAGACCGCGGGCGTCGCTGCGCACGGTGGGCCGGGTGCCCGTCGACCCGGGCGGGAACGCCGGCGCCGTCGCCTCCAGAAGGTGGTGCTGGTGGACCACCACCGCATCGGCGGTCTCCGGCCACAGCGCCGCCAGCTCCTCGCGCAGCGCCCGCGCCGCCGCGTCGGCATCCGTCAATGGGCATGCGTAGGAGTGCAATTCGATCACCGAGCCGCCGGTGGAGCGGGCCCACCGCGCACTCGGTTCCTCGAGGCGTGAGTACACCGCCACCGAATCGAGCGTCGGCTGTCCGGTGACCGCGCTGAACGGTGCGCGGTCGGGCGCCACGTCGCGGTCGAGCCACAGCCTGCTCACCGCGAACGGCGGTGCCACGGTGAGCGACGCGCAACGCTGCGACAGCAACGGTGCCGCTGCGGTGGTCGCCGGGGAGTTGCCGATCAGCCTGCGCAAGGCACCCGGATCGACGGCGAGTACCACGTGCCGGCTGACCAGGTCACCCTCCCGGCTGCCGACACGCCAACCGTGCCCGTCCGGTTCGACTTCGGTGACCGGTGTGCCCGTCCGGACGACGGCGCCGAGCCGGGTCAGATACTCGCGCAACGGATGCCAGATCGCGGTCGCGTGGTCGGTGGTGGGCACGTCGAAGCCGATGCCCTCCGGGTTGCCGAGGAAGTAGTAGTGGAACATCGCGACCAACTCGGCCGCCGACAGTTCGCCCTGGTTGCAGAAAAAGGACCGGGCGAACGCCTCGAACAGCATGCTCCTGGTGCGCTCGGACATCCCCAACCGGTCGAGAAACGTTGCGGCGTCGGTGGTGTCGAGTTCGGCGACCGTGGTCTCGCGGTCGTAGGCCAGCAGCGCCCGGCCGGCGTCGGGGTCGGCGCGCATCAGGTCGCGCCGCGACAGGCTCTTGGACCGCAGCGCCAACGCCAGGAGGTTCAGCGGCGGCGCTGCAGGCAGACCGGCCAGGTTCTCGGCCGGCCACGTCGCGGAGATGACCGGGTAGCTCGGCACCGGCGCGAGGAAGGACAGGTCGGCGTCGATGCGCCGCAGCACCGATCGCCAGGTGTAGTAGTGCCGAAAGAAGGCGTGAAACCCGTGCTCGACGTTCTGTTCGCTACCGTCGGGCAGACGTTCGGGCCAGGCGCCCAGACGCCCGCCGAGGTGATCGGCCGCCTCCAGCACCGTCACGGCCACGCCGCGCTCGGCGAGCACCACCGCAGCCGAGATCCCCGCGATACCGCCGCCGACGACGATCGCCTCGGCGCCAGGGGGGACCCGGCGCGGCGCCAGCGGATCGGGCACGACCAGGCGGCGCGGCCGCATCCGCCCCGGCGCGGCCCGGCCGGCCGATGTGGTCACCCGGGCACCAGCCCGCCGTCGCGGCGCCGCCGGCCCAGCGCCACCGCGAACGGCACCGCCACCGTGCCCATCAGCAGACCGCCGACCAGTGCCGAGCCGGGCAGCCCGAAGAACACCGCGTGCCCGAGCACCGAGGAGAAGTACACCCAGAGGTACAACGCGGCGGCCGGCGCCGACGGCGCAGGCTCCCTCGGCAGCGCCCGATTCAACAACGCCATGATCGCCGTCGACACCATCAGCCACCCCAGGTAGTTCGTCCAGGGGATGTCCGGGATGAGGGGCAGGCCCGGGACGGTGGCGAACCATGTCCAGTGGCCGGCGGCGACCATCTGCGGGTCGAGGAAGACGTCCCACACGGTGAGCGCCACCGCGCCCAGCGCGACGACCGCGGCCGGCCGTACGGCCAGCGTCCTGGCCACCACCAGCGCGGGCCAGGCCATCATCACCCAGGCCAGCGGGACGACGACCGGCACGCCGAACAGTTCCGGGCCGAGTGTGCCGGTGTAGGCGTACGGCCCGAACGGCCATCCGGTGGCCACCCCGACCGCCTCGGCGGCCAGGCCGCCGCCGCCTGCCACCGCCACCAGGGCGGCCGCACCGGCCACACCGTGCAGCCGCGCGGCGTCGGCGACCGCCGCGACGAAGAAGACCACCACGCTCGCCACCGTCACCTCGGTGCGCCATGCGTCAGGCATCAGCGGGTAGGCGATCTGCACCAGGATGGCGGCCGCCACCAGCGTCCACACCACCGCCGTTCGGCGCACCGGCGCGACGGGCACGGCCAACGCCACGGTGTGTACCTCCACTTCTGCAACGCTGCCAGAACGCCGCCTGCGCGGGCGGAACGTGACTTCGTAGAGTTTCCAAGGTGCCCGATGATCGCTTCGCCGAAACGTCGCGCGCACTCGTCGTCATCGGTTCGTCACTCGCCTGCGTGGGCACGCTGCACCAGCTGGTCAACCTCCGCCTGCTGCGGCGCCCGCCCGACGATCCACCACCGGTGCCGGCGAGGGTGTCGATCCTGGTTCCGGCGCGCGACGAAGCGCACCGCATCGCGCCGACGATCCGCTCCCTGCTCGCGCAGCGGGGCCTGTCCGACGCGGAGATCCTCGTACTCGACGACCGCTCGACCGACGGCACCGCCGACGTCGTGCGCCGGACCGCCGGGCCCGGGTCGGGCGTGACCGTACTGGCCGGCGCCGAGCCCCCGCCGGGATGGCTCGGCAAACCGCACGCCTGCGCGCAGCTGGCCGCCGCGGCACGAGGGGAGATCCTCGTGTTCGTCGACGCCGACGTCGTGCTCGCCCCGCATGCGGTGGCCGCCGCGATCGCCGTGCTGCGCGGACCGCGGCCGCTGGATCTGCTCTCGCCGTGGCCGCACCAGATCACCGCCGGTGTCGCCGGCCGACTGGTGCAACCGCTGCTGGCGTGGTCCTGGCTCACCACGCTTCCCCTGCGTCTGGCCGAGCGTTCGCGGCGTCCGTCCATGGCCGCGGCCAACGGCCAGTTCCTGGTGGTCGAGGCCGGCGCGCTGGCCGGCGCCGACGGGTGGGGGTCGGTGGCGGGTGCGGTGCTCGACGACATCTCGCTCGCGAGGGCGGTGCGCGTCTCCGGTGGCCGGACGGGGCTCGCCGACGGCTCGCGACTGGCGACGTGCCGGATGTACGCGACCGGCCGTGAACTACGCGACGGGTACCGCAAGTCGCTGTGGACGGCGTTCGGCTCCCCGCTGGGTGCGCTCGCGGTCGGCGCCATGCTGACGGTGGTCTACGTCGTGCCCGCGGCCGCCGCTGTGGCCGGCTCACGCGTCGGTGCGCTCGGCTACGCCGCCGCCGTGGTGGGCCGCGCCCTTGCGACGCCGTGGTGCGGTCGGCGCTGGGATGCGGTCGCGCACCCGGTGTCGGTGCTGACGCTGCTGGCGCTGCTGGTGTCGTCATGGATCGGTCAGATTCGCGGCACCCTGCAGTGGAAAGGCCGCAAGGTATGAGCACGGTGGCGGTCATCGGCGCGGGTCTGGGCGGGCTCGCCGCCGCGGCGCGCCTCGGCGCGGCCGGCCACCGCGTCACGGTCTACGAGAGCGCGAGCGCCGTCGGCGGGAAACTCGGTGTCCTCGAACGTGACGGCTTCACGTTCGACACCGGACCGTCGCTGCTGACCATGCCCGGCTTGCTCGAGCAGCTGTTCCTCGACACCGGCGGCCCGGCCGATCTCCCGCTCGCCCCCGTCGACCCGGCGTGCGCCTACGTCTTCGCCGACGGCACCCGACTCGACCTGCCCTTCGACCGCACGCGGGTTCCCGCGGCGTTCGACGCGGCCTTCGGCGCCGGCGCCGGCGAATCATGGCGACGCCTGCACACCCGCTCCCGGCGGCTGTGGCACCTGGTCGGTGAGCCGGTGCTGCGGCGACCGGTGTCGCTGCCCGCGCTGGCCCGGATGGCTGTGAATCCGGCTGACCTCCTGACTGTCGCGCCGTGGCAGAGCATCGACGGGCTGGGCCGCCGGATGCTGACCGATCCGCGAATGCGGATGTGGCTCAACCGGTATGCGACCTACTCCGGCTCCGACCCACGCCGCACCCCGGCGGTGCTGTCGGTGACGGCGTTCGTCGAGCAGGAGTTCGGCGCCTGGTACGTGCCGGGTGGGCTTCGCCGCATCGTCGAGGCGATCGAACAGCGCTGCACCGCACTCGGGGTCGAGATCCACACCGGCGCCGCGGTCGACGCGGTGACGGTGTCGGACGGGCGCGCGACGGGGGTGCGGGTGGACGGGGTCGAGGTCCGCGCCGACGCGGTGGTCAGCAATGCCGACGCCGGGGTGCTCTACGACCGTCTGCTGCCGCCACGTGCCGGCGGGGCGTTGCGGCGGCGACTGCGCGGGCGGTCACCGTCGATGGCGGGCTTCGTGGTGCTGCTCGGCCTGTCCGGGCGGCGGCCGGGTCCGGCGCACCGGATCTACTTCCCGCGCGACTACGCCGCCGAGTTCGACGCGATCTTCGGGCGCGCACCGCGCCCCGTGCCCGACCCGACCATCTACGTGCACGCACCGGACGACCCGGCGCTGCGCCCCGACGACGATTCGGAGAACTGGTTCGTGCTCGTCAACGCACCCGCACACAACCCGGCAGGCGGCGTCGACTGGGACGCTCCCGGCCTTCGCGAGCACTACACCCACCGTGTGCTCGACCTGCTGGCCGAACGCGGCGCCGACGTTCGCGACCGGATCCGGGTCGTCGACGTCATCACCCCCGCCGACCTGGAACGCCGCACCGGCGCGCCCGGCGGAACGATCTACGGCACCGCGTCGCACGGACCGCGCGCCGCGCTGCGCCGCCCGGCCAACCGCAGCCGTCTGCCCGGGCTCTACCTGGTCGGCGGCTCGGCGCATCCGGGCGGCGGCATCCCGCTGGTGCTGATGTCGGCCGAGATCGTCGCCGGTCTCATGGAGCCCGCGGGAAGCGCGGCGGTGTCGAGCGCCGCACCCCGACCGCCAGATGAACCATCCCGACGACGCCGATCGCCGTCCACGTGACCGCGAACGTGGTGCCCCAGCCCCATCCGAGCAGCGGCAGGCCGGCCGGGAAGGCCGCTGCCCCGCCCGCCGCCAACGCGACGACGATCAGCCGGGTCGGTCGCTCCGCGACGGTCACCGCGCCGACCCCCGGCATGCCGACCGCCTGGGCGCGCGAGCGGATGTACTCGTGGAGCAGGACCAGCACGACCGCCGCGGCCGCCTCGTCCGGCGGCGCGCCGAGCGCCACCAACACCGCGCCGAGCAGCACATCGCCGATCCGGTCGGCAACCGCGTCGACGATCGCGCCCAGCGGCCGGGCCCGTCCCGTGCGCAGCGCGACCGCACCGTCGAGGGTGTCGAGCACTCCCGCGCCCACGATCAGCGGCACCGCGAGCCACGGCCACCCGGCCCCGGCGACCGCGGCCAGCGCCCCGGCCAGCACCAGCACCCCCGCGGCCGACAGCAGGTCGGGAGGCACCCGCAGCACCGGCCCGGCGGCCAGCGCCCCCACCACCCGCAGCCAGCCGCGCGCCACGCCCGACGGCTGGAGGCCGTCGTGCAGTGCGGACCAGCCGTCGTCGTCGGCCGGGGGTCGTGGGCTCACGGCATCAGCCTGCCAGCATCCGCAAGGGCGGGGCGCGCGGTGAGCCGGGTACGCGTGCTCGCCACCGAAGTCCGCCGGACCTTCCCGGGCAGCGACCTGTCGCTGTGGGCGGCGGGTGCGACGTTCTTCGGCATCATCGGGATCGCTCCGCTGGCGTTGGCGTCGTTGTGGGCGGTCGGCGGTCTGGTCGGCCACGCGACCGTCAGGTCGGCGGTCGACGCCGCGATCGGCGGTCTACCCGGCGGGCACGGCACGCCCGAAGCACTGCGCACACTCACGTCGGTGGCTCTGTCTATGTCCTGGGTGCAGGCCCTCGTCGTGCTCTTCCCGGCCAGTCTCTACGGCGAGGGGCTGCGCCGTGCGTTCGTCCAGATGTCCTCTGCGCCCGACACTCTCACCGGATGGCGGGGTCGCGTCGGCCTGCTCGGCGTGGCGGCGGTGGCGCCGCTGCTGTTGCTCGCCGTGCTCGCATCGGCGTCCTACGTCGGCCCGCTCTACGACCGCGGCGGATGGTCGCTGATGTGGGGCATCGTGGTGGCGTTCCACATCGTCTGGCTCACCGTGTCGACCGCTTTGGTGGGGGTGTTCGGGTTGATCGGTCCCGGCCGGCTGGCCTGGCGGCCGCTGCTGATCGGCGCGTTCGGCACCGGCGCCATCCTGGCCGGGTTCCTGCAGGGCTTCGTGCTGTTCCTGGCGATCCCCATTCCCTGGTCGGCGCCGTTCGGCGGCCTGCCGATCGTCGGCGCGGTGTCGGCTCTGGCGCTGTGGCTGTATCTGCTGCACATCCTGGTGCTCTGCGGCTTTCGCGTCACCGTCGCGCTGGACGAGGTGATGGGGCCCGCCGATCGAGCGGTTCAGGAACGGGACACAGCGCCGTAACGGAACCGGCCGGGAGTTAACGCCGCGGACACTGCGCGCTGCTGCAGGGGAAACGCGACGGTCTGACGATTTCTTCTCGTGCAGACCAGTCAGGTCAACAACGCAACGACTTCCGCACGATCACCGCTGATCGTCTCCTCTTCCGGGAACACCTTCGGGTGCCTCGTCCGCTTCGCGCTGGCCAACATCCGCCGCCGCCCCGCACGTTTCGTGCTGGCCGTTCTCGGCATCGCCCTGGCGATCGCCTGCGTGACGGTGGTGCGCACGATCTCGTCGAGTTTCGCGATCACGGGGGCGGATTCGGTCACCGACGTGCTCGGTGACGCGCAGCTGTGGGTGGTGCCGGCTGCCGGTGTGCAGTACGACCCGGACACCCGGGCGCTGATCGCCGGGGGCGCCGCCCCGGACATCGACGTTCCCGCCGGGTGGAGCGCCACCCGGACACTGTCGGGCCGCGCGGAGATCGACGGAACTCCGGTGTCGGTGCAGGGCGCCGACGAAGCCCTCTCGGGCCAAGCCGTTTTCGGTGACGCGGTGGCCGACCGCCTCGGCGTCTCCCCGGGTGACCACGTCGACATCGGGGGCCACGACCTCGTCGCCGCCGTCTCCGGCGCGGGTCAGTCGGTCACGGTCGCCACCCCGGTCGCCCATGACCTGGTCGGCGACGACGGCTGGTGGACCGTCAGCGCACCGGCGGGACAGGAGAACCGGCGCGACCTCGCGCAGACGTTCGGTGCGGCCACCGGTCTGGCCGCGACCGCCGACCCGTCGCAGACCCCGGATCCTGGCGGCGGAGGTCTGATTTACGACACGGTCGGGGGCAACGGACCGCTGTCGTTCGAGCAGAAGTTCTCCGCCCTGTTCTCGGGCAAGGTGACGAGTTCGACGCTCGGCCTGATCTCGACGATCGGTCTGGCCCTCGGGTTCGTGATCGCGGTGTCGTCGTTCCTGGCCGCCGTCGCCGAACGCAAGCGTGAGTTCGGCATCATGTCGAGCATCGGCCTCGCCGACGAGGTGCTCTACTTCTTCCTCGTCGAATCGGCACTCGTCTTCGTCACCGCCTACGTCGTCGGAGTGCTGGCCGCGGGAGGCGCTGTCGCGCTGGTCATTCCCGGTATCGCGACGCCGATCGCATGGCTGCAGGCCGCAGGCATGGTCGCCGCGTTCATCCCCGCGATGGCGATCGTCGGGGCGCTCGTACCCGTGCACCGGTTGTTGCAGCAACGTCCGGTCGACCTGCTGGGGGCCCGCTAGTGATCCGTCGAGGACTGTCCTACGGCTGGTTGTCCACCCGCCGCCGCATCCGTGAACTGGTGCTGCCCGCCGTCACGACGGCGACCGGTGCGTTCCTGGTCGTCATCGTGTTCGGGATGTCCGGCGGGATCCGGGCGCAATCCGCGTCACTCGGTCACGCCGACGAGATCAACCGCGCCGTCGTCCTCATCGCCGTCAGCGTGTTGCTGGTCGGTGTCGTGGAGGTGGCCGTGGCGACCACGCGCACCGTCGCGCACCGCACCCGCGAGCTCGGGGTGTTGGGCGCCAACGGGATTCCCCGCCTGCCGGTGGTCGCCGCGCTGCTCGTGGAACCTCTCGTCGCCGCGATGCTCGGTGCGCTGGCCGGCGCGGGGCTGGCCGTGGTCGCGGGAATCGTCCTCGGAGCCACCGGCCTCGCCGCCGGGGGAGTCGCGCCGAGTGGCCTACTCACCGGTGTCGCGACGGCCGTCGCGGTCAGCGCCGTCGCGGCACTGGCCACCAGCATTCCGCCCACCTGGGCGGCCGCGTCGCGGCCGCCCATCCGCTCCCTGACCGCAGGAGGCTGACATGACCGCCATCGAAGAACGCCGGAACCACGACACGGCCACCCCGCACTCACCGCCGGTCATCGAGATCGCCGATGTGTGGAAACTGCACAAACTCGGCGACGACGTGGTGCGTGCGCTGGTCGCCGCGGACCTCACGGTGATGCCGGGCGAGTTCGTCTGCTTGATGGGGCCCAGCGGCAGCGGGAAGTCCACGCTGCTCAACATCATCGGCGGGCTGGACCGCCCGACGAAGGGTTCGGTGACCGTCGCCGGCCGCGACACCCGCACCCTGACCGAGAGCCAGTTCGCCGCGCTGCGCCACGACACGATCGGGTTCATCTTCCAGAGCTACAACCTGATCCCGTTCCTGTCGGCGGTCGAGAATGTCGAGCTTCCGTTGATGTTCGAACCGTACGATCGCAAAGCGTTGCGCACCAGGGCGATCGAACTGCTCGAGCTCGTCGGCCTCGGTCACCGCATCCATCACCAGCCGACCAAGATGTCCGGCGGCGAGCAGCAGCGCACGGCGATCGCGCGCTCCTTGATCAGCAACCCGGCGCTCGTCCTCGCCGACGAGCCGACAGCCAATCTCGACCACCGCACGGGGGAGACGGTGGTGCGCATGCTGCGCGACCTGTGTTCGACGCTCGGCGTCACGGTCGTCGCCAGCACCCACGACCCCACGGTGGCCGACGAAGCGAGCCGTGTCGTCCGGATGAAAGACGGACAGATCGTCAACTGACGTCCCTCAACCACAACACCTTTCGGGAGAACCCATGACCGCCGAACTCGAGGCGTCCCCGCCGCCGGGGCGCGACGCCCTGATGACCACCGAACTCGTCCCCGAACAGATCCTGCCCAAGGTGATGAGCACGTTCGGGCTCACGGCCGCATACGTCTTCATCATCTGCTGGGTCACCGGATCGTCGGTGATGGCCGCCGGGGGGTGGACGGCCATCCCGATGTGGGTGCTCGGCATCCTCACCTTCCTGATCCCCGCGGGAATGGCCGTGGTGGAACTCGGCAACCTGTGGCCGGGCCAGGGCGGTGTGTACATCTGGGCCTACCGGACCATGGGGGAGACCTGGGGATTCATCGGCGGCTACCTGTCGTGGGTGCCGGTGATCCTCAACGCCGCATCCTCACCGGCGGTGGTACTGCAGTTCCTGCTCCTGGCGTTCCACGCCGAACTGGGGCTGACCATGAGCATCATCCTGCAGCTGGTGATCCTCTGGACGGTCATCGGCCTGGCGCTGGCCAAACTCGCCGCCAACCAACGGATCATGAACGTCGTCTTCGTCGTCTACGGCGTGCTGACGCTGACGATCTTCGTCTGTGGACTGCTCTACGCCGGGAAGAACGGTTCGGCCACCCCGTTCTCGTGGGAAGAGGCGACGATCCCGAACTTCGCGGTCGCCGGCTTCCTCTACGGCACGGTGCTGCTCTACCTGCTCGGCGTCGAGACCCCGTACAACATGGGCGCGGAATTCCTCTCGGTGCGCCGCAGCGGCCCACGGATGATCCTGTGGGGGTCGACCGCGCTCGTCGCGATCTACCTGCTCACCACGCTCGGCACCATGATGGCGCTGCCCGGTGACGAGATCGACCCGGTCACCGGCATCATCGGCATGCTCGACGTCGCCGGCTTCCCCGGTCTGATGGAGGTCTGCGCGGTCGTGCTGGCGTTCATCATCATCGTGGCGTTGATGACCTACCAGGTCGCCTACTCGCGGCTCATCTTCGTCTCCGGTCTCGAGCGTCACCTGCCGCGCATCTTCACCCACCTCAATCCGCGCACGCGTAACCCGGTGACCGCCATCCTGATCCAGGGCGTCATCTCATCGCTGATCCTGGTCGGCCTGTACTCGCAGAGCAGCATGGCCAACGTCACCATCTACCTGCAGGGCGGGCTGTCGACGGTGTGGCTGCTGTCCGGCTTCTTCTTCCTGATCCCGGTGATCATCGCCCGCAAGAAGTACGCCGATCGCTATGTCAACGAACAGTTCTGGCGCATCCCCGGTGGGATGGCCGGCGTGTGGATCACCGTCGTGGTCGGCACGCTGGGCACCATCGGCGGCATCTACTACTCGTTCGTCACACCGTGGATCGACGTGCCCGCCGCCACCTGGATGACGTGGGTCGGCGGCATCAGCCTGGGCATGTTCGCGCTGGGCCTGGTCGTCTACGTCTTCGGTCGCCGCTCGGCGCACAAGATGACCCAGGACGACGCGCTGGCGCACCTGGCGGTCCTCGACCTCGACAAATCCGACACCAGCCCTGAAGGGGTGTGAACGAATGACCATGGACAGCACCGTGGCCGGCACAGAGACCACAGACGGCGCGGTCGCCTACCCCCTCGACCCGCTCAGCGGCGCCGAGATCGAGGCGGCGGCGGCGATCATCATGGACTCCGAATACGCTACGCCGACACTGAAATTCGTGATGATCTCACTCGCCGAGCCGGCCAAGAACTCCGCGCTGACCTTCGAAGGGCTCGACGGTGTGCCCCGCCGGGCCTTCGCGACCATGTACGACGGGGCGGCTAAACTCGTCAGCGAGGCCGTCGTCGACCTCGGCGCACGGGTCATCGACTCGTGGCGCGCGGTGCCTGGCCGGTTCCCGTCCTATCTCGTCGAGCACATGACCGGCGTCGAGGAGGTCGTCCGGCAGGACCCACGGTGGCAGGAAGCCATGCGCAAGCGCGGCGTCACCGACTTCGGCCTCGCGATGATCGACCCGTGGCCCGCGGGTTACTACGGCAGCCAGGACCACTACGACAACTCGCCGCTCATCTGCCGGCCGCTGACGTTCATGCGGGCCGCACCGTCCGAACACGGATACGCGCGTCCCGTCGAGGGGTTGATCGTCACGTTCGACCTCGACGCGACGCGGGTCATCGACATCGAGGACCACGGTGTCGTGCCGTTGCCGCCGACCGCGGGCAACTACAGCGAGCAGTTCATGTTCGACCCGAACAACCGGCCCGCGTTCACGCAGTTCCGCGACGACGTCAAACCGATCGAGATCACTCAGCCGGAGGGTCCGAGTTTCACCGTCGACGGCTGGCGGGTGCAGTGGCAGAAGTGGTCGATGCGCGTCGGTTTCAACCCCCGCGAAGGCGTCGTGCTGCACGAGGTCACCTACACCGACCGCGGCCGGACACGGCCGATCGTGTACCGGGCGTCGCTGTCGGAGATGGTGGTGCCCTACGGCGACACCGCGCCGACGCACTGGAACAAGAACGTCTTCGACATGGGTGAGGTCGGGATGGGGTTCTCGGCGAACCCGCTGACACTCGGATGCGACTGCCTGGGTGAGATCTTCTACTTCGACGGGACGGTCAACGACTCGGCCGGCAATGCTGTGACGATCCCGAACGCCATCTGCATGCACGAGGAGGACTACGGGATCTCTTGGAAACACACCGATTTCCGCACCGGTGAGGTGGAGGTGCGGCGGTCGCGTCGGCTGGTGATCTCGATGATCTGCACCGTCGGCAACTATGAGTACGGGTTCTTCTGGTACTTCTACAACGACGCGTCGATGGAAGTCGAGGTCAAGCTGTCCGGGGTGCTGACCACCGGCGCGGTGGCCGACGGGGACGACCCACGCCACGGCAAGATGGTGGCCCCCGGCATCTACGGGCCGAACCACCAGCACTTCTTCAACTTCCGGTTGGACATGAGCATCGACGGCGCCGGAAACAGTGTGTACGAGGTGGATTCGATCCCCGAACCCGATCCGGAGCTCAACCCGCACCGCAACGCGTGGATCACCCGTGACACCCTGGTGGCCTCGGAGGCCGACGGCGCCCGGGACTGGGACTGGTCGACCGGGCGGTACTGGAAGATCGCCAACCCGTCGAAGCGCAACGAACTGGGCGCCCCGGTGGCCTACAAGCTGACGCCGAAGGACGTGGTGCCGGTGATGGTGCAGGAGGGGTCCTACATCTACGACCGGGCGCGGTTCGTCCAGCACAACCTGTGGGTCACGCGCTACGACCCGGCGGAGTTGTACGCCGCGGGCGACTACATGTACCAGTCGGCCGACATGCAGGGGCTGCCGCAGTACATCGCCGACGATGCGGCGCTGGAGGACACCGACATCGTGCTCTGGTACACCGTGGGTGCGCATCACGTGGTGCGGCCCGAGGACTGGCCGGTGATGCCGTGCGCGTACACCGGTTTCCACCTCAAGCCGGTCGGCTTCTTCGACGGCAATCCGGCACTCGACCTGCCGCCGTCACCGCCGAAGGCCTGCCACTCGCATCATGCGAGCCTGCCGGTCGCCGACGTGGCCCGGGAGTCGTAGGCACGAGACGACGGTTGTTGACGAAAATCCCGGGATTTCCGTCAACAACCGTCGTGTCGGCGCACGAAGTCGGTGACCGCCCGCGTCAGCGACTGCGGACCGGTCCGCAGCGCCTCCTCGAGTGGCGTGCCGTCCGCGGTGATCCCGACGATCTCGTCGACGCCGTGGTCCAGCAGGACCGACGCGTCGTCGCCGACGCGTCCGGCGAAGATGGCCACCCTGGCCCCGGTGCGGGCGGCGATCTGCGCCACCCCGAACGGCGTCTTCCCCATCAGCGTCTGCGCGTCGACGCCGCCCTCACCGGTGAACACCCACGCCGCACCGCGTAACGCCTGTTCCAACCCGACCGTCTCGGCGACCACCTCGACACCGGGGCGGCTTGTGGCGCCGAGGAATTCGAGCAGTGCGAAGCCCAGGCCCCCGGCCGCTCCGGCGCCGGGCGTCTCGGCCTGGGCGGCGTGGGCCACGGCGGCGAACCGGGTCAGCGCGGCCTCCAGTCGGGTGACGTCGGCGGCGCTCGCACCCTTCTGCGGGCCGAACACCGCGCTGGCGCCCGTGGGCCCGAGCAGCGGTGCGGTGACGTCACAGGCCAATTGGATCCGCACGTCCGACAACCGTGGATCGAGGCCGTCGAGGTCGATGCGGTCCAGGTCGGTCAGCGCCGCACCGCCCGGCGGCAGCGGTGCGCCCGCGGCGTCGTACAACCGGACCCCGAGCGCGGTGAGCATGCCGGCGCCGCCGTCGTTGGTGGCCGAGCCACCGAGCCCGATCAGGAACTCGCCGGCGCCGCGGTCCAGTGCGTGGGCGATCAGCTGTCCCACCCCAAAAGTGCTGGCGCGCAACACATCCCGTTGCGCAGTCGCGATCAGCTCCAAACCCGCGGCGGCGGCCATCTCGATCACCGCCAACCGCCGTCCCGCAACGTAGCCGTAGGTGGCCGGAACGGGCCGGCCCAGCGCGTCGGCCACCTCGACGGTGACCCGTTCGCCGTCGAGGGCGTCGACCACGGCGTCGACGGTGCCCTCCCCGCCGTCGGCCATCGGGACCCCGACGCATTCGGCGTCCGGCAGGGCCGCGCGCACCCCGTCCCGCATGGCGTCGATGGCCTGTGCGGCGCTCATGGATTCCTTGAAGGAGTCCGGCGCGAGAACGATTTTCATCAGACCGGGGTCAGCGCGGGCCGGCCGGCCAGCACGGCCGCGACGTTGTCGACGTCGAGGACGCCCATGGCGTCGCGGGTCGCGGCGCCGGCGCTGGCGATGTGCGGGGTGACAACAAGGTTGGGGGCGTCGAGCAGCGCGGGATTGACATGGGGTTCATTCTCGAACACATCCAGCGCGGCGCCACTTATCCGGCCGGCGGCGAGCGCGTCGATCAACGCGGTCTCGTCGACGACCCCGCCGCGGGCGGTGTTGACCAGGTAGGCGGTCGGTTTCATGCGGTCGAGCGCCGCGGCGTCGATGAGGTGACGCGTCTCGGGGGTGAGCGGCGTCAGCACGCAGACGACGTCGCTGTCGGCCAGCAGTGTGCCGGTGTCGACGAACCGCACACCGTCGTCGGCGCCGCAGGTGCGGCTGCGCGAGGTGGCCAGCACCGTCATGTCGAACGCGCGGGCCCGCCGCGCGACCGCTCTCCCGATGCGGCCGTAGCCGAGGATGCCCAGCGTCGCGCCCGCGCTGACGTCGAGACCGGTGAGCATCCGGGGGCCCCAGACCCACGGCTGCCGCGAGCGCAGGAACCGGTCGCCGTCGACGACGCGACGGGTGACCGCGAGGATCAGGGCGAACGTGTGGTCGGCGGTGGCGTTGTCGAGAACGCCAGGGGTGTTCGTAACGGTCACCCCGGCGGCTCGGGCGGCCGCGACGTCGACGTTGTCGTAGCCGACGGCCACGTTCGCGACCACGCGCAGTCCGTCGCCCGCGGCGGCGAGCAGGCCGGCGTCGACCCGTTCGGTCAGCGTCACCACCGCCGCGCACGCACCGGCGAACCCGGCTTCGAGGTCGCCTCGTGTGGGCGGGTTCTCGCCACCGACCCGCAGCGGGCGGCCGAGCGTGCGCAACCGCTCCATGGCGCCGTCGGTGAGCAGCCGTGACACGTACACGTGTCCGGCCGGGGTCGTCATGGCGTCCGACTCTAGTCCGCGCCCAGCGCGACGAGGATCCGCTTGAAATCGCGTCGTTGTGCGTCGGTGAGATCGGACATCAAGCGGCGCTCGGCGGCCCGAACGCCGGAGTCGGTGCGTGCCAACAGCTGCCGGCCTCGATCGGTCAGTGCCGCGGGCAGCGACCGGCCGGAGGCGACGGAGTCCGGGCGGTCGACCAGTCCGCGCTCCTGCAAGGCGCGCAGAACGATGTTCATGGCCTGCGGTGAGACGCCGGTGTCGCGAGCCAGTTCGGCGTTGGATCGCCCGGGCCGCCGCGACAGCATTCGCAGGCAGATGTACTGCGGGAAGGTCAGTCCCAGCGGTTCCAGCACTTCTGAGTTCACGTCGCCACGCAAGGCATTCGCCACCCGGTGCAGCAGAAAGCCGAGTGGCTGGTCCTCGAGTAATTCCGACATATCAACAATATTGACATGTATCAACAAGATTGATATCAACGGGATATGACGAATCCCGCAGAGATGTTCGAATCGGCCTATCGCGGCGACGCCCCGGAATTCGAGGGGATTCGTCCGCCGTGGAGCATCGGCGAGCCGCAACCCGAGATCAAGGCGTTGATCGAGGCCGGAAGATTCCACGGCGACGTCCTCGACGCCGGTTGCGGTGAAGCCGCGATCGCGCTGTACCTCGCCGAGCGCGGGTTCACCACCGTCGGGCTGGACCTGGCGCCGACCGGGATCGAGCTGGCCCGGGCCGAGGCCGCCCGGCGCGGCCTGGCCAACGCCACCTTCGAGGTCGCCGACATCAGCGACTTCACCGGGTACGACGGCCGGTTCGGCACGATCGTCGACAGCACGCTGTTCCATTCCATGCCGGTCGAACTGCGCGAGGGCTATCAGCGCTCCATCGTGCGCGCCGCGGCCCCCGGTGCGAACTATTTCGTCCTGGTCTTCGACGCGGCCGGGGTTCCGTCGATGGGCCCGGCGAACCCGGTCACCGAGGAGGAACTGCGCGACGTCGTCGGCGAGCACTGGCAGATCGACGAGATCCGACCCGCCCGCATCCATGCCAACTTCCCGCCGCAGGTCGCCGACGGCGGCGAGATGGGCTTCACCGACATCCGGGACGAGCCGGGCGGCCGCAAGTCGGTGCCGGCCTGGTTGCTCTCCGCACACCTCGCTTGATCTGACGCCGGGGTCGAATTCGACCGCCCCTGCCACACCGCGGACCGCATATGAGGCAGGATGGGTGTGCCACCTGGGGGAGCGCCCGGTACGTCGTAGCGAGGAGGCCGAGGGACGGATGTCGGAGCCGAACAACACCAACGGCGCCGGCGCCGTAGTCGGTGAGCCCAGGCCGTTCTACACGCGGGTCCTGCTCAAACTGGGCGGTGAGATGTTCGGCGGCGGCGCCGTGGGTCTCGACCCCGACGTCGTCCACCTCGTGGCACGCCAGATCGCCGAAGTGGTCCGCAGCGGTGTCCAGGTCGCCGTCGTCATCGGTGGCGGCAACTTCTTCCGCGGCGCGCAGTTGCAGCAGCGCGGGATGGAACGCACCCGCAGCGACTACATGGGCATGCTCGGCACCGTGATGAACAGCCTCGCGCTGCAGGATTTCCTGGAGAAGGAAGGCATCGACACCCGCGTGCAGACGGCCATCACGATGGGGCAGGTCGCCGAGCCCTACATCCCGCTCCGCGCGGTGCGCCACCTCGAGAAGGGCCGCGTGGTCATCTTCGGTGCCGGCATGGGGCTGCCGTACTTCTCCACCGACACCACCGCGGCGCAGCGGGCGCTGGAGATCGGCGCCGAGGTGGTGCTGATGGCCAAGGCCGTCGACGGCGTCTACACCGCGGACCCCCGCAAGGATCCGGACGCCAAGCTGCTGACCGCCATCACCCACCGCGAGGTCATCGACCGCGGGCTGGCGGTCGCCGATGCCACCGCGTTCTCGCTGTGCATGGACAACGGCATGCCGATCCTGGTGTTCAACCTGCTCGTCGACGGCAATATCGCCCGCGCGGTCGCGGGTGAGAAGATCGGAACACTGGTCACCACCTGAACGGGTGCGGCGACGCCGGGCGAACGTAGCGACGGGAGAAAGACTGTGATCGACGAAACCCTCTTCGACGCCGAGGAGAAGATGGAGAAGGCGGTGTCGGTGGCGCGCGACGACCTGTCGTCGATCCGCACGGGCCGCGCCAACCCGGGCATGTTCAACCGGATCAACGTCGACTACTACGGCGCCCCCACCCCGATCACCCAGCTGTCGAGCATCAACGTGCCCGAGGCGCGGATGGTGGTCATCAAACCCTACGAGGCCAACCAGCTGCGCAACATCGAGGACGCGATCCGCAACTCCGACCTCGGCGTCAACCCCACCAATGACGGCAACATCATCCGGGTGTCCATACCGCAGCTCACCGAGGAGCGCCGCCGCGACCTCGTCAAGCAGGCCAAGGCCAAGGGCGAGGACGCCAAGGTGTCGGTGCGCAACATCCGCCGCAAGGCGATGGAGGAGCTGGCGCGCATCAAGAAGGACGGCGAAGCCGGCGAGGACGAGGTCAGCCGTGCCGAGAAGGACCTCGACAAGACCACCCACACCTACACCAGCCAGATCGACGAACTGGTGAAGCACAAAGAGGGAGAGTTGCTGGAGGTCTAGTGGCCTCTCAGCAGCAAGCGGGTTCCGTGTCAGAAACACCGGTCGACGAGCCGCCGAAGAAGTCGTCGCGAGCCGGGCGCAACCTTCCCGCCGCCATCGCGGTCGGTGTCGCGCTCGGCGGCGGGCTCATCGCCATCCTGTTGTTCGCGCCGTATCTGTGGCTGGCGTTGGTCGCGGCCGCCGTCGCCGTCAGCACCTACGAGGTGAGCAGCCGTCTGACCGAGGCCGGCTACCGGATGCCGCTGATCCCGCTGCTGGTCGGCGGTCAGGCCACGCTGTGGTTGACCTGGCCATTCGGCCCCGCGGGCGCACTCGGCGGGTTCGCGGCCACCGTCGTCGTCTGCATGATCTGGCGGTTGATCGGCCAAGGCCTCAACCAGGCACCGCAGAACTACTCGCGCGACATCGGCGCCGCGGTGTACCTGGCGACGTGGGTGCCGCTGTTCGCGAGTTTCGGCGCGCTGCTGATCTATCCCGACGACGGCGCCAACCGGGTGTTCTGCCTGATGCTGGGCGTGGTGTTCTCCGACATCGGCGGCTACGTGGCGGGTGTCCTGTTCGGCAAGCACACGATGGTCCCGGCGATCAGCCCGAAGAAGTCCTGGGAGGGTCTGGCGGGTTCGTTGCTGTTCGGCGGAACGGCCGCGGTGCTCGCGGTGGTCTACCTGCTGGACAAGCCCTGGTACGCCGGTGTCGCCCTCGGGGTGATGCTGGTGATCACCGGCACGCTCGGCGACCTGGTCGAGTCGCAGTTCAAGCGTGATCTGGGCATCAAGGACATGAGCAATCTGCTGCCCGGTCACGGCGGGATGATGGACCGCATGGACGGCATGTTGCCGTCGGCGGTGGCCACCTGGATCGTGCTGACGCTGCTGGCCTGAGCGACCACCCCGTTTCGGGTGGGATACTGGGGTCAATGCCCAACCCCCTGCCCCTGGTTTTCGATGCCCCGCGCCGCGCGCTGCCGCCGCGGCATTTCGCCGACCTCGATGACAGCGGGCGTGCGGCCGCGGTCGCCGAGCTGGGGTTGCCGGCGTTCCGGGCCAAACAGTTGGCCAACCAGTACTACGGCCGGTTGACCGCCGACCCGCGGCAGATGACCGATCTGCCGGCCGCGGTGCGCGATCAGGTGGGCGGGGCGCTGTTCCCGGATCTGCTCACCGCGGTCCGCGAGATCGAGACGGACGCGGGGGAGACCCGCAAGATGCTGTGGCGGGCGGTGGACGGCACGACGTTCGAGTCGGTGCTCATGCGCTACGCCGACCGCAACACCGTGTGCATCTCGTCGCAGGCCGGCTGCGGGATGGCGTGTCCGTTCTGCGCGACCGGCCAGGGCGGCCTCAAGCGCAACCTGTCGACGGCCGAGATCCTCGAGCAGGTCCGTGCGGCCGCCGTCGAACTGCGTGACCGCGACGGTGACCTGATCGCACGCTCCGCGCGTGGCGACGGTCCCGCGCCGGCCGCTCGGGGCGGGCGGCTGTCCAACATCGTGTTCATGGGCATGGGTGAACCGCTGGCCAACTACAACCGGGTGATCGCCGCGGTGCGCCGGATCGTCGCACCACCGCCCGACGGGTTCGGGATCTCCGCCCGGTCGGTGACGGTGTCGACGGTGGGTCTGGCGCCGGCGATCCGCAAGCTCGCCGACGAGAAGCTCAACGTGACGCTGGCGGTGTCCCTGCACACACCCGACGACGAGCTGCGCGACACGCTGGTGCCGGTGAACAACCGTTGGAAGGTTGACGAGGTGCTCGACGCGGCGCGCTACTACGCCGACGTCACCGGACGCCGGGTGTCGATCGAGTACGCGCTGATCCGCGACGTCAACGATCAGCCGTGGCGGGCCGACCTGCTCGGCAAGCGGCTGCACGGCGCGCTCGGGCCGCTGGTGCACGTCAACGTCATCCCGCTCAACCCGACACCGGGCAGCGAGTGGGACGCCAGCCCGAAGCCGGTGGAGCGCGAGTTCGTCCGCCGGGTGCGCGAGCGCGGGGTGTCGTGCACGGTGCGCGACACCCGCGGCCGTGAGATCGCCGCCGCCTGCGGGCAATTGGCGGCCGAGGGCTGACGTTTCGCCCAAACGAACAAACTGGCGCGGAAGTCCGAGACGTTGGCGCCATTTCGTCGATTTCGGCAGCGGCCAGGCGAGACGTCACGGCTTATTGGTGAACCAGACGTTCTCTTCGCGCAGGTGCCTGCTGCGCCAGCCGTCCGGGGTGCGCACCAGTTCGTGGTGGTAGTAGCCGCCGCATGAGCTCATGTCCGGCATGCCGGGCAGTTGCATCGGGTTGTAGAACATCGCCCGCACGCTCGCGGTGTCACCGTCATGGTCGACGATCTCGAGGTTGGTGATGTAGTGCATGCTCCACGGGATCACCCCGAAATTGGCGGCGAACCAATCGACGACCTCGTCACGGCGCCCCACGACCGCGCCCGCCGACGAATAGTCGATGTGCGCGTCGTCGGTGAACACCGAGCGGTAGAGCTCCCAGTCCTTGCTGTCGACGGCCCGGGCGTAGGTGTTCAGCAGCCGGGCGATCTCGAGCTCGTCGCTGATGCGTTGGATGTCCATGGCCTCCCGTTCGCCGAGATCGACGAAATGGTGTCAACTACTCGCGCTTCTGCGCCCGTTTGTTCGTTTGGGCGCAACAGGGGTACGTCACTCCGGCATGCCGATGGTCTTCGCTTCCAGGTACTCCTTATAGCCCTCTTCGCCGTTGCGGTAGCCCAGCCCCGACTGCTTCGTGCCGCCGAACGGGCTGCTGATGCCGAAGTGGCTCTTGCCGTTGATCGTCACATTGCCGGTGCGCATCCGGCACGCGATCGCGAACGCCCGGTCGACGTCGCCGCCGGACACCTCGCCGGACAAGCCGTAGATGCTGTTGTTGGCGATCGCGACGGCCTCGTCGTCGGTGTCGTACGGCGTGACGGTCAGCACCGGTCCGAAGATCTCCTCCTGGGCAATCTGGGAGTCGGGGTCGACGTCGGCGAGCAGCGTCGGCTGGGTGTAGTAGCCCACCGGCAGGTTCTCGGGGACGCCGCCCCCGGTCACCAACCGGGCGCCGGAGTCGATGCCGCTCTTGATCAGGCCGAGCACCTTCTGCCGCTGGGTCTCGCTGATCTGCGGGCCCTGCATATTGCCCGGCGTCCACGGATCTCCGACCGGGAAACCCTCCATCATGGTCTTCAGGATCGCCAGACCCTCGTCATACCGGCTGCGCGGCAACAGGATCCGGCTCGGCAGGATGCACGACTGGCCGCTCATCACGCACGCCATCATCGCCGCCATCGGCAGCGCGGAGTTGAAGTCCGCGTCGTCAAGGACGATGTGGGCGGATTTGCCGCCCAGTTCGAGCAGTGTCTTCTTCACCGTCGGCGCGCCGGCGGCCAGGATCGCCCGCCCGGTCGCCGTCGACCCGGTGAAGGTGATCATGTCGACCCGCGGATCCGCCGACAGCGCCGCGCCGACCTCGTTGGCGTTCGACACGACGACGTTGAACACGCCCGCCGGGATGTCCGTCTCCTCGGCGACGATACGGCCGTACTCGCTGCCCGACCACGGGGTCAGCTGCGCCGGTTTGAGGACGACGGTGTTGCCGGCCATCAGGGCGGGCACCGTCTCGGCGATGTTCAGATAGAACGGCACGTTCCACGGGGTGATGGCGCCGACGACGCCGACCGGTTCGTAGTGGATCTTGCGCCGCGCCGGCCCCAGCTGCGTGGGGTGCACACCGGTGTCGACGAGGTAGTCGAAGTTCTTCCCGTGCTCAGCCCAGTGCTTGACCTCTTCGATCGGGCTCTCGATCTGGCTGCCGCTCACCGTGACCGGGCAGCCGACCTCGGTGATCAGGATGCGGCGCAGGCGTTCCTTGTTGCGCTCGAGTGCCTCGTGCAGCTGGGTGAGGCAGTGGTAGCGGAAGTCGAGATCGCGCGCCCAGTCCGTTTCGTCGAACGCCCGCCGCGCCGCGGCGACCGCGCGGGCCATGTCGTCGACGGTGCCGTCGGCGGCCTGTCCGGCCACTTCCTCACTGGCGGGATGGATGACGTCGAAGGTGGCGCCGCTGCTCGCGCCCTGCAACTCGCCGTCGATCAACATCCGTTCGTCGCCGGCCAGCACGCCGGACTCGGTCTGCACAGTCGTCATGGGTCCTAGCGTTACAAATCGGGCCGCAATCGTCAGGCGAACGGCGGAAATACCGTTCTCCGTTTTCAAGGAGACGGTTCTCATGACCCCGTTCGGGGGACGGCATCGTCATCTCTGACGTCGTGGGAGATCCGGCCCCCAGTGCTGGGCGATCGCTTAGCATCCCTACGTGTCACAAACGACGACCCGTCCCGGCATCTGCCGGATCTGCTCGGCGCACTGCGGTGTGCTGGCGACGGTGACCGACGGCAGGCTCACGAAGGTCACCGGCGACCCCGACAACCCCATGTTCCGGGGATACACCTGCGCCAAGGGACGGGCGCTCCCCGACATCCACAACAATCCCCGCCGCCTGCTGCACAGCCAGAAGCGTGGACCCGACGGCTCGTATGCGGCGATCGAGGCCGGTCGAGCGATGGACGAGATCGCGTCGAAGCTGCAGTCTCTGATCGACACCCACGGGCCGCGGTCGGTGGCCCTGTACCTCGGCACGAACGGGTTGCCCTATCCCGCGTCGGCGTTGATGGCGAACGCGTTCATCAGGGCGATCGAATCGCCGATGTTCTTCACCGCCAACACGATCGACCAGCCCGGCAAACAGATCGCGCTGGCCGCACACGGGCACTGGCTCGGCGGTGACATCGACTTCCACGAAGCCGACAGCTGGATGCTGATCGGCACCAATCCGTTGGTGTCCAAGGCGATCGGCATCCCGGGCCAGAATCCCGGGCAGGGCCTGCGCGCGGCGATCAGCCGGGGCATGCAACTCATCGTGATCGACCCGCGCCGCTCGCAGACGGCGGCACGTGCGGCGGTCCACATCCAGCCGCGGCCCGGCGAGGACGTCGCGATCGTCGCCGGCATCATCAACCTGATCATCCGCGAAAAGCACTGTGACTGGGCATTTCTCGAGGAGAATGTCGACGGTTTCGACGCCCTGGCCGAGGCGGTTTCGGGTTTCACCCCTGAGTACGTGGCGCAGCGGGCCGACATCCCGGTGGAGCAGTTGGTCGACGCGGCGCGACTGTTCGCGACGCACGGGACGCGCCCGGGCATGGTGAACGCGGGCACCGGCGCCAACTTCGCGATGCACGGCAACCTGCTCGAGTACCTGTGCCTGTGTCTGACCACGATCTGCGGCCGGTGGCAACGTGCCGGGCAACGGGTGGTGCGGCCCAACACCCTGATGCCGGCGTTCACCGCGAAGGCGCAGCCTCACCCGCCGTACCAGGGTTGGGGGTACGGCGAGCGGCTACGGGTGCGGGGGCTGACGGACACGGTCAGCGGGATGCCGACGGCGGCGCTGGCCGACGAGATCCTGCTCCCGGGCGAGGGGCAGGTGAAGGCATTGATCTGCATCGGCGGCAATCCGATGGCGGCCTGGCCCGACCAGCGCAAGACACTGCGTGCACTGCAGAGCCTCGACCTGCTGGTCACCCTGGACACCGAGATGTCGCTGACGTCGCGGCTGGCCGACTACGTCATCGCGCCGATGATGCAGATGGAGACGCCGGCGATGACGATGGGCAGTGAACTGATCAAGTACTACACGAGCGGCACCGGAATTCCCGCCGCCTACGGGCAATACGCGCCCCGCCTCCTCGGCCCGCCCCCGGGTTCGGACCTGACCGAGGAGTGGCAGTTCTTCCTGGGGCTGGCCGGGCGTATGAACCTGGACCTGTGGTTCGTGAACTTCTTCGGCGGCGGCGGCGGGAGATTCATGGAGTCCGCGCCGGTCGTGCTGAACATGAACGGCGACACCGACCTCACCACGGAGGAACTGTTCGCGCAGATGTGTTCGACCTCGCGCATCCCGTTCGACGAGGTGGCCAGCCATCCGCACGGAAAGATCTTCGACGTCGACGCGGTGGTCGCCCCGCGCGATCCCGACTGCACAGCCAGGCTCGACGTCGGTAACACTCACCTGCTGAGCGAATTGACCCGAATCCTGGCCGAGGACTTCGTCTCGGCGAGAACCGGATCCGGCTACCCGTTCCGGCTGATCCCGCGCAGGCACAACAACTTCATGAACTCCTCGGGCACCAATATGGCGACGCTGAACCGCGGCAGGCCCTACAACCCGTTGTACATGCATCCCGACGCGATGGCGTCGCTCGGCCTGGCGGACGGCTCGATGGTCACGGTCACCTCGCCGCACGACAGCATCCCCAGCGTCGTCGAGGCCGACGACAGCTTGCGGCCCGACGTGGTCGCCATGCACCACGCGTTCGGTGGCCTGCCGACCGAAGACGAGGAAGTCCGTGAACGAGGCAGCAACGTCGGCCGCCTCGTCCCGACCGACGTGGACCACGACCCGATCACCGGGATGCCGCGGCAAGGCAACATCCCGGTCCGGGTGACACCGCGGAGTTAGCACCCGTCAGGACGACGTCCCTGACCCATCGCCTCTAGTCGTGGTTCTTGAGGCCCACCGCGTGGCGCAACTGGGCGAGGAACTCGTCGCCGTCGTCGCTGCGCACGATGTAGTGAGACACCGCGACGCGGATGGCGGTGGCGGCCTTGACCGAGGCGTTGGGGCCCGAGAGCAGCTTCTCGAGCCGGGCCCGCATCAGCGGGAGGATGCGCGCCAGCTGTGCGATCACCACTTCGGGTTCGATGTCGACGAGCCGGACACCCGAGTACGACTGCTGGTACGACACGATGAAACGCAATGCGGCGTCGAGCTTTTCGTTGCCCCGCAGTCCCTGGGTCGCCTTGCTGATGCCCCGGTCGAACATCGACCGCTCGTAGCGGCCGAAGGCGTCGAGCAGCTCCTGCTTGGAGGCGAACCAGCGGTACAGCGTCGGCCGTGACACACCCGCCTGCAGCGCGACCTCCGACAGGCTCAGCTTCGTCTGGCCGCTGCGCCCGAGCACCTCGGCGGTGGCCGCCAGGATGCGGTGCTGCGTCGACGAATCGTCGAAGTCGGCGGGGTCGCGCCGGGCGGTCAGTGGTTCGTTCACGTCCAAGGCCTCGAGTGACGGGGTGTTTCACAGATGGTAGAGGCTGTAACGCCTCGCCGGGGGATTCGCGCCGTTCGGCGTCCACATCACAGTGACTTCTTCAGCAGCGCCACGGTGTCGAGATCCTGGAGTGCGGCCACCCCGCGGCGCAACCCTTCGTCCGCGATGTCCTCGTTCTGCATACCGCCCATCCCCGCGGTGATGAGCGCGGCGACATAGGCGTAGAGCGCGGCCTGGCGGTACCGGTGCCACAGATCGTCGCGGTCGAGCTCGGGGCCACCCGCGGCCGCGAGCGCCTCACGGTAGGTGTCGAGCAGATCGCGCTGGGACTCCTGCCGGTCGGCCGGGGTCATGCTGGTGACCAACGTGTACGCGAGTTCGCGGCTGGGATGTCCGCGCCGCAGCGCCTGCCAGTCGAACAGGCCGGCCGCACCGCTGCGGAAGTACACATTCCCGGGGTGGGCGTCGCCGTGCATGATCGTGTGGGGCGGTTCGTCGATCAGCCGGGCGACGGCCCGGTAGTTCTCGTCGATGAATCGGCCGGCCTGCACCGGGATGTCGCTGTTCTGGGCGATCCGGCGGGCGGACGTCTTCAACAGTCTGCCGGTGAGCAAGGACGTGTCGTCACCCGACGGCGAGTACACCCAGTCCAACGCCCCCTTCTGCCCGACTGCAGGCAGCCGGCCCCAGAACGTCGCGTGCAGACGGGCCAGCAGTTCCACCACGAGGGCGGCCTGATCGCGGTCCAGCGGGTGGAGGGTGTCGGGAAACAGGCATTCGGCGGCAGGCAGGTCCTCGAGGATGAGCACGTAGCGGCCGGTGAGCCGGTCGAAGGCCGACCCGTGGGCCGCCGGCGCCCCGGTCACTTCCGGCCGCAACTGCCGGTAGAAGCGCACCTCGGTGTCGCCGAGTCGCCCGAGTTCACCCATCAGCCTGGTCGCCGCCGTCGCGGCGGGCAGCTTGACGAACACCGTCTCTGGGACATCCCGGCCGATCAGCGCGAGCCGGGCCCGCGACGACGTGCCCGCGTCACCACCGATGACGGAGACGGAGGTGACCGTGCGGTTCATCAACCGTGACAACGCCTGCGCGTCGAGGTCTGCCACCGAACGCGGGAACGGCCACCGCCCCCGGAGAACGGCGTCGGTCGCCACGCGTTGCACCCCACGGCCGAGGTGCGCGGCCAGGCCGACGGCGGGCGACATACTCGACTTCATCGTCACCGGTGCGAGCCTCCTCGGGCGTCATCTGCGGACGTTTACAAATAGGGTTGAGACTGTAAACCAGCTCACCTGCTCACACCAAGAGGAGGGTCGATGTCCGGACCGTTGGACGGCGTGAAGGTCGTGGAACTGGGCGTCTGGGTCGCCGCACCGGCCACCGGCGGCATCCTCGCCGACTGGGGCGCGGATGTGGTCAAGGTCGAACCGCCGTCCGGGGATCCCGCCCGGATGTTCGGGCGCATGCTCGGCATCGACGGGGACGTGAACCCGCCCTTCGAGATGGACAACCGGTCCAAACGCAGCGTCGTGGTGGATCTGACGTCGGATGCGGGCCGGGACGCGATCGTTGGACTGCTCGGTGCCGCAGACGTTTTCGTGACGAACGTGCGGCCGTCCGCGCTGCGCCGCCTCGGCCTGGACTTCGAGACACTCGCTGCCGACAACCCACGGCTGGTCTACGGCCTCATCACCGGGTACGGGACCACCGGACCGGATGCCGACCGGGCGGCCTATGACGTCGCCGCGTTCTGGGCCAGGGCCGGCCTGGCGCATCTGCTGACCCGGCCGGGGGAGGATCCGCCGTTCCAGCGTGGCGGGATGGGCGATCACTCGGCGGGCATGACGTTGGCGGCGGCGGTGTGCGCGGCCCTGGTGTCGCGCACGCGCACCGGAGTCGGTCAGCTGGTCACCACCTCGCTGTACCGGCAGGGCGCCTATACGATCAGCTTCGACCTCAACACGTTCCTGCTCACCGGACGCCAGATCGCCATCGGCCGGCGGGAATCCATGGGCAACCCCTGCATGAACAACTACGCCGCGGCCGACGGGCGCCGGTTCTGGATCGTCGGACTGGAGGGGGAGCGGCACTGGCCGCCGCTGTGCCGAAGCGTCGGGCGCCCCGAGTGGCTGACCGACGACCGGTTCGCCACCGGCAGGTCGCGCGCGGTCAACGCCCGCGAACTCATCGCCGAACTCGACGCGATCTTCGCCACCAGGACGCTGGGCGAGTGGGCGGAGGCCTTCGCGGCGGAACCGGAGCTGTTCTGGTCGCCGATCAATTCGCTGGAGGACGTCATCGGCGACGAACAGTTCCACGCCGCGGGCGGCGCGGTGTACGTCCCCGACGGCGACGGCAGCATCCCGATGGTCGCCACGCCCGCGGACTTCCACGGCACCCCGTGCGCGCCGCGCTCTGTCGCGCCGCGCCTCGGTGAGCACACCGACGAGGTGCTGGCCGATCCGAGCGCGGGGTGGCGGTCGTGACCGTCTCAGGTGAGCCCCGCCGCGTGCCGCAACTGCGCGAGGAAGTCGTCGTCGTCGTCACTGCGCACCAGATAGTGCGAGATCGCCACGCGCACAGCCGTTGACGCGGCCACCGCCGCGTCGGGGCCGGACAGCCCGCGCTCGAGCCGGTCGCGCATCCGCGGCAGGATGCGGGCGAGGCGGGCGATCACCTGTGCGGGTTCGATGTCGACCATCCGCAGCCCCGGATACGAGTGCTGGTATTCGACGATGATGCGCAGCGCGGCCTCGAGTCGCTGGTCCGCGGGCAGGTTCTCGCCGGCCTCGGCGACGGCGCGCTCGTAGAGCGAGCGCTCCCACACCACGAACGCCGACAGCAGATCCTGCTTCGACGGGAACCAGCGGTAGAGGGTGGGGCGTGACACGCGGGCCTGCGCGGCGACCTGCGACAGGCTCAGCTTCGTCATCCCGTTGCGGCCGAGCACCTCTGCCGTGGCGGCGAGGATCCGCTCACGGGTCCGGTTCTGATCGCTCGACACCGGCGTCACCCCAATAGCTTTACAAATTTCGCGGCTACTGTCACGCTGAACCTCGTGACGTCCACATCTGCGGCGGCCCGCGAACACAGTTCGGTCGACATCACCTCGGCGTCGTTCTGGCAGCGGACCTTCGCCGACCGCGACGCGGTGTTCGCGCAGCTGCGCGCGCACGACGGGCTGACCTGGCATCATCCGCTGTCGTCGCTGTTCCCGATGGAAGAAGACGGATTCTGGGCCGTCACCCGGCGCTCCGACATCGTCTTCGTGAGCCAGCACCCGGAGTTGTTCACTTCCGAGCGCGGCGTGGCGCTCGATCCGATGCCCGCCGAGGTGCAGCGTTTCGCATCGTTCTTCCTGACGATGGACCCGCCGGAACACACGGTGTACCGACGGCTGATCAGTTCGGCGTTCACCCCCCGCAACGTCCGGCGGATCGAACAGCAGATCCACGACAACGCCGTCGCGGTCGTGGACGATCTCGTCGGCGCGGGTGAGATCGACTTCGTCGCAGCGTGTTCGGCGCGGCTGCCGATGTTGACCATCATGGAGATGCTCGGCGTGCCCACCGCTGACCAGCCCGCGGTGGCCGCGGCCGCCGAGAAACTGTTCGCGATGAGCGACGACGAGTACAGCACGCTCGAGGAGCGGGCGGCCGATACGGTCAACGAGATCATGCTGTTGTCGGCCACCGGCGTCGAACTGGCCAAGTTCCGGCGCAGCCATCCCGGTGACGA
Organism: Mycobacterium sp. IS-1496; assembly: GCF_001499995.1. Classification (GTDB taxonomy): domain Bacteria; phylum Actinomycetota; class Actinomycetes; order Mycobacteriales; family Mycobacteriaceae; genus Mycobacterium. The sequence goes on from NZ_LQIU01000034.1 coordinate 161,765, forward strand.
CCTCATGACGAGCATCGTCAACGCCGAGGTGGACGGAAAGCGGTTGACCGACGAGGAGATCGGCGCCTTCCTCATCCTGCTCGCGTCGGCCGGCAACGACACCACGAAGCAGACCACGACGCACGCGATGTTGGCGCTGTCGGCGAACCCCGCCCAGCGGGACTGGCTGATGGCCGACTTCGACGGCAGGATAGGCACCGCCGTCGAGGAATTCGTCCGGTGGTCGACACCGGTGCTGCAGTTCGCCCGGTTCGCCACCACTGACACGGAGATCAACGGAGCGCCCGTGCGCGCCGGCGACAAGGTCGGGCTGTTCTACTGTTCGGCCAACCGCGACGAGGCGGTCTTCGACGATCCGCACCTGTTCGACCTGAGCCGGTCACCGAATCCGCACCTCGGCTTCGGTGGCGGCGGCCCGCACTTCTGCCTCGGCAACCAGCTCGCCAAAACCGAACTGCGGCATCTGTTCCGTGAGCTGCTGACCCGGCTGAGCCACATCGAGTTCGGTGAACCCGACCTGCTGTTCAGCACGTTCGTGCACGGCGTCAAACGCCTTCCGGCGATCGTCCGCTGAGGCACGGAGCGGGTATGCGCGTCGAAGTCGACCTCACCAGGTGCACCGGTCACGGGATCTGTGAGTCGATCGCCGAGGACGTGTTCGAAGTGCGCGACGACGGCACCGTGACGATTCACGGGGAGCAGCGGCCGGCGTCCGACCACGATAGGATGCGCGAGGCCGTCACCCAGTGTCCCGCCGCGGCACTGCGATTGACGGACTGACCACCGCTCAGCGGGGGTCGATGTCGTTGCGCAGGCGTTCGGCGGGGTAGGTGGCCGCCCCGGCGGAGCGGACCCGTTCGCCGAGCGCCCGGTCCGACGTCGCCACGACGATTCCGCCAGGGTCGTCGGAGGCGCGCACCAGGCGGACGATCTCGTCGTCGGCCGAATTCGCCGCCGCGGCCGGCGCATGGGCGACGGTCACCGCATCGGAGAGAAGCGGTGGGGCCGGCGGCTTCTCGAAGACCACCGTCACCTCGACACCCTCGGCGACCGCCCAGCGTTCCAGCGCCTGCACCAGACCGGCCATCGCACCGCGGCGGTCCCGCCACCACCCGTCCGGACGGCAGCCGATGACGTTCATCCCGTCGACGATCCACCGCACCCGACCAGGGTAGGCGCTAGCGCGGCGGGCGCGGCCGCACCAGCACCGACTGCTGGATCACCCCGACGGGCCCGGCCTCGTCGAACAGTGTGCCGCTGCTGGTGCCGATACCGTCCGGGCCGTAACTGGTGTCGGCGCGGATCCCGATCCACCGGCCGTTCGGGATCCGGTGGATGTGCACCACCAGGTCGGTGTTGAGGAACGTCCATCTGCGGATGTCGAGTTTCGCGCCGATGCCGTTGGCGTCGTCGGCGACGGCGAACAACCGCTCCAGCGGTGTCATCGTCTCACCCTTGACGAGGTCGACGGTGGGGGTGATCCACGATTCCCCCGGGCCGTCCCCGAGGGGCGTGGTCAGCCAGCGCCAGTCGAGGCTGTGCACGTAGTTGCGGTCCCAGTCCTTGGCCATGTCCCGGCCGCGCGCCTCCGACAACGGGCGCAGCGGCGCAGCACCCGCGTGCGCCACGGCGGTGGTGTCCAGCATCTGCAGCCGCCACCCGCTCGCACGGGCCACCGGTCGCGGTGCGCCGTCGGGTCCCGGCGCCGACATCTGCGCGCTGACCAGTTCGATCTGCTTACCCGCGCGTTCGCGCCGTGCGCTCACCCACAGGTCGCCTTCGGCAGGCACCGGGCCCAGCAGATCGACCATCACCCGACTCAGTCGGGTGTCGTCGCGCTGCTCGCAGCGTTCCAGCGCCCGGACCAACAGCGCGGACACCGGCGCGGCGTGCTGGATGGCCGCCGACCACGTGCTGCGCACCAGATCGGTGGCCAGGAACCTCTCGCCGTGCGAATCCTCGCCCAACAGTTCGTAATACGAATCCGACATCAGGGCAGCCCCGCGCCGGGGACGTCGACGATCGTCATGTCGACGCGCGAGTTCCTCGTGCCGATGAGCCGCTCCGGATAGGCGTCGGTGGCCGAGACCAGGAACAGCATGCGCCGTTCGGGTCCGCCCAGCGCGCACGCGATCGCCATGCGGTCGCCGATGTCGATGCGATCGGTGACCACGCCGCCGTCGGTCACCCGCTGGAACTGCTGCGCCAGCGTCATCGCGGTCCAGACGGCACCTTCGGCGTCGACGGCGATCCCGTCCGGCGGCCCGTCGAGTCCCTCGGCGAAGGTCCGGCGGTCACGCAGACCGCCGTCTGCCTCGATGGCGAAGGCCGTCAGGCGCCGCCCGGTCGACTCGGCGACGATCAGCGTCGCGCGGTCCTCGGTGATCGCCATCCCGTTCGGGAAGTCGAGTCCGTCGGCGACCACCGTTGCGGCACCGTCGGGGTCGAGGCGCACGATCACCCCGTGCTCGCGTTGCTGAGACCCGATGTAGGCGCGGCCCGCATCGTCGACGACCATGTCGCCGAGATCGGCGGGCACCATGTCGCTCAGATCGGCGAGGACGGTGACGGCGTCGCCGTCATAGCGCAGCACCTGCCTGCGTTCGACCGAGGTGATGAGCAGCGAACCGTCCGGGCGGAAGCCGAGGCCCGACGGTGCATGGCCCGGTAGCGCAAGGGTGGTCACGGAGCCGCTGAGGTCCACGGTGTGCACCGCCTCGCCGAACATGTCGGAGAACCACAGCAGCCCTTCGAACCAGCGCGGACCCTCCCCGAAGCAGAACTCGCCCGTGAGGAGGGTGGGCGCCGAGCGCCCGCTCTCGGCGATTTCCCGGGCCGTCACATCGCGCCTTTACAAAACACGCGACAAGTGTCACGCTCCCTAGGTGCCACTGTCAACCACCTGCGGCGTTGGCGCGCCATGAAGAAGTACTACAGCCATACGCTGCTGTATCTCCACGAGACGATCGCACTGGGTTCGGGGCGACGTGAACAGTTTCTCGAGGTGTTCGACGCTGTCTACCACCCGATGATGGCCGACCTCGGGGCGCGGTTGTTCGCGATCTGGGAGGCCACGCCCTACAACGGGCACTGGCCGCAGGTTACGGTCATCTGGGAGATCGACGCATTCGCCGACTATGCCCGCATCGGCAAGGCGCAACGGGCGGGCGGGAGCCATGCCGACGCCGCCGCCACATGGTCGCGATACCTGTCCGGGACCGGTGCCTCGGGGGAGGGTCGGATCATGTACGCCGGCCGCAGCAACCGCACGCTCGCCGAACTCCGCGAGGCGAATGTCGGTGCGGGACTGGTGATCCAGGAGATCATGCAGACCAAACCCGGCCGCCAGGACGATTACATCCGTGAGCTGGAACGCCTCTACGTGCCGTGGTCGGAGCGCACCGGTAAGCGCTGGCTCGGATCGTTCATCACCACGTTCCGGTTCAACGAGGTCATCCACTACTGGGCGCTCGACGGGGACTGGGACTGCTTCGAGAACCACTATCCGTCGTGGAAGGACAGCCCGCCCGCCGAGATCGTCACCTGGATGAGCGTCGCCCCGGCGCTGCGCGACGGCTGGGAGGACTCGATCCTGCAAGCGCTACCGCCGTCCCCGCTGCAGTGAACGCCGGCTGGAGGACACCAGTGATGCACCAGTTCTCGTACGATCCGTTCGATGCTGCCGTGATGGCCGACCCTCTGCCGTTCTATCGCACACTGCGCGACGAGCACCCGCTCTACTACGTCGAGAAGTGGGACACCTACGCGCTCTCGCGGTTCGAGGACATCTGGCGGGTTCTCGAGGTCAACGACGGGACGTTCGTCGCGTCGGAGGGCACCCTGCCGTCGACCGCGGTGCTGGCCACCCACAACACGGGGCCGGTGCCGGATCCGCCCCTGTCGCCCATGCCGTTCCACGCCAACTTCGACGCCCCGGTCTACACCGACGTGCGGCGGTGCACCTCGGGCCAGTTCCGTCCCAGGTCGGTGAGCCGGCTGGCCGACCGGATCCGCGAGTTGGCCAACGAGCGGCTCGACGAACTGCTACCGCGGGGGCGGTTCGACCTCACCCAGGACTACGGCGGGATCGTCGCCGCATCCATGGTCTGCGAATTGATCGGACTGCCAACCGAACTCGCCGCCGACGTGCTGGCCACCGTCAACGCAGGCAGCCTGGCCCAGCCCGGCAGCGGCGTCGAGGTCGCCAACGCCAGGCCCGGCTATCTCGAGTACCTGACCCCGCTCGTCGAGCGCAGGCGTGCCGACCGCTCCGGTGACGACATGCCGATCGTCGACTCGCTGCTCGACTACCACAAACCCGACGGCACCCCGCTGACCGACATGGAGGCCGCGGTGCAGATGCTCGGGGTCTTCATCGGCGGAACCGAGACCGTACCGAAGATCGTCGCGCACGGGCTGTGGGAACTCGGGCGGCGCCCCGACCAACTGGCACAGGTGCGCGCCGATCCGGCGGCCCACGTGCCGGTGGCGCGCGAGGAGATGATCCGGTACTGCGCACCCGCGCAGTGGTTCGCGCGCACGCTGCGTAAGCCGTTCACGATCCACGACACCACGATCGAACCCGGCCAGCGCATCATCACCCTGCTGGCGTCGGCCAACCGCGACGAGCGGGAGTACCCGGACCCCGACGAATTCGTGTGGAACCGGCGGATCGACCGTCTGCTGGCTTTCGGACGCGGGCAGCATTTCTGCCTCGGGGTGCACCTGGCGCGTCTGGAGATCGGCATCATGGTGACCGAATGGCTCAGGCGGGTCGCCGATTTCGCGGTCGACACCGAAAACGCCGCGCGGCCCCCGTCGAGCTTTCAGTGGGGTTGGAACAGTCTCCCCGTCGAGGTTCAGGCGGGGGGCGTCTGACATGTGGGCGTATCGACTGGTTGCGCCGTACACCTTCGAGAGGCTGGATCTGCCCGCACCGGCCGCGGAAGGCCTCGGCGACGGACAGGTGCTCCTGCGGTTCCTGTGCGCCGGCATCTGCGGTAGCGACCTGCCCGGCTTCCGCGGCGCCAAGGGACGGCTGCCGGGCGACACCGGAATGAGCGCCGCGGAGATGAACGGCTTCCCGATCCACGAGGTCGTCGGAGAGGTGACGGGGAGCAGGCACCCCGCACACCACCGGGGTGACCTTGTGGTCGGGTGGGCGTCGGGGTTCGACGGCCTGATGGAGTTCGTCGTGGCCGACGGCGACGGACTCGCCGCGTACGACCCCGCGCTGCCGCCGCATCACGCCGTCGCGCTGCAACCGCTGGCCTGCGTGCTCTACGCGGTCGAACAACTTCCCGACCTGCGCGGCAGGCACGTCGCGGTGATCGGCCAGGGGTCGATCGGGCTGCTGTTCTCCTATCTGGCGAAAGCTCGAGGTGCCGAACGCGTCACGGGTGTCGACCCGGTCGATCGCGCCGCGGTGGGGCCCGCGTTCGGTGTCGACACCGTCGTCCGCGCGACCAGTGACCGCTGGGTCGGCCACCTCGACGCCGCGGACAGGCCCGATGTGGTGATCGAAGCCGTCGGCCATCAGGTGGCCACCCTCAACCACGCGATCGAGGCGGTCGCCTTCGGCGGGACCGTGTTCTATTTCGGTGTCGCCGACGACGACGCCTACCCGATCAGTATGCGAATGATGCTGCGCAACAACCTCACGCTGAAATCCGGTGTGACGCTGGAACGGCGCCGGATGCTCACCGCGGCAGGCGACTTCGTCCGCGAGCATCCCGACCTGCTGCCCACCTACGTCACCCACACCTTCGGGGTCGACGACGTCCAGGCCGCCTTCGAACTGGCCTGCCGACCGACCCCCGACCGGGTCAAGATCGCGATCACCGGATGAACCCCCGCGGCAGACTGCGGGACGCCCTCGACGAGAAGGCGCCCGTGTTCGGCGGCTGGGTCGTCGGCCCGACCGCGACCGGACCCGAAGCGTTCGCCGCCGCCGGCTATGACTACCTCGGGATCGACTGCCAGCACGGCTATCTCGGCGACGCCGGCGCCGCGGCGATGCTGCGCGGGCTCGAGCACCTGCCGATCGCCACCGTCGTGCGGCTGCCCACCGCCGACGCCGCACCGATCGGACGGGTACTGGACGCCGGTGCCGACGCGGTCGTCATCGCCATGGTGGAGTCGGCGGACGAGGCGGCGGCCGCGGTCGCCGCCACCCGCTACCCGCCGTCGGGGGTCCGCAGTTACGGGCCACTGCGCCCCAGCCTCGGCCACAACACGGCCGACCTCCAGAACAGGGCGGACGTGTTCGCGATGATCGAGACCACGCAGGGGCTCTCGGCCGTGGGCGACATCTGTGCGGTGCCCGGCTTGGGCGGCCTGTACGTCGGGCCGGCCGATCTGGCCATCTCGATGGGCTACGGGCCGACATCGGCGTGGCGCGAGCCGGAGGTGCGGAATGCGATGACGCACATCGCCGCCGCCGCGGCCGCCGCAGGCGTCGTCCCCGGTGTGCACGCGGGCAGCGGCGCGGTCGGAAAGGACGCGGTCGATATGGGATTTCGGATGATCACGCTCGCCTCGGAATCGCAGGCGCTGCGGCGCGGCGCCGCGGCGCACCTCGCGGAGGCGAGGTCCACCGCACCGCAGGCTTCCCCGACGAGCGGGGGCTACCAGTGACCCGGGTGGCCCTGGTGACGGGCGCCGCGCGCGGGCAGGGCGCGGCGATCGTGGCCCGCCTCCACGCCGACGGCTTCCGCGTGGCCGCCTGCGACGTCCGCGTCGACGAACTGCGTTCGGCTGTCGCGGATCTCGGCGACGACGTGCTCGCGCTCGAACTCGACGTCACCTCGCCGCAGCAGTGGTCGGCCGCCGTGGCCGCCACCGTCGATCGGTTCGGCGCACTCACCGCGCTGGTGAACAACGCCGGCGTCCTGCACCGCGCGGCGATCGCCGACGAGACCCCGGCCGGCTTCGAGAACAGTTGGCGGGTCAACTGCCTCGGCCCGTTCCTCGGCATCCAGGCGGCGGTGGAGCATCTGAAGGCCGCCGACGGCGCCGCGATCGTCAACACGTGCAGCACGGGGGCGATGCGGCCGTTCCCGCACCACGCCGCGTACGGCTCCTCGAAATGGGCGCTGCGCGGGCTCACCCAGATCGTCGCCGCCGAACTCGCGCCCTCCGGCATCCGGGTCAACGCCGTGTTCCCCGGACCGGTCGAGACGCCGATGCTCGACCAGGTCACCCAGACCCGCCTGGCGGCCAGGGCGGTACTCGGCCGAATCGGCAGACCGGTCGAGATCGCCGATGCCGTCGCGTTCCTGGTCTCGGACCAGGCCTCGTTCATCACCGGATCCGAACTCGTCGTCGACGGCGGCCAGACCCTGCAGATCGGATGAGTGCATTGGCGAAATCGTTGTCCGTGGGCATCATCGGGGCAGGCCCGGGCGGGCTCGCACTCGGGATCTTCCTCAAGAAGGCGGGTTTCGACGACTTCACGATCTTCGACCGCGAGGACGGCGTCGGCGGCACCTGGCGCATCAACACCTATCCGGGCCTGGCGTGCGACGTCAAGTCTCACCTGTACTCGTACTCCTTCGACCTCAACGCCAACTGGTCGCGGCTGTGGTCGGCGCAACCGGAGATCCTCGAGTACTTCGAGACCTGCGCCCGCCGCCACGAACTGGGGCCGCACCTGGAACTGCGGACCGAGATCGTCTCCGCCGGGTGGGATCCCGCGTCGAGGACGTGGGAACTGCACACCGCCGACGGGCGGCAGTACCGCTTCGATGTGATGGTCTCCGCGGTGGGCATGTTCACCCGGCCGGTGATGCCGGACCTGGTGGAGGAGGAACCGTTCACCGGCGTGGTGATGCACACCGCCCGGTGGGACCATTCGGTGGATCTGGCTGGGGTTCGGGTGGCCGTGCTCGGCACCGGTTCCACCGCCGCGCAGCTGATTCCCGAAGTCGCCAAGGTCGCCGCCAAGGTGTACTCGGTGCAGCGGTCGCCGACCTGGATCCTGCCCAAACCCGACCGCCCGTACACCGACCGCGAGAAATGGCTCTTCGCCCATGTCCCGTTCGCCAAGCGGGTGTACCGGACGAGGCTGTGGTTGCGCAGCGAGCGCAACATCTCCGTGATCGAGAACGGCAGCGACAAGACGCAGGAGTTCACGGGCATCGCCACCCGCGTCCTCGAGGCGACCGTGCCGGACGAGGAGTTGCGGCGCAAGCTGACCCCCACACACCCGTTGGGCTGCAAGCGGTTGGTGTTCGCCACCGATTACCTCGAGGCGCTGACCCGACCGAACGTCGAGGTGGTGTCCAGCGCGGCCCGGGCGCTGCGACAACGGTCTCTGGTGACCGAGGACGGCACCGAACTCGACGTCGACGTGGTGCTATGCGCCACCGGCTACGCCGCGGCCGACTACCTGGGCCAGATCGAGATCACCGGCGAGGACGGGACACTGCGCGACACGTGGCGGGACGGCGCCTACGCGTATCTGGGGATGGCGGTGCCGGGCTTCCCGAACTTCTTCATGCTCTACGGGCCCAACACGAACGTCGGGTCCAACAGCGTCATCTTCATCCTCGAGGCCCAGGCCCGCTACATCGTGCGCGCGCTCGAACACATGCGCCGCCGCCGGCGGTCGTATCTCGCCGTGCGGCCCCGGACGATGGTCGAGTTCATCGACAAGATCGACTCTTGGATGGTGGGCACCGTGTGGACGACGCGGTGCAGCAACTACTTCCGTGCCGCCAACGGACGTGTGGTCACCCAGTGGCCACGCAGCGCCCGCGCGTTCTGGACGATGACACGGCGGTTCCGCCCCGGCGACTACACCTTCGACCCACCCGCACACGTCCCGGCCATCGCCGTGCGGACGCACACGATGGCAGACCGATGACCGACCACCCGAGGAGCACACCACCGATGACCACCACCGCCAGCGCCCACACCTCACGCCGCATCCAGGGCGTCATGGGGTTTCTCATGCTGATCGTCGGCATCGTCGGCACGGTGTCACCCCAACGCCTGAGCAACACGTCCGCCCCGCGGAAGGGCGACCGCGCGGGCGCCGCCGAGCGCAACCACCTGACCCAGATGTACGCCATGCGGGAAGCAGCACTGGGCGCGATCCTGCTCAGCGGTGGGGGCGCCAAGCCGGCGCTGGCGGCCACGGTCGGCCTCACCGCGGTCGAGGTGATCACCGGTCTGGGTTCGCCCGCCCTGGACCGCCGATCCCGGATCACCACCGCGGTCACCGCGTCGACGTTCGGTGCGGCCGCGGCGTACGCGCTGTCCGGCGCGGGCCGGGGCGGCTCACGCTGACATGACGGCCCTCGAGGCCGCGGCCCGCCTCGACCCCGCGCTGCGGCGGTTCGCCGCCGCGCGCACCGACCTGTCACCGGAGATGCTGCCCGCCGTGCGGCAGTCCCTCGACAGCCGGCGCGCCGAAGCGGCGGCAGCACTCGACACGACCGGTGTCGACATCAGCGGGGCGACAGCACGATTCGGGCGGGCGTCGGTCGGGGTCAGGATTTACCGCGGCGGGCCGTCCCCGGCGCCCGCGGTGGTGTACTGCCACTCCGGCGCGTTCGTGCTGGGCAATCTCGACACCGACCATCGGCAGTGCGTCGAGTTCGCGCGGCGCGCGGAGTGCACCGTGATCTCGGTCGACTACCGGCTAGCACCCGAATATCGGCATCCCGCCGCCTTCGACGACGTGCTGACGGCGCTGCGCTGGGTGGCCACCGAAGCCATCGGGCTGCAGGTGGATCCGTTACGGATCGCCGTCGCCGGCAGCAGCGCCGGGGGAGCGCTGGCCGCGCTGCTGGCGCAGGCTTCGGCGGCGGGCGCCGCGCCGCCCGTGGTGTTCCAGCTGCTGCACCAGCCGGTGCTCGACGACCGTCCCACGGCGTCGCGGCGGGAGTTCGCCACCACCCCGGGGTTCGACGGTCCCGCGGTCGAGCAGATGTGGCGGCACTACGTCCCAGTCGGCGCGGATCCCGCGACGGTGGCACCCGCCCGCAGATTCGACCTCACCGGGTTGGCGTCGGCCTTCATCAGCTGCTCGGAACTCGACCCGCTACGCGACGAAGCGCTGGACTACGCGCAGCGACTGCTCGGCGCCGGCGTGGCGACCGAGCTGCACGTGTCCGCAGGCACTTGCCACGGTTTCGACTCGCTGCTGCCGGACTGGGAGCTCAGCCGACAGTTGTTCGCGCTCCAGGGGGCGGCCCTGCGGCGGGCGCTGCACCGCTGAGTTCCCGCGCGACCGCGGCGTGGTACCGATCGATGTTGGCGGGGTTGACGATACGGAAGAACCCGTCGGGCATCGGGGCGTCCTTCGGCGCCTCGATCGTCATCGTCCGGCGGAACAGCGTGACGTCCACACCGGGGCGGGAGAACTGGTACTCGACGGTGATCCGGCCGTCCATCCCGCCGTTGCCGTCGCGGTCGTGGCCGAGGCGCCCCACCGAGGTGAACACCCATTGGCGCGGGCGGACGGCCATGGCGAGCTGCCAGGTGAAGATCCGGTCGCTGTCGGGTCCGCCCTCCTCCCACGTGTCGCCGACCTGAAGGGGGAGGTTCTCGAGCCGGCCGACGTAGCTGCTGCCGGGGTAGGTCTTGGTCCAGTTCGCGGGGTTGGTGACGAAGTCGTAGATCACCTCGGGCGCATGGCTGTACGCGGTGTCCGAACTGGTGGTGACGATGCCCAACGGCCTGCCTCCCTGTGCGGCGCCCACACCGGCGCGGTGGGATCACCTTTACAGATCGACGAGCGAATGTCACGCTTCGGAGATGGACTTCTCCGTTGTCGAACTGTCCGACGAGGACCGCGCCTTCCAACGCGAACTCCGAGAGTTCCTGAGCGCCGTCGTGACCGAGGAGGTGCTCGCGCGCGACCGGGAGACGGGCGAGAACTTCGACGAGGGGGTGCACCTGGCCTTGGGTGAGGCGGGGTATCTCGCCGCGGACTACCGCGGGGAGGCCGACGGCGGGTTCACGGCGGTACGCAGGCGGATCTGGGAGCTGGAGATCGGCCGGGCGCACACGCCCTGGTTCCACTGGGGCACCACCGCGATGGTGGCCCACACGGTCGAACGGTTCGCCTCGCCGGAACTCAGGGACGAGGTGCTGCCCGGCGTCCTGTCCGGCCGGTTGCGGTTGTGCCTGGGCTACACCGAACCCGAAGGCGGTTCCGATGTGGCCACCTGCAAGACCAGGGCGGTACGCGAAGCGGATGGATCGAGTTGGATTGTCAACGGCTCGAAGATGTTCACCTCCAACGCCCACAACGCGCACTACGTCTTCCTCATCACCAACACCGACCCGGCGGCGCCGAAACACCGCAGCCTCACCATGTTCCTCGTCCCGCTCGACGCCCCGGGCGTCGAGATCCAGGCTCTGCGCACCGTTGACGGCGACCGGACGAACATCACCTACTACAGCGACGTCCGAATCAGCGACCGGTACCGCGTCGGCGACGTCAACGCCGGGTGGTCCGTGCTCCGGGGCGCCCTCGACGTCGAACACGGCACGGTGGAGCGCGACGACGACGGCCTGCAGAAGATCGCGGTGATGACCGAGCACATCACGTTGATGGCCGAAGCGGTGGACGCGGTCGCGGCCGCGGTCGCCACGCCCGATGCGACAGGCCGCCGGCCCGTAGACGACCGCTCCGTGGCCTACCGGTTGGGCCGCGGCATCGCCCGCATGGAGGCGGCCATGAGCACCCCCGAGATGTTCGGCCGGGTGGCGAACGCCCAGACGATGCGCGAGGTGTCCCCGGACCTGATGGACATCCTGGGCGCGGCCGGCGGGTTACCGCCCGACGCCGCGGGAGCAGCCGCCGGCGGCGGAGCGGAATACGTCTTCCGGCTCGCCGGGCCCACCGGCATCTACGGCGGCACACTCGAGGTGTTCCGCAACATGATCGCTCAGCACGCGCTCGGTCTCGGCCGGCCCGCCTACTCGCCGCCGCGCTGACGTCACAGGCGCGCGATCACCTGCTCGGCCAGCAGGTCGAGGGTCTGGTCGGAGGCCCGGTCATGGGTGAAGAGCACCACCTGGCCGAAGCCGAGGTCCGCGAGTTCGCGCAGCCGGTCGACGATCGCCGGTGCGGTGCCGATCAGTCCGCCCTCGTGCAGGCCGAATCCGGGCCCACCGAACCGTTTCTCGGCAACCCGGCGTACCTCGGGCAGCGACGCGTCGTCCGGGGCGAGTGCCATCACCAGCTCGACCGACATCACGATCGTGTCGGGGTCGCGGCCGACGTCGGCGCAGACACCGCGCAGCACCTCGGCCTTGTGCCGCAGGTCGCCGAGTGCGTACGTCGGCACGTTCCACACGTCGGCGTAGCGGGCGACCAACGGCAGTGTGTACTTCTCACCGACCCCGCCCACGACGATCGGTGGCCGGACGCCGTCGGCCGGGCTCGGTGTCACCGGCATGTCGAGGACGCGACAGTGCTTGCCCTGCAGACTGATCCGGCCCCCATCGAAGGCCTGCGTGATGACGTCCAGCGTCTCGGCGAGCCGTTCGGACCGCTCGGCGAACGAGCCCCAGTCCAGACCGGCCCGCCGGTGTTCGTCCTCGATCGATCCGCTCCCGATGCCGAACCAGAACCGTCCGGCGGAGATGTGGTCGAGGGTGGTCGCCATCTTGGCGAGCAGGGCCGGGTGCCGGAACTGGTTGCACAGCACCATGTGTCCCACCCGCAGGCGCTCCGTGCGCGCGAGCAGCGCCGTCGCCAGCGTCCAGGCCTCCAGCGACGGGTACTCCGGCGCGCCCGGTCCGTAGAGGTGGTCGTACAGCCACAGCGATCCGATGCCGAGGGCCTCGCAGCGCACCGCCCGGTGCAGCATGTCCTCGTAGGTGAACCCGATCTGGGGCACGTAGACACCGATGTCCAGTTCCGACATGACCGGCACACTCCCACCTCGGCGAAAGTGAGCTTCGCCGTCACGGAGAATCGTATTCTCATGATCGGGCCGGCACAACGATGCCGGTGGTCCGCCCGCAGGAGCGAGGAGCGCAACCGTCGATGAGCATGCAGTTCACGTTCACCCATCCGATGCACACCCATCCGTACAACCCCGAACTGGTGACCGGTGACGGGGTGGCGGCGGTCGCGGTGGCGGCCGAGGCCGCCGGATTCGCCGGGTTCGGGTTCACCGATCACCCGGCGCCCAGCCAGCGCTGGCTCGACGCCGGCGGTCACGACGCGCTCGACCCCTTCGTCGCGATGGGTTACGCGGCGGCCCGCACCACCACCCTGCGACTGATCCCGAACATCGTGGTGCTGCCGTATCGCAATCCGTTCGTGGTGGCGAAATCCGGTGCGACGCTGGACCTGTTGTCCGGCGGGCGGTTCACCCTGGCCGTCGGGGTCGGGTACCTCAAACGTGAGTTCGCCGCACTCGGCGTCGACTACGACGAACGTGCCGACCTCTTCACCGAGGCGCTGTCGGTGATTCGCGCTGTGTGGACGTCCGACGACGTGTCGTTCGAGGGCCGCCACTTCACCGCCAAGGGCATCACCGCCCACCCCCGGCCGCTCAGTGCCCCGCACCCGCCGATCTGGGTCGGCGGCAACACCGCCGCGGCGCGCGACCGGGCCGTGACGTTCGGCGACGGGTGGTGCCCCTTCCCGGCGCCCGCGGTGCTGGCGCAGACCGCACGTACCGCGGCCCTCGACTCGGTGGAGCGACTCGGCCGGGCGATCGACGATCTGCGCCGCCGGTGCGATGCCGCGGGTCGCGATCCGGCCACGCTGGACGTCACGTTCACCAACCTCGGCGGCGGCGATCCGGGCAGCGACGACTTCGACCCCGACCGCTACCTCGAGAAAGCGGCGGCACTCGAGCGTCTGGGCGTCACCTGGCTCCAGGTCACCGTCCCCGGCGACAGCCTCGCCCACGCGCGGGAGGTGATCGAGCGGTTCGGCACGCAGGTCATCGCGCAGCGCTGAGCGGCAGCTCGGCCGATACCTCGGCGTGTTCCGGATCGAAGCCGAAAAACCCTGCGATGGAACGGGTTTCGTCGAACGGTTCGCCATACGACCAGGCGACGTCGTCGACGACCGTGCCGTCGACCACCGCCGACCAGTAGGACGCCCAGCCCTTGTAGTTGCAGTAGCTGGTGGTGGTGCTCGGCCGGAGCAGATCGACGCGCACGTGCGCCGGAGCGACGTAGAGCACCGGGGCCAGCGCCGTCTCGAACACCACCACGGTGTCCGAGGTGTCCACCAGCACGGCGCCCCCGACGGTGACGCGCAGCGCGCGGCGCGACGGCCGGCAGTCCACCCGGTGATAGGGGTTCGGCGGGTAGTGGACCAGTTCGCGCCCCTCCTCGAACCAGGTGTCCACGGCATCCCACGGCACGTACACGTACCCGGGCGCCTCGGGCACGGGTGTGGACGGCAGCCCCCCGACGGCGTCGGGCCGGAAGGCATAGCTGAGCGGGTGGTCGCGCCGGTGCACCATGACCACGTCCTCGGTGTCGATCACCGTCCGGCCCGCGGCCACCGCCACCACGCGCCGGGGATGCGGTTCGGCGAAGACCGCGCCGTCAGCCAGGGCGGGCGTGAACCATCCGGCGGGGTCGGCACTGAGGGGACCGCGTCCGGCGGTGAGTGTCATCGCGCTCCTCGGGCGGTTGTCCGGTGGATCGACAAACTACCCCGCCATCGTCGTTCACCGCGAGACCCGGCACGCGGGGTGGCGGCGGCGAGCCTGCCGACGTGACACAGTGTGTGGGACGCGCACGGGTTGGGCACAGTGACAGTGGACGGGCGACGAACGGGGTGGACGGTGAAGCGACTCAACGGCGTCGACGCGTTGATGCTCTACAGCGAGACGCCCGAGATCCACATGCACACGCTCAAGGTCGGCGTGCTCGACGTGTCCGGGGTCTCCGGCGGGTACAGCCGAGAGCTCGTGCGGACCGTGGCGGCGCCACGGCTGCAGGCGCTGCGCCCGCTGCGCCAACAGCTGGTGGACATCCCGGGACGCCTGCACCACCCGATGTGGGTGGAGAACCCGACCATCGACTTCGACTATCACCTGCGCCACGTCGAGATCGCCGCTCCGGGCGGGCGTCGTGAACTCGACGAGCTGATCGGCCGGATCGCCAGCACCCCGCTCGACCGGTCGAAACCGCTGTGGGAGATGTACATCGTGGAGGGGTTGGTGGGCGACCGCATCGCGATCGTGCACAAGGTGCACCACGTCCTGGCCGACGGGGTGGCGTCGGCGAACCAGATGTCTCGGGCCATCTCACCGCAGGGCCCGCAGGTCGACGGCGACGACTCGCCGCACCATCCCGCCCACACCCCGAGCCGGCTGCTGCGTGCGGCCGGTGAGGACCACCTGCGCCAGATCGGCCGGCTGCCCGCGCTGATGCGCGACACCGCGGCAGGAGTGTCGCAGGTGTACCGCAAGGGCAGAGAGCGCGGGGCACATCCGGATCTGGCCCGCAACTTCGCACCGCCGCGCACGTTCCTCAACCACGTCGTCACGCCGGCCCGCCGCTTCGCCACCGCGCCGTTGGCGCTCACCGACGCCAAACAGCTCGCCCGCACCCTGGGCGTCACGCTCAACGACATCGTGCTGGCGACCGCCTCCGGCGCGCTGCGCGAACTGCTGCTGCGCTACGACGGACGGGCCGACGCGCCGCTGATCGCGGGGGTGCCGATCGCGTTCAACACCTCCCCGGACCGGTTGTCGGGCAACGAGTTCTCCTACATGACCCCGTCGCTGCCGGTGCACGTCGACGATCCGCTCGAGCGGGTGCGGTTGACCTCGGTGGCGACCGGGATCGCGAAGGAGAACCACCATCTGCTCGGCCCCACCCTCATCGCGTCGTGGCTCAACTACATGCCGCCCCGCCTGGTCCCGCCGGTCTTCCGGCACCAGGCACGACGGCGTGACTCGAGCATGATCATGAACCTGACCGTCTCCAACGTGCCGGGGCCGCGCGAGCTCGGGCTGGTCGCCGGGGCGTCGGTCGACGAGATCTATTCGGTCGGGCCGCTGGTGGTGGGCAGCGGGATGAACATCACCGTGTGGAGCTACGTCGACCAGTTGAGCATCTCGGTGCTCACGGACGACCGGACCCTCGACGACCCGCACGAGGCGACCGATGCGATGGTGCGGTCCTTCGCCGAGATCCGTGCCGCCGCAGGGATCAGCGCGCCGCTGACCGACGTGCCCGCCGCGCTGCCCCTGGCCGGTGCCGCCCGGCCATGACCGACCACCTGGGCGCCCGGCTGGCCGATCTGGTGGGCGCCGCCCACGTCAGCGCGGACCCCGACGTCCTGGCCGGACGGTGCGTGGACTACACCGGCCGCTACCGCGGCACCGGGTCACTGCTGGTGCGGCCCGGCTCGACCGACGAGGTGGCCGCGGTGCTGACCGCCTGCCGCGACGCCGGTCGCTGCGTGACGGTGCAGGGCGGTCGCACCTCGCTGGTGGCGGGCACCGTCCCCGAACACGGTGACGTGCTGTTGTCGACCGAGCGGCTGACCCGCCTCGGCGACGTCGACACCACCGAGCGACGGATGCGCGCGGGAGCGGGGGCGACGCTGGCGGCGGTGCAGCGGGCGGCCGCCTCGGTGGGTCTGGTCTTCGGCGTCGACCTCGCCGCGCGGGACACCGCGACGATCGGCGGGATGGCGTCGACGAACGCGGGCGGTCTGCGCACCGTGCGCTACGGCAACATGGGCGAGCAGGTTCTGGGCCTGGAGGTGGTGCTCCCGGACGGATCGGTGTTGGTGCGGCACAGCGACGTTCGGCGTGACAACACCGGCTACGACCTCGCCGCGCTCCTCGTCGGCGCCGAGGGGACGCTCGGCGTCATCACGGAGGTGGATCTGCGACTGCATCCCCCCGCGCGCCACCGCGTCACCGCCCTCTGCGGTTTCTCCGACCTCGACGCGCTGGCCTCGGCCGGGCGGACCTTCCGCGACATGTCGGGCATCGCCGCGCTCGAACTCGTCGACGCCCGTGCCGCCGCGCTGGCCGCCGAGCACTTCGACACCCCGGTACCCGTCGAGGGTGATTGGCTGCTGCTGGTCGAACTGGCCGCCGACGTCGATCCCACCGAGCTACTCGCCGATGCGCTGGCCGACGCCCCGCTGTGCGGCGAGCCCGCCGTGGGGGTGGACGCCGCCGCGGCCGGCCGGCTGTGGCAGGTGCGTGAGGCGGTCGCCGACGTCGTCGGGCTGTTCGGACCCCCGCTCAAATTCGATGTGTCGCTTCCGCTTTCGCAGATCAACGCGTTCGCCGAGGATGCCGCGGCCCTGGTGCGCCGACATGCCGCGGACGCCGTCCCCCTGCTGTTCGGCCACGTCGGTGAGGGGAATCTGCACCTGAACGTCCTACGCTGCACCCCCGAGGCCGAACGTGATCTGTACGCGGCGATGATGGCGCTGATCGACGAGCGGGGCGGCAACGTCAGCTCCGAACACGGAGTGGGCACCCGCAAGCGCGACTACCTCGCGATGTCCCGCACCGCGACCGATATCGCGGTCATGCGCGCCATCAAGTCTGCGCTCGACCCGGCGGGCTACCTCAACCCTGCGGTGCTGTTCGGCGACTGAATCGAGACTTTACAGATCCGCTCGATAGTGTCACGCTGGGGCAATCATCCGACGGTGAACGGAGCTGCCCGTGGTGACCCAGTCCCTTCCGCTCGACGATCCGAACCGCCCGGCGCGCGTGGCCGGTGCGACGGCCACCCGGTTGGAGTACCGCCTCGACGTTCTGGGTACCGATGTCGCCGATCTGGTGAGGTTCGCGGGCGGGTGGATGTTCGACCGGGCGATGGCCGGTTGGCGGGTCGACGCGTGGTTGCTCGACGCGACCGACCTGCGCCCGCTGCAGGTGCTGGGCGTGCGGGGTCACCGGCTCGAACCCGGCGTGTGCAGAACCGGTGACGAGCTCCTCGGGGGGCTCGCGGTGTCGGCGAACCTGGCGGAGTCGGACGGACGCGTCCGCGACGAGGTGCGCGGCGTGGTGACGTCCGGACACACCGAGGTGGTGCTGTGGGGCGGGCGCCGGTCCGACGTGTTCGGCGGACGGGCCGAACCGGTGCGATACCGGCTCAGCGCGGCTGCCCGGAGCTTCAAGCGGCACGCGCTGCTGGCAGCGGACTGCCCGCAGATCCGGGTGGACGCGACCGAGTCCCTGGTGTGCGGCGGTTACCGCCCCGTCGACTCCGACCTGGTGAACGAGGGACGCTAGCGGGTCCAGCCGCGCCGGCGCATCCACCAGTCGCGCGCGACCCAGCCGACCAGGAGCGCGGCGAAGCCGATGAGGAAGGCGTCCTCGACGTGGCCCACGTGGTTGCCGCGGAGCATCGTGAGCAGGAACACGGCGCCCAGCAGCAGCGAGATGTGGATGACCCGCGGGTTCTCCTTGCTCCAACCCCATCGCGCGGACGGCACGTCCTCGACGTCGACGCCGGTGTGACGTTCCACCTCGGTGCTGGCCACAGGGTGCTCCTCACGGTCGAATCGAAAACTGGGGAACATTCTGACATACGACGGTGTGTCGTAACCGGCGTGCCCTAGGAGATCTCGGCGTAGCGGCGCAGCGCCTCGGCCCGTTCGGCGGCGTGGTCGACGATCGGGGCGGGGTAGTCCGCGGGGCGCTGGTCGCCCATCTTGTGCACGTCGGCCACCCCCTTCAGTTCGGGCACCCACCGCCGCACGTACGTGCCGTCCGGATCGAACTTCGCCCCCTGCGTCGACGGGTTGAACACCCGGAAGAACGGGGCGGCGTCCGTGCCGCAGCCCGCCGTCCACTGCCACCCGTGCTGGTTGTTGGCCATGTCGCCGTCCACCAACTGCTCGAGGAACCAGCGCGCCCCCCACTGCCACGGCAGGTGCAGATCCTTGACCAGGAACGACGCCACGATCATCCGCACCCGGTTGTGCATCCATCCGATCTCGGCGAGTTGACGCATCCCGGCGTCGACGATCGGGAATCCGGTGCGGCCGCGTTTCCAGGCGTCGAAGCGCTGGTCGGCCACCGCACCCTCGTCGACGCGGATGCCGTCGAAGCCGGTGTTCCAGTTCCACCACACGCTGCGGGGCCACTCGTAGAGCACCGCGGCGTAGAAGTCGCGGAACGCCAATTCCCGCAGGTAGGCCTGGGCGCCCTGGCCTCGCCCGAGGTCGCCGGCCATGGTGCGGGGATGGATCGTGCCGAACTTGAGGTGAGCCGACATCCGGCTGGTGACGTCGAGGTCCGGGCGGTTGCGGTCGTCGGCGTAACCGTCGAGGCCGTCCTCGACGAATTCCTGCCAGTGCCGCACCGCGGCGCGCTCACCCGCGGGGATGTCGAGGGTGGCACCGTCGTCCGGGATCTCGGCCCGCAGATCGCGGCCGCCCAGGTTCGCCGGGTCGATCCACGTCGCCGCGCGCGGTCCGCTCTGGGCGGGCGCGCGCCAACCGTGTTTGCGCCAGGCGTCGAAGAACGGGCTGAACACCTTGTACGGGGTCCCGTCCCCCTTGGTCACCCGCCCGGGTGACACCAGATACGGCGAACCCGACGCGTGCAGGGCGACGCCGCCGAGCGCCTCGCGGACGGCGTCGTCCCGTTGCCGGCCGAACGGCGTGAAGTCGTCCGAGACGTGCACCGCCGACGCGTCGATGCGCTTCGCGAGCGCGGGAATCCGCTCCTCCGGACGGCCCCGGGTCACCAGCAGCCTGCCGTCGAGTTGTTCGCTCAGGTCACGCAGCGCGTCGTGCAGATACTGCAGCCGCCGTGGACCCGCCGACCTGTGCAATCGCGGATCGAGCACGTAGCAGGCGAGCACCTCGCCGTCCCCCTGCGCCGCATCGACGAGGGCAGGCAGATCGCGCAGCCGCAGATCGCGGCGGAACCACAGCACCGTGGGCATGACGGTGGATCTGCCCCGATGCCCGTGCCGGGAAACCCCGGGCCGGTGACGGAACCATGACCGGTCCGCGTCTCCCACCCCGCTGAGAACCGAAAAGGCAGCCCGTCCGGTGCGGACGGGCTGCCCTCTCGGCGGCCGTCAGTTGGCCGGCGGCATCAGCACCGTGTCGATGAGGTACACCGTGGCGTTGGCCGTCTTGACACCACCGCACACCACCGAGGCGTCGTTGACCTTCAGCTCCGCACCGTGGCCGGTGACGTTGACGTCCGCGCCCTGGACCGTCTTGTGCGTGCCGACGACGGCGTCGGGCGCGGCCTGGCCGGGCACCACGTGGTAGGTGAGGATGCTGGTCAGCAGCGGCGCGTCGGTCTTGAGCCGCTCGATCGTGGCGGGATCGATCTTCGCGAACGCCTCATCGGTGGGCGCGAACACCGTGAACTGGCCCCCGTTCAGCGTCTCGACCAGGTTCACCTGCGGGTTCAGTTGTCCCGAAACCGCTTTCGTGAGCGTGGTCAGCAGCGGGTTGTTGGACGCGGCCGTCGCGACCGGATCCATCGCCATGCCCGCGACCGAGCCGGGGCCCTGCGGCACCTGCTGGGCGTAGGCGGCGCAGCCGGGGCCGACCAGGGCGGCCGCCGGATCCGCCTGGGCGGTCGCGGCGGCTCCGAGGGACAACCCGGCGGCGGCGACCGCCGCGAAGCCTGCACCCAGTACGCGATTGATGTTGACGGTCATCGGTTCTCACTCCTTGTGTGTGGGTTGGGATCTACTGCTCGCGGGAAAGGGGTGGGTCAGTTCGCCGGCGGCATCAGGACGGTGTCGATCATGTAGACCGTGGCGTTGGCGGTCTGCACACCGCCGCAGACCAAACCGGCCTCGTTGACCTTCAGTGCCTCACCCTCACCGGAGACGGTGACGTTGGCGCCCTGGACGGTCTTGTGGTCACCGGGCACCTGGTCGGGAGCGGCCTGACCCGGCACCACGTGGTAGGTCAGGATGCTGGTGAGCAGGTCCGAGTCGGTCTTCAGCGTCTCGATGGTGGCCGGGTCGAGCTTGGCGAACGCATCGTCGGTGGGAGCGAACACGGTGAACTCACCGCCGTCGAGGGTGGAGACCAGGTTGACGTTCGGGTTCAACTGGCCGGACAGCGCCTGCGTCAGCGTCTTGAGCATCGGGTTGTTCGACGCCGCCACCGTCACGGGTTCCTGCGACATGCCGGCGACCGAACCCGGCCCGCTGGGCACCTGCTCGGCGTAGGCCGCGCAGCCCGACCCGACGAGGTTGGCGGCGGGATCGGCGGCCGCACTCGACGTCGGCGCCGACGTGGTGGCCGACTCCACGGCCGACGACGCGCTGCTCGACGCGGACGAGGCGGTGTCGCCGGCCTCTTCGCTCGAACACGCCGCGACGCCGAAGATCGCCAGGGCGCTCAGCCCCGCGGCGGCCATGGTCCTGCTCGTGAACGTGGTCTTCATCGACACTGTCTCCTTCATCCGGTGCGGCCGGGTGCCGCCGTCCTCGAAGCGGTGGGGGCCGCCTCGACGTCTGACGCGGGTGATTCGGGCGTGCCCCGCCTCCGGATGGCCGCCGGGGCGATGCGTCAGATTCACGTCACACCCGCCGCACGACTAGGGCCGTCGGGGCAACAGGCGGCACAATGGCCCGGTGGGCACAAGACTTCGGGTGCTGATCCTGGGCAGCACCGGATCGATCGGCACCCAGGCGCTGGACGTGATCGCCGCGAATCCCGACCGCTTCGAGGTCGTCGGACTCGCCGCAGGCGGGGCGAACCCGGATCTGCTGGCCCGTCAGCGCGCCGAGACCGGCGCGACCGCGATCGCCGTCACCGATCCCGCTGCGGCCGAGCGGATCGGCGATGTCACCTACACCGGACCCGATGCGGTGACCCGGTTGGTCGAGAACACCCCGGCCGACGTGGTGCTCAACGCGCTCGTCGGGGCGCTCGGGCTCGAGCCGACGCTGGCCGCGCTGGCCACCGGCGCGCGACTCGCGCTGGCCAACAAGGAGTCGCTGGTCGCCGGGGGGCCACTGGTGCTGCGGGCCGCCGCGCCGGGTCAGATCGTGCCGGTGGACTCCGAACACTCGGCGATGGCCCAGTGCCTGCGCGGCGGCAGCGCCGACGAGGTCGCCAAGCTCGTGCTCACGGCGTCGGGAGGCCCGTTCCTCGGCTGGTCGGCCGGTGATCTGCAGTCGGTGACGCCCGAGCAGGCGGGTAAACACCCGACCTGGTCGATGGGGCCGATGAACACGCTGAACTCGGCGACCCTGGTGAACAAGGGGCTCGAGCTCATCGAGACGCATCTGCTGTTCGGCATCGACTACGACCGCATCGAGGTCGTGGTGCACCCGCAGTCGATCGTGCACTCGATGGCCACCTTCACCGACGGCTCGACGCTGGCTCAGGCCAGCCCACCGGATATGAAGCTGCCCATCGCACTCGCGCTGGGCTGGCCCGACCGGATCCCCGGCGCCGCACTCGCCTGCGACTTCACCACCGCGTCGACCTGGGAGTTCCTCCCGCTCGACGACGAGGTGTTCCCGGCGGTGCGGTTGGCCCGGGAGGCCGGCCGGCGCGGCGGCAGCCTCACCGCCGTCTACAACGCCGCCAACGAGGAGGCGGCCGCCGCATTCCTCGACGGGCGCATCCGGTTCCCGCAGATCGTCGAGACCGTGGCCGAGGTCCTGCGCGCTGCCGACCAGTGGGCCGCCGAACCGGCTACCGTGGAAGAGGTCCTCGATGCCCAGCGCTGGGCTCGGGACCGCGCCGGGCGCGCCGTCGAGCAGGCCGCCACACCTCCGAATAAAGGGTTAGTCACCAGATGATGTTTGCTCTCGGCATCGTGCTCTTCGCACTGGCCATCCTGGTGTCGGTCGCCCTGCACGAATGCGGCCACATGTGGGTTGCGCGCGCCACGGGGATGAAGGTGCGGCGGTACTTCGTCGGTTTCGGTCCCACCCTGTGGTCGACCCGCCGGCCCAACCGGCTCGGCAGCACCGAGTACGGCGTCAAGGCCGTACCGCTCGGCGGGTTCTGCGACATCGCCGGAATGACCTCGGTGGAGGAACTCGCCCCCGAGGACCGGCCCTACGCGATGTACCGCCAGAAGGTGTGGAAGCGCGTCGCCGTGCTGTTCGCCGGTCCGGGGATGAACTTCGTCATCGGCCTGGTGTTGATCTACGCCATCGCGGTGATCTGGGGACTGCCGAACCTGAACCCCCCGACGTCCGCCATCGTCGGCGAAACCGGCTGTGTCGCATCCCAACTCAGCAAGGACAAGCTCGGTGAGTGCACCGGCCCCGGCCCCGCGGCGGAGGCCGGCATCCGGGCCGGCGATGTGATCGTCCGGGTCGGCGACACCGACGTCGCCACCTTCGACGAGGCCAGGGTGACGCTGCAGAAGTCCTCCGGCCCCACCCCGATCGTGATCGAGCGGGACGGTGAAGAACTCACCAAGGTGGTCGACGTCACGCAGACCCAGCGCTTCACCGGCGAGGGGGACCAGCCGACGACCGTCGGCGCCATCGGCATCGCCGCCGCGCAGTTCGGGCCCACCCAGCACAACGCGCTGTCGGCGGTGCCCGCCACGTTCGCGTTCACCGGCGACCTCGCCGTCGAACTGGGCAAGTCGCTGGCCAAGATCCCCACCAAGGTGGGCGCGCTGGTGGAGTCCATCGGCGGTGGTGAGCGCGATCCGGAGACCCCGATCAGTGTCGTGGGCGCCAGCATCATCGGCGGCGACACCGTCGACGCCGGGCTGTGGGTGGCGTTCTGGTTCTTCCTGGCCCAGCTGAACTTCGTCCTCGGCGCGGTGAACCTGGTGCCGCTGCTGCCGTTCGACGGCGGGCACATCGCCATCGCCGTGTTCGAGAAGATCCGCAACATGATCCGGTCGGCGCGCGGCATGGTGGCCGCGGCGCCGGTGAACTATCTCAAGCTCATGCCCGCCACCTACGTAGTGTTGGTGGTGGTGGTCGGCTACATGCTGCTGACCGTGACCGCTGACCTGGTCAACCCGATCAGGTTGTTCCAATAGGAGACCTCATGACTTCCGGCCCCGTCATCGGGCTTGGTATGCCGCCCGCACCGCCGCCGGTACTGGCGCCGCGGCGCAGGACCCGTCAGCTGATGGTGCGCGACGTCGGCGTGGGCAGTGACCATCCGATCTCGGTCCAGTCGATGTGCACCACCAAGACCCACGACATCAACTCGACGCTGCAGCAGATCGCCGAACTCACGGCGTCGGGCTGCGACATCGTCCGGGTGGCGTGCCCGCGGCAGGAGGACGCCGACGCACTGCCCGTGATCGCCAAGAAGTCGCAGATCCCGGTCATCGCCGACATCCACTTCCAGCCGAAGTACATCTTCGCCGCGATCGACGCCGGCTGTGCCGCGGTGCGCGTCAACCCCGGCAACATCAAGGAGTTCGACGGCCGGGTCAAGGAGGTGGCCAAGGCCGCCGGTGACGCCGGAATCCCGATCCGGATCGGTGTCAACGCCGGATCGCTGGACAAGCGCTTCCTGCAGAAATACGGCAAGGCCACCCCCGAGGCGCTCGTCGAGTCGGCGCTGTGGGAGGCCTCGCTGTTCGAGGAGCACGGCTTCGGCGACATCAAGATCAGCGTCAAGCACAACGACCCCGTCGTGATGGTCGCCGCCTACGAGTTGCTGGCCGCCCAGAGCGACCATCCGCTGCACCTCGGCGTCACGGAGGCGGGTCCCGCCTTCCAGGGCACCATCAAGTCCGCGGTCGCCTTCGGCGCGCTGCTCTCCAAAGGCATCGGCGACACCATCCGGGTGTCGCTGTCGGCGCCGCCCGCCGAAGAGGTGAAGGTCGGCAACCAGATCCTCGAGTCGCTCAACCTGCGGCCGCGCGGTCTGGAGATCGTGTCGTGCCCGTCGTGCGGTCGCGCCCAGGTCGACGTGTACACCCTGGCCAACGAGGTCACCGCGGGCCTCGAGGGGATGGAGGTGCCGTTGCGCGTCGCCGTGATGGGCTGCGTCGTCAACGGTCCCGGCGAAGCGCGTGAAGCCGATCTCGGCGTGGCCTCCGGCAACGGCAAGGGCCAGATCTTTGTCAAGGGTGAGGTCATCAAGACCGTGCCCGAGGCGCAGATCGTCGAGACGCTGATCGAGGAGGCCATGCGCATCGCGTCCGAGATCGGCGACAGCCCCGAGGGAAGTGCCAGCGGTTCACCGGTTGTGACCGTAAGCTGAACACCGACGCGGTGAGTGGTGTCACCGCCTCGGTCCAGCAGAAAGCAGCATCGCGATGTCGGCTCCGCCGCTATTCCGCCTCGCCGACGACCGTCGAGTCTCGGTGGTGCGCGACGTCGCCGCGGTCCAGCGCGTGCTGGACGACGACCCGGTCGGTGCCTGCATGGTCGCGTCGCGGGTGGCGGATCACGGTGTCGAACCCAGCGCGATCGGCGGCGAACTGTGGACCCGCCGGCGCGCCACCGACTCCCTCTGCTACGCCGGGGCGAACCTCATCCCGCTGCGCGGCGAACCCGCCGACATGCACGCCTTCGCCGACAAGGCCACCAGCAGTGCCCGGCGCTGTTCGTCGCTGGTGGGCCGCACCGAGCTCGTGATGCCGATGTGGCGACGGCTGGAACGGGCCTGGGGTCCCGCCAGGGACGTGCGTGACCACCAACCCCTGATGGCCCTCGACACCGCGCCGCAGAGTCCCGTCGACCCGGCGGTGCGGCCGGTGCGGATCGAGGAACTCGACGCCTACCTGGTGGCGGCCATCGACATGTTCATCGGCGAGGTCGGGATCGACCCCCGGGCCGGTGACGGCGGCCGCGGTTACCGGCGCCGGGTCGCCGGGCTGATCGCCTCGGGCCGCGCCTGGGCCCGGTTCGAACACGGTGAGGTGGTGTTCAAGGCGGAGGTCGGCTCGCAGTCGCCCGCCGTCGGTCAGATCCAGGGTGTGTGGGTCCATCCCGACTGGCGGGGCCGCGGCCTGGGCACCGCAGGCACCGCGGCGCTGGCCGCCGCGGTCGTGCGCGGCGGACGGATCGCGAGCCTCTACGTCAACAGCTACAACACGGTGGCCCGGGCGACCTACGCGCGCATCGGCTTTCGCCAGGTCGGCACCTTCGCCACCGTGCTGCTCGACTGACCGCGACGGCTACGCTGACGGCCATGACCGATGCCGACCCCGGACGCGACAGCGAAGCCGTCGGTGACCGCCGCGTCGTCCGCCGGGAGATCGCCGACGCGCTGATGCGGGCACTGGAGCGCCGCCACGAGGTGCTCGACGTGATCGTGGCCTCCGAGGACTACGACGCCGCGATCGAGGAGATCGCCGCGCTGCTCGGGACGTCGGCCGCCGGTGGCGAGGCGGTCCTGCGGCTGTCGTTCGACCGGTTGACCAAGGTCTCGCGGCGGCGGATCGCCGCCGAACTCGACGACCTCAACAACCAGCTCAGCTTCACGATGGGTGAGCAGTCGTCGCGCCGAGTGGAACGGGTTGTGCTGCGGCCCTTCTCGGCCACCGACGATCGCGACGTCTTCGCGGCGCGCACCGCGGACGTGCGCGCCGCCGGGGACGGGTCCGGGGCGCCCGCCGGCACGCTGGACGACGAGATCAGCGCGGCCGTCGGCCGGGTCGACGCCGAGGAAGCGGTCTGGCTGGTCGCCACCGTCGGCGCCGACAAGATCGGCATGGTGTTCGGCGAACTGTCCGGCGGCGAGGTCAACGTGCGCATCTGGATCCACCCGGAGCACCGCAAACGTGGATACGGCACCGCGGCGCTGCGGGCCTCGCGTTCGGAGATGGCCGCCTACTTTCCCGCGGTGCCCCTCGTCGTGCGGGCCCCGGCCGCCGGCGCCTGAGCGGCTGCCTCGCCGAGATCGACGAAATGGCGGGATCTACTCGCACAATCCCGCCCGTTTGTTCGTTTGGGCGACAGACGGTGCGCCTCCCCGCGATCCGGTGGCCACATCCCTAACATCTGCCTCAATGGCAACTAAAACCTCAGCAGTAACAAGGGTCACCTGTCTGCTCACGGTGGCCACGGTTCTCGGCAGCCTCGGCCTGTCCGGTTGCACCCCCAAACCCAACGGCCCCGAACCCGCGGCCGAGGAGTTCTTCGCCGCGCTGTCCACCGGCGACACCGCGGCGGCCGCCGAACTCGCCGACCGCCCCGCCGATGCGCGCGCCGCGCTGAACGAGGCGTGGGCGGGTCTGCAGGCCACCCACCTCGACGCGCAGATCATCGGGTCCAAGTACTCCGAGGACACCGGCAGCGTCACCTACCGCTACACCTGGCATCTGCCGAAGGACCGCACCTGGACCTACGACGGTCAGCTCAACATGGTGCGCGACGAAGGTCGCTGGGAAGTGCGTTGGGCCACAACGGGTCTGCACCCACGACTGGGCGAGAACCAGTCGTTCGCGCTGCGCGCCGACCCGCCGCCGCGGGCCTCGGTCAACGAACGGGGCGGCACCGAGGTACTGGTACCCGGGTACCGGTACCACCTAGCCCTCGACGCGAAGGCCGCGGGCGCCGAACTGATGGCCACCTCCCGGGTGGTCGCCGACGCGCTGCGCCCGTTCAATCCGACGATCGACGCGCAGCGCCTGGCCGAGCAGGCGTCGTCGATGGCCGAGCCGATGAGCCTGATCATGCTGAACCAGGCCGACCACGACCGGGTGGCCGGCATCCTCGGCCCGCGACCGGGTGTGGTGATCACGCCCCAGCCCGACATGCTGCCCACCGACAACCAGTTCGCACCGGCGATCATCAACGAGGTCAAGAAGGAGGTCTCCGACGAACTCGACGGCCGCGCGGGGTGGCGGGTCGTCACCGTCAACCAGAACGGCGTCGACGTCGACGTCCTCAACGAGGTACCCGGAGACCCCGCCCCGTCGGTGACCATCAGCCTCGACCGTGCCGTGCAGACCGCCGCGCAGAACTCGGTGAACTTCACCGGCAAGCAGGCGATGATCGTCGCGCTCAAGGCCTCGACCGGTGAGATCCTCGCGGTCGCGCAGAACGCCGCCGCCGACGCCGAGGGCCCGCTGGCCACCATGGGTCTGTATCCGCCCGGGTCGACGTTCAAGATCGTCACCGCGGGCGCTGCGATCGAACGGGACATGGCCACGCCGAACACGTTGCTCGGCTGCCCCGGGCACATGGACATCGGCCACCGCACGGTGCCGAACTACGGCGGATTCGATCTCGGCACCGTGCCGTTGTCACGGGCGTTCGCCAGTTCGTGCAACACGACGTTCGCCGAACTGGCCAGCCGGATGCCGCCGCGCGGCCTGACCACCGCGGCCGCCCAGTACGGCATCGGGCCGGACTATGTGGTCGAGGGCATTCCCACGGTCTCCGGCTCGGTGCCCCCCACGGTCAACCTCGCGGAGCGCACCGAGGACGGATTCGGCCAGGGCAAGGTGGTGGTGAGCCCGTTCGGGATGGCGCTCGTCGCCGCGACGGTCGCCGCCGGCCAGACCCCGGTGCCGCGGCTGATCGAGGGGCGCGACACCGTCGTCACCGGCCAGCACGGACCTGTCCGGCCCGACGTCGTCGAGGCCCTGCGGCCCATGATGCGGCTGGTGGTGACCAACGGCACAGCGAAAGATCTGGCCGGCGCCGGGGACGTGCGCGGCAAGACCGGTGAGGCCGAGTTCGCCGGCGGGTCGCACTCCTGGTTCGCCGGGTACCGCGGTGACCTGGCTTTCGCCGCGCTCATCGTGGGCGGGGGCAGTTCGGAGTACGCGGTGCGGATGCTGCGCGGCATGCTCGACGGACTGCCCGCCGACTACCTCGCCTGAGTAGCCTGGAGGGGCTATGACCACCCCGGCCCCCAACGGTGACGCCCAGTCCGGCCCGATGCCGATGCGCATCTCGGACGCCGACCGCAACGGCACGCTGCGGCGCCTGCACAACGCGGTCGCACTCGGCCTCATCGACATCGAGGAGTTCGAGGAGCGCTCGGCGCTGGTCTCCCAGGCGCGGCTGCGCTCCGATCTCGACGCCCTGGTCACCGACCTTCCGGGACCCGGGGCGATCGTCACCTCCGCGACCGACCGGGTCGAACTGCGCGGGGTGTTCGGATCGCTCAAGCGCCAGGGGGAGTGGATCGTTCCGACGCGGCTGGCGCTGCACCGCCGGATGGGGTCGATCGACCTCGACCTGACCCGCGCGCGGTTCGCCGGCCCGATCGTCGTCATCGAGCTGGATCTCAAGTTCGGCGGGCTCGACCTCCGGCTTCCCGACGGGGCCAGCGCCTCGATCGACGACGTCGAGGTCATCGTCGGCAGCGCGACCGACCACCGCAGGGACGTCCCCGCCGAGGGGCGCCCACACGTGGTGCTCACCGGCAAGGTCGTGTGGGGTTCGGTCGACATCCGGGGCCCGCAGACCGGGTGGTTGCGGCGACCGCGGTTCCTCGGCGAACGCGGCTGACTACCGCGGGTCGAGGACCGCGAAACTCAGCGTGGAACGCGCCGCGAGCCGGCCGCGTCCCACATCGGTGACGTCGACGGCCGTCACGATCATGCGCTTGCCCGCGCGCACGACGGTCGCCTCGGCCCGCGCCGGGCCCACCACGACGGGCGCGAGGAAGTGCACGGTCATATCCGCCGTCGTCACGCTCTGACCGGCGGCGACGTGCCGTTCGGCCAGCCGGCCCGCCGCGATGTCGATGAGTGTGGCGACCAGCCCACCCTGTAGGGCGCCGCGGGTGTTGGCGAGGTCCGGCCGGTTCTCCATCTCGAGGACGAACCGCTCATCGCTCTCGAGCACGTCGTGGATGCCCAACTGACCGAGCAGGTGGTCAGGGGTGGTTCTCATCGGGGTCGACTCGCCGAGCATGAGGGAGAACCTAGCATTCTCGTCTGAAGAGAGTGACGTTCTCCTAGCTATCCTAGGTGCATGTCTGTGCGCACCGCCCTCCGTCCCGGCGAGCTGTCACCCACGCTGCCGGTGCCCAAATCGATCGCGCGCCCGGAGTACGCGTGGCGGCCGACCGTCGTCGAGGGCAACGAACCGTGGGTGCAGACGCCCGAGGTGATCGAGAAGATGCGCGTGGCCGGGCGCATCGCCGCCGGCGCACTGGCCGAGGCGGGCCGGGCCGTCGCCCCCGGCGTGACCACCGACGAACTCGACCGCATCGCCCACGAGTACATGGTCGACCACGGTGCCTACCCGTCGACGCTGGGCTACAAGGGCTTTCCCAAATCGTGCTGCACGTCGCTCAACGAGGTCATCTGCCACGGCATCCCCGACTCGACGGTGATCGAGGACGGCGACATCGTCAACATCGACGTCACCGCCTACATCGACGGCGTCCACGGTGACACCAACGCCACCTTCCTCGCCGGCGACGTCGCCGAGGAGCACCGGCTGCTCGTCGAGCGCACCCACGAGGCGACCATGCGGGCGATCAAGGCGGTCAAACCCGGCCGTGCGCTGTCGGTGGTCGGCCGGGTCATCGAGGCCTACGCGAACCGGTTCGGCTACAACGTCGTTCGCGACTTCACCGGACACGGCATCGGCACGACGTTCCACAACGGACTGGTGGTGCTGCACTACGACCAGCCCAGCGTCGAGACCGTCATCGAACCGGGGATGACGTTCACCATCGAACCGATGATCAACCTCGGCGGCCTCGACTACGAGATCTGGGACGACGGCTGGACCGTGGCCACCAAGGACCGCAAGTGGACCGCCCAGTTCGAGCACACGCTGGTGGTCACCGACACGGGCGCCGAGATCCTCACCCAGCTGTGAGCATCACACCGAACGTGCGCCCAGCGCGATCTTCCGGTCGGATTGTCGCAGTGAGCGCACGCTCGACGCGATGAACGGGGCGCTGCTCGTCGCCGGCACCACGTCGGACGCCGGGAAATCCATGGTGGTGGCCGGGCTGTGCCGGCTGCTGGCCCGCAAGGGTGTCCGGGTCGCGCCGTTCAAGGCGCAGAA
The DNA here is from genome assembly GCF_001499995.1 of Mycobacterium sp. IS-1496. Classification (GTDB taxonomy): domain Bacteria; phylum Actinomycetota; class Actinomycetes; order Mycobacteriales; family Mycobacteriaceae; genus Mycobacterium. Next base: position 192,599 of record NZ_LQIU01000034.1, read on the forward strand.
CATGTCGAACAATTCGGCCGTCACCGTCGACGGCGGGGAGATCGGCCGCGCGCAGGCCGTGCAGGCACGCGCCGCGGGGCTGGACCCGAGTGTGCGGTTCAACCCGGTACTGCTCAAACCGGGCAGCGACCGCACCTCGCAACTCGTCGTCCGCGGGCGGGTCACCGGCACCGTGAGCGCGACCGACTACATCACCCACCGCGACCGGCTCGCCGACGTTGTCGCAGACGAATTCGCCGCTCTGCGAACGGAATTCGACGTCGTGCTGTGCGAGGGTGCGGGCTCGCCCGCCGAGATCAACCTGCGCGGCACCGACCTGGCCAACATGGGGCTCGCGCGGCGCGCACACCTGCCGGTGGTCGTGGTGGGCGACATCGACCGCGGCGGGGTGCTGGCCCACCTGTTCGGCACCGTCGCGGTGCTCCATCCCGACGATCAGGCGCTGATCGCGGGCTTCGTGGTCAACAAGTTCCGCGGCGATCCGACGCTGCTCGCTCCCGGGCTCGACCAATTACGCGCGCTGACGGGCCGCCCGACCTACGGGGTGATCCCGTACAGCGACGAACTCTGGATGGACACTGAGGATTCGGTGTCGGTCGTCGCGGGCCGCACCATCGGGCGCCCGGCACCGCCGCGCGGCGCCGAGGGGCTCCGGGTGGCGGCGGTGCGGCTGCCACGGATCTCCAACTCGACCGACATCGAGGCGCTGGCGTGCGAACCCGGGGTGGTGGTGCGTTGGGTGACCGATCCGGCCGACGTGGCCGGCGCGGACGTCGTGGTGCTGCCGGGTACGAAGGCCACCGTCGCGGACCTGCAGTGGTTGCGCGCCGGCGGATTGGCGGAGCCGATCGCCGCTCACGCGCGGGCGGGCCGGCCGGTGCTGGGTATCTGCGGCGGGTTCCAGATGCTGTGCCGTCACATCGACGACCCCGTCGAGTCACGGGCGGGGCGGGTGACGGGTCTCGGGCTCCTCGACGCCGACATCGCCTTCGACGCCGAGAAGACGTTGCGGCGCTGGACGACACCGCTGCAGGGCTACGAGATCCACCACGGGCAGGTGACCCGCTCCGGCGCCGACGACTGGGCCGGAATCGGGGTCCGGCGCGGTGCGGTGTTCGGCACCCACTGGCACGGCGTGTTCGACAACGACGAGTTCCGGCGGGCCTGGCTCACCCGCGCCGCCGCGGCGGCGGGCCGGTCCGGGTTCGTCGTGGCCGGCGACATCGACGTGTCCGCGCGCCGCGACGCCCAGTTCGACGTCATGGCCGATCTGTTGGAGAACCACCTCGACGTCGACGCCGTCTGTGACCTCGTCGGCGCCGGACCGCCGCCACGCCCAACCATCTCGACGGGGCTAGCCTGAGCACATGACCGGGTGGCGTGCGGTGCCGTGTGCGCTGCTGCTGCTCGGAGCGCTCACCGGCTGCACCACCACCGTGTCGGGCAGCGCGACCTGGCCCGGCGCCCGACTGGAGAAGGTGGTCCTGACCCAGGCGGACTTCCCGCCGGGCGTGCAGTACGACCGGATCGTCGACCAACCCGGTCAGGCGGGGGCGGCCGAGGGTCCGCCGTCGATGCTCTCCCGCCCAGAGGGATGCTCCGACGGGCTGACCCGGGTGATCGAGCGCAGCGCGCAACGCGGACCCGGCAGTGCGGCGAAGTACGTGGCCGCCTACGACGGTGCGCGCGTCGTGATGACCGTGCTCACCTGGCGGCTCGACCTCGACCGCCTCGCCGAGACCGCCGAGCGGTGCGCGGAGTTCGAGACCTTCTTCGACCCCACCGACGCGGGCATCCCGATGACCACCACCCGCATCGACGGCGCGCGGCCCGACGCGTTGGTATATCGGCAGACGATGACACTTGCCGGTGTGGACAGCAGCGTCTACTTCGGCTTCGACAACATCGGCACGATGGCGGTGTTCGGAATCGCTTTTCCCACACCGAATCCTGAGATCCCGGTCGACGGCGCACTCCCTCAGACGTTCCTGGACATCGCCACCCGTCAGGCCGAGCGCGTCGCCGCCGGCTGAGACCGGCGCAACACGCCAGATTCGCACCCGCCGGGTCGGCGCAGCCGGTAGCGTGGCCGAGTGCTCTCCTCCATGGTCACCGTCGACGGCTTCCCCGTTCCGGTGGATGTGGCAGGCCCGGAGAAGGGCTCGGCGGTGGTGCTGCTCGGCGCGGCCCAGCACTCGCCGGCGGCCTACGACGGGATCTGTCAGCGTCTGCACACCGCGTCGCTGCGCACCGTCGTGATCGGCGCCGATCCCCGGCTCACGGCCAAGGCCGTCGTCGGCATCCTCGACGCCATCGACGTCCGGTGGGCGCTGCTGGTGGGCGACCGGCACGGCGGCGAACTCGCATGGGAGCTGGCCGCCACCAGATTGGACCGCTTCATCGGGTTGGTGGTGATCGACCGGGGCCATCCGCGCGTTCCCGACCCGGCCGGTGTCGTCCGCGACGAACACTGCCCGCCCGTGGAGATGAACACCACGGCACTGGTGAGCACGCCGGCCTCGCGGTCGGTGGCCAAGGCCAGCCAGCGTTTCGTCTACGGCGACTACCGCATGGTCGACCTGCTGGGCCGGCGCAACGCCGCCGACTCCACGGCGCAACTCGCCGCCGAGATCGTGCTGCGCACCAGCACCTGGTGACTACGAGGGCGTTTCCTCCGGGGTCCACGCCTGCGGCAGCCCGGGTTGCATGGGGAACAGGAAGTCCACGAAAGCCGCTGCGGTGGGCTGTGGTTCGTGATTCGCCAGCCCTGGGCGTTCGTTGGCTTCGACGAACACGTAGTCGACACCGGTGACGTCGGGCACCAACAGGTCGATCCCGGTGACGGGGATGCCGATGGCTTCCGCGGCGGCCACCGCCACCCGGCACAGCTCGGGGTTCACGTCCGCGGTGACGTCGTGGATGGTGCCGCCCTGATGGAGGTTGGCCGTCCGGCGGACCCGCAGCCGCTCGCCTTCGGGGAGCACGTCGTCCAGCGACCAGCCCGCCTCTCTGACCGTGCCCTCGGTGACCTTGTCCATGGGGATCCGGGATTCACCGCCGGTCGCGGCCGCCCGCCGCCGACTCTGGGTCTCGATGAGTTCGCGGATCGTGTGCTTGCCGGTGCCGACGATCTCCGCCGGCATGCGCAACGCCGCCGCGACCACCTTGCCGTCGATGACCACCAGGCGCAGATCGTCGCCCGGCGCGCGTTGTTCGATCAACACCTCGGGGTGCTGTTCACGGGCACGCGCCAGGGCCGCGTCGAGTTCCTCGCCGCTCTCGACGCCGACGGTGATCCCCTTGCCCTGCTCCCCGCGCGTGGGTTTGACCACGACGTCGCCCACCTCGGCGAGGAAGTCGTGATCCTGTTGGTCGAACGTCGCCAGCCGTCCCTTCGGCACCGTGATCCCGGCGCCGGAGACGATCCGCCGGGTTTGGCGTTTGTCGTCGCAACGCGCCATCGCCACCGCGGAGGTGAACTCCGACAGGGATTCCCGGGTGATGACGCTGCGCCCGCCGTGGCTCAGACGCATCTCTCCGGCGCCGGCGTCGAGCACCTCCACCCAGATCCCGCGTCGGATCGCCTCGTCGGCGATGATGCGCGCATACGGGTTGAGATCGTCGACGGTTTCGGGGGAGTGCGTGAAGAGCGGTTCGTTGATCGCGTTCTTGCGCTTGACCGCCAGCACCGGGACACGGTGGAATCCGAGCTTCTCGTAGAGCGCGATCGCGGCGGTGTTGTCGTGGGCCACCGACAGGTCCATGTACGCGCGCCCGCGCTCACGGAACAACCTCGCCAGCGCGCGGGTGAGCGCGGCGCCCACCCCCGGGAGGCTGGACGTCGGGTCGACGGCCAGCGTCCACAGGCTCGATCCGTCCTCGGGGTCGTTGAACAACAGCTTGTGGTCCACGCCGGTCACCGTGCCGACGACACTGCCGTCGTCATCGCGCACCGCGACCAGGTAGACGACCGATTCGGCGTCGCTGTTGTTCTCCCAGATGACGTCCGTCGGGGCGGGGACCATCCCGCACTGCACGTACACCCGGTTCATCGCATCGGCGTCGGACTGCTTCCGCAACGGCCGGACCGTGAACCCCGTCGGGGTGGGGGCCGGCGTCTCCTCGCCCTCGGTGAAGCGCAACCGGTAGGTGTGGCTCGGGTCGATGAACAGTTCCGAGGGCGAGCGCGCCACCAGCACGTGCGATTCGCGGGCGTAGATGCAGATGTCGCGCCGGCCCGGGCCCTCGTGCTGCAGCACCTTCGCCAGCTTCTCCGGGTCGGCGAAGGTCTGGCCGAATATCAGCCGGCCCCAACCCAGTTCGAGCACGACGTCGTCGGTCATAGCGTCCACCAGGTGCTGCGGGGACGCATCGTGCAGGCTGAGGGTGATGGCCTCGGTGTGCTCGCTGTCGGGGTCCAGGTGTTCGGCCAGCTGAGGGTCGAGTTTGGTCATGCGGCGGGCCCCGTGATGCCGTGGCGCTGCAGCCACAACTCCAGCAGCGCGATCTGCCACAACTCGTTGCCGCGCAGCGGGGTGAGCCGGCCGTTCGGATCGGCCAGCAGCCGGTCGACCGCCTCGGGCCGGAACAGGTCGCGTTCCTTGGCGGCGGGCGCGGACAGCGCGTCGCGGACCAGATCGAGGTAGGGGCCCTCGAGGTGGGTGAGTGCCGGCACCGGGAAGTACCCCTTGGGCCGGTCGATGACGTCGGCGGGGATCACCCGGCGCGCCGCCTCCTTGAGCACCCCCTTACCGCCTTGGGCGGTCTTGTACTCCGGGGGACAGGTGGCGGCCAGTTCGACCAGTTCGTGGTCGAGGAACGGCACGCGGCCTTCCAGACCCCAGGCCATCGTCATGTTGTCGACGCGTTTCACCGGGTCGTCGACCAGCATGACCATGCTGTCGAGGCGCAGCGCCCGGTCCACGCCGGTCGCGGCGCCTTCGCGGGCGAAGTGCTCGGTGACGAACCGGCCACTGGGATCGCCGTCGGCGAAGTACGGCGGGGTGACGAGCTTGTTGAGGGCGTCCGGGTCGCGGTCGAAGAACGCCGCCCGGTAACTGGCCACCGAACCGTCGACCGAGGCGGCGCCGGGTTCGGCCATCGGCGGGTACCAGTGGTACCCGGCGAACACCTCGTCGGCGCCCTGGCCCGACTGCACCACCTTGACGTACTTGGCCACCTCCTGGCTGAGCAGGTAGAAGGCCACACAGTCGTGGCTGACCATCGGCTCGCTCATCGCGCCGATCGCGCCGTCGAGGGCGGGCAGCATCCGCGCCGTGTCGATGCGGATCTGGTGGTGGTCGGTGCCGAACCGCTGCGCGACGATGTCGGAGTACTTGAACTCGTCGCCGGCCACGCCGTTGACCGACTCGAACCCGATCGAGAACGTCTGCAGGCCGGTCTGACCCGCCTCGGCGAGCAGGCCGACGATCAAGCTGGAGTCGACGCCACCCGAGAGCAGACAACCCACCGGCACGTCGGCGACCAACCGGCGCTCGACCGCACGACGCAGCGCCGTCAGCACCGCGTCCTCCCAGTCCTTCTCGGACCAGTCGGCGCGGTCGCCGTGCCTGGTGAAATCCGGGGTCCAGTACGTCGTGGTGGTGCGGCTGCCGTCGGGTTCGATGGCGACCAGCGACGCCGGCGGCACCTTCTTGACGCCGCGCAGGATCGTCAGTGGTGGCGGCACCACCGAGTGGAAGGACAGGTAGTGGTGCAGCGCGACCGGATCGATGCGGGTGTCCACGCCGCCGCCGGCGACCAGGGCCGGCAACGACGAGGCGAAGCGGATGCGGTGCGCGTCCTCGGAGATGTAGAGCGGTTTGATGCCCAGCCGGTCGCGGCCCAGCAGCACCCGGCCGCTGTCGCGTTCTACGATCGCGAACGCGAACATCCCATAGAGACGGTCGACGAACCGGTCACCCCAGTGGTGGTACGCCTTGAGCAGGACCTCGGTGTCGCTGGTCGAGAAGAACCGGTATCCGTGACCCCGCAACTCGTCGCGCAGCTGCTGATAGTTGTAGATGCAGCCGTTCCAGGCGATGGCCAGGCCGAGGTCGGAGTCGACCATCGGCTGCGCCCCCGCCTCGGACAGGTCGATGATCTTGAGGCGACGGTGTCCCAGCGCGACGCGGCCCTGTGACCAGGCGCCGGCGCCGTCCGGGCCGCGCGGTGACAGCGTCTCGGCCATCGCCGAGACGGCGGCTAGGTCTGGGTTTCGGCCGTCGAGGCGTACCTCGCCGGTGGCTCCACACATCGCTTAGACCCTACCGTGACCGGGTTCCGGGCGCGGTGCGGCTCCGCGAATCACTCCCGCCGGATCGTTCGTTCCCACGCGCGCTTGATACCCGCTTGCCTGCGCTATATGCGCTGGACATGGCCCATCTCACACCCGCCACGCCGGTGATCGCCGGTGGCGGTCCGCCTCAAGTCCGTGTGGCCCTGCAGGATCTCGTCCCGATGGCACCGCCGAGCCCCTCGAGCGCGGTATGGGGCCGGTCAGCGCGACCGCAGAACGGAGCCTAAGATGCCAAAGGTCTGATGTCCTACCTTTGCGAGTGCCGATCGTGTAAACCTTCGGGGGGAACGTCCGGCAGATCGCTGGCCAAAGGTCGGCTCCGCGTCACAGGCGGGGCCCATGGGAAAGGTGCGCACATGGGGACCCAGACCGGCATGTTGGCGCAGGCCGACCTCGAACGCATGGTGTCCGAGCGGGAGATCGACACGGTCATCGTCGCCTTCACCGACATGCAGGGCAGGCTCACCGGCAAACGCATCTCGGCGCGGCTGTTCGTCGACGACGTGGCCGCACACGGCGCCGAGTGCTGCAACTACCTGCTGGCCGTCGACGTCGACAACAACACCGTCGACGGATATGCGATCTCCAGCTGGGAGACCGGCTACGGCGACATGGTCATGACCCCCGATTTCGACACGCTGCGGCTGATCCCCTGGCTGCCGGGCACGGCGATGGTGATGGCGGACCTGTCGTGGACCGACGGCCGTCCGGTGAAGCAGGCTCCGCGCAGCATCCTCAACCGTCAGATCGACCGGCTGGCCGAGCGGGACCTGGTGCCGTATGCCGCCACCGAACTCGAGTTCATGGTGTTCGACGACTCGTTCCGGGCGGCGTGGGCGGCCGGGTACAAGGGCCTCACCCCGGCCACCGACTACAACATCGACTACGCGATGCTGGCGTCGACGCGGATGGAGCCGCTGCTGCGCGACATCCGGCTCGGCATGGAGGGTGCGGGCCTGTACTGCGAGGGCGTCAAAGGCGAGTGCAACCTCGGGCAGCAGGAGATCGGGTTCCGCTACGACCACGCGCGGGTGACGTGTGACAACCACACGATCTACAAGAACGGCGCCAAAGAGATCGCCGATCAGCACGGCAAGAGCCTGACGTTCATGGCGAAATTCGATGAGCGCGAAGGCAACAGCTGTCACATCCACATCTCGCTTCGTGGCGCCGACGGCAGTGCCGTATTCGCCGACGACGACGCCGAGGACGGGATGTCGCCGCTGTTCCGCAGCTTCATCGCCGGCCAACTGGCGACGATGCGCGAGCTGTCGCTGTGCTACGCACCGAACATCAACTCCTACAAGCGATTCGCCGAGGGCAGCTTCGCGCCCACGGCGATCGCCTGGGGGTTCGACAACCGGACGTGCGCGCTGCGCGTGGTCGGCCACGGCGCCGCGATGCGTATGGAGAACCGCGCGCCCGGCGGCGACGTCAACCAGTTCCTCGCGGTGTCGGCGCTCATCGCCGGCGGGCTCCACGGCATCGAGAACGAGCTCGAACTTTCGGACCCGGTGACGGGCAACGCCTACACCAGTGGCGCCGAACGCCTGCCCACGACGCTGTCGGAAGCGGCCGATCTGTTCGAGCGTTCCGAGGTCGCGCGCGCCGCCTTCGGTGACGACGTCGTCGAGCACTATGTCAACTACGCGCGTGTGGAACTCAACGCGTTCAACGCCGCGGTGACCGATTGGGAGAGGGTGCGCGGTTTTGAGCGGCTCTGAGCGCAGCCCCGTACTCGGGATGACCACCTATCTGCAGCAGGCACAGACCGGCGTCTGGGATGTCCACGCGAGCTTCCTGCCCGCGATCTACTTCCAGGGCGTGAACCTCGCCGGAGGCGTCGCGGTGCTGCTGCCCCCGCAGCCGGCCGACTCCGGCGCGGCGGCCCGGGTGCTCGACGGACTCGACGGGTTGATCCTGACCGGCGGTAAGGACGTCGACCCCGCCCGCTACGGCCACGAGCCGCATCCCACCACCGACGAACCCGACCGGGTCCGCGACGCATGGGAGTTCGCGCTGCTCGACGAGGCGCTGCGGCGCGGTGTTCCGGTGCTGGGGATCTGTCGCGGCGCGCAGGTGCTCAACGTCGCGCTGGGCGGGACGCTGTTCCAGCACCTGCCCGACGTGATCGGTCACACCCACCACCAGAAGGGCAACGCGGTGTTCGGCACCTCGGCGGTGTGGACCGAACCCGGCACCCGCCTGGCGGAGCTCATCGGGAAGACCTCGGATGCGCAGTGCTACCACCACCAGGCGATCGACCGGGTCGGCGACGGCCTGATCGTCAGCGCCCGTGACGACGACGGGGTGATCGAGGCGGTCGAACTGGACCGGAGCCGCCATCCCGACCGGTGGGTGGTGGCGGTGCAGTGGCATCCCGAAGAGCGCCTCGACGATCTGCGGCTGTTCGCCGCGGTGGTCAAGGCCGCGAGCCAGTATGCGATGGAAAGGGTGAGGACGTGACCTCCAGTGAGGTGATCAACCCGGCGACCGAGGAGGTGCTGCGGACCGTCGACCTGCTCGACGTCGACGGCGTCGACGATGCGGTGGCGCGGGCGAAGTCGGCGCAGCGGACGTGGGCGCGGCTCGCGCCGGCCGAACGCGCGGCCGCACTGCGCTCGTTCGCCGCGGTGGTCGACGCGCACGTCGACGAGTTGGCCGCACTCGAGGTGGCCAACTCCGGACATCCCATCGGCAGCGCCGAATGGGAGGCCGGGCACGTCCGCGACGTCCTGCAGTTCTACTCAGCGAGCCCGGAACGGTTGTCGGGCAAGCAGATCCCGGTGGCCGGCGGTCTGGACGTCACGTTCAACGAGCCGCTCGGCGTCATCGGCGTGATCACCCCGTGGAACTTCCCGATGACCATCGCCGCGTGGGGTTTCGCGCCGGCGCTCGCCGCGGGCAACGCCGTGGTGCTCAAACCCGCCGAGTGGACGCCGCTGACGTCGATCCGGCTGGGGGAGCTGGCGGTCGAGGCCGGTCTGCCCGCCGACCTCTTCCAGGTTCTGCCCGGTCGCGGTTCGGTGGTCGGCGAGCGGTTCGTCACCCATCCCGACGTCCGCAAGATCGTGTTCACCGGTTCCACCGAGGTGGGCACCCGGGTGATGGCCGGTGCGGCCGCACAGGTCAAGCGGGTCACGCTGGAGTTGGGCGGCAAGAGCGCCAACATCGTCTTCGACGACTGCGATCTGGAGAAGGCCGCCGCCACCGCGCCCTACGGGGTCTTCGACAACGCCGGACAGGACTGCTGCGCGCGCAGCCGGATCCTGGTGCAGCGCAACGTCTACGACCGGTTCATGGAACTGCTCGAACCCGCGGTCAAGGGGGTTCGGGTCGGCGACCCGGCGTCGCGTGACACCGAGATGGGCCCGTTGGTGAGCAAGAAGCACTGGGAATCGGTCGCGTCCTTCGTGTCCGACGACGCGCCGGTCGCCTTCCGCGGAGCCGCTCCCGAGGGCCGCGGGTACTGGTTCGCGCCGACGGTGCTCACCCCGCAGCGGACCGACCGCACCGTCACCGAGGAGATCTTCGGGCCGGTGGTGACGGTCCTGCCGTTCGACGACGAGGCCGACGCGATCGCACTCGCCAACGACACCCCCTACGGGTTGTCGGGTTCCATCTGGACCGAGAACCTGTCCCGCGCGGTGCGGGTGTCGCGCGCACTGGAAGCGGGGAATCTGTCGGTCAATTCGCATTCCTCGGTCCGGTACAACACCCCGTTCGGCGGCTTCAAACAATCCGGGCTGGGCCGTGAACTCGGCCCCGACGCCCCGCTGTCGTTCACCGAGACCAAGAACGTGTTCTACGCCGTATCGGAGGAGAGCTAGATGGACCTGACCCAGCGGCTGGCCGGCAAGGTCGCCGTCATCACCGGCGGCGCCAGCGGTATCGGCCTGGCCACCGCCAAGCGCATGCGCGCCGAGGGCGCCACCATCGTCATCGGTGACATCGACCCCGCCACGGGCAAGACCGTCGCCGACGACCTCAACGGGACCTTCGTCCAGGTGGACGTGTCCGACCAGGTGGCCGTCGACGCCCTCTTCGACACCGCCGCCGAGACCCACGGTTCGGTGGACATCGCCTTCAACAACGCGGGCATCAGCCCGCCCGAGGACGACCTGATCGAGAACACCGGCATCGACGCGTGGCAGCGGGTGCAGGACATCAACCTCAAGTCGGTCTTCTTCTGCTGCAAGGCCGCACTGCGCCACATGGTGCCCGCGCAGAAGGGGTCGATCGTCAACACCGCGTCGTTCGTCGCGGTGATGGGCTCGGCCACGTCGCAGATCTCCTACACCGCCTCCAAGGGCGGGGTGCTGGCGATGTCGCGGGAACTCGGTGTGCAGTACGCCCGGCAGGGCATCCGGGTCAACGCGCTGTGTCCCGGCCCGGTGAACACCCCGCTGCTGCAGGAGTTGTTCGCCAAGGATCCCGAGCGCGCGGCGCGGCGGCTCGTGCACGTTCCGGTCGGACGGTTCGCCGAACCCGAGGAACTGGCCGCCGCGGTGGCGTTCCTCGCCAGCGACGACGCCTCGTTCATCACCGCGTCGAGCTTCCTGGTCGACGGCGGCATCAGCGGCCACTACGTCACGCCGCTGTAGGTCCTGATGAGTCCCGGACCGGAACCGCAGCCCGCCAGCGAGACCCTCCTGCGGCCGGTCCGGCTCGGAAACGCGTTCGAGGACACCGTCGGCCGGTTGCTGGAGACCATCCGCCTCGGTGTTCTCGCACCCGGTGAGTCACTGCCGCCCGAACGCGAACTCGCCGCGCGCCTCGGCGTCAGCCGGGACACCGTCCGGGAGGCCATCAAATCGCTGGCCGAGGCCGGCTACCTGGTGTCGCGCCGCGGCCGCTACGGCGGCACGTTCCTCGCCGAGGAACTGCCTCGGCACACCCGGGCCGAACGCGGGCTGACGCGCGAGGAGATCGACGACGCCCTGCGGTTGCGGGAGATCCTCGAGGTCGGCGCCGCCCGGATGGCGGCGGGACGCACGCTTTCCTCGGCGCAGCGTGAGGACCTGTGGACCCGGCTGGCCGATGTCCGCGCCGCGGCGCCCGAGGACTACCGCAGGCTCGACTCCCGGCTGCATCTCGCGATCGCCGAGGCCGCGGGTTCGCCGTCGCTGGTCCCGCTGGTGGCCGAGAACCGGATGCGGCTCAACGCGATGCTCGACCAGATCCCGCTGCTGACCCGCAACATCGCCCACTCCGACGAGCAGCACCATGAGATCGTCATCGCCATCCTCGCCGCAGACGTCGATGCGGCGGAGCGGACGATGCGGGCGCACGTCGCGGGATCTGCGGCGCTGCTGCACGGCTTCCTCGATTAGATTGTCGGTAGTGGAGCAACCCGGTGATCACAGACAGGTCGAGCGGGCGACCTCGGCACTGGCCGACGTCGACACCGGTGGCTGGACGCAGCGCTTCGATCTGCTGTCCGATCCGCACCGGCTGGAGATCCTGCTGAGCCTGCACCGGGCGCCCGGCATCTGCGTCGGCGACCTCGCGGCCGCGCTCGGCCGCTCGGAGAACGCGGTGTCCCAGGCGCTGCGGGTGCTGCGGCAGCAGGGTTGGGTGAGCTCGACACGCGTGGGCCGGGCGGTCAGCTACCGCCTCGACGACGAGATCGTGCACGACCTGCTGCACTGGATCGGCGCCCGGCACGGCTGAGCCCGCCTGCACATCTGTTCACCTGGACAGATGTGCGTGGCGGTCCTACGCTCGGAGAGTGAACGTCGACCACGTCGCCATGCACATGAGCGACGGTATCGTCAACGCCCCGACGTCGCTGCTGTTCGGTGCGATAGCCGTTGCGGCGCTGGGGTTTTGCGTCGTTCGCGCCAGAACCGAACTCGACGAGCGCGCGGTGCCGCTGGCCGGGCTCGTCGCGGCGTTCGTGTTCGCCGTGCAGATGGTCAACTTCCCGATCCTGCCCGGTGTCAGCGGGCACCTGCTCGGCGGAGCGCTGGCCGCGATCCTCGTCGGCCCCTTCACCGGCGCCCTGTGTATCGCGCTGGTGCTCACGGTACAGGCGCTGCTGTTCGCCGACGGCGGCGTCACCGCTCTCGGCGCCAACATCGTGAACATGTCGGTGATCGGCGTCGCCGCCGGATATGGCACCGCGGTGCTGCTGTACGCATTCGCCAGACGCAGGAATCCGGTGCCGGTGGCGGCGGTCGGCGTCGTCGCGTTCGTCGCTGCGATGGTCGGAACCATCTGCGCGGCAATGGGATTCGTGGTCGAATACGCCATCGGTGGGGCAGCGCCCGCATCGATGGGAGCGGTGCTCGCCTACATGGGCGGCACACACGCGCTGATCGGGGTGGGGGAGGGCGTCATCACCGCCCTGACCGTGGTGGCCGTCGCACGCGTGCGCCCCGACCTGGTGTACCTCCTGCGCGGAACGCGGGCCGAGGTGGCGGTGTGAGCAGACTCTTCTGGATCGTCTTCGCCGCGGTGACCGTCGTCGTGGCCGGGGGTCTGTCCTACCTCGCCAGCGCCAGCCCGGACGGCCTGGACGCCACGACCCTGCGCGGCTGTGAGGTGGTCGAAACCGCGGACGGGGAGTCGCTGAGCGGGGACTGCATCGCCCGGCACGCCGACGAGCATCCCCTGGCCGGCTCGCCGCTCGCGGACTACGCGGTGGGCGGCGTTCCCGAGACCAACGGCTTGGCCGGTGTCATCGGTGTGATCGTGACGGCCGCCGCAGGGACGGCGTTGTTCTGGTTCATCGCCCGCGCACGCCGCAGCAGGAGATAGTCATGGGTGCCGGCGCGCATCCGCTCTACCGGCCGGGCGACTCGGCCGTGCACCGGATGCCGGCCGAGACGAAGATCGTGTGCCTGGTGGCGTTCGTGCTCGCCGTCGTCGCCACCCCTCGCGAACTGGTGTGGCCGTACCTGATCTTCGGGGTGATCGTCGTCGCGGTGTGGTGGGCCGCGGGTGTCCCACCGCGCTGGGCGCTGCCCCGCATGCTGATCGAGGCGCCGTTCGTCGTGCTCGCGGTGCTGCTGCCGTTCGCCGAAGGCGGGCAGCGGACCGACGTTGCGGGAGTGTCGCTCTCGGTCACCGGCCTCTACGCCGCCTGGGGCATCGTCGCCAAGGGCACCCTCGGCGTCGCCGCCGCGCTGGCCGTCGCCGCGACCACCCCGGCGGCCGAACTGCCCGCCGCCCTGAGCCGGCTGCGGGTGCCTGCCGTCATGACCTCGGTGCTCGTGCTGATGATCCGCTACGTCGACCTCTTGGCGGCCGAGGCGGGCCGCATGCGGATCGCCCGCATCTCGCGTGGCGATTCGCCGCGGGCGCTGCACCAGGCAGGCGCCGTCGCGACCGGCGTCGGCGCGCTGTTCCTACGGTCCTACGAACGCGGTGAGCGCGTGCATCTGGCCATGCTCTCGAGGGGTTTCGACGGCCGCGCACCAGATCTGGCGGCGGTCGGCGCACCGCCGAGGGCACGCCGGGGGCAGTGGGCCATCGCATTGCTGCCCGCGGCGGCCGCCGCCGTGGTGGCCGCGGCCGCGTGGGTGGTCTGGGTGGCCGTATGACCGCGCCCGCCGTGCGCATCGAGCGACTGCGTCATGTCTATCCCGACGGTCACGTCGCACTCGCCGGCGTGGACCTGACCATCGGCGCCGGCGAGCGGATCGCGGTGCTCGGGCCCAACGGCGCCGGCAAGACGACGCTCATGCTGCACCTCAACGGGGTCCTCGAGGCCACCGCGGGCCGCGTGCACATCGGCGAAACCCCGGTGGGGCGCAGAACACTTCCGGAGATCCGCAGGCGCGTCGGCCTGGTGTTCCAGGACCCCGACGACCAGCTGTTCATGCCCACCGTCGCCCAGGACGTGGCGTTCGGACCCGCGAATTTCGGGGTGCGCGGCGACGAACTGGCCGAGCGGGTGCGCCGCGCGCTGGAGACCGTCTCACTCACCGGCGAGGCCGACCGCAGTCCCGCGCACCTGTCGGCCGGTCAGCGCAGACGCGCAGCGCTGGCCACGGTGCTGGCGTGTGAACCCGAGGTCCTGGTGCTCGACGAGCCGTCTGCCAACCTCGACCCCGTCGCGCGCCGCGAGCTCGCCGAGACCCTGCGCACCATCAGCGCCACGACGATCATCGTCACCCACGACCTGCCCTACGCCGCGCAGCTGTGTGAGCGCGCCGTCATCGTCGACGCCGGTGTGGTGGTGGCCGACGGCCCGATCGCGGACCTGCTCGCCGACGCCCAACTTCTGGCGGCCCACCGGCTCGAGCTGCCGTGGGGTTTCGTGGTGCCGCGGCCCTGAGGTCAGTGCCGCCGGGCCGGTGGCCACGGCGGCTCACCGCACAGGGCCAGCAGCGCGTTCTCCACCACCTCCGGCAGTGCGGGATGGATCCAGTACTGGCCACGCGCCATGTCCTGGGCGGGCAGTCCGAACGCCATGGCCTGGACGAGGGGCTGGATGATCGAGGACGCCTGGTGGCCCATGATGTGCGCACCGAGCAGCAGCCCGGTGTCGTCGTCGACGATGAGTTTGGCGAAGGCCTCGGTGTCCTCCATCGCCCACCCGTAGGCCACGTCACCGTAGTCCTGGACCTTGGTCCTGATCCGGAAACCCTTTGCGCGCGCCTCGTTCTCGGTGAGGCCGACCGAGGCGATCTGCGGTTCGGTGAAGACCGCCGACGGCACGTTGCGGTGGTTGGCCGGCATCAGCGTATCGGTGTCGTCCCAGTCGACGAGCAGGTTGTTCCTCACCACTCGTGCTTCGTGATTGGCGACATGCTTGAGCTGATAGCGCGAGCAGACGTCGCCGAGCGCGAAGACGTTGCGCGCGGTGGTCCGCTGATACTCGTCGACGGTGACCAGACCGTCCTCGACCGCCACGCCCGCCACGTGCGCGTCGAGCCGGTCGCCGTTGGGCACCCGGCCGGTGGCGACCAGCAGCACGTCCCCGTGCAGCGCGGACCCGTCGTCGAGGTTGAGCGTGACGCCGGATTCGTCGGTGGAGCCGCCGATGATGTTGCGGCGGCTGCGGATCTCCCACTTCTTGCCCGCGATGTCGGTGAAGCGCTCACAGATCGTGTCGTCGGCGTGGGCCAGCATGGCCGTGCCCCGGATGACGATCGTGACCCGGGATCCCAGCGAGGAGAAGATGTGCGCGAACTCCGCGGCGACGTAGCCGCCGCCGGCGATGATGATGTGTTCGGGCAACTCCGCCAGCCGCATGATGGTGTCGCTGGTGTGATACTCCACGCCGCAGTCGGCGATCGCCGGTGGCACCGTCGCGCGCGATCCCGCGGCGATCACCACCTGGTCCGCGGTGAACTCGTCACCGTCGTCGGTGCGTAACCGGTAGCGGCCGTCGGGCAACGTGTCCGCGAACCGGGTGTGGCCGGCGAACACCTCGACGTTGGGTGTGGCACGCCGGTAGTGCTCACCGCCGGTGGCCAGCGGGTCGATCCGCCCGAACACGCGCGACACGATGTCACTCCAGCGGACCCCGTCGACACGGGCGTCGATGCCGAAACGGGCTGCGTCCCTGACGTTCTGGGCGATCCCCGCGGAGTAGACGAACATCTTCGTCGGGATGCACCCGACGTTGAGGCAGGTGCCGCCGAAGAGGCCCTCCTCGCACACGGCCACCCGCTTGTCGGCGTAGCGTTCGTCGAGAATCGTGTTGCCCGAACCCGTTCCGATGATCGCGATATCGAAGTGCGCCATCTAGATCCCCCGTCGCTTCGCTCGCCCCATCTATAGTCCCCGTTCGGATCGTCGCGTCGTAGCCGGGTGTTCGGCCAGATACCAGTCGAGCCAGCGATCCAGTTCACCGTAGGCCGTCCGTCGTGGCTCGGCGAGTGAAAGGAACACGTCGTGTTTGGCGTCGGCGATCGGCACGATCGTGCTCCGATTGCCGACACAACCCGCCCAGCGGGCGATGTGCGCGACGTCGAGCACCGCGTCACCGCGCTGCATCGTGTCTGGATCGGGCTCTTCGCGCACGCTGTGGTCCGACCGCAGGATCAGGTTGGGCACACCGACGTCCAGACCCCGGTGGAGCCGCGCGTGGCCGCGGCGGACGGCGCTGATCCAGCCCGCCGTGACCGGGAACCCGCCGACCGGTTTCCAGTCGAGGTTGTAGTCGAACTCGCCCGCGAAGTCCCGGTGCAGGGTGGCGCCGTAGCCGCCGCCCGGGTTCGGCGCCCGCACGACGCGGCGCTTGCCGAATCGCGACACCGCCCCGAGGGCGGCCGAGGTGGCCGCAGAGCGCAGCACGGCAGGCCCCTGCAGGTCGAACCACGGGCTGTTGAGCACCAGGCCGGTCACACCGAAACGCGCGGTCATCCCTTGCCGCCTCAGCCGGTCCAGCCACAGCGACACGATCAGCCCGCCCGCGGAGTGGCCGACCACCAGCACGGCGGCGCCGTCGGTCTCCTGCGCGATGATCCGCAGACCCTGCTCGAGCTCACGGTCGTAGCGCGCCAGGTCGGTCGTGAAGTGCGGCGTCTGCCCGTCCCGGTGTGACCGCCCGCATTTGTGCAGGTCCAGCGCGTAGAAGGCGAACCCCCGGGCGGCCAGGTGATCGGCGAGTTCGGTGTGGAAGAAGTAGTCGGTGAACCCGTGCACCAGCAACACGGCGTGGCGTGCCCGCGGCTGCGGCCGGCCGTGCCGCACGATCGTCGCGACGAGGTCACCCTCCCCGTCTGGATCACGGCCCAGCGCGAGGGTGTGCCGCTGGTAGTCGGGCAGCACGTCCGCTTCCCAGCTCAGCCCCCGGGCGCTCACGGATGTCACCTTAGGCGGCCCGGCGAAGGCGCAGGCCACAGCGGTGAGCGATGGCACAGTGGCCGCACGGTTGCCGCGCCCCTCAGCGGGATAACCTTGACCAGGTAAGCCGTCCCACAGCCGCGACGAAAAGGACCGTTGAGTTGTCTGATTCCGTGTCCGATGCACAGGTAGCCAAGACCGACGTCGTGCTGGTCGGTGCCGGCATCATGAGCGCCACGCTGAGCGTGCTGCTCAGGCTGCTCGAGCCCAACTGGACCATCACGCTGATCGAGCGGCTCGACGGCGCGGCGGCCGAGAGCAGCGACGCGTGGAACAACGCGGGCACCGGCCACTCCGCGCTGTGCGAGCTGAATTACACGCCGGAGGGGCCCGGCGGGTCCATCGACATCACCAAAGCGGTGCACATCAACGAGCAGTTCCAGGTCTCGCGGCAGTTCTGGAGCTACGCCGTGGAGAACGGCGTGCTGCCCGACGTGCGCAACTTCATCAACCCGATCCCGCACGTCAGCTTCGTCAGCGGGGCGAGGAACGTGCAGTACCTGCGGGCCCGTTACGACGCGCTGGTCACCAACCCGCTGTTCGCGACGATGGAGTACATCGACGACCGCGATGAGTTCACCAGGCGGTTGCCGTTCATGGCGGACAAGCGCGACTTCCGCGAACCGGTCGCGCTGAACTGGACCCAGGACGGCACCGACATCGATTTCGGCTCGCTGTCGCGTCAGCTGATCGGCTACTCCGCCCAGCGCGGCATGACGACGCTGTTCGGCCACGAGGTCCGCGACCTCGACAAGCAGTCCGACGGCAGCTGGTCGGTCAAGGTGCTCAACCGCCGCACCGGCGCCAAGCGCAAGCTCAACGCGAAGTTCGTCTTCGTCGGCGCGGGCGGCGGCGCGCTGCCGCTGCTGCAGAAGGCCGGCATCGAGGAGGCCAGGGGCTTCGGCGGCTTCCCGGTGGGCGGGCAGTGGCTGCGCACCGGCAATCCCGAGCTGACGGCGCGGCATCAGGCCAAGGTCTACGGGATGCCGCCCCTGGGTGCGCCGCCGATGTCGGTGCCACACCTCGACACCCGCGTCATCAACGGGAAGTCCTTCCTGTTGTTCGGACCGTTCGCGGGCTGGTCGCCGAAGTTCCTCAAGCAGGGCAAGGTCACCGACCTGCCGTTCTCGGTCAAGCCGAACAACCTGGCGTCGATGCTCGGCGTCGGCCTCACCGAGATGGGCCTGCTCAAGTACCTCATCGGCCAGCTGCTGCTCAGCGAGGCCGACCGGGTGGAGACGCTGCGCGACTTCGCCCCCAGCGCACGGGACTCCGACTGGGAGCTCGACATCGCCGGTCAGCGGGTGCAGGTGATCCGTCGCAAGGGCAAGGGCGGGGTGCTGGAGTTCGGCACCACGGTGCTGGCCGCCAAAGACGGCAGCATCGCAGGTCTGCTGGGCGCCTCACCCGGGGCGTCGACGGCGGTGCCCGCGATGCTCGACGTCATGGAGCGCTGCTTCGGCGAGCGCTACGGCACCTGGCTGCCCAAACTCAAGGAGATCGTGCCGTCGCTGGGCGTCAAGCTCTCCGACGAGCCGAAGCTGTTCGACGAGGTGTGGGCGCACGGCACCCGGGTCCTCCAACTGGACCGCCCGGCCTCGGGTCTGCCGATCGCCGGCCCGGACACCGAGCACGAGTCCGATGCGTCGCGCGCGACCGCGGTGACCGCCTGACGTGGTGCGACGATGACGGTCGCGCTGCGCCGCAGCTGGGCCAAGGACCTGGACGCGGCGACGCTCTACGAACTGCTCAAACTGCGGGTCGAGGTGTTCGTCGTCGAGCAGGCCTGCCCGTACCCGGAACTCGACGGCCGCGATCTGCTCGCCGAGACCCGTCATTTCTGGCTGGAGGGTCCCGACGGTGAGGTCGTCTCCACGCTGCGGCTGATGGAGGAACATCCCGGCGGGCACAAGGGTTTCCGCATCGGCCGGGTCTGCACCCGCAGGGATGCGCGCGGCCACGGCCACACCGCCCGGTTGATGCAGGCCGCACTCGCCGACGTCGGCGACCACCCGTGCCGCATCGACGCCCAGACATATCTGGAGGAGATGTACGCCCGGCACGGATTCGTCCGTGCCGGTGACGAATTCGTCGAGGACGGCATTCCGCACGTGCCGATGCTGCGCCCGGCCTCCGGAACGGCCCACCCGTGACCGCCGCCGCTACGCCCACGTATCCGTTCAGCGCCATCGTCGGCCACGACCGGCTGCTGCTGGCCCTTCTGCTGTGCGCGGTGCGCCCCGAGATCGGCGGCGTGCTGATCCGCGGGGAGAAGGGCACCGCGAAATCGACCGCCGTGCGCGGGCTGGCGCACATCCTGTCCCGGGTCGACGGCGGTGCGCTGGTCGAGCTGCCGATCGGCGCGACCGAGGACCGCGTCGTCGGATCGCTGGATCTGCAGAAGGTGCTGCGCGACGGCGAACACGCCTTCTCGCCGGGCCTGCTCGCGCGGGCCCACGGTGGCGTGCTCTACGTCGACGAGGTCAACCTGCTGCACGACCACCTGGTCGACGTGCTGCTCGACGCGGCCGCGATGGGCCGGGTGCACATCGAACGCGACGGCATCTCCCACACCCACGAGGCGCGGTTCGTGCTGATCGGCACGATGAATCCCGAAGAGGGCGAACTGCGCCCGCAACTGCTCGACCGGTTCGGGCTCACCGTGGACGTCGCGGCGTCGCGTGACGTCGACGTCCGCGTCGAGGTCATCCGTGCACGGATGGCGTTCGAGGCGGACCCGGCCGGCTTCGCCGAGCGTCATGCCGGCCGAGACGCCGACCTGGCGCGGCGGGTGGCCGAGGCGCGTGCACTCGTGCCGTCGGTATCGTTGCCGGACAACGAGTTACGGCGGATCGCCGCCCTGTGTGCGGCGTTCGACGTGGACGGTATGCGAGCCGATCTGGTGGTCGCGCGCACCGCGGTCGCGCACGCCGCCTGGCGCGCCGCGCAGACCGGGGTGACGGGGGGTGTCACCGTCGGGGAAGAGGACATCCGGGTGGCCGCCGAACTCGCGCTGCCGCACCGGCGCAGGCGCGACCCGTTCGACGACCCCGGACTGGACCCCGAGCGCCTCGACGAGGCGATGGAGCAGGCCGGTGAATCCGCCGACGCGGCCGACACGGATCCCGACCCGGACCCGCCGCCCGACCCGCCCGGTGGGGGCGCGCCCGGCGAATCGCCGGAACCGACTCGGCCGCAAGAGGGTTCGTCGTCGGAACGGACGCGCAGCAGCGGCGCCCCGTCCGCGGTCTTCAAGACGAGAACCCTGGTGGTGCCCGGCGTCGGGGAGGGTGCCCCCGGCCGGCGGTCCCGGGCCCGCAACCGCACCGGCACCGTCGTGGCGTCCACCGCCGACGCGGAGACCGGACACGGCCTGCACGTCTTCGGGACACTGCTGGCCGCCGCGGAGAACCAGCGCGTGCCCGGCCGGCCCCGGCCCGGGGTGCGGGACGTGCGCCGGGCCGTACGCGAGGGGCACGAGGGCAATCTGGTGATCTTCGTCGTCGACGCCTCGGGTTCGATGGCGGCCCGCGACCGGATGGCCGCGGTCGGCGGCGCCACGCTGTCCCTGCTGCGCGACGCATACCAGCGGCGCGACAAGGTCGCGGTGATCACCTTCCGGCAGCGGCAGGCCAGGCTGCTGCTGCCGCCCACGACGTCGGTGTACATCGCCAGCCGGCGGCTGTCGCAGTTCGACACCGGCGGCAAGACGCCACTCGCGGAGGGTCTGCTCGCCGCCCGCGACGTCGTCGTCCGGGAGAAGGCCCGTGACCGCGCCCGGCGCTGTCTGGTCGTCGTGCTGACCGACGGCCGCGCCACCGGGGGACCGGATCCGCTGGGCCGCACGCGCGAGGCCGCCGCCCGCCTGGTGGCCGAAGGCGCCGCGGCCGTGGTCGTCGACTGCGAGACGTCGTTCGTGCGGCTGGGTCTGGCCGAGGAACTCGCCGCGGCGCTCCGTGCGCCCGCGGTCCGGCTGGCGCACCTGCGCGCCGACGATCTCACCCGCCTGGTCACCCAGACCGACCGCACCGCCGCCTAACGGAGGAACCCATGCCGCAGGGCCGTCCCACGACCGTCCCCGACGACGGGCTGACCACCCGCGCCCGGCGCAACGCACCACTGCTCGCCGTGCACACCGGCCCGGGTAAGGGGAAGTCGACCGCCGCGTTCGGCATGGCGCTGCGCGCGTGGAACCAGGGCTTCGACATCGCGGTGTTCCAGTTCGTCAAGAGCGCGAAGTGGAAGGTCGGCGAGGAGTCGGTGTTCCGTGAGCTCGGCCGCCTGCACGACGAGAACGGCGCGGGCGGCGCCGTCGAATGGCACAAGATGGGGTCCGGCTGGTCGTGGTCGCGCAAGCCGGGCAGCGACGACGACCACGCCGCCGCTGCGGCCGACGGGTGGGCCGAGATCGCCCGCCGGCTCGCCGAGGAGCGCCACGAGTTCTATGTGCTCGACGAGTTCACGTATCCACTCAAATGGGGTTGGGTCGACACCGGGGAAGTCATCGAGGTGCTGCGTTCGCGTCCGGGCAGGCAGCACGTCGTGATCACCGGCCGCGACGCACCCCAGCCGCTGATCGACGCGGCCGACCTGGTCACCGAGATGACCAAGGTCAAACACCCGATGGACGCCGGCCGCAAGGGCCAGAAGGGCATCGAGTGGTGATTCCGGTCCCCCTCGACACCCCGCGAGCGTGCGCAGACTGCCGGGGAATCCCCGGCATGTCGTGTGCAGACACGCACTCTCGCGATGAGAGGGGAGGGCGGTGACGGTCCCCGCCGTGGTGATTGCCGCACCCGCCTCCGGGAGCGGAAAGACCACGGTCGCAACGGGTTTGATGGGAGCGCTGCGGCGTGGCGGGCACGCGGTCGCGCCGTTCAAGGTCGGCCCGGACTTCATCGACCCCGGTTACCACGCCCTCGCCACCGGTCGCCCCGGCCGTAACCTCGACCCGGTCCTGGTCGGCGAACACCTGATCGGCCCGCTGTACGCGCACGGTACCGCCGGCGCGGACATCGCCGTCGTCGAGGGCGTCATGGGTCTGTTCGACGGGCGCATCGGCGATCAGATGTCCGGCCCGGCAACGGGTTCGACCGCACACGTGGCGGGTCTGCTGGGCGCACCGGTGGTCCTCGTCGTCGACGCCCGGGGTCAGAGCCACAGCATCGCCGCACTGCTGCACGGCTTCTCGACCTTCGACCCACACACCCGCATCGCCGGCGTCGTCCTCAACCGGGTCGGCTCACCACGGCACGAGGAGGTGCTGCGGCAGGCCTGTGAACACGCCGGGCTGTCCGTGTTCGGATCGATCCCGCGCACCGAGGCGCTGGCCGTCCCGTCCCGCCACCTCGGCCTGGTCACCGCGGTGGAACACGGACGCGCGGCCCGCGACGCGGTCGCCGCGATGACCGAGTTGGTCGCCCGACATGTCGACCTCGACGCCGTCGTCGGCGCCGCGCGCACCGCCGTGACCGATGCGCCGTGGGACCCGGGCGTCGCGGCGGCCGCGGCGCCCGCCGTGACCGTCGCACTGGCGGCCGGAAAGGCCTTCACCTTCGGCTATCCCGAACACGCAGAACTGCTGCGCGCGGCCGGCGCGGAGGTCGTCGAGTTCGACCCGATGACCGACGAACTGCCCCCGGACGCGTCGGCGCTGGTGATCCCCGGCGGATTCCCCGAACAGCACGCCGCCGACCTGTCCGCCAATGCGCCTGTGCGGCAACAGATCGCGAAGCTGGCCGCGCTCGGGGCCCCGATCCACGCCGAGTGCGCGGGGCTGACCTACCTCGTCGACGACCTCGACGGCCGGCCGATGTGCGGGGTGCTGTCGGGTTCGGCGCGGTTCACCGACCGCCTCACGCTCGGATACCGGCAGGCCATCGCCGTCACCGACTCGTCGCTGCACCGCGTGGGGGAGCGGGTCACCGGCCACGAGTTCCACCGCACCGCCGTCACATTCACCGACCGGTACGAGGCGGCCTGGCACTTCGCGGGCGGACCGACGGGCACCGTCACCGACGGGGCGGTGCGCTCCGGCGTGCACGCGGGCTACCTCCACACCCACCCGGCCGCACACCCCCGGGCGATCGCCCGCTTCGTCGCATCGGCCACACGCTCTAAGCTCGCCGGGTGACCGATAACGCGTACCTCGTCGGCCTGCGGCTCGCCGGCAGGAAGGTCGTCATCGTCGGTGGCGGCACGGTCGCGCAGCGCCGGCTGCCGCTGTTGATCGCGAACGGCGCCGACGTGCACGTCATCGCGCGCGCCGCCACGCCGGCCGTCGAGGCTATGACCGGAATCACACTGACACTGCGCGACTTCCGCGTCGGCGACCTCGACGGCGCCTGGTACGTCATCGCCGCGACCGACGACCCCGACGTCAACGCGGCCGTCGTCGCCGAAGCCGAACGCCGCCACATCTTCTGCGTGCGCGCCGACATCGCCCGCGAGGGCACCGCCGTCACGCCCGCGTCCTTCGAGTACGAGGGTCTGTCTGTCGGAGTGCTCGCCGGCGGTGAGCATCGCCGTTCGGCGGCAATCCGGTCGGCCATCCACGAGGCGCTCGCCGGCGGGCTGATCTCCGGGGACGCCCCCGTCACGGTGACCACGGGCGTCGCCCTGGTCGGCGGTGGGCCCGGGGATCCGGAACTCATCACGGTGCGGGGGCGCCGGCTGCTGGCCCAGGCCGACGTCGTCGTCGCCGACCGGTTGGCCCCACAGGAACTGCTCGCCGAGCTACCGCCGCATGTCGAGGTGATCGACGCCGCCAAGATCCCGTACGGCCGGGCGATGGCGCAGGACGCGATCAACCAGGTGCTCATCGACCGGGCCTCGGCGGGCAAGTTCGTGGTGCGCCTCAAGGGCGGCGACCCGTTCGTCTTCGCACGCGGTTACGAAGAGGTGCTCGCGTGCGCCGACGCCGGCATCCCGGTCACCGTCGTACCGGGTGTGACCAGCGCCATAGGCGTTCCCGCGCTCGCCGGTGTGCCCGTCACCCACCGGCACGTGACGCACGAGTTCGTGGTGGTCAGCGGGCATGTTGCGCCGGATCACCCCGAATCGTTAGTCAATTGGGATGCGCTCGCCGCACTGAGCGGGACCATCGTTTTGCTGATGGCCGTCGAACGGATCGAGTTGTTCACCAGGGTGCTGATCGCCGGCGGCCGACCTGCGGAAACGCCTGTTCTCGTCGTCCAGCACGGCACCACGACCGCGCAACGCACTTTGCGGGCCACCCTCGCCGACGCGCCGGAACGGATGAGTGCCGAGGGCATCCGACCTCCCGCGATCATCGTGATCGGGCCCGTCGCAGCCTTCGGCGGATAAAAGATTTCTAAGAGTACTGTAAGGTAACCCGTTATGACGGCTCTCAACGACGCGGAGCGCGCCGCCATGATCCGAGGCGCCGAAGGGCGGTCGAAGCGTGCGCAGCCGATGAGTGCGGAACAAACGCCCGGCGGGCGTGCCAAGACACCGACGTGGGCCCCGTCGCGACGGTTCTTCGCCGCGGTCATCGCGATCGCCGGCATGCAGCTCATGGCCACGATGGACGGCACGATCGCCATCGTCGCGCTCCCCAAGATCCAAGATGCGCTCAACCTGTCCGACGCCGGCCGCAGCTGGGTCATCACCGCCTACGTGCTCACGTTCGGCGGACTGATGCTGTTGGGCGGCCGCCTCGGCGACACCATCGGCCGCAAGCGGACGTTCATCGTCGGCGTCGCGCTGTTCACCATCGCCTCGGTGCTGTGCGGCATCGCCTGGAACGAGGCGACCCTCGTCATCGCCCGCCTGCTGCAGGGCATCGGCGCGGCGATCGCCTCGCCGACCGCTCTGGCACTCGTGGCGACGACCTTCCCGAAAGGCCCGGCCCGTAACGCCGCCACCGCGGTGTTCGCGGCGATGACCGGCGTCGGCTCGGTCATGGGCCTGGTGGTCGGCGGAGCGCTCACCGAGCTGTCGTGGCGGTGGGCCTTCCTGGTCAACGTCCCGATCGGCCTGCTCATCCTCTACCTGGCCTACACCTCGCTCCGCGAAACGCACAAGGAGCGGATGAAGCTCGACGCGTCCGGGGCCATCCTGGCCACGCTCGGATGTACGGCCGCGGTGTTCGGTTTCTCCATGGGCCCTGAGAAGGGCTGGGTGTCGCCGATCACCATCAGCTCGATCGTCGCCGCCGGCGTCTTCCTCATCGCGTTCGTCCTCGTCGAGCGCACGGCGGAGAACCCGGTGGTCCCGTTCTCCCTGTTCCGCGACCGCAACCGCGTCGCCACCTTCGGCGCGGTCTTCCTCGCGGGCGGGGTGATGTTCACGCTGTCGGTGCTCATCGGCCTCTATGTGCAGGACATTCTCGGGTACAGCCCGCTCCGTGCCGGTATCGGCTTCATCCCGTTCGCCATCGCGATGGGTATCGGCCTGGCGCTGTCCTCACAGCTGGTGTCGGTCTTCCCGCCGCGGGTCCTGGTGATCTCCGGCGGCGTGCTGGTGCTCGGCGCGATGATCTACGGCTCGACGCTCAACGCGGGAATCCCGTACTTCCCGAACCTGGTCGTGCCGCTGGTGGTCGGCGGCATCGGCATCGGGATCATCTTCGTCGCGCTGATGCTGTCGGCCATCGCGGGCGTCGGGTTCGACCAGATCGGCCCGGTCTCGGCGATCACGCTGATGATGCAGAACCTGGGCGGACCGGTCGTGCTGGCCATCATCCAGGCCGTGATCACGTCGCGCACGCTGTACCTGGGCGGCACCACCGGGCCGGTGAAGAACATGGACAGCACGCAGATGGCCGCGCTCGACGCCGGCTACACCTACGGGTTGCTGTGGGTGGCCGCCGTGGCGGTCCTCGTCGGCGGTGCGGCGCTGCTCATCGGGTACACCTCCCAGCAGGTCGCGCACGCCCAGGAGGTCAAGGACGCGCTCGACGCCGGTGAGCTCTGAGCTGACCGACCGCCGTCGGTGACCTGCCCGGCGGCTAAGGTGGTCCGCTGTGATCACCCGCATGTCAGAGCTGTTCCTGCGCACCCTGCGTGACGATCCCGCCGACGCGGAGGTGCCCAGTCACAAGCTGCTCATCCGGGCCGGCTATGTGCGCCCCGTCGGCCCCGGCCTCTACACCTGGCTGCCGCTCGGGCTGCGCGTGTTCCGCAAGGTCGAACAGATCGTCCGTGACGAGATGACCGCGATCGGCGGCCAGGAGATCCTGTTCCCCGCGCTGCTTCCGCGCGCGCCGTACGAGACCACCAACCGCTGGACGGAGTACGGCGACACGCTGTTCCGGCTCAAGGACCGCCGCGACAACGACTATCTGCTCGGCCCCACCCATGAGGAACTCTTCACGCTCACGGTGAAGGGGGAGTACAGCTCGTACAAGGACTTCCCGCTGATCCTGTTTCAGATCCAGACCAAGTACCGCGACGAGGCCCGGCCCCGCGCAGGCATCCTGCGCGGGCGCGAGTTCGTGATGAAGGACTCGTACTCCTTCGACGTCGACGACGACGGTCTCAAAACCGCCTACCACCTCCACCGTGAGGCGTACCAGCGGATCTTCGCGCGCCTCGGGGTGCAGTACGTGATCGTCTCCGCGGTGTCGGGAGCCATGGGCGGCAGCGCATCCGAGGAGTTCCTGGCCGAGAGCGAGGTCGGCGAGGACACCTTCGTCCGCTGCCTGGAGTCCGGCTACGCCGCCAACGTCGAGGCGGTGCTGACCCGCGTTCCCGAACCTCTGCCGATCGAGGGCCGGCCGGAGGCGGTGGTCCACGACACCCCCGACGCCCCGACGATCGCGACGCTCGTCGACTGGGCCAACGGCGCCGACCTGCCGGATTTCGCCGGGCGCGCGGTCACGGCCGCCGACACGCTGAAGAACGTCCTGCTCAAGGTCCGCGAACCGGGCGGCGAATGGGAACTGCTGGCCGTCGGGGTGCCGGGGGACCGCGAGGTCGACGAGAAGCGGCTCGGCGCGGCGCTGGAACCGGCCGAGTACGCGCTGCTCGACGACGCCGACTTCGCCAGGCACCCGTTCCTGGTCAAGGGTTACGTCGGCCCGAAAGCATTGCTGGACAACGGGGTCCGCTACCTCGTCGACCCGCGGATCGTGGACGGCACGGCGTGGATCACCGGCGCCGACGCGCCCAACAAGCACGTCGTCGGACTGCTCGCGGGCCGCGATTTCCAGGCCGACGGGACCATCGAGGCCGCCGAGGTGCGCGACGGTGATCCGTCACCGGACGGGGCCGGCCCGCTGGTCAGTGCCCGGGGCATCGAGATCGGCCACATCTTCCAGTTGGGCCGCAAGTACACCGAGGCGTTCAGCGCCGACGTCCTCGGCGAGGACGGTAAGCCGGTGCGGTTGACCATGGGGTCCTACGGCATCGGCGTGTCCCGCCTGGTGGCCGTGATCGCCGAACAACAGCACGACGAGCTGGGCCTGCGGTGGCCCGCCGCGGTCGCCCCGTTCGACGTCCACGTCGTGATCGCCAACAAGGACGACGGCGCCCGCACCGGCGCGACCGAACTGGCCGGCGAGCTCGACCGGCTGGGACTCGAGGTGCTGCTCGACGACCGCAAGTCCTCCCCGGGGGTGAAGTTCAAGGACGCCGAACTGCTCGGCGTGCCGTGGATCGTCGTGGTGGGCCGCGGCTGGGGCGACGGGGTGGTCGAGCTGCGTGACCGGTTCACCGGCGAGAAGCGCGAGATCGGCGTCGACGGCGCGGCGGCCGAGATCCTGGCCGCCGTGCGGTAGCGCTACTCGTTGCCGCCGGGGAAGGCGACGGTGACCGGATCGGTGCCCACGATCTGCGTCCAGCGCGCCGCCGCGACCGCCGACTCCGTCAACGCCGTGAGCCCGAAGGTCCGGTCCTCGGTGCCGGTCGCCTGTTCCACGACCGCCCGCCACGCCGCGGCGCCGTCCTCCTCCATCCGGACCGCGAGCTTGGCGGCCTCGCGCGGATCGTCGACGGGCATCGGCACCTGATAGCCGGCCGCCGGCAGCGGCGGGGACACCTGCCGCTGCTCCAGCAGCGCGATCGCGGCCTCCCGACGTTTCCGGTGTTCGGAGATCGACGCCGAGACCAGCCAGTTCGTCTCGGGCGTGGAATGCGCCGACACCAGGCCGTATCCGTAGATCGTCGCGTGTTCGGTGGCGATCGCGGCGTAGAGCGCCCCGTCGGCGCCGTCGGCGGGGCGGGACGGCAGGTCGCGATCCGGGGTCGGCTCGACCGAGGTCACGGGGTCTCCTTCGGTGGTGGCGCCAGGGCGACCCGCCACGCCGCGGTGCAGGCGGCCGCGATCGAGCCCAGCAGGCCGGCGCGATAGCCCGACATCTGGGCTGCGAGGCCGGTGGCGCTCTCCGCGGACTGGCGCAGCGCGCCGATGACATCGCGG
>NZ_LQIU01000035.1 GCF_001499995.1 Mycobacterium sp. IS-1496
CGCCGAATCAGCCCCCGCCCACGGTCGCCCCCTACCAGGGACCCAGCGGTGAGCGCGCCGACTGGTGGTGGTACCCGCCATACCAACCCCCACCACCAACAACCAATAACTAGATCGGCCCGGTGGCACCGGTCACGCGAGGGCCTGATCTGCGCTCAAACTGGCTGGCGCATCGACCATGCAGGCGTGTCGTTGACACGGCGGATGTCTACGCCGGTGGGGCCGGCGGTAGCAGCGTGATCTCCGAGATGGCGCCCTGACTGCTTCCGTCGGTCTGACCCAGGGTGCTCACCCAGACGAGCACATGCTTGACAGGTTCACGGTCGCGCACCGCAATCGTGTTGCGCCCGGGCTGCGTTGGCGTGGGTGCGCTGATCTCCCGGGTGTCGCCGAGCCCGGACGGCGTCTGGCTGGCCGCCGACCGAACCTGGACGACCGTACCGGTGCTACCCAGGTCGACGGTGACCGATCCGAGCGTCGTCGGCGCCGGCAACTCCAGCATCAACCCCAGCCCCTCCTTGAACTTCGGGAACGGGTCAGCGTCGTAGTAGCGGTCGGTCGACCAGGCCGTCCCCGCGTCACCGTCGATCACCCGTCCCGCATCGTCGGGATTGTCCGGCCTGCCGTCGGTCGAGAACACCTCGGCCTTGACCGGCTTGACCGGCGCATCGGCGGCGGCGGCCTTCGTCGTCTCTTCGGGTCTCTCTGGTGCGGCCGACGTCGGATTGTCCTGTAGCCCCAGCTGTTCGGCGTCCATGGCGGCGGTCTCTTCGGGTGCCTGCAGCATCTCGTTGACGTTCGAGCCCAGCATCACCACCCCCACCGTGACGACGGCGCCGGCAGCCCCGATGGTTGCACGCAGAACGCCCTTGCGCGCCTGCTGCTTCTGTTCGTCGGGGCCGAAGTTGCGGAACGGCGCATAGACGCCGGGCGGCGGTGGTTCTAGCGGCGGCAGGACGCGGATGTCGGCGTCGTCGTCGCGGCCGTCACGCGCCGCCTGTCGCAGCAACGTCGACAGCGTCGCGGCGCTGGCGATACCGGGTTCGGGGCGAACTAGACCGGCGGCCGTCGTCGACACCAGGAACGGCGTACCCGGCCGCAGCTGCGCCAGCTCCACCGGCTGGCCCGTCGAATCATGCTGCAGCGCAGCGAATTCAGTGGGACCATCATCGCCGGGCCAGCACTTCGCGAGCAGCGCGTAGAGGCAGCCCCCGATACCGCGCAGGTCGCTCTGCGGGGTGCCGTCGGTGAGGGTCGCGGGAAACGCCAGCACGGCGTGGCCCTCGGAACTGATGCGGATCCGCGCCGGATGGTCGAGGCTGAGGTGCATCCCGGCGCGGTGGGCTGCTTCGGCGGCCATGGCGAGCGGCTCGAGGACCGCCGCGGCGGCAACCGGCGCCGGGTCGGTGTCCGCCACTTCCCGCAGACTGCCGCCTGCCACCCAGTCGGCCACGACCACACCGAACTGCCCGGTGTGGAAGACGTCGAGGATCGTGGCGATCCCGGGGGTGTCGACACCGCGCAGTCGAACGGTGAGCGACAGGATCTCGTTGACCCACTCGACGGGCAGCGTCGAACGGGGGTCCACCAGCGTCAAGGCCACCGCACGACCGGCGGCCTGATCGACGGCCCGCCAGAACTCGAGCATGCCGGACATGCCGTGACACACGAGGAGCCGGTAGCGCCCGACGACCGAAGTGCCGGGCACCTGCGTGGTCGCGAAGTCGGCGGGGCGTCCGATCGCGGGGATCGGTTGCGTCGGCCAGTCCGTCAATCTCGTGCACCCCATCAGTTCCACGCCGCCTCCACCTATCGGGGCACGTAACCGCAGCGGGCGAGGACTAAACGGTGGCTCGCGGACGAATCCGTCACGAACGGGGATGGTTTGAAGATCAAAAACCACGGCAATGGCTTAGACATGCGAAACAACAAGCGAAACACAGTGAGTAAGGTCGCCGCCCCGGCGTTGTTCGCAGGCGTTGCCGCGAGTGCCATCGCGCTGGCCCCCGGCGCATTCGGGAGCACCGGGAACTTCGTCGCGGAGCCGCCGCCGTGTGTGGCCGCCGACGGCACGGCATGCGCCGCGATCCCGGGTGGCCCTGGCGGTGTCGCGAGCCCCGAGGGTGCTGCGGGCGCGATCCCCGGTGGACCGGCGGGTGAGGCCGGTCCTGACGGTGCTGCGGGCGCGATCCCGGGTGGACCTGCGGGTGAGGCCGGTCCTGATGGCGCCAGCGGCTCCATTCCCGGCGGACCCAGCGGGACCGCAGGCCCCGGTGGCGTGACCGCGGCGATCCCCGGTGGCCCCAGCGGTTCGGCCGGCCCCGGTGGAGTCGAAGGCTGCATCCCCGGTGTGGGCTGCATCGGATAACTCGTAGCTGACAACCAAGAAGGGGCCGGGTCGGGCGACGACCCGGCCCCTTGTCAGCTCACCAGGTTCTCGACGATCAATCGAGCGGTCCGCTGCGCGCGGGCCCGCGTATACGAACAGCCCTCCCGCTGAATCGCATACACCACCCCGCCCACGATTGCCTCGGCCGCGGACTCCGCGGTGGGCCCCTCCACCCCGGCCGCCAGCAACCGGTCGCGTACCGAGGCGTGCAGCGGGTCGCCGAAACCCGCGCGGAGCCGTGCCGCCGTGTCCTCGTGCTCCATCGACGCGACGGTGAGGATCCGCAACATCGCGTTGCCACGCGGGCTGGTCAGCGTCGCAGCCAGCTTCCCGATCCACGTGACCACGTCGGCCACCAGGTCACCGCTGTGCCGTACCGGCAGCAGGATCTCGTGGGCATCCTCGAGCAGCACGTCGGCGACCAGGGCGGGCCGACTCGGCCACCAGCGGTAGATCGTCTGCTTGCCCACCCCGGCCCGCGCTGCCACGGCCTCGATGCTGAGCCCGTCGAAACCCCGCTCCAGCAGCAGTTCGCGCGTCGCGGCGATGATCGCGACGCGGGACTTCTCGCTGCGCCGCCGCGGCGCAGCGGTCAGCCGGTCGGGCGTTGCGGGCGGGGACATCGCCCCGTAGTCTGCCACAGACGAGACGAACCGTCTCGTCTCGAAGGGTGGGAGACCCGTGGGAAAGAAGCTCGTCATCGGCGCCAGCGGCTTCCTGGGCTCTCACGTCACGCGCCGTTTGGTGGAGCGTGGCGACGACGTGCGCGTGCTGCTCCGCCACACCAGCGCCACCCGCGGAATCGACGGGCTTCCCGTCGAACGGCACTACGGCGACATCTTCGACGACGACGCGGTGCGCGCCGCAGTTGCGGGCTGTGACGTCGTCTACTACTGCGTGGTCGACGCCCGTGCCTGGCTGTCCGATCCGGCCCCCCTGTGGCGCACCAATGTCGAAGGGCTGCAACGGGTGCTGGACGTCGTCGCCGACGCCGACCTCTATCGGTTCGTGTTCACCAGTTCCATCGCCACGATCGGCCGCACGGACACCGGCCTCGCGACCGAGGAGATCCCACACAACTGGCTCGACCGCGCGGGCGCATACGTCCGGACCCGCGTTGCCGCCGAGAACCTCGTGCTGCGGTACCACCGCGAACGGGCGCTGCCCGCCGTGGCGATGTGCGTGTCCAACACCTACGGCGCCGGCGACTGGCTGCCGACGCCCCACGGCGGGTTGGTCGCCGCAGCGGTGCGCGGGAGGCTGCCGTTCTACATCGACGGCGCGCAGGCCGAGGTGGTCGGTGTGCGCGATGCCGCGGAGGCGCTGATCCTCGCGGGCGAATGCGGACGGCCGGGGGAGCGCTACATCGTCTCCGAGAGCTTCATGACCGCCCGCGAGATATACCAGACCGCCTGCGCCGCAGTCGGAGTGACGCCGCCTGGCCGCGGGGTTCCGATCCGGGCGCTGGCCGCGGCGGCCGTGCCCAGCGCGTGGCTCGCCCGCCTGCGTCGCCGCGACACCCGGCTGACGCCGCTGACCATCCGACTCATGCACATCATGTCGCCGATGGATCACTCGAAGGCCGAACGCGAACTCGGCTGGCATCCGGCGCCCACGTCGGAGGCACTGGCCGAGGCCGCGGAGTTCTTCGTCGGCATCCGTCGCCAACCCGCCGAGGACCGCCGCTGATGCCGATCGCCCTGACCCCCGAACAGCGGGCGCTGTCCGACGCCGTCCGCGAGTTCGCGGCGCGCCACGCACCGGTCGAGAAGACGCGGCAGGCTTTCGACGACCTGGCCGCCGGCGCCATCCCGAACTGGTGGGATGACCTGGTGGCGAACGGATTTCACGCGGTGCACCTGCCGGGGCGCCTCGGAGGCCAGGGCGGCGCCCTCGTCGACACCGCCTGTGTGATCGACGCGGCGACACAGGCCCTGCTGCCCGGCCCGCTGCTCTCGACGGTCACCGCCGGCGCCGTCGGTCTGCTCGCCGAGGAGTCCGCGGCATCCGAGTCGCTGTTGCGTGATATCGCGGGCGGAGCGACCGCCGCCGTCGTCCTGTCCGACACCGAAGCCCTGCAGGCCGTCGCGACACCGGACGGGTGGCGGGTCACCGGCGTCTCGCCGGTGGTTCTCGGGCTGGGCGCAGCGCGGCTGATCCTAACCGCCGCGCACACCGGGGACGGAGATCTGCTGTGGTTCGTCGCCGCCACCGAGGACGTGGCGACCGAACACGAGCGGGGGACCGACCTCACCACCGACGCGGCACGCGTCCGGTTCGACGGGTATCACGTGGCGGCCGGCGATCGGCTCACCGGGATCGACGCCGAGCGGGCCCGGTGCGTCGTCGCGGCGCTGACGGCCTGCGCGGCGGCGGGCGCCATCCGGTGGTGCGTCGACGCCGTCACCGAACATCTGCGCACCCGCGAACAGTTCGGGAAACCGATCGGCGCCTTCCAGGCGCTGCAGCACCGCGCCGCGGACCTGCTGATCAGCAGTGAACTGGCCACCGCCGCCGCATGGGACGCGGTGAGGTCGGCGGGCGAATCCGCCGAACAGCAGGCGATCGCCGCCGCGACCGCGGTGCTGATGGCCGCCTCGCCCGCACCCGAACTCGTCCTCGACACCCTGACGATGTTCGGGGCCATCGGCTTCACCTGGGAGCACGACCTGCACCTCTACTGGCGGCGGGCGACGGCGCTGGCCGCCTCCCTCGGCCCGGCCACGCGGTGGAGCCGCCGGCTCGGCGAGCTCACCCGCACCACCGCCAGGGACGTCACCGTGCGCCTGGGCGACGCCGACCCCGAGTTCCGGGCGCGCGTCCGCGACGCCCTCGACCGCGCGAAGACCCTGCCCAACGACGGACCGCGCCCACAGGGGGAGTACGACCAGTTCGCGTCGGGCCCGCAGCGCACCGCCATCGCGGAGGCCGGGCTGGTGGCCCCGCATTACCCGGCGCCGTGGGGACTCGACGCCACACCGCTGCAGCAGCTGATCATCGACGAGGAGTTCGCGGCCCGGCCGGAACTCGTGCGGCCGTCGCTCGGCATCGCCGAATGGATCGTCCCGTCGTTGATCAGCGCCGCGAATGCGGAAGTCCGCGAACGCCTTGTCCCGCCGACCCTGCGCGGCGAGCTGGCCTGGTGCCAGCTGTTCAGTGAGCCGTCGGCCGGATCCGACCTCGCGTCGCTGACCACCCGCGCGGTCAAGGTCGACGGCGGCTGGAAGATCAACGGCCACAAGATCTGGACGTCGTCGGCGCACCATGCGCACTTCGGCGCACTGCTCGCGCGCACCGACCCCGACGCCCGAAAGCACCGCGGCATCGGCTACTTCATCGTCGACATGAGTGCCGAAGGCGTGGAGGTGCAGCCGATCCGGCAGGCCACGGGCGATGCGCACTTCAACGAGGTGTTCCTCGCCGACGTCTTCGTACCCGACGAGATGTTGCTCGGTGAGCCCACCGGGGGGTGGAGCCTGGCGATCGCCACGATGGCCCAGGAGCGGGTGGCCATCGGCAACTACGTCCACAACGATCGCGCCGTGGCGCTGCGCGCGATGGCCCGCGCACCCGGACCGGACCAGGATGCGGCGCTGCGCGCCCTCGGCTCGATCGACGCGTACGCCGGATCCATCAAGGCACTCGGTGTGCGCGAAACGCTGCGGCTGCTCGACGGTCAGCACGCCGGTCCGGCGTCGAGCATCGCGAAGGTGGCCACCGCGGCGATGTTGCGCCGCACCTTCGAAGCCACCCTCCAGCTGACCGGTGAGACCGCGCTCCTGGAGGACACCGAACCCCCGGTGGTGCAGCCGTACCTGCACCTGCCCGCCGAACTCGTCGGCGGCGGCACCCGGGAGATCCAGCTCAACATCATCGCGCAGATGGTGATGGGCCTGCCGCGCGCTTGACGCCAACAAGGAGATGACACATGGGTTTACGTGGTGACGCGGCCATCGTCGGTTACGTCGAGCTGCCCCCGGAACGGCTGAACAAGGCCGGCCCCGCACCGTTCCTCCTCGAGCAGTGGGCCGAACTCGGCGCGGCGGCACTCGAGGACGCGGGGCTGCCCGCCGAATCGGTGAACGGCATCGTCACCTCACACATCGGCGAGTCCGAGATCTTCGTCCCGTCCACGGTGGCCGAGTACCTCGGAGTGGACGCGAACTTCGCCGAGATCCTCGACCTCGGCGGCGCCAGCGCCGCCGGGATGGTCTGGCGGGCGGCCGCGGCCATCGAGCTGGGGTTGTGCGACGTGGTGCTGTGCGCGCTGCCCGCCCGGTATCTGACCCCGACGTCGGAGAAGAAGCCGGCACCGCTGGTTGACGCGATGTTCTTCGGCTCGTCGAGCAACCGGTTCGGTTCTCCGCAGGCCGAATTCGAGATCCCCTACGGCAACCTCGGGCAGAACGGTCCTTACGGTCAGGTCGCCCAGCGTTACGCCGCGGTCTACGGCTACGACGAGCGGGCGATGGCCAAGATCGTCGTCGACCAGCGGGTCAACGCCAACCACACCGAAGGCGCGGTGTGGAAGGACAAGCCGCTCAGCATCGAAGACGTCCTCGCCAGCCCGGTCATCGCCGACCCGCTGCACATGCTGGAGATCGTGATGCCGTGCGTCGGCGGCGCCGCGGTCGTGGTGGCCGGCGCCGACATGGCCAGGCGCGCCCGGCGCCGCCCGGTGTGGATCAAGGGCTTCGGCGAACATGTGCCGTTCAAGACACCCACCTACGCCAAAGACCTCCTGCAGACACCGATCACGAAGGCGGCCGACACCGCCTTCGCGATGACGGGCCTGAACCGCGCCGACATGGACATGGTGTCGATCTACGACTGCTACACCATCACCGTGTTGCTGAGCCTCGAAGACGCCGGGTTCTGCGAGAAGGGCAAGGGAATGGCGTTCGTCAGCGATCACGACCTCACCTTCCGCGGCGACTTCCCGCTCAACACCGCAGGCGGGCAACTCGGATTCGGCCAGGCCGGCCTCGCCGGCGGTATGCACCACGTCTGCGACGCCACCCGGCAGATCATGGGCCGGGCCGGTGCCGCGCAGATCAACGACTGCAACCGGGCGTTCGTCTCGGGCAACGGCGGCATCCTGTCCGAGCAGACCACCCTGATCCTGGAAGGGGACTGACCCGATGACCACCTTCGAACGGCCGATGCCGGTCAAGACGCCGACGACGGCGCCCTTCTGGGATGCGTTGGCCGAACACACGATCCGCATCCAGTACTCGCCGTCGTCGGAGGCGTACGTGTTCTATCCGCGGGTGCGGGCGCCCCGGACGCTGGCCGACGACCTCGAGTGGCGGGAGATCTCCGGTCTGGGCACGCTGTACTCGTACACCGTCGCCCGCAGACCGGTGGGGCCGCACTTCACCGATGCCGTGCCGTTGCTGACCGCGATCGTGGAATGGGATGAGGGACCGCGATTCTCGACCGAGCTGGTCAACGTCGCCCCCGAGGACATCCGGGTCGGGATGCGGGTGCGCCCGGTGTTCTGCGACTATCCCGAACACGACGTCACGATGCTGCGATACGAGCCGGCATGAGGGCCGTGGTGTTGAGGAACGGTGAACTGACCGTGCGGGAGACGGCCGATCCGGTCCCCGGTCCGGCGGAACTCCTCCTCAAGACGCTCAGCACCGCGATCTGCGCGTCCGACGTGCACTTCATGGACCATCCCGACCTCGGCCGTCACGACCCCACCGGACGGTCGCTCTACGACGAGAACCGTGACATCGTGCTCGGCCACGAATTCGTCGGCGAGGTCATCGGACACGGCCCGGGGTGCTC
This sequence comes from Mycobacterium sp. IS-1496, assembly GCF_001499995.1. GTDB lineage: Bacteria > Actinomycetota > Actinomycetes > Mycobacteriales > Mycobacteriaceae > Mycobacterium. The sequence continues at coordinate 8,186 of NZ_LQIU01000035.1, forward strand.
GGACGCCTTCCCGCTCGGCACGCGCGTCACCTCCATACCCATCCGGCTGGTCAACGGCGGCGCGGACGGCGCCCGCATCATCGGCCAGCACCCCGACGCCCAGGGCAGCTTCGCCGAACGAGTGGTGGTGGCCGAGGCGATCGCCAGGGCGGTGCCGGGTGAGGTGTCCGACGATGCCGTCGCCCTGACCGACGCCTTCGCGGTCGGCGAGTTCTACGTCCGCGCCGCCCGGATCGAACCCGGCGAGATCCCGATCGTGATCGGCGCCGGCGCGATCGGCCTGTCGGCGGTGGCGGCGCTCACCGTCCGCGGCGTGTCACCGGTCATCGTCTCGGACTACCGCGCCGACCGGCGGGCACTGGCCCGCGACGCCTTCGGCGCACACATCCTCGTCGACCCGGCGGAACGGTCCCCGTTCGACGTGTGGCGGGAGGTGCGCGCCGAACGCAACCTGTGGGGCCCGGCGGTGGTCGTCGAATGCGTGGGCGCATCCGGTCTGATCCAACGGCTCGTCGAATCGGCGGACATGGGCACCCGGATCTACTGCGCCGGCGGCTGGTACACCGGCGACACCCTCGACATCACCACCGCCACCCGACAGGGCGTCACCATCCAGTTCGGGGGCGGGCCCATGCCGCAGGACTGGTACGGCACGCTCGACGCGATCGCGTCCGGACGGCTGGACCCCTTGCCCAGCGTCGGTCGGGTGATCACCCTGGAGGGGGTGCCGGACGCGCTGGACTCGGCCCGCAGATCCGACGGACCGCCCCGGATCGTCGTGCATCCGAACGGAGACAACGCATGAGCGCCTATGAAGACCGCGCTGACATCACCGATGTCCTGGTCCGCTACGCCAGCGGCATCGACCGCCGCGACTGGCCGCTGTTCCGGACCGTGTTCACCGACGACTGCGCACTCGACTACGGCGACATCGGCACCTTCGACGGGGTGGACGCGATCACCGAGTTCATGGACCAGGCCCACGCCATGGCCGGCCACACCCTGCACCGCCTGACCAATGTCGCCGTCGACGTCGACGGAGACGGCGCGCACGCCCGCACCTACGTCGACGCGCTGATCTTCGCGGCGGACAACGCGTCCGGCGTCAACGCCGTCGGCTTCTACGACGACGACCTGGTGCGCACCCCGGCCGGGTGGCGGATCGCGCGGCGTACGTTCACCACCGTCCGCGTGAGCACCGTGGGAGGCCAGTCGTGACGTTCTCGGAGGAATACGGTCCATGGGCGGTGGTGGCCGGCGCGTCCGACGGTGTGGGCGCCGCCTTCGCCGAGCGGATCGCGCAGAACGGCGTCAACGTGGTGCTGCTGGCCCGCAGGCAGGCCGTACTCGACGAGGTGGCAGCGGGCATCCGCGACCGCACGGGCGTCGAGACCCGCACGCTGGCGATCGACCTCAGCGGCCCTGGGGCCACCGCCGCCGTCGCCGAGGCCACCGCCGATCTCGAGGTCGGCTTCCTGGTCTACTGCGCGGGCGCCGACCCGGTCTTCGAACCGTTCCTCGACCAGCCCGTCGAGGCCGCCGAGGCGATGGTGCAACGCAACTGTGTGGCACCGATGCGGCTGTGCCACCACTTCGCGCCCGCGATGGCCGGCCGTGGACGCGGCGGCATCGTCGTCTTCGGGTCGGGTGCGGGGCTGGCCGGCGGACCGAACATGGTGGCCTACGCCGCCACCAAGGCCTTCGACATGGTGTTCGCCGAAGCCCTGTGGGCGGAACTGCACGACAAGGGCGTCGACGTCCTCGGCCTGATCCTGGGCAAGACCGACACGCCCGCACTGCGGGCGCTGGAACACAGCCGCGGACGGATCGCCTCGACGGAGGAGACGCCGGACGGCGCCATCCCGGTCGCAGACGTGGTGGCCGAAGCGTTCGACAACCTCACCAACGGGCCGACCTGGATCGTCGGCGAAGATCTGCGCGCCGCCACCCAGATGATGGGTTCGCTCACCCGCAGCGAGGCGGTGCGGTTGATGGTCGAGGCAGCCAGGACCGCGATGGGTTAGGTCAGGGCGTCGTGAAACCGTTGCCCCGCAATACTTCCCGCCCGGTCGGCCCGGTGACGGCCTCCAGGAATCGCCGGGCGCCCTCGGAGTTGCGCGACTCCTTCAGCACCGCGATCGGGTAGGTGTTCACCGCCTGTGCGGCCTCGGGAAAGTCGACGGCGGTCACCCGGTCCCCAGCACCGCGGGCATCGGTCACGTACACCAGCCCGGCATCGGCCTGACCGCTGGTCACCTTGTTGAGGACGTCGGTCACCGACGACTCCTCACTGACCGGCTGCACGTCCACACCGGCCGCCCGCTCGACGGCGGTGGCGGCGGCCCCGCACGGCACCTGCGGGGCGCACAGCACGGCGCTGACACCGGGTGCGGTGAGGTCACGCAGCGAGCGGAAGCCCTTCGGATTGCCCGGTGCGACGGCGATGGTCAGGGAGTTGGCCGCGAACGCGACCGGCGCGCCGTCGAGGAGCCCCGCCTCGGCCGCCCGGTCCATGGTGCGGGTGTCGGCCGAGGCGAAGACGTCGGCGTAGGCGCCCTGGGTGAGCTGGGTGACCAGATCCGACGACCCGGCGAAGGAGAACTCGACGCTCATCCCCGGATGGTCCCGCTGGAACCGTTGCGCGATCTCGGTGAACGACGCCCGTAGCGACGCCGCGGCGAAGACCGTAAGTGTCGACGAATCCTGTTGTGCCCCACACCCGGTGAGCATGACGGCCAGCAGGACGGCCAGCACGGGACGCGTCACGGCTGCACCGGTGACTCGACGATGACCGTGGTGGCCTTGACGACGGCCACCGCGACGCTGCCGGGTTCGAGCCCCAGCTCACGCACCGCGTCGGTGCTCATCAGCGACACCACCGTGAAGGGTCCGCACTGCATCTCCACCTGCGACATGACGGTGTCGCTGACCACGTCGGTGACCAGACCCGCGAACCGGTTGCGGGCCGAGCTGGGCGTCCCGAGCGGATCCTTCGGGGCCACGGCGGCGTTGGTGCGGGCGAACGCGGCGAGTTCGGCGCCGTCGACGACCTTGCGTCCGGATGCGTCGACCGAGGAGGCCAGGCTGCCGTCGTCGATCCACCGCCGGACGGTGTCGTCGCTGACGCCCAGCAGGTCGGCGGCCTGGCGTACCCGGATGGTCGGCATGTGCGCATCCTACGGGCCGCACATGCGGTTAGTGTCGGGTTCTGCATCCGTACATGCGGAACCATGGGCCGATCGGCGGAGTCCACCGCGTCGTCTTCGACCGTATCGGTGGATAATTTGCTGTCCTTGGTGGTGGAATCGGACGCAATGCACACAAGCGGGGGTGGCGTCGTGGCAAGAGGTCCGTTGGTGTGCGCGGGCACCCGGGCGGTGTCGCGGAGGTGACCGAACACCCGCAGGCGGACGACGATCCGCGACTCGGCGCGCTGCTCGAATGGCGTCAACGGCTCATCGACACCGGCGCGGTGTCGGCCCGCAGCTTCAAGGAGGCCCACCTGCGCCTGGTGCTGCGGTCGGGGCGCACCGACGTCGAGCAGATCCGGGCCATGCTCCCGGGATCGGTGTCCGAACACGCCGAGGACATGGCGCGCGTCCTGGCGGAACTGCCCGGCCCCACCGGCGCCGAGGCGACCGCCGCCGAGGACGACCCGACGGGCCGCCACCGCGGGGACGACCCCGCCGCCGAGGCCGCCGCAGCGCCGCCGTGGTTCGATCCGCTGTCCGGATCCCGCTCGGGGATCGACGATTTCGCGCCGTACGCGGGAGACGCCCCGGCCGCCCCGGCGCACGGCGTCACGCTGCACCGCCGCCGCGACACCGGAGCCCTGGAACTGCGCTGGCCCGCGATCGACGCCACCGACCAGGTCGTCGTCTACCGCGTGGTCAGCGGGGAGGACGCCGCACCCCGGTCGCCCGACACCGCCGACCCGCTCGCGGTGACCACTGCGACGTCGGCGACCGACGACCGGCCGCCGGTGGCCGCGGTGCGCCACTTCCAGGTGTGGGCGAACGTCGGCGCCACCGGGCCGGAAGCACGGGCGGCGCAACCCGTTCTGCATGCCGGCGGCGTGTTGATCGGCCGGATCACCGACCTCGCCCTGCAGGAGGACTCGGGCCGGGTGGTCGGCCGGTACACCGTGCCGCCCGGGGTCGGCGCGGTCTACGTGTACCGGATGCCCGTCGGCGAGGCGCACCACGACGGGCCGCAGTACCGCATCCTCGCCGGGCAGGACAACCTCGCCGGGTTCGTCGACATCGACGTCGAACGCGGATACCGCTACGTCTACCGGGTGCGCTGCGCGGCGCCCGTCGGCGGGGTGCTGCGACTCTCGGAGGCCGCGGAAGCCGGTGTGGACGTATCGGCGGTGCTGGCGCCGGTCACCGATCTCGCGATCACCGGCAGCACCGCGGACGCCACGGTGCTCGACCTCGCGTGGACCACACCGCCGGGCGGACGCGTGGTCGTCTACCGCACACCCACCGGTCCGAGCGCGGGCGCCGAGGCCGACGAGCTGCCCGAGGACGCACTCGATCAGGTCGGTCTGCCACCGGAACTGCGCCTGGCGCAACCGGTCACCGAAGAGCGGGACGAGGACGGGCGAGTCCGCACCGCGATGCCCGGCGTGGCGTGGCCGGACCAGTGGAGCCGCGCCTACTTCACCCCGGTGACCCTCATCGGTGGCCGCGCCATGCTGGGCAAGACCTTCTCCACCGTGCGGACCGGGGTGATCCGCGACATCGAACTCACGGAGTACTGCACCAAGCAGGTGCTCACCTTCGACTGGCCCGACGGCGCCGCTTCGGTCGTCGTCTACCTGGCCCCGCGGGGCCACGATCCCCGCAACGGGCTCACCGGGCAGACCTACGAGATCACGCTCGAGGAGTACGAGAAGTACGGCGGGCTACAGCTTTCGGGTCGACTGCCGGTACACGGCTGCTCGCTGCACCTGGCGCCGATCGCGTTCACCGGCGGGCGCCGTGTCATGGGCGCGATCGCCAGCGTCGACTACCAGGGACTGCTGAGGCTGCAGTACGCGGTGCGCGTCGGCCGCGACGCCGAGGGCCGGCCGTTCACCGCGACCATCGCGGTGCGCTCCGAATACGACCTGCCCGGCTCACCGGCGTTCGTGTTGGTCAACAACCCGCACCGTATCCCCTTGAGCGTGCACGACGGTGAACTGGTCGACGTCGCCCCGCTCGACGATCAGGGCCGACTCGCCGCCCCGCCGGCCAAGGAACTGCGGTGGTCCCAGCTCACCACGACCGGGGGCAGCGAATTGTGGGCCGCCAACGTCCGGAACCGGCAGGGCTGGATCCGCTTGTTCGTCAGCACGCCGTCACCCGCCAGCCTGCGGTTGATCGCGCTGCTCGACCCACCGGTGGAGCACCTGCGGCTGATCCCGGCGGCGACATGACGGGTCGCTACGGACAGCTCAGCTACACCTCGTTCGACACCGCCGCGCACATGGGCGGCTGGCAGGTCAAAGAGACCTCCGCCGACCTGTCCCCAGACGAGGTGCACGCCCTGACCTCCGGGGTGCGCACCGTGTTCCGGCCCGCGCAACCGCTGCCCGCGTATCCGACACCGGAGCAACTCGACCTCGGCCCGCGCCGGCTCGCCTACGGCACGCTCGACCGTGGGCGCGCCGGATACTGGCACACCGTGCCCGCCGGGTCCGACAGCACCGGCAGGCCCGGAAACGTGTTCGCCCACGCGCTTCTCGACCGTGCGGCGGGCGAACGGTCCGACCGCCCCATCCAGTGGTGGCGGTCCGACGGCTGGCTGTGTCCGTACGGTCCACACGCGGTGAGCGCCGCCGCACTGCCGGAAGAGCCACCCCCACCGGGGCGCGTGGTCACCAAGGACAGCGTCGTGCAGTTCGTGCTCGACCCCGGCGCCTGGCGGCTGGCGACGCTGTTCGGACTGCTCGACGCGGTCGCCGCCGCGCTCGACGGTGGGCCGCCCGTGGTGCTCGGTGTGGACTCGGCGGATTCGGCCGCCCAGTGGATCGGGCTGGTCAGTTTCCTGATGTCGTCGGGAACCGCTGCGCGTCTGCACTTCTCGACTTTCGACCGGGCCGACCAACTGAACCTGGCCCGGCAGAGCAGGCAGCACCTGACCGCGGTGCCCGTCGAAGACCTCGAATTCGTCCCCGACGACGTCGTCGCGATCAGTGAGCACACGACGCTGTCGCTGGGCGAACTCGACCACGAACCGCACCGCACCGCCGACGGGCGGGCCATCACCGTCACACCGTGGTCGGCGATGGCGCAAGTGGTGCTGCTCGACGCCGAATCCGCGCGGTCCGTCCTCGACGACATCGACCACCACGCCGCGCAGGTCGCCGACGCGGGCCTGCATCCGGCCTGGCCACTGGCGATGTCGGTGGCGCACCGCGACGAGTTCGCCGACGCGCTCACCGAGGCGCACACCGTGATCGCCGCGCATTCCCCGCGCGCCGCGAGTGATTCGGTGGTGGCCCGCACCCTGGCCGCCGTGATGCGCGCCGCGTTGGGTGCCGGCACCGCCGACGCGTGGAAAGCCCTGCAGGACAACGAGAACGGGCCCGCGGCAGATCTGGCCGAGCTGACGTATCTGTGCCGCGCCGTGGCCGACGAGGAATGGTTGAGCCGGCCGGGCCGGATCCCGTCCCGCGAACGGGGACCCGACCGGCACCCGCCGCCGCGGGAACTGCGCGAGGCCATCGGACCCGCCCTGGCCGCCGCGCGCAGCGGCGGCGCGTACCGGGTGGCGCGGTTGGCGGATCTGCTGCTGGGGTCGGGAATCGACGACGACCGGGTGACCGCCGCACTGCGTGCCGAGGTGGTCCCGGACCTGATGAATCCCGAGGCGGCCCCGGCTCTGCTGGGTGAGTTGCGGGAGCGCGTCGGTGCGCCGACCCGGCTGGCGCTGGCGGCGGCGCTGCTGCAGGGTCCCGGCGACACCCCCGCGGTGGGTGGCGACGTCCTGGACTGGTTGGCCGACGGCATCCGGGCCCCGGCGCCACACGACCTGCGGGAAGCCGAGCCGTGGGATCCGGTGTGGACCAGGGCGGCGCTGCGCGGGATGCGGACCGTCGCGCGCGGCGCCGGTGACCAGGCCGACCGCTGGGCGAGCCTGTGGTGGTTGCGGGTCAGCGGCTCGGACCGCTTCGAACAGGTCGCGGGTGACTCGGTATGGCACCCGGACGAACTGCTTGCCGCCGTGGGGGATTCCGCCCTGCCCGGCGCGGCAGCGGTCCGCACGCTGGTCGGTGCGCCGGCGTCGGCCGCGCTGGACCGGTTGGCCCAGACGGTGCTTCGGGCCAACAACGACGACGTGGCGGTGGCGTGTGCGGCGGTGCGCGTCGTCGACCCGAGAGCCTGGATCGAACAGGGATTCGCCGCCAGCCACCAGGCGGCGTACGCGCCGCTGTGGGAGAAGGGACTGGAGACGGTCGGGACGGCGACCGCCCATCATGACTTCGCCGTGCGACTGGTGACGTTCGCGGCGATCGGGCTCGCGTCCGGAGCGCCCTATCCACCGTCGAGCGCGATCCTGGCCGGCGACCCGCAGGTGAGCGCCGGCGCCTTCAGACATCTCGCCGCGCTCCTCGACGGCTACGTCCTCAACGCCGTGTCGGTGCTCGCGGTGGCCGCACTGCGCTTCGCGCACAACGGTGACGACCCGGTGGCGGTGACGGACGGAATCGAAGGGCTGATCTGGCAGGGCGCGCGGCATGTCATGGCCACCCGCCGGCCCGAGTCCATCGACGTCGACATGATCGCCGCCACCATGGCCGGACTCACCGGCGAGCCGACCGACGGTGCCGTCCGCCGGCATCGCAGGACGGTGCTGAGACTGCTGGCCCGCCGACCGGACGCGCAGACCGCGCCGATCGCCCGAACCCGCTGGAGCCGTTGACGTGACGAAATGCCCGCGGTGCTTTGCGGTACTGGACCCGAACCAATACCTGTGGACACTTCCCCCGCAGGCCGGCGGCACCCGCTACCGCGACGACCTCGCGTCGTCCTACCTCGGGGCGCCCGCCGATTCGGGTGCGCTCTACACCTGGGCCCGCCCGCCCGGCTACACCGGACCGCCGCCACCGCTGTCGGAAGCCAGTCAGGCGCTGCAGGGTCCGGCGGTGGAGATCTGCCCGGTCTGCCACTTCATGCTTCCCGACGACTGGAGAAACGGTCACGCCGTCTGCATCGCGATGGCCGGCGCCCGCGCCACGGGCAAGAGCCTCTACATCGGCGTGCTGGTCAAACAACTCGAGTTGCTGTGCGAACACCTGGGGGTGTCCATGCAGCCGGTCACCCGCGCGACCGCGGTGGCCTACACGACGAACTACGAGACGCCGCTGTACGTGCAGCGCGGTCTGGTGCCGCCGACCCCCACCGTGCAGACGCAGGCGTCCCATCAACGTGAGCCGCTCATCTACGGCATCGGGGTGTGGCACGGCGTCCGGCGCTACCTGGTGTTGCGTGACGTCGCGGGGGAGGATCTGGAGTCCGGCGATCTGCACACCCCGCCGTTCCGGTTCTTCGCCAATGCCGACGCGGTGTTCTTCATGTTCGACCCGTTGCGGATCAAGGGGATTCGCGACCAACTCCATGACCTGCTCCCGGCCCAGGCGTTCAGCGGCGGCGATCCGCGCGCGGTGCTGAACAACGTGTTGCACGCCGTCGGCGCCACTCAGCCCAAACTCGCCGTGATCGTGTCGAAGTTCGACGCGCTGCGGGTGTTGCGCGACGTCGAGGGCTCGGAGTGGAGCCTGATCATGTCCAACGCCGGGGCGGCCTATCTGCGGGATCCGTCGGACACCCCGCACTACGACGAGTCGGACGGACAGTTGTTGCACGAGGAGGTGCGCAGCCTGCTCACCCGGTTGCACGGCGGGGCGATCGTCGCGGCAGTGGAGAACCCGTCGACCGGCATGAGGCTGCCGCACCGGTACTTCGCCGTCTCCGCTCTCGGCGCACCCCCGAGCGGAAACCGACTGCATTCGCGGGGCATCGCGCCGTTCCGCACCGTCGACCCGGTGCGGTGGGTGACCGCACCCTACGGCGTCCTCTGACGCATCCGTCGATTACGGCACGGCACCGGGCGAACCGCATCCGGCCGCAAGGACCCCCCGATTGGTTAGCATCGCAGAGCGAAGTGATCGCGGGGGAGGTCGATGGTGCAGGGCGCTGGCGAACCCGTTCCGGCCCTGCGGATCCGGTGCGAGGAGATCCCGTACACCCTGGTGCCCGGCGACGCGCCGATCCTGATCGGCCGCGAACTGCCGGCGCAGATCCGGGTCGACGATCCACGGATCTCGCGGGTGCATGTCCGGGTCGCCGTCGACGGCGGCCATTGGGTGATGAGCGACGCCGGCAGCACCAACGGGGTGTTCGTCGACGGGAAGCGGGTGGATTCGGTGGAGATCCGGGGCACCGTGACCGCCCGGCTGGGGCATGCCGAGGGCATCGCGGTGACCCTGACGGTCGACGGCGCGGCCGTTCACGACGGGACCGCGGTGGACATCGACGTGGACGTCGCCCGTGCCGGTGTGGCTGTCGCGGACCGTCGCGAGGAACTCGGCTTCACCAGGCGCCGACTGGATACCGACGGGGTGATCGACCAGCAGACGCTGGCCGACTTCGAGGCCGGCAGGCGGTGGCCGTCCGACGATGCGCGGGCCCGGCTCGAGGAGCACCTCAAATGGCCGTCGGGCGCCATCGCCGCGGTGCGGGCCGGTGGCCCCGCGCCCGAGGACGAGAGCACCGAGATCCTCTCCGACACAGTCCAGATGGCGGTGATGGTCGACGCCGCCTACATCGGGCTCGGCAACGTGAAGGCCCGGATCGACAAGGCGCCACCCCAGGACGATGGGGCCTATGACGAGTATGTCGGGGCGCTGCTGTTCGATCTGCGCGGGCTGGAGAAGATGGCCCGCAACGCGGGCAGGACGACCGGGCGTCCGGACGTCGCCGTCGTGCTCAGGGACATCCGCCGCACGTACAACAACCTGATGGTGCGGGCGGCGCAGGCACCGGGTGCGCCGCTGAGCCGACGGCTCTACGCCGCGCGGCACTGCGCCGAGTTGACCGTCGAGGAGACCGCGGACGCGGCCGGGGTCAGCGTCGAGGCCGTCACCGATGCGGAGGCCGGCCGTGCCGACGCCACCGCCGCCGCCGCGCTCGAGGCCTTGGTGCGCCGGCTCGCCGACCGCTGAGACGCGCTGAACACGAGGACTCGTGTGCCGGCCGCCGAGCGGGCCTGATAGGCATACACCGTGGGCAAGAACGAACGGGCGAAGATCGTGATGTCCGACGCCGAGATCGCCGAATTCATCGACCACAGCCGAACCGCGACGATGGCCACGGTGCTGCCGGGCGGCCGGCCGCACCTGGTGGCGATGTGGTACGCGGTGCTCGACGGGGAGATCTGGTTCGAGACCAAGGCCAAATCGCAGAAGGCGGTCAACCTGCGCCGCGACCCGACGGTGACGGTGATGATCGAGGACGGTCTGACGTACAACACGCTGCGGGGGGTCTCCATCGACGGCCGCGCGGAGATCGTCGACTCGGACCCCGATCTGCTTCTGCGCGTGGGGATCAGCGTCTGGGAGCGCTATACCGGCCCCTACAGCGACGAGATGAAGCCGTTCGTCGACCAGATGATGAACAACCGGATCGCCGTACGCGTGGTGCCCGAGCGGATGCGCAGCTGGGACCACCGCAAGCTCGGGATGCCGGAGATGCCGCTGTCCGGCAGCACCGCGCAGTACCTGGGTGAGTCCTGATGTCGGCGCAGGAACGCCCCAAGCAGCTCGACTCTCCGGTGCTGCCGAAGATCTTCAAGTACGCCGGCAGGGCGCATGTGTGGGTGTACCGGCGCACCGGTGGCCGGATCGGCGGTAAGTGGCGCATCGGCGCGGGCTTCCGCAAGCCGGTGCCCACGATGCTGCTCGAGCACCGCGGCCGGAAGTCCGGGAAGGTGTTCGTCACGCCGCTGCTGTACATGCACGCCGGAGCCGACGTGGTGATCGTCGCGTCGCAGGGGGGACGCCGGGAGCACCCGCAGTGGTACCGCAACCTGGTGGCCGGCCCGGACGTGTTCGTCGAGATCGGCTCGGAACGTCGCGCCGTGCGGGCCGTGGTCGCCGACGCCGAGCAGCGGGCGCGGCTGTGGCCGAAGCTGGTCGACGTCTACGCCGATTTCGAGACGTACCAGAGCTGGACGGACCGCGAGATCCCCGTCATCCTCCTGCAGCCCCGCTGAGACCGGGTGTGAAGCCGGGGTTGGCGAGCGCGGTGACCGTGACGTTGCCGAGGGGACCCAGACGGTCGAACAGGGCCGCCACCCCGGTGGACACGCCGTCGCAGGCGTAATGGGTCAGGGCCGCGAGCCCGAGGTGCGGGCCGTCGGGCAGCCGGCTCAGCGACACCGTGTAGTCGGCGTTGATGAACGGTAGGCCGGTCGACCCGAAGTTGGTCAGCGAGCTCGCGTAGTCACCGGCGATCGCCGCGCGGACTGTCGGCGTCAACTCGACACCGTCGATCAGCGGCGTGACTTCCCGTATCCACACCGATTTCGGGCCGTCCTGCTGCCACCCGCTCAGGTCGGCGGTGGGGGTGGAGGCATCGGCACCGCCGAACACCCACAGCACCGTGGTGCGGTTGCCGATGTCGGCCGGGTCCGGCGGTAGCGGCGGCATGCTGACCGGGCTCGTCCAGGCGTCGTCGACCGGTTCGGGGGCGCGGCGCAGAAGCAGGGCGCGGGCACGGGCGACGACCGTATCGGCCTGCAGGAGTTCCGCGTCGACGAGCCAGAGCCGCCGGCCGCGGCGCAGCACCGTCGACCGGGTGCGCACCGGCGCCATCGTGACCGGCCGCATCAGATCGACCGTGAGCCGAGCCGGGTGGATCTCCGGATCGGCGTCGGGGTCGCGTGCGACGTCGCGTTCGACGACGTGCCCGAGTAGCCCGCCGACGTACGTCCCGCTCACCGTCTCGCCCCAGGGACCCCGCGCGATGGTGGTCGGGATGAACGCGTCCCCGTCGGGGACGAAGAATGCCGGCGCGGATGGTCGGGGCGTGGTCACCGCGCCGACCCTAACGGTGTGGGCCCCCTCCGGATGCGGCGGCTTCGGTCAGCCGTGGACGGGGTCGACGATGTCGGCGTACTCGTCGTGCTTCTGGATGTAGTTGGCGACGAGTTTGCACTCCGGCACGATCCGCTTGCCCGCCGACCGCGTCTGCTCCAACGCCTCCGCGACGAGGATGGTGGCCAGTCCGCGGCCCTCGAACCGGCCGTCGACCTCGGTGTGGGTGAACACCCGTTGACCCTCGCGGTCGGTGAACTCGGCGAAACCGACCGTCTGGCCCTCCACGCCGATGGTGAATCGATCGGCTTCGGCGGTGACGGTGGTGGACGCGCCGGTCTTGTCGGTGGTCACGGGCTCTCCTGATCAGTCGGTGTCACTGGGCGGTACTGCTGTCGGTGCGGGTACCCCGCCCGCGCCGTCGTTGACCGTCGTTACCCCGACCAAATCGGACGAATGCGTCATGGCCGCCCGGATGGTCTCGAAGTCGTGGTCTTCGATGTGGAACACACCGAAGCGGAACTTGTACCCCCAGCGCTGTTTGTTCTCGACGAAGTCGAGGGCGTCGATCAGCGGGCGGATCGGGGTCTCCACACAGTCGAGGAAGTCGACGTTCCGCCGCCACACCTCCCCTTCTGTGGACGCCTGGTACGGCCCGTCGTCGACCACCCGGCCGAGCGCAGTGAACGCCTGCAGTGGTTCGCCGTCGGGATGGGTGACGCGCGGCGAGTAGAAGATCACCCAGTCGCCCCGGGACATGCGGCGCAGCGCGTGGGGCCTGCCGTGGTTCGCTTGCAGGAATCGGCCGCGGACAGCCCGTTCGACGTGGTCGCGGCTCACGGTGTTGATCCAGTTCGTCATGCCCGCACGCTAAGCGCCGGACCCGACAGATCGCGGTCCCGTCCACCGGGGTTGTGGACGGACGGCGCTCTGGGGATGACCGATGCGCCGCACGACAAGATCGGCGCCGTCTACGATCCACTCGATGAGCGAGCCCTCCGGCGGGCTGACCGCTGATGCCGTCCGCAACGCCACCTTCTCGAAACCCGCGTGGAACAAGCGGGGCTACGACCCCAAATCGGTACGGGACTTCTTGGCGTTGACGGCCCGCCGCCTCGAGGGCCGCGGCCACCTCTGCGCCGACGACGTCCGGCTGATCAGGTTCCCGAAGCCGCCGATCGGCCGGCGCGGATACCACGACGGCGAGGTCGACCAGTACATGTCGAGGGTGGCTGCGGCGATCGCCGCGCTCGACGGTCAGTGAGAAGTTGAGGACGGTGCCGCCATGGCGCCTCTCGGCGTGTGGTCGCTCGAAGCGACTGTTCTGTGGTGGGGCCCGGGGCATGCCCGGCACCGTCGCAGGGTGTAACCGCCCACCCCGCAGAGGTATTCCGGCCGGCCCGCCGCCCACCCCTCGGACGATTCGGCGGTGGACCGGACGGGGTCACGCGGACTCGGGAAACACCCGGCGGATCGCGCGGACGGGATAGCCGTTGCGCTCGGCCAGCGAACGAAGTTGCTTGAGCGCAAAGGTCCGGCCGCGGCCGGCTTCCGGGATGACGATGCCGGCCCACAGGCCCTCGGCGCGCGGCAGTTCGACCGCGTCGCGGGCACACATCCAGCGGCGCGGGCAGCCCCGGCAGATGGCCTTGGCCTCTTCGTCCGCCGTAGTGGTCCAACGCTCCGGATCGCGGGTGCAGGCGCCGACCGGGACCTCCAGGAATGTCACGTTGCTCATGGGTTGCTCCTTCTGACAAGCCGTGCGGGCCAACGCCTCGCGTCGCAGAGGAATCTATAGCAACAACCGTAGCGATGCAACGGTTTCTAGGCTTGGATCGGTCAGCGGGTGGACGTGGGGTGGCGCACGAATCTGCCGAAAGGGCGTTGACGTGCGGAGAAACTGGCGAATGAGGCGCGATGACGCTACAGTTCTGGAAGAGTAAACCGAAGCGTTCCCGTATCAAGGTGAGGCAGAAGATGTAGCTTCGATACGGATTCTCCGGCTCACGTGAACCGGAGTCATAGCAGTACCGGTTCCCGCGGTTAGTATTGCTGCACCGAGCCGTCGTCGAGCCAGCGAGGATGAGCGCCGTCCATGACCAACGCGGAGTCGATCGACGAGGCGACCGGGATCCTCGACGCCGGGGTCGCGCGCGCGGGTGCCGCGGCCGCCGCGCGGCGCCGTGAACTCGACATCAGCCAGCGCAGCCTGGCCGCCGACGGCATCATCAACGCCGGCGCGCTGATCGCCTTCGAGAAGGGTCGGAGCTGGCCGCGCGAGCGTACCCGGGCAAAGCTGGAAGAGGTGTTGCGCTGGTCTCCGGGAACCATCGCCAAGCTGCGCCGGGGTGAGCCGGTCGGCGTCCGCGACGCCACGACCGCCCCGGCCCCGGTTGCGGCCCCCACGGCGCCGGCCGGTGCCGAGGCGCCGCTCATCGCCCAGGCCGTCGAGGCCGCGGTTCACACGCTCGGCGCCACCGCGGACGTCCTGCCCCCCGTCGACGATCCGGACTTCACGCCCCGGGTCACCACGATTCTGTCCGACCTGCGGCAGCTCGAGGCGGTGGCGGCTCGAGCGGCTCGTATCGGGAAGGTCACCCCGCCCCTGATCAAGGCGCTCAGCGCGGTGCGCGGGCGGATCGACGAGCTGACGATGCTCGCGGCCACCGCGCCGAACGCCACCTTGGGGCAGCGGCTGTACGCGGTCCGCAGACGAGCCAATCTGACGATCAGCGAGACCGCGCAGGCGGCGGGCGTCTCCGACGACGACATCGCCGACGCGGAATCGGAACGGCCGATCTCGGAGGCGGCATCGGCGGCCGTCGAGACGCTGATCGGCGCGCTGGAGTGAGGTCGCCGCGGTTCGGCGCCGCCGCCGCCTACTACGCTTCCATGGGTACGTTTGCCGAGTTCACCCGAGCGGGGGTATCGAAGTGACGACGAGGTACGTGGAGGTCCCGACATGACGTGGCCGCCTCCGCCCCCGTCCTCGGACCCCTGGGCCAGCGGTCCCGTCCCGGGCCGCGACGACGCGGACCCCTCGGCGGAGCCGGCTTCCGAGCCGGCCCCGGAGCCGTTGTGGGAGCCGCTCGCCGACCCGGTCGCGGGTTCCGATCCCGACGAGTTCTCCAAACCCGTCGAGCAGCCCGTCGAGCAGCCGATCGATCAACCCGTGGCACAGCCGATCGACCAGCCGCACGCCACCGCACCCGCCCCACCGCCCCACCAGCCCCGTCCCGACGGGGCCTGGTCTGCCCCCGGTCACAGCGCTCCGCCGCCGGTGGTTCCGCGGGCGCATGTCGCGCCGCCGCAGCAGAAGAAGCCGGTGTGGCTGATCGCCGCCGCGGTGCTGGCCGTGATCGTCGTCGGCGTGGTGGTGTGGTTGCTCCTGCCCTCCGGCGACGGCGGTGACGCGCCCGCCGCGTCGACGACCCCCTCGCCGACCCGCACCGCCGACCCACGAGCCGAGGCCGATCTGCGCGCGGCGCTCCCGCGTGGCTACGCCGCCGACGCGTGCGGGATGCAGACCCCGCCCACCGGTGCGCTCGCCGAGGCGTCCTGCGGTGCGAACACCGACCCCGGGGGCCCGCCGTCGGCGACCTACACGATCACGGCCGACGACACCGCGCTGGACGCCACGTTCAACGACGTCATCGAGGCGTCCTCGATCGTCACCTGCCCGGGCAACATCCAGTCGCCGGGGCCGTGGCGGCGCAACGCCACACCGGAGAAGGTCAGCGGCGTGTTGTTCTGTGGGCTGCAGTCCAACAGCCCGGTGTTGGCGTGGACCAACACCGAGGAGTCGCTCGTCGCGGTCGTCAAGTCCGGCCCGCAGGGCCCGGGTCTCGACCAGCTCTACACCTGGTGGACGTCGCACTCCTGATCGTGGCCGAAACGCACCGGCGGGGCTGACCGCGGCTCGTGCCGCAGCAGCCCCGCCGAGGTGTTCGCGCGGAGACGGTGCGTCAGGGCACCGGCACGGGGGTGGGCGTCGGGAGCGGTGCGCCCTGGCCGTGCGGCACGGGTGCCTGATCGCCGGTGCTCACCGGGATCGGCGCAGGACCGCTGCCCGCCGGCTGAGGCGCGGGCTGGGCCGGAGCCGCCGGGGCCGGAGCCGCGGGGGCCGGAGCCGCCGGAGCGGGCGCAGGTGCGGCCGGGGCCGGAGCCGGGCTGCCCTGGCTACCCGCGGGCAGCGGGGTGCCCTGCGCGCCGGCCGGCAGTGGGGTGCCGGAACTGCCCGCGGGCAACGGGGTGCCCGAGCTGGTGGCGGGCAGTGGGGTGCCCGAGCTGGTGGCCGGAAGCGGCGTGCCGGAGCTGCCCGCGGGGAGCGGGGTGCCCGAGCTGCCTGCGGGGGCCGGGACCAGTTCGGCGCCGGCGGGAGCGGGTTCGCCGGGGGTGGCCGGTTCGACGGCCTCGGCGTCGGCCGGCGGAGTCGACTGCGCGGCCTGCGGCGCCGACGACGTGGCGCTTCCGGACGGCGAGGAGGCCGACCGCGGGGTGGAGGACGGCGTGCTCGACGGAGCCGGCTGCACCCACAGCAGCAGATCCTGGCCGCCGTCGTTGTAGACGACGCTGTCGGGCTGGGCGCCGGTGACGTCGAAGTACAGCTTTCCGGTGGTCTCCTGGCCCTGGCCGAGGGTCGCGGGGTTGACGCCCTGCGCCGTGGCGACCTGCCACAGCGCGCGGTAGGTCTGACCGTCCTTAGCCCGGGCGTTGAAGTTCGACACGATCGGCGTCGCCGCGCCCTGGATCGCCTGGTCGGTGGCGGTGGCCTCCCACAGTGTTCCGCGTACGGCGTAGGGGATCGTGTCGGTGCTGGCCTTCAGACCGGTGACGGTCCAGCCCTGCACCACCGATCCGTTGACCAGATCGGCCTGCTGGCCGATCTCGTGGACGGCGGGGCCCGCCGGCGCACCCGACTCCGCCCCGGCGATCGGTGCGGCCATGACCGCACCGGCGGTCGCGACGGTTGCTGCCAATACTGTGGTGATCTTCAACGCGCTTCACTCCCTGAGTCGTCCTACGGCCGACTCCCCCGTTCATGGAGGCGGTCCCGCAAGCGAACCTAGCAAATGATGACGTTGCTGGGCACCCCCGGGCGGCAGGTCGCAGGCCTCAGCCGCGTTCCCGGGAACGGTCGTCGGTGACCGGGAAGTGATCGGCCAGCGCCGCCGCGAGTTCGAGGAACTTCCGCCGCGCCGCGGGGGACATCTCCCGCGTCCCGTCGATGACTCCGCCGGGACGCAGGTGCCCGTCGAACGGGATCTCGATCACCCGCTGACCGTGGCCCGCGAACTGCTGCGCCAGGATGGACCGGGTGCGCTTGTCGGCATGGCCGTCGGAGTCGTTGAGCACCACCACGGTTCGCTGCAGGAGGCCGGTCATGCCCCGGGCCGCCAGCCAGTCCAGCGTCTGCCCGGCCGCGGCCGCTCCGTCCACCCAGGGTGAGGAGACCACGATCAACGCGTCGAGATCGCGCAGCACCTCCTGGGTCACAGGGGAGTCCATGGTGGAACTGCAGTCGACGATCGAGATGGAGAAGTACCTGTCGAGCCGTGAGGCGGCCTCGCGGTAGATGGCCGGGTCGAGCACTCGTCGACGTGCCGGCGACCCCTCCCCGGCGAGGACGAACAACCCGGCGGCGTTGTTGCCGACCCGGCTTCGCACATCGGCGAACGAGTCCAGGTGTTGATCGGAGGCGAGTTCCCAGTAGGACCCCTGCGCGTTGGGGTCGACCCGGCTGCCCAGTTTGCCGAACGCCGTGTCGGCGTCGATCGCCACCACGCGGTCGTCCTGCCGGAGCTCGGCGAAGACCGAGCCGATGCTGGCCGAGACGGTCGTCTTGCCGACGCCGCCCTTGCCCATCACACCGACCTTGTAGTGCCCTCTCAAGACACCGCGGATCTTGTTCTCCAGCTCGAGCCGACGTAGCTCGTCGGGTGACTGACCGGGATCGATCCGCCCGAAGCTCAGGCGGTAGACCCACCGGCGCCAGCCGCGCCCCGGCGGCGTGCGGCGCGGCGGCACCAGCCGGTCGACGCGGATCCCCTCGGTGTAGGAACCCGGGTGTGGCGGGGGAGCGCCCATCGGGCCGGCCGGCCCGTACTGCTCCTGCGGCCAGCCCTGCCCCATCGGTGCCGGACCCTGGGGCGCCGGCGGTCCGGCAGGCGGCCGAGGCCCACGGGCGGGCTGCCAGCCCGGTGGCTGACCCCAGCCGGTGGATTGCGGATCGTGTGGTGCGGGTGGCGGCCCCGGCCGCATCTGCTGGGTGTCACGGAAGCTGACGCGCCGCTCCGGATCGCTGATCACGGTGGGCACGTCGGCCGGGGGCGGCACGTTGGGGACCGCGGGGGGCGGACCGTGCCGTCCCGAGGGGCCGGTGTCCGGTTCGAAGTTCTCGTCCTCCGGGCCGGTCCAGCCGAGCTCTCTACGGAGGGCGTCATCGCGGTCGGTCACTACGGTCTCCTCCGGCGGTCAGGCGAGACGGACGTCGCCCAGTATCGACCACGTTCCCCACGATTCGCGCGGCCCCGGCCGGTACGCGCCATCAGCAAAGTTACGGCCTCCGAACCCCCGCGGTGTGGCCATCCCGGATGTGCGGGTGGCCCGGCGCACCGCACATGTGCCGCCGGATTTTGCGCACCGAACGGTCGCGTCGCGGCATCGGTGACGGCGCGAGCGCCTTGCGCGTTCGCTGAGGAACGCTTTCCACGGAGTTGATCGGCAGAAGCATGCACGAATGTATATTGCTGACCAGTCGGTGGATGTGCTGGGCGGGACGGTGGCCCCGGGCGGAAAATCGTGCGCTGGAGGTGCGTGGTGCGCTGGTACGCTCACTTGCGGCGAAGGGACGCCGAACGTGGTGTTTCGCCGACGCTGTTGCGGGATGCGGCAAAGGTCCGAACAATCCAGGGCAGAAGCCACCGTGCACACCGCGCGATGAGAGTTGGGGGTCCGATGGGTGAGCTGCGGGTCGCGGGAGTCCGATGATGGCCGGCGCACCGGCCGCGTCCAGCGGCACCCACTACGACGACGTGGTCGCCGTGGAGGTCACGATCGACGGGATGCTCGTCATCGCCGACCGCATGAACACCACGGACTTCCCGCCCTCGCTGGGTATCCGGCTGAACATCCCGCAGCCCGATCTTCGCAAGATCGTGTGGGAGCAGGTGGCCCGCGATCTCACCGAGCAGGGCGTGCTGAACCTCTACGGTGATCCGCACCCCGAGGTCGCGGCGATGGTGGACACCCTGAGCCGGCCCGATCGGATCCTCGAAGGGCGCTGGTGGCGCCGCGACGTCGGCGGCAAGATGGTCCGCTTCGTCGTCTGCCGCAAGGGTGACCGCCACGTCGTCGCCGCCCGGGACGACGAGATGCTGGTCCTGCAGCGCGTCGCGCCGCAGATCGGTCTGGCCAACATGGTCACCACGGTGCTCGGCAGTGCCGCGCCCGCCGACGTCGAACCGCTGACCGGTGTCGCCCGCAAGCTCGCCGAGTGCCGCACCCCGAACGAACTGCAGGCCTACGGGATACCGCTGCCGTCGGCACGCGCCTATGCCGACATCATCAGCGAGCCGTCGAGCTGGGTGGAGCTCACCGCGACCGAACGCCACCCGGGCGGCACCCAGACCACCGCGGACGTCGCCGCCGGGGTGCTCGACTCCCCACACGGCCGCATCGTCTCGATTCCCCGCCGGGTCAGTGGTGAGCTGTACGGCAGCTTCCTGCCCGGGACGCAGGAGAACCTGCAGCGGGCGCTCGATGGGCTGGTGGACTTCCTCCCGTCGAGGACGTGGTTCGACCACAGCGACGCCGACGCGTTCCACGGGGAGTGAGCGGGACCCTCCATGGTGGGTGACATTTCGCCGCGCGACCCCGACGACGACGCCGACAACCTCTCGGCGCTCGGCTTCTATCGACCCGTCGTCGCCGACGACGAGTCCGACCTCGCCGCGCTCGACGCCTTCGTCGCGTATGTCCCGTCGGGGGAGGGCGGCGACGAACCGTACACACCGGTGCCCCTGACAGATCCGGAACCCGAACCGGAGCCGCTGTTCTCGGTGACGAACCCACCCGGCACCGTCACCGTCACCAGCCACCTCGACGGTCGCGTCCAGCGGATCGACCTGTCACCGCGGGTGGCGCACATGTCGGAAACCGAACTCGCGGAGGAGATCGTGGTGATCGCGGGACTGGCCGCACAGGACGCCAAGTCGGCGCAGTACGAGTACATGCTCGACGGGATGCGGGAACAGGGGCACGACGACCCCGCGACCCGCGACTTCCTGCAGCGCGACCTCGAACTGCCGTCACCCGAGGAGGCGCGGGCACGCCGCGCCGAAATCTTCGCCACCAGGTATGCGGGCAGCCATGAGTGATCATCTGGCCAGCCTGTTCGGCAGCGCGGTCGGCATGCTGCCGAACGCCCCCGCTCGCTCGTACGAGATGTTCACCGACATCACCAACTACGACGAAACCGCCTGTGACGCATGGGTGGGACGTATCCGCTGCGGGGACATGGACCGGGTGACGCTGTTCCGGGCGTGGTACTCGCGCGGCAACTTCGGGCAGCTCGCGGGCGCCGCCGAGATCTCGATGAACAGCCTCGCCGCCCGCATCCCGATCGGCGGCCTGTTCGGGGAGATCACCTACCCGATCACCTCGCCGCTGGCGATCACGATGGGCTTCGCCGTGCACGAGGCGAAGGAAGGCAACTTCACCGACGCGATGGAGGCGCTGGAGAGCGTGCCGCCCGGCGGCGCCGACCACCTGATCGCCTGGGTGAAGACCGTGATCTACGGTGCGGCCGAACGGTGGACCGACGTGATCGACCAGGTGCGCGGCGCCAGCGCCTGGCCGGACACGTTCCTCGCCGCCGCCGCCGGGGTCGCCCACGGTGTGGCCGCCGCGAATCTCGGACTGTTCACCGAGGCCGAACGGCGGCTCACGGAGATGAACACCTCACCAGCGGGACAGGCCTGCGCGCCCACCATCGCCTGGTATCTGGCGATGACGTACCGCAGCCAGGGCAACGAGGACGGCGCCCGGGCACTGCTGGAATGGCTGCAGGCCACCCATCCGGAACCGAAGGTGACTGCGGCGCTTCGTGATCCGTCGTACCGCCTGGTGACGACCACCGCGGAGAAGATCGCCGCCCGCACCGATCCGTGGGATCCGGCCAGCGCGGTCGCCGACACCTCGGGGCGGGAGAGGCTGCTCGCCGAGGCGCAGGCCGAACTCGACCGGCAGATCGGGTTGAGCCGGGTCAAGGAGCAGATCGAGGCCTACCGCGCCGCCACCCAGATGGCCAAGATCCGGGCGGCCCGCGGGATGAAGGTGGCGCAGACGTCGAAGCACATGATCTTCGCCGGCCCGCCCGGCACCGGTAAGACCACGATCGCGCGGGTGGTGGCGAACATCCTCGCCGGGCTCGGGGTGATCTCCGAGCCCAAACTCGTCGAGACCTCCCGCAAGGATTTCGTCGCCGAGTACGAGGGCCAGTCGGCGGTCAAGACGGCCCGCACGATCGACCGGGCCGTCGGAGGGGTGCTGTTCATCGACGAGGCCTACACGCTGGTCCAGGAACGCGACGGCCGCGCGGACCCGTTCGGCACCGAAGCGCTCGACACCCTGCTGGCGCGCATGGAGAACGACCGGGACCGCCTGGTGGTGATCATCGCCGGGTACAGCGCCGACATCGACCGGCTCCTGGAGAGCAACGACGGCCTCCGGTCGCGCTTCGCCACCCGCATCGAATTCGATTCGTACTCTCCCGACGAGATCGTCGAGATAGCGAAAGTGATTGCCGTTGCCAATGATTCGGCGGTCAACGAGGATGCCGCCAAACTCGTGCTCGAGGCGGCGACGCTGCTCGGGCAGCGCACCCTGAACGGTAAGCCCGCGCTGGACATCGCAGGCAACGGCCGCTATGCCCGGCAGTTGGTGGAGGCCGGCGAGCAGAGCCGCGACATGCGCCTGGCCCGTTCCCTGGACTTCGACAGTCTCGGCGTCGAGCAGCTGAGCGAGATCAACGGCGAGGACATGGCGTCGGCGATCGCCGCCGTCCACTCCCGCCTGAACATCAACGGGTGAGGTATGGCGAGTTTCCGGCTTACCACCAAGGTGCAGGTCAGCGGATGGCGTTTTCTGCTGCGCCGGGTCGAGCACGCGATCGTGCGCCGCGACACCCGGATGTTCGACGATCCGCTGCAGTTCTACAGCCGCGCGGTGAGCGCGGGCATCATCATCGCGGTGCTGATCTGCCTGGGCGCGGCGCTGATGGCGTATTTCAAGCCGCTCGGCAAGCGCGGCGGTGACCAGCTGCTCGTCGATCGCACCACCAACCAGCTCTACGTCGTCATGCCGGGCGGCGGGGAACTGCGGCCGGTGTACAACCTCACCTCGGCCCGCCTCGTGCTCGGCAACCCCGGCACCCCGGTCGCGGTGAAATCCGAAGAGCTGAACCGGATGTCGAAGGGCCAGCCGATCGGTATCCCCGGCGCGCCCTATGCGACGCCGGTCTCCGGTGCGGCCGAGTCGATGTGGACCCTGTGCGACACCGTCACCAAACCGGAGAGCGTGGTGCCGCGAGTGGAGACCTCGGTGCTGGTGCGTCCGCTGGTGGTCGACTCGACGGTGGCGCCGCTGCGTCCCGACCAGGGCATGCTGGTCTCGTTCCGCGGGGCCAACTGGCTGGTCACCGAAGGGGGCCGGCATTCGATCGACCTGGCCGACCGGGCGGTGACGTCGGCGGTGGGAATCCCGGTGACGGCCAGGGCGACCCCGATCTCCGAGGGCCTGTTCAACGCCCTGCCGAACGCCGGGCCGTGGCAGCTGCCCCAGGTGCCCCGGGCCGGTGAGCCCAACACCGTAGGGCTGCCGGCGAACCTGGTGATCGGCTCGGTGTTCGAGACGGTGACCGAAGCCGACGATCAGCAGCACTACGTCGTGCTCCCCGACGGGGTGGCCCGTGTCAACGATCCCACCGCAGCCGCGCTGCGCGCCACCAACTCCTACGGGCTGATCGAGCCGCCGATGGTGGAAGCCAGTGTGGTGGCGCGGATCCCGGAGCAGGTCTACGTCTCACCGCTGCCCGACAAGGCCCTCGACATCCTGCTGCGCCAGGAGGATCCGACGCTGTGCTGGTCCTGGCAGCGGGTCGCGGGCGATCAGGCGCCCCGCACGACGGTCATCGCCGGCCGGCGACTGCCGGTCGCCGCATCCGCCCTCAACACCGGCATCCGGCAGATCACGGGTGACTCCACGGTGTACATCGACGGGGGGCAGTTCATCCGGTTGCAATCCCCGGACCCACGCTACGGCGAGAGCCTCTACTACATCGACCCGCAGGGCGTGCGTTACGGCATCCCCGACGAGGAGACCGCCGCGAACATCGGTCTGGTGGGGCCGTTGACCGCCCCGTGGCAGGTGGTCAGCCTGCTCGTCGACGGTCCGGTGCTGTCCAAACAGGCCGCGCTACTCGAACACGACACGCTGCCCGCGAACCCCAACCCGCGCAGGGTCGGCGAGGACGGTGCGGCGCAACCGGCCACATCACGCACCGGAGGCGGCGGATGACCACGAAGAAGTTCACCCCGATCATCAAGCGGGGGCCGCGGCTGACCCCGGGCGAGATCACCGTGACGCCGCCGGACGATCTGGGCGTCGAGATCCCGCCGTCGGGTATCCAGCGGGCGCTGCCCTGGGTGATGGGTGGCTGCATGCTCGGGATGATCTCGATCATGATCTTCACCGGTGTCCGGCAGTTGTCGCCGTACATGCTGATGATGCCGCTGATGATGGTGATGGCGACGGTGGGGTTCATGGCCGGTGGCGGATCGGGCGCCAAGCGGGTGCCCGAGATCAACGCCGACCGCAAGGAGTACCTGCGGTACCTGTCCGGGCTGCGCACCCGCGTCACCTCGTCGGCGGCAGCGCAGGTGACGTTCTTCAACTACCACGCCCCGCATCCCGAGGATCTGCTGTCGATCATCGGCACGAACCGCCAGTGGTCCCGGCAGTCCAACAGCGAGTTCTTCGCCGCCACCCGGATCGGCCTGGGGTCCGAACCGGCGGTCGACCGTCTGCTCAAACCGTCGATCGGCGGAGACGTCAACGGGCTCGCCGGACCGCAGGCCGCGCCGCAACCGCATCTCGAACCGGTCAGCCACATGTGGGTCACCAAATTCCTGCGCACCCACGGCCTGATCCACGACTGCCCGAAACTGCTTCAGCTGCGGTCGTTCCCGACGATCGCGATCGGTGGCGACACCGACGGTTCCGCCGCCCTGCTGGCGGCCATGATCTGCCATCTGGCGGTGTTCCATCCGCCGGACCTGTTGCAGCTGCGGGTGCTCACCGACAACCCCGAGGACCCGAACTGGAGCTGGCTCAAATGGCTTCCGCACGTGCAGCACCAGAGCGACGTCGATGCCGCCGGACCAACTCGGATGGTGTTCACCCGTCCGGACGGGTTGAGTGATCTGACCGCCCGCGGACCGCACACCGCCGACTCGTCGCCCAGCGGCCCGTACGTCGTCGTGGTCGACCTCACCGGCGGGCGCGCCGGGTTCCCCGCCGACGGTCGCGCCGGTGTCACGGTGCTCACGCTCGGCAATCACAACGGCTCGGCCTACCGGATCCGGGTGGCCGCCAACGGCACCGCAGACGACCGGTTGCCGAATCAGAGCTTCCGCCTGGTCACCGACGCCAGCGACCGGCTGACACCTGGTCAGGCCGGCCGCATCGCCCGCAAGCTGGCGGGCTGGTCGATCACCGGCGCGATCATCGACAAGAACGTGCGGGTGCAGAAGAAGGTCGCCACCGAATGGCATCAACTCGTCGGGGCCCAGACCGTCGAGGAGGTGACGCCGGCGCGCTGGCGGATGTTCGCCGACACCGACCGCGACCGGTTGAAGATCCCGTTCGGCCACGAGTTGCGGACCGGCGACATCATGTACCTCGACATCAAGGAGGGCGCCGAGTTCGGCGCAGGCCCGCACGGCATGCTGATCGGCACCACCGGATCGGGTAAGTCGGAATTCCTTCGCACACTGATCCTCTCGCTGGCCGCCACCCACCACCCCGACCAGGTGAACCTGCTGTTGACCGACTTCAAGGGCGGTTCGACGTTCCTCGGCATGGAGAAACTGCCGCACACCGCGGCGGTGGTGACGAACATGGAGGAGGAGGCCGAACTCGTCAGCCGGATGGGTGAGGTGCTCACCGGCGAGCTGGACCGGCGCCAGTCGATCCTGCGGCAGGCCGGTATGCAGGTCGGCGCGGCGGGCGCGCTGTCCGGGGTGGCGGAGTACGAGAAGCACCGCGAACGCGGCGCCGATCTGCCCGCGCTGCCGACGCTGTTCGTCGTCGTCGACGAGTTCGCCGAACTGCTGCAGAACCACCCCGACTTCATCGCCCTCTTCGACCGCATCTGCCGGGTGGGCCGCTCACTGCGGGTGCATCTGCTGCTGGCCACCCAGTCGCTCAACACCGGCGGTGTGCGCATCGACAAACTCGAGCCGAACCTGACGTATCGAATCGCGTTGCGCACCACCAGCTCCGCGGAGTCCAAGGCGGTGATCGGGACGCCGGAGGCGCAGTACATCACCAACAAGGAGAGCGGTGTCGGCTTCCTGCGGGTCGGTATGGAGGACCCGGTGAAGTTCCAGAGCGTCTACACCGGCACCCCGTACGTCCCGGCGTCCGCGGTGCAGGAGGACGGGGAGGTCAAACCCCGCCAGCCCCACCGCAACCGGGTGCGCATCCACAAGTTCACCGCGACACCGATCTTCGATACGGCGGTGTCGTCGTGACGGCGTCGAGGCAGGCCGCAGAACAGAAGGTCCTGCGCGAGGTCGTGCTCGATCAGCTGACGACGGGCGAGATCCGCGCCTACCGGATGTGGCTGCCGCCGCTGACCGATCCGACACCGGTCGACGAACTCGTCTCACGTGACCATCAACGCCGGCCGCTGCGGTTCGGGCTGGGCATCATGGACGAACCCCGCAGGCACCGCCAGGACATCTGGGGGGTGGACGTGTCGGCCGCCGGCGGCAACATCGCGATCGGCGGCGCCCCGCAGACCGGCAAGTCGACGTTCCTGCAGACGCTGATCCTGTCGGCGGCGGCCACCCATTCACCGCGCGACGTGCAGTTCTACTGTGTCGACCTCGGCGGCGGCGGGCTGATGTACCTCGAGGACCTCCCGCACGTCGGCGGGGTCGCCACCCGTGCCGAACCCGACCGCGTCAACCGCGTGGTCGCCGAGGTCAAAGCCGTTCAGCGGCAACGCGAACGGACCTTCAAGGAGTTGCGGGTCGGGTCCATCGCGGGTTACCGGCAGATGCGGGAGGACCCGAACAGCCCGGCGTCCGCCGATCCGTTCGGCGACGTGTTCCTGGTGATCGACGGGTGGCCGGCGTTCGTCGCGGAGTTCCCCGACCTCGAACCGGTCGTCCAGGATCTCGCCGGCCAGGGTCTGGCGTTCGGGGTGCACGTGATCATCTCGACGCCGCGCTGGACGGAGCTGAAGTCACGGGTCCGCGACTACCTCGGCACGAAGATCGAGTTCCGGCTCGGCGATGTGAACGAGACGCAGATAGACCGCATCACCCGCGAGATCCCGGCCAACCGGCCGGGCCGGGCGATCTCCATGGAGAAGCACCACCTCATGATGGGGGTGCCCCGCCTCGACGGGCAGCACAGCGCGGCCGACCTGGTCCCGGCGATCACGTCGGCGGTCGCCCGGATCGCCGCCCAGCACACGGTCCGGGCGCCGCAGGTGCGGGTGCTCCCGGAGCGGGTCTATCTGGACGAGCTCGACCCCACCCCGCCGGGACCCGAGTCCGACTACCGCACCCGGTGGCGCATCCCCCTCGGCGTGCGGGAGTCCGATCTCAGCGTCGCCTACAACGAGATGCAGATGACGCCGCACCTGTTGATCTTCGGTGCACCCAAGTCCGGCAAAACGACCATCGCCCACGCCGTGGCCCAGGCGATCTGCCGTCGCAACAGCCCCCAGCAAGTGCGGTTCATGCTGGCCGATTACCGGTCGGCGTTGCTGGACGCGGTGCCGCAGAGCCACCTGCTCGACGCCGGCGCGGTCAACCGCAACCACGCGTCACTGGAGGCGGCAATCAAGGCGCTGGCGACCAACCTGCAGAAACGGCTGCCACCGCCGGACCTGACCACCGCCCAGCTGCGGTCGCGGTCGTGGTGGAGCGGACCCGACGTCGTGCTGCTCGTCGACGACTGGCACATGATCGTGGCGGCGTCCGGCATGGTGCCGCCGATGGCGCCGCTCGCGCCGCTGCTTCCCGCGGCGGCCGATATCGGCCTGCACATCATCGTGACCTGCCAGATGAGCCAGGCGCATCGCGCAACGATGGACAAGTTCGTGGGGGCGGCCTACGGGGCGGGGACCCCGACGCTGTTCCTGTCGGGGGAGAAGACCGAGTTCCCGTCGAGCGAGATCAAACTGCGGAAACGGCCGCCTGGCCAGGCGCTTCTGGTGTCGCCGGACGGTAAGGAGGTGGTCCAGGCGGCCTACGTGGACCCCCCCGAAGAAGAAGTGTTAGCACCACCCCCACAGGGCGGTTAGTATCTACCGAGAGCTTCACAGCAACGTTGGTGGTAAACCGCCAGCAAATAAGTCGGGGGATGAGTCCGGAGACGACGAGGCACCTGTGCCCGAGCCGTTCGCCATCGCTTGTCCTGCTCAGTTGGAATCAGTAAAGGAGATGCGCAAATGCAACCTCTCGAGCACAATCCGGGCGCGGCGGGCATCGGTGGCCAGGTCGTCGCAAATGGTGCACGGGGTCTGGCGGGTGGTACGGCGGCGACCGCGGCGGTGACCGCGCTGGTTCCCGCCGGTGCCGACGAGGTGTCGGCGATGGCCGCCGCCACCTTCGCCGCCGAGGGTGCCGAGACCCTGGCGCTGAACACCTTCGCGCAGGAGGAGCTCTCCCGCGCCGGTGCGGCGTTCATGGAGATCTCCGGTATCTACGCCGCCGTCGACGCCGCCAACGCCAGCACCTTCTGAGCAGGGCGCGGCGGATCTCCTAGCGGAGCCGATCACACACCATGGCACTGACGGGCATACCCCTCCCACCGACCTGGACGGCGCTGCCGCCCGAGGTCAACACCGGTCGCTTGATGGCCGGAGCCGGTCCGGCGCCGATGCTCCAGGCCGCGGCCGGGTGGGAGGCGTTGGCCCTGCTGCTGGAGACCCAGGCGGACGAGCTCGCGGCCAGCCTGGCGAACCTGTCGTCGGTGTGGACGGGCGGCGCGAGTGAACGGGCCGTGGCCGCGACCATGCCGATGGTCATGTGGCTACGGACCACTTCGGCACAGGCCATGAAGCGGGCGCTCCAGGCGACGAACCAGGCAAACTCCTACTCCCTTGCATTGGCAACTACTCCGCCGATCCCGGAGATCGAACAGAACCACATCACGCACGCAGTGCTCGAGGCCACGAACTTCCTGGGCGTCAACACCGTGCCGATCGGGGTCAACGAGTTCGACTACTTCGTACGGATGTGGAACCAGGCCGCAGGGGCGATGGACGTGTACCAGGCCGAGACGCAGATGAACCTGCTGTTCGAACCGATCCCGCCGATGACACCGATCGTCATCCCGGGTGTCGGGGAGGCCACCGGCGCCGCCGCGGCGGCCCAGGCGGCCGCACGCGCACCGATGGGGGTGGCCCGCAACGGGCTCATCGCCAAGGCCAGCGCCACCGCCAAGATGGAATCCGTCGGCCTCAACGCCGGAAGGGCGATGGCCCAGGGGAACATGGCCGCCCAGCGCGCCCAGGGCGCCGTGCAGAAGGGGGAGAACGCGGCCCAGCAGGCCGGGCAGCAGCCGCAGGACCAGATGCTGCAGCAGGGCGTGCAGATGGGGGTGCAGATGGCCGGGCAGGCGGGCTCGATGATCGCCCAGGTGCCGCAGCAGTTCGGGCAGATGGTGCAGACCCCGATGCAGATGCTGACCCAACCGCTGCAGCAGGTGTCGTCGATCTTCGGGCAGATGGGCGGCGGACTCGGCGGCGAGAAGGCACAGGTCGGTCTCATCGGTGCCGCGCCGTTCTCCAACCATCCGCTGGCGGGTGGCTCCGGTGCGAGTTCGGGTGCCGGGCTGGTGCGGGCGGCCTCGCTGCCCGGTGCGGGAGGGAGCGCGGCGCGCACTCCGCTGATGGCCAACCTGGTCGGCGACAAGATGGGCGCCGCCCCGGTTCCCGTCGGTGCCGGCGCAGCGGCCGGGGCGACCGGGGGCGGGCTGGCGCCGGTCGGCGCCGCGGGCGGCGGGATGGGCCCGATGGGGATGGCCGGACAGCAGGGCAGGAGCGGCGGATCGAAGCCGGGACTGACCGCGCCCGCACCACTGGCCCACGACCTCGACGAGGACGACGGCGACGACTGGTGAGTCGTCGCCCACACCACAGACTTCCCGGTCACCTGACCGGAAGACTCGCCATTTCCCGTGGTGAGGACACAGGAAAAGAAGGATGTATCCAACAATGGCAATGAATACCGATATTGCTGTCCTCGCCAAGGAGGCCAGCAACTTCGAGCGAATCTCGGGCGAGCTGCAGGGCGTGATGCGGTCGGTGGACGCCACCGCCAACAGCCTGATCCCGCAGTGGCGCGGACAGGCCGGCGAGGCGGCGCAGGCGGCGCTGCTGCGCTACCAGGAGGCCGCTGCGGCGCAGATCCAGACCCTGACCGAGATCTCCTCCAACATCCACACCTCGGGCACCCAGTACGGCTCGACCGACGAGGATCAGGCCGGCACGCTCGCGTCGTCCATGAACCTCTGACCACCCACAGACCAACTCAAGGAGATATCAATGTCGGAACAGGTATGGAACTTCGCGGGCATCGAGGGCGGCGCCGGCGAGATCAACGGCGCGGTCAGCACCACCCAGGGCTTGCTCGACGAGGGCAAGGCCTCGCTCGGCGCGCTGGCGGCGGTGTGGGGCGGCTCGGGTTCGGAGGCCTACCAGGCCGTCCAGGCCCGCTGGGACAACACCTCGGCGGAGCTGAACGCGGCCCTGCAGAACCTCGCCCAGACCATCAGCGAGGCCGGCTCGACCATGGCTCAGACCGAAGCCGGCGTCACCGGAATGTTCGCCTGACAGACAGCCGCATGAAGGTGGGCGGGACCGGCCGGCCGTCACGGAACCGGCCGAACTCGCCCACCTCCTGCGCCCCGGCGCGATCCCACCATCGAGAGGCACCCCATGTCGGCCGACTATGACCGGCTCTTCCACTCCCCAGACGCCGCTCAGACACCTGACGAGGCGACCGTGCACGTCGACCGCGACGCCCTGATGCAGGGCAACGCCGCGGCGCCGGCACCGGCCGGCGGATCGACTCACGCCGACGGCGCTGCGCCGCCGCTGCCGATCACCCCACCGCGCACCCAAGCCGCCCCCGCACCGCCACCGCGGCACGCCGAGATCACCACCCAGATGCCACCCACCACGCAGGCGCCCGCCCACAGCCCGGCGCCGCAGCGGCCCCCGAACGGCATGATGCGCACACCGCAGACCAACCTGCCGGGTGGCGCCCGCTTCGAGGCGCCGCGGCAGGCGGCCGCACCGGCCCCGCGGCCCGCACCGGCGCCACCGCCGTCGGCGCACTTCGCCGACGCCGCTGCGGCCGAGGCGGCGTGGCAGCAGGGACAGCCGCCCGCGCAGCCGGCCCCGACGTCCGCCGCGGCGATGGGCAACCACCGCGCCATCGACGCGCTGTCGCACGTCGGCGTGAAGTCGGCGGTCAAGATGCCGTCGCAGCGCGGTTGGCGTCACGTGCTGTACCTGCTCACCCGAATCAACCTCGGCCTGTCGCCGGACGAGCTCTACGAGATGGACATGCACGCGCGGATCCGCCGCAACGCCCGTGACTCGTACCAGATCGGCGTCCTCGGCCTCAAGGGTGGCGTGGGCAAGACCGCCGTCACCGTGGCGCTGGGCTCGACGCTGGCCAAGGTGCGCGGCGACCGGATCCTGGCCATCGACGCCGACCCCGATGCGGGCAACCTCGCCGACCGGGCGGGCCGGCAGTCCGCGGCAACGATCGCCGACCTGCTCTCGGATCAGGAACTGGCCCGCTACAACGACATCCGTGCGTACACGAGCATGAACGGCGCCAACCTCGAGGTGCTGTCGTCGGAGGAGTACAGCCAGGCCCGCCGCGAGTTCAACGACGACGACTGGAAGGGCGCGACGGAGGTGGTGTCGCGGTACTACAACCTGGTGCTCGCGGACTGCGGGGCCGGACTTTTCCAGCCCGCCGCGCGCGCGGTGCTGTCGACGGTGTCCGGGTTGGTGATCGTCGCCAGCGCATCGATCGACGGTGCGCGGCAGGCCGCCGTGACGATGGACTGGATGCGCCAGAACGGCTACCAGGACCTGCTGGGCCGGTCCTGCGTCGTCATCAACCACGTGGTGCCGGGCAAACCCAATATCGATGTCGACGATCTTGTTCAGCAATTCGAACGACACGTGGCGCCGGGCCGTGTCATCGTGCTGCCGTGGGACAAGCACATCGCGGCGGGCACGGAGATCCAGCTGGAGCTGCTCGACAAGGTCTTCCAGCGACGGATCACCGAGTTGGCGGCCGCCTTGTCTGACGACTTCGACAGGCTCGAACGGCGTTGACCACCACCGCCGCGGCATCCGCCACCTCGAGCGTCACGCCCGGGCGGCCGTCGACCACCCGGGTCACGATCCTGACCGGCCGGCGCATGACGGACCTCGTACTGCCTGCGGCGGCACCCGTCGAGACCTACATCGACGAGACCGTCGCGGTGCTCGCCGAGATCCTCGAGGACACCCCGAAAGACGTGTTGGCGGGGTTCGACTTCACCGCGCAGGGGGTGTGGGCGTTCGCGCGCCCGGGCGCGCCGCCGCTGAAGGCCGACGAATCCCTGGACGACGCCGGGGTGGTCGACGGGTCGTTGCTGACGTTGGTGTCGGTGAGCCGGACGGAACGCTACCGTCCGCTGGTCGAGGACGTGATCGACGCGATCGCGGTGCTCGACGAGTCGCCCGAGTTCGACCGCAACGCGCTGAACCGCTTCGTCGGTGTCTCGATTCCCCTTGTGTCGGTGGCGATCACACTGTTGTCGCTGATCTCGTGGGACCGCACCGGGCAGAGCCTGTGGTGGGCACTGGCGCTGGCGGTGCTCGGCCTCGGACTGCTCGGCGGCAGCGTGCTGGCGCAGAACCGCTACGCCAACCTGGACATGGCCGAGAGCCTGCTGATCGCCGCGCTGCCCGCGCTCGCCGGTGCCGCGGCGCTGGCGGTGCCGCTGCCCCACGGCGTCGGATCGTTGGGCGCGCCGCAGTTGGCGGGCGCGGGAGCGGTGGTGCTGCTGCTGACCCTGGCGACCAGAGGCGGACCCCGCAAGCGCGCCGAGTTCGCGGCGTTCATGGCGGTCGCCACGGCGGCGCTGACCGCGGCCGCGGTGGCGTACGGCTACGGCTGGCAATACTGGGTGCCCGCGGGTGCGGTGGCGTTCGGCCTGATCGTGCTCACCAACGCGGCGAAGCTGACGGTTGCGGTCGCCCGGATCGCCCTGCCCCCGATCCCCGCCCCCGGTGAGACCGTCACCAACGACGAACTGCTCGACCCCGTCACGTCGCGCGAAGGCGCCGACGAGGAATCGCCGACCTGGCAGGCGATCATCGCGTCGGTGCCCGAATCGGCCGCCCGGCTGCAGGAACGCAGCGTGCTGGCCAAGAAACTGTTGATCGGCTTCCTGACCGCGGGCGCGCTGATCCTGGCGGTCGGCGCGATCGCGGTCGTGGTGCAGGGGCACTTCTTCGTCCACAGCCTGATCGTCGCCGGACTGGTCTCCGCGATCTGCGGTTTCCGGTCCCGGCTGTACGCGGAACGCTGGTGCGCGTGGGCGCTGCTGGCGGTCACCGTCATCGTCCCGACGGGTGTGACGGTGCGGCTGTGCCAGTGGTACCCCGACGACGCGTGGCTGGTGCTGGCGTTCTACACCGCGCTGGGCGCGGTGGCGCTGGTGGTCATCGGAGCCACCGACGGGGTGCGCCGGGTGTCGCCGGTGACCAAGCGGATCCTCGAGCTGGTCGACGGCGCGGCGATCGCGGCGGTCATCCCGCTGCTGCTGTGGATCGCCAGCGTGTACGACGTGCTGCGCAACCTGCGCTTCTGAGAGGGGGACCGGTGAGCGGTGATGTGCTGCAGGTGGATCCCTCCGCCCTGACCGGTGCCGCGGCGGCGTTCGGGCAGGCCGCGGCCGGGGTCGCCGGCCTGCAGGCCGACGCGCCACTGGGCGAGGCGGCGAGCGCGGTCGCAGTGCTGCAGACCGCGTCGGCCTGCCGGCGGGCGCAGTCCGACATCGGCGCGCTCACGGCGGCGGCGGCCGCCGCGGCGGAGGAGTACGGCCGCACCCTGCGCAGCGCCGCCGCGCGCTACGAGGCAGGGGACCGTGCCGGGCGCGACGCCATCGCGAAGGTCGCGCTACCCGGCGGGTGACGCGTTCAGGTCTTCCACGACTCGGTCAGCTCGGCGACCCGGGCGTCGATCCGCTCCCGGTCCGCGTCGATCGCGGCGGCCGCCGCCTCGGCGGCATTCTGCAGCGCCTCGTTCAACCGGTGCTCGACGATGTGCACCCCCTGGCGCAGCAGCCCTTCCTCGAGGTGCACGTTGGTCAGCTGCTGATGTCCGTCGAGCGTCACCTCGACGGTCTCGGTCTCGTCGGACGCGGTGAACGTCTGATGCTTCATCTTGTGCAGCTGCTCGTCCATGATCGACTGCAACTGCTGCGCCTGGGCCAGGACCGCCGCCACCTGCGGGTGCATCTCGCCGGTCACTGCGGGTCCTTCCGATCCCTCGGCGGCTTGGGCTGGTAGCCGATGACGGATTCGGTGAACGGACGATCCTCGACGTAGAGGTCCTCGTCGGGCGCCAGGCCGGGTGTGCGCTTCCTCTCACCGCCGCCCTGACCGCGGCCGACCCCGTGGCCGCCCATCGGCATCCCGCCCATCCCGCCCATCGCTCCCATGGCACCGGCCGGCCCGGCCGCGGCGGCCGCACCTCGGCCCGCGCCGGCCGGACCGGGTGCGACGGTCTCCGCGCCGACGGCGGGCTGCAGCGGGGAGGGCGGGACTCCGCCGCCGCCTGCGC
>NZ_LQIU01000036.1 GCF_001499995.1 Mycobacterium sp. IS-1496
CGCGTCGGTGGCCAGCGAGTCGGCGTCCCGGTCGGCGTAGTCGCGCACCGCGGCGTTGCCCGCGAACACCACCGACAACAGTTTGACCGCGAGCAGGACGACCGCCAGCGTCAGCGGTGCGCTCCACAGCAGCAGCCGGCGCCGCGTCCGCAGCCGTGCAGGCATCCGCCCCGTTCGTCGACGGATCATGACAGCACGTCCCGCCGCGCCACCCGGCTCTGCCGCAGTTCCCGCACGCTGAGCCAGATCTCACCCAACAACAGACCCGCGGCCAGCAGGCACAGCAGCCAGTACAGCTCGGTGCGCGCCGCGGCGGGGACGGGCTCGGTCGCCGCTCCGGCGTCCTGGCGCGTCTCGAGCGGCGGGAGCTCGCCGCCGGCTCGCCGGTCGACGTAGGGCACGCCGAGGTCGGCGGCGACGCGGCGCAACGTGGCGTCGTCGATCGCACCGTCGGCGGGGTGGCCCAGCACCGCTCCCCCGCTCACGGCATCGGCCGGGACGTCGATGCCGCCCTGCGCGGTGGACGCGCCCGGGGCGCCGGCGCCGGCGTAGACGACGAGATTCTGTGAGCCGGGATACTGCTGGCCGGCCTGGATCAGCTGATAGCGCAGGATGTTTCCGGGCGCGGCCGCGTCAGCGCGGGCCGGGTCACCGGGCGGCAGGGCTGTCAGCGTGTCGACCTCGGGCTGCAGGCTCCACACGTCCTGCGACAGCGGCCACGCGAGAGTGGGGTCCGGCGCGAACGCGATCACCGCGAACCGGGCCTCGGGATACCGTTCGAGCAGCGCGTCGATGTCCGACCGCGCGTCGACGGTGCGGTCGAGCACGACGAAGACGTTGGTGTCCGCGCCGCTCCCGCGATCCCCGGTGTCGCCGGAGCTGGAATCAAGGGCCGGGCGGGTGGTCGCGAGCAGCAGCAGGGTGATCGCGAGAGTCATTGCGCCCCAACGCGCCAGTGCACTCCTGCGGTGCGGCCCGGTGGCGGCGAGGGCCTGGCGTAGTGTCACCAGGCGGGCGCCGACCAGCGCCACCGCGACGACGGCGAAGATCGCGAACGGGACGATCGGGTCGAAGGTCACCGGCGCAACACCACCAGCGTCACGCTCAGCATGGCGGCGACCACCAGCACCACGGCCAGCACTGCCACCGGCGCGTCCTGGGTCTGCCCGGTCACCCGCGTCCCGTCGGCGAGCACCAGCGGGGCGGGCCGACCGTCGATCCGCTCGAGACCGTCGCGCACCGCGGATTCGTCTGCGGCGATGACGAACTGACCGTCGGTTCGTTCGGCGAGTGCGCGCAGCGCCGGATCCTCGGCCGGGGTGATCACGTTGATCTGGGCGCCCGCGGCGTCGGCCAGGTCGGCGACCCGTTGCGCGTCGAAGAGTGCGGGTCGCTGTTCGCCGGGGGCCCGCAGGGTTGTCGGCCCGAGGTAGATCACCGAGCGGCGGTGCGAACTCTTCTGCTCGAAGTCGGGAAAGCCGCTGATACACAACGACAGGACGTCCTCGACACCGGCCGCGTAGTCGGTGTAGGTGACCGGTGCGGCGAACTGGTCGAGGACGGCGCGGTCCGGGTCGGGCGCCGCGGAAGCTTGCGCGAGGTCGTTGAACCGTCCGGCCGCGTACTGGTAGTCGCGGGTGAGCGGTACGACGCGGGTGTTCACCGACGTCAGCCCGATGCGCTCGGTCTCGAAGGCGCCGGCCTGCTCGGCGACCTGACGCAGCAACGCGCCGGTTGTCGGCTCGGTGAGCGGGTCTGCGACACAGAGCATCACGTCTTCGGGATGCGTGCGGGCGAACGTCTCGTCGGCGCCGGTCGGTCGGGCGGCGGCCACCGCGGCCGCGCCGAACAACACCACCAGCAGTACCAGCGTGGCGATCGTCGACACCGACCTCAACCGCGCGGCGCGCGCGTACTCCGGCAGCCGGATCAACCGGGCGATGTTGGCCATCGGCCGGAGACTGCGCCGGTCGGGCGCCAGCGGAAGCCACACGGCCAGCGCGAAACACCCGAGCAGCACGAGCAAGCCGATGACCGCGATCGGCCACCACCTCAGGTCCATGTGCGCACCAGTTCCTCTGCGCGCG
The DNA here is from genome assembly GCF_001499995.1 of Mycobacterium sp. IS-1496. GTDB lineage: Bacteria > Actinomycetota > Actinomycetes > Mycobacteriales > Mycobacteriaceae > Mycobacterium. Next base: position 2,088 of record NZ_LQIU01000036.1, read on the forward strand.
CGCCGAGTTGCCCGACGTCGGCGTGCGGGGTGTCGGTGAACCGCGCCTCACTCAGATCGGCGAGCACCGGAGCCGCCGCGCCGACGCTGCTTGCGGCGAGGGCGTCGGTCTGCATGTACTGCGCACGCACACCGGTGGCCTGATGCAGGAAGCTGCGCAGGGTGCGACTGATGGCGGCGCACGCGTCGGCCGCGGTCATCCGTCCCGCCTCGTGGTCGGCGGTGATACCGGCGATCCGGCCGGCGTACCGCCGCCGCAGCAGCCGGGCGTGTGCGGGGCCGACGACGGGACGGCCCCGGAGCCGGTCGGACGGTAGCGTGGCGACGAAAACCACTGCATACCAGGCGATCACGAGAAGCAGCAAGAGGATCGCCGCCCACAGCCACCCCTGCGAGTACGGGGTCGGGCCGATCACATGCCGCAGCAACTCATCCGGCACGGGCGAGCACCTCGTTGAGCGCGACGAGTTCGCGGCGGATGTCCGCGCTGCCGGGCAGGGTGGCGTACGGGATCGCGTGCCGGGTCAGCAGCGCGTCGAGCCGTCGGAGGCGGGCCTTCTCGGCGCGACGGTACGCGGCGATCACGCGTCGCCCGAGTGTGGCGCCGTTGAGGACGACCTTGCCGGTCGACACGTCGTATCCGTCAGCGTCCTCCGGTCCGCCCAACGGTGACAGATCCGACGCCATGAGCCACATGATGTCGTGGCGCGCGGACAGCCTTCCGAGGATCTCGTCGAGGCGCCGGGTGGTGTCCGGTTCGTCGGAGACCACGACGACGAGCCTGCTGTGGCCGTAATGGGTTGCCACGTAATCAAGTTGGCACGCGATGTCGCTCGGTCCGGGATCGGTCAGCGTGTGCTGGTACCAGCGGTGCAGCAGGCTCTCGACGTGGTTCTCGCCGCGGCGCGCGGGCAGGTTGGCCGAACCGCGGGCATCGCCGAGCACCATACCCACCTCGTCGAGGCGGTTCAGGCTGATCAGTCCGATGGCCCCCATCGCGTGGGCGGCGACGTCGCGTTTGCACTCACCGCTGGGCGCCAGCGCGGACATGTTACGGCCGGCGTCGGCGACCAACAGGATCTTGTGGTGCTTCTCGGAGACGAACCGCTTGATCAGCACGCTGCCCGAGCGCGCGGACGCCTTCCAGTCGATGTCGCGCACGTCGTCACCGGGCACGTACGGGCGTAGGTCGTCGAATTCCAGGCTGCGCGTGTGCAACAACGCATACCGTCCGCCGTCGAGCAGTCCGCGGGTGTCCTTGCCGAAGTGCGCGCGGGCCCGGTTCAGGTGCTTGCCCACGGGTTAGGGCACCCGCACGGCCTGCAACACGGCGTCGACGACACGATCGGAGGTGACGTCGGCATTGGCCGCCTCGAAGCCGAGGATCAGCCGGTGACGCAGCACCCGGTGGGTCACCGCCGCGACGTCCTCGGGCAGCACGTGTCCGCGTCCGGCCAGTACCGCACGCGCGCGGGCGGCCTGGCAGAGCGCGATGGTGGCGCGTGGACTGGCGCCGTAGGAGACGAACCGCCCGACCTGCTTCGGCAGGTGCTGCTCGGGGCGGCGCGTCACCTCGACCAGGCGGCTCGCGTACTGCACGAGCACCGGGTCCATGTGGACGCCCCGCACCACGTACTGCGCGCGCCGCACGTCGTCCAGACCGACGACCGGGGCGCTGTGGTGGTCGGTGTCGTAGATCCCCGCGTCGATGCGGGCCATCACCTCGACCTCTTCGTCGACGGTCGGGTAGTCGAGCACGTCTTTGATCATGAACCGGTCCGTCTGCGCCTCCGAGAGCGGATACGTGCCCTCCTGGTCGACCGGGTTCTGGGTGGCCATGACGAGGAACGGCTCCGGCAGCGGATAGACCTGGCCTGCGATGGTGGTCTGACGTTCCTCCATCGCCTCGAGCATCGCGCTCTGCGTCTTGGCGCTCGAGCGGTTGATCTCGTCGAGAAGCACGATGTTGGCGTGCACCGGCCCGAGTTGGGTGACGAACCGGTTGGTGGCCGAATCGTAGATCTGGGTGCCGATGATGTCGCTGGGCAACAGGTCGGGTGTGCACTGGATGCGCTGGAAGGCGCCGTCGATGGCGGCGGCGATGACGCGCGCGGCGGTGGTCTTCGCCAGGCCGGGCACGCTCTCGATGAGGACGTGTCCCCCGGTCAGCAGGCCGATCAGCAACGATTCGCGCAGGTTGCGCTGGCCGACCACCTTGGCGGCGAAGGCCTCGCCGATCGCGCGCACGACGCGCTGCGTTTCGGCCAGGGATTGCTGATCAAGTCGTGTCGGTGCGGCAGTCATATCCGGCGAGGATTACCCCTGGCGCGCGTTCTCACACCTGTGCGCCGAAGCGGCCGGTACGCCGAGGGCGAACACCCGCGAGGGAGCGGGGCTGACCTGGAAGCGTCGGCGGGATGACGACGGTTTCGCTGCGCCGCTCGATCGGCGACCTCACGTTCGACCACGTCCTCGTCAGGGCGGCCGATCTGCCCGGCGGGGCGGGCTCTGCGCCAACGGTGTTGGTGTTCCACGGTATGGAGGGCCGCAGCGAGGCGCAGATCGCGATCGCCGAGCGGTTGACGGAGTGGGGTTGCCAGGCGGTCGCCGTCGACCTGTTCGGTGAGGCCGTGACGGCGGATGGCGCCCAGCGGTGCGTGGAGGAGATGACGACGTTCCTCGGCGATCGGGGCGCGCTGAAGGAGCGGCTCGCGGCGGTGTTCACCTCGTTGACCGACGCGCCGGAGGTGGACCGTGAGCGGGTCGCGGCGATCGGGTTCTGTTTCGGCGGGCTGTGCGTCCTCGACCTGGCCAGGGCCGGACACCCTCTGCGCGCGGTCGTGAGTTTTCACGGGCTGCTGACGCCGCCGGACTGGTCGGCCGACGGGCCGATCCCGGCGCGCATCGCCGTCCACCACGGTTGGGACGATCCGCTGGCGCCGCCGGAGGATGTGGTGGCGCTCGGCCGTGAGCTCACCGCGCGGGGTGCGGACTGGCAGCTGCAGGCGTACGGCGGTGCAATGCACGCCTTCATGGCGCCGTTCGCCGACCAGCCGGAGCGGGGCATCCAGTATCACCCGGTGGTCGCCGAGCGGGCGTGGCGAGCGCTGGGCGTCTTCGTGGGTGAGACGTTCCCGGGCTAGAAGGCGGTCCCCTCGCAGACCAGGTCGCGAGGCATGGTCAGCTCGCTGGGCAACTGCACCGGGAAGCCGGGCACGGTAGGCAAGGTGATCGCGGGCGGCGCGGCAGGTGCCGCCGGTGCGGCCGGGGCTGAGGCGGCCGCGCTGGCGACTTCGGCGGCGTCGACCGGCGGGACGACCGGTGCCGACGCGTGCTCCACAATGTCGGCTGGTGGTGGTGGTGCGGCGTCGACCGGCGGCGGTGGCGGAGGCGGAGGTGCTGCCTCCAACGGCGGCGGTGGTCCGGCCGGCAGTGGCGGAGCCTCGACCGGCGGCGGTGGCGGCGGCGCTTCCACTGGCGGCGGTGGCGGCGGCGCTTCCACTGGCGGCGGTGGCGCGGCTTCCGCCTGCTGGACCACCGGCGTGGCCGGAGCAACCGGAGGCGGCGGCGCAACCGGAGCAGGCGCCGCGACCGGGGCAGGTCCCGCAACGGGGGCAGGTGCCGCAACCGGAACCGGCGGCGCGGCCGGAGCCGGAAGCGCGACAGCGGGCACCGGCGGGACCGGGGGCACCGCCACCGGCGGTGCGGCCGCCAGGGGCACGACGGGCGCTGCGGGTACCGGGGCGGCGGCGCCCGCGGATTCGACGACGACCGCGGCCGGCGCGTCCGCCACCGGAGGGGCAACCTCCGCGACGGGAGCGGCCATCTCCACCGGAGCAGCCATCTCCACCGGAGCGGCCATCTCCGCCGGCGGCGCCGCCATCTCGACCACCGGCGCGCTTTCCGCCGGCGGTGCGGTCTGTTCAGCCAGCGCCGTCGCTGCGCTCGCCAGCGACTCCTCGAAGTCCGGCGGCGACGCGGCCAACTGCTGCACCATCTCCAGACACGGCACCCCCGGGCTGGGCTGAGCGATCGCCGGGGCCGCGACGACGTGGCCGGCCGACATCAGCCCGGCGACGGCCAGCACGCTGGTAGCAAATCGATTCGCGTTCCGCGACAAGGGATCCCCGACCTCTGAGAAGTGATCTTGAGGAAGAACCTAGTGAACGCACGGAATCTACGGAAACGTAGATTACGAGCGGTTACCGAACCGATGCGAACGAGTGGCGTTCCGGTGACCGACGCGACCGGCTCACGATCTCTCCGGCATGGCGAACCGGCCGGCGATCCCGTCGATCAGCCGGTCACAGACCGCGTACATCTCCTCCCGCGCCCGTTCGGCGTCCTCGGCGCGGGAAATGTACAGGGCGGCCTCGTCGAGTGCGCCCAGCACCATGTGCGCGGTGGGCCGCACCGGTTGCGCGGGGATCGCGCCGTCGGCGACGGCCTGTGTCAGCAGCGCCTCGATCACCCCGAGGCCGTAGCGGGCGCCGATCTCGCGCCACCGTTGCCAGCCGAGCACTGCCGGCGCGTTGACCAGTGCGATCTGATGGATGTCGGGCGCAGCGCACCTCTCGAGGAAGAGCCGGGCGCCCGCCCGCATCGCCGCCAACTGGTCCGACGGCTCATGCGCCGTGATGTGGCCGGCGATCTCCGCCATGAGTTCCTGCTCGACCTCTTCGTAGACCGCCTCGAACAACGCGGACTTGTCGGTGAACTGGTGGTACAGCGCGCCTCGCGTCACACCGGCCGCCTCGACGATCGCCTGTGTGGACACGTCCGCGAAAGCCTGTTGCGCGAACAACCGGCGACCCGCCGCGATCAGCCGAGACCGGGTCTCGGCCGTGCGCTGCGCCTGTGTGCGGCGGGCAGGCCGGGTCACTGACGACTCGCCATTGACTTCCATACAGTCTGCACGTAACTTTCGTACTAGGTGTTCGTAAGTGTCACGATGAAGGGTAACCGACATGCCCACCCTCACCCTGCCGACCGCAACCATCGACTACCGCGTCGCCGGCCCGGAGGACTCCACGTTCCCGCCGGTGGTGTTCGTCCACGGCGCACTCGTCGACCACCGGCTGTGGGATCCCGTCGCGGAGATCCTGGCAGCCAAGGGTTTCCGGTGCGTGCTTCCCGACTGGCCGCTCGGGTCGCACCGCATCCCGGTCGAATCCGAACTGTCGCCTGCGAGCGTGGCCGAGATGGTCCGCGACCTCGTCACCACGCTGGGACTGCGTGACGTCACGCTGGTGGGCAACGACACCGGCGGCGCGATCTGCCAACTGGTGGTGGACGCCTACCCGGACGCGGTCGGCCGCCTCGTGCTCACGAATTGCGATGCCTTCGACAAGTTTCCGCCGTTCCCGTTCAACGTGGTCTTCGCGGCGCTGCGCGGGCAGGTGTCGATCAAGGTGCTCACCGAACTGATGCGGGTGCGCGCGCTGCGCCATTCCCCGTTCGGGTACGGGCTGCTGAGCCGGCCGCATCCGGAACTCACCGCGTCGTGGCTGGAACCCTGCAGGACGAACGCGGGTGTGCGGGCGAATCTCGCCACACTGTTGAGACGCATCGCCGCAACGGATCTGACCGAGGTCGCGGCTCGGCTGCCCCGGTTCCACAAACCGGTGCGGCTGGTGTGGGGGATGCGCGACCGCTGCTTCACTCCCGCGCTGGGCCGGCGACTGGCAGCCCAGTTCCCCGACGCGACGATGGTCGAGGTGGCCGACGCGAGCACATTCGTCGCCCTCGATGCGCCGCAAGCGGTGGCCGATGCGGTGACCGCACTGTCGACGCGCGCCACGGACGCCCAGTAGCCGGGCGCCGCGCTTGCCCGATTGCGTAACGGGGCGGCGGCCTGGGACGCGAAAACCCGCCACAGCGTTACGAAGACGCGTGCCGCACCCGACAGCACCGCGAGCGCGCTACCATTTGCGCGTGCAAGGCCGGGGAGAGTGGCGACGGTGACTCCGCGCAACCGCCGCTCGGACGCGTTCGCCAACGTCCACCGCATCGTCGCCGCCGCCCGCGAGGTGTTCGGCCGCGACGGGGACAACGCCACGCTGAGCCAGGTGGCCGAAGCCGCCGGCGTCGCGAATGCCACCCTCTACCGACACTTCCCGAACCGCAGGGCGCTGGCCGCGGCCGTCTACGAGGACATCGTCGTCACCGACATCAAACCCGCGATCCTGGCCCTGGGCCGCGACGCCCCGCGTGCGGCGTTCATCGATGCACTCGCCCACCTCGAGGAGGTCATGTTCCGCCAGCGCCCGCTGCTGACCTCGATCGGCGACCTCGCGGACCTCACCGCCCGGTTGTTCACCCGCGACCGCGAGCAGTTCGACGACATGATCATGCAGGCCCAGGCGACGGGCGCCCTGCGGCCCGACCTCACCTCCGACGACGTGGCGACGTTCGTCGCGATGGTGACCACGGCCTCGGTCGCGATGAACCAGCCCCGCCCGGCGCGGCGGCGCTACCTCAGCCTGATGTTCGATGCTCTCAATCCCGCTGCCACCGAACCGCTTCCACCCGTGACCACGAAGCGCCGCGAACAGCGGCAACCCACCCGCTGATTCAGGCGAACCGCTCGCGTAACCGGCGCAACGTCGCCTCGATGCCCGTCGCGTTGCGCTTCGCGAAACCCGTCCGCTCGTAGTAGCCGACCCGGTCCTTCAGCGCACCCGTGTCGCGGAAGTCGAAGGTCTCCGTCACCCGCGTCCGCGTCGGCGAGATCTCCTCGAACTCGAACCGCCAGTGGTGTCCGAACGGATGCCGCCACTCGACCAGCCGATCCGGATTCAGCGCGGTCACCGTGCTGGTGATCCGGTACGGCACCCCGAACATCCGCATCTTCGTCGAGAACCGCGAGCCGGCAACGAGTTTCGCCGGGGCATCGATGTTCGCGCCCACCGTGCCGGAGCCGTCGAACTCGTGGTGCCGCCGAGGATCCGCGACCACCGCGAACACCTCGGCGACCGGTGCGTCGACCTCGACGGACCTGCTGACCTGACCCGGCCCGTTGTCCACCACGGAAACAGTCATGACACCGCCTTCGCGCTCAGCAGTTCGAGGCTGCGATCCCACAGCCGTTCGGCCACCCCGGCGTCGTCAGCGATCCTGTTCGCCTTGGCCACCTTGTGTTTGTAATAGTACTGCCCGGACTCCCAGTCCACGCCCGGCGTCGCCGACGCCAGCCACACCAGTTCGTCACTGCCCTGTTCGGTCCCGATCAGCGCCACGTGCCGCAGCGGGCTGCGGTAGAGCAACCCGAACATCGGGTTGTTCACCTCGGCGCTGAAGTTCGACGCCACCGGACCGGGATGGAATGCCGCCGTGGAGATTCCGGCCCCGTGGTACCGGCGGTGCAGTTCCCTGGTGAACAGGATGTTCGCCAGTTTCGACGAGCCGTAGGCGATCGACCCGTGCTGGTTCTGTACCGCGTCGAGGTCGTCGAAGTCGACCCGGGCGAACTTGTTGGCCATGCTCGACGTGTTGAGCACCGAGGCACGGCACTCGACGAGCCGGTCGAGCATCAGCGTGGTCAGCAGCAGCGGTGCGAGATGGTTGACCTGGAACGTCTTCTCGAAGCCGTCGACGGTGGTCTCGCGGCTGTTCATCATCCCGCCGGCGTTGTTGGCCAGCACGTCGATCCGCGGGTAGGCATCGAGCAGCCGGTGCGCGAGGTCGCGGACCTGCGCCAGATCGGCGAAGTCGGCGACATACGAATCCACGCCCAGCGCACCGGCGACGGCGGCGGTCTTCTGCGGGGAACGCCCGACCACCACGACGTTCTCACCGCTGCGGCTCAGGCGTTTCGCCGCTGCGGCGCCCACACCGTCACTGGCACCGGTGATAACGATCGTTCTTCCGGCCACGTGCCTGCCCCTCTCGTCGACTCCACGAGGGTAACCCGCGCCGATAATCCCGTCCGGGGCCCGTTGTCGGCGCTACGGTCGTCCCATGGGCATGAAACGCGTTCTGTGCTTCGGTGACTCGCTGACCTGGGGGTGGGTCCCGGTCCAGGACGGGGTGCCCACCGAACGCTATCCGCGCGACGTGCGCTGGACCGGCGTGCTCGCCGACGACCTGGGCGCCGACTACACCGTGATCGAGGAGGGGCTCAGCGCCCGCACCACGACGGCCGACGATCCCAGCGATCCGCGCCTCAACGGCGCGGCCTACCTGCCTGCCTGCCTGGCCAGCCACCTGCCGCTCGACCTCGTCATCCTCATGCTCGGCACCAACGACACGAAGGCCTACCTCAACCGCGAACCGCTGGACATCGCGATGGGGATGGGCATCCTGGTCAACCAGGTGCTCACCGCCGCCGGCGGCGTGGGCACCGTGTATCCCGCGCCGCGCACACTCGTCGTCTCCCCACCGCCGCTGGCGGCGATCCCCCATCCGTGGTTCGACCTGATCTTCGCCGGGGCACAGGAGAAGACCGACGCACTGGCGACTGCATACTCGGCGCTGGCCTCGCACCTGAAGGTCGACTTCTTCGACGCCGGTTCGGCCATCAGCACCGACGGGGTGGATGGCATCCACTTCACCGAGCAGAACAACCGGGACCTCGGGGTGGCGCTGGCCACGAAGGTGCGCACGCTACTCCCGTAGCGCGCGCACCTGTCGTCAGACGCTGCCGACCGGCTCGGGAGCCTTCGGCGGGGGCCCGGCACCTGGCGAAGGCCACGGCGACGGCACCGGCGTATTGCGCACCCGCTGCGGCCACCAGAACCACTTGCCCAGCAGCGCCGCGATCGACGGCGTCATGAAGGCGCGGATGACCAGGGTGTCGAACAACAGGCCCAGACCGATGGTGGTGCCCACCTGGGCGATCACCGTCAGTTCACTGACCGCCATCGAGATCATCGTGAACGCGAACACCAGACCCGCCGCCGTCACCACGGAACCACTGCCACCCATCGCCCGGATGATGCCGGTCCGCAGGCCGGCGCGGATCTCCTCCTTGAGGCGGGAGACCAGCAGCAGGTTGTAGTCCGCACCGACCGCCAGCAGGATGATGACCGACATCGCCATCACCATCCAGTGCAGTTCTATCCCGATGATGTGCTGCCAGATGAGCACCGACAGACCGAACGACGCCCCCAGCGACAACACCACGGTGCCGACGATCACCGCCGACGCGACCACGCTGCGGGTGATGATCAGCATGATGATGAAAATCAAAGCGAGCGAAGCGATTGCGGCGATCAGCAGGTCGTAGGTGTTGCCGTCGTTCATGTCCTTGAACATCGCGGCGCTGCCGCCGAGGTAGATCGTCGACCCCTCCAGCGGGGTGCCCTTGATGGCCTCCTTGGCCGCGGTCTCGATCTTGTCGATCTTGGCGATGCCCTCGGGGGTCAGCGGGTCCCCGTCATGGCTGATGATGAACCGCACCGACTTGCCGTCCGGCGAGATGAACTGCTCCATACCGCGTTTGAAGTCGGCGTTCTCGAAGACCTCGGGCGGAAGATAGAACGAGTCGTCGTTCATCGACGCGTCGAACGCCTCGCCCATGACGGTCGTGTCGCCCTGCATCTCGGACGCCTGATCCTGCATTCCCTTCTGCGTGGAATACATGTTCAGCATCATGACCTTCATGGTCTTCATCGTCTGGATCATCTTCGGCATCAGCGCGACCATCTGCGGCATCAGCGCATCGAGCCGTTCCATGTCGGGGATGATCGCCTGGATGTCGTCGGTCATCACGTTGATGCCGTCGAGGGTGTCGAACACCGACCGGATCGCGAAGCAGACCGGGATGTTGTAGCAGTGCGGTTCCCAGTAGAAGTAGTTGCGGATCGGCCGGAAAAAATCGTCGAAATTGGCGATGTGGTCCCGCAATTCGGCCACGTCGACGGTCATGTCCTTCATCTTGGCGACCATGTTGTGGGTGACGTCGGCCATCTGCACGGTGATGCCCTGCATCGTCTCCATGTTGTCGATGGTCGTCTGCATGTCCTCGGCCTGTTTGAGCATCTGGGCCGTGAGGTCCTCGTTGTACTTCTCGGTCAGCTTCTGCTGAGTGCCCTGCATACCGATCATGAACGGGATCGACGTATTCGAGATGGGCTTGCCGTCCGGACGGGTGATGGACTGCACCCGCGAGATGCCCTCGACCCCGAAGATCGCCTTGGAGATCTTGTTGATCACCAGGAAGTCCGCGGAGTTGCGCAGATCGTGGTCGCTCTCGACCATCAGCAGCTCGGGGTTCATCCGGGCGTTGGAGAAGTGCCGGTCCGCCGCCGCGTAACCCTCGTTGGCCGGAAGGTCGGCGGGCAGGTAGTTGCGGTCGTTGTAGTTCGTCCGGTAGCCCGGCAGCGTGAGCAGGCCGATCAGCGACAGCGCGATGGTGGCGATCAGGATCGGTCCGGGCCAGCGCACGGTCGCGGCGCCGATCTTGCGCCAGCCGCGGACACGCATCGCACGCTTGGGCTCGAGCAGCCCGAACTTGCTCGCGACGGTGATCACCGCCGAGCCCAGCGTCAGCGACGTGAGCACCACGACGACCATGCCGATCGCCAGCGGAACGCCCAGGGTCTGGAAGTACGGCAGCCGGGTGAAGCTGAGGCAGAACGTGGCCCCGGCGATGGTCAGACCCGAGCCGACCACGACGTGCGCGGTGCCGTGGAACATCGTGTAAAACGCGGTCTCTTTGTCCTCACCGAGACTGCGGGCTTCCTGATATCGGCCGATGAGGAAGATCGCGTAGTCGGTGGCCGCCGCGATCGCCAGTGTCACAAGGAGGTTCGTGGCGAATGTCGAGAGTCCGATGATCTCGTGGTAGCCGAGGAACGACACCACCCCGCGGGCGGCCGCCAGCGACAGCACCACGGTGATGAGCATCAGGATCACTGTGACGATCGACCGGTAGACGAGCAGCAGCATCACGATGATCACCGTGAACGTGACCGCCTCGATCAGCCGCATACTGCGGTCGCCTGCGATGTGCTGATCAGCGGCCAGGGCCGCGGGACCGGTCACGAAGGCCTTGACGCCCGGCGGAGGCTCGAGGCTTCCGACGATGGTCTGAACCGCTTCCACCGATTCGTTAGCCAGCGCCTCGCCCTGGTTACCGGCCAGCTTCACCTGGACGTAGGCGGCCTTGCCGTCGTTGCTCTGCGATCCGGAGGCGGTCATCGGATCGCTCCAGAAGTCCTGCACCGACTGGACGTGCCTGGTGTCGGCTTCCAACCGGTCGATCATCTGGTCGTAGAACGCGTGCGCCTCGTCCCCGAGCGGCTCCTGACCCTCGAGCACGATCATGACGTTGCTGTCGGAGTCGCCCTCTTCGAAGACCTCCCCGACCCGCTGCATCGAGATCATCGCCGGGGCGTCGTGCGGGCTCATCGACACCGCACGCATCTGCCCGACCTCTTCGAGCTGGGGCACGATCACGTTGAGGACCGCGATGATCGCGATCCAGCCGAGGATGATCGGCACGGCGAGCGTGCGGATCATCCGGGGAAGGAGAGGCCGGCGGTGGGGCTTCGCCGGCGGGAACGCATCGGTTGGCGCGCCGGTCGTGGGCGCGCTCATGCGGACTTCACGAAGCAGTAGGTCAGCGCGTTCACGCCGGTTGCGGTCCTCTCGTCTTTCACCTCATCGTCGACGATGATTCGACAGGTGATGGAATCGCCGTCGCCCTGCGCGACGATGTTGGGTGCGGCGGAGGCCTCCGTCGTCTGCAGGGTGAGCTCCCAGGGGAGTGCTGTGCTGTCGAGTCGCTGCGGTTTGGAGTCGAGGTCGAGGTAGTTGATGTTGGCGTAGCTGCCGCTACCGGTGATCTCGTATCGGACCACCTTGGGGTCGAACGGTTCGGGATCGTCGGCGAACACCCTGGGGGTGACCGTGACGCCTTCCGATCCGAAGAAGCCCCGGATGCGGTGCACGGTGAATCCCGCGATCAGCACCACGACCACGATGAGCAGTGGTATCCACGCCTTCTTGGCGACACTCAACATTTCGTTATTTCCCCGACAGTCGCTGGCTCGTTGTCACGCTCGACCGGCCACACGGAACAAGGTCGCGCCACTCGGCGCGGCGGTATCCTCTCGCAGAGGAGCGACGGATCCAACACCGCGACCCAATCCACGCGCCCAACATGACCGGGTCGAGACCCTGTCACTGCAGCTCACACCCACTGCGGGCACGTCGGTTCCTCCTTGACTCCGCTAAAAACTTAGCCAGTATAAACAGGAACCTTAGTGTATTTAAATGCCGCTCGCAGCAGCCCCTCAGCAGCGGAGACCGCGATCACGAAGGCCAGTTGCCAGTGACCCGGGTCACAGTCGTGGTGTGACGCTTAGCTTGGCTAGCGGTACCATCCCCGACATGAAGGCATCCAGGCTCGCTGCGGTTGTCGCCGCCACGGTCACCCTGGCCATGTCGGTCGCCGGCCCCGCCCATGCCGAGCCCGAGCCGTCACCGCCGCCCGCCCCGCCGGCGCCCGCGTCGACGATCGACAAGGACGGCACCTACACGGTGGGCGTCGACATCCTGCCGGGCACCTACACATCCGGGGGTCCCGCCGCCGATTCGGCGTGCTACTGGAAACGGGTCGGCGCCGATGACGAGCTGCTCGACAACGCGCTGACCAAGAAGTCGGCATCCGTGCGTATCGAACCGACCGACGCGAGCTTCACCACCAACGACTGTCAGACCTGGCAGCTCAGCGCCTGCGGGACCGCGTGCCCGCCGCCGCCACCGGGGCCGGGCCCGCTCGAGATGCTGGGTCAGTTGGGAGGCCTGTTCGGCCCGGGCCGGGCCAAAGGGCCGACGCCCTGATCCTGTTGGGGAGCCACCGCCTCAGGCGGCGAGCATGAACGACAGGAAGAACCCGCCCGCCGTCGCGAACGCGTTGAGGGGCCGGCCGTGCTCGAACGCCTCCGGCATCAGGGTGTCGGCCAGCGAGGCGAGCACGGCGCCGCCCGCGAACGCCAGCGCCACGGCCAGCACCTCCTCGCTGAGCGTTCCTGCCGTCGCCCGTCCGAGCACCACGGCCACGGCCAGCAGGACCGCACAGGCGAGCCAGGTGAGAACCACTGTGCGCCCGGACATCCCGGAATTGCGCATCGCCACCGCGCCGACGAGGGATTCGGGCAGGTTCGAGAAGAAGATGGCGGCCAGAAGGGACAGCGATGCCCCGCCCACCAGCGACACTCCGAGCGCCACGTTCTCCGGGACACCGTCGAGCGTGACGGCGGCCAGCAGCGCGAGACCGACACCGCGCCGCGCACCCGATGACGCGACCTCGCGGACGTCGGGTCCCGCCTTGCCGCTGACGTAGCGGTCCAGGAGGGTGTCGGCGGTGACGAAAGCCGCTGCGCCCGCGAGCAATCCGAGGCCCGCGTGCCATCCGCCCGCCATCGCGAAGGCCTCTTCGAACAGTTCGAAGGTCAGTGCCGAGATCAGCGCGCCGCTGGCGAAGGCGAGCAACACACCGGTGACCCGTTTCGGCGGGCTCCACCGCGCCCCGGCCGCAGCGCCGAAGACCAGCGCGCTCGACGCCGCGACGCCGAAGTAGACCGCGGTCAACACGGCGGCAGGGGATCAGGTGGTGGCCGGCACGACCTGCGCCGTGGCCATCTCCTGGCGTTGCCGTTCGCGCGCCTGGGCACTGAAGCACAGGATGCTGGCCCCGAAGCTCACCAGCGCCACCGCACCGGCGATCGCCGCGGCCCCCAGATCCGACATACCGACGCTGGCGAGGCATACCGCGAGCGCGATCACGGCGGTGAAGTTCAAGAACAACGCGGTGGTGGCAATCGCCTCGGTCGTCGCGTCGGCGGGGGCTGGCACACGCTCGGCCATCGGGGTCTCCTCGGTCGTACTGCGTTGAGCTGCAGGTGTTGAGCTCTTTGTTACCCGCGCGGCAACGGCTCAAACGGCGTCTACGGACCGGGAGACGACGACGGCCCGCCGCCGCGACACTCAGTCGCGATGACGGGCCGTCGGTGCGCGTTCGGGTCAGCCGGCCATGAACTGGTCGTAGGCCGACGCGAGCTCGGGCGACAGCACAGTGACATTGCACTGCCGCTGGGTGTCGCCGATCGGGGCCAGGATCCCGCGCAGTTCGTGGTACTCCTGCGGGTTGGCGGTGAAGTAACCGCGGATGTCGGCCTCCGCCTGCGGGCGGGGCTGGCTCATCGCCGCGGTCACCACCTGGTTGGCACCCGGATGGTCGGCCAGGTACTGGCGCGCCGAGCCGGTCACGCTGCTGACGGTGTTCGCGACACCGCTGGCCGAGCAGTCGACCGCGGCCGAGGCCGTGGGCGCCGCGATGGTTGCTGCGGCAACTCCGCCGAACAGGCAACCGGCGAACACACCGGCGATCCCCCGGCGAGCGGCATTACCACTGAATTTCATGATCACTTCCTCTTCGGATCTCCGATTACGGTGCGCTGTCGTCAGCGCTCTCCCCGCCCGGAATCGAAAGTACCCGAGCGCAAAGCGTGCCATTCGGGGGTAATTCGCCGTGGCGAAGCGGGTCCGTCGGCGTTACGCGATTCGGCTGTGATCTAGCCCTCATTATCGGGGTTATGCTGCAGTTTCGGCGTCCGGGAAATGTCGCTTTCTCAGTGTTTGCGGCTGTTTCTTAAATGATCGTGATTTACAGCGATATCGAATTGTTATAAGGCGAACGGGGGTTGAGCGCGGTCAGACGATGACCTACGTCACATCGCGACGGATATGGGTTACGCGGTTCTCGCAGCGGCAACCCAACTCGTGGTGCACCCGAGCGCCGACAACGAACAAGTCAACGCAAATGGGAGCGAAGAAACGTGACGAATGCAGATACCACCAAGTTGCTCGCGCAACTGCGGGCGATCCTGGACCTGACCAACACCGAGATCCAGGTCGCCGAGACCCGGGTCGCCCAGGCCCGCACTGAAGCGGTCCGCAGGGAGTTGGAGCAGAACGCCTCAAACGGCCGTGAGCGCGCCGAGGCGATCGAGGGCGCGATCCGCGACCTCGGTGGCTACCCCGATGTGATCGGCCCCTTCCTGGGCCGTGCGGCGGCGGCCGTGAAGGCGCTGACCGAACAGGCTGAGCCGTTCGACGAGGCCCTGCTGGGTGACCTCGCGCTCGAGGATCAGCTCCTCGACCGGTCGCGCTACCTCAAGGCGCTGGCCGTGTCCGCCAAGGAGCAGGACGTGCAGGCCCTGGCCGACCGCTTGATCACCGCGCACTCCGCGACGGTCGACTGGCTGACCACGGTGCTGGCCGAGGACGCCCTCGGCGGCCCGGCTGCCCTGCGCCGTACCCCGCTGCAGGCCGCCGCAGGCGTGGCGGTCCGGACCGTCAACCTGCCGCTGACCTGGACCACCCGCGGTGTGGACCGCACCGTCGAGGCGCTGCGCAACACCGGACCGGCGTTCAATGAGCTGGTCAGCCGTGGCGCCCGCGTCAGCGAGGTCGCAGGCAAGGCGCTGGGCGCGTCCCGCGATGCGGCGCTGGCCGCGGCGGAGAAGGTGACCCGCGATGAGGGCGCCGGCCAGGCCGCCGACGCCCTGCACTCGGTCCGCGACGGTGCCGGCGTGCTGGACGCGTCGGAGCTGCCGATCAACGGCTACGACGAGCTGACCGTCACCGAGGCCGTCGCCGAGGTGAAGGACCTCACCGACCCGTCCGACATCCGGACGATCGTCGCGTGGGAGGAAGCGCACAAGAACCGCTCGCGCGTCGTGTCCGCCGCTCAGACGCGGCTCGCCGCGATCGCGCAGGAGGTCGTCGGCATCAGCTGACGCACCCCCCATAACGACCGAAACCCCGCAGCCCGGCTGCGGGGTTTCGTCGTGCTGACGGCGTCCTCAGCCCGCAGTGCGCTCGCGTGTGGTGGCGACGCGGGCCAGCGCGTAGAGGACGGCGCCGACGGCCAGCATGATCGCGGCGAACAGCCACACCTTGGCGGTCTGCTGGGTCATCAGCAGGACGCACGACGCCACGCCCAGCACCGGCACCGCGGTCCACACGCGGAAGTGGTCGTGCTCGACGTGGTCGCGGCGCAGCACGAGCACGGCCACGTTGGTCGAGATGAACACCACCAACAGCAGCAGCACCACGGTCTCGGCCAGCGTCGACAGCTCCCCGACGAGCGTGAGGCACATGGCCACCACGGTCGTCGCGACGATCGCCACCCACGGCGTCCGGCGCTCCGGCAGCACCCGGCTCAGCACCGACGGGAGGAGCCCGTGTTCGGCCATTCCGTAGGTCAGCCGGCTGGACATGATCATCGTCAACAGTGCGCCGTTGGCCACGGCGACGAGGGCAATGGCGCTGAACAACCAGTCCGGCACGCCGACCCCGGTCGCCGACACCACATCGAGTAGCGGCCCCGAGGATTCGGAGAGTTCGCCGGCGGGCAGTGCGATCGCGCTGGCGATCCCGACCAGCGCGTAGACCACACCCGCGGTGATCAGCGCGCCGAATAGCGCTGTCGGATACACCTTGCTCGGGTTGCGGATCTCCTCGGCGACATTCGCCGAGGTCTCGAACCCGACGAACGAGTAGTAGGCCACGATGGCGCCGGCCAGGATCGCCAGGGCGGGTGTGGCGCCGTCGGGCAACTCGGCGATCCGGCCGACCTCACCACGGCCGCCGCCGACCATCATCGCCACCGCGACGATCACGATGAGCAGACCGCTCAATTCGATGACGGTCATCACGACGTTGCTCTTGACCGATTCGTTGATACCGCGCGCGTTCAGTGCCGCCACGAGGGCGAGGAACACGATCGCGGCGGGTATCGCCGGCACGTCGAGGAAGGTCGACAGGTAGTCGCCGGCGAAGGCCAGCGACAGCCCGGCGGCGCTGGTGACACCGGCCGCCAACATGCTGAAGCCCACGAGGAAGGACACCACCGGCCGTTTGAACGCCCGCTCGGCGAACACGGCGGCCCCGCCCGCCTTCGGATACTTGGTGACCAGTTCGGCGTAGGAGCCGGCCGTGAGCAGCGCCAGCAGCAGCGCCACCAGCAGCGGCGCCCACAGCACGCCGCCGACATCCTGCGCCAGCACCCCCATCAGGGCGTAGATGCCCGCACCCAGCACGTCGCCGAGGATGAACAGGAACAGCAGGGGCCCGGTGATCTTGCGCTTGAGCTTGTCGGTGGCCGCGGGCTCGCCACGTACCTGTTCGGTCGCTTCCGAAGACATCCGTACCTCCCACAGATGCGCCGAAAGCGACTCTTCCGGCGACGGTGCGATAGCAGGTACCCAGGTCGGTGCCTCGGCAAGCCTGGTCGTTCCAGGTCAGCGGTGGGTTCGCCCGGTAGGTCAGTATTCGACGCGGAACCCGCCGATGAGCCGCAGGACGTTGCCGTCGGGATCGGTCAGCGTCGCCAGCCGCACACCCTTGGCCGCGTCGGCGATCGGCTCGGCCTCGATGCCGCGGGCGCCGACCTCGGCGAGGTGGGCCTCCAGATCGTCGACGGCGAAGTTGAGCAGGCCCGATCCGGCGCGGTCGGGGTCCGCGAAGACCTGCACCCAACTTCCCGGCCTGACCTGCCACTCCATCAGCGTCGGCATCGGATCGTTGTCGGCCGCCCGCCCGAACAGCGACGTGTACCAGCGGCGGCTCTCGTCGATGTCGGACACCGGCACGACCGCCAGCAGATGGTCGATGGTCATCGTGTCTCCTTCCGTCGTCTCCAGATGACGACTCCCCGACAGGCGCCGACTCATCGCTCGGCTGCCCATCGCGGCGGTGGCCTACCCTTGCCGACGGGGCCGGGACACGTCCGAACGCGGCCGGGAAGGACTCATGACCAGCACGGAGAAGCCGGAAGGCCGCATTCGCGTGCCCGCCGACCTTGACGCGGTCACCACCGTCGGCGACGAGGACCACTCCGGTGTCGACCCCGCGGCGGTGGAGCGGATCTGGCAGGCGGCGCGGCACTGGTACTCCGCCGGGATGCACCCGGCGATCCAGGTGTGCGTGCGCCGGCACGGGCGTGTCGTCCTCAGTCGAGCGATCGGGCACGGCTGGGGCAACGGACCGGACGACGCCGACGACGCGGAGAAGATCCCGGTCACCCCGGACACCCCCTTCTGTGTGTACAGCGCCGCCAAGGCGATCACGACGACCGTCGTGCACATGCTGGCCGAACGCGGTCACTTCTCACTCGACGACCGGGTGTGCGAGTACCTGCCGAACTACACCAGCCACGGCAAGGACCGCACGACCATCCGCCACGTCATGACCCACAGCGCGGGTGTCCCCTTCCCCACCGGTGAGCGACCCAACCTCAAGCGCATGAACGACAGCGCGTACGCCCGGGAGATGCTCGGTGACCTGCGGCCGCTGTACCGGCCAGGTCTGGTGCACATCTACCACGCGCTGACCTGGGGTCCGCTGGTGCGCGAGATCGTGTCGGCCGCGACGGGCCGCGGCATCCGCGAGATCCTGGCCGAGGAGATCCTCGAACCACTCGGCTTCCGCTGGACCAATTTCGGGGTCGACGAGTCCGACGTCCCCCTCGTCGCACCGAGCCACGCCACCGGCAAACCGCTGCCGCCGCCGATCGCCGCGGCGTTCCGCACGGCCGTCGGCGGCACACTGCACCAGATCATCCCGTTCACCAACACCCCGCTGTTCCTCACCGGGGTGGTGCCGTCGTCGAGCACGGTGTCGACGGCGCAGGAGTTGTCGCGATTCGCCGAACTGCTGCGCCGCGGTGGAGAACTCGACGGGTTGCGGGTGCTCGCGCCCGAGACGCTGTATGCCGCCACCCGCGAGTGCAGGAGACTGCGCCCGGACCTGGCCACCGGGCTGATGCCACTGCGCTGGGGAACCGGATACATGCTGGGGTCGAAGCGCTTCGGACCGTTCGGCCGCGACGCACCGGCGGCGTTCGGCCACACCGGGCTGGTCGACATCGCCGTCTGGGCGGACCCGGCGCGCGGCCTGGCGGCCGCGGTGGTGAGCAGCGGCAAACCGGGCAGGCACCGTGAAGCCAACCGGTACCCCGCGCTGCTCGATCGGATCAACGCCGAACTGCCGCCGACGCGCAATGAAATACTCGGCTGATGTCGCGTACCGCGGGGAGAAGGCGCTTCGAAGAGGGCGAGGCCGAGCGTCAGCCGTCCCATATCGGCAGTTTCAAGTTCTACTTCGTCGGGCAGCGCTGGGAGTGGTCCGACGAGGTGGCGCGGATGCACGGCTACGAACCGGGCACGGTCGAGCCGACCACCGAGCTGCTGCTGTCCCACAAGCACCCCGACGACCGCAGGCTGGTCCAGGACCTGCTCGACCACGCGCTGCACACCGGCGAGTCGTTCTCCAGCAGGCACCGGTTCCTCGACACCAGCGGGGACGAGCACGACGTGCTGGTGGTGGCCGACCGGATGTTCGACGACCGGGGTTCGGTCATCGGGTCGGCCGGCTATTACGTCGACCTCACCGCGAGCCTCGACGAGGCGCGCCAAGAGGCGCTCGACGAGCAGTTGCCGGGTCTGTTCGAATCCCGGGCGGTGATCGAACAGGCCAAGGGCGCTCTGATGGTGATCTATCGGATCAGCGCCGACCAGGCGTTCCGGGTGCTGCAGTGGCGCTCCCAGGAGACCAACACCAAGCTGCGCTCACTGGCCGCCCAGCTGATCGCGGAGGTGGGTCAGCTCCCCCCGGCCCCGTCGTCCACCCAGGGCCAGTTCGACCATCTGCTGCTGACAGTTCACGAACGCATCCCCGCCCGATGATGCGCGCAACGGATGTCCGCCCCCTGTGCCGGCGGGTAAAATTCTGCTGCCGGCCGGCGCACCCGGCCGGGTCATCCGTCGGCGCCGTTGGCCGCGGCACAGAGACGGCAGATGGGGATCGAGGCGGGCTGGCACGGATGCAACCGTTGGAGGTCGAACACGACGTGCGGGGGGACGCGGTCGTGGTCAGGGTGAGCGGCGACGTCGACTCGCTGTCCGTCGACGCCTTGAACAGCCACCTGGCGAAGGCGCGCGGCAGCGCGGTGGGCCATCCCAGTCGACTGGTCGTCGTCGACCTCTCAGGAGTCACCTACTTCGGTAGCGCCGCGCTCAACGCCGTGCTGTCGTGTCACGAGGACGGCGCCGCCGAGGGCCTCTCGGTGGCGGTGGTCGCCGATCAGCCGTACGTCATGCAACCGATCGAGATCACCGGTCTGCACCGCGTGCTCGACACGTATCCGACCATCGAGGACGCGCTCCGGCGCGCCGGTCAGTCGCGGGACGGCGACGGGCGCACACCCCGGTAGATTCCGCGCCGGACGATCCACGGTTGCAGCACCCGGTCGACCGACCATGCCGGGAAGCGGAACACCGTGCCGTTGGGGGCGAACACCTCGAGGCCGTCGGGTTGGCCACCGAGCACCGAACCCCAGCGGCGGCTCGGTGCTCGGTAGTCGCGCAGCGGCCGCCCCGCGAAGTCCGCGCGGATGTTGCGGGCCAGGAGTTTGTCGGCGCGGTTACGGGCGCTGCTCCGCAACGGATCGGTGGCCGCGACGTCGCCGATCGCGTAGACCCGTTCGTGCCCAACGACTTTCAGCTGCCTGGTGACGCGCACGAAGCCGTCGGCGTCGAGCACCTCGCCGGGCAGCCAGTCGGTGTTGGGCCGGACCCGCCCGATCGCCCACAGCACCGCATCCGCGGTCGCCGCGGGCTGGCCGGTGCTCCACTGGACCGGACCGTCGGTGATGCGGTCGCACGCGAACCCCTCGGGGACGACGGCGCGGTGGCCCGCCCGCAACCCCACGCCGAGCTCGTCGAGCCGCCGCGCGATCCTGTCCCACACCCGCGGGTGGTGCTGCGGCAGGGGCCGCGGACCGGGAAAGCACAGGTCGACGCGGGTATCCGGCCAGGTGAGCGCCAGGTTGGCGGCGCTGCTCACCGCCGCGGCACCCCCGCCCACGACGAGCACCGACCGCGCGGCGGCCAGCCGCTCGTGGTCGGCGCGCAGTTGGGCGGCGACCTCATCGCCCGACCGATAGCCCGGCCTGCGCCAGAAGCCGTTGCTCACCCCGGTGGCGATCACCAGCGCGTCGAAATCCTCCACCACCGTCGATCCGTCGGTGCGCTGCCCCGACACTTTCCGGCCCGCGAGGTCGACTCCCGTCAGCGTCGCGTGTTCGGTGCGGACCCGGTCGAGGGCACGGAACCGGTCGAACGTGATCCAGTAGTCGCGCGCCCAATCGTCGGGGCGGGCCAGCCGCACGCCGAGCTCCTGCCCGCTGACCAGACCGGGTTTGGCCGAGATGCCGACCACGTCGAAGTGCCGGCCCAGCCGGATCGCGGTCAGGACGCCGCTGTCCCCGAGACCGGCGACGACGACGCGGGGGCGGCTCACACGCGCGCCTTGCGGGGCGGTCGCGGCACGAACCGCGACACCCGGTCCATCACGTCCTGGTAGCCGGGCCGGCGTTGCAGACTGCGCGTCTCCATCATCGGGATGCTCGCCCCGAGGAACATCGCGAGCATCGCCAACGCGCCGGCGAACAGCCACCAGGCCTCACCCGGCGAGGCCGCCACCCCGAACAGCGCGAGCGCGACCCAGAATCCGCACTCGCCGAAGTAGTTCGGGTGACGGGACCAGGCCCACAGGCCGCGGTCCATCACCTCGCCCGGCCCGCGTCCGGCGACGAAGCGGTGCATCTGCACATCGGCGACCAGCTCCAGCGTCACCGCTGCGACGGCGATCATGAAGGCGATCGCCGCCAGCCACATCCAGCCCTCCCCCGGGGTCGTCACCGCCACGTAGACCGGCAGCATGCCGAGGAACACCTGCAGGGTGGGGATCAGGTGGATGGCGACCAGATCGACCACGAACTCCCACCGGCCGGCCCGCTCCCGGAACATCGGGTATCGCCAATCTTCGTGGTGCAGACCGGGAAACGCGTACAGCCAGTTACCGGTCAGCCGCACCGCCCAGTACCCGACCGCCACGGCGACGAGTGCGACACGCAGGGCATCGGCGTCCGGGCTCTGGCTCCACCAGTAGATCAACAGCAGGGGCGGCACGACGCTCCAGTAGGCGTCGTAGAAGCTCGAGTTGCGGTAGCCCCGGCTGAACGCGAACACCACCACGGTGCCCACCACGTCGGCGATCAGGGTGTCGAGCCACAACCGTCCGGTCTCCGGCCCCCACACCAGCCACGCGGCGGCGGCCGCCAGCGCGAGCGCGTAGGCCACGGCGACGACCGCCAACGATGCGGCCTTGCTCCGGTGTGCGGTCACAGGCGGCCTCCCGAGGTGGCCCGGAGACGAGTGACGTGGGCCACAGCGGTCCGAACTGTAACACGTTCCAGTTGCGCCGCCTGCGGTCCGCCGCAGCGCACGTCCGCCCTGCTCGCCCGGTGCGATCACCCCTTGCTTATGGTGACTGAGATGAGCACCGCGGCTGATATCGACCGGGTCACCGAACTCGCCAAGCGCGTCGTGGCCGAACACGATCCCAAGACCGTGCCGATCCCCGACTTCCTCGGCGCCTGCTACGACGCCGGCCTGTCCTGGGTGCACTTCCCGCAGGGGCTGGGCGGGCTGGAGGTCTCGCGCGGCCTGCAGGCCGTCGCCGACGGAATCCTGCAGGGCGCGGGTGGTCCGGTCCCGTTGGGGCTCAACCCCATGGGCTACGGCATGGCCGCGCCGACCATCCGCGAACACGCCCAGAACGACGACGTCAAACGGTCCTGGCTTCGACCCCTGGCGACGACCGAGCACATCTGGTGCCAGTTGTTCTCCGAACCCGGCGCCGGCTCCGACCTGGCGGGCCTGGCGACCTCGGCGGTGCCCGACGGTGACGACTGGGTGGTCAACGGGCAGAAGGTGTGGACCAGCCTGGCGCACCGCGCCCGGTGGGGTCTGCTGCTGGCGCGCACCAACCCGGATGTGCCCAAGCACAAGGGCCTGACGTATTTCGTCATCGACATGCACGCACCGGGCGTCGAGACCCGGCCGCTGCGCCAGATGACCGGCCACGCCGAATTCAACGAGGTCTACTTCAGCGACGCCCGCATTCCCGATGCGCACCGGCTCGGCGGTGTCGACGACGGGTGGCGGGTCGCGATGACGACGCTGATGAACGAGCGCAGCGCGCTCGGCGCGAGCGGAAGCCGGCGGGGTGCGGGCACGATCGCCGACGCCGTGGCGCTGTGGGCGTCGCGCCCCGAACGCCACACCCCGGTGCTGCGCGACCGGTTGTCCGAACTGTGGTTGCGCGCCGAGGCGCAGCGGCTCACCTCGGAGCGGTCCCGCGCATCGGCGACCGTCGGCGGGCCCGGCCCGGAGGGGTCGATCGGCAAGTTGGTCGGCGCCGAGCTCAATCAGCGGATTTACCAGTGGTGCATGGACTTTCTCGGTCCCGAGGGGACGCTGTACCACAGCTACGCGATGAACAGTGGAGACCAGAGCGACTGGCGCGGACCGATCCAGCAGCGGTTCCTGCG
This sequence comes from Mycobacterium sp. IS-1496, assembly GCF_001499995.1. Lineage (GTDB taxonomy): Bacteria > Actinomycetota > Actinomycetes > Mycobacteriales > Mycobacteriaceae > Mycobacterium. Next base: position 25,497 of record NZ_LQIU01000036.1, read on the forward strand.
CAGCCGCGCCAACACCATCGAAGGCGGCACGTCGGACGTGATGCGCAACATCCTCGGCGAGCGGGTGCTCGGCCTGCCGGGTGATCTGCGCGCGGACGCCGGCATGCCGTGGAAGGAGATCCCGCGTGGGTAGTCATCCGGCGGAGTTCGTGTTCACCGACGAGCAGCGGCAGCTGCGGGATGCGGTGCGGCGGTTCTGCGCCGACCACTTCGACGAGTCCGCGGTGCGCCGGATCATGGAGTCCGACCCGGCGTTCGACCCCGCGCTGTGGGCGCGGCTCGGCTCCGAGCTCGGCGTGCTGGGCCTGTCGGTGCCCGAAGCCGACGGAGGCGTCGGCGGCGACCTCGTCGACCAGGCCGTCGCGGTCGAGGAGTTCGGCGCGTCCCTGGTGTGCGGACCGCTGTTCGGGACGGTCTACCTCGCGGTGCCGGCACTGGTCGCCGCCCCGGCGGGCTCGGCGCGCGACGATCTGCTCAGCGCCCTCGTCGAGGGCACCCGCACCGCGGCGTTCGCCGTCGGTGACCGCGCAGGCGCCTTCACTCCCGACACCGTCGGCGTGACGGCCGAGGGTGACGCGCTGACGGGCACGCTCACCCACGTCGTCGACGGCGCGGTCGCCGACGTCGTGCTCGTCGCCGCGAAGGGTTCCGACGGGGTGGGCCTGTACGCCGTCGACGCCGACGCCGACGGAGTGGAACGCACGCCGCTGGTCACGCTCGACCTGACCCGCACCCAGGCGGGTTTCACGCTGACGGGTGCGCCCGCCACGCTGATCGCCGGGCCGGACGAAGCGGGCCGGGTGATCCAGCATGCGCTGCACGTCGGTTCGGCGCTGCTGGCCGTCGAACAGGTCGGCGCCGCTGCGCATCTGCTCGACATCGGGGTCGAGTACGCGAAGTCGCGGCTGCAGTTCGGCCGTCCGATCGGCTCGTTCCAGGCGGTCAAACACCGGTTGGCCGACATGTTGGTCGACGCCGAACACGCGCGGTCGACGGCCTACCACGCGGTGTGGGCACTGACCGACGGCTCGGACGACGCCGCGCTGGCGACGGCGATCGCCCAGGCCGTGTGTTCGGCCGCGCTCAGCCGGATCGCCGCCGACACCATCCAGGTGCTGGGCGGTATCGGCTTCACGTGGGAACACCAGGCGCACCTGTACTTCAAGCGGGCCACCACGGACGCGACGCTGCTCGGCACCGCCGAGGAGCACCGCGCCCGCGTCGCCGACCTGGTGCTCGACACCGCGACGCCCGACCGCGTCCCGCGGGTGGCGGCCGGCACCCCCGGCTGAGTCGACGCCCGGCGCGGGTGGCTGCAAGTCGCTATGCTGGCGCCTTTCCCCGCGAGACGCAGGAGTGGACATGCCCGCTGAGCCCGGCGCCGCCGCCACGCCCCGGTCCGGGGGCGGCCACATCCGGTTGACGTCGCACAGCGGCGCAGTGGGCACCCCCACGATCCGCTGGGGTGCGCCGTCCGCGGCCGAACGCGGGCCGGTGATCGGGACGACCGCCAACCGCTCGCACCGCAACGTGATCGGCACCCACAGCGGGTCCTACAGCGTCTACCGGGCGCTCGCCGTCGCCGCGGGTGCGCTCAAACGCGAGCACCGGGCCGACCTCACCGACACCTCACCCACCGACAGCGTCGGGCCGTACCCGCAGTGGAGCGAGCCGGCCACGATCGTCAGCATGGACCCGTGGGGCGCCAGCGTGGCCGACGTCTTCACCGCCGAACTCGCTGCGGGCCTTGACATCCGGCCGACCATCGCGATCACCAAGGCGCACGTCATCCTGCCCGAGATCACCGACGCGATCGCGAAGGGCCGTCTGATCCCGGACGGGCGCATCCTGCTCGCCACCGGTGCGGCACTGGTCACCAAGGCGGCCGTCGAACCCGTGTGGTGGCTACCCGGGGTGGCGCAGCGGTTCGGATGCAGCGAGACCGATCTGCGCCGGGTGCTGTTCGAGGAGACCGGCGGCATGTACCCGGAGCTCGTGACGCGGTCGGACCTCGAGGTGTTCCTCCCGCCGATCGGCGGACAGACCGTCTACATCTTCGGCAGTGCAACCGATCTCGCCGATCCGTCGGTCGAGCTGACCGCCCGCGTGCACGACGAGTGCAACGGTTCGGATGTCTTCGGCTCGGACATCTGCACCTGCCGGCCGTATCTGACCCACGCGATCGAGGAGTGCATCCGCGGCGCCCAGAACGGTGGGGTGGGTCTGGTCGCCTACTCCCGCAAGGAGGGCCGCGCGCTCGGCGAGGTCACCAAGTTCCTGGTCTACAACGCCCGCAAGCGTCAGGTGGGCGGCGACACCGCCGATCAGTATTTCGCCCGCACCGAATGCGTGGCCGGTGTGCAGGACATGCGGTTCCAGGAACTGATGCCCGACGTGCTGCACTGGCTCGGGATCCGCAAGATCCACCGCCTGGTGTCGATGAGCAACATGAAGTACGACGCGATCACCGGTTCGGGGATCGACGTGGGCGAGCGGATCAACATCCCCGACGAACTCGTCCCGCCCGATGCGCGGGTGGAGATCGACGCGAAGGTGGCGGCCGGATACTTCACTCCGGGCCCGGTGCCCGACGCCGAGCAGCTCAAGAAGGTCAAGGGTCGCGGGTTGTCCCCATGACGCCGGAGGAGGCGGCCGCCGCGCTGCGCACCACCGACGCCGTCCGCGCCCGCGCGAGCCAGCTGCTGCACCGTGCCAGGGCCGGTGACTCGGCATGGTTCACCGTTGGTGACGACGCCCTCGACTCCGCAGCGGAGATCGTGGCCGAGCTGACCCGCGAACGCTATCCGGACCTCGCGATCCCGTTCCACAGCCGGTGGCGGCACTTCGAAGCCGGTGGGGTCCACCGCGCCGCGGGTCTCGAGGGGAACCCCAGGGCGATGATCGACCTCGCGGTGGTCAGCGTGCTGCTCGACGCCGGCGCAGGTGCGGACTGGAGTTTTCGGGAAGACGCTTCCGGACAACGGTTCTCGCGCTCGGAGGGATTGGCGGTCGCGAGCTGGCACGCCTTCGCCGACGGGGTCTTCTCGTCGGACCCGGGCGAGCCGCTGCGCGTGGACGCCGCAGGGCTGCAGGCGCTGACCGCCGACCGGCTGGGTGCGGCGTTCCAGGTTCGTTCGGACAATCCCCTCGTGGGACTCGACGGCCGCGTGGCGCTGCTGCACCGTCTCGGGTCGGCACTGGCGGACTCCGACGTCTTCGGCGGCCGCCCGGGCGGGCTGTTCGACGCCCTCACCGCCACCGCGCAGACGGTGCGCGCCCACGACATCCTCACGGTGCTTCTCACCGAGCTGTCGTCGATCTGGTTGAGCGGCAACAGCGTCGGTGATCAACCGCTGGGCGACTGTTGGCTGCACCCGGCGGCCGGAGGCGAGGGCTTCACGCGCGGCTGGGTCCCGTTCCACAAGCTCTCGCAGTGGCTGACCTATTCGCTGCTCGAACCGTTCACCTGGGCGGGTGTGCCGGTGGCGGGTGTCGAGGCGCTCACCGCGCTGCCGGAGTACCGCAACGGCGGCCTGCTGCTGGACACCGGTGTGCTGACACTGCGGGACCCCGGATACGCCGACCGCACGTGGCAGGTCGGGGACGAACTGGTCGTCGAGTGGCGCGCTCTGACCGTTGCGCTCCTCGACGAGCTCGCACCTGCGGTGTGCGCGCGACTCGGCGTCGACATGCCGCTCGCCTGCGTCCTGGAGGGCGGAACCTGGTCTGCCGGACGCCATCTGGCGCGCGAGCGCCGCGGCGGGTCGCCGCCCCTGACCATCGACAGCGACGGCACCGTCTTCTGAAGCAGACAGGAACACACATGGGCGAAGTACACCTCGTCGACCATCCGCTGGTGACGCACAAGCTGACGCTGCTGCGGCGCAAGGACGCCTCGACGCACAGCTTCCGCCAGCTGCTGCACGAGATCTCCGCGCTGATGGCCTACGAGGTGCTGCGCGACATCCCGACCCAGGACTTCGAGGTGGAGACGCCGATGGAGACGACGGTCGGCAAGGTGATCGACGGGAAGAAACTGGTGTTCGTGTCGATCCTGCGCGCGGGCACGGGCATCCTCGACGGCATGCTGGCCGTGGTGCCCGGGGCGCGCGTCGGCCACATCGGGCTGTATCGCGATCCCAAGACGCTCGTCGCGATCGAGTACTACTTCAAGATGCCGGCCGAGATGGACGAGCGCGACGTCGTCGTCGTCGACCCGATGCTGGCCACCGGTCACTCGGCGGTGGCCGCGGTGGATCGGATCAAGGAGTGCGGCCCGAAGTCGGTCAAATTCGTCTGCCTGCTGACCTGCCCCGAGGGCATCGCCGCGATGCAGGAGGCACACCCAGACGTCCCGATCTACACCGCGGCCGTCGACCGCGAGCTCGACGAGCACGGCTACATCGTGCCGGGGCTCGGCGACGCGGGTGACCGGATCTTCGGCACGAAGTAGCCGTTGTTTGATCAACCCCCCGCCCGGGAATCGGTCGACCTAATGACACACGAATGGGAATGCGTCGTCGTCGGTGGTGGCGCCGCAGGGTTGAGCGCCACATTGGTCCTGGGACGGGCGCGCCGGCGCACCCTGCTCGTCGACGCGGGCGAACAGAGCAACCGCTTCTCCACCGGCATCGGCGGGCTCCTCGGCTACGACCAGCGGCCGCCCGAAGAACTCTATGCGGCCGGGCGCCGCGAGCTCGAGGCCTATCCGACGGTCGAGTACCGGACGGGCACCGTGGTGCACGGCGCGACGCAGGACGACGGTTTCGTGCTCTCCCTCGACGACGGGGACCAGGTCACCACCCGCCGCGTGGTACTGGCCACCGGCATGCAGTACTGCCCGCCGGAACTGCCCGGCCTGGAACCGCTCTGGGGCAAATCGGTGTTCCAGTGCCCGTTCTGCCACGGGTGGGAGATGCGTGACAAACGGCTGGCGTCGCTGGCGGCCGGCGAGGAGGCGATCCATGCCTCGCTGATGCTGCGCGGGTGGAGTGACGACGTCGTGTTGCTGACCGACGGGCACCCGCAACTCGACGGCGTCGACTACGAACAGTTGGCGGCCGCGGGCGTCACGATCGACGACCGACGGATCACCGAACTGATCGGCACCGACGGACAGCTCGAGGCCATCGCCTTCAACGACGGCAGCCGGCTCGAACGCGACGGGCTGCTGGTGGAGGCGCCGCTGCGGCAACGCTCGAAACTCGCCGAGCAACTCGGCGCCTCGTGCACCCCGGGCCCGCTGGCCGTGGACACGATCGGTATCGATGCGCTGCACCGCACGTCGGCGCAGACGGTGTTCGCCGCGGGTGACGTGTGCACCGAACACCCGTATGTGGCGGGGTCGATCGCGGGCGGTGCGCAGGCGGCGATGATCGTCGCGCAGAGCCTGCTGGCCGAACAGTTCGGGATGCCGTACCCGCCGGAGTGACCGCGCGGTTCCGCCGATACTAGGCCGTGATCGCGTCGATCGCGCGGTAGATCCGCTGCTCGCTGACCGGCCGCGGCGTGCCGAGCTGCTGCGCCCACAGGCTGACCCGGAGCTCCTCGATCAGCCGCCCGATGTCGCGGACGTCCTCGGCGGCGGCCCGGCTCGGCGAAAGCGATTGCCGCAGTTCGTCGTACGCCGCCTGCACCGCGTGCACCCTGTCCATCCGATCGCGGTCGGCGCCGACGGCGTGCGGGAGCCGCTCGAGCCGACGGCCGATCGCGGTGAGGTAGCGGGTGAGGTTGGCCAGGTGCGCCACCCCGGTCCTGGTGACGAAACCCTTCGGCAGCAGCGCGGCCAGTTGGGCGCGAATGTCGGCGATCGCCTCCGCCTGCGCGGCCGGCGGGTCGGCGGGCAGCGCCACCTGCGCCTGCTGAGCGGCGGTCAACACCTTCTCCACCCGGCCCACGATGTCCAGCGTCGTCGGCACCAGCGCCTTACCCACCTGCTGTGCCACCGCGTCGAAATCAGCTCGCGTCCAGACCGGTTCGCGGACCAGCGCATCCACCGCCGCGTCCGCGCAGTCGTCGATCAACGCGGCCAGCGACCCGTCGGGATTGGCGCCGAGCACCAGGCGCTGACGCACGTCCAGCGCACGGTCCACGTTCTTCACCGGCGACGGCGCCGACAGCCGCAGCAACCGCCGGACACCCGGTCCCATGGCCGCCCGCTGTTCGGCCGGCGTCGCGAACACCCGCACGTCCACCGCGGACCCCGTGTCGACGAACGCCGGATACCCCCGTACCCGATGTCCGCCGCTGACGTTCTCGACCGTACGCGGCAGCTCGTCGAGATCGTCTGGCCAGGAACGCAATCCGGGGCGTTCCAGCCCGTCGGCCACCGCGCGCGCGACGGCGTCGCGCACCGGTGCGGCCAACTGCTCCTGCAGCGTGTCGAGGTCCTTGCCGCGCGCCACCTCGGCGCCGTCCTTCTCGACCGCGAACGTCACCCGCAGGTGCGCCGGGATCTTCTCCAGGTCGAAGGCGTCGATCGGCACGGTCACACCAGTGCGCCGCCACAGCTCGTGCTGCAGGCTCTCCAGCAGGGGTCCGCTGCCCGGATCCATGGTTCGCAGCACGTCGCGCGCGGTGTCCGGCGCCGGCACGAAGTTGCGCCGCAGGTCCTTGGGCAGCGAGCGGATCAGCGCGGTCACCAACTCCTCCCGCAAAGCCGGTACATGCCAGGCGAACTCGTCACCGCCGAGACGGGCCAGCACCTCGACCGGGACGTGCACCGTGATGCCGTCGTCGGCCGCGCCCGGTTCGAACCGGTAGCTCAGCGGCAGCGCCAGGTCCCCGGCCTGCCACTCGTCGGGCAGTTCGTCGGCGCCGTCCTGGCGAAGCAGGTCGTCGCGCGTCATCGTCAGCAGATCGGGCGTCCTGTGCCGCTGCTTGCGCCACCACGCGTCGAAATGCCGTGCCGACAGCACGGTTTCGGGAATGCGGGCGTTGTAGAACGCGAACACCTCCTCGTCGCCGACGAGCAGGTCGCGCCGACGGGCCCGCTCCTCGACCTCTTCGAGTTCCTCCCGGAGCCGCGCATTGTCGCGGAAGAAGTGGTGTTTGGTGCGCCAGTCGCCTTCGACGAGTGCGTGACGGATGAACAGTTCGCGGGCCAGTTCCGGGTCGATCTGCGAGTAGTTGACGCGGCGGCGCGCGACCAGCGGCAACCCGTAGAGCGTCACCCGTTCGAACCCCATCACCGCGCCGCGCTCGGCCTCCCAGTGCGGTTCGCTGTGGGTGCGCTGGACGAGGTCGCCGGCGATCCGCTCGACGGTGTCGGGGTCGATGCGGGCCCCGACGCGGCCGAACAGCCGGCTGGTCTCCACCAGGTCGGCCACGACGATCCACCGCGGCGGCCGCTTCGTCAGCACCGATCCGGGCGCCAGCACGAACCGCGAGTTTCGCGCACCCTGATAGTCGCGGCCGTCGCCGTCCCGCAGGCCGACATGCGACAGCAGCCCGGCCAGCAGCGCGGCGTGCACGCTCGCCGGTTCGGCCGGTTCGTCGGACTCGCGGATGCCGAGATCGCGGGCGATGCTGCGCAGTTGCCCGGTCAGGTCCTGCCACTCGCGGATCCGTAGGTAGTGCAGGAACTCCTCGCGGCACATCCGGCGGAACGAGCTGCCGGAGCGCTCCTTGCGCTGCTCGCCGAGATACCGCCACAGGTTGAGGTAGGAGATGAAGTCGGAGTGCTCGTCGGCGAAGCGGGCGTGCTTCTGGCGGGCGGCGTCCTCGCGCTCGACGGGCCGTTCGCGCGGGTCCGGGATCGACAGCGCGGCGGCCAGCACCAGCACCTCACGCACACAGCCCTCGGTGTCGGCCTGCAGGATCATCCGGCCGATGCGCGGGTCGAGCGGCAGCCGCGCCAGCCGACGGCCGATGTCGGTGAGCTGACCTGCCCGGTCGAACGCGCCGAGTTCCTGCAGCAGGGTCACGCCGTCGCGGATGCTGCGGCGCTCTGGCGGATCCAGGAACGGGAACTCCTCGACGTCGCCGAGCCCGAGCGCGGCCATCTGCAGGATCACCGCGGCGAGGTTGGTGCGCAGGATCTCCGGATCGGTGTAGCGGGGCCGTCCGGCGAAGTCCTCCTCCGAGTACAGGCGGATGCCCACACCCGGCGCCGTACGCCCGGACCGGCCGGCGCGCTGAGCGGCCGACGCCTGCGAGATCGGTTCGATCGGCAGCCGCTGCACCTTGGTGCGCCTGCTGTAGCGGGAGATGCGCGCGGTACCCGGATCGACGACGTAGCGGATGCCCGGCACGGTCAGCGACGTCTCGGCGACGTTGGTGGCGAGCACGACCCGCCGGCCGGCGTGCGGTGCGAAGACCTTCTGCTGTTCGGCGGTGGGCAGGCGCGCGTAGAGCGGCAGCACCTCGGTGTTGCGGAGTTCGCCGCGCAACACCTCCGCGGTGTCGCGGATCTCCCGCTCGCCGGACAGGAACACCAGCACGTCGCCGGGTGGCTCGGCCTCCAGTTCACGAACGGCGTCGACGATCGCGTCGGTCGGATCGCGCACCTCGGTGCGGACGACCTCGTGGTCCGGATCGTCGGGGTCGTCCGTCGAGTCGTCGACGACGGGCACCTCCAGCGGCCGGTACCGGATCTCGACCGGATACGTGCGACCGGACACCTCGACGATCGGGGCGCCGTGGAAGTGCGCGGCGAACCGCTCCGGCTCGATGGTGGCCGAGGTGACGATGACCTTGAGATCGGGCCGGCGGGGCAGCAGTTCCCGCAGGTAGCCGAGCAGGAAGTCGATGTTGAGGCTGCGCTCGTGCGCCTCGTCGAGAATGAGGGTGTCGTAGCTCAGCAACCGGCGGTCGCGCTGGATCTCGGCGAGCAGGATGCCGTCGGTCATCAGCTTGACCAGGGTGCGGTCGGACGCCTGGTCGGTGAAGCGGACCGTGTAGCCGACGGCGTCGCCGAGCGGGGTGTCGAGTTCGTCGGCGATGCGCTGGGCGACGGTGCGGGCGGCCAGACGGCGCGGTTGGGTGTGGCCGATCGTGCCGCGGATGCCGCGGCCGAGTTCCAGGCAGATCTTCGGCAGCTGGGTGGTCTTGCCCGATCCCGTCTCGCCGGCCACGACGACGACCTGGTTCTCGCTGATGGCCTCGGCGATCTCACCGCGCCGTTCGCTGACGGGAAGGTCGGGGTAGGTGATCGATGGGACGGCCGCGGTGCGGGTGGCGATCAGCCCCTCGGCGGCGGCGAACTGCTCGGCGAGCTGCCCGAGCCTGTCGGGCTTGGCCTGCCGGAGTCGGCGGCCGAGGCGGGCGGCGTCGCGGTAGGTCAGTCCGTCCAGACGCTTGCGGAGTTCCCGCACGGACGGTTCGGACACTCGCGCCAGGATACGGGCCGGGTCACGGCGCGCCGGGCGACCAGTAGTCGAGCATCTCGGCGAACGTCTCGAACGCCGGCGTCGACACCCCGTAGGTCGCCTCGAGGTGGATGCTCAGCGGGAAGCCCAGCTCGCCCACGCCGTCGATCACCCGTTTGTACAGATCGAGCAGCAGCCGCCGCTTGTCGGCCGGCTCACTGGCCGCCAGCGTCTTGACGAACTCCTGCTCGGCGGCGACCGCCGGATTGCCCGGATCCTGGATCAACCAGTGGATGAGCCCGACACGGCTCTCCATCTTCGGCACGAACCCGAACGACAGCAGGATCTCCGGCCGGTACTCGTTGGCGGTCGCGAACTCCTTCAGGAAGTCGACGATCGCGTCGGAGTACAGCAGCTGCGTCATCCCGTACGTCGCGCCTTGTTTGCACTTGAACGTGAATCGGCCCTGCTCACCGTCGCGGGTGGGGATCAGGATCGCGCCCCGGTTGTCGACGAGCCCGTCATAGAGCGACAGCGCATCGGTGGGGGCGACGCCGCTGCCCTCGCCGTCGTTCATCGTGCGCGGCACCCCGACGAAGGCGATGCCGTCGAATCCGGCGGAGCTCAGCTCGGTCAGCCGCTGCCGCAGCGCGGGCTCGTCGAGGAACGCGGTCACCTGCGTGCACAGCCCGCGGACACCCGGCAGCTCGGGTGCGATGATCCGCCAGAAGTCCAGCACGTCCATCTTGGGCTTCATCTCGATGGGACGACCGCTGTCCTCCTCGATCATCCCGGGGATCATGACGTGGTTGATCCGGCCCTCGATCCCGGCCTCGGCGGAGCAGCGCAGCACCTTCCGGGCATCCTCGAGCGCGTGCTCGCGCCCGCGGTCGACATTGGGCGGCACGAGTTCGAGCGCGACGGTGTTCAGGGGCAACGGTTGCTCCTTTGACTGCATGACGACAGAGGCGGCGTGTCGGCCGCACTTCCCCCCTGGATTGCGCCACGATACCGCCGAAGCCTGTTCTCAGCCTGGTCGGCCTACCCTCGACGCAGGTGAGGAGGCCGGACGTCCTCGTCTGCCGAGGACCAGTTGCCCTATCTCCGCCCGCTTCGGCGACCACATGATGGGCTCATGACCGCCGTTGACAGAGACCGCATGGTGATCGAGTCCGTCATGCCGGACTTCGACGCACGCATCGCCGAACACGTCGTGGTGGCGGCGAATCCGGCCGCGACCTTCGGCGCCGCGCGAAGGCTCGACTTCCTCACTGTCCACACGCCGTTGCTGGCGGCGTCGATGTGGATCCGTGGCCTGCCCCAACGTCTGCGCGGTCGCTGCGCTCCCCCGCCATCACGGCTGGTGCTCGGACAGGGCATGGGTCTACCCGGGTGGGTGCTTCTTGGCGAGCGCCCGGACCGCGAGGTCGCCTTCGGCGCGGTCGGGAGGTTCTGGCAGCCGACCATCACGTGGCGTGACGTGCCCCAATCGCAGTTCCGAGACTTCGTCGAGCCCGGGTGGGGCAAGATCGCCGCGAACTTCACCGTGATGCCCTACGGCGAGCACTCCGCGCTGCTGAGCTACGAGTGCCGCACGGTCACCACCGACGCCGCGTCACGACGGAAGTTCCTCCGGTACTGGTGGCTGATCCGCCCGTTCGTCGGTCACATCATGCGCGCGACCCTCAGCACGATCCGGGCCGACGCCGAGTCGGCGAACGCACTCCGGAGCCGATGATGCGGGTGCTGGTCGCGTTCGGGTCCAAACGCGGGGGAACCGCCGGCCTGGCCGACATGATCGGTGACGCGTTGGTCGCGGCCGGTCGCGAGGCGCTGGTGGTCTCCGCGTCGGAGGTGAAGGATCTCGCCGGCGTCGACGCCGTGATCGTCGGAGGCGCGCTCTACGCCAACCGCTGGCACCGCCACGCCCGCCGATTCGTCAGGCGCCACCGCGAGGCACTCTCTGAATTGCCGGTCTGGCTGGTCAGCAGCGGCCCGCTCGACGATTCCGCCGAACGAGACGAGATACCGCCCACCAAACAGGTCCGGAAACTGATGACCTCGATCGGCGCCCGTGGCCACGTCACTTTCGGCGGACGTCTCGAACGCGATGTGAAGGGCTTCCCGGCCAGTGCAATGGCGAAGAACAACGCCGGCGACTGGCGCGACCGCGACCATGTCGGGCGGTGGGTGCAGCGCGTGGTGAACGAACTTGAATCTTCGGACACCGGACGCCCGCGCGGTTGAGTCACGGGCCGACTACCCGACGATTCGAGCCACCGACGCCGGCACCGGCAGCGAGGAGTCCGACACCGGCTGCCCGTACACCGTGCGCACCGGCACCACCCCGGTCCACGCATCGGCGCTGGGCGTCGCCGGGCCGGTCCGCGCCTTGGCCACCCACGCCCCGTCGACGATCGGCACCTCGAGCAACAGCGTGGCCGCGACCTCCTTCGCGGAATGCGGCGGGCACTCGGCGGTCCGGCCGGCGATCAGCGCCTCGGTGAACCGGTCGAGCAGCACCGGCGCCTCCTCGCGGGGCACCACCCGGCACACCCCGCGGACCACCGCGGAGCGGTAGTTCGCCGAGTGGTCGAACTGACGCTCGGCGATCACGAGCCCGTCGAGCAGGAAGGCGCTGACGCACACCTTGGCGCCGTCCGCGATGTGGCGCAGCGCCCCGGCACCGGTCGACCCGTGCAGCAACAGCCGGTTCCCGTCGCGGGCCACCAGCATCGGCACGGCCCACGGCTCGTCGCCCAGCACCGTGGAGACGGTCGCCACGGCGGCGGTGTCGAACACCTCGTGCAGCAGGTCGAGATCGCTCGCGCGTTCCGGTTTGCGGGTCAGCTGCCCCAGCGGTGATGTCGTCACGGCTGCCATTCATCCAGGCCGGCGCACCGGCAGCAACCGATATCTTGAGTTCCATGGACGCTGACGTCATCGTGGTGGGCGCCGGGCTCGCCGGCCTGGTCGCCACCCACGAGCTGACCCGCCGCGGCAAACGCGTCGCGCTCGTCGACCAGGAGAACGCCGCCAACCTCGGCGGTCAGGCCTACTGGTCGTTCGGCGGGATCTTCCTGGTGGACAGCCCCGAACAGCGCCGCATGCGGATCAAGGACTCCTTCGACCTCGCCTGGAGCGACTGGCAGGGCAGCGCCGCGTTCGACCGTCTGGACGACGAGGACGTGTGGGCGGCCAAATGGGCCCGCGCCTACGTCGAGTGGGCGGCGGGCGAGAAACGCGACTACCTCACCGGCCACGGCATCACGTTTCTGCCGACCGTCGGCTGGGCGGAGCGTGGCGACCTCCGCGCCACCGGGCACGGCAACTCCGTACCCCGCTTCCACGTCGCCTGGGGCACCGGCACCGGCATCGTGGGTCCGTTCACCGACTCCGCGCTGTCGGCCGCGCAGCGCGGGCTGGTGCGCTTGCACCACCGGCACCGCGTCGACGGGCTGGTGTTCACCGACGGCGCCGTGACCGGTGTGCGCGGAACGGTCCTCGCCCCCGACGACGCGAAGCGCGGGGCGCCGTCGAACCGCGACGCCGTCGGTGAGTTCGAATTGTCCGCTCAGGCGGTGGTCGTGACGTCGGGCGGCATCGGCGCCAACCACGAGATCGTCCGCCGCTTCTGGCCCGCCCGGCTTGGCACCGCACCGAAGTCGATGATCACCGGCGTGCCCGCCCACGTCGACGGCCGGATGCTCGACGTCGCCGCGGATTCCGGTGTCCGGCTGGTGAATCGCGACCGTATGTGGCACTACACCGAAGGCATCGTCAACTGGGACCCGATCTGGCCGGACCATGCCATCCGGATCCTGCCCGGACCGTCGTCGATGTGGTTCGACGCGCTGGGCCGCCGCCTGCCCACACCGTATCTGCCCGGCTACGACACCCTGGGCACGCTGCGCTATCTGCGCACCACCCCCGACATCACCGAATACGACCACTCGTGGTTCATCTTGACCCAGCGCATCATCGAGAAGGAGTTCGCGCTCTCCGGCTCGGAACAGAATCCCGACATCACTGCAAAGGACCGCCGGGGGTTTCTCAAGGAGCGGCTCTTCAGCAAGGGTGCACCGGGACCTGTCGAGGCGTTCAAGCGCAACGGGGTGGACTTCGTCGTCGCCGACGATCTCGACGAACTCGTCCGGAAGATGAACGCGCTCACCGACGAACCGCTGCTCGACGCGACGGTGATCCGCCGCCAGATCGAGGCCCGCGATCGTCAGGTGGCCAACCCGTTCAGCAAGGACGCGCAGATCCAGGGCATCCACAATTCGCGCCGCGCACTGGCCGACCGGATCGGCCGCACGACGGCCCCGCACCGCATCCTCGACCCGGCGGCGGGACCGCTGATCGGCATCAAACTGCACATCCTCACGCGAAAGACGTTGGGCGGCATCCAGACCGACCTCGCCTCGCGCGCCATCGGCCTGGACGGAGCGCCGATCGACGGCCTGTACGCCGCGGGCGAGGTGGCGGGTTTCGGCGGCGGCGGTGTGCACGGTTACAACGCGCTCGAGGGCACGTTCCTCGGCGGGTGCATCTTCTCGGGCCGGGCGGCCGGACGCGCCCTGGCCGACCTGGTGTAGCTACCCGGCGAACGTGAGCTTGTGCGCGAGGTTCGAGCGGCGGTTTCAAGGCGTCGTTGCAATAGCAGCTGATTCTGATGGGAAGTGCTGCTGTGTCACGTCCACCGTTGTTGAGTGTTGTTCGTGAGTTCTGGGGCTGTATCGGTGAGGGTTGCACTGCACGTGAAGCCGGTGTGGCGGTCGGTGTGTCGTGTGCTACCGGGGTTCGCTGGTTCACACACGCTGGAGGGGTGAACCCGCAAAAGCGTGAGCCGACGACCTCGGGACCTCGGCCGCGTCTGACGTTGGCCGACCGCATCCAGATCCAGATCGGAGTCACGGCCAACGAATCGATGAACTCGATCGGCAGGCGATTGGGCCGGCCGGCGTCGACGATCAAGTACGAACTCGACGTCAACGGTGTCCACCACAACGACGGACGCAAGTCGGGGTATCGGCGCAAAGAAGCGTTCGGAGCGCGGCAGAGCGGTTCGACCGCCACCGTGCGGTACGACGCGGTAGTGGCGCAGTCGCGCTCCGAGGAGCGTGCTCGCCGTCCGCAGCTGGGCAAGCTGGGCCGCAATCAGGTGTTGCATGATGAGGTGCAGGCGAAACTGCTTGAGGAGCACAGCTCTGAGCAGATCGCAGCGCGGTTGCTCATCGACTTCCCCGACGATGCGGAGATGCGCGTGTCCCCGGAGACCATCTAT
>NZ_LQIU01000037.1 GCF_001499995.1 Mycobacterium sp. IS-1496
GCATCCGCGACCGCAACACCAAATGACCGCCCACAACACACTCCAATCAAGAAGGGTGTTGCATCCACCGCTTGAAATCGCCGCCGGCAAATGCGATCTGTGCGCAGTCTCAGCGCAGACGAGAAGTGCCCCCGGCAGGATTCGAACCTGCGACACCGGCTTTAGGAGAGCCGTGCTCTATCCCCTGAGCTACGGGGGCGGCCGTGGCAGTTTACCGCCCGTGGACGAGGGTCAGCGCAACTGCGCGATGACCTTCGCGAACGCCTCCTCGTGCGGCGCCTGCACGATGATGTAGGAGACGCCGTACCGATCCCGGTAGTCGCGCAGCCGGTCGGCCATGTCCTGCGGCGATCCGGCCAGCACGCCGGGGTGCCGCAGCAGCTGGTCGTCGGAGAGCCCGGGCAGGAAGCGGCGCGGGATCGTCAGGTCCGGCCGTCCCGACCCGTCGAGCGGCATCGCGGTGATCGCGATGTTGAGTTCCAGCGCGCCGAAGCGCTCGCCGGCCGCCGCACGGACGAAGGCGATCCGTTCGGCCAGCGGGTCGTCGTCGCCCTCGGCCGCGCGGTCCCCGCCCGTGAGCCCGATGATGTCGGCGTGGCGGGCGGCCACCGTCAACAGGCGGTCGCCGTTGCCCGCGATCAGCACCGTCACACCGGGCACGTGTTCGGCGAGGTAGGTGGTCGTGTGCTCGAGATGGTTGACGCGCTGGCGCGCCGTCGGGAACGGCAGTTCGGCGGCCTCGAACTCCCTGCGCACGTACCCGGCGCCCAGACCGAGTTCGAGCCGGTCGCCGGACAGGTCGCGCAGCGCGGCGACGTCACGCGCGAGCAGGGCCGGCCGGTAGAAACCCGCGTTGAGCACGAAAGTCCCGACGTGCAGCGTGGTCGTCGCGGCGGCCGCGGCGGTGAGCACCGGGAACGGTGCGGGGGCGCCGAGATGGTCCGGGACGTGCAGGACGTCGAAGCCGCGGTCCTCGGCCCGTCGCGCCGCGTCCTGCACCGCCGCCAGCGACGAGGCCGAGTGCAGTCCGATGCCGAAGCGAAAATCCCTGCTCATCACCGAATCCTATGCGCGCCGAACAAATTCGATGTTTGATCGGGAGAGCCGGTGGTTACTAATGATCCGCACGCTTCGCGCCGCTGCGGAGACAACCGAAAAGCCACACCCAGATCCGGCCCGTCGTGAGTACGCCCGACGGGCCGGATCAATGTTCTGAAGAAGGGTCCACGCGACACCATGGCCGCCCATCCCACCGTCGGGGTCGAAGAGGAGTTCCTGCTCGTCGACCCCGATTCCGGCGCCCCGGTCGCGCTCAACCGCGACGTCGCGCGGCGCGCGGGTGACCGCGGTGTCGACCTGCAACTCGAGTTGACGTCGTGCCAGGTGGAGACGGCGACCGGGGTGTCGAGCAGCATGGCCGACGTCCGTGCGCAGCTGACCCACCTGCGGGCCACCGCCGCGCGCGCCGCGGAAGAGAGCGGGGCCCGGCTGCTGGCCGTCGCCGTGCCGCCGACCGTGCCGCACGAGTTCCCCGTCACCGACAACCCGCGCTACCACCGCATCGCCGACCGGTTCGGGATGCTGGCGCGCGAACAGGGCATCTGCGGTGCGCACGTGCACGTCGCGGTCCCCACCCGGGAGGCGGCCATCCGGGTGAGCAACCGGATGCGGCCGTGGCTGCCGGTGCTGCTCGCCCTGAGCGCCAACTCCGCGATCTACCGCAGCGCCGACAGCAGCTATGCCAGCTGGCGGCGGATGCTGTGGGCGCGCTGGCCCAGCGCGGGCCCGCCGCCGCACTTCGACTCCGCCGACGAGTTCGACGCGATGGTGCGGATGCTGCTGCAGTCCGGCGCCATGCTCGACGAAGGCCAGGTCTACTGGGACGTGCGTCCGTCGGCCAACTTCCCGACGATCGAGGTGCGCGTCGCCGACGTCCCCGCCACCGTCGCCGACACGGTCCTGTTCGCCGCGATCGTGCGTGCCACGGTCATGACCCTCCTGGCCGACGAGCGGGACGGCGCCGGCGTGCCCCGCATCTCGGCGCACGCGCTCGACGCCGCCTACTGGCGGTCGGCCCGCGACGGGCTGGACGGCATGGCGATCGACCTCGCCGAATCGCATGCCCCGATGCCCGCGCGTGACCTGCTCGCCGGCCTCGTCGACCGCATCGCCCCGGCCCTGCGCGCCGTCGGCGACGACGACCTGGTCCGCGACGAACTGGCACGGCTCGACGACCAGGGCAACGGCGCGATGCGTCAGCGTGCGGCCTGGCGGCGTCGCGGCGAGATCGCCGACGTCATCGACGCGGCCGCCGACGCGACGCTGGCGGGCCTGTAGGCCTACGTCAGGGGCAGCGCGGCGAACGCCGGCGACGTCGGCCGCTGGGATCCGCCGGGCGGTTCGACGGTGAACGTCAGCGCCTGCGACGTCCCGATGTCGGACAGCACGGCGGTGGTCGACGGTGAGATCGCCTTGTCGTCCATCGTGCCCGCCGAGTGCGGCCCGTCGGATCCGACCAGCCACATCTGGTAGACGGTGCCCGGCTTCGGCGGCGCGACGTCGTTCATCACCAGCACGCCGGCGTCGCGCTCCTTGGAGAACACCACGGTCGCGGTTCCCCCGCCCGGGATCGGCCCGGACACGGTCTGCACGTCGGGTGCGGCGAACACCTGATCTGCCGTCGTCGGGGAGACCGCCGGCCGCAGCGCCAGACCCACGCCCAGCGCGCCCAGTCCGACCACGGCCACGGCCGCGGCCGCCAGCAGTGCCGTGCGCCAGCGCGGCTCCCGGGCCGGACGGCGACGGGCGCTGCCGAGGTCACGCACCGGATCGTCGGCGACCATCGCGAGGACGTTGCCACGCAGGTGGGCGGGCGGTTCCAGGGCCGTGCCCGCCGAGAGCGCCGCCATCGTCTCCTGCACCGAGCGCACCGCGTCGGTGAACGCGTCCGCCACCTCGGGCGGCGCGGCGGTCAGCCGCCGTTCGATCTCGACGCGCTCGTCATCGGACACCGCATGCAGTGCATACGGCGTCGCGAAGTCGAGGAGATCGGTGTTGTTCGGCTCGGTCATGAGATGCCCAGACAGTTCTTGAGACCGCGGATGCCGTCGCGCATCCGCGATTTGATTGTGGCCAGATTCGCCGACAGACGCTCGGAAACCTGCACGTACGTCAGGCCCTCGTAATACGCCAGCTGGATCGCTTCCCGCTGCAGATCCGACAGCGACGCCATGCAGTCGACGACGCGGCGCCGTTCGTCGAGCAGGATCACCGAGTCGGCGACGTGGTCCACCGGCGGGTCCACGCTCGCGGCGCCGTACCGGGACTCCCGCTGCGAGGCGGCCTCCTCGGAACGCACCCGGTCGACGGCGCGGCGGTGCGCCAAGGTCAGCAGCCACGCCATCGGCGACCCGGCCTTGGGGTCGTAGGTGCTTGCCGAGCGCCACACCTGCAGATAGATGTCCTGGGTGGTCTCTTCGCTGTAGCCCGGATCCCGCAGCACCCGGGTGACCATCCCGTACACCCGGGCCCTGGTCCGGTCGTAGAGGGCCGCGAACGCGTCGACGTCCCGCTGGGCCACCTGCCGTAACAGTACGTCGAGGTCAGTGGTCACGAACGGTAGCCTAACCGGCTCTGTCAGGGCGGTCATCGATATGGCCGTCCGCGGACCCGCAGACCCGAACAGATTGTCCCGGAGCCGGTTCCGTGCACCGTCACGCCTTTGCTCCTGAATGCGCCACGCTCGCGGCCCGGATCCTCGGCGCCTCCGCGGCCGCCGGGCGCGTGACGGGTACCCGGCGCGCCCGCAGGATCAGCCCCTGTACCCGCAGACTCAGCGCGGTCATCTGCGGGGCGATCGGTTTGGTCATCTGCAGCCGCAGCACCTGGGCGACCGTCGCCGGTCGGCGGGTGCCCCGCAGCGTGCCGACGATCGCCGGCTGGTTCTCGCGGTGCAGGGAGATCGTCACGTCGAGCTCGCCGTCGGGCCGCGGAGCCCGCACCAGGTAATACCCGTCCATCCCGCTGAACGGCGAGGCGCAGAACCGTTTGCGCACCATCGCCGGGTTCGGCCCGTCCGGCGGGATGACGTACGCGTGCCACTCGCCGCGGGTGTTGTGCACCTCGGCGATCACGTGGCGCAGGACGCCGTTGGCGTCATGACACCAGTAGAGGCTCAGCGGGTTGAAGGCATAGCCGAGCACCCGCGGCTGCAGCAGCGCCGTGACGCGCCCGCCGCCGAGGTCGATGCCCCGTTCGGCCAGGACGGTGTCGACGCGTGCCCGCAGCGTGTCGCCGGCGACCCCGTCGAAGTGGTCGCGGGCGTCGAAACGGGCGAAGGATCGCAGTCCGAGCGGCAACCGCGGCAACTCGTCGAGGTCGACGTACCAGCTGTAGCTGTTCAGCTCGAAATAGTGATGCACGGGTGCCCGGCGCAGGTGGGTGACGCGGGTCCGGTACACCGCGGGCGTCGTTTTCGGTTCCACACTCGTCATTCGGAGCCGATCCCCGGGTGGATGGTTATAGTTCCCAGCCGTGGCAGCGACCGTGTTCCGGAACGGGACAGTCTGGACCGGCACGTCGGAACCCGTCGCCGAGGCGCTGCTGGTGGTCGACGGCACCGTCGCCGCGGTGGGGGACGACGCCACCGCCCGGACCGCCGACGAGGAGGTGGACCTCGACGGCGGATTCCTGATGCCCTCGTTCGGCGACGGCCACGCCCACCCGCTGCTCGGCGGCCTCGAAGAGGTCGGCCCGCCGGTGCGCGGCTGCGGTTCGGTGGACGAGATCGTCGAGGCGGTGCGGGGCTACGCCGAGCGCCATCCCGAGGCGGAGTGGATCGTCGGCGCCTCCTATGACGGCAGCCTCGCCGAAGGCGGACTGTTCGACGCGCGCTGGCTCGATGCGGCGGTGCCGGACCGCCCGGTGGTGTTGCGGGCGTGGGACTACCACACGGTGTGGTGCAACTCGGTGGCGCTGCAGCGCGCAGGCATCACCGCCGACACGCCCGACCCGGCGCTGGGTGAGATCCCGCACCGCGAGGACGGGTCGGTGCTCGGCACGCTCCGCGAGTGGGGCGCGGTCGACCTCGTCACCGCGGTGATGCCCGAACGCGACGAGGACGTCCGGGTGGCCGCGCTGGGCACCGCCGCCGACTACTACCTCGCCCGCGGGGTCACCTGGGTGCAGGACGCCTGGGTCGAACCCGGCGACGTCGACACCTACCTCGCCGCCGCCCGCCGCGACGCCCTGCGGATGCGGTTCAACCTCGCGCTCTACGCCGATCCGCGCCACATCGACACCCAGCTGCCCCAGTTCGCCGAGGCGCGGCGCCGCGTCGACGAACTGCGCCACCCGCTGCTGACCGCACAGACCGTGAAGTTCTTCGCCGACGGCGTGGTGGAGAACGAGACCGGCGCCCTGATCGAGCCGTACTGCTCCGGACTGCACAACCACGGCATGCAGGTGTGGGAAGGCGAGTCGCTCGCCGAATCGGTGCGCCGCGTCGACGAACTCGGCTTCCAGATCCACATCCACGCCATCGGCGATGCGGCGGTCCGCCAGGCGCTCGATGCCATCGAGCACGCGATCACGGTCAACGGTCCGCGCGACCGCCGTCCCGTCATCGCCCACGCCCAACTCGTCGACGACGCCGACATCGACCGGTTCGCCCGCCTCGGCGTGATCGCCAACATGCAACCGCTGTGGGCCCAGCTGGACCCGCTGATGACGGTGCTGACCGTGCCGCGGCTCGGCCGTGACCGCGCCGACCGCCAGTACCGCATGCGCACCCTCGACGCCGCCGGCGTGCTGGCGTTCGGTTCGGACTGGCCGGTGTCCTCGGGCGCCCCGCTCGACGGGATCGCCGTGGCCGCGTCGCGGCGCACCGCCGACGGCGTCCCGGAGGGTGGCTGGACACCGGAGGAGATCGTGCCGGTCGAACGGGCCATGCGCGCCTACACCGCGGGCGTGGCGCGCCAGGCGTTCGCCGAACAGCGGTGGGGCCGCCTCATCCCGGGTGCCAGTGCCGACATGGTGTGGCTGCGCGCCGACCCGCGCGATACGCCCGCGCTGGAGATTCCCGCGATCGAGGTGCGCGGAACCTGTCTGGGGGGCAAGCTCGTAGGGCCGTCTGCCCGCTGAAGGGAGTCTTGATGTCGTCGACCACACCCCTGAACCCGTCGGTCGGGGAGGGTGAGGGGCACCTGCGCCGCGTCCTCGGTGTGCCGTCCCTGGTGCTGTTCGGTCTGGTGTACATGGTGCCGCTGACCGTATTCACCACCTACGGCATCGTCACCGTCGAATCCGGTGGCCGCGTGCCGCTTTCCTACGTGGTGACGCTGGCGGCGATGATCTTCACCGCACGGTCGTATGCCCGGATGGCCGCGGCGTACCCGGTCGCCGGGTCGGCATACGCCTACACGCAGAGGACGTTCGGCGCGCCCGTCGGCTTCCTCGCCGGCTGGTCGCTGCTGCTGGACTACCTGTTCCTGCCGATGCTCAACTACCTCGTGATCGGGCTGTACCTGAACGCCGCTGTACCGGCGATCCCGCAGTGGGCGATCGTGGTCGTGACCATCGTGATCATCACGGTGCTCAACATCGTCGGCATCGTGTCGGTGGCGCGGGCCAACCTCCTGATCATCGTGATCCAGGCGATCTTCATCGCGGTGTTCCTCGTGATGGCGGTGGTCAGCATCTCGGGTTCGGGCACCGTCGACCTCATGGCGCCGTTCCGCGGTGACGGCACGGCGGGCGGGCTGGGGCCCGTGCTGGCGGGTGCGGCGATCCTGTGCCTGTCGTTCCTCGGATTCGACGCGGTATCGACGCTGGCCGAGGAGGCGAAGGACGCTCGGCGTGACGTGCCCAAGGCCATCATGCTGGCCACGATCATCTGCGGCGTGTTGTTCGTCATCCTCTCGTACGCATCGCAGTTGGTGTTCCCGTCGAACGCGTTCACCGACGTCGACTCGGGTTCACTGGACGTCATGCAGGCCGCCGGTGGCGCGTTCCTCGGGGCGTTCTTCACCGCCGCATACGTCGCGGGCGCGTCGGGTTCGGCGCTCACCTCGCAGGCGTCGGTGGCACGCATCCTGTACGCGATGGGCCGCGACGGCGTGTTGCCCCGCAAGGTGTTCGGGCACGTCTCGGTGAAGTTCGGCACGCCGACATGGGCGATCCTGGCGATCTCGGTGGTCTCGCTGCTGGCGCTGGTGATCGACCTGGCGATCCTGGCCTCGGTGGTGAGCTTCGGTGCGCTGGTGGCGTTCTCGGCGGTCAACCTGACGGTGATCAAGCACTACTTCGTCGATGTCGGTGAGAAGAACGTCCTCAACAACCTGGTTCTGCCGTTGATCGGCTTCGCGCTGACGGTCTGGCTGTGGACCAGCCTGTCGGGTGAGTCGCTGACGATCGGGCTGATCTGGCTCGCCGCCGGGTTCCTGTGGCTGCTCGCCGTCACCCGCGGCTTCCGCCGCCCGACACCGGTCCTCGACCTGGAAGAGCTGCCGGCTCAGCAGGCCGCGACGTAGTCTGCCACGACCGGGCCGCCGCCACGAGGCCCTGCACGAGCGCGGACGTGGCGGGGGACAGGCCGTCGTCGCCGGGCAGCGGGCTGCGCGGACTGATACCGCGCACCCGCGAGGTCAGTTCGAGCTGGGCGCCGTCGCCCCGCACCCGGTTGACCGGGTTGTCGGCGTGCAGGCCCCGCAACTCCGGCGGGATGTCGTCCAGGTCGGTGACCATCCGGTAGCCGGGGATGTCGACGTGGTCGGCGAGGTGGGCGGCCAGCGTCCGGTTGCGTCCGCCCGCCAGCAGTTCGGTGCTGCGGCCGATGCGCCCGTATCCGTGCAGCGAGACGGCGACGTCGACGTGGTCGAGGAACTCCGCGAGCCGCGCCGACTCGCCGGCCAGGTAGCGCGCGGACGGCAGATGGTGTGGGTACTGCTCGGGGTGGCGCACCACGTACACCGATGCGCCCGCGGCCTCGGCGGCGCGTTCGGCGATGACGTCGGTCATCTGCTCGAGCCCGCCGCCGTGGATGGCCAGGAACCCGAACCGCGACCGCAGCACGCTGTGCTCGGTCACGGCGGGATCGCTGAGCAGTTCCGAAAGCGTCTGCGGCCCTTCGGTCTCCGCGTGGTGGGGGCGGTGCGGCCAGTGCATCGGATCCCAGCGTCCGAGGAACTCGATCCAGCGGTGCGGCAGCCCGTGGTGCAGTGCGCCGTCGATGATGCGTTCCAGGTAGCCCGGCCGTGGCGGGCCCGGTTCGACGCGGTGGTCGATGTACACCCACGCCGGCGCCGGACCGTCGTCGGTCTGCACGGTCAGCCGGTCGCGGCGGTAGCGCACCGGAACGCCCTCGGCGCTGTCGAGGGTCGCGAGGTCGTGGTCGGACACCTGCCAGAGCACCCCGTGCACCTGCGCGCCGTCGACCGGTTCCACGGTGGCCACGCCGCGTTCGTTGATCAGCCAGTCGTGGTCGGCGAGCGTCGCCGGGCGCGGGTCGACGGCGTCGGGGCAGCGCTGCGCCATCTGCTGCACGCACAGGTTGGACCCGTACGCGAAGTAGGCGTGTCGACCAGCGCGCAGCATTCAGCCTGTCACGGTCAGATAGATGAGCACCACGTTCAAGAGACTAATCAAACCCGCGACGATCCAGCCCAGCGCGGTGGTGACGCGGTGGTTGACGTCGGCGCCCATCACGGCCCGGTCCGCGGTCAGCCGGATGAGCGGGATGAGCGCGAACGGGATGCCGAAGGACAGCACGACCTGGGACAGCACCAGGGCGCGGGTGGGGTCGACGCCGAGCGCGAGGATCGCCAGCGCGGGGACCAGCGTGACGAGGCGGCGCACCAGCAGCGGATAGGTCCGGCGAAGCAGGCCGCCCATGATCATGGCGCCGGCGTAGGCGCCCACCGATGTCGACGCCAGGCCGGACGCCAGCAGGCCGATCGCGAAGCACAGCGCGACAGCCGGGCCGAGCGTCTGCTGCACCGCGGCGTGGGCGCCCTCGAGGGTGTCGGTGTCGTCCATGCCCTGCAGGTTGGTGGCGGCGACCAGCAGCATCGACATGTTCACCGCGCCGGCGATCAGCATCGCCAGGCTGACGTCGATGCGGGTGGCCTTGAGCAGCAGGCGCCGCCGAGGGCCCGGTTCGGGGTGGCCGTGGCGGTCACGGGCGAGGCCGGAGTGCAGGTAGACCGCGTGCGGCATCACCGTCGCACCGAGCATCGCCGTCGCGAGCAGCACGCTCTCGGCGCCGTCGAAGAGGGGGATCAGGCCGCCTGCGACGTCGGCGGCGGGCGGCGGTTCGACGAACACGCTCGTGAGGAAGCCGATCGCGATGATCAGCAGCAGGCCGCTGATCACCCGCTCGAAGTGCCGCTGGCCGCGGCGGTTCTGAATGGCCAGCAGGGCCAGTGACACCGCGCCCGTGATCAGACCGCCGACCAGCAGCGGCAGGTCGAACAACAGGTAGAGCGCGATGGCGCCGCCGACCACCTCGGCGAGATCCGTTGCCATGGCGACCAATTCGGCCTGCAGCCAGTAGGCGATGCGGGTCGGCGTCCGCGTGCGGCCGGCGACGGACTCGGGCAGCGAGCGGCCGGTGACCAGACCCAGCTTCGCCGACAGGTACTGCACCAGCCCGGCCATGACGTTGGCCAGCACGATCACCCAGACGAGCAGGAACCCGAACTGGGCTCCGGCGCTGACGTTGGCCGCGACGTTGCCCGGATCGACATAGGCGATCGCGGCGACGAACGCCGGCCCCAGCAGCAGCCACGTCGGCCTCGTCGTCCGACGGTCGGTGTCCGGCAGCACCCTTTTCCTTCCTGCGGAACAGCGAATAGAAAAGTTAGGTTAGCCGAAACCTCCCCGTCGGGTGCGCTCGGTCCGCCGAAACGAACAAATGGGCGCACTTGTTCGAGTGAAACCCGCCATTTCGTCGATCTCGGCGGGACCGCCGCCTCAGATGTCGAAGCCGATGACGAGCCCGCCGTAACCCCAGCCGCCGTACGGCCAGCCGTTGTTGGTCGCCGGCGGTGTGGTGACGATCTGGGTGCTGCCGCCCGTCTCGCACTGGGTCGTGCGCGGACCGGTGTTGACACACTCGGGCGCGGCCGCCGCGACGGGAGCCGTCAGGACGGCGGCGCCGACAAGTGCGAGGGTGGAAAGTGTTGCGGCCGTGGACAATCCGATGTTCATCGGTGACCTCCTGGTACGGCCGGGGTCTGTGGCGACGAACTACCAACCCATGACCAGCGCCGGTCCGTAGTAGTAGTCGTTCCACGGGTACAGGTAGTTGGTCTGTCCCGGCGAGGTGACGATCTGTGTGTTACCCGGGCTGCTGCACTGCGTGGTGGATCCGCCGAAGGCGGTCTGACCCGTGGTGACGCAGTTCGGCTGGGCTGCCGCGGTGGGCGCCATGAGGACCGCCGCGCCGACGGCGAACGGCGCGAGGACGAGCAGTATCTTCACAGCTTCTAACCCCAGTCGACGACGGTGGCGGGACCGTAGTACGAGTCGCCCCACGGGTAGAGGAAGGTGCTCTGGTTGTGAATGTCCTTGGGCTGCGTGGCGAATTGGGTCTCCCACGGCGGGCAGGTCTGCCCCTGGCCCAGGGCGTTGGGGGCCACGTTGAGGCACTTGCCGTCGTGCTCGCCGCTGGGCTGGGCGAGGGCGGCCGGTGCGGCCGCAACTGCCGCGGCGGCGCCCGCAGCTGCGACAAACGGGAGGAAGAGGCGCAGAGCGGAACGCATGAGACCGTCCTTGAGTCGGCGTGCAGCTTACGCTCAGGAGCCTACTAGGCCTTTGCCAGTAATGAGCGGTAGATCAAGAGTTGTCCGTATTCCGGGTTCGGCGGCGACGACGGCGGGGATGGCGTTGACGATCCGCGCGGCCGTCGCGACGAGACCGGCACGGTTGTGATCGCCGTGGGGACTGCTCTGGCACAGATCCATGGCGTAGGTCGGTTCGCCGGTGATCTCGACGCGGTAGGAGCCGCCGGGTTGTGCGGGCTGCGGCCAGTCCGGGCAGAGGTCCTCACGCAGCCGGGTCACGTGTTCGAGCACCACCGCGGCCTTGCCGTCGAGCATTCCGCGCACCTCGAAACGCAGTGCCGCCGCAGTGCCTTTCGCGATGGGGCCGGAGGCGATGTCGAAGTCCTCGGGTGCGGGCTCGCGCACGTAGGTCTCGGTCACCCCGTCGAGTTCGACGCCCAGCCCGGCGGCGAGTTGGCGGACCACCGAGCCCCAGGCCAGGCTCAGCACGCCGGGCTGCAGCAGCATCGGCAGCTCGTCGAGCGGCTTGCCGAACCCCATGACGTCGAACATCACCGTCGGGCTGTCGTAGGTGGCGTAGTCGATGATCTCCATGCAGCGGATCTGCTCGATGCGTTGACAGGTCCCGGCCAGCGCGAGGGGCAGCAGGTCGTTGGCGAAGCCGGGGTCGATGCCACCGACGAAGACGCTGGAGCCGCCGGTACGGGTGGCTTCCTCGATCGGGGCGATCAATTCCTCGGGCAGCACCTGCCACGGGTACTGCAGGAACACCGGCCCGCTGCCGACCATGTTGATGCCGGCGGCCAGGATGCGGCGGTAGTCCTCGAGCGCCTCGGGCAACCGGTTGTCGGCCATCGCGGTGTAGACGACACAGTCCGGCTTTGCGGCCAGCACCTCGTCGAGGTCGTCGGTGGCCGTGATGCCGGTCCGCTCGGAGAGGCCGGCGAGTTCCGCGGCGTCCTTACCGGCCTTGGCCGCCGACGACACCCAGACGCCGGTCAACTCGAACTGCGGGTTGATGATCAGGTGGGTGAGGGCGTGATTGCCGACGTTGCCGGTGCCGATCTGCGCGACGCGTATCGCCATCGAGGTCTCCTAGAGGTCGGGGAAGGGCATGTCGAGGTTGGGGAACGTCAGCCCGCCGTCGACCTCGAGGGTCTTGCCGGTCAGGTAGCTCGCGGCCGGGGAGGCCAGGTAGACCGCCGCGGCGGCGATGTCCTCGGGATCGCCGAGCCGGCGCATCGGCGTGGCCTTCTCCATGGGCTCACGCAGGTCGTCGTTGCTCGCCACGATGTCGAGCGCGGAGGTGAGGATCGAGCCGGGCGCGATCGCGTTGACGCGGATGCGCGGGCAGAGGTCTAGGGCGGCAAGCCGGGTGTAGTGCGCGAGCGCGGCCTTCGCGGTGCCGTAGGCCGCGAAGCCGCGCCCGGCGAGGCGGCCCATCGTCGAGGTGATGTTGATGATGCTGCCGCCGCCGGAGTGCTCCAGCATCAGCGGGACCGAGGCGGTGGTCAGCGCGTGGGCGGTGGCGACGTTGAAGGTGAACGCGTCGCGCATGTCCTTCGCCGAGGTGTCGGTGAGCGAGTTCGGCATGGTGCCACCGACGTTGTTGACGACGATGTCTAGTTTCCCGAAGGCCTCCACCGCGGCGGGGGCGAGTCGAGCCGTCGACTCGGGATGCGCCAGGTCGGCGACGACGACGTGCGCGCGGCGGCCGGTGCCCCGGATCTGCTCGGCCACCTCGTCGAGTTGCGACTCGGTACGGGCCGCGATCACCACGTCCGCACCGGCTTCCGCGAACGCCACCGCGATCGCTGCGCCCAGCCCGCGGCCCGCGCCGGTGACGGTTGCGACCCGGCCGTCGAGCCGGAATCTGTCCAGGATCACGTCTGCCTCACTTCCTTCGACGGGCGTCACCGTAGCAAGGCTCACGACGCTTCGAGTGAGGTTTCTGCAACACGTTCTAATTGGGCCCCGGAGCCGCCCAACGTGCGCGCAGTGCGAAAAACGACGCCGGATTTCGCAGTGAGTGCACGTTCGGCGGCGAAGGTCGCTACTTTTTCGCCGCTGCCTTCTTCGCTGCCTTCTTGGCCGGGGCCTTCTTCGCGGCGGTCTTCTTCGCGGGAGCCTTCTTGGCCGCCGCCTTCTTCGCCGGGGCCTTCTTGGCGGGCTTGTCGTCGTTGGAGTCGTCGGAGTCGTCGGAGTCGTCCGAGTCCGAGTTGGAGTCGGAACTCGATGAGCCGCCGGAGCGCCGCGCCTTCACGCTGGCCTCCAGCTTCGCCAGCAGATCCGACACGTCCTCGGTCTCGTCGAGCTCGGTCGGCTGCTCTTCGACGGCGAACGCCTCACCGCCTTCGAGTTTGGCCTCCACCAACTCCCGCAGCTGATCCTGGTAGTCGTCGTGGTAGCGATCGGGGTTAAAGTCGTCGGTCATCGACTCGACCACCTGACCGGCCATCTTCAACTCGGCCGGTTTGATCTCGACTTCCTTGTCCAGCACCGGAAAATCGGGATCGCGGATCTCGTCGGGCCACAGCAGCGTGTGGATCATCATCACGTCACGCTTGGAGAAGTCCTTGACGCGCAGGGCCGCCAACCGCGTCTTGTTGCGCAACGCGAAGTGCACGATCGCGACCCGGTCGGTCTCTGACAGCGTCTTGGCAAGCAGCACATACGATTTCGACGACTTGCCGTCGGGTTCGAGGAAGTAACTGCGGTCGTACATGAGCGGGTCGAGATCGCCGGCCGGGACGAACTCCAGCACCTCGATCTCGCGGCTGCGTTCCTCCGGCAGCGTGGCGATGTCCTCGTCGGTGATGACGACCATCTGACCGTCGTCGGATTCGAAGGCCTTGGCGATGTCGCGGTACTCGACCACTTCACCGCAGACCTCGCAGGTCCGCTTGTAGCGGATCCGGCCGTTGTCCTTCGCGTGGACCTGGTGGAACTTGATGTCATGGTCCTCGGTCGCGCTGTAGACCTTGACCGGCACGTTCACCAGGCCGAAGGCGATCGAACCCTTCCAGATGGATCGCATACGCCCAGTATGGCCCACATCCTCAGCGGCGACGGTCGATCAGGGTCGCGGGTTCGCGCGCCGCGGCGTCGCGGGTGGCCCGATCCGGCAGGTCCGCACCCGCCTTGGTGACCGTCAGCGCCGAGGACAACGCGGCGGTCCGCAGCACGTCGTGCAGGGCGTCGAGGCGAATCGCGCGCAGTTGCGGGCGTTTCTCGGCGCCCAGCAGACCGTGCGTCCACAGCGCGTCGATGAGCCCTGCCATGAAGGCGTCTCCGGCTCCGACCGTGTCCACCACCTCCACCGGCAGCGCGGTTACCCGCACCGCACCGGCGGCGCACACCGCGAAGGCGCCCTGATCGCCCTCGGTGACCGCGACGATCGACGGGCCGAGCTGCAGCCACGAGCGGGCGGTCTGCTTCGGTGACCGGTTCGGGTCGAGCCACCGCAGATCCTCGTCGCTGGCCTTGATGACGTCGGCGCGTTCGACCAGGCGGTCGATCCGGCTGCGGGCCGCGTCGGCGTCGTCGATCAGCGCCGGGCGGATGTTGGGGTCGAAGGTCAACGTCGCCGACAGGTGGTAGGCGTCGAGCAGCGCCGCCGTCGCGCGGCATCCGGGCTCGAGCACTGTGGCGATGGACCCCGTGTGGGCCACCAGTGGGGGCGCGGCCTCCGGGGTCCCTGTGAGCTCCCACTCGATGTCGAATTCGTACCGGGCCGAACCCTTGTCGTCGAGCATGGCCCGCGCCGTCGGCGTCCGGGTGGCGTTGGTGCTGCCGGCCACGAGGTGCACCCCCGCCGCCTCGAGATGCTCGACGATCCGCCTGCCGCGCGCGTCGTCGGCGATGTGGGTGAGGAAGTCGACGCCGCGACCGAGCCGGGCCAGGCCGACGGCGACGTTGAGGGGGCTGCCCCCGACGTGTTCGGTCGGAGCGGCGCGCTCGGCGGTGGGTTCGTCGTCGCGTTCCACGATGTCGATCAGCGCTTCGCCGATCACCAGCGCATGGGGCGTCATGAGGCACCCATCAGCGCTTCGAGAGTGGCGCGGGCGCCCTTGCGGTGCAGCGACTGCAACGCCGCGACGTACTCGTCGACGAAGCGCTTGTCGTCGACGAGATCGCCGAAGACGGGACGGTTCTCGATGAACGCCGTCGGGTTGTCGCGTTGGGCGCGCGCCAGGGGGACGAGTTCGTCGGCGAGCTGGTCCTGCACGTCGATCGGCTCGCCCTGCTCGTCGACGCCCTCGGCGTAACGGGCCCAGCTCGCGACCACCGCGGCCGACAACCGGATCGGCGCGCCGGTCCGCAGGTTCTCCCGGACCACCGGCAACAGCCACTTCGGGATGCGGTCCGAGGAGCCGTAACACAGGCGGGTGATGGTGTCGCGCACACCGGGATTGGCGAAACGCTCGATGAGCGTGCGCTTGTAGTCGGGCAGGTCGATACCGGGGACCGGCTGCAGCGTCGGCGTCGCCTCCGAATCCATGTACCGGCGCAGGAGTTCGGCGAACAACGGGTCGCCCGCGGCGTCGTGGACGAGCCGGTAGCCGGCCAGATAGCCGAAGTAGCACAGTGCCTGGTGGCTGGCGTTGAGCAGCCGCAGCTTCATCAGTTCGTAGGGGGTGACGTCGTCGACCAGGAGCACACCGACGTCCTCGAACGGCGGCCGTCCGTCGGCGAAGGTGTCCTCGAGCACCCACGAGGTGAAGGGTTCGGCGACCACCGGCCACGCGTCGTCGACACCGAATTCCTCTCGGACGGTGGCGATCACGTCCGGTGTGGTCACCGGTGTGATCCGGTCGACCATCGAGTTCGGGAAGCGGGTGCCTACGCCGATCCATTCGGACAGTCCCGGGTGGGTGCGGTCGGCGTAGGACATGAACGCCGCGCGGGCGACGTCGCCGTTGCCCTCGATGTTGTCGCACGACACGATCGTCGGCGAGCCGATACCGCGGTCGCGCCGGCGGGCGAGCGCATCGGTCACCAGACCGAAGACGTTGACGGAATCGGCATCCACTTTGTCGACCTCGTAGCCGCCCTCGGTGATGGTCAGTGAGATGATGCGGGTGCTGGGCGCGGCCAGCAGTTCGACGACGGCCTCCGGATCGTCCGGTGCGAAGCGGTAGTCCACGATCGACCCGATGACCCGGGCGTCGCGGGTGCCGTCGGGGTTCTCCAGCAGCAGCGTGTAGAGCCCGTCCTGGGTGCCCAGCGCCTCGGCCATCTTGCGGTCACCGGGCAGCACCCCGACACCGCAGATCCCCCATTCGGAGGCGAGTCCCTTCTCGAGGAGCGCGTCGACGTACATGGCCTGGTGTGCGCGGTGGAATCCGCCGACGCCGAAGTGCACGATGCCGACGGTGACCTCGTCACGCGCGTATGTCGGCTTCGCGATGGGGATGTCGGGCAGGGTCGACCTGTCGAGCTTCACGACACCGTCACCCATCGTTCCGAACGTACCGGCCGGGAAAGTGTTGTCTGGGTCACATTCACCATGTTAGCG
Organism: Mycobacterium sp. IS-1496; assembly: GCF_001499995.1. Taxonomy (GTDB): domain Bacteria; phylum Actinomycetota; class Actinomycetes; order Mycobacteriales; family Mycobacteriaceae; genus Mycobacterium. Next base: position 16,300 of record NZ_LQIU01000037.1, read on the forward strand.
TGATGAGCATCTACTCGCACGCGTGAGCATCTGCTCACGCTGGACACGGAGAGGTAGGCACCGCGTGGCGCTCTCGACGTCGGCTCCCGCTGCGAACGGGCGAGCGCCCCAGCGCTCCCCGGAAGACCTGCGGTTGGCGTTGCGCGCGGCCACGCTGTACTACCTCGACGGCCTGACCCAGGCTGAGATCGCCGCCCGCCTGGGCGTCTCCCGTCCCACCGCCGGCCGACTCGTCGCCCGCGCCAAGGCCCGCGGCCTCGTGCGCATCGACATCGTGGTGCCCGAGGACCTGCAGGAGGACCTGCACGCCGACGAGGAACGTGAACTCGAGACGCGGTTCGGCCTCACCGAGGTGGTGATCGCCGGTCACGGAGTCGACGTCGGCGCGCCCGGACGGCCCGCCGCGTTCGCCAGCGTCGGGCGTGCGGCCGCCGCGCTCCTGATGCGCCGGCTGGAAGCCGACGACGTGCTGGGCTTCACCTGGGGGCCGGAGCAGGTGGCGGTGGCGACCGCGCTGACGCCGGGCGTGGCGAGCTGCCGCGCAGTGGTCCAACTCGACGGCGCCATGTCCAGCGCCACCTACCAGACCGGAGTCGAACTCATCCTCGGCCGGTGCGCGGACATGCTGCGCGCCGACACCATCCGCCTCCCCGCCCCGCTGTATGCCGATCCGTCCACCGTCGCCTCCATGCGCAGCGATTCGGTGATCTCCCGCACGCTGGAGGCCGGCAGGCGCGCCGACGTGATGATGTTCGGGGTCGGCGCGGTCTCGACGTCCACCACCCTCTTCGAGGGCAGCTACCTCGACACCCGGATGCTCGACGAGCAGATCGCCGCGGGTGCCGTCGGCGAGATCGGCGGCCGGTTCTTCGACGAGCACGGCGTGCCCGTCGACACCGAACTGCAGCAGCGCGCGGTGTCCGTCCCTCTCGAAGACGTCCGGGCCTGCGAGAAGACGATCCTGATCGCCAGCGGTGCCGAGAAACACCGGGCCACCCTCGCCGCGCTCCGCGGTTGCCTGGCCCGGCTGTTGGTCTGCGACATCGACTGTGCACGTTGGCTTCTCGACCACGGAAAGGGGTGACGGTGAAAGCGCGAACATTGGTGCGCCGGCTGGCGGGAGGTCTGGCCGCCGCCGGGCTGGTTCTCACGTCCGGGTGTGCCGGCGCCGGAACCCTCGGCGCCACCGACCAGACGGTGACCATCGCGATGGTCTCCAACTCCCAGATGACCGACGCCCGCGAGCTGTCCTCGAAGTTCGAGGAGGCCAATCCGGACATCAAACTGCGGTTCGTCACACTCTCGGAGAACCAGGCCCGCGCCAAGATCACCGCCTCCACGGCGATGGGCGGCGGCGAATTCGACGTGGTGATGATCAGCAACTACGAGACGCCCCAGTGGGCCGAGAACGGCTGGCTGGTCAACCTCTCCGAATACGCCCGCAAGACACCGGGTTACGACGAGAACGACTTCTTCCCATCGCTGCGGGAATCGCTGTCCTACGACGGCGACATGTACGCGGTGCCGTTCTACGGTGAATCGTCGTTCCTGATGTACCGCAAGGACCTGCTCGAACAGGCCGGTATCACGATGCCCCGCACGCCGACCTGGCAGCAGGTCGCCGACGCGGCAGCCAAGTTGGACAGCCCCGACATGGTGGGCATCTGCCTGCGCGGCAAGCCCGGCTGGGGCGAGGTGCTGGCGCCGCTGGACACGGTCATCAACACCTTCGGCGGCCGGTGGTTCGACGAGAACTGGAACGCCCAGCTGACCAGCCCCGAGGTCAAGCGCGCCGTCCAGTTCTACGTCGACACGGTCACCAAGTACGGCGAACCCGGCGCCGCGGCAAGCGGATTCAGCGAATGCGCGACGCAGTTCGGGCAGGGCCGCACCGCCATGTGGTACGACGCGACGTCCGCGGTGTCGGTGCTCGAGGATCCGGCGTCGTCCACCGTCGTCGGCAAGGTGGGATACGCCATGGCCCCCATGGCGGAGAAGCCCGACTCCGGGTGGCTCTACACGTGGGCGCTCGGCATCCCGAAGAGCAGTGACAACGCCGACTCCGCCTGGAAGTTCATCTCGTGGATGACCGATAAGAACTACATCAGGCTGGTGGGTGAGGAACTGGGCTGGGCGAGGGTGCCCCCGGGCAGCCGGCTCTCCACCTACGAGATTCCCGAATACAAGGAAGCCTCGCAGGCGTTCGGACAGGCGACGCTCGATTCGATCGAGGGCGCGGATCCGCTCAAGCCGACCGTGCAGCCGGTGCCCTACACCGGAATCCAGTTCCTGGCCATTCCCGAGTTCCAAGATCTCGGCACCCGGGTCAGCCAGCAGCTCAGCGCAGCGATCGCCGGACAGAAGACGGTCGACGAGGCGCTCGAGCAGTCACAGCGGTACGCCGAGGTCGTCGGCCGGAGTTATCAGGAGAACTCATGACCACAGTGGCCACCGAAGCCCGGGAGACCGAATCCGAACACGTCGCCCGGATCAAACAGGGGCAGGACCGAGGCGTGTCCCGCGCCGAGGGGTGGCGGCGGCGCGGCCCGTTGCTGCCCGCCCTGATCTTCATGATCCTGGTGACGCAGATCCCGTTCCTGTTCACGCTGTACTACTCGACGCTGTCGTGGAATCTGGTGCGGCCCGGTTCCAGTGAGTTCGTCGGACTGCAGAACTACCTCGACGTCGTCGCCGACGGGACGTTCTGGCAGGTGGGGCTGAACACCGTCGTCATCATCGTCGCGACGGTGCTGATCTCGGTGGTGCTCGGGCTGCTGCTCGCCCTGCTGCTCGACCGCGCCTTCCTCGGCCGCGGTGTGGTGCGCACCCTGCTCATCACACCGTTCCTGGTGACTCCCGTTGCCGGAGCGCTGATGTGGAAGACCGCCATGCTCGACCCCGTGTTCGGCATCGTGAACTGGCTGCTGCCCGGTGAGGGAATCGACTTCGTCAGCCGATTCCCGCTGTCCTCGGTGATCCTCGCCCTGGTGTGGCAGTGGACGCCGTTCATGATGCTGCTGATCCTCGCCGGCCTCCAGTCGATGCCTCGCGACATCCTGGAGGCCGGTCGAGTCGACGGCGCGGGAGCGTTCCAACTCTTCCGCGAGTTGACGCTCCCGCACCTTCGGCGATTCATCGAACTGGGCACGGTGCTCGGGGCGATCTATCTGGTCAACACCTTCGACCAGATCTACATGATGACCCAGGGCGGGCCGGGTACCGCGAGCGCGAACCTGCCGTTCTACATCTACCAACGCGCGTTCCTGGGCTTCGACATCGGACAGGCCGCCGCGATGGGTGTCGTGGTCGTGATCTTCACGATGATCATCGCCAGCTTCGCGCTGCGCCTGATCTTCAAATCGTTCACCGGCAAGGAAGAGGCGGCCTGACATGACCACCACCACCGCTCCCGCCGCGACGGCCAAGCGCCGCAAGTTCGACCCCTGGGGTGTGGTCGCCTGGCTCGTCGGGCTCGGCTTCTTCTTCCCGGTCTTTTGGATGGTGCTGACGGCGTTCAAACAAGAGGTCGACGCGTACACCACCACACCGAAATTCGTCTTCAGCCCGACCCTCGACGAGTTCAAGGCCGTGTTCGACCAGGGCGTCGCGACGGGACTGCTGAATTCGTTGTTCGCCACCACGGTGTCGACGATCCTGGTGCTGCTGCTGGGCATCCCGGCCGCGTTCGCGCTGTCGCTGCGCCCGGTCCGCAAGACCTCCGACGCGCTGTTCTTCTTCATGAGCACCAAGATGCTCCCGGTGGTCGCGGTGATCATCCCGCTGTACGTGATCGTGTCGAACATCGGCCTGCTGGACAACATCTGGGCGCTCATCGTCCTCTACACGGCCATGAACCTGCCGGTGGCGGTGTGGATGATGCGGTCGTTCTTCCTGGAGGTGCCCGGTGAACTGCTCGAAGCCGCGAGCCTTGACGGGGCGAGCACCTGGCGGTCCGCGCGGGAGGTCATCCTGCCGCTGGTGTCACCCGGTATCGCGGCGACCGCGCTGATCTGCGTGATCTTCGCGTGGAACGAGTTCTTCTTCGCGGTCAGCCTCACCGCGGTCCAGGCCCAGACCATGCCGGTCTTCCTGGTCGGCTTCATCGCGGGTGAGGGCCTGTACTGGGCCAAGCTGTGCGCGGCGGCGACGCTGGCCGCGCTGCCGGTGGTTCTGGCGGGCTGGGTCGCGCAGAACAAGCTGGTTCGTGGACTGTCCTTCGGCGCCATCAAATAGATAGGAAACGTCAATGGCGACAATCGCTTACAAGAACGCCTCGTGCATCTACGAGGGCTCGGACAAACTGGCGGTCGACTCGCTGAACCTGGACATCGCCGACGGCGAGTTCGTGGTGCTGGTCGGGCCGTCGGGCTCCGGGAAGAGCACGGCGCTGCGGATGCTCGCCGGCCTCGAGGACATCGACGAGGGCGACATCGAGATCGGCGGGCGCAACATGCGCGGCGTGCCGTCCAAGGACCGCGACATCGCGATGGTGTTCCAGAACTACGCGCTGTACCCGAACAAAACGGTCGCCGAGAACATGGGTTTCGCGCTCAAGCTGCGCGGGGTGTCGGCCGACGAGCGGCGGCGCAAGGTCGAAGAGGCCGCCAAGCTGCTCGACCTGACCGACTTCCTGGACCGCAAACCGGCGAAACTCTCCGGTGGGCAGCGGCAGCGCGTCGCGATGGGCCGGGCGATCGTGCGGGAACCTCAGGTGTTCTGCATGGACGAGCCGCTGAGTAACCTCGACGCGAAACTGCGGGTGCAGACCCGTACGCAGATCGCGGCGTTGCAGCGGCGGCTGGGCACCACCACCGTGTACGTCACCCACGACCAGGTCGAGGCGATGACGATGGGCGACCGGGTCGCGGTGCTGCGTAACGGGAAGCTGCAGCAGTTCGCGACGCCGAGCGAACTCTACGATCAGCCGGCCAACGCGTTCGTTGCCGGTTTCATCGGATCACCCGCGATGAACCTGATGACGCTGCCGATCACCGCCGAAGGCGTTCGGGTGGGCGAGAACTCGTCACTGGAGCTGGAACGTGCGCAGCTGAGCGCGCTGCACGAGGCGGGTTTGAAAGAGGTCACCGTCGGCGTGCGGCCCGAGCAGCTGGAGTTGACCGATTCCGGTGGCATGGAGGTCGTCGTCGACCTGGTCGAGGACCTCGGCAGCGAGGCCTACGTGTACGCCCACGCCGGTGAGGGTGTGAGCCTGGTGGCGCGGTCGCTGACGAAGGCGGCGCCGCGGCTGGCCGACACCGCGCACCTGCGCAAGCAGCCCGACGCCGTCGTGCACCTGTTCCATCCGGAGACGGGGGAGCGGGTGGCCTAGCGGGTGGGGCGTCGTTCCCGCCGAACGGGTAATACCGTGGCGTGGTGGATTCCTTCGGTCGGGTGCGCCTGACCAACCCGGACAAGGTGCTGTACCCCGCCACGGGGACGACCAAGGCGGAGGTCTTCGAGTACTACGTGGACGTCGCCGACGCGATGGTGCCGCACATCGCCGGCCGGGCGGTGACCCGCAAGCGCTGGCCCAACGGTGTCGGCGAGCTCGAGTTCTTCGAGAAGCAACTGGCCAGCTCCGCACCCGACTGGCTCACCCGCGGCACGATCGTCCACAAGTCCGGCACCACCACCTACCCTCTGATCGACACCCGCGAAGGCCTGGCGTGGATCGCGCAGCAGGCGTCACTGGAGGTGCACGTTCCGCAGTGGCGGTTCGTCGGCGAACGCGACCACCTCACGCCCGGCCCCGCCACCCGCATCGTGTTCGACCTCGACCCCGGCGAGGGCGTCACGTTCCGCCAGCTGTGCGAGGTCGCCCACGAGGTCCGCGACCTGATCACCGGCATCGGGCTGACCGCCTATCCGCTGACCAGTGGCAGCAAGGGCCTGCACCTCTACGTCCCGCTCGACGAGCCGATCAGCAGCCAGGGCGCCTCGGTGCTGGCCAAGCGGATCGCCCAACAGCTCGAGAAGACCATGCCCAAGCAGGTCACCGCGACGATGACCAAGAGCCTGCGCACCGGCAAGGTGTTCCTCGACTGGAGCCAGAACAACGGCAACAAGACCACGATCGCGCCGTACTCGATGCGCGGCCGCGAGGAGCCGACGGTCGCGGCGCCACGGACGTGGGAGGAGATCGAGGACCCCGACCTGCGCCACCTGCGTTTCGACGAGGTGCTCGAGCGCATCGAGCGGTTCGGCGATCTGCTCGCCGACCTCGACGAGAAGGTGCCCGTCGAGGACCGGCTGACCAAGTACCGCAGTATGCGCGACCCGTCGAAGACCCCCGAGCCGGTACCGCCACAACCGCCGACCGTCGGCAACAACGACCGCTTCGTCATCCAGGAGCACCACGCCAGGCGGTTGCACTACGACCTGCGCCTGGAACGCGACGGTGTGCTGGTCAGCTGGGCGGTACCGAAGAACCTGCCCGAGAGTCCGTCGGAGAACCGCCTCGCCGTGCACACCGAGGACCATCCGCTCGAGTACCTCACCTTCCACGGCACCATCCCGAAGGGCGAGTACGGCGGTGGCGACATGATCGTCTGGGACACCGGCACCTACGACACCGAGAAGTTCAACGACCATGCCCCCGACGGACCGGCCAAGGGCGGCGAGGTGATCATCACCCTGCACGGCGAGAAGATCGACGGTCGGTACGCGCTCATCCAGACCGAGGGCAAGAACTGGCTCGCGCACCGGATGAAGGACCAGGCCAATCCGACCTTCGACGACTTCGCGCCGATGCTCGCCACCCATGGCTCGGTCGATAGGTACACCGCCAGACAGTGGGCGTTCGAAGGCAAGTGGGACGGCTACCGGCTACTCGTCGACGCCGACCACGGCAAGCTGTGCCTCAAATCCCGCAGCGGACGCGACGTCACCGGCGAGTACCCCCAATTACGCGCGCTCGCAGCCGATCTCGCCGATCACCACGTCGTGCTCGACGGGGAGGTGGTCGCGCTCGACGACAACGGCGTGCCCAGTTTCGGCGAGATGCAGAACCGGGCCCGCTCCACCCGCGTCGAGTTCTGGGCGTTCGACATCCTGCGCCTCGACGGACGATGGCTGCTGAAGGCGAAGTACCGGGACCGCCGAAAGCTGTTGGAGACGCTCGCCGGCGGCGGTGGCCTGATCGTGCAGCCCCTGCTCGACGGCGACGGCCGGGACGCGCTCGAGCATGCGCGGATGCGCAAGTGGGAAGGTGTGGTCGCGAAGAAGTGGGACTCCACCTATCAGCCGGGGCGGCGTTCGTCGGCGTGGATCAAGGACAAGCTGTGGAACACCCAGGAGGTGGTGATCGGCGGCTGGCGTGAAGGCAACGGCGGCCGGAGCAGCGGTATCGGCGCATTGGTGCTCGGGATCCCCGGCCCGGACGGGCTGCGGTTCGTCGGGCGCGTCGGCACCGGGTTCACCGAGAAGGAGCTCGGCAAGCTCAAGAAGACGCTGGCGCCCCTGCACACGAAGGAATCGCCTTTCGCGACAAGGCTTCCCACCCAGGATGCCAAAGGCGTCACCTTCGTCCGGCCGGAACTCGTCGGCGAGGTGCGCTACAGCGAACGCACCGGCGACGGTCGGCTGCGGCAGCCGTCATGGCGGGGGCTGCGCCCGGACAAGTCGCCCGACGAGGTGGTGTGGGAGTAGGTGCTGTCGAACGCGAATGACGGCGCGGATCACCGTGCCGCCGCGCGGATTTGTCGGTGGTCGAATGTATGTTCGAAGTATGTCCGGCAACGACCTCCAGAGCGCGGTGAGCGCGCTGCGCGCCGCCTTCGACGAGGTGGCTTCCTGTGATGTCGCGCTGCTGGATCGGCCCGAACTCGTTGCGGCGCTGGACGATCTCGAGACCCTGGGGTGCCAGCTGCCCACGATGAGTCACCGTTTGTTGGCCCGGCTGCAGGCCGAGGCCACACCGCAGCAGCTGGGCGCCACATCGTGGAAAGAGGTCCTCACGGTGCGGTGGCGAATCTCGGGGAGCGAGGCTCACCGCCGCCTCACCGAGGCCGCCTTGTTGGCGCCGCGCCAGGCGTTGACCGGCCCGTCGCTGCCACCCCTGCTGCCGGCGACCGCGGCCGCCCAAGCGCTCGGATGCATCACCGGCGAACACGTGGACGTCATCCGCAAAGCGGTCGACAAACTGCCCGCATGGGTGGATACGGCCACCCGGGAGCAGTTCGAGGTCACCCTGGTCCGCACCGCGGTCGGGGTGGGCCCCAAAGAACTCAAAGACACCGCCGACCTCACGCTGTTCCTGCTCGACCAGGACGGTCCCGAGCCCGATGACACCGAACGCGCCCGCAAGCGTGGCGTGTCGAGGTCCAAACAACGTGACGACGGAATGGTCGACCTGTCCGGCCATCTGACTCCGGAAGCGTGGGCGGTGTGGGAGGTGCTCTTCGCCAAATACGCCGCACCCGGGATGTGTAATCCCGACGATCCCGAACCCTGCACCTCAGGCACCCCCACCCAAGCCCAGATCGACAATGACCACCGCACCCTGGCCCAGCGCCAACACGACGCGATGATCGCGATCGGGCGCATCGCGTTGATGAGCGGCGAACTCGGTCACTTGAACGGGCTGCCGGTCTCGATCATCATCCGCACCACGCTGCAAGACCTGGAATCGCGCGCCGGGGTCGGCACCACCGGCGGCGGCACCGTGATCCCGATCAAGGAGGTGATCCGGATGGCCGGCCACGCCAACCACTACCTGGCGGTGTTCGACAAAGCGACCGGATCGGCCCTCGATCTGTTCCGCGCCAAACGCACCGCCTCCCCGGCGCAGCGCATCATGCTGATCGCCCGCGATGGGGGATGCACCAAACCGTGCTGCACCATCGGCGCCTACGGCTCCCAAGTGCATCACGTGGTCGCCGACTGGACCGACGGCGGCAACACCAACGTCGATGAACTCGGGCTTGCGTGCGGGCCGGACAACCGCAGCGTCGACAACGACGGCGGCTGGTCCACCCGCATGAACGACCAGCACGAGGTCGAATGGATCCCGCCACCACGATTGGACACCGGCCAGGCCCGGCTGAACTACTACCACCGGCCCGAACGCCTTCTGCGCCCGCCCGATGACCCGGATATCGGCGCCGAAACCGTTGTTTCCACAGAGCCGGCTGACGCTGACGACATTGGCGACACCGAACTCCACGCTGAGCCGGTCGACGACGGCGACGAGACCGCCCACGTGAAGACCGCTGCCCCGGTGGCCGACAGCGACACGACCGGCCGCGTGAAGACCGCTGCCCCGGTGGCCGACGAGGTCCACGAGAACGTTCGCTCGGAGGAAGCCGCCACATCACAAACCGACTTCCACGAAACCGGCCGCGCGGAGCAGGACTCACCCACCCGGCCCGCCGACAACGCCGGTGAGCCCGGCGGCCCCGCACCTCCGGAAGGTCGGGCGGCCTGACCGCCGTCACCCGCGTATGCGCCTCAGGACGCCACCTGGAGTTGGGCGACGATCCGGCTGAGGCGCCACTTCAGGGTGCGCGGAATGGCGGCCCACGCTGCTGTCATGCCGCGCGACGTCCCTATCTCCGCAGAACCCGCCGAGGTGGTCGGGGTGATCGAGGAATTCGGCGTGCGGCCGGCCGATAGCAAGGTTCCCGAACTGTTCATTCGCGCCCACCCAGGACTGATCCAGGGCGGACAACGCATCTACGACATCGTCCGCAGCTGGCCCGAACAGATCGAGATCACCGTCGTCCGGGGAACCCATTTCCTGCAGGAGGACAGCGCGGGCGAGATCGGCAGAGCCGTCGCATCGTTCGTCCGGACGGCCGCTCGGGCGCGCTGCTGCCGGCTTGATCAGGCGACGACGCGGAAGTGCTGCGCCTTCGCATCCGACGCGTCGGGCAGCGTCATCCCCGCGGCCGCGCCCGTACGCAGATAGTCGACGACCGCGTCGTTGAGCTCCTCGCCCGGTACCACGGCCGGGATACCCGGCGGGTACGGCGTGATCTGTTCGGCCGCAACCCTTCCCGCCGCCTTCTCGGCCGGCACCATCTCGGTGGCACCGAAGAACGCATCGCGCGGCACGATCACCGTCTGCAGTTGGATCTCCTGCGGGGAGGGCAGGTCGATGCGCGGTGGCGCCTCGAAGTCGCGTGCCGCCTCGCGCCAGGACGACAACGCGGCCAGAAGCCGGTCGGCGGTGTGCGGATCGTCGGCGAACGACATCGTCGCCAGCATGCGCCGATGATCGGACATCCCGAGATCCAGCATGCAGTGTTCGCGGATCCAATCGGAGCCCTGATAACCCGAGGTGCCGGTCGTCGCGACATCCATCAGCACTTGAAGCCGGTCCAGGTCGTGGGACGCCTGCTCGCCCAGGAGTTCGTCGTCGAGCACCTCGACGCCGGCGATCTCCTCGATCCGCGCCCGAACGCCGGCGGCGAGTTCCAGTGCGGCGCCGAGCAAGTCGTGGCCCCGCTCGACCATCTGCCGTCGCCACGCGTCGAGCGCCGCGTAGACCATGACATTCGGGCTCGTGGTCATGAGCAGATCGGCGCATTTGGACAGCCGATCGGCGTCGACCAGGTCGCCCTGCAGATGGAACACCGAACCCTGCTCGAAACCGGCGCCCATCTTGTGGACGCTGACCACGCACACGTCGGCGCCGGCATCCATCGCCCAGGTGGGGAGATCCTCGTGGAACGGCAGGTGTGCACCCCAGGCCTCGTCGACGATCAGCGGTTTGCCGCGGTCGTGACACACCTCGGCGATTCCGGCGAGGTCGGCGCAGGTGCCGTAGGGACTCGGGCTGACGACCAGCGCCCCCGAGGCGTCGGGGTACCGCTCCCACGCGTCGGCGACCTGTTGCGGTGACGGCGGATGCGAGATGTGTCGTTCGGTGTCCCACTGCGGGGTGATCCACCGCGGCTGCACACCGGAGAGGATCAGCCCCGCCACGACCGACTTGTGGCTGTCGCGGCTGAGCAGCAGACCGCCGTCGTGCCCGCCGGCGACCGCCATCATCGCGGCCTTGACCGACAGTGAGCTCCCGCAGGTCGAGAAGAACGCCGAGTCGGCCCCGACCGCCTCGGCCATCAGGTCTTCGGCGTCGGACAGGAAACCGCCCCGCGACATCCGGTCGTCGAGACCACCGGAGGCCAGGACGTCGTCGCGGAAGGGGTCTTTGCCGAGCACGGCGAGCGCGCGTTCGTCGGCGCCCCGGCCCTGGCGGTGCCCGGGCGGGGTGAAGCCGTACCGCTCGCTGCGGTGATAGTCGGCCAACGCGTCCAGGAGCGGTGCTCTCGCCTGATCCATGTCCCTGGGCTACCCGCCGCTGGTGCGTTGAACCGCCGAGGTCAGCCGAGAACCGTCGCGGCCTCGAGCGCCTGCCGCAGACCGCGGGTGGCCAGCTGGTCGGCCAGCTCGTTGTCGGGGACGCCGGAATGCCCCTTCACCCAGAACCATTCGACCTGGTGCGCTGCGCAGGCAGTACGCAGCCGCCGCCACAGGTCGGCGTTCTTCACCGGCTGTCTGGCGGCCGTCAGCCAGCCGTTGCGCTCCCACCCGAGCACCCATTTCGTGATGCCGTTGCGGACGTAGGTGCTGTCGGTGTGGAGGTGCACCACCACGGGTCTGGTGAGCGCTTCCAACGCCATGATCGGGGCGGTGAGCTCCATCCGGTTGTTGCTCGTCGCACCGGCTTCCCCGCCGAACATCTCGCGGACGCGGTCGCGGTGGCGCAGCACCGCGCCCCAGCCCCCGGGGCCGGGGTTGGGGCGGCAGCCGCCGTCGGTGTGGATGATCACGGGTTCGGTGTCCACGGGCTCAGCCGTCCTCCGCCTGCCGGAGCAGCTGAACCGCCCTGGGTCCCACGCCATGCAGCGTCAGCAGCTCGTCGAGATCCGCCGGGAGGTCGGCGCGGGTGCGGTACCCGGCATCGACGAGCGCGCCGGTGGCCGGTCTGCCGATCCGGATCCCGTCGAAGACTGCGCCGCGGTCGACAGGCTCGCTCATGACCTGAGGATAGGTGCGGAGATCATGGCCGTCGGGACCGACATCCCGAGATCGCGGTGCCGCAGCGTGGTGATCCGTCGCCCCGGCTGCACCGCAGGCTTCACCGGCGCCGTGCGTGCACCGAAGAACGACGCCGTCGCGTCGATGTCGGCGACGACGTAGGTGATACCCCACAGGGTGGACGGGCCATCGCCGGCCGTGTCCGGTGAGCCGACCACCTCGAGAATCACCTCACCCAACCGGAAGAAGACCTGACGGATCGGCCGGCCGCCCAGTTCGGCGTCGCGCTCACGGCGGGGCGCCACCCCGAGCGCGGCAAGCGATTCGGCTGTCCGCCGCAAATAGGGCGACATCAGCACGACGTGGTCGATCGCGGTGACGCCATTCGGATGCGTCGCGGGCTCGGCGGCGGTGGCGTCTGACCTCGTCGTCGGGATCCCGTCGACGGGAGCGTCCACCGGGAGCCCCCGCAGCGACCACCCGACGATGCCGGAGCCGCCGGCGCGGTCGACCAGTCTGATGCGGACAGCGCCGACCCTGCAGACGTCATCGGTGTCGACGCTGAACCCGGCCCGCCGCCACGCGGCCGGGGGATCGGCAACGCGGACTTCGTCGACGGTGACTGTCGAGGCCGGATGCACGGGACCCAGGCTACGGCGGGGGACGGTCGAGACCGCCCGGCCACAAGTGCACCGAGTGCCACATGTGGGGCGCCGGTGGGAAAGCCGACCGCAACCGCTGATTCCCACGTCTGGGTGGTCTTTGCTCGGTACCGTGAGGCGAAGGATCCGCGTTTCACCGGAGGACGGTTGGCACTATGGCGGGCGGGATAACGACCGAGTTGGCGGCCGCCGGATTCACCGACGCCGTCGAGGTCGGACGCGGTGGCGGCGGCGTGGTCTACCGCTGCCATCAGAAGTCGCTCGGGCGGAGCGTGGCCATCAAGGTGCTCGCCTCCGACCTCGACGACGACGACCGGGAGCGTTTCCTGCGCGAGGGCTACGCGATGGGCGGGCTGTCCGGCCACCCCAACATCGTGAACATCCTGCAGGTCGGTGTCACCGAGGGCAACCGGCCCTTCATCGTGATGCCCTATCACGCAAGGGGTTCCCTGGCGCAGCGGGTGCGCAGGGAAGGCCGGATCGCGTGGCCCGAGGCGCTGCGCATCGGCGTGAAACTCTGCGGCGCTTTGGAAACCGCGCACCGGACGGGGACCTTGCACCGGGACATCAAACCGGCCAACGTGCTCGTCAACGACTACGGCGAACCGCAACTGAGCGACTTCGGAACCGCACGGATCGTCGGCGGGTACAAGACCGTCACCGGCTTCTTCACCGGCACCCTCTCCTACACCGCGCCCGAGGTGCTCAGCGGGACCCCGCCGACCGTCGCGGCCGACGTGTACTCCCTCGGCGCGACGATCTATGCCCTGATCGCAGGCAACCCTCCGCACGAACGCAAGGCCGACGAAGACCTGATCGCCCACTACCTGCGGATCACCTCGACACCCGTGCCCGACCTGCGCCCGGAGGGCATTCCGGTCGACGTCTGCTCGGTGATCGAGAAGGCGATGTCGCGCGAACCGGCCGACCGGTTCGCCTCGGCGGAGGAGTTCGGCCGCGAACTGCAACTGGCACAACGCAACAACGGTCTGGCCGCGGATTCGATGGCACTCAGCGACCCGGACGCCACGCCGGAGCAGACGGCCGGCGCCGAGGGGCTCGACGCCACGCGCCCGCCCGAACCCACCGGGGAGGACTCACTGGGTGCGACCGGCGCGATGCCACCGCCCTCACCGGGCATGTTCGCCCACACCGCGTCGATCAGCGCGTCGAGCCTGCCGTGGGCGGTCCCGGCGGCCGCACCGCCACCGGCGGCCGAGACCCCGGCGGCCGGCCCTCCCGAGAAGCCGAACCGCAACCGCACACTCATCGCCGCCGCGGCGGCCGTCGCGGTGCTGCTCCTCGTGGCCAGCGGCATCTACATGGTCGTCTCACCCGGCGACGACGCCGGAAGCGACGTGGCGGCGCCGGCCGGCCAGACGCAACCGACCCCGGAGGCCCAGCCCGGGTGGCGGTCGCTGGCGGATGCGCGAGTGGCCCGCGAGGGAGTCGCGGCGACGGAGGCCGACGGCACGATCTGGGTGTTCGGCGGCGTCGGCGAAGGCGACCGCGTCAGCGGGCGGCACGAGGGCTACGACCCGGCGATCGACAGCTGGAAGGGCGGTGAGGACCTCCCCGTTCCCGTGCAGCACGCGATGGCGGTGACCTGGCAGGGCACCCCGGTCGTCCTCGGTGGCTGGCGCGCCGATGGCGCCGACCAGCGGGTGGCCACCGACCGGGTGTGGCGGGTCGTCAACAGTCGATGGACCGAGCTACCCCCACTGCTGCAACCCCGCGCGGCCGCGTCCGCCGCCGTGGTGGGCGACCGCATCATCGTCACCGGCGGCGTCGACGAAGCCGGCAGACTGCTCGCCACCACCGAGATCTACGACGGCACCGGCTGGAAACTCGGCGCCGCCATGCCCACACCGCGGCAGATGTCGGCGGCGGCGTCGGACGGCAGGCTGGTGTACGTGGTCGGCGGCTCGACCGGGACAGCGGATCTGGCGACGGCCGAGGCCTACGATCCGGCCGCGAACACGTGGACCGCGCTGCCCCCAATCCCTCAGCCGCGCAGTGACTTCGGTGCGACGAACGCCGACGGGCGGCTGGTCGCGGTGGGTGGTGAATCTGCGGGACAGGTCCTGGCGAGCGTCGTCGCGCTCGACTTCGTCACGCGGACGTGGACGGAGTTGCCCGACATGGAGACCGCGCGCCACGGCATGGCGGTCGCCAGCGTGGGCCGAACCGTCTACGCGATCGGCGGGTCGACCGGTGCGGCCGACGGCGCGGTCACCGCATCGGCCGAATCCCTCAAACTGGGTGCCCGCCGGCCGCAACCGGCCGCTGCGTGGCGGACCTTGCCGGATGCGCCGACGGCGCGGCTGATGACGGCGTGGACCGTGCTCGACGACAAGATCTGGATCGCCGGCGGCATGAGCCACGGTGAGACCCTCCAGACCGTCGAGAGCTACGACACGCGAACGCGCACCTGGCAGACCGAGCCCCCGCTGCCGGTACCCCTGCATCACGCCACCGCGGCGACGTATCGCGGCGAGGTCGTGGTGATCGGCGGCGCCAGCGAAAGCATCGCCGACGCGTCGAACAAGGTGTACGCGCTGCGCGACGGCGCATGGGCGGAGCTTCCCCCGATGAAGCACGGCCGGGTCGCGGGTGCCGCGGCGGTCGTCGGGGACAAGCTGGTGGTCGTCGGCGGGCAGAACGACAAGCAGCTCGTCGCGCAGACCGAGGTGTTCGACGGTGAGTCGTGGACCGAGGCCGCCGACCTGCCCACGCCGCGTGAACACCTGGCGGCGGTGTCGGACGGTGTCTACGTCTACACCCTCGGCGGACGACTGCTGAGCGCCGACGAGAACTCGGCGGCCTTCGAGCGGTTCAATCCGCAGACCGGCGCGTGGGAATCCCTGCCGGACATGCCGACTGCGCGCGGGAGTTACGGCGCCGCGTTCATCGACGGCCGGATCGTCGCGGTCGGCGGCGAAGAACCGACCCGGGTGCTGGCCACGGTCGAGATGTACGACATCGCCGGCGGCACCTGGAGCACGCTCGCGCCGATCAGCACCCCGCTGCACGGGGAGGCGGTGGCCGCCGTCGGCTCGACGCTGTACTGCATCGGCGGGGCGGACCGGCCGACGCACGAAGGCCCCGTCGCCACGGTCGAGGCCCTCGACTTCACGTAGCGTCGCGCAGCTGGGCGATGGTCACCGCGCCGCGTCGCAGCGCCTCGTTGGCCAGCCGGACCCGGCGGTCGCCCTCCGCAGGGACGGCGAACTTGTCGTACAGGTTCTGCAGATGCTGTTTGACGGCGGCCTCGGTGACGAACAGTTCGCCGGCCAGGCGGCGCACGGAGGCGGGTTCGGGGAAGAGGTCGTCGGAGACCAGCGGCCGGCACAACGCCACGAGGACGTCGAATTCGCGCCGGGTCAGACGCGGCGGGAGGTCGGACGGCTGCGCGGACACCGTCTGCTCGTCACGGGGTCCGTCACCGCTGTCCTGTGCCTGCCAGAAGATCAAGCGGGACCTGCCGACGCGTACCTCGTCCCCGGACCGCAGCACCCGTTCGGCGGTGATCCGTTCGCCGTTGAGATACGTGCCGTTGCGGCTGCCGAGATCCCTGATCGACCAGGCGAAGCCGAGGTTCTCGAACACGGCGTGCAGCCGGGAGACCGTCTGGTCGTGCTCGAGGGAGACGGCGTTGGTGGCGGCCTTACCGAGCGTCACCCGCTGACCGTCGAGCGTGATCAACTCCCGCCCCGACGGTCTCCACACTTCGAGGTGGCAAGGCATGCGGACCTCCTGTCGCAGGCAATTCTCACCCAGAGCCGGGGGTTCGCGGTCGACAAACGCGCCGCGGGCCGCCGGGAAGTCCCGACGGCCCGCGGCCCGCTCGACTCTTACGCCGCGCTCCGGCGGCGGGTCAGGGTCTCCAGCAGCGGCGGCCACGGCCACTCGCCGCCCGCCCGGCCCCGCGGCGCCTTCAGGAACGCCAGGCCCAGGATGAACCCGAAGATGACGTGGCCGACCAGGGTGATCGTGACCGTCGCCGGTGTCAGCGGGAACATCATCTCCTGACCGCGCGGGGCCAGCGCGACGGTCGCGATCAGCCCGGCCCAGGTGGGGAAGACGGCGAAGGCGACCGCCGCGGCCACGGCCTTGACGTTCGACCAGCGGTCGATGCCCAAGGCGAACGCGACGACGAAGAACGCGACCCCCAGCCCGCCGCCGTCACCGATGTAGCGCCACACGTAGCCGACCGCGGCGCTGCCGGTGGTGTCCGGCTCACCGGTGACCCAGGAGCCCATCACGGGGATGAAGTCCTCCATCAAGCCGAGGACGTGGACGGCGAACAACCGGGCGGCGTCGTAGACGATGCAGGCCACCATGCCGGCGATCAGGCCGCGCCCGACGATCATGTCGGTGCGGTGCGGTGCGAACACGATGACCGCGCCGACGACGGCGGTCAGCGCGATGATCGCCACCGAGGTGGTGGCCTGCGGGACCAGGCCGAACACGTCGACCGAGATACCCAGGATCGGCATCGACGCCAGCAGCAGGATCACCAGGATCCGCGCGATCTGCCACATGCCGGGCGGGGCGGGGTCGACGGCGTCCAGATCGGCGTACCGCTGCCGCACGGTGTTGGTGACGTTGCCGATGACGATGCTGGGCAGCCGCACGGTCTTGCCGACCGCCGTGCTCACCGCATGCCGGTGCTCGGCGCGCAGTCGCGTGGTCTCGGGGTCGTCGAGGGTGACGTCGGTCGGCAGCGGCCTGAGCAGATCGGCGTTGCGCATCCGCACGGTCTCGTCGTGGCCCCGGCGGGGGGAGTTGGTCGATGCTGTCGCAACCATGAGGTTCCTCGATGTCGTTTCGTCGTGTGGGAGGGACGACATTCATCCTGGTGAGCCGGCCGCGACGGCGTAATCGCGCGGAAGCCAGATTCGGGTGCCCGCGGGTAAGACTTTCCTGTCCGGCGGGTAAGGCCGCCCCGGGCGCGGGAAGCCGGTTCACCGTGCGCGGGGCGGGTATGCGCAGGTATGCGCGCCGATCAGATCGACCCGGCCGCCGGGTGGGGGGTGCACAGCAGTCTCGCCGCGCGGTTCGCCGGCCGCCTCGCCGCCGTCCGGAACTGCGTGGAGCCCCGATACGTGCGAGCGGACTGGGCCGAACGCAACGAGCAGCTGGCGCGCGACCTGCTGCCGGTGCCGCCGCCGGACTTCCTGTCCCACCCGGCCATCCGCTTCCAGATGCTGATGGGCGAGCGCATCCTGCCGCATGAGTTGCCGTACGTGCGTGAGCACCTCGGTGACGACGCGCTGCTGGCCGAGGACGCGGTGGGCGCACCGCCGACGGTCCCGGTGCCCGGCACCGACATCCGCACCTCACCCAATACGGTGCACCAGCTGTACCACCTGCTGCGCTATCAGGACGCCACCGGGTGGCGGGTGCGCGACGCCTCGACGGTCGTCGAGTGGGGCGGCGGGTTCGGCAGCCTGATGCGGCTGGTCGTGCGCCTGCACGGCGGTGGGCCCACCTGCGTGATCATCGACACCCCGGTCTTCAGCGCGGTGCAGTGGCTGTATCTGTCCGCCGTCCTCGGGGAGGACCACGTCGTGCTGCACCACGGCGCGCCGGTCCGGCCGGAACCGGGACGCGTCAACCTCGTCCCGATCGGACTGGTCGGCGACCTGGACGTCGACGCCGATCTGTTCGTCTCGAACTGGGCGCTCAACGAAAGCATGCCTGCCGCGCAGCGGGACGTGGTGGCGCGGCGCTGGTTCGGCGCGGAGTCACTGCTGCTCGCCATGCACGCGGGGGATCCGTTCGCGGCCGTCGCCCTCGACCACGGGGCGCGGGCGGTGCTGGTCGGCGACTTCTTGCCGGGCCAGCAGTACCTCGTCTGCTAGGTGATCGTGACGCCACCGTCGACGACGATGGTCTGTCCGGTCACGTAGCCGCCGGCGTCCGACGCCAGCCACACCAGCGTGGCGGCCAGCTCCTCGGGATCGCCGGTGCGGCCGAGGGCCGCGCGTTCGACGACGCTCTCGAGGTATCCGGGTTTGTATTGATCGGTCATCTCGGATTCGAAGAACCCCGGTGCGATGGCGTTGACGCGGATGCCCTTGCGGGTTCCCCACTGCTGGGCCAGGTCTCGCGTCAAGCCGGCGATCGCCGCCTTGCTGGCGCTGTACGCCGCCTGCGGCAGACCGGCGGTGGTGATGCCGAGGATGCTCGAGATGTTGACGATCGAACTGCCCGGACCCATCACCCGCCCGCAGGCCTGCGCCGCCCAGTACGACCCGTTGAGGTTGACGTCCACGACGGCCCGGAACTCCTCCGGCGTCTCGCGGGTGGCCGGTACGGCGGTGCCGACACCGGCGTTGTTGACCAGCACGTCGACGTGTCCGAACTCGGCCATCGCCGCGTCGACCATCGCCTGGCACTGCGCCGGGTCGGCGACGTCGGTGGCCACGGACAGCGCGCGGCGGCCGGCCGAGCGCACCAGCTCGGCGGTGCCTTCGAGCTTCTCGACGCGGCGGGCGGCCAGCACGACGTCGGCGCCGGCTTCGGCGCACGCCTTGGCGAACGACACACCGAGACCCGAGGAGGCGCCGGTGACGATGACGACCTTGTCGTCGAGACGGAATCTGTCCAGGACGGGCATGGAGGTCATCCCACCACACCCACCCGAGGCGGTATCCGGGACGTCCGCGGGGTCGTCGGGCCATCCGCCGGGCGGTCGGCGCCGAATTGGCTAAGGTGAGCACCAACCAGGGGGTTCAGCACCAGCCCCGCACTGCGTCATGCGCAGAGGTGAATCCCATAGCCCCACAGTTCGACTCCCTGGTGATGCCGTCGCGGACCCGCAGGGAGATCAAGGATCCTGACAAAGCGGCGGCGTTCCTGGACGACGCCTACGGCTCCCGCCTGCGCTTGTCGCGGCTCGCCGATCCGGTCGCCGGCCCAGTGCTGACCCACACCCGCCACGACGCCGGCGCCTTCGTGATCGACGACGTCGAAGTGGTGGGCAGTTTCACCTCGTCTCCGGACCCGATGCACAAGGTGACGGCGGTGTGGGCGAACCGGGGCCGGATCGCGAGCCGGTGCGCCGGTGTCGGCGGCCGTGCCCGTGCCGGCGAGGTCGCGCTGCTCGCCCAACCCGACCTGCCCCACGACGCGGAGGCCGAGGACATCGCGGTGACGACGGTGCTGCTCGACCCGGCGCTCGTCGCCGGCGTCGCAACCGGCGTGCCGCATGCGCAGGCCCGGCCGATCAGGTTCTCCGGTTTCAGCCCGTCGACGATCCGGCGACAAGGCTGTGGCAGCGGACCGTGCGCTACGTCAGAGACGGTGTGCTCGCCGACGACTCACTGGCCACCCCGCTGGTGCTCGGTCACGCCGCGCGACTGCTCGCCGCGGTCACCGTCGCGGCGTTCCCGACCACGGCGGGCATCGAGTCGACCGTCTACGACCACGACGCGAAACCGGTGCTGCTGCGGCGGGCGACCGACTTCATCGAGGAGAACCTCGGCAACGACATCGCCCTCGCCGACATCGCCGCCGCCATCCACGTCTCGCCGCGCGCGGTGCAGTACATGTTCCGGCGCCACCTGGAGACGACGCCGCTGCAACACCTGCGGCGCTTACGCCTGCACCGAGCACATCAGGATCTGCGGGCCGGCGACCCCGGCCATGACACCGTCACCACCATCGCGGCGCGGTGGGGTTTCGCGCACACCGGCCGGTTCGCGGTGCTCTACCGGCACACGTACGGGCAGAGTCCGCACACGACACTGCGGGGATGACCTGGGCCGTTCGGTCTAGAGCTTGCCCATCACGTTCTCCGCGAACCATTCGAGGTTGCGGATCTTGTCCTCGAGCGGTTCGGTGTCCGGGCCGGTGATGTAGGGGATGCGGAAGCCGACGATGACGTCGGTGACGCCCTTGTCCTCCAGCCGTTTGATGCCGTCGAGGCTGAACGCGTCGACCGAGATCACGTGGATCTCGAACGGGCCCGTGGCGCCCTGCTCCGCACGGAACTTGTTCAGTTTGGCGATGAACCCGTCGAGTTCCCCTGGATCGCCGCCGCCGTGCATCCAGCCGTCGCAACGCGCCGCGCGCCGCAGGGCGGCATCGGCGTGGCCGCCGACCAGGATTGGCACCGGCTTCGTCGGGGCGGGGGTCATCTTCGTCTTGGGGATGTCGTAAAACTCGCCGTGGAACTCGAAGTACTCCCCGGTGGTGAGGCCGCGGATGATCTCGATGCATTCGTCCATCCGCTTGCCCCGCTTGGCGAACGGCACGTTCATCAGCTCGTAGTCCTCCGGCCACGGGCTGGTGCCGACACCGAGGCCGAGCCGGTTGTCGAACATCGCCGCCAGCGACCCGGCCTGCTTGGCGACCAGTGCGGGCGGGCGGATCGGCAGCTTGAGCACGAAGAAGTTGAACCGCAACGTGGTCGTCACCGCGCACAGCGCGCTCGCCAGCACGAAGGACTCGATGAACGCCTTGCCGTCGAGGAACTCGCGGCTGCCGTCGGGCGTGTAGGGGTATGTCGAGTCGGATTCGAAGGGGTACGCCACGCTGTCGGGGATCGTCATCGCGTCGTAGCCCGCGGCCTCGGCGGCCTTGGCCAGCGGGATGTAGTACGTCGGGTCGGTCATCGCCTCGGCGTAGGTGAACCGCACAGCGCCTCCTCGGGTCGGTGCTCGAATACTAGAACGTGTTCTAGTCCGATGTTTGAAGATTGACGGGTCGGGAACGCCACGCCCGTGAGTGTGGCGAAAACCTTCTACAAGCCCCTGGCCCTTGCGAGCAGCATCGGGGGCGGTCTCATAGCCGGCAAGATCTTCTCCGAGATCTGGCAGCGCGCCAATCCCTCGGGCACCGAGCCGCCGGATCCCGAGGACCTGCAGAGCTCCGCGAAGGAGATCTTCGTCGCCGCCGCCATCCAGGGTCTGATCGTCGGCATCGTCCGCGCCGCGCTCGCGCGGGGACAGGCCAAGGGATTCGCCGCGCTGGCCAACGAGAATCCGGAGTAAGCCTCAGCGGGCATCATGAGCCAGTGCGCACCCGGCGGACCTGGCTCACCCGTAACGTCCGACTGCTGTCGGCGGTGTCGTTCCTCCAGGACGCCGCCAGTGAGTTGCTCTATCCGCTGCTGCCGATCTACCTCACCTCGGTGTTGGGTGCCCCGGCCGCAGTGGTCGGAACGGTGGAGGGTGTCGCCGAAGGTGCGGCCTCGCTGACCAAGCTGGCCTCCGGGCCGCTGGGCGACCGCTTCTCCAGACGTCCGCTGATCGCCACCGGGTACGGGATGGCGGCGCTGGGCAAGGTGATCGTGGCCGCCGCGGGATCCTGGCCGGGCGTGCTGGCCGGCCGCGTGACCGACCGGCTCGGCAAGGGCATCCGCGGCGCACCGCGCGACGCATTGCTGGTCTCCGGCGCCCCCCCCGCCGCCCGGGGCCGGGTATTCGGAGGCGGTTTCAAGCGGTCGATGCAACAGCTGGTGGGTTGGACAGTAGTTGGTTGAGGGCTTCGGCCGGTGTTTTCCAG